>JAIOUW010000011.1 GCA_019931105.1 Flavobacteriaceae bacterium NBU2977 | reverse complement strand
CTTTGGAAACAACGTTCAAAAGCGTCCTTCAATACCTGTTCGGTCCTTCGATAGGGCCTCGAATATCGGACTACATCTTCTGAGCCGACAATAAAAAAGCCCCGTAAAAGGGCTTATATCGAACTGTTCCATGGTCGGTCAGGGGCTTGTGCAACGGTTACCATTGTTAGGCACAGTTTTTTATCAATATTCTCTTCTTTTACTCCACTTAAAATTGTCTATATTTTTGGCATTCCAATCAGCTAAATCAGAAAGCATTTTGTCTATTTGTTCTTTATCAAGCCAAGTTCCATTTACAAATACTCCACTTATCTTTCTTGTATTTTCGATGTTTTCAAGTGGATTGGCATCAAGTAATACTAAATCTGCAAACTTTCCTTCTTTAACTGTTCCGACAAGTTCATTAATTTCCAACCATTCTGCTGGCAATCTCGTTGCTGAGACAAGTACTTCTTCATTGGTTAGACCAGCTTCTGACAATAACTGCATTTCGTCGTGTAGTGCAAAGCCCGTAACAACTCCAGAAACTCCAGCGTCAGTACCAACAACCATAGGAACTCCAGCATCCTTAAAAGCAACTACCATTTGTTTATGAAATGTAATTAAGCTATCCAAATAGTTTATAAATTCTGTACTTGAATGTTTGTTGTAGTTATTTGAGTTAAGCCATTTGTCTCGCAAAAGAGGATGAACATATTTCAAGGATTTCATTGAACGAATAGAGTCGAGCGATTGAACTTGGTCTCTAATTTTTACAATGGCTATTAAATTTGGGATTAACCAAGTATCATTGTCTTTGGACATTTGAGCAAATGCCTTCGCATCTTTTTCCGTTTTTTCTTGGTTCCTAATTTGCTTCGAAAATTCTTCTGCGTGGGCAACCAAGCCAAAGTGTCGTACGAATACTTTTTCAGTTTGCCCTTTAAAAACATCTGGAATATGTCCAACTACATTTAGACCTTGTTTTTTGGCTTCATCGACAGTTGCATTAAATGTTTCTATATTTAAACTTGAATAAACTTTTATAAAGTTATAGCCTTCTTCTTTTGCACTTCTAACGGCTTGCCTTGCATCAGATGCAGTATGAACGCTCCCACGTCCATTTCCTCCATTAATTAGTCTTGCAAGAGCCATTCGAGGTCCAATTACTTTTCCTTTGGCAATTTCATTTCTTTGTCCAAAATGTTCCACGCGAGCACCCAAGTCAAAAATGGTAGTAACGCCATTTGCTACGTGAGTAGTCATAACATCCTGCGTGTCCATAAAAAAAGTTGCGCTTTGAGTTGGCTTATTCTCTCTAAAATTTAGGTCAGCATTTGTGTGCACGTGCATATCAATTAGTCCTGGAATTAACCATTTTCCAGTTCCGTCGATTGTTTTTGCCTCAGTTGGAATTGTATCATTAATTGAGTGTATTTTTTTATTGTGAATTACAACAGTAGCATTTTCGATGACTTCATTGTTCTCTGTCATCGGTATTATATTGACATTTTTTATAACATAAGTTTCTTCATTTTCTGTTTTAGAAATGACCGATTTATTTTTATTACAGCTAAAAAATATTGTGAATGCGATTAATAAAAATGGTAAGAAGTTCCTTGTCAAAATCTAGATGTTTATTGGTTTGGTTAAATTGTGCCTAACGTTCCAGCTATGATACGTTGCGGAAAATGTCCGCAGGACTTTTCCGCCGTAGCCCGAACTTTTTTATAAAGCTACGGATTTCCGTTTAGGAAATCCGCCGCAATTAATTATACACGGTGTGCCTGTTGCACAAGTTAGGGAAAAATCGATTGTGGATCATTGCCGATCCGGGGATCGATCGTAACTTTAGGCATGCAGGGAAAGAAGGACTGCCAAGAAAAGCTGTTCGCGAGCTTCCAGTTGAGCGAACGGATTCCGAAGGACAATTTTTACAGGCGTTTGAAGGGCGCCATCGATTTGGATTTCCTCTATCCGCTGACCAAGGGATATTATGGCGGGAGCGGGCAGAAGAGCATCGACCCGGTGGTGTTCTTCAAACTCTGTCTGGTGGGGTATCTGGAGAACCTGATCAGCGACCGTCAGCTTATCGCCCACTGTTCGCTTCGTTTGGATATTCTTTACTTCATAGGTTACGATATCGACGAGGAGCTCCCATGGCATTCTACGATAAGCCGTACCCGGCAGCTCTACCCGGATTCGGTCTTCGAGGAAGTCTTCACAAGGGTGCTGGCCATGTGCGTGGATGCGGGCATGGTAAGCGGCCATACCCAGGCGATAGATTCGGCACCCGTCAAGGCCAATGCGAGTATGGACACCTTGGAGCTTAAAGTGCCGCAGGAGGATCTGGACGAACATCTAAGAAAGGTACGGGCCCTTAGTTCGGTGGACAGAGAAATTCCCCACCGCAAGAGTAAAGAAGATAGGTCCGATAAGGGCCAACGTAAGGTTACCGCTGGCGAAAAGGAGCTAGCGGCGATAAAGGGCCGCAACAAGAGGTGGGCGAAGGGCCAGGCCTGTGCTGAGCCTGTCGAAGTGACCGGCGACCGGGCGCAGGGAACAAGGGTGGCAAGTACACCAGCAACAAGACCCATTACAGCCCTACGGACCCCGATGCGCGTATCAGCGTCAAGCCCGGAAAGGCCAGAAAACTGAACTACCTCTCCCAATTGAGCGTGGATACCGAACAACACGTGATCACGGATATCAGGGCCTACCACGCCGACGGCAAGGACAACCAACAGTTGCCCGATATCGTAAAGAGGGTACAAAGAAGGCTGTGGAAGCAGGGCCTTTTATGGGAGAACTGTGTGGCCGATACCGGCTACAGTAGCGGCGAGAACTATGCCTTTCTGGAGGAAAGGGGACTTAAAAGCTTCATACCGCCCCATGGCACCTACAAGGGAGGCCCCGACGGTTTCACCTATAATGGGGAACACGACCATTATCTATGTCCCCAAGGGAAAGCAATACCTTTCACCAAGGTGTTCGACGACTATCGTACGGGAACGAAAAAGAAGGAATATAGGGCAAGAAAGCATGTCTGTACCGATTGCCCGATAAGAAGCCGCTGTCTTGGCAAGAGCGCCCAGGAGAAGAAGTTCAGCGTCACCTATTATCGCGAGGAATACGAACGGAACATTGCAAGGGTGGAGAGCCCACAGGGCCGTTACATGAAGGGCAAAAGGCAGAGCACCGTGGAGCCTGTTTTCGGGACGCTGACCCAGTTCATGGGGCTAAGGAAGATAAATACCATAGGGCTCGCACAGGCGAACAAGGTGATGCACCTATCGGCGATCGCCTACAACCTGAAAAAGTACCTGAAATTCGACCAAAAACGGGCAAAGAGCGGGGCGGGGAAACTTGCTTTGGAAACAACGTTCAAAAGCGTCCTTCAATACCTGTTCGGTCCTTCGATAGGGCCTCGAATATCGGACTACATCTTCTGAGCCGACAAGAAAAAAGCCCCGTAAAAGGGCTTATATCGAACTGTTCCATGGTCGGTCAGGGGCTTGTGCAACGGTTACCGTTGTTGTACACTTTTATTAGCTAGTTGCTAAGTTCTTCTTGATAACGTAACTTAAAACTTTTTGTGTTACGAGTAAGAGCTAAAAATTCGTTTAAAAGAGTATTATATTCTTTTAATTTTCCTTTGCTTTTCATCCAACCTTTTGGCGTATCCAATCCATTAAAATTATCTGTGTTTGCGTAGAACCAAACCAGTGTTATCTTGCCATATGCTCCAATGGATCCTCTACTAGTTTCTAGTGGAAAAGGATATTTGGATTCTATAAGCAATTCCGAAAATTCTCTTAAGACTTTATCAATTTTGCTTATTGATTGTGAACTGATTTCGTATTCAATCATTTCGGCATAAGGAAATTCAGAAACTGACATTTCTGCAACAGTACTCCAAGGCAGAATCATTTCTTTTGTGTAGTTGAACTTAATATTTACATCAAGTTTTGATAGATTACTAATGTTTTCGTCAAATAATTTACCAGAATTGGCCTTTATAAAGATTTTTCGATAATCATGTATTGTTAAAATGCTATTTAAGTCATCACTAAAATTAACTATCAAATATTCATCTTTTTCAGATTTATAAGTTAACCAATCATATTCATAATCAATTTTGAACTCTTTGGCTCTGTCTGCAATAGTTTTTAGATGATTTTCAAAAGAAATGACATCCTTTTCATTTACGTTAATTAAAGTTAATTGAGTACAAATTTCAATATCCTTTTGAGTAATTGAAGATTGCCCAAATCCTAAGTGAGTAATCAAGAATAATAATATAAGGTTTTTCATTCCTAATAATTGTGTACAACGCAGGGCTATGCGCAGCCACGTTGCGGATTTTAAATTTACGCAACTTGTTGGGATAAATTTACAAATACGTTTTTAACGTGGACAGGTTGCATATAGCTGTTGATATGTACAGTTTTCCTCGATGGCGCCTAAAGGTGATATATGGCCTGGTTTCTCTCATCCTACGGATTATGCAACCTGGCATGGCCCTGCGATGATGTACAGTTCCCAAGGGGCGGGAATTGGAGCCTTTGGCGACAATGTAGCGACTTGGGTTCACCTTTATGTGAATTGTACATCATCGGTCTCGTATAACCGTCAGTTACGGGTTTAAAGTTAATGTTTTTCGGTTTAGTACAGACGATAGCAACTCCGAGTGGATTCTAGCCTGCCCCGAGCGTAGTCGAGGGGTAGTCGAATCCGCCGTAATTGCGGTTATACAATGTTGTGTGCAGTATTTTTTCATTTCTTTTTACATTTTATCAAATACATCGGTTGATTTTCATTCACTTCGCTGATTTCAAAAAGTCCAAAGTCGTTAAATTCAGCTTTTACAGATTCTTGGTCGTAATAAAATATTTTTGCTCCTTCGTGAAATTCGTAACGGTCTTTTTCTATTAGTTTTCCCTTTCCAAAATTCGGTGCTTCTTTGGTTATGCCAGTAAAAACCATAAATCCGTTTTCAGTCAGTTGGTTGTAGCAGTCTTGGATTAGTTTTCTCCTTTCCTCACTGTTCAATAAATGTATCAGAGCGTAACAAAAAATCCCATCATATTTTTTATCGTCAAAAGGCATTTTAGTCACAGAACCGTGAAAAATAGTGATTCCATTTCCATAATGTTTTTTTGCGAGTTCAATAGCTGTTTTGGAAATTTCAATTCCGCTTACATTTATTCCGTTTTCAATAAATGGTTGGGCATTTCGTCCATATCCAATTCCTGGAATTAGAATGTTTTTCACAGATTTTTCTTCGAAGAAGTTTTTAGTCAATTCAGCAGATTTTGCAGGATTCATTCCCCACATTTCTTGTTTGTCATTAAATGCTGTTTCCCAAAATTCTGTCATTTGTCTTCGTGTTGGTCATATTGCACACAACGGCTCGCGGCTATGTACAGTTTTTGAAGGGCGGTGTCCTGAAAGCTTGCTTTCAAGGGCAGGGAGCCATGAAAAAGCTGGCAATTTA
>JAIOUW010000010.1 GCA_019931105.1 Flavobacteriaceae bacterium NBU2977 | reverse complement strand
TGAAGCTATTGCTGCACAGGATAACAACTTGATAGATCAACTTGTTTCCTAAAATTTTAAGGAAAAAGCTTGTTTTTTTACACAGTACCTATGAGTAGTTGCGTGGGTTAGCACTTAACTTCGCAAGTACACACCAAGCTGAAAATCCGCGAGGATTTTCAGAAGTAGCCGAGAACAAGCAATTACTTATAGCCATTGTTGTGTGCAGTTATAATTTTACAGTTTCTAATTTAAACTTTTCGCTTATTTTCAAATCTAAATCCACAATCAGATTGGTCATAGCTCCATTAATATTTGATAAATTTTCATAACTGAAAACTAGAATATTTCCAGGATTGTATGTTACGTGCTCATTGGAAAAATCCTTGGCAAATTCTTTAGATATTATTCCGCGATTGTGTACAATTAAGTTTCTTTGTTTAATAAACTGTTCGAAGTTTTTTTCCACGATTTCATTCTCAAATAGCTGGATTCCCAACCTGTCTGTAAAGAATTTTTTTATGTCATTAATACTTCCGTAAAAAAGTTTCTCTATATTCTTTTCTGTAATGTCTTCAATCAAATCCTCCATATTGTTAAAAGAAAAAATATAATCTAGTGGTTCTTTTTCCTTTGATTTTAGTATTTGAGGTTTAGATTTTATTACCTCTACAAGAATATCTTTAAAATAACTTAAGATGTTATCCGTAATTCGAGTATAAGCCATTTGTTCAAAATATTTCTCATAGGATTTTGCTGAAAAAATCATATCACTCTTTTCAGATTCAAGGAATTTTATAAGACCATCATCTCCATTATTTTCATAAAGGACTTTTAAGAATTCTTTTTTATCATTTAAATCTTCCTTGCTTGATTCTGCGAATAAAATATAAATTAATAGGAATTCTAAATTAATAGTTTCAATTGTAAATATTTGGAAAGGTTTTGTGCCTTCTTTTAGTACTTTGACTCCAAATTTATTAGTATAAAATTTATCTGACATTCAGGTTTTTCTTTAATTGCACACAACGGTCTCGTATAACCGTCAGTTACGGGTTAAATTAGCGATTATTTTCGGTTAAGCACTGACGCTCGCAATTCCGAGTGGATTCGGACGTAGTCGAATCCGCCGTAATTGCGGTTATACATTGTTACCTGCTGGCTTTTATTTTTTCAAATTCGATTTTCAATTCTGCTTTAAATTCTTGAACTTCATCTGATGTGTACATACAACAAAATCCATCTTGTAATTTCCAAGTCCGAAATTTATAATTCTGTCCATTGGATTGGAATTCAGATTCCGCCATTCGAACAAATCCCTTTTCGGTTTCGTCAGAACCTAAATAAATTCCAGAGTCCATTTTTATTTCTGTTTCCCTCAAATTTTCATTAAAGTCAGAGGAAGTTAATAAAATTCCGCTTTTTGGGATTTCTATTTTTTTATTCCAAGTCAAAGTTGATTTAGACAAATCTTTCGAATTTTCAACTCCGTAAATTATTGTCACATAACTTTTGTCAAATTCCGCTGGAATAATAAGTGTTTTAGTCCGATTGAACTTGTAACCATAAATTACAACTAGCAAAAGCACTAATGCTAATTCAGTCAGGAATATTTTTTTGTATTTCTTGAGCCACTTTTTAAGTCCAAAGTCAATTCCAAACAGTAAAATTCCGATTACAATTAATCCAACAACAGCAAAAATTCCCCAGCTCAAATCCCTTTCTTTTATCACTATAACAATCGCATAAATAATGCATGCAATTGATAAAATCAGAAATGGTGTTATTTTTTTTAGCGTGTTGTTCATTCAGCTTGCAGGTAACGGCTCGGCTAAAGATAGTGGGAGAATTCTGTTCCCGAACCTGTCCGCCTTTGACCCGTTGCTTTCCTTTGCGCACCAAACTTCAGGGCTTGGTGCTTGCCCCTTATTGTCTTTAGCCAATGTTGGCGTTTCGTTTTTCGACTACCATAGATTTTAACAATAAATGTTGATAATCAAAATTGATATAAATTATATTTTTCATCGATTATTTCTGTATTTGTATAGTCAGACGATTATTGTTAAAAAGTTCTTTTAAAATCTTGACGGTAGCGAAAGAAAGTTTTATTTTTGCGATTCTTACGGGAAGTGTCCAGTAGCGTACTTGTAAATGATGTAACAATTTTACAGCACCACGCTGGCTGTGGACAATGAAGTTTAATTTAATTCCGTAAGCTATTGGAACTTGTCCTTTGCTTTATGGTACTACTTTTGACCCTGCTCATCTTCGGAGACAAGCAGAGTAAGTAGTATTTTAGCAACTTTCGTGAGAGAAATATAAAAAGGGTAGCCGAAGATACCTGTTGATTTTATTCCCGTTGTTAGCGCAACGGGTTTTTTTTATACAACGCAAAATTACAAAATAAATAATGTATTTGGAGTTAAAATATAAGTATACACTTAGTTTTTAACATTCCGTTAACAGAATCATCTTTTCAAAGAACTTTTTAATTTCTTCCAAATCTATTGGACAAGGGCTTTAGTTAAATGTTTGACCCTATATTTTCCAAACATTCCTGAACCTTAAAGTCCGTTGGTTTTTTACTTATCTTGGTGTCCTAAAATTTAACAATTATGTCAGAATACGATATTGCGATAAATGCAAACCTTTGCTCGTTGATTATAAAGACAAATGCCCTAAAATCCACTCTTTCACAGGAACAACTGTCCGTTTACAACGATACACTCAAGTGCGAGACGGACAGAATGTTGAAATCCTTTGAGTCTCACATCCCGAAGGAGTGGTACGAATATTTCAGGACTACCGTTCGTTCATCAGTCGAGTAAAGGTGCTCTCCACTAGAGGCTCCACATATTTTTGATAATACTCTTTGGATATTTGATGCATTCCTTCAAAGTCCAAAGGCAATATTCCCACATCCTTTACGGTTTTTTTTAAATCTTTTGGTGTTATGCTGTTTTCCATATTTTTCAAAATGAACGCCAACTGAAGGGCTAAACGCAGTTCTGCGAATTTTACGGAAATATAGTGAAATCGGGCAACTATCGTTCGGGAATTTGTCCGTTCGCCCGTTACCGTGTCCCGTACGATAGTTCGTCAAGAAGGCCATGGAATGGCCGTATCTTGTCGATTTCACGCTATTGGGAGTAAAATATGCAGGGCCGAATTGTTTTTAGCTGGCGATGTGTTGTCGTTTGGACTCGATGCCCGTCGGTGGCGAGGATCCTTGGGATGGTTATATGGCAATTCGGTTTAGCCCTTCAGATGTGTTGCATTTACTTTAAGATGCATTGCCGGCGAAGCTGCGCAGATTAAAGTTCGCCATCGGCGAATGCAACACATCGGTCTGTGTATGGTGTCGTAGCATCCCGAAGGGTGCTATGCACTATACACCTTGTTGGCATTTCGTTGTTTTTTATTCTTCTTCAATCGTTTCCTTTTGCAAGAAGTCCAATTTCAATAAATCTTCTTTTTCTATTTCCCAACCTTCAAAGTCAATATTCCATCGTTCTTCTAAAAACGAGAGCATTTTTTTACCCCGACTTTCAATTTCTGCTGGTGTCCAATTGTCATAGCTTGAAACTTCAATTTCGCTATAAGCACCGTTAAAGAAACCAACTTCATCACCATCCTTGTTCGTGTGTTTTTTCTTGAAGTCAAAGCACTTGTTTTGGAACTCTGAGTTTTTTGATTGCCCAAGAAGAACCAAATTCCCTAAAGTGTTAAGCAAAATTTTTCTTTCCTTTTTTGAGTGCTGGTTATAAACCGAAGTCCAACAGTCGTCTTTTGGCGTTTGAGGATAGATATGTTCAATTGTATCTTCCTTCTTTCGCTTATTAAAGTCAGTCCAACTTACTTTTTGATTTCCGTTGGCTTTTCTTTGTAGGTAAAGTTCATATTCAAAGAGGAAATATCTCAAACCATTCCAAGTGTAAAAGCCTTCTCCCTTATCATATTGGTCTTTGACATAGTTGTCAAATTTTTCAAGGTCAAACCATCCGTGATAAACATAATCATCACCTTCGCCTGATTCTCCTTGTGTCATCCAATCTATATTACCGATTGTAGATTGAATCGTTGTTGAGTCTTTGCCAAAATAATACGAGTTAGCAAGTCTGTAAAAATGACTGTTTTTTGTGTTAGACGGTCTTTGAGAAAGGCGGAAGACGAGAAATATGAAACGTTCTGCTGATTTGAAAAGTGGTAGAAATTCACTCTCCGTACACTTTGTCATTGCTGCCATAAACAGAGGTGGAAACGCACTCATTCCTAAGCGATTGAGTTTTTGTATCCATTCTTTTGTGTCGTCTTCGTAGTCAGAAAACTGAGGGTTGAATAAATAAAACCAAGACTTCACACACTTAGATAAACTATCTATGTAATCCTTAATATCAGTCAGTACGATTTTATTTTTAATCGCATTTTTAGCGGTGAATTTTTTGTTGAGCAAGAACTTAGCATAGGAAGCCGATTCTTTTCTATCGTACTTAAAGTACATTATCCAATGATTACGTAAAAAATCGTCATCATCCATTGCATTGTCCTTGTTCTTGCCCAAATACTCATAAATGGTTTTCCAAGTCTCGTTAATGTCTTTTCTTAATCTAGCTCTTGTTTGATTGTCAACATCTAAATGTGTTGATAGGTAAATCAGCCTGTTTTTGAGTAGCTCCAAATTTGACAGAGGTTTTCCCCTGTTGTTCATAGTCTCAAAAGTTACGTAAACATCAAGTTCGTCATCTATTTCGTAGAAGTTGAATTTGAACTTGGCTGTAACTTTCTTAAATATTTCTTCAAGATCTTGTTTTTCGAGTTTTTCTAATTTTTTCTTGAAGTAGTCTTTTGCTGTTTTCAAGTTTGAAGTGTACAAAGTTTGTTCTGGGACTTTGTCAGCTGTAGAAGATTCTTGTTGTAAAATCTTTGTTTTGAAAAACTCATCGCTCGGGTTGTCTCGCTCATAGCCAAATATGTATGACTTGTAATTGTCTCCGTATGCTTGGAACAAGAATTTGTTTACCCAATATGATTTGTCTTTAAAGTTGATTCCTTCATTATCGGCAAATTGATTAAGTATTTCATTGATAAGAATGATAGAGGTTGTCAGTCGTTGCTGTCCATCAATGAGGTAGTAAGCTCCAAGTTCTCTTTCAAAAAGCCACAAATCATCTTGCCATTTCTCAATGTTCTCAACGCTTGATTTTGAAACTGGTTCAACGGTCAAAAGCCCTGTGTAATGGATTTTGTCGCCTTTCAGATTGATTAGGTCTTCCCAAAAGTCTTCAAGTTGGTTTGTTTCCCAAGAGTAACCCCTTTGAAAGTCGGGGATTCTAAAAAATTTCTCGTTAAATATTTCTGTTAACGATTGTAGTTTATTGTCTGCCATTTCGGTCTTTTTTCAATGAATGCCAACGGCTCGCGGCTATGTACAGTTTTTGAAGGGCGGTGTCCTGAAAGCTTGCTTTCAAGGGCAGGGAGCCATGAAAAAGCTGGCAATTTA
>JAIOUW010000009.1:0-2500 GCA_019931105.1 Flavobacteriaceae bacterium NBU2977 | reverse complement strand
CGGCTTTTCGCAGCTTATCGCGTCCTTCGTCGCCTCTGAGAGCCTAGGCATCCCCCATACGCCCTTTTCCAGCTTGTCGCCGTACTTTCGTATACGTTTCGCTCTTAGTACTCTTTACTTAAAAAATTCGTGTTTTCTTCTCTTCAAGGCACATACCCTAAGATATATGCCCCGTCCCAATATGTCAATGAACCTGTGGCGAATCGCCGCCGATAGATTATATCGGCGCAAGACGCGCAACACTCCGGAACGGTCATAAAAAACCGCTTCCAGGTGCTATCTGGTGGAGAATATCGGAGTCGAACCGATGACCTCCTGCGTGCAAGGCAGGCGCTCTAGCCAGCTGAGCTAATCCCCCATATACTAGTAGTTAGTACATAGTAGTCAGTAGTCAGTGCCTCCGACCACTACCCAACTTCCAGAATTTCCAGTACTGTATCCTCAAAGAACATATAAAAAGGAAAGAACTCTTAACTCTTAACTTTTTAACTCTTAAATGCAAGCTTCGCTTGCCGTGTAGTCCCGGGCAGACTCGAACTGCCGACCTCTACATTATCAGTGTAGCGCTCTAACCAGCTGAGCTACGGGACTGTCCCGGATCACGCCCACGGCGCGACCGTTCCTTTATACCTAAATACCATGGAGACCTTTATTACGAAGGACATACAAAAAAAAGAAAGAGGCACGGGGCGCGGAAAAGCCCCCAAGGGGGCGGCGCGCTCCCCGGCACAACGGCCGGGAACGCTCTAGAAAGGAGGTGTTCCAGCCGCACCTTCCGGTACGGCTACCTTGTTACGACTTAGCCCTAGTTACCGATCTTGCCCTAGGCCGCTCCTCGCGGTGACGGACTTCAGGCACTCCCGGCTTCCATGGCTTGACGGGCGGTGTGTACAAGGCCCGGGAACGTATTCACCGGATCATGGCTGATATCCGATTACTAGCGATTCCAGCTTCACGGGGTCGGGTTGCAGACCCCGATCCGAACTGTGACCGGTTTTGTAGATTCGCTCCGCCTTGCGGCGTGGCCGCTCTCTGTACCGGCCATTGTAGCACGTGTGTGGCCCAGGACGTAAGGGCCGTGATGATTTGACGTCATCCCCACCTTCCTCGCGGTTTGCACCGGCAGTCCCGTTAGAGTCCCCATCTTTACATGCTGGCAACTAACGGTAGGGGTTGCGCTCGTTATAGGACTTAACCTGACACCTCACGGCACGAGCTGACGACAACCATGCAGCACCTTGCAAATTGCCCGAAGGAAAGGCCATCTCTGGCCCTGTCAAAATGCATTTAAGCCCTGGTAAGGTTCCTCGCGTATCATCGAATTAAACCACATGCTCCACCGCTTGTGCGGGCCCCCGTCAATTCCTTTGAGTTTCATTCTTGCGAACGTACTCCCCAGGTGGGATACTTATCACTTTCGCTTGGCCGCCCAGGCCTCAAGGGCCCGGACAGCTAGTATCCATCGTTTACGGCGTGGACTACCAGGGTATCTAATCCTGTTCGCTCCCCACGCTTTCGTCCATCAGCGTCAGTCCATGGCTAGTGGGCTGCCTTCGCAATCGGTGTTCTATGTAATATCTATGCATTTCACCGCTACACTACATATTCCGCCCACTTCGCCATAACTCAAGACCGCCAGTATCAAAGGCATTTCTACGGTTGAGCCGCAGACTTTCACCCCTGACTTAACGGCCCGCCTACGGACCCTTTAAACCCAATGATTCCGGATAACGCTCGGACCCTCCGTATTACCGCGGCTGCTGGCACGGAGTTAGCCGGTCCTTATTCTTACGGTACCGTCAACGGGGCACGCGTGCCCCTATTTCTTCCCGTATAAAAGCAGTTTACTACCCATAGGGCATTCTTCCTGCACGCGGCATGGCTGGATCAGGCCCTCGCCCATTGTCCAATATTCCTCACTGCTGCCTCCCGTAGGAGTCTGGTCCGTGTCTCAGTACCAGTGTGGGGGATCCCCCTCTCAGGGCCCCTACCCATCGTCGCCATGGTAGGCCGTTACCCTACCATCGAGCTAATGGGACGCATGGCCATCCTCTACCGCCCGAAGGCTTTAATCGCGCGACCAGGCGGAAGCGCGATGCTACGGGGCATTAATCCGGGTTTCCCCGGGCTATTCCCCTGTAAAGGGCAGGTTCCATACGCGGTGCGCACCCGTGCGCCGGTCGCCATCTTCCAGCAAGCTGGAAATGCTGCCCCTCGACTTGCATGTGTTAGGCCTGCCGCTAGCGTTCATCCTGAGCCAGGATCAAACTCTTCATCGTAGTTACGTAAATGTGCTCACGCCACCCCGAGGTAAAAGCCATCCCGGCCCCGTATCTCAATTCTTATATTCTATATGGTTCCTCCCCCTGCCTAAAGCAGGGGGACTTTGTCTCCACAGTATGTCAATGAACTTGCCAAAAACATGGGGAAAACCCCAGGACGCCCAGGAAAAGACAATCGCCATATCCCCAAAGCGGGTGCAAATATAGGACGGTTTTTT
>JAIOUW010000008.1 GCA_019931105.1 Flavobacteriaceae bacterium NBU2977 | reverse complement strand
CCCGTCAGCGCCGATGGTACTGCCACACCAGGTGGGAGAGTAGGTCGCCGCCTTCCTCGAAGCCCCTTACATAACTGTAAGGGGCTTTTTTGTTTTCTTTTCCTCCGATGTTTAGGGAGGCAATTGCTAAAGAATAATCTTTCGGCTTCTTCAAATGTAAATTGTCGTGTCCCTTGGTTGCCAACTGTCTTCAAAAAAAATTTTTCGATTATATTTATGAAAACCAAATCAAGCTAAATATGAGCAATGATCCCAAAGATGATAAATTCAAAAAATGGCTTGATATTCTCCAACAAGAAAGTTGGCAGCTGGAACTGATTATATCCGGCTTTGCCATCTATGGGCTCTTCATGATAATCGATCCAATTGAAGCTGCCAACCTAGAGGCCCAGAATGACCAAAATATATATAAAACCTTCTTGGCACAAGGTCTAAAGGTTTCTTGGTATATCTTGACGATTAATCTAATTGCACACGTAATATTAAGGGGTTTATGGATTGGGGCCATCGGATTACGATATGTATCGGGAGATATTGAATATAATGCGCTTAAGTATAGCCCCAAATTCAAAAAACATTTATTGAAAAGGGTTGGTTCTTTTGATAATTATGTCGCGACTCTTGAAAAGTACTGCAGTATTATTTTTGCGGTAACATTCTTATTGGTCTTTTATTTGTTGGGATTATTGGCGATATCATTCGTATTTACGCTTTTTGGCCTTTGGCTTGATCACGATAATACCCCTGATTGGGTTCGTTATTGGGTAATAATTCCACTTATAGTTTTGATGGGAATTGGCTGCATATTGACCTTCATTGATTTTGTAACCCAAGGATGGTTGAAAAAAAAGAAGTGGACAACCATCTTTTACTACCCGACCTATTCTGTATTCAAGTATTTGACCTTTTCATTTCTTTACAGGCCAATGGTTTATAATTTCTTGGACACTAAATTTGGTAGACGTTTAAGTCTTTTGATAGTGCCCTTGTATTTGGGGATTACCGTATTGGCAAATACAGGGTTCAGTACTTCCAATTATTTGAATAAGGAAATGAATTCGAACTCATATACGGCAAACCCGGACAATTTTGATGATTTGATTAAAAAAAATGCTTCTTTTGCCGATAGGGCATCAATACCTTCAAAAGTAATTCGCTCAACATTTTTAAATGTTTTCGTCGTTTACGGTCGTAGCGTTGAAGATGACGTCTTTTATTTTAATAAAGAACTAAGGCCCGAGGAGGACCATCGCGGCATTTATTCAACATTTTCGTCAGGAACAGTGGATTGGTCAAAGCGAAGCGATTTATTGGACGACTATTTGGCAACAATCAAAGACATGTATACCATTAGGGTCGATAGCACTGCTTTCAAGCCTGATTTTGTCTTGACTCAAAATTCTAGGAAACAATTGGGTTTTGAAACCTTTTTAGATATGACGAATATAGCGAGAGGTAAACATGTGCTTAAAGTTCAACGCAAAGACCATCGACGTGACAGTGTTTACCTTCGAACAATTATTACCATCCCATTTTGGTATTTTCCCGATCAATAGAAATTGTCTGACTGTTTCATCAAAAAACGTTTAGTATGAAAGGATATTTATTGGTATTGTTCATGTTTTTATCAATAGCGGAGATTGTTTCCCAAGAAAACGAGATCAAAGCCCTTGTGGGTGGAACATTAATAGACGGTTATGGGTCTGACCCCATAAAGAACAGCGTTGTTATCATAGAAGGTGAAAAAATCAAGGAGGTCGGGACTATGGACAATACCCAGATTCCGGAAAATGCAGAAGTAATTTCCACGGAAGGAATGACGGTTCTTCCAGGACTGTGGGATATGCATGTACATACCATGATAAACGGGCACGCCGACTATACCTATTGGGACAAAACCTATCCGCCTCTTTTCAAGGATGTCATTATGCCAGCATCGGCCCATCAACTTTTGATGGCAGGTGTTACCAGCGCACGCGATTTGGGAGGTCCATTGGAAGAAAGTATTGCCGTCAGGGATGCAATCAACAATGGGGAAATACCTGGGACAACTTTGTATGTATCGGGTCCTTTCATACAAAAGAAACCCTATCCCGGAACAGAAGATTTCCGCTGGGGGGTCAATGGGGCCGAAGATGGTAGAAAGAAAATCAGAAAGTTGGCCGATGCCGGGGTCGACTGCATCAAGATCGTTGACCAAGATCAAATGACCATAGAAGAATTTAAGGCGGTCGTCGATGAGGCGCATAAAAATGGTTTGAAAGTCGTCGCCCACAGCCATCGCCCAGAGGAAATCCGTACAGGTTTAGAGGTAAGTGTTGACTGTTTTGAACATACGGGGCTTTCTTCCGCCCCAAGATATCCTGACGATGTAATTGAGATGATCAAGGAACGCACGGCAGATATGAGCCAAGGTCCGCTTTTTTGGTGCCCAACCGTTGAAGGGCTGTATAATTATGAATATGTGCGTGATAATCGAGAAAAGCTTGACAATACTTCCTGGCATCTTGGGTTGCCCGATAGCGTTATTACCGACATCAAGAATAGTATTGCGCATCCTGATAGACTTCCATATTTTCAATTGACACCTTCCAGAAAACCGACTTTGGAAACCAAAATCAAACAACTTTTGGACGCAGGCGTTGTTTTGATGATCGGTACCGACAGCGGTATTCCGATGAAATTTCACAGTCAATCAACTTGGAACGAATTGGATGTTTGGGTCAATGAATTTGGCATAGACCCAATGTACGCCATCAGGGGAGCGACCTATTGGCCCGCTCTCTGGATGGGGGTGGCCGATGAAGTCGGTACCGTTACCCCTGGAAAGTACGCCGATATCATAGCCGTTGATGGTGATGTACTACGTTATATCAGTTTACTGCAGGATGTCGATATGGTAATTAAACACGGTAAACGCTATAAATAATCTTGAGTTCTAAACTCGGCATCAAAAAACAATTCCTGCAACGAAGAGAGGAAAAATTGAACAGTGCCTCGCATGGTTTGGGGGCATTCTTTGCCGTAGTCGGAATGTTTGCTTTATTGTCCAAAAATTCAGAAAAAACCAACTTTGCGACTTTTGGTGTTTTAGTGTACAGCTTCACTTTGATCACGATGTTCTTTGTGTCCAGTGCTTATCACGCCACCAAAAACCCGAAAACAAAGCGGGTATTACGAATAGTCGACCATATCAACATCTACTTTTTGATCGCTGGTACGTACACGCCCGTCGCCTTGATTACCTTATATTACGGCAATGGATGGACTATATTCTACATTGTGTGGTCAATTGCCATTGCAGGAACATTTTTTAAGCTGTTCTATACCGGAAAATTGGAGTTCGTATCGCTATTGTTATACGTGGCAATGGGTTGGTTGATTGTTCTTGATTTTGATAACCTTATGAATTATACTTCCTACCGGGGCATTTGGCTATTGTTCTTAGGCGGTATTTTTTATACCTTGGGTATATTCTTTTATGCCTTTCAGCGTATTCAATACAATCATTTCATTTGGCATCTTTTTGTTTTGGCCGGCGCCCTGTGCCATTGGCTATTTATCTATTGCGAAGTGGTCTGAAACCTCCTAATGGTCATAGTAAATAGGCAATACCGATTCCCAGAACGATTGCTACCAACTTTCTGAGATTGAATGTATGTCCTTCTGAACTTTCAAAAAGTATTACCGTCGAAATATGGAGAAATACACCGATCACCAAAGCCGTGACTTGTATATGATAGTCCATGACAAATGAAAAATTAGTGGCAAAATAATTGCCCAAAGGTGTCATTATAGCAAATAATACAATGAAGAACACGGCTTTTTGCAATGTAATCTTAGAGTTTAAAAGAAAGATGCTCAAGATAATCGAAATCGGTATTTTGTGGATAAGAATACCATATAGAATAGTACCATGTTCCTCTATAGGAAGCCCTTCCAACAATGAATGCAATGAAAGACTGAAAAACAATAACCAAGGAAAATCGGATTTATCGCTATCGAGGTGAACGTGACCATGTTCGGCACCCTTCGAGAAGAATTCCAAGATTATCTGTAGCAGAATACCCGACATTATGAAAAATCCGATAGTTTTCGAATTAGATTCATGGTAAACTGAAGGAAAGAGCTCAAATAGGGTCAAGGCCAATAAGAATGCTCCACTGAATGCCAATAAAAGTTTAAAGTTTTCCTTGCTTTTAGGCTTTGCAAAATAAACGAAACCGAAACTAAGCAGTACGGCAAGCGTAAGAAGTAGATAGGTCATTGGCTATGAAATCTTTTTACCTTGAATCTTAGATTCGTTCAAGAGGCCTAAAAATACTGTATTTTTGTCACCCGGTTAATTAACGCGATGAACAATAATTTTAAAATGGTGGCGAAGACACTCTTCGGTTTTGAAGAAGTGCTGGCAAATGAACTTCGTAACCTTGGGGCCGGTAATGTCATAGTAGGTGTACGCAACGTTGCTTTCGAGGGTGACACGGGTTTTATGTACAAAGCCAATCTCTGTCTTCGCACGGCCGTTAAGATAATCAAGCCGATCCACTCTTTTTCGGTTCACAATGAAAACGAACTCTATAAAAGAATATATGCCTTTGATTGGACGGATTACCTTTCTGTCGACACCACTTTTTCGATAGATGCGACCGTTAATTCCGATAACTTTTCGCATTCGCTGTATGTTTCACAAAAGGTAAAGGATGCGATTGTCGACAAGTTTAGGGATACGCAAGGAAAACGACCGAACGTCGATGTGAAGTTTCCCGATGTACGTATCAACATCCATATTCAAAAGAATCATTGTAATGTTTCCTTGGATAGCTCAGGAAGGTCTTTGCACCATCGAGGCTATCGCATAGCGACCAACATCGCCCCTATAAATGAGGTATTGGCAGCTGGACTTTTGTTGTTAAGCGGTTGGGATGGCCAATGTGATTTTTTGGATCCCATGTGCGGCAGTGGCACCTTGCTCACCGAAGCGGCAATGATCGCATGCAATATTCCAGCGAACATCAACCGCAAGGAATTTGCCTTTGAGAAATGGAACGATTTTGATGAACCGCTTTTTGAAAAGATCGTTGAAAGTAGTTTGAAAAAAGCACGGGAATTCAGATATAAAATTGTCGGTTACGACAAAGCTCCATCCGCGGTTCGCAAGGCCAAAGAAAATATCGAAAACGCGAACCTTTCCGATTATATAACCATCGAGCGTAAGAATTTCTTTGATACTTCAAAATTTACGGAAGGACCGTTGCATATGGTTTTCAATCCTCCGTATGGAGAACGTTTGAATCTTGATATGGAAGATTTCTATGCTTCGATAGGTGACACTTTAAAACAACGATACCCGGGAACCAATGCCTGGTTCATTACCTCTAATCTTGAAGCCCTTAAATTTGTAGGTTTGAAGCCCTCTAGAAAAATAAAGGTTTTCAATAGCCATCTTGAATCACGGTTGGTAAAATATGTAATGTACGAGGGAAGTAAAAAGGCCAAATATCAAAAAAAGGTGTAGATTCTTCCATATTTAATACTTCGTAAAGAACCAGGGCTTTAAGTAAACGGATTCTTTGCAGTACCTAGGGCCTAAATCAATACCCATTTTATTCTTCGGTGTTTTCCCCAGGTTCTATTTTAGGTTTTTTTGCCTTTTTGTAAAGGGGAATAAAGTATGTCAAGGAATAGTTGTATCCCACCCCGAATCGACTGCCGTCCGTAACTTTGTTAAACCCGGGGATGAACAGGTCAGGAAAGGTTCCTTCCTTATCGGGGTCGGTGAACAAAAAGCCAAGTCTGACACTGCCACCCATATAAATGTTCGCGAACAATTCTACTTTTGTGCCGACAACGAATTCGAGCCATGAAGCATTTCTGCCCTTAAATTCTTGGGCAACATCAGAACCCGGGGCAAAACTATCGGGATGCCAATAGCGGTTCGAGCCAAAAATCTGATAATTGTTCAATGTTTGGCCATAGGTGCTAAAGGCATAACGCCCGCCGATAAAAATAGAGTTCTGTTCGCCATACCAGTTCGCATAGGTGTTGTAGTCGACTCCTAATTTTAAGTAACTGCCCGAAGTCGTGAAATTATAAAGATCTTCTTGTTTCGTTTTTTTTTCAGTGCCTAATTCGGCCGCTGCATACAACTTTTGAGTCAATCGGTAATCGCCCGCAAATTCGAGTCCGGTGTAGTTATCCTGTAAAAATGAAACCAATGGCCGACTAAGGTCTATTCCGACCCGAAGTCCATATTTTTGTTCATAGACCACGGTATCCATTGGGCTGGTGTCAATAGGTTTACTTTGTGAAAAACCAGTGAAAACAACAAAAAATATAAGTATGTTAGTGGTATATCTTAACATGTGCCGAAGCTGAATTTGCCACTACCGTAGTGTCGATTACTATTTGTTTTATCCAATTGTCGGCATCCGTTTCCAAGTTATGTGCCAAATCTTCGAAGGTCACGGTATAGCCACAAGCACGTGATCTAAAATCCTTTTTTGTGGTGTATGTTAAAGTAAGATTGTCAATATTTCCGGTTTCCACATCATTTTCGTCATCGGCCGAGTTCGCGATAAGGTTAAAGGCGGAATTGGTATCATCGACTTTCAAGGGTATTGCGATGCTGTCCAAGGCCGATCGATCGGCAAAGGTATTCACGGGAGTACCATTTCCTACTCCCAAAACCCGGAGAGCGGGTACCGACTTGAACTCCGTTTGATTCTCGAAATCATAAAAACGAATGACCAAAAAAGGCGTATCGGCATCTACACAGATATCGTCTTTTTCACAGGCCAAGAATATAGGGCCGATCAGTAAGAAAAAAAATACGAACTTGATTATGCGCATGGTATTACAACTTCTCCAAAAGTACGACATTTTCAACGTGATAGGTTTGGGGAAACATATCCACGGGCTGCACTTTAACAATAGAATAACGATTTTTCATCATTTCAAGATCTCTTGCTTGGGTCGCACTATTACAACTCACATAAACTATTTTTTTAGGTGCGATATTGAGCAATTGTTGTACCACCTCTTTGTGCATTCCGTCCCTTGGGGGGTCGGTGATAACAATGTCGGGCTTGCCATTCTCGTTTACAAAATCCTCGTTTAATACGGTTTTCATATCACCGACGTAAAAATGAACATTATTGATATTGTTTTGAATGGCATTTGCCTTGGCATCTTCAATAGCCTCCAGAACCGACTCGATACCGATTACCTTTTTCGCTTTTTTGGCAATAAATTGTGCAATGGTCCCGGTACCGGTGTATAGGTCATAGACCAGTTCATTTCCTGTGAGTCCCGCAAGTTCACGGGTCACCTTGTAGAGTTCATAGGCCTGCTCTGAATTGGTCTGATAGAAAGACTTGGCGTTTATCTTGAACCGCAGGCCCTCCATTTCCTCAAAAATGTGGTCACGACCAGCGTGGCAAACGATCTCTTGGTCATAAATCGTATCGTTCTGTTTTCGGTTTATGACAAACAAGAGCGAGGTAATCTCTGGAAATGACTTTGCCAAATGGTCTAGAAGTAAATTTCTTTTCGAGCCAACATCTTCGAAAAACTGTATCAATACCATGATTTCCCCTGTTGAGGAAGTACGTATCATCATGGTGCGGAGCATACCGTTTTGGTTTCTGGGGTTGAAGAACGAAATATCGTTTTGGATCGCAAATTCTTTGGTCGCCAATCGTATGGCATTTGATGGATCCTCTTGCAGATGGCATTTTTCAATGTCCAAAATCTTGTCCCACATTCCAGGAATATGGAAACCTAGAGCGTTCTTGTTTTTTATTTCCTTACCTGATTGAATTTCTTCCAAAGTCAACCAACGGCTATCCGAAAAAGAAAACTCCATTTTATTGCGATAGAAATATCGTTTTTGCGAACCGATGATGGGACTTATTTCGGGAAGGTCTAAGTGTCCTATGCGCCTAAGGTTGTTTTCCACTTCTTTTTGCTTGTAGAAGAGTTGGTGCTCATAACCCATGGCTTGCCATTTGCATCCACCACAAACACCAAAATGTTTGCACTCAGGTGATACCCGCTTGTCGGAAAGTGTATGGAACGTAATCGCTTCGCCTTCAAAATAGGCTTTTCTTTTTTTTGTCGTCTGTACATCGACCACATCGCCGGGTACGGCGTTGGTCAAAAAAACAACCCTGCCATCAGGGGCTTTGCCAATGGTCTTTCCCTTGGCTCCGGCATCGACGATTTCAACATTCTCGAAAATCTGCCTTCTTTTTTGTTTTCGCATGGCGCAAAAATAGGGTGTTTTTTAGTAAGACCTATAGCTTCTAAACCATCATCGTATTTTTTCGTATTCCTTCGAAGTTTTTTATTATCCTGTAGATAATTTGTAATTTAGCGGCTCTACAAAGGATGATTTCTCTCCTACGCTGAATTTTCGAATCTTCGAAAGGAAAAAGGTATAGAAGGAATTACTGAAGTTTTATTTAAAGTAATTTATAATCATGTCAGTTTTAGAACGAATGACTTCTGAAGATGCGATTGCATTGGAAGATAGGTATGGGGCGCACAATTACCATCCCCTGCCGGTAGTATTGCAAAAGGGCGAAGGTGTTTTCGTTTGGGATGTCGAGGGGAAAAAGTATTATGATTTTCTCTCAGCTTATTCGGCCATTAACCAAGGGCATTGTCACCCAAAAATCATTGGGGCGTTGATTGAACAGGCCCAGAGGCTGACCTTGACCTCAAGGGCGTTTCACAATGATTTATTGGGCCGGTACGAAAAGTACGCTGCCGAGACGTTCGGTTTTGACAAACTCCTGCCTATGAATACCGGCGCCGAAGCCGTTGAAACGGCCTTGAAAATTTGTCGTAAATGGGCCTATGAGAAAAAAGGAATCGATGAGAACGAGGCACAGATCATCGTATGCGAGAATAATTTTCATGGTCGTACGACCACGATCATATCGTTTTCAAATGACCCGGTTGCGCGCAAAAATTTTGGTCCCTTCACCAAAGGTTTCGTCAAAATAGAATATGATAATCTTGGGGCATTGAAAGACGCCTTGGAAAACAATGCTAACGTTGGTGGTTTTTTGGTCGAGCCCATTCAAGGCGAAGCCGGGGTTTATGTTCCCTCAGAGGGTTACCTGAGGGCTGCGAAAGAATTGTGTGAAAAGCATAATGTATTGTTCATTGCCGATGAAGTTCAAACCGGTATCGCCAGAACCGGGCGTATGCTGGCCGTTGACCATGAAAACATACGCCCCGATATTTTAATTTTGGGCAAAGCCTTGTCAGGAGGGGTTTTTCCCGTATCGGCAGTTTTGGCGAACGATGAAGTAATGGGTGTTATCCGCCCTGGAAATCATGGCAGTACTTTCGGAGGCAATCCGATTGCCTGTGCTGTGGCCATGGCCGCTCTTGAGGTCGTGAAAGAAGAAGGTTTGGCAGAAAATGCGAAAGAGCTCGGAGAAATTTTCAGGAAAGAAATGGGCAAATTTATTGAAGGTTGTGAAATCGTCAAGTCGATTCGGGGGAAAGGACTGCTCAATGCGATTTTGATCAATGATACCGAAGATAGTTCGACGGCATGGGATATATGCATGGCTCTAAAGGAAAATGGATTGTTGGCCAAGCCAACACACGGAAACATCATTAGATTTGCACCGCCCTTGGTAATGAACGAATCGCAATTGATGGATTGTATATCCATTATTACGAAAACGCTTGCCAGATTCAGCTAATAAAAAAAATCCCCGACAATCAGTCGGGGATTTTTCTTTTTGCCGCTTAACTTAATCAATATTGAACTCTCCTGAAGTTATCAATGCGATGATTACCCCAAAATAGATAATGCCCAAGACCAACATGATTATCGAAATGGCCAGACCAATATAAGAAAGTGTCTTTCCGGTTTTCGCATTCTCGTACCCGGTATAGCCGTCAGGATTTTGTTGGTACAATTTTTCGGCACTTTTGGCATTGCTCAGCCCGATTATGCTAAAGATTGCTGCAAAGGGCCCACAGCAGAATATCGAGGTCACTATCGAGACTATGCCCATAGTCAAGGCCGTACCGGCCCCGGGTAGTTGTTGTTGGTCCATATTACTGATTTTGCCATTGTTCACTCATTTCCATCGCTTTTTCTATATAAGCATCCCAACCTCCCATCTGTTGAATATTGTAAATGGTCATTACCAAATAGAGAATGCCTATTGCAAGAACTATCCAAGCTATGATCTTCGCCGTTTTCAGTTGGCTAAAATTGGAGTAGCCTTCAGGATCGAGCTTGTATTTGTTTTCGTCATTCCTTAAAAGAAACAATGCAATGCCCCCCAAAAGTATCGCCGGAATACCAGCAATACAGCAACAAATAAATCCGAGAATGGACAGTACAATGGCAATAGTGATGTTAGGTAATTTCTGTTGTTCCATAAAAAGTTTAGTTAGATGAATTTCAAAACATAGTTGATCAAAATCGTGGCCACGCTCAGTATCATTAACGAACTAATGACTTGGTTCCCATATTTGAAGGTAAAGAATTTGTTCATAGCCAAAAATGCAAATAACAACATTATCGGATAAATGGCCGGGTACATTTTGAATGCCATAAGAAAATCTCCCTTCGAAAGAAAAAGTATTGCACGCTGCAATCCACAGCCAGGACAATCAAACCCCAATATTTGTTTGCTAAAGCATGGCAGCATGTACTCTTCCAGACGCAGGTAAGAGGCGATCAATGTTATTTTCATTCATGCACTTTTATGCTGTACAAATTACCATTAATTTTAAAGAATCAAAACATTATCATGTCTGTTTTTAAAGTGGGTGATAGGGTCGAAGGTGTTGATGAAGCCATTAAAGGTGTGGTTAGGTCGGTTGTGGCCGATATGGTCACCATTGAAAGTGAAGATGGGTTTTTGCTTCAATTCCCCGAACGTGAACTAATGGCGGTGCCGAAATATGATAAACTGCGAGTGACCGATTATGAGGTGGCAAAGGTCAAAAGTGAGAAACGGGCCGATCGACCTAAAAAAGTCATTGCCGTAAAGCCAAAAGAGCGAAATGCCCCGAAAATGGAAGTTGACCTACACATTGATCAACTCGTGAAATCTTCAAAAGGAATGACGAACCATGAAATGGTCGACCTACAATTGGAGACTGCAAAAAGACAGCTTGATTTTGCCATTCGCAAGCGCATTCAAAAAGTGGTGTTCATTCATGGTGTAGGAGAAGGTGTTTTACGTGAAGAACTCCATTATCTTTTTCGCAGGTACCAAAATCTAAAGTATTACGATGCAGAATATCGTAAGTACGGCACGGGCGCAACCGAAGTATACATTTATCAAAACTCCTGAATTCATTGCGCGACTGAAGTGGTAACGGTACCGAAATTACTTATGGTAAGATCGGTTATACGCGAATTATCCGATGTTTTAAGTGAAATACCCTGTAATTCTATTTTATGCGAAAAGGTTACGGTGTCAATGGCCGTGGTCGTGATGATCACTTCACCTCCTGTTGCCTCTATTTCATCGAGTACCGTGGGTTCTATCGGTGGTATGGCATCACAGAAATAGTTTTTGGAGACTTTGTCCGAAAAAAGGCGATAAACTACCTTTGATTGTGAAGGAATAGCACTTACAATACCGACGGTGTCATTCTTCAACGCAGAGGCGGGCAGGGTAAGAATAAGGGTCTCGTCATCATTAATCTTGAACAGCACATTCTCTTTGTCCGCTTCAATGGCATCACAATTATTGATCGTGGCAATACTGTCAAAATCGAGAGTCTCTATCTGCAGGTTGCCGTCATCACAAGAAAGAAGCGCAAACAAAATACCGCAAAAAATATATTTACCCATGGTTCAAAAGTAAGCGATCTAGACTATAAGTTTGTCGGTTTTTAGGGATAAATTTACTTAAGATCCCCTATTTTTGAACCTTTATAAACCGAAGACAGAAGTTAAATGCAAAAGATATATCTTGACAACGCTGCGACCACCCAGGTCAGGGAAAATGTAATTGTCAAAATGCAGGATGCCTTGGCAAATTTTTATGGAAACCCTTCCTCGACGCATAGTTACGGCAGGTCGGCCAGAACGGCGATCGAAAGCGCAAGAAAAACAATAGCCAAAGAGCTCAATGCCCAAGCTTCTGAAATAATTTTTACATCGGGCGGTACCGAGGCCGACAATATGATACTCAGATGCGCGGTACGCGATCTCGGCGTTAAAACCATAATAACGACCAAAATTGAACATCATGCGGTTCTGCATACTGTCGAGGACTTGGCAAAGGAAGGTGGTATCGACTTACACTATGTCGATCTTGATGTCTATGGAAACCCTAAAATAGATCATCTCGAAAAACTTTTGAAGCAAGACGATTCCAAAAAATTGGTCAGTCTCATGCATGTCAATAATGAAATTGGCAATATGATTGATATTGACGCTTTTTGTAATCTCAGCAAAGAGAATGGTGCACTTTTTCATTCCGATACGGTGCAATCGATCGGGCATTATAAGTGGGATGTTCAGAAAACATCCGCCGATTTTCTAACGGCCGCGGCACATAAATTTCATGGACCGAAAGGGATAGGTTTTGCGTTCATTAGAAAAAATTCGGGTATGGGTTGTATGATTTCGGGTGGATCTCAAGAAAGGGGCTATCGCGCAGGTACCGAAGCGTTTCATAATATCGTTGGCCTTGAAGAAGCATTTGTCGCCGCCTATGAGCACCTTGATGCCGAGATCGAATATGTATCGGATCTGAAAAAATATTTTATCGAAGGGATAGAAAGGGAAATTCCCGATGCAAAGTTCAACGGTCTTTCAGGTGATTTGGACAAGAGCACCTATACCTTGACCAATTTATGCTTGCCGGTAAGCAAGGAAAAAGCGTTGATGTTGTTGTTTCATCTGGATATTAAAGGAATCGCATGCTCAAAAGGCAGTGCCTGCCAGTCGGGAAGTGATGCGGGGTCGCACGTACTATCTGAAATACTTTCTGAAGAAGACCTTAAAAAACCTTCGTTAAGATTCTCGTTTTCGGTATATAACACAAAAGAAGAGCTCGACTATACGATAAATACCTTAAAGGAATTTGTCGCAGGCTAATCCTTGCCTTTTTTTCTGTTTCTTTTCCTTTCACGTTCGTACGGAAATTTGCGCGTTGCCAATCTCATCATGCGGTCGATAAGGTCAACAGTGTTTTTGCCCGACTTTTTGTTGATTTCCTTTTCGTATTTCCAAAGTAACTTTCCGGTAACCGCATCGCTTATCTTTATGCCGATGCGCCCGTAGTTGGCATCTCCCGAAAAATAATCCATAAAACTGAAATCTGTCGAAACCCCTTTTGACAATAAGATGTTGAGATGTAGATTGCCGCTAATGATTCCGTCCACCCCCAAAATTTCGCTCAATTGTTTTACCGTGTATACATCGATGTTTTCATAAGAGATATTGTTTTGGGCAAGAATGGCATTGGTATTATCTACATTCTGGAACTCTACCGAGAATTTCTTCTTTTTTTTACGTTTAGAAAAATAGGTTTCCAGGGCATCTTGGACCGCCAGCCCTTCTTTCTCTTTTAGGGTCTTTAGCTCATCTTCGGCGATTTCATCCTTTAGGTCAAGATGGGTCAAAAATGGAAGTATGGCCAAGGTTTCATGTTCGGCACTAAGGTCATCAAATTTGGCACTTTCATAAATATTTTTTTGGGCAGTTGCCGCGTTGATTGCCAAAAAACAAAATATTGTAAGAATAGATCGTTGCATATCAAATCATCTTCATTGAAATTCACCTAATTAGTATGTTTATTTGCCCACTTTAAAAGCGCATTTTCAATCGGAGGTTCAGTACCCGCGATGTCATGAAATTAGGGATGGCGAACTCATTTTTACTGTCAACGTCCCTCACCCATGTGTTGGTGATGGAGTTCTGGTTGTTAAAAAGGTTAAAGACCTCGACACCTGCACTTAATTCTTTAAGGTTGCCGAGCCAATGTTTTTTAGGGTATTTCGTTTCACCACCCACAAAAATATGGGAAATTCCCAAATCGGCACGTTTATAATCCCTTAATCTGTTTTGAAATATGTAGGGGTCGGCATAGCTTGGAGACCCGCCCGGCACACCGGTGCTATAGAGCAGGTTGAGAAACATGCGCAAATTGGGCATATCGGGAATATAATCTTGAAACAGGATGCCCACTTTTAACCGCTGGTCGGTGGGTCTCGAAATGTAACCTCTTTCGTTTATGTTTTCTTCCGTTTTTAAATAACCTATGCTAAGCCAAGACTCGGTGCCCGGCACGAAAGCACCGTTCAATCGAAATTCTGCGCCGTATACATAGGCAGATGCATTGTTTTTCGCGGCATATCGAATGCGAACATCTTGCAATGTATATGGATTGACATTCTCAAGGTTCTTATAATAGGCCTCATTGACCATGGTAAACGGTCGGCCCCAAAGCAGAAAACTATATTCGCTTCCGTAAACGATATGAAGTGATTTTTGTGCCCTGACATTCGACCGTACTATTCCCGTACTGTCGCGCAATTCCCTATAGAAAGGAGGTTGGTGGTAAACACCGCCCGAAAGCCTAAAAAGCATGTCTTTTTTCCAATCCGGTTTAAGGGCAAATTGCACTCTTGGGCTGAATACCACATTTGATACTTTGGTGACATTTGTTCCGCTCACTGTCCAGTATTGAGATCTTGCGCCAAGGTTATAATAGAATACATTTCCGCTCCAGTCATGTCTTTGGCTAAATTGGGCAAAACCTGAGAAGCGGTTCGTTTTGATAAGGTTTCGTGAGGTAATTCCGGTATAAGGTTCTATGGGTGCGTTGAACGGGTCTTCGGGTTGATCGTTCACGAACCCGGACCTTGGGGGACGTACCGAAAAACCTGCCGAATCTATGAATTCCGACTCCCTCAATTCGTCTCGAATGTCTTCATGGGTATATTTTATGCCCCATTCCAGTACACTTTCATCTTTGGTGTAAAAGCCTTTTTGGGCAAGGTTGAAAATAAGTGCATCTAGATTGTTTCGGGCCCTGTTGCGCTGCGAACCTATTCCTTTTGATGCAGTGGCATCGCCAAGATCTGAACTGTCGAGATTCGTGTCGACCTCCCCTAATTCATAAGTTGCTATAATGTCTGAATGCTCTTCTTCGGTCGTATGATAAATCGATGAAATTAATTTTAACGCCAAGTTATCCTCGATCAAATATGTTGCTTTCAATGCCCCAAGGGCCGTATTGTATCTGTTCTTTTCATTGCCCTCATAGTCGACTATCAATGCCCGAGGGTCTGTTAGAGTACCAAAATTGGTCTGTCTACTGATAGGTTCGTTACGATAGTCGTTTACCGATACATTGCCCAAAAAATTGAAATGTAGTTTTTTCGAAAATCGAAAAGTGAGATAGCTTTGTAAATCGACGAAAGTAGGATTGAAATTGGCCTTGGTCTGTTGGCTATTGACCAAAATCGAGTTGTTTCTATAGCGCAGCCCCGAAACGCTGCTAAAGTTCTTATTTTTAGAAATGGTCTCGATGGCGGCGCTGGCACCTAACAAGCTGAGGTCCATCTGAATACCAAGGGCAATCGGATTTTTATAGGTGATATCCAATACCGACGACAATTTATCTCCATATTTGGCCTGAAACCCTCCGGAAGAAAACTTCACGTTCTGCACCATGTCACTATTTACGAAACTAAACCCTTCTTGTTGGGCCGATCGAATCAAGAAGGGCCTATATACCTCAATTTCATTGATATAGACCAAGTTCTCGTCATAGTTGCCTCCCCTTACCGAGTATTGGGTGCTTAGCTCGTTGTTCGAGGCCACGCCCGGCAGTAACTTCAAAACGTTTTCTACCCCTGCATTGGCACCCGGGATTTTACGGATTACATTGGGTGAAACCACCAATATATTATCGACACTCTTTTCGCCGGTAGGGGTAACGGTGACGCCGTCAACTTGTATCGTATCCTTTTTCATCACCGGATTGAACTCATAGGTCTCGTTGGTGGTGAGCACGAGGTTTTCAAGAACGATGTTTTCATGGCCAATGTGCGAAAAAGTTATTGTGGTGGCCTGATCGGCGGTAATGGACAGTACGTAGAACCCATCCGATGTGGTAGAGGTGCCGTTCGATATCGAAGAAATGTTGACATCGCCAAGTGGTTTGTTTCCTTCTTCCAGTACTACTCCCGTAATCGTGGCCGTTTGAGCATTTATAAGGTCAAGACCACAAAGCAGCAATAGAAGAATGTACCTAGCGCATTTCACGTACTATTTTCTATAAAAAGAAGTAATGTGTGTTGTAGTGTTTCCGACGTTGTCGGTGACGACGACCTTAAGTTCGCATTGTTTCTTGTCCAATATCTTGTCGTCGAAATTGTAGGTCAACGTCTTGGTCTTGGGTTCGTATTCCATCAAGATCCATTCACCATTGAGCGTTGCCGAGTAGGTGTCTATACCGCTAAGGTCATCTGAAATACGAAGGCTCAAATATTTGTAATTGTTCAGCCACTGTTTTTCCTTAAAGTTTTTGGTGCTTACCTTTGGAGCGACAGTATCTTTGGCCAAAGCGTAAGTGCCCAGGTTACGTGTTCGAGTAGTGAAAGTGCTTCCCCTTTTAAAGGTAGATGCAAATTCGGGCCTTAGCTTATCGTCAAGGCGAGCTATAAAAAGCTGCTTAAGATCTTCTTCTGAATATTTTGAAACATCGAAAGTAATGGTAAAGTTCCTGTGGGCCGGCACCCCGTTGTGGTGAATCGTCACAGTATCCTTTCCTTTTTTTAGATCGATATAGAAATCGTCATAAAAGGTATTTGCGGGAAAATAGACCTTTGCACCGCCAAGATCGTAATTGTTGGGCTTTTTGGCGATCACATAGGTGTCGGTTTTTTCCGAGGCCCTTTCCGACTTCAGCTGCGCTTGTCTTCCTTCCACCGGAATGACCACCTTGGTCGTGTTTCCGGCAAGATCCTGTATGAGAACCTCTACATTGTACGATAATCCTTCCTTAATATTGATCTTCCCGTCGTTTTCAAGCGTATTGTAAATGCTAAGTCGATTACCGGGCGATTTGAAGAGCTTCTGAATTTTTGAACGGTATTTGGCGTAGTGGTCAAAATCGATCAATGTATTGATATAACGCGTCTCTGAGTATGAAAAACTCTCAAAGTCATAATTTGTGTACTCCTTGCCGTTTACCAATTGTCGCACCGAATAGACGCCATTCTTATTGGCTGCCAGATCTTGTCTGTCATAACCTACAAAACCGAAACCTATCGTACCTATGGCCGTTACTTTGTCGGCAAGAAAGGATCCATCTTTTTGTTTGGTGAAGTTGACCTCGACCTTGTTTGCATTTTGGTTGACTTGGGCATCCTCTGAAAGTGGATAAGCATATAGTCTGTTCAATATTGGATTGGTAGCGTCTCGCACTTCCAATCCATATAGCAGGGGATTTGTCGGTTTTTCCGAGATACTGTTCCGTATTTCGAAATGTAGGTGTGGCCCAGAAGACCCTCCGGTATTACCGCTATAGGCGATGACCTTGCCTTTTTCGACCTTGACCTCGCCATAGTCGGGAAATACCTCGACCTCATACGATCTTTTTTGATATTGTACCTTTTTGATGTATTCTTCTATCTCAGGGGAAAATTTCTGAAGATGTGCATAAACAGAGGTGTAACCGTTTGGGTGCGCCACATAGAGCACCTTGCCGTAACCCCATAAAGAGACCTTTATGCGCGTAACACTGCCATCGCCTATGGCATAAACGGGAAGCCCTTGCCGCTGTTGTGTTTTTATATCGATCCCGCCATGAAAATGGTTCGATCTAAGCTCACCGAAAGTACCGGCCAGTACCAAAGGAATATCAAGGGGAGACCGGAATGTGTCTTGAGGATATTTTTCTTGGGCGAAGACCGTCGAAGAAAAAAATGGGGCAAGGAGTAAAAAGATGATTGCTCTGACCATAGCTATTTAAATGGATACGAAAGTAATTATTCGCATGCAATAGGTGCAACTCTGTTCCATAAAAATCGTGTACATGTTATTCAACGATATTTCTTCGATAAAAGTATGCTTGAGAATAATTGTGAAAAGTATTGCTAAGTCGTCAGATGTATGTTAACTTTGTTTGATGAGCATTGAATTAGAGTATGAGTGAATTGGTCAAAATCGTTGATTCCCTTGAAAATAAGATCAGTAAGTTATTGCATAAGATGGAGTTGCTCAGCCAAACCAATACCAAGCTGGAGAACGAACTGATTTCTTTGCGAAACGATCGAGACAATACCAAGACCACCGTTTCGGAATGGGAAGAAAAGTACAATTCATTAAGACTCGCCAATTCGATGCTTGGCAGTAATACCAATAAAACAGAAGCTAAGCTTAAAATCAATACATTGATCAGAGAGCTGGATCATTGCATATCGCAGCTCTCGGAGTGATGTTATAATAGTATGTCGGAAAAGCTCAAAATCAAGCTTTCTATCGCGGACAGGGTTTATCCCCTGACCATTGACCCAAGTCAAGAAGAGGGGTTGCGAAAAGCGGCAAAAAACATAGAACAGCTGGCCAAGAAGTTCGAGCAGAGCTATGCCGTTAGGGATAAGCAAGACGTTCTTGCCATGTGTGCCCTACAGTTTGCCTCGAAAATAGAGCAAAAAGGCATTGATCAATCTCAGGGCAATTTGGAAGCGCTGGAGCGCTTAAAAGCGCTCGATGGCTTGGTCAACACGAAGCTTGGCATAAAATAAGTTCTTTTAAATAAATATAGTTACTGCCCACATTGGTAATATCTTTTGACGAACTCAACATTAATTTGTTTAAAAAGGGTGAGTTTAGATTGTAAAAGCAGGCCTTACTAGTATAAGGATCCTTGATCAGTCTTGTAGCCCTAAACCTGTTTTATGGAGTTTGTACAAAACTTCTCCAATGTGGGTTTTTTTGTACCGTGCCAAAAGGCGTGGACACAATAAACGGCCAGGGCGTCGATGAACATTTTTGTTGAGATGCATCTGCCTTTTTAGATTAACAGTTAATTTTCAAACCATGGACAGTATTATGATGATAATTGCGGCAATAATCGGACTCGCCATTGGGTTCGCCATTGCCAAGTTTCTTGAAAAGGGCAAAGCCTCGAAAACGCTTGCCAATGCCAAAAAAGAATCTGAAGCCATTCTTAAGAATGCCAAAATTGAGGGAGAGAACATCAAAAAAGATAAGATCTTTCAGGCTAAGGAAAAGTTTTTGGAACTAAAGGCCGAACATGAAAAAGTGATCATCGGTAAGGATAAGAAAATCAATGAGGCCGAAAAGCGTACCCGCGATAAAGAATCTCAGGTCAGCAATGAACTGGCAAAGAACAAAAAACTGAACGATCAGCTTGAGAACAAGATAAAAGAAGTCGAACATCGTGCGGAATTCTATGACAAGAAACAAGCGGAACTTGAAAAACTGCACAAAAGCCAGGTTCAGCAGTTGGAGGTAATCTCGGGTCTGTCGGCAGATGATGCAAAGAGCCAATTGTTGGAATCTTTGAAGGAAACCGCCAAGACCGATGCCATGGCCTACATTCAGTCCACTTTGGAGGAGGCCAAACTTACGGCACAACAAGAAGCACGAAAAATAGTGGTCAATACCATTCAGCGCATAGGTACCGAAGAAGCGGTGGAGAATTGTGTCTCGGTGTTTAATTTGGAATCCGATGATGTCAAGGGCAGAATAATAGGTCGGGAAGGTCGAAATATTAGGGCCTTGGAAGCCGCGACTGGTGTTGAGATCGTCGTTGACGACACCCCCGAGGCCATCATTCTTTCATGTTTTGACTCGGTTCGCCGCGAAGTGGCAAGGCTTTCTTTGCATAAATTGGTGACTGATGGAAGAATCCACCCCGCTAGGATCGAAGAAATTGTAAAAAAGACCGAAAAACAGATTGAAAATGAAATTGTCGAGATTGGCAAACGTACGGTCATCGATTTGGGCATACATGGGCTGCATCCTGAATTGGTCAGAGCGGTTGGCCGCATGAAGTACCGATCTTCGTACGGACAGAATCTTTTACAACATTCCCGTGAAGTGGCAAAACTTTGCGGCGTTATGGCTTCGGAACTCGGCTTGAACCCGAAGTTGGCCAAACGTGCCGGTCTATTGCACGATATCGGAAAAGTTCCTAATACGGAAGCAGAAGTAGAAACCCCTCACGCCATTTTGGGCATGCAATGGGCAGAAAAATATGGTGAAAAACCAGATGTCTGCAATGCCATTGGCGCGCACCATGATGAAATTGAAATGAAAACCTTGATATCGCCAATAGTACAGGTATGCGATGCGATCAGCGGAGCGAGGCCAGGTGCGAGAAGACAAGTGCTCGATTCATACATACAACGGTTAAAAGACCTTGAAGATATTGCCTTTGCCTTTAATGGGGTTCAGAAGGCCTATGCCATTCAGGCGGGCAGGGAACTTCGTGTAATAGTTGAAAGTGAAAAGGTAAGTGATGATAAGGCCGCACAGTTGTCGTTTGAGATTTCCCAGAAAATCCAGACCGATATGACCTATCCCGGTCAGGTCAAGGTTACCGTAATTCGAGAGACAAGGGCCGTCAATGTAGCAAAATAGCCGTTAGCCGTTTTTTTGATAGTTTAGGGTTGCTTTTTACTTCATTTTGATTCCAGGTATGACTTATGTCATAGTACCTGTGGCGTATCGAAAGTATTTTTAAGATGAATTTAAAATCTTTCGAAATGAAAAAAAGAACTCCAATTTCTACGATAATGACTAAAAACGTCATTACCCTTAATAAAACGGATAATCTTGAAACCGCCGAACTACTTTTCAAAAGACACAAGATCAGGCATATTCCCGTCGTTTCCGGCAAAGAAGTTATCGGTATGCTTAGCTATACCGATCTTTTGCGGATCAGTTTTGCCGATGCGGTCGATGAAGACGAAGAAACGGTAGAGACCACAGTGTACAATATGTTCACTATCGAGCAGGTAATGGCCAAAAAACTCGTTAGCGTATCTTCGACCATGACGATCAAACAGGTCGCCGAAATACTGGCCAAAAAGGAGTTCCATGCCATTCCGGTTATCGATGATGACGAACTGGTAGGTATGGTGACCACCACGGACCTTATCAATTATTTGATCGAACAATTTTAGGAACTATCCTAACAAATAGCTTGGTGCCCCGCCGAAGTGTTCATCGGAACATTTACGGCGGGTATACTCATTTTCATGCATCAATCATTGGATTCTGATGTATTTATCAGTGTTGTCAACCATCGCTCAAGAGCTTTCTGCTCACCCATCGTTAGTTTTGGTTGCTTCCCTTTGGGCATTCGTTTCTTTACGAAAACCTGATCGAAAATATCCGGTGCCAATGAATCCATATTTTGGAGTGTAAATACATCTGTCCTTTTTTTGGTACCATGGCAGAAATTGCACTTGATTTGTAGCACTTTAAAGGCTTCCTCTTTAACAATTTCTTGTTGCTGGCGATTTTTCTTCACACCGCTATTCGACCGAATATCTATAAACCCGGCAGGTTTTAAAAAAAGAGATAATGTAAAAAGTAGTCTTAACAGGATTAAAGATTGGTTCATAGTTAAATGATCAAAGTATGCCTTTTCCCTTTGGTTTCGACATAATACAAATATGGCACTAGTCACGCGAGTTCTATGATCGAACTTCTCGAGTTAGTAAAAGTATGTGTTTACGCATTAAATTATTGTAGCAAAAAGTTTTCTGTTCATTTTGTACTATCTTAATGCCTTTGATGCCAACCTTGAACAAAATGGAATGAAAGCTATACTTATGACATCGAACCGAAATCTTAACTCTAAACCGTTATTAACGAAGACCGGTCGCCCTGCTTGGATCGGATCTTTTTCAAAGGTGTACGCTGCCTCATGAAACCGTTGGAAGAAGTACGATGGGGAATCATCGGAGTTGGTAATGTTTGTGAGGTTAAGAGCGGACCTGCCCTTCAGCAGGCCCAAGGTTCAAAGCTGGTGGCGGTCATGCGTCGTGATGGTGCGAAAGCCAAAGATTTTGCTGAAAGACATGGCGTGCCCAAATGGTATGATAATGCCGAAGCTTTGCTGACCGATCCCGAAGTGAATGCCATTTATATTGCAACTCCGCCCAATTCGCATGAAGAGTATACATTACGCTCCGCGGCTCTGGGCAAACCGGTCTACGTTGAAAAACCCATGGCCCGCACACATACAGAGTGTATGAGCATGGTGAATGCCTGTAGAAGGGCCGGCGTACCCCTTTTCGTTGCTTACTATCGCCGGGCGTTGCCCAATTTCTTGAAGATCAAGCAAATTCTTGACGATGGTATTATTGGTGATGTTCGTTACGTTCAGATTGTTCTCAATAAACCTTTACGCCCCGATATCGTTGGTGCCAGTAAAGACCCTGACAATTGGCGTATTCTGCCCGAAGTGGCCGGGGGAGGTTATTTTTACGACCTGGCCTCTCACCAGTTAGATGCCCTTGACTTCTTTTTTGGGCCTATCGTCCATGCTTCGGGCTATGTGATGAACCAATCGCGGGCCTATCCTGCTGAGGATATAACTATCGGTAATTTTCGCTTTGCAAATGGAATTCTGGGTACCGGTATTTGGGCTTTTAATACTGGGGAATCTTCGAATAGGGAATTGACTACAATAGTAGGTAGTAAAGGGCAGGTTTACTTCCCATATTTCGGTGATCATTCAGTGACATTGAAAGTGGACGGTAAAAAGGATGAGGTTTTTCATTTCGATATCTCTCCCCATATACAATCCAATTTGGTACAGCGTGTTGTCGATGAACTCCGTGGTATTGGAAAGTGCCCCAGCACAGGAGAATCGGCTGCCCGAACCAATTGGGTCATGGAACGATTTTCGGAGCGGGTAGACATACACACGATAGGGAAAAGCTGAATTGACACCATGTCAAGAATTTTTTTTCGTAGTGGCAGTAATGACTTTTGTGATTCGGGCAAACGGCCCCAATACATAGTATAGTTGCTATTGAATGGCCAGACCGACCGAATATGACGATACCTTCAAATAGATTGCCGATTCAACGTCGATACCTATTTTTCGGGCCATGAACACCATTTTTGTATAGGGCATATAAATGATCGAAGTTAGGCTGTTAAATAGTGTTGTGCGACCTGCGGAAGGCAAGTGTTTATGGTTAAGGACCGCGTGCGGAGAACTAGTCGAACCTGCAAGATGAACCCTTGCCCATAAGGTGGTCAGAAATCAGGGCTGCGTGGCTTCGGCCCATGTGTGCTGTGCAGTGCCCAACTTCGTGATCTTGGAGCGGAAGAATTATTTCTATAAGAATCTAAAGTTCAAAGAAATCGTTGTATTTTGAAGATCATCTGATCGAAAACTGATTTATAACCGTTTCCGGCAAGCCGGGAGTAGGAGTCGAGATCAATGAATAAGCCATGAAAAAATGCCGTGGAAGGAATGCCTTTTTTGAATAATATCAATTTCTTATTATGAAGTCGTTATACAAATATTTTCTTTGGGCCGCCTTATTGTTGGCCGCTTTGTGCGCCTATTTTTATTTCACGGGGCAGTATACCGTTTTTGGCCCATTATTGGTCTTCTTTTTTCTTGCGCTGTCCATCGGGGTCAGAGGTCATGAAAAGATAAAAGGCTTTTCGTATGCACTACTTATTTTTGCCTCTGCCGCCTTGGCAATGAACTATCCTGATATGTTCATCAATTGGGGAAGTTTTGAGGTAAAAAAACTAATTGTGCCCCTTTTACAGATTATTATGTTCGGAATGGGTACTGCGATGAGCCTAAAAGATTTTGCAGCGGTCGTCAGAAGTCCCAAAGCGGTATTTGTCGGGTTGATCTGTCAATTTACCATCATGCCCATTGTGGGGGCAACCTTAGTATTTCTGTTCAAATTTCCCCCTGAAATTGCTGCAGGTGTCATATTGATCGGTTCTTCACCAAGTGGATTGGCATCCAACGTAATGGCCTACATTGCGAAGGCCAATTTAGCACTTTCGGTAACCTTGACCACGGTGGCTACTTTATTGGCCCCGTTCTTGACACCTGTACTGATGAAAACCTTTGGAGGCGAACTCATTGACATAGATGTTTGGGGCATGATGTGGAGCATTACCAAGATTACGATCATCCCCATTGTGGCCGGCCTTATTTTCAACAAACTCTTTCATGGGAAAACCGAGTGGCTTGACAAGGCCATGCCTTTGGTCTCCATGGGAGGAATCGCTTTGATCATCGCTATTACCGCGGCATTGGGTCGTGACAATCTTTTGACCATGGGAGCCATTCTAATTTTAGTGGCTTTGCTGCACAATTCGGCGGGGTATATGTTTGGCTATTGGGGCTGTAGATTATTTGGTCTTGATGAACGCTCTTGCCGTACCATTGCCTTTGAAGTGGGCATGCAGAACGGTGGTCTCGCCTCGGGTTTGGCGGAAGCGATGGGCAAAGCCGCAACGGTAGGCCTCGCGCCAATCGTATTCGGCGCTTTGATGAACATTACCGGATCCTCTTTGGCTATGTGGTGGCGCGGTAAGCCCATAAAGGAAAAGAAAGTTAAATGATAGCCAGAATTGACCGAATATAATGCTTTGGCGGCCTTGGCCAAAAGTGTGCTCAAAACCTATTTCAAGTATCCATGACGCATCTAAATTTGACCTTCCTTTTCTGACCGAACCACAAAAAAGCGCCTCAAAAGGGCTCATATTTGCATGTTTCGTGGTCGGTCAAGAGCTTGCGCAACGGTTACCGGTGTTGTAAAACGTTTATTATTTCAGTTCTTCAATTAATTTGTTGGCAACTTTATTTAGTTTGTCAGCCGTATGCAAGTCACTCTGATTGGTTACCACAGAAATTCCAAAGTTGTATTTTGGAAGAATAAACAACCAGTTTTGCATACCGAAACCACCTCCGTGCATTCTGTAATAAGTTCCATATTCTTCACTATTCCGAATAGGAAAATAATACCCCATTTCCCTATTCCCATTCTCTAAAATATTTCTGTGGGCTTCGGTAATTACTTTGTTGTCAGCATCCAAATGCAACTCAATGTAGTTTATCAAATCGGGCATTGTGGTTTTTATGCCTCCATCTGCTCCGTAAATAAAAGCCTCGTGGGGAACGAGCTTTCCTGTCATCCCATAACCATTTGCTAAATATTTTTCTTGCTCTTTTGAAAGGTGTATTTGGGTGTTGTACATGCCAGCAGTTTTTTCGAAATAGTTTTTGACAATTTCATTAAAAGTTCTGCCGTATACGTTTTCAAGAATTTCTGCCATTAACTCTGTATCAACATTTGAATACTCATATTTAGTTCCTGGAATAGTATCCAATTGAATTTCTTTTAAATCTTGAAAGAAATCTATTTTATTGTAATCTTTTTGGATTTCATAAACTTTGAATGGCAAATCTTCATCAAAATTATTGAATAATGCATTGATGCTTTCGGGTAAGAATTTTGACATTCTACTCGTATGTGTCAATAAATGTTTGATTTTTATAGGATTATTTTGATATTCAAAATTTTCGAAATCCTCTTTCAGGTATTTTCGTATGTCATCTTCTAGTGTTAATCTGTTTTCCAAAACAGCGTTGGCCACCAAAACACCTGTAAATGTTTTGCTTACTGATGCAATTTCATAAATTGTACTATCCGTGGGTTTATTTCCTTTTCCTTTATCAAGTTCGCCATAGTGGGCGGTATATTTTTTTCCGTCTTTATAAATTCCGATTGAAACAGAGTTTATCTGTGAATCCAAAAGAAGGGAATCGGCATTTTTGTCCATCGATTTTTGAACGGCATCAATAGATTTTGTTGCAGATTGTACTTGGTCATTTTTGCAACTAAAAACAACAATTATATGCAATAATATGAGAAAGCGATATTTCATTTGATTATTATTCGGTTGTTTTAGGAAGACGATAGACAATGTAAAACGTTACTTGTTTTCAGGTTTTTGATACATGTTTTACATCATTTAGTATGAACGTAGCCCGCCGATAGGCGGCTATGATTTCAAATATATCGTTGTAGGGCGTTTTCCATTCTTTCAATAAATTCTTTTGGTTCGTCTATATGCAATCCAAGAAGATTAAATCTCTTTTTCATACCATAAAGACCAACTAAACCATGCTCTTTTTTCAAGTGAATTATGACATTATGACCTTCAAGTTCTCCAAGCGGTGAAAGTGTTTTGGTCAACTCGTTCTTTTTCAATGGTTTTCTTGATAGTTCTACTTTGTCAATATCTGAAAAGGGAATATCAACTTCATTTAAAATACCATATTTTAAAGTTAAACGGTCTTGACTTATGGATATAGGTCTCTGTGTCAGCGATTTTGTAAATCCGAACACTTGAATAGCAGCGTAAACACTTAATGCCGTTAAAATCCAAGCAGCAACTATACTCCAACGAACAAGTAAGAAATGAAGTGCAACTGTTTCAATTCCAATTATCATAATGAATCCGCCAAATAGTGCTGGTGTTCCACTGTTTTTATGATAAGTAAATTCATTTTCATTTATTTCTCTTGTTTTCCAATTAACAAAGCCATAGTAGAAAACGGCAACTTCTGTTGCAAATGGCAAGACAAGTTTTTTGGGAAGAATTTCGCTGCATACCTTTTTTAATGTATCATAAAAATCTGGTGTTGAACTTTTTAGTTCTTTGTAGGTTTTAACGGCTGTACGGACTTTAATTATTACGAAAGTCAATATTGAGATTTCAATTACTGGCAAAGCACAAGTTTTGACGATTGACAAATATGCTTGACTTTCTTGAGGTAGAAAATATGAACCAATTAAAAGCCCAATTATCATAACGGGAATAACCGTGGTATTCGGGATTTCAGTTTTTCGTACTAACAGAAAGTAAACCAGTGGAACGGTCAAAATTAGGTCAGCCGTTATGGCGAAATTTAAAGTATCATTCCCGTTTAGAAATGAAGATTGCATTAGCAAAATTAGAGTCCCCAAAAGTACAAGAGGAATTCCAAAATTGATAAGGTTTCTGTTTAATCGTATCGTTGCGTTCATGTCGTTTTTTACTTATACACAATTTGAGTTGTTGACAGTTTTAGGCCTTTTGCAATTAGCCAAATTGCCAACACTACTTCTTGTAGGACAAGTGGAATAGAAATTATTCCATATTCTGTTGAGACAACCTCAATTAATTCGAACAGCAATAAGAAACTCGCCATCATTATTAAGGCGTTTCCGATTATTCCCCATATTGAGAGCCATACTGGAATAAGTTTTCCCTTGAATAAGATATAGTACAATAATAAATTCCCTAATCCTGTTGCTAATATGACTCCCAGATGATTTGTTAAGTCTCGAAAGAGTTTTAACATTTCCCCTATTGTTTCATAGAGTATAATGTCAGTATTGTTTTGGGCTAAAAATTTTTCACTTAATAGAATAAATATTGGAAGCAATATAATTCCAAATAACTGAAACACTCCCGCCATCATTCTGAATCCAACAAAACCAATAGATAACGTTTTGTTGTATTTCTTCAAAACAGGATAAAGTACAAGTGAAAATCCAATATAGATAGGTACTAGTAGGAACTGAAATATCCCGCCAGTTAAAACACGATTTTTATTTGGGTAAACCTCGTTAAGAAAATTATCACTTTCTACAGCAGAAACTATGCTAAGTATCCCTGAAATAATTCCAAGGATAATCAATGTACCCGCGATCTTTGAAATCTTATTATTCGAGTTCATTATATTTTATGTACATATCGTTTTTTTTGTCTTGTTTGCTAACGGTAGGCTATGGTTTCGCTGCGTGAAAATCCGAAGGGTTCTTTCCGCCGTAGCCGAAAGATAGCAAATTGCAAAGGATTGTGATTAAGGAAATTCAGACCACAACTAATTATACCCCGCTTTGTTGTGGCCAGTTATATTAATTTCGAATATTTGTCAATTCAAGTTCCAATTCAGATTTTGCATTTTGTTCAATTGTTGATAAACTTCCGTTTAATAAATTATTATTTTCATAAGGGTCGTTCACTAAATTGTACATTTCTTCAAATCCAACTGAATTGACAATGAGTTTATATGTACCATTACTTATAGTCCATTCATCATCTGAACCGTCAGCCAATTCAGAATATTGATAATCTCTAATGGTTGCAGATCGTGTAAACAATGATTTAAAACTTTTACTATCATGAATTTCTTTTGTTGAACTACCTGCTATTTCGGCAATTGTAGCAAATAAATCGGTACTTGTTATTAGGTTGTCATCTATTCCCGTTCGTGTAACCAAATTACCGGAAATAAACATTGGGACATTAATTCCTCCTTGATATAAGGTTTCTTTTACAGTTGAACTTGAATAAGGACTTTGAGCAACTTGATTAGGGGTGCCATTATCTCCAATAAAAATAATGATCGTATTAGTTCTTTCATCTGCGGGTAAATTGTCCAGCAATCTTCCTATTTGAAAGTCCATTGCTTCAATCGCTGCCATATAGTATGGAATTGGGTCTAATCCATTAGCATATGTAGGTAAATTTCCTTGGCCATGCATGTTGTTTGGCGGAATATGAAAAGGAGTGTGGGGCGCAGTATAGGCCAACCACATAAACCAAGGTTTTGATTGTTGATTAATCCAATTTATCGATAGGTCTGTAAATACTTCTGTAATGTACTCTGTGTTCTGACTGGTATTGCCACTTTCGTTTAACTGCCATTGGTAATAATCATCAACTGCACCGCGAACAAGTCCGGCATAATAATCAATGCCGAATGTTTCTGGATTTATTGTTGAATTGCTGCCTGAAAGATGCCATTTTCCTACGATCGCAGATGCATATTCATTATTGGTTTGAGTGTTAATGTATTGTTGCAATGTGGTTTCGGTAATCGATAGTTCATCGCCAACACCTTTTACTCCAGTACGGTAACCATATTTTCCAGTAATTATAGAAGCCCTGGTCGGTGTACAAGTTGGGTTTGTCCAAAAATTGCTAAAAGAAATACCATTATTTCTAATGGCATCTATGTTTGGTGTATTCGGTTTTATGCCGCCCTCTGAGAAGCCATTTAGGGCATCTTTACCTAAATCATCGGCAATAATGAAGAGAATGTTCGGTAATTCTGTGCCTGGCAAGTCTTCGCTATCTATTTCAGCCGTGTTTTCCGAACAAGAAAAAATGACAAAAACTATTACTAATAAAACTGACTTGATGTTTTTCATCGTATTAGTTGTTTTATTGGGCATTTCCTTTAAAGCAACCAATGTTATACGGAAAATCATAAGTCCAATGATAATGGTATAAATCTATCATTTGTCCATCCCAAAGAACTGGATGTGTATGTCCGTGGCACTCGTCTAAATCTGCCGACGTAAGAATTTCACCATTCTCGCCGTAGGGGCCATAAATTCCAAAACCATCTAACATATAACCCATCAATGCCCCGTGCCCTGATTCGTGTTCGTGGATGTGATCTTGAAGGTCTTCAGAAGGAAAGTGATAATGGTATCTTTCAGTACCATCGGTGTGCCCGCCAAACCTATCCAACATTTCGTGTGCAGCGGCATCTGTTCCTAAAGTAGAAGCTCCGTGATAAATAGCGGCTCCGGTCAGTGAGAATCCAGCTGGTCCAAAGAACACACAATTGGGCTCACTTGCTATTTGTGGCATCGCGGGCAATGTATAATTTACAACCTGTTCAGAGATTATGTTCGGGTTTCCATCATATTGAAAAGCTTCAGTTCCTTGCTGTATGGGAAAAATACCGGTAGGATGGTCTGGTAAATTGTTTCCGGTAATAATTCTATTGCCATTTCCATCTAAGCTGATGTCGAATTCGTGATTCCATGTTACATTTCCTTCAACTTGCGGTTTTCTGGTATAATCCCAAGTCCCATCAGGATTCGTCCAATCGCTGGCGTTATTTGCACCCGCTCCGTCAGATGGAAGTCCGCAAAGCCATAGGGATAAATAATCTGGAAATGGGTCACCTTGATTTCGAATCAAAACCTTTGTTTCGCCTACACCTCCAAACGGCAAGCTGGTGAGGTCGACAGTTTCAGATGTTGTATTATCTTTTTCATCAATAATTTCTGAATCATCAGATTTGTTGCAGCCGATAATTGTAAAGAACGTCACTAACAACAATATGCTTTTTATAATGAAATTATTTTGGTAGGTCATTAACTATTTGTTTGGAATTAGGACGTACTTCTTTCTAAAAGGTTTAATTCAAAATTCTACACTTTTGGATCGCAAATACTTAATCAAACGCAAAAAACAATTTAGAATTGCGCCTAAACTGTTATTGCTTATACCACAGTTCTTTGTTGTGTGTAGTTTTTTATTCAATTTTCACAAATCCGCTTCCAATTCCGTCATAATTATTGTCGGAAATATCAAGTTTGTTAGTCTCATAAGTCTTAATAATTCCTCTATTCACAATTCCAGTATATTGTTGATTTTCGGGAAATTGTATAAACTTTTCCATTTTTCCAGAATAAATAGATTTTTTCAAGGTCAACTCATAAGTTCTGCTTGATATTTCATTTCCATTTTCGGAAATTGAGAAACTGTAATTGTCCTTTAAAGTCAGATGGATAGTTTTTCCTGTTGTTTCAGGTGTTTCTTCAAAGTAGATTAGTCCCCCAGAAGTTCCTGTCCAATTCCATATTCCAACCAAATCTGAATTGCTAATTTCAGTTTCATCATCAGAACTACAAGAAATTATTCCTAAAGTCAGAACAAAAAGATAAATTGGTTTGTTCATATTTCTATTTATTTACTAGATGTTCAAGTCGGAGTTTGGTAGGGGTTAAATTACCGCCATCGTGTTTGTGTAACTGTCAGTAACTGGAAAATGCGCGAGTACTTTCCGCTGACGAACCTGATTTAGCAAAACGAGTTGAATTTGAGATTGGTAAATTCAGCCGTTATTGCGCTTACAGGGGGTTAGGCAACGTTTTTATTTTCATACTTTTTTATTTCGTCCAATTCCGCTTTTTTTTCGTCACGTTCCTCTTCAATATCATAATCGTCTTGAAGTCCGAGCCAAAACTTTGCAGAGTTTCCAAAATATTTACTCAATCGAAGAGCTGTGTCTGCTGTTATTCTGCGTCTGCCTTTGATGATTTCCGAAATCCTTGTTTGAGGTATTTTCAGGTCTTTTGAAAGTCGGTAAGCCGAAATTTCTAGTGGTTCAAGAAATTCAAAATTCAAAACTTCTCCGGGGTGTACATTTTCCAGCTTTTTCATTTTATTCTTTTTTAATGATAATCGGTTATTTCTACTTCACTTGCGTTTCCATTGTTCCATTTGAAAATGATTCTCCATTGTTTATTAATTCGTATACTGTAAAAGTCCTTTAAATTCCCAGTCAGTTTTTCAAGTCGGTTTGATGGTGGAATTCTCAAGTCCATAATATCTTGTGAGTTGTTCAGCATTCTCAATTTCCGACGTCCAACGCTCTGAATTTCTATCGGCATTTTTTTTACTCGTATACCGTTCCAAATCATTTCGGTTTCTTTCGATCCAAATGAAACAATCATAGTTTTGTTTTGCGTTACTAACGTCAAAAGTAAGTAAAAGTTTTGTTTTGTGCAAACTGTCTTATCCTGAAATATGAAGGCTTCGTACGGGAACGAAAAGAAGGAATATAGGGCAAGAAAGCATGTCCGTACCGATTGCCCGATAAGAAGCCGCTGTCTTGGTAAAAGCGCCCAGGAGAAGAAGTTCAGCGTCACCTATTATCGCGAGGAATACGAAACATTGCAAGGGTGGAGAGCCCACAGGGCCGTTACATGAAGGGCAAGCGCCAGAGTACGGTAGAGCCCGTTTTCGGCACCCTGACCCAGTTCATGGGGCTAAGGAAGATAAATACCATAGGGATAAAACAGGCCAACAAGGTGATGCACCTCTCGGCGATCGCCTACAATACTTCGACATGCTCAGTACAGGCCTGAAGAAGTACCTGAAGTTCACCGAAAAACATGTCAAGAGCGGGGCGGGGAAACTTGCTTTGGAAACAACGTTCAAAAGCGTCCTTCAATACCTGTTCGGTCCTTCGATAGGGCCTCGAATATCGGACTACATCTTCTGATCCGACAAGAAAAAAGCCCCGTAAAAGGGCTTATATCGAACTGTTCCATGGTCGGTCAGGGGCTTGTGCAACGGTTACCATTGTTGTGGGTAGTTTTTTATTTATAAAATTCGTCTTCATTCACTTTAATTGTGGTTAATTCAACCGTATGTCCATCTATATCTTTTGTGTAAATTGAATCAAAGTAATGATGGTCTTGGATATTAAATTCCAAATTCAACTCGACATATCTTTTTTTAGCTATTTCAAAATTTTCATTTGTCACATTAAATGCAAAATGGTCAATTTTGACATTTCTTGAAGTTGCTTCAAGTTTAGTATCAGTTATATTCGCAGGAAATAATGCAATTCCTGATTTTCCAGAAAGTAAAAAGATTGGAAAGTCTCCCCATTCAGGTAATTTATATCGTTTCAGGCCCAATACTTTTTCATACCATGCTGCAGAAGCTTCCATATCAGCAACTCTAATTGCTACGTGGTCTAAAAAATCTATTTCTATTTTATGCTCTTTATCTGTCATTTCTCAAATGTCTTGTCCTGAAATATGGCTACAGGCTATTCCTTTGCAGGAAAGCAAATTTAAAGTCAAAAAAAGGATTAATATTTTAGTTCCGATTTTCATTTTTTGTATTGTGTACAACTGAAGGGCTAAACGCAGTTCTGCGAATTTTACGGAAATATAGTGAAATCGGGCAACTATCGTTCGGGAATTTGTCCGTTCGCCCGTTACCGTGTCCCGTACGATAGTTCGTCAAGAAGGCCATGGAATGGCCGTATCTTGTCGATTTCACGCTATTGGGAGTAAAATATGCAGGGCCGAATTGTTTTTAGCTGGCGATGTGTTGTCGTTTGGACTCGATGCCCGTCGGTGGCGAGGATCCTTGGGATGGTTATATGGCAATTCGGTTTAGCCCTTCAGATGTGTTGCATTTACTTTAAGATGCATTGCCGGCGAAGCTGCGCAGATTAAAGTTCGCCATCGGCGAATGCAACACATCGGCTCGTATAACCGTCAGTTACGGGTTAATAAGGGTTAATAAGGGTTAATTTTCGGTTTGGCACTGACCTTAGCAATTCCGAGTGGATTCTAGCCTGCCCCGAGCGTAGTCGAGGGGTAGTCGAATCCGCGTAATTGCGGTTATACATTGTTGTAAGCACGTGCTTTTCATTTTCGACAGCATTATTTTATTTCAAAAATTTTATTTAATAATCAGCTTAATATTCGAATTCGATAAGTATAAATATCTGACGTATTATGAATGTTCATATTATCTATCGACAAAGTGAAAATCAGGCGGTCCATCTCTTTTTACCAAAATAATGGCATCTCCTGTCTCTGGTATATCCCAATAGTGAGGCATTCCACCTGGAATTACTATAAAGGCACCAGGTTTAAGGTTATAAATCTCCTTTCCAAGTTTGATTGTTACTTCTCCACTAATCAAAACAACATATTCATCGTGAGTATGCCAATGCTCGTCAAAAAATCCTCCTGCAGGAAACCACGCATAATAACTAATTCCGCCAGTGTCCGGATTTGTTGATTGCAAAGCTGTTCGCGTTCCAGCTGGTGCTATACTTCCGTCACCTGCTTCTCCCCATTCGACATCATCTAGGTTTATAGCTAGTGATTCTGGTGGACTCTTTTCGGATTTACAGCCTAAAAAAATAAATAGAAATATAGCAAGGTAAAATAATCGAATTCTAGTCATATTGGTCAGTATTTTTGTTTCCGTAAGTTTTTTTTGGCATTGCTGGCAACGCAGGGCTATGCGCAGCCACGTTGCGGATTTTAAATTTACGCAACTTGTTGGGATAAATTTACAAATACGTTTTTAACGTGGACAGGTTGCATATAGCTGTTGATATGTACAGTTTTCCTCGATGGCGCCTAAAGGTGATATATGGCCTGGTTTCTCTCATCCTACGGATTATGCAACCTGGCATGGCCCTGCGATGATGTACAGTTCCCAAGGGGCGGGAATTGGAGCCTTTGGCGACAATGTAGCGACTTGGGTTCACCTTTATGTGAATTGTACATCATCGGTCTCGTATAACCGTCAGTTACGGGTTAATAAGCGTTAATTTTCGGTTTAGCACAGACGTTAGCAATTCCGAGTGGATTCAGACGTAGTCGAATCCGCCGTAATTGCGGTTATACATTGTTGTACACCGTTATTTATATTTTCTTTTAGCAACGAGATATTCCTTTCCGTTTACTGTTTTAAACTTTTTAGTCCAAAGTCCATTCTTGTTGTATTTGTATCTAAAATACTCAAACTCATACAAAAATGGTCCTCCTGTGATTGGGATTGGAAATTCTTGTTTTGGTTCATATTCTCTGTGAATTTCAATCACATTATTTCGGTCGTCATATTTATAATATGTTGTAGCTTTTTCGTTGACAGTTTTTCCGTTCAAATCTTCGTAAGTACTGAGTTCTGTTGATTTAATGATATTTCCTTTTTTATCATATTCCATCAGGTCTTTATAAGGCCAAGCTTTGAAATCAGATTCCTCAATTCTTTCAATCAGTTTGGGTTTCCCCAATTCGTTGAAGTCAGAATATTTTTCGGTCATTCCAAAATCGTTTGTCTTTCTTACAAGCAATGAGCCATTATATTCCAATTTAAGGTTTGAAATATTGTTTACCTGTCCTTCGTTAATGTCAAAGGTATTTTTTTCACGTTCTACATTTCCATATCGGTCGTATTCAAATTCCGTTCGACTTCGTAGTTCATTTTTCCAATAATTTTCTCGTACTGAAACAAGTCCGTTTATAAGATAAAATTTAGTACTCCATTTTCCCATTTCTATGTTTTTCTCAACATAGAATTCATAATTTTTCAATAATTCAGATTCACTTTTTTGAGCAAAGGAATTATTAAAAATCAGAAGGGTAATTACGCTTGCAAGCAGGTTTTTCATAATGGTGTTCAACGGTCTCGTATAACCGTCAGTTACGGATTTAAAGTTACTAATTTTCGGTTAAGAACTGGCGTTAGCAATTCCGAGTGGATTCGGACGTAGTCGAATCCGCCGTAATTGCGGTTATACATTGTTGTACGCTGGCTTTATTCTGCATTAATTTCCGCAAGAACCAATTTGTCAGACATTAATTCCACTATTTTATAAACAGTTCCTTTTCGATTAATTGGTTCAGAAGTGGTTATTATCCAATCATTTTCATTCAGATTCCATTTCCCACTATAATTATGAGTCCGAAGCATTGTGTCATTTCCACAAGGTGCGGAATATCTATTTCGGAACTCTCCGTTTTTCAATATTTCAATACTTAATCCGTACTTGTGTTCAGTAGTTACCTTCTTTTCAAAAGTCAAATCAGATTTACCACGAATATATTTTGGATACCAAACTCCAATCAAATCATCAGAATTAAATTCCATCGATTCATTTTCCTGTCCAAAACCAAATTGGTAACTAAATAGAATTGTCAAAGTAAGTATTAAGATTTTATTTTTCATAATGCTTTTTTCAGCTTGCGTACAACGGTCTCGGCTCGTATGTTTACGAGCCACTAATCAATTATTGATAAATATAGTAGTTTCCCAATAATTAATATGAGCTAGAATGGAAGGGA
>JAIOUW010000007.1 GCA_019931105.1 Flavobacteriaceae bacterium NBU2977 | reverse complement strand
TGAAGCTATTGCTGCACAGGATAACAACTTGATAGATCAACTTGTTTCCTAAAATTTTAAGGAAAAAGCTTGTTTTTTTACACAGTACCTAAGATTGCGTTGCGGAATGGTTCGGCAGAACTATTCCGCCTTAAACCAAAGATAGCAAACACACTGGGAATTTCCGATTAGGAAATTCCGCCGCAATGAACTATAGCCGGTGTTGCCTACAGTTATTTTTATTCATTCTCGATTTTATTCAATTCCGCTATTCTGTTTTTATGCATTTCAAATATTATTTCAGGATTCCATTCGTCATCTTCTGTTTTTCCGTGTCCCAATGACATTAATGAAACTAATTTTCCATTTTCTGCGTAAAATTGGCAAGTCCAAGGTTGCAGAGTGTAATGGTTAATTGGCATATATTTTATTGATTCCTCCGCATAAATAAGTTCTCCGTTTTGTTCGTAATAAACTTCTTCGTAAAGAACTGTTTCTTCGTGCGAGTCAATTTGTATAATTCTTTTCCCATTATCGGTTTCGCAAATCCGCCAAAATTCCGTTTTTCCATTAAAGTCAGTTACGGCATCTACATTTTGGGAACATTTGGAAAGTTCAGCCAAATATTGGTCGTTAATTTTAGTCCTTAATTTTTCTTCTTTCTCTAATTCAGTTAATTCAGTTTCTGAATCAAAGATTAGTGTTTCAGATTCCGCCACATTTTTTTCAGTTGAGTTGCTTTTTTTCGATTCGCAAGCAGTCAATGAAATTAAGATTATTAATGTCAGCAGGATTTTTTTCATAATTGTAGGCAACGGTCTCGTATAACCGTCAGTTACGGGTTAATATGCATTAATTTTCGGTTAAGAACTGGCGTTAGCAATTCCGAGTGGATTCGGACGTAGTCGAATCCGCCGTAATTGCGGTTATACATTGTTAGCTACAGTTTTTATTTTTCATATTTTATTTTTCTTGTCAAGACCTGATATTTCTTTCTTTTGCCATTTACTACTTTGTAAATAACTTTCTTTTTCCAATTCAGATTCTTGTCGTATTTATATTCGTATTCGTAATTTTTTGACTTTATTAAATTTCCGTTTTCGTCATATTCTGAATTATCTAAATCTTTAATTGAAAAGTCAATTTTGTGTTTGCTTTCAGATATTATTTTTCCATTATCGTCAAGAACCTTTGTAATTGCTAAATTATTCGGATAGTTATATTCCGCAATTTCGGTTCCATAAGAGTTTGAATTTCCAGCATACAGCTTTAACTCTATTGGATGACCATTTTCATTATTTTTTAGAAATGTTTCTCTAATAATTTGGTTGTTTTGATTTCGGTCTGTTATTTTAATCATAAAACCATTTTCATCGTATTCGTAAGTAGCTGTTTCGGAACTATATCCAATAACTGGATGCCAACGTTCAATTTTTCTTTGTAAACTTCTAATTCCAGTAGAATCAAAAGTCCGAGAAAGGCGTGTTTCTAATTTTCCATTTTCGTCATATCTCAATTCAGATGTGATTTTATTTAGCTTATTTAAAACTATAATATCTTTTTTGGTTTCAGTTCCGCTTTTGTTGTAGAAAACAGTGGTCTTTGTAAGTTCTTTTACTTTAGAATCTGTTCTTAAATCGATAGCGTCGTCGTGACGTAAAGCAGAAAAAATGCTTTGAGAAAAGGATTCAAAGCAGACTAAAGTCAGTAGTAATATGAAAGTAGTTCTAATGTTCATTCAAATTGTAGCTAACTTATTTATATGTGGTAGGGTTTCTTCACTTTTTTGCTAATATTGTCGACTACTAGTGTGTTTTATTAAAACACACATTCCTAATAAACCCAAATATTACAGCCATAACCATCCTAGTCATGCGCCGAAATTAAGAAATGGCCTACAATTTGTCAAAAGGGTTCGTTATACGTTGCAAACTGCCGGTCGAAACGTGCGTATAGATCATCGTGGTCTTTGGATAATTGCGTTCGGAGAACAAATTCAAGGTACGCGTCCGTATGAGCATGTGTAAACCGAACTCCCCGGCCAGAAGAGCCGATCGCAGGGCGTTATTGGCATTTTTTCTATTTTTCCTTTTTATCGATATAAAAATTGCGGTCGACCTTAAACGTCGTGGCATTGGGGTCGGCGGTTTCCGTTTTCCATTCCGTGGTTGGGGTAAGCCATAACGGTTTTCCGTCTACAAAAACCCGTAACGGCATGGCAAAGCCTTCGACTGTGTTCTTCCATCGGTATTTGATGACATTGCCATCTTCCATTTGGTATTCAAATACGGGTATTTGCGTCGTACGCAGGTATTGGTCGAAAACCTTTGAAAGATCCATCCCCGATTTCTCGCTTATGTAGTTTTCGATTTGTTGGGTGGTCACGGTCTGATGGTAAAAATCTTTGTTGAGTCCGCGCAAGATCTGCCGCCATTTTTCGTCATCATCGATCAATTGTCGAAGGGTGTGCAGCATGTTGGCCCCTTTATAATACATATCGCCCGACCCGCCATGGTTTACGCCGTATTTCCCGATAATGGGCCGGTCGTTTTGAATGTTCGCCCGGGTACCGATAACATAATCGGCCGCCACTTCTGAACCATGGTAATAATCGAGGTAAAGGTTTTCCGAGTAGGCCGTAAAGCCTTCATGGACCCACATATCGGCAATATCGCGATAGGTAATGTTATTGGCGAACCATTCATGGCCCGATTCGTGTATGATGATAAAATCGAATTTGAGTCCTTGGCCGGTATTCGATAGGTCGTTGCCCAAATAGCCATTTTGGTATTGGTTGCCATAAGTGACCGAGCTTTGGTGTTCCATGCCCAAATAAGGCACTTCAACCAATTTAAAACCGTCTTTATAAAAAGGGTAGGGGCCGAACCAATGTTCAAAGGCCTTCATCATCATCGGGGCCTGTTTGAACTGTTCCTTGGCCTTTTCAAGATTGTCCCGTAATACATAATAGTCAAGGGTCAATGGACCTTGTTCTCCCTGGTATTTTTCTCCGAAATGTACGTAGTCGCCAATATTGACATTGACGCCGTAATTGTTGATGGGGTTCGCCACGAACCAATGATAGGTCTTGCTGTCGGTAGCTTCGTCGATTTTGCGAAGACGCCCGTTCGAAACGTCCATCAAATCTTTCGGAACCTTGACACTGATCAACATACTATCGACCTCGTCGTACATGTGGTCTTTATTGGGCCACCAGACGCTGGCGCCCAGACCTTGGCACGAAGTAGCGACGAAGTGCTTACCGTTTTTATCTTTCGACCACGAAAAGCCGCCGTCCCATGGGGCGCGTACGGCCTCTTTGGGATTGCCGGAATAGTGTATTACGATTTCATTAAAATCCCCGACTTTTTGTGGTTTTTCCAATTTGATGAAGTGTGCATTGGTCTTTGAGGAAAAATCGAGCGCTTTGCCGTCTTGGGTGACTTTTTCTATTTTCAGGGGCGGTTGCAGGTCGATCTGCATGACTTGGGCCGAATTCAAGACTTTGTACCGTACCAGGTTCGATCCCGAGATATATTTTTCGTCGGGTTTGATCTCGATATCGAGATGGTAGTAGTTTAGGTCCCACCAGGCGCGTTCTCCGGTAATACTTCCCCTGAGTGTATCTTGTTCGGTAAATTGCTGGGCTTTTACTGATATTCCGCAGAGAAAAAATAATACTATCGATAGGTATTTGGTCATTTTTTTATGTTTTATATGACATGATATCCTTCCAGGAAACAAGTTGTATGCCATTTTCCTTAATTTTAGATTTGCATTCTTGGCCCGTAAAATACTCAAAATCTTGTTGGCGCCATTCCGAGCCAAAATTCGGATGGTCTTCGGTAATGCTTTTCATTTCGTGGGTATCGAAGGCGGGGTGAATTAATATCATATTGAATCCCGCTTCCATATTGTCCAGAATATCACCGTAAAATTTCTTTAGATTTCCTTTTTCAAAATATTGATATTCCCCAACGTAAAGATGGTCGACCAACAAATCGTCATCTTCCAAAGCGGTTTCGGCCCCGAACCCCACAAATGCCATCAGCTCTTTACTGAGAAGTACGGGAAGATCGTACTTTTTGCCCAAATTCTTGTACGCCGAAATCAATTCGGCACTGGTCGCCACACTATACATGTGGCAATCCAAATGGCTGGGTTTGAGTCCGAGGTCCAACGCTTTTTCGATTTGCGCCGATAGTTCTTTTTCCGCTTCCTCGACCCGAGCCTTTTCTTGAAACAGTGCCCTATTTTTTTGAAAATGGCCGTTCTTGTCCACGAGACTTGGTACCTGTTCTTTGGATAGGACAGGGCCGAATTTGTAGTTTTTCCATTCGCAGGTCAACGTCAAATGAATGCCATAATCAAATTCTGGGTTTGCCAGGGCAAATTGCGCCATTTCGTAAAACCAAGGGCAGGGTACCATTAAACTGTAAGAGGTCACCGAACCTGTTTGGAGTGCCTCGATGGTCGCTTGGTTTTCTGAAGTGGACAACCCCGCATCATCGGCATGGATCATCAGAAGCTTGTCATTGCTAAACTCGTACATGCTAAAAGCGCTTTGGTGTTTACCTAAAAATTCCGTTCGGAAAAACTACGGGACTCTCAAAACCGTCTTTTCCAACGGCTGAAATCCCAAAGAAATAATTGTCGATTACGATTCCGTTCAGCGTATATTCGGTCACATCGCCCACATAGCGGCTGTAGTCCCATGTTGGGCTAGTCGTATCGCGCCAATAGATTTTGTAGCCTTTCGCCCCATCGACTTTGCTCCATTGAAATTTTGCGGAAGGCTGTACGATACCGCCGATCTTTACCTCTTTCGGTGCCGGAGGAGCCCAGGCCAGCGATGCCAGGTTAATGGCATTGACCGCGGTCAGTTTTCTGGCGTAGTCGAAATTTACGTGTTCCAGAACGTCACCGTATGCAATTCCATCCTCGGTTCGAATATCCTGATGTTGTTGGGTATAGTTTTCATGGGCTTCCATGATACGAATTCCGGCATAACCCGCATCGTTAAACGGACGGTGGTGTCCGCCACGGCCAAAACGATCGAGACGGTAGACCATCATCGGGTTCATTTCGGGCATATATTTTTTGGTGGTCTTATGCACATAGCGGGCGAGCTGTCGCGAAATGCCATCGACCTCGCCGCCATAGAAGCGACGGGCGTTTCGTTCTTTTTCCGTTTCGGTAGGAGGGACGGGTTCCGAGAAGATCCGAAAATCGACATTGCTGACAATGCCATCGACTCCCGTAATGTTTCCGATCATGTCGTTGTTGAGAATACCGATGATTTCCCATCCTTTTGCCTTGGCATGGGCGGCAAGGCCCTTGCCCCCGAAAAGTCCTTGTTCCTCTCCCGATAAGCCCACATAGATGATGCTGTTCTCGAATTGGTACTTTGAAAGTACCCGGGCGGCTTCCAAAGTGCCCGCCATTCCGCTGGCATTGTCGTTGGCACCGGGTGAATCATCGGTAAAATTGGTAGGATCGCTGACCCGTGAATCGATATCACCGCTCATAATGATATAGCGATTCGGGTATTTGGTACCTTTCTGTACGGCTACCACATTGACCACCCAAACATCATGTACAATGCGTTCGTTTTCCCCTTTTTTGACCAGGTCTTTTTGATAGAAAACATCCAAACAACCGTTGCAGGCGGCCGATGTTTTTTCGAACTCCGATTTTATCCATCGTCTGGCGGCACCTATGCCCCGTGTCTGCGATACCGTATCGCTGAGCGTATGTCGCGTGCCGAAATTGGCAAGCTTGGTCACATCGGCCTTGATGCGTTCTTTTGAAACGGCCCCGATGATATCATAGATACGTGGATCGGTCTGCGCGGATAGAAAGAGGGAAAAGGTCATAAAACCTGAAAAAAGTAATTTTCTCATTTTTAATTGTATTCGATTTAGCCTTGACAATGTATTAAAAATTAAACTACTATCACGTAAAGGGGAAGGATTTGGAACCGAATGTAAGTTGGCCTATGTTGTTCTCACCCAACCCCTCCAAAGGAGGGGAGCATGCAATTCGTCGCAATCCCTCCCCTTTGGGGAGATTAGGAGGGGATAATGATCTAAAGGAAAGGCATTTGGGAATTCCGTACCGAGGACAGGCATTTTACTTTCTCAAAGGTACTGTGTTGGGTGGCCATAGATCGAGCGATAAAAATAGCCCGTATCCTCAAGAAGACCCGGAAACTTGAAAAATGGGCGGCACTTGAACAAGAGATCCGCGAAGATATCCATGAGAATGCCTGGAACCCCGAAGTGAACGCTTTTGTACTGTCTTATGGTTCGCAGCACCTGGATGCTTCTGTATTACTTATGGAATCTTACGGATTTATTAATGCCAAAGACCCAAAGTTCATAAGTACGGTCAGGGCCATTGAGAAGGAATTGAGCAATGACGGATTGCTGTATCGCTACAAGAACGAGGACGATTTCGGACTACCATCTTCTTCGTTCACGATCTGCACCTTTTGGTTCATCAACAGCCTTTTCAAAATCGGCGAGGAAGAAAAAGCAATGCGCCATTTCGACCGAATGATGGGTTATAGCAACCATTTGGGCTTGTTTAGCGAAGACATTGATTTCAAAAGTAAAAGACTGTTGGGTAATTTTCCTCAGGCATATTCGCATCTTGCCCTTATCGAATGTGCGGTAAACTTTTCGAACAAAGAGACCGAAGAAACAATTTTGGAATCCATGCGGGAATGATTTTAACGAACGGTTCGGGATTAAGGGGGATGATTACACCCTGGAAAGCTCAATTTCTTTCGCCGTCTTTTTGATTTTTTGGAGCAGTTGTGCCAAATGCACTTCCGTCGTAAACGGATTCATTATCGTGCACCGTAAATAGTGTATTCCCTTTAGCGTGGTCTGTACCATATAAAACTCGCCATCTTCCAACAATGCTTTGCGAATGGTTTTATTTAGGATATTTAGTTCGTCATCGCTCAAACTGTCCGTGATATATCGAAAGCAAACAATATTAGATGCCGGGGGTACCGCCAATTCGAAATCGGGATTTTCTTGTATGATTTTCCCGAACCGTTGGCCAAGATCGTATTGATGGGTCACGTATTCATCAAAAATGGCATTACCGTACGTTTTGAATAGGATAAACCAATAGAGGCTCATCATTGTTTTGGTACATTCAAAGGTGCGCTTGGCCAAATTATACCAATCTTCGCCTTCCGCTTGCTCCAATAAATAATCGGCCTTCTGACTGAAGGTCGTGTGCGAATGACCGCCGTTTTTGAAGAGCAATGCCGTGGTGATTATGGGCATCATCATCATTTTGTGACCGTCTATGACAACGGAGTCGGCGCATTCGATTCCCTTTACGGTAGAACTGTATTTTTTTGAAAAAATGGCCGCTCCGCCGTGGGCGCCATCAACATGGAACCACAGGCCATGTTTTTGGGCAAATTTCGCAATCTCGTCGAGATCATCATAAATGCCCGTTGCGGTCGAAGGGGCACTTCCTACAATGGCAAAAATACGGATTCCATCTTCCACGGCTTTTTGATAACACGCTTCAAGCTTTGAAGTGTCCATCGAATAATCGGTTTTAACCGGAACTTTAATGATTCCTTGCTCGCCCAGTCCCATGATCCTTGCCGCACGATCAACACAGTAGTGCGCCTCTTCACTGACCATGACGCCCAGTGGTTCGCCATGGCCACTGATCCAGACGTCATGTTCGACTTGGGCCTTTCTTGCCGAAAGTAGGGCGGTAAGATTGGCAAGGGTGCCACCAGAGGTCAAAAAGCCCCTAGCGCTCGTCGTAAAACCTATTTTTTTGCAAAGCAGATCGGTCACGATCCTCTCAATGGCCGAGCTTGACATACCCATTTCATAGACGGCCATGCCGTTGTTCAGAAAAGAACTTAGTAAGCCCGCAAGCGCGGCCATGGGGGCGGTCGGTGCCACCTGATGCCCCATGTACTTGGGATTATGGACGTGTGTGGTACGCGCGATAACTGTTTGAAAAAAGTTTTGCTCATTACCATTTTCCAGAAAATCGGCCCAGTATTCATGTTCCTTTTCGGGAAGGTTCCATGCAATCGTTTTATTTGACTTACCACTAGAGGTGTCCGTTAAATGATCGGCCAGTAGATCGACCAATCGATGGCCTTGCTCCCTGAACGCTTCCGGGGAATAGGCTTTTTTAAGAAGGCTTGTGTCCATATGATAAATGTAATCGGTATTTTCATTTGTGACAACTTGATTTTTGATTTGTCGTTAAAACTTAATTGTCCCGGCATTTACGGCCTCGAATTTCATAACCTTTTTGTCAGGTGCACATAAAAAAAACCGCTCCAAATTGGAACGGTTCTTTACTTCTGTTTCTGAAGTGATAATCTGAATTAGTCAAAGGTGTAACCGTTGTCAGCAGCCACTTTGTCCGCAATTTGGGTTCGCAAAGCGGCTACGTTCGGGTTATTGGTATACTTTGTGAAACGTTTTAGACCCATGAGCATCATGCGCTGTTCATCACCTTCGGCAAAGGAAACGATGCCTTCCTTGCCTTTTTGAATAATGGTTTCGGTCGCATTGTAGAGATACAGCTTGGCCATTGCTATTTGGGTGGCTTGGGCTTCTTCCCCGAAACGTTTTGCATTTTTTTCAGTTCTAAGGATGGTGCTTTCCGCCATATAGATTTCAATCAAAATATCGGCCGCGGCCAACATCAACTGTTGGTGTTTTTCAAGTTCAGGACCGAATTTTTGAACGGCACTACCGGCGACCATCAGGAGAACCTTTTTGAGTCGGGCGATTAGATCTTTTTCCTCAGCGAACAATTGTGAAAAGTCGGGTGCATCGAATGAAGGTATCCCCATCAATTCTTCGCCTACGGCGGTGGCAGGCCCTAAAAGGTCTACATGGCCTTTCATGGCTTTTTTGATGAGCATACCAACAGACAACATTCTGTTGATCTCGTTGGTGCCCTCATAGATACGTGCTATTCTTGCATCGCGCCAGGCCTTTTCCATAGGGGCTTCGGCACTAAAGCCCATACCTCCGAAAATCTGTAGGCCTTCATCAGTGGTATGCTGAACATCTTCTGAAACGGCAACCTTGAGTATGGAGCATTCAATGGCATATTCTTCGACCCCTTTGAGTTCGGCCTCTTGGTGCGAATTGCCGGCCGCTTCGCGGATCGCTATTCGGTCCTCAATGTTTTTTGCCGCCCTATAGCATGCAGAATCTCCCGCATAGGCATTCGTGGCCATGTTGGCAACTTTTGCCTTTATGGCCCCAAAGTTCATGATAGGGGTCTTGAACTGAATACGTTCATTGGCATATTTTACGGCCTCGTTAATAACGCGGCGTTGTGCTTCCAAACATGCAGCCGCTAGTTTGATGCGACCTATGTTCAAGGCATTCATTGCAATTTTGAAGCCATTGCCACGTTCCGAAAGCATATTCTCGACCGGCACCTTGGTGTCGCTGAAAAATACTTGTCGGGTGGAGGAGGAGTGAATACCGAGCTTTTTTTCCTCGTCCCCTAGGGAAATTCCATTTTCAGGGTCGTTCTCTACGATAAACCCGGTGATGTTCTTGTCATCTTCGATTCTGGCAAAAACGATGAACATATTGCAGAAACCTGCATTGGAAATCCACATTTTTTGTCCTGAAATACTATAGTATTTTCCATCATCGGACAGCACGGCCTTCGTCTTTCCCGAATTCGCGTCGGATCCAGCTCCCGGTTCTGTCAAGCAATAGGCACCGAACCATTCGCCCGAAGCCAATTTGGGGACATATTTTTGTTTTTGTTCTTCGGTACCGTAAAGGGTTATCGGCATGGTTCCGATTCCCGTATGGGCACCGAAAGCCGTGCTGAACGAACCTGTAGCGCCCGAAATATAGTCACACACCAACATGGTCGATACAAAGCCCATGCCCATGCCACCATAGGCCTCGGGTACGGCTACGCTCAATAACCCGAGTTCGCCGGCCTTGCGCATGCATTCTTCAGTGTACGCGTAATCTTTTTTCTCAAAGCGCTCCCAGTGCGCCCAAAGTTCGCGGTCAACAAATTCTTTGGTACTGTCGCGCATCATTTTTTGCTCTTCCGACAAGTCTTCCAAAGTGAATATGTCTTCACATTTGGTTTCCTTTACGAGGAATTGACCACCGCGGAGGATATCTTTTTCTTTTGCTTCCATCTTTTTGATGATTTTGAATTCTAAATTTTAAATGTTGGATTTCATAATTTTTCCTGAGAAGTCTTTACAATTTTTGTTTTGATATTCATGATGGATTCAACTTCTTCTAGCTCATTTGTGCTATCTGTATCTACTAGTTTGAAATGCTTTAAAGTTTGAGCCAATATTTTGTTTCCCTGGCCTCTTTTGAGGCTATGGACATTTTATGGGTAAAATCTTTTTTAGATTGAGCCGCGGTCGCCTCATGAACATTGGCCCCTACGCTAGTTCCACTACTTAATAATTGTTTGGATAGAATGTATTCTTTTTTAAAATTCAGCTCTTTGTACAGTTCAATAAAAGAAAGCGAAAATTCACAAGTCTTTTCTAATATTAAATTGTCTTTCTTCACCGTAGTTCAACATTCAAAATCCATCATTCAAAATTCTCAATTGAGAAACTCAAATATTCCCGCAGCGCCTTGCCCTGTACCCACGCACATGGTGACCATACCGTATTTGCCCTGCATGTTCCGTTTGCGCATCTCATCGAACAATTGTACCGAAAGTTTGGCTCCGGTACATCCCAGCGGATGGCCCAATGCGATGGCCCCTCCATTGACGTTTACAATGTTGTGGTCAAGATCTAGTTCGCGTATAACGGCCAACGATTGTGAAGCAAAGGCTTCATTGAGTTCTATCAATTCAATGTCATCTTGTTTCAATCCGGCTTGTTTCAGCGCTTTTGGTACGGCCGCAACGGGTCCGATTCCCATGATCCTTGGCGGTACTCCTGCCACTGCATAGTTGACCAAGCGGGCAATGGGCTTTAGGTTCAGTTCCTTGACCATGTCTTCGCTCATGATCAATACAAAAGCGGCACCATCGCTGGTCTGTGAGGAATTTCCGGCCGTGACCGAACCGTTGGCGGCGAATACCGGCCTTAATCTGCCAAGTGCCTCCAATGATGTGTCTTTTCGGGGGCCTTCGTCTTTGGTCACCGTATAGTTCTTGGTCGCTTTTTTTCCGTTGCCGTCGACATAGGTCTGTTCCACTTCGATGGGTACGATCTGATCTTGAAACCGATCTTCTGCTTGTGCCCTGAGGGCCTTTTGATGCGATTCGTAAGCGAATTTATCTTGATCTTCGCGCGACACATTGAATTCGTTGGCGACTGCTTCGGCGGTGTTGCCCATGCCCCAATAATAATCCTCATGGCCCGATTTGGCCAGGTCATAGTTCAGTTCGGTCTTAAAGCCTGTCATAGGTACCGAACTCATACTTTCGGCACCCCCTGCGATAATGCAGTCGGCCATACCAAACTGTATCTTGGCCGAGGCCATGCCGATAGTCTCTAATCCCGAGGAGCAAAAACGGTTGACGGTGACCCCGGGCACATCTACAATGTCAAGGCCCATAAGAGAGATAAGCCGTGCCATATTGAGGCCTTGTGATCCTTCGGGCATGGCATTGCCTACCATGACGTCATCGATCCGTTTTTTGTCAAAATCGGGTAGTTCTTTCATCATGTGTTCGATGGTCTCTGCGGCAAGTTCATCCGTTCTCTTGAATCGAAATACGCCTTTTGGGGCTTTTCCGACGGCGGTTCGATATCCTTTTACTATATATGCTGTTCTCATTAATTTTTGCTTTTCGGTTTTGGCTCTTGGCCATTCTTGCTTAAATTTCAGTTAGCCATAAGCTAAATGCTATAGGCCAATAGCTACGTAATTAATTGCGCAAAGGCTTGCCCGTTTTCAACATATGCTGAATTCGTTCCAATGTCTTTTTTTCGGTACATAAGGAAAGGAATGCTTCCCTTTCTAGATCTAACAGATATTGCTCGCTGACCAATGTGGGTTCCGAAAGGTCACCACCTGCCATGACGTAGGCCAATTTGTTCGCTATCTTTTTGTCGTGTTCGCTGATATAGTGGCTTGCTTCCATGGCATCCGTTCCGACCAAGAACATTCCGAGCGCCTGTTTTCCCAGTACTTTGACGTCCTTTCTTTTGGGAGGTTTCGTATAACCCGCTTCGGCCATCAGTTTTGCATGTGCTTTGGCCGTTGCGATCTGTCGGTCTTTATTGACGACCACGATATCTTTTCCGTGTTGAAGAATGCCAAGGTCATAGGCTTCATAGGCCGAGGTCGATACTTTTGCCATACCGATGGTCAGGAAATACTCTTGCAGAACGTTCAATTCTACATCACCTTTTCTGAAGGTATCTTGTGCACGGAGCGCAAATTCCTTGGAGCCTCCACCACCGGGAATGACACCCACGCCGAATTCAACGAGACCGATATAAGTTTCGGCCGCTGCCACGACTTTGTCTGCATGCATGGAGAGTTCGCAGCCCCCACCGAGGGTCATGCCATGGGGAGCGGAAATCGTCGGAATCGACGAATATCGCATGCGCATCATCGTATCTTGGAACATTTTGATGGCCATATTCAATTCGTCGTATTCTTGTTCGACGGCCATCATGAATATCATGCCGATATTGGCACCTACCGAAAAATTGGCTCCTTGGTTGCCGACCACCAATCCCTGAAAGTCTTTTTCGGCGAGATCGATTCCTTTGTTCAACCCGGCCAACACATCGCCGCCGATGGTGTTCATTTTCGACTGGAACTCCACGTTCAAAATTCCATCGCCCAAATCTTCTATGACGACGCCGCTATTCTTGAACACTTCGTTCGATTTACGGATATTGTCCAAAATGATAAAGGCATCTTGGCCGGGGACTTTTTCCATCGATTTCTTCGGAATGTCGTAAAAATAGGTAGCCCCATCTTTTACGGTGTAGAAGGAATCGTTTCCGGCTGCCTGCATTTCAGCAACCCATGCGGCGGCTTCTTGTCCTTCGGCCTTGATGAATTCCAATCCTTTTTCAAGTCCGACCGCGTCCCATATCTGGAAAGGCCCATGCTCCCAACCGAAACCTGCCTTCATGGCATCATCGATTTTATATAGTTCATCGGTTATTTCTGGAATACGATGCGAGACATACGCAAACAATTGCCCGAAACTTTTGCGGTAGAATTCACCGGCCTTGTCCTTTCCATCCGTCAAAACGGCGAAACGGTCAATAACCTTGTCGATGGTCTTGGTCAATTCTAAAGTGGCGAATTTCGCGCTCTTTTTGGAACGATAGTCCATCGTGTCCAAATCCAAAGTAAGGATTTCGGTCTGACCTTTATCATCCTTTGTTTTTTTATAGAAACCTTGTTCGGTCTTGCTGCCCAGCCATTTGTTATCCATCATGGTCGAAATGAAGTCGGGCAGGGCGAAGAGTTCGTGACGTTCATCGTCCTTACAATTTTCCGAGATCCCATTGGCCACATGTACCAAAGTATCCAAACCGACCACATCGACCGTTCTGAAGGTTGCCGATTTTGGGCGGCCTATTACCGGACCGGTCAATTTGTCGACTTCCTCGACGGTCATTCCTAAATCCTTGACCGCATGAAAAAGGCTCTGAATGCTGAAAATTCCGATTCGATTTCCGATGAATGCGGGCGTATCTTTAGCAACGACAGAAGTTTTGCCCAAAAACTTTTCGCCATAACCGTTCAAAAAATCCAATACTTCTTGTGAGGTCTTAGGCCCGGGAATAATTTCAAAAAGCTTCAAATAGCGGGCGGGATTGAAAAAGTGTGTTCCGCAGAAATGTTTTTGGAAATCATCGCTTCTACCTTCAGACATGAATTTAATCGGGATACCTGAAGTGTTCGAAGTAATCAGTGTGCCCGGGGTACGATGTTTTTCTAAATTCTCGAAGACTTGTTTTTTGATATCCAGGCGCTCGACGACCACCTCGATGATCCAATCGACTTTGGCCACCTTGGCGATATCGTCTTCCAAATTTCCGGTAACGATCCGATCCGCAAATTTTTGATGGTAAATAGGAGAGGGCTTTGATTTTAGGGCGGCTGCCAAAGAATCGTTGACCAACCTATTGCGGACCACCTTGTCATTCAAGGTCAATCCCTTGGCTTTTTCCTTGTCATTGAGTTCTCTTGGAACAATATCAAGGAGTAATACTTCTACACCGATATTGGCAAAATGGCAGGCGATACCGCTGCCCATGATTCCAGACCCGATTACGGCTACCTTATTTATATGTCTGCGCATAGGTTATTCGTTCGTTTGTTAAATAGATGTTTTTTCGAATATGTTCTTTTCCGAAATGAGTTTCATGATATTTTGGGTGACTTCGAAAAAGTGCTTCATTTTCTCTTCTTGAATGCTTTCGCGAAGTTCTTCGTTGAACTTTAACACTGCATTTTTTGAGAGTTGTCGTTTTTCGAGCCCAAACTCGGTCAAATGTATCAATACCCCCCTACCATCTTCAGGATTAGGTTTGCGTTGGATCAATCCCTTTTTCTCCATATTTTTCAGAATTCTTGAGAGGCTTGTGGCCTCCATTCCCATTTTGGGCCCCAACGATGTTGAAGGGGTACCTTTTTTAGGGTCGATGCTCAACAACGTAAACCCCGTTGCCATGGTGCTGTCGTATCTTTTGGCTTCTTCATTGTACATTTTTGAAACTGCAAGCCATGTTTCGCGCAAAGCGTAGTCTACGGTAATCTCTTTCATAAAAAACGATAGGAAACCAAAGATATAAAAATTTATTATGCATGCATAATAAATATAATAAAAAAAAGATTTTTAGTCCAAGTTATCGCAGGTACTGACTACGACTTTCGACAGGCACCTAAAAAGTACGCTCGTAGATCTGGTTGTAGAGTTCGATATATTTTTCTTTAATGGCTTTACGCTTGAGTTTCATCGTCGGGGTAAGATGGCCTCCCTCGACCGTCCACGCATCGGGCGTAAGCCGAAACTGTTTTACCTTTTCCCATTTGGCAAAACTTTCATTTGACTTATCGACTTCTTCTTGGTAGCGTGCCAGCACCATGGTATTGCTCAAAAGTTCGCTTCTTTCAATTTCGGATAGGCCATGTCTTTTTGCCCACTCCTGTAAAAAGTCAAAATTAGGCTGAATCAATGCCGCGGGCATTTTTTCGCCTTCACCGACGACCATGGCCTGTTCTATGAAGCGGGATTCTTTCATGGTGTTTTCCAATAATTGGGGCGCCACATATTTTCCACCTGAGGTCTTGAACATTTCCTTCTTGCGGTCAGTGATCATCAAAAATCCGTCTTCATCGATTTCACCGATGTCACCGGTATGAAAGTAATCTCCTGTCATTACCTCGGCCGTTTTTTCGGGGTCTTTGTAATAACCCATCATCACATTGGGACCCTTGCACAAGATTTCGCCGTCCTCGGCAATCTTGACATCCACACCATCCAATATTTTGCCGACCTTACCGATTTTCCAACCAAAGTTCCTCATTTCGCTTACCGAAATGCCAGGGGAGGTTTCGGTAAGGCCGTAGCATTCCATGATCGGCATACCTGCCGCGCCAAAAACGTGACCGAGTCTAGGTTGCAGGGCGGCACTGCCCGATGCCATCATTTTGAGATTACCTCCCAGAGCTTCTTGCCATTTGCTAAAAATAAGCTTTCGGGCAAAGGCCAATTTTTTTTCATACCACCAACCATTTTTTCCATAAGGTTCGAATTTCAAGCCCAATTCCACCGCCCAATAAAAAAGTTTCTTCTTTATTCCCGTTAGATTTGCCCCTTTTGCAATAATGGCATCATAAACCTTTTCTACCAATCTGGGTACCACGGTCATCGCCGCAGGCTTTACTTCTTTTATGTTCTCGCTGATTTTGTCCAACCCTTCGGCAAAATGAATTTCATAGCAAAGATATTGATAGGCGTAAGAAAAGGTGCGTTCGAAAATATGACAGATAGGTAGAAAGCTCAATACCTTGTCACCGGGTTTAAGGGGCAATCTGTTTTTTGCAGAAAGTACGTTCGAAACAATATTGTGGTGCGAAAGCATAACGCCTTTTGGTCTTCCGGTGGTACCCGAGGTATAGATAATGGTTGCCAGGTTTTCAGGTCTGACCTGGTCTTTTCTTTTCTCTACTTCGTTCTGGTTCGATTCGTCTTCGCCCAATTTGACAACTTCTTGCCAGTTGTTGCAATCGCTTAATTGGTCAAAGGAATACACCTCTTTTACGGTCATTAATTTATTCTTGACCTTTAATACTTTTTGCAAGACTTCGTCACAGGAAACGAAAATATACTTTGACTCTGAATGGTTGACGATATATTCGTAATCATCCTCAGAGATCGTCGGATATATTGGTACGGTCTGGGCACCTATCTGAAGTATACCGATATCCATAATATTCCATTCGGTGCGGTTTGTCGATGAGATCAAGGCGATCTTATCATCTACTTGAACGCCCATGCGCAATAGCGCCCTACTGATTGTGTTCGCCTTGGCGATGTACTCCTTGGTCGATGTGGATACCCACTTTCCATCATATTTGGTGACAAAACATTTATCTAGTGGATGGTTTTCAAGTTGATGGAACGGAAAATCGAATAACCTAGTTACTTTTTGCATAGTTAGTTTCTGATAGGTTATTGCAAAATAGGAAAAGGAAGCGGGATTCTAAAATAGCTTTTACAAAATACGCTAACAATTGTTGAGAAATCAACAATTAATAGTGTTCAAAACAACGCCTTTGCCGCGAAATGGCATCATTGGTTTGATCGTTAGCCCAATATTTGTTGACAGCGCGGTTACCCGCTGTTCCGTTCGACCCACTCCCGGGCCTTTACAAAAGCTTCTAACCATGGCGAAACCTTGTCGTTTCTGTCGTTCGGATAATAGGCCCAGTTCCAAGGAAAGATGGAGCGTTCTATATGTGGCATGGTCACCAAATGCCTTCCTGTTCTATCGCATAACATGGCCGTGTTGAAATCACTGCCGTTCGGATTGGCCGGATATGTTTCGTAACCGTATTTGGCGACGATATCGTAGTCGTCTTCGGAAAGCGGTAGGCTGAACTTGCCCTCACCATGGGAGATCCAAACGCCCAGGGTGGTCCCTTCCAACGAAGAAAGCATAACCGAATTGTTCTTCTGGATTTTCACCGAAGTAAAGTTGCTTTCATGTTTGTGCGAATCGTTATAGGTCATTTTACCGTGTCGCCCGCCGTGCTCGGGATTGATAAGATCAAGTTCCATGAACAACTGGCAACCGTTGCAGATGCCTATTGATAGCGTATCGGGCCGCGCAAAGAAATCGTCGATGACTTTTTTTGCCTTTTCATTGTACTTGATGGCACCGGCCCAGCCTTTGGCGCTTCCCAGAACATCTGAATTGGAAAAACCACCAACGGCACCTAAAAATTGAATATCCTCCAACGTTTCTCGGCCCGAGATCAAATCGGTCATGTGCACATCCTTTACATCGAAACCGGCAAGGTACATGGCATTTGCCATTTCACGTTCAGAATTGCTTCCTTTTTCTCGCAGGATGGCCGCTTTGGGTCTCGACTGTGGTCGATCCGACAATCTACCGTCAAAATGTTTTGGAAAAATATACCGTAACGGTTGGTTTTTATAATTGTCAAAACGGTCTTTGGCCAGACCGTTCGAGGTCTGTCTGTCATCCAATAAATAGGAGGTCTTGAACCAAACGTCTCTTAACGAATCAATGTTCAAGCCCATCTCCATACCGCTATTTTCGATGGTCAATGTGGGTGTTGAAACTACGCTACCTATTTTTTTAAAGCCAATTTTTTCATTTTGCAAAAATTCTTCAACGGCAAAGTTGTCTTTTGCCTGAAAAACGATACCGGCATTTTCGGAAAACAATAGTTTTATGGTGTCGGGTTCCCCCAAATCGGACAAATCCAATTCGGCTCCAAGATCACTGTCAGCGAAGCACATTTCCAAAAGGGTTGTAATCAGTCCACCCGAGGCAACATCATGACCTGCAACTATTTGTTCTTTATTGATCAACGCTTGAACCGAATTGAAGGCGGTCTTGAAATATTCGGGATTTTTAACTGTCGGAGCTTCATTTCCAACAGAATTTCGAATCTGTGCGAATGAAGACCCCCCCAGTTTATAACTATCTTTTGACAGATTTATATAATATATGGCTCCGCCCTCTTTTCTAAGTACCGGTTCGACGACTTTGGTGATATCATCGCAATGTGCGGCCGCTGAAATCACGACCGTTCCTGGTGCAATGACTTCACCATCTTCATATTTCTGCTTCATCGAAAGGGAATCCTTACCGGTCGGCACATTGATGCCCAAGGCAATGGCAAAATCAGAAACCGCTTGCACCGCTTCGTATAATCTGGCGTCTTCCCCTTGATTTTTGCAGGGCCACATCCAGTTGGCAGATAGCGAAACGGATTTTAATCCTTCTTTCAATGGCGCCCAAACAATGTTCGTCAAGGCTTCGGCAATGCTGTTCTTGCTTCCTGCCGAGGGATCTATCAGCCCTGAAATAGGGGAGTGGCCGATACTGGTGGCGATTCCTTCCTTCCCTTTGAAATCCAATGCCATGACACCGCAATTGTTCAGGGGCAACTGTAACGGACCGGCACATTGCTGTTTGGCCACGCGACCGCCAACACAGCGGTCCACTTTGTTGGTGAGCCAATCTTTGCATGCCACGGCCTCTAGCTGTAAAACCTGTTCCAAATAGTCATGGAAGAATTCCAGCGAATAATCCGGATCTTTATAATTTCTTTGAACGGTCTCATCGGTCAACACGGTCTTCGGAGAACTGCCGAACATGTCCTCAAGTTCCATATCCATGGGTCTATCTCCATTTTTGGACGACTCGAACGTAAATTTATGGTCGCCGGTCACATCTCCGACCTGGTACATGGGCGAACGTTCGCGATCGGCTATTCTTTGCAGTAGGTCGATGTCTTTTCGGCCGATGACCAGCCCCATGCGCTCCTGCGATTCGTTACCGATAATTTCCTTGGCGGATAGGGTGGGGTCACCAATGGGCAATTGGTCCAAATCGATCTTGCCCCCTGTATCTTCGACCAGTTCGGAAAGGCAATTGAGATGGCCTCCCGCGCCATGATCATGAATAGAGACAATCGGATTTTCTTCACTTTCGACCATACCACGAATGGCATTGGCCGCGCGTTTCTGCATTTCAGGGTTCGAACGTTGTACCGCGTTCAATTCGATGGCCGAACTGAATTCACCTGTATCTGCACTGGAAACGGCAGCACCGCCCATACCGATGCGATAATTGTCTCCGCCGAGAATTACTATTTTATCACCTTCATTCGGAGTTTCCTTTAAGGCCTGTGCTGATTTGCCATAGCCGATTCCTCCGGCCTGCATGATGACCTTGTCATACCCCAATCTTCGTCCAGCTTCATCATGTTCGAACGTCAACACCGATCCGGCGATCAAAGGCTGCCCGAATTTATTGCCGAAATCGGATGCGCCATTGGAAGCTTTTGTAAGAATATCCATAGGCGTTTGATAGAGCCATTTGCGTTCGGGCATGGCAATTTCCCACGGTCGGTCTTGTTCCAATCTCGAATAGGCGGTCATATAAACGGCGGTTCCCGCCAAGGGCAAAGAGCCTTTGCCTCCGGCCAAACGATCACGAATTTCACCTCCCGAACCCGTGGCAGCACCGTTGAACGGTTCAACGGTGGTCGGGAAATTGTGTGTCTCGGCTTTTAAAGAAATGACTGATTCGAATTCTTTTTCTTCGTAATAATCAGGTTTGTCGGCACTTTTTGGCGCGAACTGTACCACGTCTGGACCTTTGAGAAAAGCCACATTGTCCTTATAGGCCGAAACAATATCGTTTGGGTTCTCTTGTGACGTTCTTTTGATGAGTTTGAACAACGACGATGGCATTTCTTTTCCGTCGATAACAAAGGTGCCATTGAATATTTTATGTCTGCAATGTTCCGAATTGACCTGACTGAATCCGAACACTTCAGAGTCGGTCAAGGGGCGACCTATTTTTTCGGAAAGACCTTTCAAATAAGCGACCTCTTCGTCACTTAAAGCCAGTCCTTCCTGTAGATTGTAAGATGAGATATCATCGATTTCCAATATCGGTTCGGGTATTATATCTATTTTAAAAATATCCTGGTTCAACGAAGCGAACTTTTGGGAAAGCATGGGGTCGAATTCGCTGAAATCAGAAGATACCGCACGAAATTGCTCGATTCGAAGAATTCCTGAAATACCCATATTTTGAGTGATTTCGGTAGCGTTGGTACTCCAAGGAGTAATCATGGCTGCCCTTGGACCAATAAAAAAGGCGTCAATTGACGCCGTGTTTATTTTTGGTCGGTTGCCGAACAACCACATGAGCTTGGCCGTATTTTCTTGAGAAAGTTCTTGTTTCGTTTGTACCGCATAAACGCTGGTGCCTGCATCCCCGAAAAAATGAATCATGTACAGTATGAATTGTTAGGTTTTGGAAAGTGCAAATTTACGATTTTGAGTTGGATTTTGATAGACGAAATTGGGGAGTTGTTAACCAAGCATGTTGATATGATCTAAATGGAAACCGTACTGTGAAAATAACATACCTTCTTTATCGCTTCCTTTTCGAAATAGGATTTCACAGAAATAAAAAAAGCCCCAAAATTAGGTTTCCATAAATCAGGTTTTATGTGCTTAAAGAAATATTCCGCCTGCGGCCTCGATACGTTGCCCAGTTGGTATGGTAGGTCAGAACCACGTCGATTCCTTTTTTTTGCCAGATTGAGGGCCATATCTTTTCCAAGTCCGCGACTACCACCTGTTGCCAAGGCTATGTTGCTATTGGTCATTGCTTTTATTTTAAAATATTTGAATATTGCAAAGGTCAGGATTATCTGTAAATTCTAGTGACATTTTTATAGCTACTGGCCGTCAAATTCATGATGACCTTAATCTTGCATAATTGGTCCGAGAGTATTTCGCATTGTTTTTATTACATTAGGAGATAGCTAATTAAAAACCGACCCTATGAAAACCTTTGTTATCAATATCGTGGCCTATTCCCTGCTCTTTTTCGCCATATCGGCAAATGCTCAAAGAAAATACTCCAAAAAACAAATCGAAAAACTGAAAAATGAAGCGGCCGAACTGGTAGATGCCGGTAAAAAGCAATCCCAAGTGATGGTCGATAAGGTGTTCAGCTTTTCTGAATTGGGTTTTCAGGAAGTGGAATCCTCAAAATACCTTACCGAAATCTTGGAAAACAACGGATTCGCCATAGAGAATTCCATTTCCGGTATTCCTACCGCTTGGTTGGCCAAGTGGAGCAATGGCGAGGGTCCGGTTATAGCCTTGGGCAGTGATGTCGATTGTATCCCCAAAGCATCGCAATATCCAGGTGTGGCCTATCACAAACCTATTGTCGAGGGAGCACCAGGTCATGGGGAGGGGCATAATGCGGGAATACCTTTGAATATATCCGCTGTATTGTCGGTAAAGCAAATCATGGAGCGAGAGAATATCGGTGGCACTTTGGTCGTTTGGCCGGGTATTGCGGAAGAATTGGTCGCCGCCAAGGCATGGTATGTGCGTGATGGACTTTTCGACAAGATCGACATGTGTATTTTCACCCATGTGAGCAACAACCTTAGTGTTTCTTATGGCCCCGCGAAGGGTACAGGGCTGATTTCGGTCGAATATTCATTTGAGGGAGAAGCGGCACACTCGGCGGGTTCCCCCTGGCGTGGAAGGAGTGCCTTGGATGCGGCCGAACTGATGAATATCGCATGGAATTATAAAAGAGAGCATCTTCATCCTTTAAAACGTTCACATTCCATTTTTACGGATGCGGGGGATCAGCCGAACGTTGTGCCATCGAAAGCTTCAATCTGGTTCTATTTTCGTGACGTCAAGTATGACGGTATTATGGAAATGTACCATGAGGCCAATGATATTGCAAAGGGAGCCGCCTTGATGACGGGAACTACGGTTAATTCAAAAATATTGGGAGCGGCTTGGCCTAGACATTTTAACAAGGTCATTGCCGAAACCATGTACGAGAATATTAAAGAAGTGGGTTTGCCAGAATGGTCGGAAGCGGATCAAAGTCTGGCCAAAGCCGTTCAGACCGAGGTCGAGTCGGAAAAAATTGAAGGATTGGCCACCAAATTGGATACGATCGGGTTGCCGGTTATCGAACCGATAAGCGGCGGTTCCGATGACATCGGTGATATTTCTTGGAAGACACCTACCGTTACCATGCGTTTTCCGTCGAACATTCCCGGATTACAAGGGCATCACTGGAGTAATGCAATTTCAATGGCTACGCCCATTGCCCATAAAGGTGTGGTCGTGGGGGCGAAGGTAGAGGCGATGACAATCTTGGACTTCCTTTTAAAACCTGAACTTATAAAGGACGCTTGGGATTATTTTAACAATGAACAGACCAAGGAAACAAAATTTGTTCCAATGATCAGTGAGAGCGACATGCCCCCCATATATTTGAACAAAGACAAGCAAGAGATGTTCAGGGCCGACCTGGAAAAGTTTTATTATGATGAGACCAAATACGATACGTATCTTGAGCAGTTAGGGGTAGAATACCCAACCTTGAAGGAATAGTTTATGAATTCGAACCGTCTTCGATTTAAAGATTGGTTGCTGTGACATGTAATTATTTTCGCTCCAACAGCGCCATATAGAATCCGTCGAACCCATGTTGCGAGGCGTATATTTTTTTTTCTTCGATAAGCGAAAAAGGTTCTCCTTCTTCCGACGCCAAGAACGATGTGACTTGGTCGCTATTCTCTTGCGGAAGTATGGAGCAGGTCGCATAGACCATTTTGCCACCGGGTTTTACTATTTTACTGTACTTTCGAATTATATCATGCTGGACTTTCGTAATCTTTTCAAGGAATTCAGGTTCTAATTTCCATTTGGTATCGGGATTTCTACGAATGACCCCAAGTCCGGTACAGGGGGCATCGATCAAAACCCTATCCGCGTTTCCGTAGAGCTTTTTATAAACCTTGCTCGTGGTTATTTCGCGAGGCTCTATGTTGTGCGCTCCGTTTCTTCGGGCACGGCGTTTCAGTTCTTTCAATTTACTGCCATAGATATCCATAGCGATCAGTTGGCCCTTATTTTCCATAAGTGCTGCCAGATGCAATGATTTTCCACCGGCTCCGGCACAGGTGTCGACTACCCGCTGTCCGGGTTCGACATCCAACAATTCGGCGACCAATTGAGAAGAGGCGTCCTGTACCTCAAAAAAGCCCTTTTTGAAAGAATCCGTTACGAAAACATTGGCACGTTCGGGAAGTCGTAAGGCCAACGGATACCCTTTGATCGGCTCGGCAACGATACCTTCGTTCAAAAGGGCCATGCGCAATTGGGCTTTTGTGGTTTTTAAGGTATTGGTGCGCAGAATAACTTCGGCCTGCTGATTTAGGGCTTCGATTTCTTTTGTCCAGAGTTTTTCGCCCAACGCTTTTTCACAGATTTCATCGATCCAATCGGGGACCGATTCGCGGTATTTCCTGATTTTCGAAAGTTCGTCGAACCTGCCTTTTATCCTTCTTTCAGGGGTGGGTTCGATCTGTTTCCAATCGGGTAGTTTTATTCCTTTCAAAACTGCCCAAACTGCCCACATACGAAATAGGTCAGATCGGTCAAAAGGGGCCTTGACCTCGGCAATCTCGGCGTATAATCTTTTGTAACGAACCATTTCATAGGCAGTTTCGGCGATAAAGGCACGGTCGCGGGCACCCCAGCGTTTATCATATTTCAATACTTTCTGGACCACTTTATCGGCGTATTCGTTCTCGTTGAATATCAAATTCAATGCGTCGATAACGGCAAATACCAGATTTCTATGGAGTTTCATTTCAAAAAATTAAGGTTGCAAAGGTATGGTTTTGCCACTGATTCCGATTATTTTTGAGAAACTTTATAGGTATGCGAAATCTGCTATTGGCACTATTAATATCAATTGTTCTCTCATGTTCGGATATTGAAAAGAGACCACCATTCTCTTCAGTAGAAATCGAAACTCTTTATGAAGATTCCCTGAGCATACGCGCGATCGAGCTGATGGGCAATAGTTTGGCGTTTGCGGCCAATAGAGGAACTTTCGGTACGATCGATCTGTCGAGTGGAAAAGTCCGCGCCAATGTCCAGAAATTTGATACCATCGTTCCCGAATATAGGGCCGTCGCCCATAATGCCACTGATTTTTTTATGCTCTCAGTAGCCAACCCAGCCCTTTTGTACAAGACGGGCGAGGACGGTGCCATGGATTTGGTCTATTTTGAGGAGGATGCCCAAGTTTTCTACGACGCCATGACGTTTTGGAACAACCGGGAAGGAATCGCAGTGGGCGACACCATGAACGGCTGTCTTTCGATTATCATCACCCGTGATGGCGGGCATCACTGGACGAAACTTTCTTGTGACGAACTACCAAAAGGAATCGAAGGTGAAGGTGCCTTTGCCGCGAGCAATACGAATATCAAGACTGTCGGCGACCATACCTGGATCGCAACAACGAGCAGCCGGATATATTTTTCGCCCGATAAGGGAAAGACATGGCAGATTCAAAAAACACCCATGCTTTATGAGGAACCGACCCAAGGAATTTATTCCATCGATTTTTACGATAAAAATTTAGGGTTCGCTATAGGTGGCGATTATACAAAGCCCGAAAATACCATGGCTAACAAGGCCATAACAACAGATGGCGGTAATACATGGAAATTGGTCGCCGATGGCCAAGAACCGCGATACAAAAGTTGCGTTCAGTTCGTGCCCGGTTCGAACGGCAAAGAAATCGTTGCCTTGGGCTTTACCGGCATTTCGTATTCCAAGGATGGTGGAGCTACATGGAAGGCGTTGTCGGACGAACCTTTTTACACGATTCGGTTTCAAAATGACTCGATCGCCTATGCCGCGGGCAAGAACCGAATAGCCAGACTTGCGTTCAGGTAAGAACTACCAACTACCTTCATGGTTTCTACGAAATTGCCGGATCAATTGTTTCTTGAAATCTTTTTCGGCCTTTATCAGTAGCAATGTTTTTTTGGCCGAAAGTACCTTTTTCATTTTTAGGGTAAATTCCTTGTCCAGTTCTTCTTCTTCCTTTTCTATTTTCAAATACTTGTCCAATAAGTCACTGGCTTCCTTTTCACTTACATTTTCATCGCCCAATTTGCTGTAAAATTCAGCATGTTCGGTCTTTCCTAAATGAAATCTTGTTTTTTCATATTCGTTATAAATAGGCCAAAAAGTTTCTGCCTCGGCACTTGTCAGGGCCAATCGTTCGGTAAAAAATGCGACTTTTAGCGCCTTTATCTTCTCAAAATTTGGTTTTTGAGGACCTTGCCCGTACGATATACTGGTTACCGCAAGCAAGACGATAATGAAAATTGAAATTTTATTCTTCATCATATACATTGTTTAATTCCTGAACATCTTCTATGGTTTGGTCCAAATAATCTTCGATTCCCTCTTGGTTGATTTCTTGGTTTAAAATATCGTTGATCCTCACCTCTTGCATTGGCAATAACTCGGCCAATTCGTTGTCACTAAAATCTATATCGTGGTTTTCTAGATAATTTTCGATATCATAACTCCCTAAAGTTTCAAAATCAGGTGTTTTCGTTGTTGTCAACTTGACCGATAGTGCAACAACCAATATTGCGGCGACGGAGGCGGCAGCTATGTAATATTGACGATAAGGGTGCAACCGTACTACCTTACTTTTTTCGGCATCAGCCTTCTGCGCAACACGCTCATTCAGCGTTTCAAAATAGTTCTTGGGAACGATAAAGCCGCTATCTCTGTACGCATCTGAAAACGATGGACCGGAATCTTCTTCGTTCAGTTTGGCCATCAACTTGTACTTGAACTCGTCAAAATAGTCCTTAGGGATTTTGAAGTTGTCGTTTTTACCAAAATTGCTCATAGCATTTATTTGACTATCAATGGTTTAAAAAGTTTAATCTTCTTTTAAAAATTCCTCCAATTTCTTTATGGCCAAGTGGTAAGAGGCTTTCAAGCCTCCTACGGTAAGTTGCAAGATTTCAGCGATTTCCTCATATTTGAGTTCCTCATAATACCGCATGTTGAACACCAATTTTTGTTTCTCAGGTAAAATTGAAATCGCTTTTTGCAGTTTGAGCTGTATTTCATCACCTTCAAAATACACATCGGCCTGCAAATTATCGACCATTCTTTCTTGGAGTTCTTCGTTATTTACGCCCAACTTTCTCGATTTGGACTTTAAAAAGCTCAACGATTCGTTGGTGGCGATGCGGTACATCCATGAATAGAGCTTGCTATCGCCCTTGAAGCCATCGATATTTCGATATACTTTGATAAAGGTATTCTGCAATACATCATCGGCATCGTCGTGGTTCAGCACGATTCTACGAATATGCCAATATAACCGTTCTTTATAGGTGTCGACCAAAGTCTCGAAGGCCTTTGCCTGGGTATCGGATTGCTTTAATAGATTTACTAAGGTTTCCTCCGCAATCAATATTTTGGGCTTAAGTTCAAAAATTAGACTCCAATAAAGTTAAAAGGTTTAACCGACACCTTCAACCTCATGCCATAAATTGGCAAGACCTGCCTATTTGTATTGGCGTAGCATATCAAGAGGCACTGGACATTATTTGGAGAGGCTATAATGTTTGCATTTCGACCAATTTTCTATAGATGCCATTTTTTTTCAAAAGCTCATCGTGAGTTCCTTGCTCGACAATTTCACCTTTTTGAAGTACGACAATTTTATTTGCCTTTTGTATCGTGGAAAGACGATGTGCGATGACCAATGACGTCCGGTTGCGCATCATCTTGTCCAAGGCATCCTGCACCAAACGCTCGCTCTCGGTATCGAGGGCAGAGGTAGCTTCGTCCAATATCATGATCGGGGGGTTCTTTAAAACGGCCCGGGCAATGGAAAGTCGCTGTTTTTGTCCGCCGCTCAATTTATTGCCCCCATCTCCGATATTGGTTTCATAACCATCGGGAAGATTGATGATAAACTCATGGGCATTGGCGATCTTGGCGGCCTCGATAATTTCTTCCGAAGTGGCATTTTCTTTCCCTAGGGCGATATTTTTGGCCACGGTATCATTGAACAGAATAGAGTCTTGGGTGACGAGCCCCATTAAATTGCGCAATGATTTTTTGGTCATATTTTTTATGTCGATTCCGTCGATCTTGATTTCCCCTTCGTCTACGTCATAAAAACGGGTGACAAGATTGGCAATGGTACTTTTGCCGCTTCCCGACTGGCCGACCAGGGCCACTGTATCTCCTTTGGGTACTTTCAAATCAAAATTGTGCAATACGTATTCATCTTCGTATTTGAAGGAAATATTCTTTAGCTCGATTCCTGATTCGAACCCCTCTTTTTCTAGGGCATCTTTCTTATCGATTATCGGGTTTTCAGTTTCAAGGATTTCTAATACCCTTTCGGCGGCGGCATTACCTTTTTTTACGCCATAGGAAGCTTTGCTTATCGATTTTGCCGGGGTCAAGATGTTGTAGGCGAGGCCCATATAGGCGATGAACGATGGTGCATCCAAAGTGCCTTCGACGAGAACCATTTTTCCACCGAACCATAGCAAAACACCGATGACCAATATCCCAAGAAATTCCCCCGTCGGCGAGGCGAGGTTCTGTCGGTTGAGCAATTTGTTCGAGAAATCGAAAAAGCGTTTGGTTGAGGCCGAAAAGGTTTTGAAGAACCTTGATTCCGAATTAAAGGCCTTTATCACCCGAAGTCCGCCCAAAGTTTCCTCCACGATCGACAAAAAATGTCCTTGTTCTTTTTGTACATAGTCGGATTGCTTCTTTAAGGATTTACCGATCCAAGAAATAATGCTGCCCGCAATCGGAATAAATATAAAAACGAAGAGTGTTAGCTTACCGCTTATGCTGAACATGACCAAAATGGTAAAAATAATGGTGAGGGGATCTCGAACGATTAGTTCCAGCACCGAAAGAAAGGAGTGCTGTATTTCCAATACATCTGATGTGATCCTTGCGATGACATCACCTTTTCGTTTTTCGGAATAGTATGAAATGGGCAAGTCGGTGATCTTGCGGTACATTTCGTTGCGAATATCCTTGAGTACACCATTGCGCAGAAAGGTGATGAAATACATGGCGAGATAATTGAACAGGTTTTTCAGAAGAAACAAGACCAAGACCAGACCGATGACCATGACCAAACCTTTCATTTTATCATCGCCCGCATATTCGTTCACCTGAAAGGCCAAATAATCCATCACATAATCTTTGGCGCGACGCATGCCTTCAAAAACAGGTTTTTGGGTCACGGGCTCTTCTTGTTCGAACAATACCCGAAGCATCGGAATCAAAGCCGCAAATGATAGGGCGCTAAAAAGTGCATAAAGAATGTTGAAGAATATATTCAGATAACCGTATCTGCTATAAGGTTTGGCGAACCGAAGGATTTTCTTGAAATAATTCATCAATCGAGTTTCAGTTCGCTCAAAATCACCGCAATTTTACTGTCAAGGGCCGCATTGACCTTTTTGAAATCATCGGCTTTTTTCAATTCGGCATTGGTGCTGATATAAAACTTCACCTTGGGCTCGGTGCCGCTGGGCCTTGCAGCAATTCGCGTTCCGTCCTTGGTTTCGTAGATCAGTACATTGCTTTTGGGGATATCTATCGGTATCTCTTCACCGGTCAAGACGTTTTTGATAACAGAGGTATTGTAATCTTCTATAAATTTCACTTTTGAACCGGCAACGGAGTCAACGGGATTTTCCTTGAAATCCTTCAACATCTGTTTGATTTCCTTGGCACCGGAGATTCCTTTTTTTGTTAAGGATACGAGATACTCTTTATAAAAACCGTAATCGACATAGCAATCGATGAGGTCTTGATAAAATGAGCTCCCGTTGGCCTTGGCCTGTGTCGCGATTTCGCATGCCAGTAGGGTAGCGGTTACCGCATCTTTGTCCCTGACGAAGTCGCCCACCATATACCCGAAACTCTCTTCACCACCGCCCAAGAACTTGGATTGTGGAAAATCCTTGATCATCTTGCCGATCCATTTGAATCCGGTCAAGGCGGTCTTGAACTCCACGCCGTAAGCGTTGGCCATTACTTCCATCATCGGAGTGGAAACGATCGTTGTCGCTATAAATTCATTGCCCTGAAACCCATTCTTCCTTTGTTGTTCCAAAAGGAATTTTGTCATCAAGATCATGGCCTGGTTACCGTTGACTATTTCCATCTGGCCATCAAGATTTCTCACGGCGATGCCCAAACGGTCGCTATCGGGATCGGTGCCGACGACCATATCGGCCCCAATTTCCTCCGCTTTTTTTATGGCCATCGAAAGGGCTTCAGACTCTTCGGGGTTGGGCGATTGAACCGTCGGGAAATTTCCGTCGGGTTCTGCCTGCTCTGCGATTACCGTTACGTTTGTATAGCCTGCCCGTTTCAATACTGCCGGTATCGCCGTTATCGAAGTACCGTGCAATGAAGTGAAAACGATCTTAAAATCATCCTTTCCTTCGGCATCGAAATTTCCGTTCGAGACAGAGGCTTCGATAAAAGCTTCATCGACTTCTTTGTCTATCAATTCGATGCGTTCGTCATCCCCATAAAAATTCACATCCTCAAAATCCAATCGATTGATTTCGGCGATGATTTCCCCGTCCTGCGGCGGAACGATCTGTCCGCCATCTGTCCAGTAGACCTTATAACCATTATATTCTGGGGGGTTATGCGATGCGGTCAACACGATTCCGGCATGACATTTTAAATGGCGCACGGCAAACGAAAGTTCAGGGGTGGTGCGTAAGGCCGAGAATAGGTACACTTTGATGCCATTGGCCGAAAACACCTCGGCGACGGTTCGTGCCAAGGTATCGCTGTTATGACGGCAATCGTACGCGATCACCACCTTAAGGTCTTCACCGGGATATACTTTTTTGAGATAGTTGCCGAGTCCCTGGGTGCTTTTTCCCAAGGTATATTTGTTGATGCGATTTGTGCCGACACCCATTACACCGCGCATGCCGCCCGTGCCGAACTCCATTTCCTTATAAAACCGATCTTTGAGTTCTTCGGTATCGGTCGCGATGAGATGTTCGATTTCTTTTTTGGTCTCGGTGTCAAAAAAATCGGTCAGCCAGGCATTGGCGGCGGTCATTATGGCATTCATTGGCAGTATGTCTATTTGAAAAGCAAAATTACGAAGAATATTGTTCTTCCTTTTGCACATGGTCGGTTTCTTCGGAAATGCTGTAGCGCGCTTCATTTTTTCTCGACCGTATCAAAATTTCACCGAGAAAACCGGCCAGAAATAGCTGGGTACCTATTATCATCGCCGTCAAGGACAGGAAAAATTGAGGGCGATCGGTAATCAAGCGCCCTGTAGGGTTTATAAAGAGTTTGTCGATACCAAGATATAGGGCAAAACCAAAACCGATGATGAACATCAATACCCCGAGCGCCCCGAAAAGGTGCATGGGCCTTTTACCGAACTTTGAAACGAACCAAATGGTGATCAAATCTAAAAAGCCGTTTATAAATCGTTCCATACCAAATTTTGTTTTTCCATATTTTCGGGCCTGGTGCAGCACCACTTTTTCGCCGATATTCGAAAATCCTGCGTTTTTGGCCAGTACGGGAATATACCGGTGCATTTCGCCCGACACCTCGATGTTTTTGACCACTTTTCGGTCAAACGCCTTTAACCCGCAGTTAAAATCGTGGAGTTTGACCCCCGAAGTCTTTCGTGCCGCCCAATTGAACAATTTGGAGGGCATATTCTTCGATAGCAACGAATCGTATCTTTTTTTCTTCCAGCCCGACACAAGATCGTAACCTTCTTCGTTAATCATCCGGTATAGTTCTGGAATTTCTTCCGGATTATCCTGTAGATCGGCATCCATGGTAATGATGACTTCTCCTTCGGCCGCCTTGAAACCGGCATGCAGCGCCTGCGATTTTCCGAAATTGCGCAAGAAGCGAATTCCCTTTACGTTGCTGTTTTCGGCCGAAAGGCGCGATATGAGCTGCCATGAGGTATCGGTACTGCCGTCATCGACGAAAAGTATTTCATAGGAAAAACGATTGGATCGCATCACCGATACGATCCAATCGTGGAGTTCTTGTAAAGATTCTTCCTCGTTCAAAAGAGGAATGACAATCGATAAATTCATAAGGTACTTTCGAATGGCTCTTCAAAAGTACAAATTAGTTAAGATTTTTCGGTCTTTTTAAGTATGAGCGCCGGAACAAGCGATAAAATGAAACCACTTATGATTACGTATAGCAAACCGAAAACAATCTGCATCGAAGGGGTCATGAATTTTTGCTGCGCTTCTATTTGGGCATCAATTTGGTCGGGTGTCATGTTGGATGACTGCAACAATTGTCCTTTTTGAAACTCGATCGCCTTTGTCATCATGTCGGGGTCGATTACGTTCATCATCAGTTGATTGAATACCAATCCAATGATTCCTGCGATTAGACAAATACCTACGCCGACTTTCATTCCTTGACCGAACGACATGTATCCGTTGTTGGCTTTTTTGAACTGCATCAGGCCTACGACAATAGCCGCCAAGGTCAGTAAAACGCTGACGCCAAGCACCATCATGCCGCCTTGGTAGTGCATATCCATTGAATATAGCATCAGCGAGAATACAATACCTATGCCACCTAATATACCGCCGTACGTTAGTGCAAATTTTCCTGTTTTAGGTTGGGTTTCTTCCATTTTATAAGGTTTTAAGTTGTTCGTAAGGTTAGTTGAAAAATTACCTTTTTTGTTACAATTAAATTTACGCTTTTTTTACGGTCTTTTTAGGTTTTATAATTGTAGGTTTACAAAAATTGGTTAAATTTGCAGCCTGAATTTTAGTGCCTGTCGGAAATGGGCGCATTAAAGCAAAGCAATGAAAAAAGACATACACCCGGAGAATTATAGAATGGTCGCCTTTAAAGACATGTCAAACGATGATGTGTTTTTGACCAAATCGACCGCCGATACCAAAGAGACCTTGGAAGTCGATGGCGTGGAATACCCTTTGGTAAAATTGGAAATCTCAAGAACATCGCATCCTTTTTATACCGGTAAGGCCAAGTTCTTGGATACCGCCGGACGTATCGATAAGTTCAAGAGCAAGTACGACAAATTTAAAAAGGCCGCTCCTGCTTCTGCAAAGAAGACCGAAACGAGCTCTCAAGAAGAATAAGTACTTTTCAACATACAATATCACGGTGCGCCTTCGTTATAACGGAGGCGTATTTTTTTAAATTTGTTTAATAAACGGCAAATGAACTATATTCTTTTTGATGGTACGGTGCGGGAGAATTTATTGCCTTTTACCTTCACAAGGCCGGTAGCCGATGTTCGTATCGGTATTTTGACCATTCGCGAAAAATGGGAGAAATACCTCGGTCAAACTACAAGTACGATAACCGAGGATTATCTTTCCGAGAAGTATCCGACCGTTAAAAAAGATACCAATATCGTGATCAATGGTTCTTTTTGTCCGAGTGGGGAACTGGTCAAAAGGGTCAAGAACCTAAAGAATAATGAAGCGATTTTCAAGAACAACGAAGTTGTTGCTTTTTATTCGAAAGACGCGGATTTACATTTTGATTTATCGAAATACCAGGCGATCGAATATGATGGGGAATTATTGCAGGTCAAAAACACCTGGGATATTTTTTCAAAGAACGGGGAAGCCCTTCAAGCTGATTTCGACTTTTTGACAAAAGGAAGAAAAAGTGCCCAGATTTCGGATACCAATAGGTTGATCAATGCCGAACATATCTTTTTGGAGGAAGGGGCTAGTGTTGAATACAGTACCTTGAATGCCACCGAAGGACCGATTTATATAGGCAAGAACGCAGAGGTGTGGGAAGGCGCCATGATCAGAGGTGCTTTTGCCCTTTGCAATAACGCAGTGGTCAAAATGGGCGCTAAGATGTACGGGGCGACCACGGTCGGGCCCTACGGAAAGGTTGCGGGTGAAGTTAGCAATGCCGTGATTTTCGGGTATTCGAGCAAGGGCCATGAAGGCTATTTGGGTAATGCCGTGCTTGGTGAATGGTGCAATATCGGGGCCGATTCGAACAACTCCAATTTAAAGAACAATTACGCGAAGGTCCGATTATGGAATTATGCCACGGAGCGTTTTGAACAAACCGGACTGCAATTTTGCGGACTCATGATGGGGGACCATAGCAAGACGGCCATTAACACCATGCTGAATACGGGCACCGTGGTCGGTGTAAACGTCAACTTGTACGTACCCGGTTTTCCAAGAAATTTCATTCCAAGTTTTAGCTGGGGCGGGGCATCGGGTTTTTCGACTTATCTGCCCAAAAAAGCTTTTGAGGCGGCCAAGGTAATGATGGCCCGTAGGGGCGTTGAATTCGATGATAAAGAGGCCCGAATTTTGGAACAAGTCTTTGAACTTACCAAAAAGTGGCGGAATTATTAGGCTCCCAATAATTATTGGATGAATTCAAGGGGTACTGTAATTCCTGATGTCTTCAGGCCAAACCAAAGTAAACAAAAACAAGGGCTATTGTGTCAAAAAAACCGTGCACAGCTACAACAAACCACAAATCGTATTTACGCAGGTAAAATATCAGGGCTAAGAGTGCTCCGATGATTCCCGTTACAAGTTGCCCAGTAATTCCTTGATAACTATGCATAAAACCAAAAAAACAAGCAAGTAGAAGAATATTTAGTGCAATACTGATTTTACTTTCTCCAAAGAATTTTACAAATTGTCTCATAAAATAACCGCGAAAAATAATTTCTTCTCCAAACCCTGCAGTGGCCCATACCAAGGCTAAAGCGATTAAGCAGGCGGGTAGATCACCAACTAATGGATCGAAAGCGGAATAATCAATAGGAGCTCCGGTGAGTTTCGTAATTCCTGGAACCAATACAAGGACATAGAAAGCAAAAAGGCCCAGTGCAAGTAGTGGAGCAAGTACAAAGATGTTTTTGAATGTGAATTTTTCGCGTTGAAATCCAAGTGCTAAAAATGGTTTTCCGTTGTATTCTATATAATTCGCTATAACAATTAATATAGAAATAATGATATTAACTATGTAAGGAATGCGTATCGGCCCAAACCATAAAAGGCAGATGATTGCAGTTGTAATTAATGGAATTGCTATTTGTTTTAGGCTGAGGTCTTTCATTGTTTACTAATCTTAAATTCTCGACGAAATAAGGAACAAAATCTCTGAAAACCCCTTTAAACGGTTACGCTTTTACTGAATGGTCATTAATATATGGCTGAATGGTTGGTTGGTTGGTTGGATATGAAATCTTTTACTGAAACCAATCCATAAATTCTTTTCGTTTGTAGCGACTGATATTGATTTCGGCAATCCGATTATTTTCAATGGCTGTTTTTAACCGAAGCCGCAACTTACCATTTTCAATTTTTTCAATTTGGTCTACGGCATTTTTGTGAATGATAATTTGCCGATTGGCTCTAAAAAACAGTTGGTCGTTTATTTTTTCTTCGAGCTCATTTAACGTAAAATTGGTGGTAATTGTGTTACCATCATTTTGAATCGTATATACAATTTTGTTTTCGCTATAAAAGCAGGCAATATTTTCGTAGGTAAGTTTGGTCAATTTTGCCCCACTTTCAATAGTTATTTCAGCTTCTTTTATGGATAGCTTGTATAAATTGTAAATATCATGTGCATATGCTAAACCTATTAGAATAAAACTTAATATTAGAGTAATTAGTAAGCCAATTAATAAATAATAGAACTCTGTCTCGCCACCTGCAATTAGATTTAATATATTGCTTAGAGGAATGTACATTATGGTAATATAACCTAGAGTGGAAGCCATATACCATGCGATAGAGGCAATTTCTATTTTTTTTGAAAAATACTTTTTCTTGAAAAATTTAAAATTAAGATCTGCAATGATGCCAATCAGAATACATAGAACCATAGAGGACAGAAAACCTTCTATTGGGAATCTATAGGATTCACCACCTGGAAAACTTTCGCGTGTTGCCAAATGATTCACCACTAAAGAGAAAATCGTAAATAAAATTGCTTTCCGAAACCAACCCCATGCAGAACTACTGATAAATCCATGCCATAATGTTTTTACTTTGCTCTTCGTTGATTGTGCAGTGCTCATGAATTAGAGATTCTTTTTGTCGGAATTAAAAGTAAAGAATAATCTCTCTACAGAACTCTTGCCAAGAATATCGCTCGATAATAGTTAGATTCATTGGATGTCAAAAGTTCCTCTAAAATAGACCTTTCAAACCCTTAGCTTTCAAGCCGTAGCAAATTGTTATCTTTGCAGACCTTTTGAAGCATGATGAAAAAGAAAGTCGCGTTTTATACCTTGGGCTGCAAGCTCAACTTTTCGGAGACCTCTACGATTGCCCGAGGTTTTCAAGAGGAAGGTTTTGAACGTGTCGATTTTTCCCAAAAAGCCGACATGTATGTTATCAATACCTGTTCGGTGACCGAGAATGCCGATAAGCGCTTTAAGACCATTGTCAAACAGGCTCAAAGAGCGAATCCCAAGGCATTCGTCGCGGCAATCGGTTGTTATGCCCAATTGAAGCCTGAGCAACTCGCCGCGGTCGACGGGGTCGATTTGGTCTTGGGCGCGACCGAAAAATTCAAGATTACCGATTATATCAATGATCTGACCAAAAACGATTTTGGAGAAATTCATTCTTGCGAAATAACGGAAGCTGATTTTTATGTGGGAAGTTATGCCATAGGGGATAGAACCAGGGCATTTTTAAAAGTTCAGGACGGGTGCGATTATAAGTGCACCTATTGTACGATACCCTTGGCCCGCGGAATTTCGCGAAGCGATACCCTCGAAAATGTGTTGAAGAACGCCGCCGAGATTTCTGCCCAAGGCATTAAGGAAATCGTTCTCACCGGCGTGAACATTGGCGATTATGGCAAAGGGGAGTTCGGCAATAAAAGGCATGAACATACTTTTTTAGACCTCGTAGAAGCATTGGATCAGGTCGAAGGTATAAACAGGCTTCGAATATCATCCATAGAGCCCAATCTTTTGAAAAACGAAACGATCGATTTTGTGGCGCAGAGCAATACTTTTGTGCCCCATTTTCATATTCCGTTGCAAAGTGGAAGCGATGAAATGTTAAGGTTGATGAGGCGTCGCTATATGAGCGATCTGTACATTGATCGGGTAAAAAGAATTAGGGAGGTTATGCCACATGCCTGTATCGGAGTGGATGTTATTGTCGGTTTCCCCGGGGAAACCGATGCACATTTTTTGGAAACCTACCACTTTTTGAACGAACTTGATATTTCGTATCTGCATGTCTTTACCTATTCAGAGAGAGACAACACCCCTGCCGCCGAAATGCGTAACCCCGTACCCAAGAATATACGCCACAAACGCAGCAAGATGCTCAGGGGATTGTCGGTCAAAAAAAGAAGGGCTTTTTATGAAAGTCAAATCGGTTCGACCCGAACGGTGCTTTTTGAGGGAGAGAACAAAGAGGGCTATATTCATGGTTTTACCGAAAACTATGTGAAGGTAAAGGCGCCATGGAACCCCGAACGGGTCAATACCCTGCATAGAGTAAAACTTACCGAGATCGATACCGATGGCTTGGTCCGTTTTGAGTTTGTCCCTGATAAAGTTATGGCATAAAAAATCCCGCGTCAGCGGGATTCAATCTTTTTTGAGGGCGGGTTATATACGAATGCCCACGGGCAACATTTCTTTGTATTGTCTATTTTTTCGCAGAAAACCGGCAATTTGAGGACTGGTAGGTACCACTCGCTGATTGTTCTGTTGAATGACCTGAAGCACCGACTTAATAAAATCTTCCTTGAACCCCTCTTTTTCGATTTCTTCAGGAATGACCAATTTGGTCAAGAATACCTTGCGCTCTTGTGATGAATACTCGATTTTGGCTAGATGTCCATCGACCCTGGTTTCGAATTGGCGCAAGAAACTGTTGTCCTTAATTTCTACTTCATTCATATAGTTTGATTTTAAAATTGGTCTTAGACAAAAAAATTACGATGTTCTCAAATCGTAATTCCATACTTTTATAAAAAAAAGCGAAAAATTAGTAGGTAGTTTCCGCTACTGGTACAAAGGTAATAAAAAAAATGGGATCTTCCTAAGATTACCGTAGGCTTTCGATACATGACCGATAACAAAATACACGTCTACTTCATGCCTGGCATGGCAGCCAACACATCGATATTCAAAAATATAGAACTGTCTTCCGACACTTTTGTATCCCATTTTCTTGAATGGTTCATTCCGCCGAAAAATATGTCCATTTCGGCCTATGCCGCTGAAATGAAAAAAAAGATAAAACATCCGAACCCCGTACTCGTAGGGGTTTCGTTCGGGGGTATGTTGGTACAGGAGATCGCCAAATTAATGCCGGTTAAAAAAGTAATCGTAGTCTCGAGTGTCAAGTTCGGGTCTGAATTGCCTAAAAGAATGGTCTTCGCGAAATACACTAAAATTCATAAACTGCTGCCCACCGGCCTGGTGAACAATGTCGAACTTTTGGCCAAGTATGCCTTTGGTGAAACAGTGACAAAACGCTTGGCCCTTTATGAAGAATATCTTTCGATCCGAGACAAATATTATATTGATTGGTCCATCGATCAAATCGTTAACTGGAAGCAGACCGAATGCCCAGACTGTCTGGTTCACATACACGGTGACAAAGACGCGGTTTTTCCTATAGCAAACATCAAAGATTGCATTACGGTGCGTAACGGAACGCATACGATGATCATTCATCGGGCCAAATGGTTCAATGAACACCTTCCCACAATTATTTTGGAATAAGTGAGTTGTAATACTACCTTTGATTTATAACCAATTTTAGTAGCTATGAAGATTTTAAAGAATGTTTTGATGCTTTTGGGCGTGTTTTTTGTAATAAGCACCTTGATTTTTGCAGTGCAGAATACAACGGAAAGCAATGAAGCGAATGCTTCAGAAAATGAAATAAATGATAAGAATGTGGCCGAAGGCTACCGTATTTCCCCCATTGACATTCCTGAAGATCTGAATTTTGCGGGAGAAAGAGTACCACAAGACGACCCCGAGATCATGGAGCGGGTCGATCGTGAGTTTTTGGTCAATACCTATTGGCAGTCGAACGCATTGCTTTTGATGAAGCGGGCACACAAATACTTTCCGGTGATCGAGCCCATACTGGCCAAAAATGGCATCCCCGATGATTTTAAGTATTTGGCGGTCGCCGAAAGTGGACTTCAAAATGTGGTATCGCATGCCGGTGCAACCGGATTTTGGCAAATTATGAAAGATACGGGTCGGGAATATGGTCTTGAAGTGAACAGTAATGTAGATGAACGCTACCATCTCGAAAAATCTACCGAAGTGGCCTGTAAGTACCTTAATAAATGGAAGGAGAAGTATGGCACTTGGACGTTGACCGCGGCCGCCTATAATGCCGGCCCAGGGTCGATCAACAAATTTTTGGGCATTCAACAGGTCGATGACTATTATGACCTGTTATTGGGCGAGGAGACCGGGCGCTATGTTTTTCGAATAATGGCAATTAAAGAAATTTTGAGCCATCCTGAAAAATATGGTTTCATGGTCGATAAAGAAGATCTTTACAAATCGGTGCCGACTTTTAAGGTCGAAATCGACGAACCCATTTTGAGCTTTGCCGATTTCGCGCAGCAGTACGAAATCAATTATAAGATATTGAAAAGGCACAACCCGTGGTTGCGCGAGCCGCATCTTAACAATAGCTCAAGAAAGAAATACACGATAGAGATTCCGAACAAAGGCTACTACAAGTTGGGCAAATAATGTGGCAATACATAAAAGATAATATTTGGCCGCTGCTGTTGGCAATCAACTACGGGCTGGTCATTATCTTTTCGGTCCACATCCTATTAAAGAACAAAAACCCCGTAAAGACCATTTCTTATCTTTTCGCACTCGCGGTATTCCCTTTTTTAGGGCTTTTGGTCTATTATTTTTTCGGACAGGATTACCGCAAGTCGAAGATTTTCGAAAAAAAATATTTTCTTGACAATGATAAGATCAGGAAGTGGAGCGATAGTTTCAATCTTGACGATGAGGAAAAAGAGGACTTTGAAGAGGATTTCGGGGATGGTGTTTTCAAGATATACAAGTTGTTGAAGAACAATCAACGGGCAGTTCTTACCTTCGACAATGAGGTCGAGATCCTGATCAATGGCGAGATGAAGTTCAAAAGGTTGTTGGAAGATCTGGAAAAGGCCCAAAACCACATACATTTGGAGTACTTCGTATTATTCGATGATGAGGTAGGTAATTTGGTCATCGATAGATTGTGTGCCAAAGCAAAATCAGGGGTTCAGGTACGACTGATTTATGACGATGTTGGTAGCCGCATCTCAAGAAAAACCAAAAAGAAATTGCGTGATAGCGGGGTCAGGTATTATCCCTTCATGCCGGTGTTTTTTTCAAACTCGACGAGTAAGGTCAATTATAGGGATCATCGAAAAATCGTGGTGATCGATGGCAACATTGGATATGTAGGTGGAATCAACCTGGACAAAAAGTATGACAACTCCCTCAAAAATAAAAGATTTTGGCGCGATACCCACTTGCGCATAGAAGGAAGCGCTGCGGGTTCATTACAGGCTGCCTTTTTACTGAGCTGGAATTTCGTTTCAAAACAAGAGGTTGAAATCGAAGAGGTATGGTTCCCTAGGTCTGAACCAAAAACCAAAGCACCCACGGCGGTGCAGATAGCCGCCAGTGGCCCCGATACCGATTGGGCCAATATCATGGAAGCTTTTTTCTGTGCCATTACATCGGCGCGAAAGTGTATTTACATTTCTTCGCCCTATTTCATGCCGAACGCCCAAATTTTGACCGCGCTCACAACCGCTTCACGCAGCGGTGTTGATGTGAGGATCATTATTCCGAAGGTATCCGATTCATGGCCGGCCCAATACGCGACCGATTCCTATATTGAAGAATTGGAACATTCTGGGGTACAAATGTACCGTTATAAAAAGGGATTCGTGCATGCCAAGACTTTGGTCATCGATGATGTTTTTTCGAGTATCGGTACGGCCAATATGGACTATCGAAGCTTTGCCCTGAATTTCGAGATCAATGCGCTTATTTATGATAAGGAAGTCAATAGGCAAATGAAACGTATATTCGAGAAAGATCTTGAGGAGTGTGAAGAAATCGAGTACGAGCGATGGGTGGAAAGGAGTATTGTTAGAAAACTTCAAGAATCGTTCGCCCGGCTTTTGGCGCCCTTGCTATAATGCAAATCGGGCACCTCTGTTCAACTTTCTTAGATTTTCTTCATCTGTTGTTGCATCATCTTTATTTGTTCGGTCAACATGTTGTTCTTGTCCAACTTTTTCGCTTCGTTCAAGAGCGTGGTAGCCTCGCGCTTTCTGCGTTTCTGCATGGCGATGCCCGCCAAGCTTAATTTGGCCATGGCGATATCATAGTCCATGGTCAACCCTAGTTTCAGGGCTTTTTTAAAATACTTTTCGGCCTGGGTAAGGTTTTTTTGTGAATGGAGTATGCCGTGCAGGTAGTTATAGTATCCTTGTTGCTTGGTAACCAGGGCCGCTTCAGGGTTCTTGATTTTATCGAGCCATTTCTGCGTGCCTTCCATATCTTGTTTCCGCATCCGAAGAAAGGCCAACAAGATCATTTCATTTCTAAAATATAGGAAAATAAATATCAGTGAGAGCAAGATAAGCGCGATACCGTTGCCGATATTCCCTTCCACGATTTGATATCCTGCATAGAAGATGATAAGACCGGCAATGATTAGCTTAATGTTTTTGTTGAACATAATTATTCTTTGATTAATTCGTAGGTAATTGTTGATTTAATGGTGGTCGGAATCTCGGTATCGCCCATTTGCGACATCACCGATGTTCCTTTAGACAAACCTGTTACCGTCATTTTTTGAATAAAACCTGATTTACGATCGGCGGTAATAGCGGTTTCTTGGGTGCCGTTAAGTTTCATCGTTGCAACGGCCTCCTCTACGTTCATTGTCACGTTCGCAGTTCCATTTATTCGTACAATGGTATCGTTCATTGAGTCCAAAACCCATTTATTTTTAGCTTCAAGCTTTCCGCTATATTGATTTTCCCATGTACTTCCAGTATCTATCTCTTGAGTTGAATAAATATATGTCATCTGTTTGTAGTTGTTCGACAGTGCCTCTGAACCGAATTCCTTTTTTAGGTTCGATTTCATCATATTGAGTGAAAATTCGTCTTCGATGCCAGAGGCCCTGGCCATCTTGTTTACCAGACTATCCCCTCCTTTAACCTCGAGAATATCGCCGGTCTTGGCCAATATGATCGATACGGGGGTTTCAAGCAAACTATTGAAGATTTGTGACTGCATATCACCTTCTACAACCTCTTTTGCCTTGACATCCATCAATTGCCCTTGGAGACTTGATGCCATTTGCAGGTTCAAGTCCTTGAACGTCAACGATATTTGATAATTGTCATCGACTTCGCCGACTACGCTAAATTCAAGCACGCCATCGATTTTATTAGTTATTTCATGCGTGACCCCATCCAATTCTTGAACAATCAGTTGTTCTGCCCGTTGTTTGATGACAAAAACATCATCTTTTTTCAAATCATATTGCAACTTTGTCTGTGCATTTAGCAAGCTAAAATTGCAAACAATAAAAAAAATAAGTGCCAATTGTCTCATATTACGGGGGTTTTTGACGGTGTAAATCAACTTGGGCAAAAGTAATAAAAACGTGTTATTGTATGTATACACGGTCTCCGGAAATATTTTTTAAATACATTTGCAAGAGCAAAAACTCTTTGTATATTTGCGCCCAGATTTTACGGATTACCCCGTATCATTGCAAATTAAAGAAAAGGATTATAAAATGCCCGGACAAAAAAGAACATACCAGCCCTCAAAGCGCAAGAGAAGAAACAAGCATGGTTTTAGGGAGCGCATGGCTACCGTAAACGGAAGAAAGGTTCTTGCAAGAAGAAGAGCAAAGGGAAGAAAAAAACTAACTGTATCTTCTGAGCCGAGACATAAAAAATAATGACCCGACATTCTCTAAAATATTTAAGGTGTTACTTTGATAGTAGCACCTTTTTTTTGTTTTTGTCACAGGTTACAATGTTCATCAAGTTTAAGGAAAAAATACGAGAATAAAATATGCCAAAAAGAAAGGATTTAAAATCGATTTTAATCATTGGGTCAGGTCCCATAATCATTGGTCAGGCTTGTGAGTTCGATTATTCGGGGTCACAGGCATTAAGAAGTTTAAAGGAAGATGGTATCGAAACGGTGTTGATAAACAGCAATCCGGCCACAATTATGACCGACCCGGTGATGGCCGATCATATCTACCTCAAGCCCTTGACCACAAAATCGATTGTAGAAATTCTCAAGGCGCACCCGCAGATTGATGCCGTTTTGCCCACAATGGGTGGACAAACTGCTCTCAATTTATGTATCGAAGCCGATGAAAAAGGAATTTGGGCCGATTTCGATGTAGAGATCATCGGAGTCGATATCGATGCCATCAACATAACCGAGGATCGTGAGAAATTCCGTGAATTGATGTTGAAGATCGGTATTGGAATGGCGCCCCAAGCAACTGCGACCTCCTTTTTAAAAGGCAAGGAAATTGCCCAGGAGTTTGGCTTTCCATTGGTAATACGGGCTTCTTATACGCTTGGAGGTGCTGGAGCCTCGATCGTATATGACCCTAAGGACTTTGACGAACTTCTCAGCCGCGGTTTGGAAGTTTCCCCGATTCATGAGGTCATGATCGATAAGGCACTTATGGGATGGAAGGAATATGAACTTGAGCTGCTCCGTGACAAAAACGACAATGTAGTCATTATCTGTACCATCGAGAATATGGATCCTATGGGCATCCATACAGGAGATTCGATTACGGTTGCCCCAGCAATGACCCTTAGCGACCGCACTTTTCAGAGAATGCGTGACATGGCCATTCATATGATGCGTAGCATCGGTGATTTTGCCGGAGGATGTAATGTGCAGTTTGCCGTAAGTCCTGATGATGAGGAGAAGATAATTGCCATCGAGATCAATCCACGGGTATCGAGATCTTCGGCCTTGGCTTCCAAAGCTACCGGATATCCAATTGCGAAGATAGCGGCCAAACTGGCCATTGGCTATCATCTTGATGAACTTGACAATCAAATAACAAAGTCTACTTCAGCGCTTTTTGAACCGACTTTGGATTACGTTATCGTAAAAATTCCACGTTGGAATTTCGACAAGTTCGAAGGTTCGGACCGTACCTTGGGATTGCAAATGAAGGCCGTTGGTGAGGTTATGGGTATTGGTCGCTCTTTTCAGGAAGCCTTGCACAAGGCCACCCAATCATTGGAAATCAAGAGAAACGGACTAGGGGCCGACGGCAAAGGGTACACTGATTATGATCAGATTATCGGTAAACTCACCGTGCCAAGTTGGGATAGGGTTTTCGTAATCTACGACGCCATTCAACTGGGCATTCCCTTAAGCAGGATCCACGAAATTACCAAAATCGATATGTGGTTCTTAAAGCAATATGAGGAACTATATAATCTTGAAAAGGAAATTTCGAAATATGCCATAGGAAGTATTTCCCGAGAATTGCTTCTTGAAGCGAAGCAGAAAGGTTTTGCCGATCGCCAGATTGCCCATATGCTTGATTGCTACGAGAGCGAGGTTTACAATAAGCGTACAGAAATGAATATCAACAGGGTCTACAAATTGGTTGATACCTGTGCCGCCGAGTTTAAGGCGATGACTCCATATTACTACTCTACTTTTGAAGCCGAAATCGAAACTTCCGTTGGGGAACGCTACGTGGAGAATGACAGTACTGTGACCGATAGGAAGAAAGTCGTGGTTCTTGGGTCGGGCCCCAATCGTATCGGTCAGGGCATTGAATTTGATTACTGTTGTGTGCATGGGGTACTTGCCGCTGCTGAATGTGGTTATGAGACCATTATGATCAATTGTAATCCTGAAACCGTTTCGACCGACTTTGATACCGCAGATAAGCTCTACTTTGAACCTGTTTTTTGGGAACACATTTATGATATCATCCGTCATGAAAAACCTGAAGGGGTAATTGTTCAGTTAGGGGGTCAGACCGCTCTAAAATTGGCCGAAAAATTATCTAAATACGGAATTAAGATAATCGGTACGAGTTACGAAGCACTCGATTTGGCCGAGGATAGGGGAAGTTTTTCAGAACTCTTAAAAGAAAATGATATTCCGTTTCCGCAATTCGGAGTTGCTGAAACTGCCGATGAGGCCTTGGCATTGGCCGACGAACTCAAATTCCCGTTGTTGGTTAGACCTTCTTATGTTCTGGGAGGGCAGGGAATGAAAATAGTCATTAACAAAGAAGAACTAGAAGAGCATGTCGTGGATCTGCTGCGAAAAATACCGAACAATAAACTTTTGTTGGACCATTATCTTGATGGTGCCATAGAAGCTGAGGCCGATGCCATTTGTGACGGGGAAGATATTTATATAATCGGTATCATGGAACACATCGAACCCTGTGGAATCCATTCCGGTGACTCGAACGCGACATTGCCTCCTTTTAATCTTGGGGAATTCGTAATGCAGCAAATCAAGGATCACACCAAGAAAATTGCCTTGGCCCTGAACACTGTTGGGCTCATTAACATACAGTTTGCGATAAAGGACGATATGGTTTACATCATAGAGGCTAACCCACGTGCATCGCGTACGGTGCCTTTCATTGCGAAAGCATACAAAGAACCTTATGTCAACTACGCCACCAAGGTCATGTTGGGAGAAAAAAAGATAAAGGACTTTGTTTTTAAACCTGAATTGGAAGGCTTTGCTATCAAACAACCCGTTTTTTCGTTCAATAAATTTCCGAACGTTAACAAGAACTTAGGGCCTGAAATGAAGAGTACGGGGGAAAGTATTTTGTTTATCGATAGTTTGAAAGATGATCAATTTTATGAACTGTACCATAGAAGAAAAATGTATCTATCGAAATAATAGGGGTAGGGTAGTAGCCTTAGTTTTTACTCCTTTCGTGTTCTAATTGAACCATACGGCATATCTTTTTCTTCTAAGTTCAAGGGCAAGCTGCTTTTCCATTTTTAAGGCTTCTGATCGCGTGACCATTGGGCCTATATGATTATATAGGCTCGGTCTAAGATAACTGCCATATTTTTTTACGATACTTGAAGAAAGGTTGTGCCCTTTTTTGCTAAGGATGCCTTTTTTGTGCTGCTCAAAACGTTCCTTTGGCGTTTTACTGGTCATACCTACGTACAAGCATTCGAGAACCCCATTAAATTGAAGATTGGCCTCGCGAAACTTGCGATGCTCTGAAAATACCCGTTTCGAAAGTTCGATAACGTAGACCCTGTACTCGACTTTTGGCATGTACTTTTAAAATTGGGTATTTCTTTTTGCCGGAAACTGTTTGGGTATCTCATCGTCGGGCTCACCAAGATTTTGGCGAAGGTCAATTTCGATTCCCCTTGCAATGGTCGATATGGGAACATCATTCGATGTGCCTTCAAACGGATTCTCCCCGGTTCTTCCAATGCGTTCCATAGTATGGAAAATCCACGCGACAATAACGTAAAACGGAATACTGAACCAGACAAACAGGTCTTTGACCCAGGCTGGGCTACTTTCAAGAGCTGCACCTATTTCCGCGAACTGAGGCACCAATGCCAGAGGAAGCAACAATACAAAAACCCACATAAAAAAATGATTAAGGGTGGCGTATTGTCTCGGATAGGGAAAATTCTTAATGCGCTCGCTCTGGCCTTGGAGCGTAAATAATTCTTGGAGAATAGCTTCCAATTCCAGAAAGGAAAATTCCCAGATCATACCTCTTTCCTTGAGTTTTCTCAGGTGATGTGACTGTTCATAAAGTAATGCCGTCTGCTTGTTGTCTTTGCCCATTATTTTCTTCAGTTCATTTTTTGAAATGTAGGGCTTCATATCTTCTTCCAAGGTTGACTCCATCTCGGGCGGAAGCATGCCCCACTCCCTGTTCGTTCTATGGTTTGAAGTGGTTTCCCAAGACTTTGGTGCCCGCATGGCATGGCGCAGGGCGGTCATCCAGGCGATGTGTCTGTAGGTCAACGTTTTGATTTCTAAAAGAAGTTCTGCCTCGGCAACCGGTTTTTTTGCATGTTCATTGGTCAACATATCTTGAACGAACATTCCAAAAGTACGCGAAGTGTTAACAATACCACCCCAGATTTTTCGGGCTTCCCAAATTCTGCCGTAGGCAGAATTGTTCTGAAATCCTATTACAAAGGCCACTGCCGTACCGATCAATGCAAGAGGTGTCCAAGGTATCTTGAACCATTTCAAGTCCAAGAAATAAAATATAGCGACCCAAACGGTTATAATCGCTGTAAAAACCATTGTCTCGTATCTAGTCCATTGCGCCAATTGACGCGCAGAATATATTTTTTGTGTATACATGAATCAGTGTTTAATTATATTGCCAACAATCTTATTTCCTTTTTTAGAAACAAAATAATTACTACAAACTTTGATCTTCTAAAAATACATGGGCTTTGGGACCAAAAATTAATGAAATATTATAAAAAATCAGGCGTTTGTCTAAGTATATGATATTTTTGTCTTGTATCGAACGATATCATATGCCCGATTTACCAAACCTACCTGACCTATGAACCGTTTTAAAATAGTACTTGGATCGGTACTCATGTTATTGCTTCTTGTTGTTTTGATGACATCGAGCGCTACCAGATCTAATTCTACCAACGATGCAGATTCAAAGACCGAGACCTTTAAAGCAAAAAAAAGGGCGATGGTCGCAGAGCACGAAAGAGTATTCGAGAAAAGAAAAGTCGAACTGCGAAAAGCCGTTACCGCTTATTTTGAAAATGCGCTGAAATCTGGTGATATCATTGGGGTAGGGGTAAGTATTGTAAACGGTGATTCTATCTTACTTTCAGAAGGTTTCGGTAAAAGAAATATCAATGGCCGAGATAAGGTTGATGGCAAAACCATCTTTCGATTGGGTTCTTTGTCAAAAGGGTTCACCGGGGTATTGGCGGCGAATCTGATAGAAGAGGATAAATTAAATTGGAATGACAAGGTCAGTGATTACTTGCCACAATTTCGTTTGGGCGATAGAAAGAACACTGACAAGGTTCAGTTGGGCCATATATTATCGCACACTTCGGGAACACCTTATCATAGTTTTACGAATCTTGTGGAAGCCGGATTGCCAATGGGGAAAATCGCGGGTCGTTTCAATGAGGTAAAACCGATCAGTGAGCCCGGTAAAATGTATAGTTATCAGAATGCAATGTTCGCGCTCTCGAGCGAAATCATGAAAAAAGTCACGGGCAAAGAGATCGGGGCTTTGTTGAAGCAGCGGTTTTTTGAACCGTTGGGCATGCATACGGCCAATACCAGTTACCCAACTTTGGTAAAATATAAAAACATCGCCACCCCACACTCAAGACGAAGAACGGGCTGGCAACCAAAAAGACTTACAGACCATTATGACAATGCCGTGGCCGCCGGAGGTATCAATGCAAGTGCTTTGGATATGGCCAAATGGATGCGGTTTTTGCTTGGTCACAACCCTGAAGTAATGGACAAAAATGTTATTTCGGAGGCATTTACACCTCAGGTAGAGATCAATATTGGCCGTAAGTATTACAAACGATGGCCGGGCCATGTTTCGTCACATTATGCCTATGGATGGCGCATTCACAAATTCGAAGATGAAACTGCACAGAATCAAATCACCATGTGGCATCATGGCGGAAGTGTAAACAATTTTAGAAACGAAATCGCAATTTATCCAGACCATGATTTCGGAATTTGCGTGCTTATGAACAGCAATTCTAGATTGGCAAGTACGGTAATTCCGGACCTTCAAAAGATTATCGAAAACATATATGCCGAACAGTCGGTGCAATCGGCTGGATCTTTGGCAGAGGCTGCCTCGGCAAATTTGAGGTAAGTGCTCTTTCCTCTTTCCTATTTAAACGTGGACTAGAGGCCAACATATTGATGTCATGCGCCGATTCGACAATCGCCCCGAACTAGTAAGACCGATAAATTCACTCCGTTGCCAAAAATACCTCGACCTCTGATTCGGTCCCGTTTTGTGATTTGGCTCCATAGATTTCAAAGTCGACCGTATATCTGCGCATCAACTTCTGATCTTCTTCCCATACTTTTTCCCATAGGTTGACGATTGCTTCGGGCATTTCTCCTTTTGCGACCAGTTTTGTGTATTTTCCACCCTTGAATTCCCGCCCGATCAATCCATCGGGTACAACTTGTAGTGATTTTACCTTATGGCCTATGATTGCGGTGTATTTTCCGGTATAGTCGCTTTCATAATCGGTATACATAGCATAGATTTCATCGGAGTCTTTATTTGGTATTTTAGCTGAAATTCTTTCCGAATAGAATGTTCCCCAAAGTTCACCCAATACTTTTGCGGACTCGCCATTTTCATTTGTCGTTCTAGTAGAAATGCCGATGATTTTAAAGTCCGCTATATTTGTTTTCATGTGGTTTGTCTTTATGTGCCGCGGTTAGTGTATGGTTATCGGTTCTTGTTTATATTGAAAATTTTCGCCTTTTGTTCATTTGACATTGAAGAAATTGCTATCCGCTAATTTTCAATACCACATTTCCTTTTTTTCGTTCCGTGTCGACGTAACGATGTGCCTCAACCACTTTGTCCATCGGAAAAACCCTGTCTATTGTGGCATCGTATTCTCCTTTTTCAAACAGTGCTTTGAGCATTTCCAGTTGTTTTTTGTTCTCGGCGGCAACTTCCATACCTCCGACAGTTTTATAAACGCCTCCTTTTTTCAATAACTTTTTGCATTGGCTTTTCGAGGTTTTGCCCACGGCATCGAATATTATGTCGAATTTTGATTTGCTTTGTGTAAAGTCTTCCTTGTCATAAAGAATTAACCTCGAGACCCCTAGGCTTTTCACAAGTTCAGCACCTTTTGTACTACAGACCGCGGTTATTTCGGCATTATGATATTTTGCTATCTGCAGGGCGGCAGTACCGACAGCCCCGGTCGCGCCAATGATTAAAACTTCAGGATTCGATATTTTTTCTATACCTGCTTTTTCCAAAAAGTAAATCGCCGTTTGGCCGCCAAAGGGTAATGCCGCGGCTTCCTCAAATGTTGCATTTTCGGGTTTTAAGATTACCTTATCGTTGTGGTTTAATACAATGTATTCAGCGTATGTTCCGAATTTAAGTCCCGTCATGCCGAATACCTCGTCGCCAACTTTGAATCGGGTCGTATTATCACCTATTGTTTCTACAATACCCGAAAACACCGTTCCGAGAACGGGCTTGCGAGGTTTCGTGAAGCCGAACATCAAACGCATCACGATTTTCAGAAAACCGTTGACCTTAAGGCCTCTGACCCTTACATCACCTGAGTTTATGGCCGATGCCATTATCTTGATTAGTATTTCGTCATTTTTTGGATTCGGTTTGGGTATTTCTTGTATTTTCAATACCTCTGGAGGTCCATATCTTGTGCAAATAATTGCCTTCATAATCTTTAATTCTCTGAAATTAATGTACGTATTTTTATAGATTCAATAACTTGAATCGTTTTAAATAAAGGCCAGAGCGAGTTACGAATAATGTAACTTACTATTTTATTTCTCGATGAGTTCTTTCAGCATTTTTAGAACAGGATTTTCTTCGCCTTGTACCGCTTCTTGTTTGGCCCCAGGGCGATTGTCTTCTTGCACAATCAACAATTCAGTTCCATTTTCTTTTTCGACTAGTTCATAGGCCATTTCAAAATAATTTTCGGGCTTGTCGTCGAGGTCAGGTCTTGGGGCGAATAGATTATATTTTAATTTATGGTTGGGTTCAAATTCCAATACTGTTCCCCACTGTTCAAAAATTTGTCCTTCCCATTCCGATTTAAAACGAATTTCATTACCGACTTTCCAATCCGTTGTCAATTCACTTCCATATTGCCACGCCTTCACTTTTTCAGGAATCGTTAGTGCATCCCAAACTTTGTCCTTAGAAGCGTTTATCATCAATTTTGAGATATTTGTTGCCATTTTTTTGAATTTAATTATTATTTTTTTACCTGTTCTTAAAGGGTACTTTCTATTTTATTGATCAATTACAAACTTACCTTTTATATCTTCTAAAATAAGTTTCGGGTCATACCCATAGCCATCCTTAAAAACCAGTGCTACATTTCGTATTGAATTTTCAATTTGTCCATCGATTACGACGAAATCCGCTTTCTTGCCAACTACGATAGACCCGATATTGCGATTTGAAAGTACTTTTGCCCCATTGGTGGTCATGACCTTCAAGGCCTCTTGGTTGGTAAAACCCGCTTCTTTCAACAATTCGAAATTTCGTTGGTCGCCAAAACCCGGAAGAACATGTCTGCCGGCATCGACTCCTGCGGTCAAGGTACCTCCCATTTCATAGAATTGACGTTCAAATTGCATAATGCGTTTTAACCTTTTTTCTCTGACCCCGTCTTTTGAATCCATACTATCAAAGTTTTTCCTGCGGTCGGTATACTCTGAAATTTGCATAGGGGACATGATGGCCAAAGTGCGTTCATCGGCAAAAGCTCTTTCGGGAACACTTGCCTCGAAAATGGAGAGAGTAGAAGTCAAAAAAACATCATTATCGATCATCAGACTTTGCAGGGCTTTTACCTCATTACTATTGATTTCAAGTTGATCCATATATTCCCGTGAACCGTCGCATATACCGAATGTCTTGTTATTTCTGAAGTCACTGGCACTGTTGAGTCCGTGTTCGATTCCGTCGATACCTATTTTAACGGCCTGCTCAAAAGTAATCGAACATAGATGTCCGGTTACTTTGGCGCCCTGCTTATGGGCCTCATCGACTATGGTTTCTAAATCTTTAGGGGAAGTATTGCGATATACCTTAAACCAACGAACTCCTTTTTTGGCCCAATATCGTATTGTGTCCCTTATTTGTTGGTCGCTCTCGGGAATAATCATATTCAGATTACCTCCATTACCTGTAAAATATGGGCCGCTAGTTACAATGTTGGGGCCGATAACCTGGCCTTGTTCAATTTTCTTTGACAAATCGATTTCCTGTTGTGGCGAAGCGGCGCCGCACGTTTGGATCGTTGTTACCCCCGATGCCAAATAAAGTTTTGAAGCGATCTCTCCTACAAACGGAAATCGGGGGATATGAAGATGGTTATGAACGCCTACGATTCCCGGAATGACCGTTTTTCCCCTTAGATCTATTACGGTTGCCTTTTCGGGTATGTCAATTTCGGAATTTTGCCCAATTGCTTCAAAATAACCGTTTTTGACAATAATCGTTTGATCTTCTTTCGCAGGGTTTCCTTTTCCGTCGAAAACGGTCGCATGGGTCAGGGCAATACTGTTGGAATCGTATTTTACATACTTTAATACATTTCGGTCTAGTGCAATCCTATTTTTTACAGTATCGATTCTTGAATTCAAAGCGATTAAACCCGATTTGGAATTTGGCTTGCAACCTAGAATGATGACCGATAAAAGAAAGGGTATTAATTGTCTCAATGCCATCGCCATAAAGTTTTAGACCGGCTACTCTTGCTATCCTTCATAATTAACCGTAATGAAATAAAGAATCAGCCCATTCCCCGGACTATTATGGGGCTTTTCTATCGTAGGGTGGTCATATGCCCCCCACTTATGGAGACCAAGGACCACTTCGTCATTGTCTGAGACCAATATGTCAAATTCAGGACCACCGTGCCTGCTTCTGCATCCAAAAACGGATCGATACCGTTTTGAACTTTTTACAACGTCATTTACCGCTATGATCGGATCTAGTTTTGTCATTGGTCATTATTTATTCGTGATAGCCCTTGTTCACCAGCCGCTTTGAGATCCACCAATAGTTTCCGCTAGGATCGATAATGCCCGATTGGCGATCTCCATACGGCATATCGGCTGGGTTGAATTCTACTTTGGCACCATATGTAATGGCTCTTTCGTGTATTTCGTCAACATTGTCAACATAAAGATAGAATGCCGCCCGCATATTCAGAAATTGGTCTCTTGCCTGACTGATCATAAAACAAGAATCCCCTATTTTTAGGATGACATTGGAAATATCTCCAGTTTTTGGGTTTAGCGATCGATCGATTTCCGTTGCATAGAACGCATTCTTTAAAAATTCGATCAGTTCTTTTGGGTTCTCGGCGAACAAATATGCGTTTACCGTTCCAAAGCCTTTCGGTCGATAGGTCTCAAATATTTTGTTCATTGTTTTTCTAGTTATTCGGTGTCGCTGTATTTTTTGTTTGGCGTTCAATTGTGCAATTCGGTCAACTCGCTATAAGTTCGATTTCGCCAGGGTTATTGAAACAGCACGTATCTCGGTGGAACAATTCCGTTCAGCCTCATATAAACAAGCATCTGCCCTCTGTGGTGGGTTATATGGTCGGCCAGCAATAAAAAAATTTGTCGTTTCGTTCTGTTTAGCCCAAAATAGTCCAATTCTTCGTCAAGTTCAATTGGGTCAAACTGCTCGATCAATTTTATGGTTTCATCAAATGTTTTTTCGATTGTCGAAATCATTTCTTTTTTGGATTTTTTACCGACTTTGTAAACCGTATCAGTCTCCCAATTTCTTGATTCACGCCCACCCAGCAATGACTGACAGTGCCAATCCATTGCGTATCCGATATGCATCAGGTTTTCGGCAAAGGTCAACGACTCGGGCGAAGCCTTGAATTCATACTGCTCTTCGGGCATCGTTTCGGCCACAAGGACCAAATACTTACGGGAGTTTTCAAATCGCTCCAAATAATCTTTGATGAAATCATTCCGCTGGGCGGACAGTGGTGCCGTGAATGAAAAAAACAATATTGTCGCTGTTAGGATAAATAGTTGTTTCATGGTCTTGTATTTTGTTAAGATTTTTAATTTTCGATGGGCAGGTAAAAAAAGCTAATATTAATTACCATAGTCGTTCTGGTTTCTAGCCGTTGAGATGTCTATCGGTATGATTTTTGGTTGATAACTTATGCCTTATACATGCCCCGTTAATTTGCATACGACTTCTACGGTATTCTTTTAAGGATTTTTAAACAAAGATTATAAATCACCCTCCTATTGCGCCATATGCCTTAACGCTTTACTTATAACCTTGTAAGTTACTACTTTTGATTAAACACGGACTTCAATAATTCCGACTTGCCTACCGGCAGGCAGGCGGGGTGGATTCTAGCCTGCCCCGAGCAAAGTCGACAGGAAGTCGAATCTGCCGCGATTATGATCGTACGTTGTCGGCAAACATCATTTATTCTACTGTTCGTAAATCAGTTCACCTTTTAGGTAGGTTTCTAAGACTTGCGTTTGGTTGATTTGATTGGTTGGTATGTCAAAAAGATTTTGGCTTAAAACAATGAAATCAGCCTCTTTGCCAACTTCTAAAGTTCCTACTTTATTTTCTTGTCGCATTACATAAGCAGAATTTATGGTGTAAGCCTTAATTGGATAAGCCGGCTAAAGTGACCCACCTTCGCCGGATGAAACTGACCATGGCAAATGGACTGCCCAGATTTGATCTATCCGTGGGTTAAACTTAGTTTTTATTATCTAGTTAAAGGTTAAAACCCTGCAATTTCATTGCAGTTACTTTAGTTTCTATAAATATTTTAGATTTACCGAATGACCGAATACCGCAGGAATTCAATTCGATAATCTCTGAAAATCTACTATTTTTCAAACTGTCAATATCTATTATCACTCATTTATTTGCTTTATGACATAATCCAATTGACTGTCTCTGCCTTTTATTAAGTCTTGAACTGTTAAAGGAACTCGAGTATCAGGCAATATTCCACTACCACTTTTAATCGTTTCATCTTTTACATAACGACTTATTCTAACAAATGAAATCAGTATTTTAATTTTTGAATTAGGCAATGTATAAAGCATTGGATACCCGCCTGTTTGGGTGTAATAATTGCCGCCTGTTTCTTCTCCAATTAACGTAATGCCTTGATTTTTGCAGAATAACGCGAAACTTGAACCTGCTGAAAAGGTTTTTCCCCCGATCAATACGTAGGTTTTTCCTTTAAATCCGTATTTATCTGGTACCATAAAGGGTTCGTTCTCATCGGTTGTCGATACCCATTCGTTTCCTTTCTTCGAAGCATTCTGGTAGTATTTTTTGAAAAATGTTTTATAGGTATATCCATTCACTAAATTTTGACTGTGGTTTTCTTCCGGCAAACTGGCAGTAATGACGCACGTTGCAGCTCTTTGTTTAAATGGTTCCCGTGCTATATAAGAAAAAGCTTTAATGCTGTTCAATGGATAACCGCCATCATTTTGTCTGATATCAACAATTAGATTTTCAACCTTTTTTCGATTTATGTCTTTAAAAATAGTCTTTAGTTCCGTTTGAAATCTTTCAACATCCAACTGGAAGGTATTCATTGTCAATACGGCCGTATTGACCGAATCAATAAAATATAAAAACGGCTCTTTTTTACCTACTGTGTTCTTAACAAATTCCGATGTATTGGTAGCCCTATGATATATTGAAAAATAGGAGTTTCTATTTACGAACCTGCCACCGATACTTTCAAAAGGTTGGCTTTCTAAATTCTTTGTGAACACTTCATTAGAAGGTGTTTTGTACTCTATCTGGTAGAAATCTTTAGCGCCAAACTCGTAAAAGTGTAAAATGCCAAATTCACGTTCTATTTGTCTATCTTTTTTTGTTGTATTAAAACCATCTGAAGGTGCGTATTTCATAAGTTTTTGCCTTAATTCTATCGCACTTGTATTGTCTATGGAAATTATTTCGGAACCAATTGGAATGCCAAAATCATCTGTATCTGTATATAATCTACCGTCGATTATTTTTACCAATAAGGGAAATAATTTTGGTATTGAAGTGAGTTGCGGCCGCATAACTATTAGGTGCCCGTCCCTGGCATAGTTCGTTAGCTCTGCAATGGATTTGAACAATTCACTGGTAGTTTTAATGGTTGTCAATTTTTTCTTTTCAAAGTTTGTAAATAGGCTATCCCATTGGAGCTGGGAGGTATACTCATATAAGCTTGGGTAGCCGTTGGTCAAAACATTCTTTAGAATGGTATAGTCTTCCGTTACTTGTTTTTCAGTCAATGTTTCTTGTCCTAAAAGGAGCAAAGGGTAAAAGATAAATGCAAATAATAGGGATTTTGGTTTCATCTTATGAGTGAAAATGGTTTTGTTTATGGCTTGTAACTTGCATATTATGTAATTATTTTTCCGTTTAGAATAAGCCAAATTTTTAAACTTTGACGATTTTCCAAATATATTTTAACCTCCATTAAGCAACTAATTAGTTATGTGCTTTGAGATATTTTGTTGCCAACAACTATTTTAATTTTTCCACTATTGTTAGTTGCTGAGTGTGTATTTTAACGAATAATGTAATTTTAATACGTGATTTATTCCAAGTAAGACTGAAAAAAGTACCACTGCGAATAGTTTTGTGCGATGAACACCACCAACAATTTCTAATTCTGAAAGAAATTTAAAATCAACACAAAAAAGTAGCGCTGACGCTAACACTACAACTAAAGTTATTATTGATAAAACTCTTTTTACCGAAGGGAAACCGGGTTGAATATGATTGATGGATTTGGCGTCGATTTGCACCATTAAACTATCCGTAAAATCTTCTGTTGTTTTCAAAGCACTTTTCTTTAAAAGTACTTTGGCCTGATCTTCGTTCATAATAATTGCGTTATTTCGTTACCTAACATTTTTTGAAGTTGTAGCTCCATATTTTCTCGCCCCCGATGTAAATCGACTTTAATTTTTGACTTGCTAAAACCTGTAATTTCTTTAATCTCAATGATTGTATGTTCGTATAAATAGAACAAGCGTAATATCAACGCTTCATCCGGTCTTATTCTATTTAGCGCTAGATTGATGTACTTTCTTTGCTCTTGTTCCGTTAATGCTTTTGCTTCCGATTTTCCATCCGTTTCAACAGCCAAATTGGAAAGAACGTCCATTTGGTGGTGGTTTTTCTGCTGTTTCAAAAGATTATACGCTGTATTGATGACAATGCGGTACAGCCAAGTCGAAAATTTTGAGTCCTGTCTAAACGTATTCAATTTTTCATACACTTTTATAAATGCCGTTTGAACCGCATCTTGAGCAAGGTCTGTGTCTTTCAACACAGAACAGGCCAAGGTAAGAGACACATCTTTATAGGCATTCACTAAATCTCTAAATGCCAATGTGTCTCCGGCCTTGCTCCTGTTTACGAGTTCGATATCAAAAGCGCTGTTTTGACTCACTTTGTTCTTTTGCGTAACCAATGGGCAACCAGAAGTCCGATCGCTCCAAATATGAGAATAGTTCCCCAGATCAATAAATCGGCCGTGTCTTCAGTAAGTTCCATTGTGGTAAAAATGGTTGAGGCCATAAGGCCTAAACCAAGAGATAGTGTAATACAACCAATATCGAGATATTGCATTTTGTTTGGCGTATTTGGATTTGCCAAGCCCTTTTCGATCATCGCTTTTTTAACAAGGTAGTTATAGCGCGCAACAATGTAAACTACCGCAACTACACCTGCCATTAAAAATAGTGCCCCCAAAGCTTCTTCTATATGGTCCATAATATTTGGTTTTTGGATTGTGATTATTATCGAGTTTGTACTTGATCAGGTTAGAATTGTTCTCCCAAAGTTTTAGAAATTGCTTTTATGAAAGGTAACATATTCCCACAATTGGCAAATAGTACCAATCCGTACCCTTGTTCAGGAACAAACATTGCGTATGCCTGAAAATCATGATTGTTCCCCGTATGCAAATGCATTGTACCATTTGTGGTAGGCTTTTGGGCAAAGCCTAATCCCCAACCAGTTTGGCCTGTTTCCAACTTCATGGGATTGTCGTCCTTGAACTTTGTTTGTTCTTTTAACATTTCTGCAAAAGATTCATCACTTAAACCTTCTTTTTTGAGCATAGCGATAATGAATTTTGAAAACTCGGCAGCTTCGCTGTGAACACTCGAGAATGCATTGAAGGTTTTTCCGCTCCATCGGCCTTCTCCGGGTTTGTTTTGAGTCGGATGTCCTTGACTATCATGACCAAATACTTTATGAGCTTCTAGATAATCGTCCCAAATAAATGTGGTATGCGGCATATTGAGAGGTTGTGTCACTTCTTTTTGAAACAATTGATTTAACCCTTCTTTAAACCCTACGCCCAGTTTTATACCGATTACTGCTGCCAAATATTGATAGGCTTCTCCCGAATACATAAAGTCGGTTCCCGGTTTAAATGCCAATTTTATAGGTTCGTTATTGGCATGATTTGGAAAGCCTGTTTGGTGCGCCAACACCATTCGTGCAGTTATCAATTTATAATCTTCTTGTGATTCAGGTGAAATACCAGGATGCGGCAGATATTCGTGCAACGGTTTATCTAATTCAATGGTACCGTTTTCGACCATTTTCATCACAAAGTATGCAAAAATGGGTTTAGATAACGAGGCACCTTCAAACATACTTTGTTTGTTCAAGGGTTCTTTTGTTTCTGAATTGGTTACCCCAAAAGCTTGGTGATAAACCATTTCTTTTTTATTGACGATGGCAACGGAAAGCCCAGGAAGATTATGCTTCTTCATTGCCTTTTCAATTGCCGTGTTCAATTTCTCAATTGATAGGCTTTTGCCATCTATTGTTTTGATAGTTTTGGTTTGTGTATAAGCGGTTATTGTCGTAGCGGCAAATAGTGCAATAGTTATGTTTCTTATAACGGATTTTAAATAATTCATCTTGTTTCGTTTAATTAATGCATGTGTTTTGGTGAATTCACATCCATTGGACAAGATGACTGTTTGAAAGGTTACAATTTTTTAATCGGAGAGAATTACCCGATGCTCCGCGTCGGGGTTCCTATGAAATGTCATTGCCGTGAGGGCGGGAATCTAAATGACAGAATTTCGGTTTTCTATGGCAATCGGGAAGAAACGGGCGAAATACCTATACGGCTCTGCCTCAATGATGGTTCGCTTCGAAAAATTCTTTTTTTTTGGCAACTTTTTTTCTAGACGGGTAACCATTGAATACTTGTTCGGGGTCGTTAAAATGCGTGGAAAATTAGCTTTGCGCATCTGGCCGATAACACAAAAGCCACTTAAAGAGGCTTTATGGATCTATTTTTTGCCGAACTAACAGGCTGTGCAACGGTTACTCGTGTTGGCAAACGTATTTATTTCAAAACTCCCAAGTAATTAGAAAATACAAGGTATTGGATTTCAAGTTGTACTGCGAACCAGAATCGACAAGGTTTTTCAAGCCTAGATTGTCCCTTAGTTCTAAGACAAACTTATTATTTTGGTTGATTGATATTTTTTTTGCAATTCCAAATGAGAATCCATAGTCAACCTTCTCTGTCCAGGGAGTTGCCAATAGATTAGTTGGGATATTTTCCTCAGATAGTTTGGTATTTAAGAGATAACTAAAGAAGGCCCCACCGTTAATGTAAAACTCACTTTGTGAAATGATCTCGTATCGAATCGTCATAGGTAATTCTATATAATCAAATGACATTTTCAAATAGTCGTTCTCTTGATTTATTGGATAATTAGGAAGTGTATTATATCCACGTCTAACATTTTTTCTAGAATAAAGAAGGTTCAGGTTAAGAGATGTTCTCTCGCTGATTTCTTGTTCAAAATTGATTCCTAGTGTATAACCTATATCCGAAGATAAATTGGTTGTTTCACTTGCACTACCCGTCATGTTGGTCAGTGCCAAACCTAACGATGCACCAAAAATAGAGTCGTCTTGTCCGATAGCTATTCTTGGCAATGAAATAGATACAATTATGATTACGGCTAATCTAATATTGTTAATGGTCATTTCGGTGTTTTATAAGTTTGCCTAAGTTCTGGCTGGGCAAGTAGGGCAGGGCAGGGCAGGGAACTTTTGGTTTCCGTCTGCGCATGCGGCCAAAACTTTTTGTTTTGTTTTCATCTTTTTCATTTCAAGAGCCAAATCCAAAAGATTCGGCGGACTTCGCAAGCATAAGTACAATGGTCGTAATAATCAACGGCACTGCATATTTCATCATTTATTCTAAAAATCAGCGTCGGTAATGACCAAAATGTACCCGTGATTTGCAACTGCTCTTTGGTTATCTACGTCAGAAGTCCAATTAGATAACAATCTGTAATCTTTTGTCAGAGTGTCACCTGAGGCATTTGTGATTATTAAGTTATCTCCAAACATAGAAGTTGGCTCAAAATAATCCGTCTCTTTTCCAAGTTTGCTCCAATTGGCGACATCCTTTTTTTTATTCTGTTCTATGGTTTCGTCGATGCTGAAAGAGTTAATAATGTCTGAACCTACAATTCTGATAAAACTGGAGGATTGGTTTTCCACAGAGTATATCACAAAGGTTTCCTTTTCACAGGAACTAAAAAGAATAATTGTCAAGAATAGAATTGGTAATTGTCTCATATTTTTATCTAACGTTATTTCGCTCTCTGGTTTATTGCAATGCCCTGCAGTTGAAGGGCCATGCGCAGTTCTGCGAAATTTACGGAAATATAGTGAAATCGCGTAACTATGGTTCGGCAATAGGTCTCCCGTTACCGTGTTCGACTCCCTTACATAGTTCATGGGGCTGGGGAAGGTAAACACCATCGGGATCGCTCGGGCGAACAAGCGCATACACCTATCGGCCATCGCCAACAATACCTTGACATGCTCGGTACAGGCCCGAAAAAGCACCTGAAATTCACCGAAAAACATGTCAAGAGCGGGGCGGGGCACCTTGCTTCGGCGGCCTTGGCCAAAAAGTGTGCTCCAAAACCCGTTTCAAGCTTGCATGACGCATCGAAATTTGGCATTCCGTTTCTTGACGAACAATAAAAAAGCCCCGCGAAAGGGCTCATATTTACCCGTTCCGTGGTCGGTCAGGGGCTTGGGCAACGGTCATCATTGTTGTATGCAGTGCTTTATTTTAGAAAATCTAAGGTATTGACCATTTCAAATTTAGGGCTTCTTTTTATAAATTCTCTAAGCATTGCAGTATGTGCAGTGCCCATTAATATAAGTACTCGGTCATTTTTGGTCATTTTAATACGGTTTAGATTCGAATAAATTCTCATATTTCTTTGATAGAAAATTGCTGCTTGGTCAGCACCATTAAATTCATTTTCTATACCTACATAAAAGAGCTTATCGGCATTAGTGTTCAAAAAATAGTCTAACATTATTGGGTCGTTGTACAATTTTATTTTTTCCAATAGCGGCAAATTATCAAAATCGTTATTTAGTTTCTCTATTTCAGGATATCCTTTGAATGGGTTGTTTGTGAGTTCAACGTACGTTTCAGGGTCTATAGAATTGGTCAGTTCCTCACTATTTTCTATAAAATCACCCACACTATAATTGTAATCCATATGATTATCAATTCCATATACTTTATTTAAACCACTCATTCTAGCCACATCAAAACCCACCATGCTTAATTCGCCGTATTTAGTGTTGAGTTCCTTGGGGTTTTGTAAGAAGTTTTGAAATGCTTGATTTATTTTCTCATCCATTTCAGGAATATATTCAAGGCAGATAATTGTGGGTTTAAACCTTGTTATTAATTGTGATAGTTTGCGAACTTCTTCTTGGCGTTTAGCATCATTCTCATCAAAATCAACACTTGTAGCATCGCTTGTGTACCCAAAATGAAAAAATCCCATATTGAGGACTTGTATTTTTCCTGAATCGATATTTTCTCTTTGAATAGTTTTCTGACGCACCGAATTTTGACTGATACAACCTAGAAATACAATAGAAAAAAGGATGATTATTATTCTCACGGATTCTATTTTTAATGCTATTATATATTTTTCTTAATATCTAGCGACTTTTGTTTTAACCAATTTACGGCAATAGAAATTAACTTTGGAAATTTACGCCACAATATCAACTATAGAACACTTTGTTAGTTACTGGCTTTTTCTTCAAATTCTGGGCAATCCAATCGAATTTCAGTCGTTTTTAATTCTTTTTCAAGTAAGTTGCAGTAATCTGTTCTGCCGTTTTTTTGGTAAAACGTACAACCATAGCAAGTCCGTTGTACAGTCAATATTCCACTTCGGTTTAATTGATAAATTAGTTGGCTCATTGTATCGAACAGGCTTCCTAATTCACTTTCATCGAATTTGTCTATCTGCTTTTTGAGAGGTTTAGCGAAATCATTTGTTTCCGTTACCAATTTTTTTCCCATTTCGGTCAGCTCTAGTGAGTAGCTGCGACTGTCTGAATTTGAAAAGTCTTTTGAAACCATTCCTTTTTTGTCCAAAACCTTGACCGCATCGCTAATAGTTGGCTTGGTTACATTAAACTCTTTCGCTAAATGGCTTACATTACACAATTCCTGTTTGTGAAAAGCAATGAAAATCAATATTTGAATTTGGATCGGACTTAAACCGACTAATTTTGCTTTTTCCCATAGCAATACCTTGAACACTTCCGAAACTCGTTCTAATCCCGCAACGATTTTGCTCGAAATATTCTGTTCTTGCCGTATTGGGTTAAATAAGCTGTCATCCATAAAAAAAAGTCCCGTTAAACAAACGGGACAAAGTTAGTAATCCTAATTAAATTAATTGCAATTTTCCATTTCAATGATATGAAAGCCAACATTTTGAATGGACGAAATTATCTGTTCGGTAGCTTCTTCGATATGGCAAAATCTGCATTCTCTTGCCGTAAGATGTTTTGTGCCAAAAGGTTTTGTCTTTAAAAATTGTTTGCCGAAGTCTAAAATAGTTTCTTCGTCTGTAACTTGATTTGGCACGAGAATGTCAAAATGCATCACTTTTGCATCTTCTCGCTCAACGTAGGTATCCCAAACTGAAACTTTCATTCTATTGTTGTTTTACGGTATAAGGCAATGATAAATCGCCACTTGCAACGCTATACACTTCGTAGACGCCCAACATTGGCATATTCTCTTTGCTCGTGTTCACTTGCATAAGTGCTGTAACACCATCGTAATTGAAATTTGATTGATTGTTCATTCTGTAATTCGGCACGAGAACCCTTATCGTTTTTTCCGAAGTTGTTACAGGAAACCCTGGCGAGTCCATATACATCGGCATTCCTGGGTTTGTTGGTGGCAATACGACGGTGTCATCTGCTTTTTTAAATTGTTTTACAGCAAGTCTGCCTGCAACTCTTTCATCTTTGGTCAAAATAACCCAATGCGGATGCCAAACAAGTCCGTCATTGTCAAACATTCTGTCGTTGTTCTCGTCCCAAAGCGGTGTGTCGTCAAAATCGGGATGTGATGTAAGTGCAAGAGCAAGAATTCCGTCAGTTTCCCCAAACCCGACATCGGTCGGTTTCAAAGTGGTAGGAAAGACATAGCCCAAAACAGGCGCGCCGTCTAATTGCCCTGCTTTTTTAGGTGTTGTTTTTCCGGCCGTTCCAATGACGTCAATTTCCCAAACCATTACCCCTAAATCTGATTTATCGGTAATTCGAACTTCTTTTATGGCAAAGTCATCATTTTTGTATGTGCCGTCTTGAGCACGCGACTTCGATGTGCTGAAAAGCATTATTGCCAAAAGTAATATTAGCATTGATTTCATAATTTCATTGATTTAAGAAGCTAGGATTCCCAATAATAATTCGGAATCCTAACTACGTAGTTTAAAAAATTTAGCCTTTTACGTCTTCCATTGACGCACCAAAGTTGATATGAAGCGTATTACCGTTAGGCGTTACCAAAGCTGGTACTGATTTTACACCTGCGTTTTCAGCTTCGGAAATTCTCGCCTTATTTTCTCCAAGGTGTACAACTTCCACGTTGTCAGCTCCGATTAAGTTTACAATGTCCTTTTCTGCACTTGTGCAAACAGGACAACCTGCGTGATAAAAAATTGATTTTCTCATTTTCTGAATGAATTTAAACTGTGATCGCATTATTGCCCTGCAAATATAGTAAGGAATCCTAACAATAAAAAATATTCTATGGTTTTTCTAATCTTCGCCAAGGAGTTCAACGATCACCTCATGGGTACGAAGAAGAAGGAATACAGGGGGAGGAAAGGATGTCTGCGCCAATTGTCCCATAATAAGTGCCTGTCTTGGCAAGTCGGCATGGGAGAAGAAGTTCAGCATTACCTATTATCGCGAGGAATACGAACGGAACATTGCAAGGGTGGAGAGCCCACAGGGCCGTTACATGAAGGGCAAAAGGCAGAGCACCGTGGAGCCTGTTTTCGGGACGCTGACCCAGTTCATGGGGCTAAGGAAGATAAATACCATAGGGCTCGCACAGGCGAACAAGGTGATGCACCTCTCGGCCATTGCCTACAATACTTCCATATGCTCAGTACAGGCCTGAAAAAGTACCTGAAATTCGACCAAAAACGGGCAAAAAGCGGGGCGGGGAAACTTGCTTTGGAAACAACGTTCAAAAGCGTCCTTCAATACCTGTTCGGTCCTTCGATAGGGCCTCGAATATCGGACT
>JAIOUW010000006.1 GCA_019931105.1 Flavobacteriaceae bacterium NBU2977 | reverse complement strand
CGAGCGAAACCGAGTGCATATCAATAAAAAATTTTAGCGCAGCGAGACAGAAATTTTTTAGATATGCCGAGGTTGAGGTATTGCCGACATCTTGTTTATATGTGGTGGGTTTTCGCCACTTTTATTCCAATATGGCTGGCTAAGAGTGTATTTCGATAAAAAAACAAATTCTTAGTAATCTTAAATATCGGGGCCATAATGGTCTTTGTCATACGTTAAAATTAAGAAATAGCCTACAATTCGTCAAAAGGATTCTTTATACGTCGCAAACTACCGGTTGAAACGTGCGTATAGATCATCGTGGTCTTTGGACTGTTATGGCCGAGCAATTCTTGAATGTATCTGAGGTCGGTACCATTTTCCAATAAATGTGTGGCAAAACTGTGGCGCAGGGTATGAAGCGTTGCAGGCTTTCGAATACCGGCCTTTCTCAGGTTTCGCTTTAAGACCTGCCGCATACTTACTGCTGAATATTGGGGCGCTCCTTGGCCGACAAAAAGATAGTCTTGCGGTTTGTAGGCGTCCATGTAGTCTCTCAAGAGCATAGCGAATTTTTTCGATAATAGACTATATCTGTCTTTTTTGCCCTTGCCGCCCTTGATATGGACCAGCCCCCTTTCAAAATCGATATCGACCACTTTCAATGCCAACGCTTCGCCTACTCTGAGACCCGCCGAGTACATTAGGCTCAAAAAGGTTTTATGCTTTAGGTTTTCTGTAACCTGCAACAGTTTTTTGATTTCCTCGAAATCAAGTACCAAAGGCAGCTTTTTCGGTTTTCGGGGTCTTTGAATGTCATAATCCTCTAGATTCTTATTGTGGAATTCAAAATATTTTTTGATGCCATTGATGCACTGGTTTTGATAGCTGATCGATTTTTTGGACCGAACAATGAAGTCGTAATTGAACCGTTCTATCGATTTCGACGAAAACATATTTAAGTTTTTCGCCAAGATATATCGAATGTAAAAAGCGGTTACTTCTGCATAGGTGTTGACCGTGTTATCGCTAAGACGCTTTTGTTGCATCCATCTTCTGAACCGCGCCAGGTCATCTTCGAATTTTGGGGGCACGTGTTTGTGCGTATTTTTTTTGTTTTTGGCGATGGTCGGGTCGGCGTCCTGGTCCGTTAGGGCACTATAATCGATGAACCAGTCTTTTTGGCGAAGATGGTTGTAGATTGTCCGTTTGTTTTCGGTACTATAGGGCAGATAAAAAACCTTTTGGGTCTGGCTCCATTTGATCTGGTCGAGCAGCCTTAAATGCTTTCTGATCTCGTCGTCATAACCAAAGTTAACGGCGATCTGGTCTTGCCCACGGTGTAAAATTTTTGACAGCTTGATCTTTTTCATGGCTGCCCCACCTTCAGAAAGTCGGCCATGTTCTGATAATAGACCTTGCGCAATATAGCTTCTGAAAGGTTGAGGCCGGCCGATCTTTGATTTCGGATCTCCACGGTATCGGTACCGCTCAAGTACTTCCATCGCAACCTATAATCTTCATCGAGTTCGGCCCGCTCTTCTTGTAGTGCCGTGGTGCTCAATGAATCTTGGGGCGTATTGTTGCCAAAATCGGTGCCGAACATGATACGGTCTTGGTACTTCTCATAAAAGGCCCTTACTTTCTTAGGGTTCTGGCTTACGAGATCCCCGAACCGTGCGGCAGGCTCCACGTACATGTTTTGAAATTTGTCGAGCCGCTCGGCGATCATATCGACATCATGCGACATGCTGCCCATATGCGCGCAGAGAATTTTAAGATCGGCATTTTTTGCGATCCAATTGTCTCGTGCCGCAATGATCGTTTCATAGGGGGGTATTTCAGGATGCTGGTACGCATGGTACTGTGGATGCTGTGTGTAATAGCCATAGTGCGGATTGTTCGGGTCGTCCAAAGGGCGCCAAGCCTGTATCGGTTCTCCGATATGGGCCATGACCGGAATGTTTTTTTCTGCCAGAAAATCCCAGATGGGCTGTAACCGCTCATCGTCTATTTGTATGTACTTGCCGCTCGCATCTTTGGTCACCATGCCGAAGTTCTTCCATACTTTGACCATCTTGGCCCCTTGTTCGATCTCTTTCGTCAAACGTGCGATTTCCTTTTCGGCAAAATCGGGGGCGTCGATACCCACGCCTATCAACGAGCTGCACAACCAGAACATTCCGGGCCGGGCCTCGGCCAGCGCTACATAGTCGTCCCAACTTCTTCTTATATCGGTAGAATCTTGCAGGGCCACATCGACCAGTACCCCTTGCATGTTCCAAGCCTTGAAAAATTCGGGCAGATAATCGCGGTCATAATGAAAATGGGCATGTACGTCGATTTTCTTGATGGTCTCCATAGCGACGGAGGCCTTATCGGGTTCAAGCTCTTGTTCTTGTTTTGGTTTTTCATTACATGAAATGACAAAAGCAAAAAGGATCAAAAAACGGATTGTATTTTTCATATTTCAGGAATAGGGTTTGTTGTTTTTGATATTATTTTCGATTCATTTCCACGATTTTGGTCGACCGCCTAACTCATTCCTCCTCCGAAGTCGAAACCGCACCGTTATCGTTTTCATCTTCACCTTCTTCTTTGTTCAGTCGGTTCTCCATGATATTCAATCTCTTGAGCTTGGCCTTCCATTCCGTAAGGGCCTCTTTGTGCGCATCGATATTCTTGATCACATCTTGCACGATAGGGCTGTCTTCAGAGGCATTCGAAAAGAATTGCAGGTTGGTTTCCAACTGTCGTATCTCGTTCTTGCTTTCGTCTATTTTTCTGCGGATGAACGTTCGCTCTTTCTGGATCGCGCCCGAATCTTCTGCCTTGGCCAAGCGTTTGATCTTGTTGCCGTATTTCAACAACTCCGATTCTTGGCGGCTGACATTGAGTTTGCGCAAGAGGGCATCGATGATCTTATTGAATTTTTGGTTGATTCCCTTTTTGTTGAAGGGTACGTGGCCATAACTTTTCCATTCCGTTATAAAGGCCTTTAACGTTTCGAGGTCGTTTTCACGATCGTCGGATATCTTAAAGTCTTTCAACCTTTCGATGCAGTCGTTCTTTTTTTCAAGGTTTTCGACCTCTTCTTTATGGGCGTCGTTTTTAAGCGCGTGCAAGCGGTCAAAGTAGTGGTTGCAGGCCGCCTTGAACTCATTCCATATTTTATCCGAGAATTTGCGCGGCACATGGCCTATTTTTTTCCATTCGCTCTGGATCCTTTTCATCTCTTGGGTGGTGGTGTCCCAATCTTCACTGTCCTTCAGCGAGTTCGCCAAGTGCAAAAGCGACCGTTTTTTGTCGAGGTTTTTCTGTTGCTCCCCTTTCATGTTCTTGTAAAAGGCATTCTTCGACCGATTGAAGCCGCGAACCGCCTCCTTGAACGCGGCCCAGGTCTGTTCGTTTACCTTTTGGGGTACCTTGCCGGCTTTGAAAAAGGCATCGCGGTGGGCTTCTATCTGCTTTATTTGTTGTTGCAATGCCCTGTGGTTATTGGCAATGTTCGCCGTTAACTTAGCGATATCTGCAATGATTTCATGTTTCTTTTCAAGGTTCGCTTCATAGGTCTTTTCAAGGGCCTTGTAATGGTTTTGTCGCCGTTGGTGCAATACTTTTGTGGCATTGCTGAAACGTTCCCAGATGGCCTCGCGGTGTTCTTGGCCTACGGGGCCTAGGTCTTCTTTCCAGACCTTATGAAGGGTCTGCAGCTCGCGAAAGGCCTTGTTGAGGTCGGGTTCTTCGGCCAACGCCTCGGCGCGTTCGGCGATCTTGGTCTTTTCTTCAAGATTGTTTTTGAAGTCGAGGTCGCGAAGCTCACGGTTCAGGTGCAGAAAATCATAGAAAATCTCGACATGGTGGTGATAGGTTCTCCAGACGTCGTTATAGTGCGTGCGCGGAACGGGCCCCGCATTGCGCCACCGCTCCTGCACATCCTTGAAGCTTTTGTAGGTCGTATTGATATCTTCTTCAACGTTGACCAGTCCCTTTAGTTCTTCGATGATAGCCTGGCGCTCCGTTAGATTTTCCTTGTGGCTTTTCTCAAGGTTCTTGTAATATTGGTTGCGCCGTTCACGGTAATCCTTATAAAGTTCGTTGAACTGCCTTTTCGTTACCGAGTTGTACCTAAAATCGATTTCATTGCCGCCGTTGTTGACAAAATCTTCTTTTTTTTGCTCGATGAACTCTTGAAACTTTAGGTTGAATTCGTGCTTGATGCCATCGACATGCCTTTTGATGGCCTGCACTTTTTCCGTCCGCAAAAGGCGTTGAAATTCGCCCACCAAATTTTCCATCGACATCGAGTGGTAATCCAAGAGCGGAATGTGGTGCCGCTGTTGGTTGTCAGAATCCTCGGCGTCTTCGGCGTTCTCTTCGTCGATTTCGCCCACGGCATCGGGTTCGCCCTGATCGTTAGTGTCCGAATCGGTTACGGGCGTATCTTTCTTCTCTTCTTCGTTCGGTACTTCAGAGGTTTTCTCCGATTCTTGCTTTGTTTCGGCAGTTTCTGAATGTTGTGTTCCTTCCACCGTTTCCGGCAGCTTTTGTTCTTTCTCTTCCAGCATTATATCAAAATTTATTCACTATCGGCCAAAGCCTATTGTAAGATAGTAACATCGGTGCGAACGGCAAAAATAATGTCGTTTCTTTTTATTTGGGCGCAACCCCGCTGGGGCGCGGTCGGGCTTTTCGCTACAATGCGTCGCCATGGGTATGGCACCGCGATTTTCGCTGCAATCCCTTGCGCAGGGGTGCTTTGTCGTTGGGTAAGGGGTATTACATGACCACCGGAAAAGTTTTTGATCGAAGGGAGTGCCCAGATGCCCTGTGTCGGGGTACCTATGACATGTCATTCCCGCGAAGGCGGAAATCTAAATAACACAATTTCGGTTCCCGATGCGTATCGGAATGTAACCGTCGAAACCTGCCTGCCCGTAGGCAGGTACCTCTACGGCTATGCCTCGAGAATAGTTCGTTTCAAGAAATTCTTTATAGCGGGGTTTGGTTCGTTACCTGTTCCAGATCTGCCAAGCCTTTTCGGCCTGCAGCTCGAGCATTTTGAGCCCATTGAGTATCGTGGTGCCACGTAGTTCGCCCTCTTCGAGAAAACGGGTTTTTTCGGGGTTGTAGATCAGGTCGAACAAGAGATGTTGGCGGCCCAAAAAGTGATAGGGTATTGCGGGCAGGTCTTCTATGTTGGGGTAGGTGCCCAAAGGGGTACAATTGACTATTATTGGGTGTGTTTCAATGGTTTTTTGGTCGAGGCTTGCATAGGTCATCCGATCGGCACTCCCATTTCTTGACACGAAGCGATATTCGATATTCATTTCGTCGAATACAAAGGCGACCGCCTTAGAGGCCCCGCCGGTACCCAGTATCAGTGCCTTTTGGTGATGGCTTTTCAAAAAAGGTTCGATCGAGTTTTGAAAACCATAGATGTCGGTATTGTAGCCCTTGAGTCCGTTTTTAGTGAATTTAATGGTGTTCACCGCCCCAATTTTTTTGGCTTTGACACTTAGTTCATCCAAAAACGGAATGATGGCTTGCTTATAGGGAATGGTCACGTTCAGCCCTTTTAGGTCTTTGTTGTTCGCGATCAGCTCATGAAACTCTTCGATTGCCGAAAGGTCGAAATTTTCGTAAGAGTGGCCGTTCAGCCCCAGTTTTTCGAATTTACGGGCAAAATATCCTTCCGAGAAAGAATACGAAATATTCCTTCCTATCAAACCGAACCTATTTTTTTTATTTTTCATATCCAACATCCAACATCCAACATCCAACAACTATCAACCCTCAACTCTCAACCCTCAACTATCGACCCTCAACCCTCAACTCTCAACTCTCAACCCTTAACCCTTAACCCTTAACCCTCAACCCTTAACCCTTAACCCTTAACCCTCAACTCTCAACCCTCAACTATTCGACCCTTAACCCTTAACCCTTAACCCTCAACCCTTAACCCTCAACTAACAACTAGCGACCGACCCTCCTGCGCCTATTTTTGCCGTACCAGTCCAAAACCAGCAGCACCAGGATCCCGACGACGATAAAGAACAGGGCCCACCAGTTCTCCGAGCTTGCCAAGTCAGGAAAATACCGTTCATAGTTTGCGATGATTTCCTTTCCGTTGGTATCCAATAAGACGCTACCGTCTGCATGGGTTCTGAAAATGGTTCTTTTCCAAGGCCAGACCACACCCAATGAACCGGTGATGAAACCGATGATGACGGCAGTGGTGATGTGTCTGAAATGTTTCAATACATATGAGAGTATGTGCGAAAGCGTAACGAGACCTGCCGCCGAGCCTAAAGTGAATACCGCCAATATTTTTAGGGTGTGCAGTCTTTCATCATTTTCAACAAAACTAAAATCGCCCCTAAAAACCTCGCCGAACGTTTCGTAGAGGGCATTGACCGAGTCGACGAGCAAGAGCACATAATTGCCCAATAGAATGAGTATGAAAGAACCCGAAAGCCCGGGTAATGTCATGCCCGAGACACTGATCATTCCGCATAAAAAGATGAACAACAGGTTATCGTTTTCCCTGGCCGGACTCAAAAAACTGATCGATACGCCCACTACTAGGCCTATTATACCAGCTATAATGGTTTTTTTGTTCCAATGTTCGAAATCTTTCGAAATGTAGTAGATAGAACCCAAGATCATTCCAAAAAAAGCGGCCCAGACATAGAGCTCCTTTCTTTCGAGAAAATAGTCGAGCAGTTGCGAAACGCTGAAATAGCTAATAAGAATGCCCGAGATCAGCAATATCAAAAAAGTGGCGTTCACATAGCGATAAAAACTTTTAAAACGCCCGTTGAACAACAATTTTAAGGCCTTGAGGTTTATTTTTTGCAGCGAATAGATAAACTCTTCGTAGAACCCGCCGACAAAGGCCACGATGCCGCCCGAGACCCCGGGCACCTTATTGGCGGCGCCCATGCAGAGTCCTTTGATGACCAAAAAGAACTTGTCTGTTAAAGACCGGGGTTTGTGCATGCTTGCGGTACTTATTTTTTCGAGGCCGTTTTCTCAAGCATAAAAATAAGGGAAAAACCAAAAATGGCCGCTATAATGGCATACATCAATTGGTGGTCGCCTTCAAATGCGAAAGGCGATACGTTCTCATCGATGATGATTGTCTTTTTGCCGATGGTCTTTGTTTCCAAAATACGTTTCCAAGGCCATATTTTATTCAATGAACCCAAAATGAATCCGGTCAAAATCGCCAAGGTAATGTTCTTGTAATGGTCGAACATCCACTTTAAGAGCCTTGCGAAGCTCAGGATCCCGAAAATGATGCCAAGTGCCATGGTTATAAGGATCTTGAAATCTTTCTCATCAATGGCGTCGATTACCGTTTTATATGAACCGAGCAGCACCAAGATAAATGACCCCGAGATTCCGGGCAATACCATGGCGCAGATCGCCAACGCCCCCGAAAAAAAGATATAGGGTAGGCTGGCCGAATTTGTAGAGGGAGGTAGCGAGGTTATGAAATATGCAAAAATCGCACCGACCAAGAGCAAACCGATGACGGGTACGGTCCATTTTTTTATGTTCTTCGCCACAACGGCCACACTGGCCAAAACCAGCCCGAAAAAGAAAGACCATAGCGCAATCGGTTCATTTTCTAGAAGCCATTTGATCAAACGTGTGAATGAAAGAATACTGATGGCCATACCCAAGAGCAGTACCACAAGAAAATTACCGTTCAAAGCGTTCCAAAAACTTTTGAATCCTTCTTCGCGCCATACCTGTAATGTTTTTAGGTTCACATTGTTGATCGTACCAATGAATTCTTCATAAATGCCGGCAACGAACGCAATTGTTCCCCCTGATACGCCGGGCACCAGTTCGGCAATGCCCATGGCCATGCCTTTCAATAGAATGTAAAAATGTTGAAGCAGGTTTCGTCTTTCCATATCAAAATATAGTGAAACTATCGACCGTCATCGATTGCGGCGGTCAAAAAGAAATCAAAAATAAGGTTTTTATCTCGAAGCTTTTTTCGCCGATGCGATTATATCAAGAGCCCATTCAGATTGCGAAAATTGTTCGAATTTTTCCTGAAAAAGATAAAATTTATCGCTATCCTTTTTCAAGGCCTGGGTAAGCACAAGGCGTGCATTTACCCTATCGTGGTTCAAAAGATGGTATCCTGCCCTTAGATACAGTAGCTCGGCACTTTCTGGGTGAAACTCCGTTCCTCGCCCCAAAATGGCGATGGCATCTTCTAAATCGTTGTTCGATTCGGCGGCCTCTGCCCATTTCAACCAAGTATCCAATTCATTATCACCCAATTCAATGGCCTGCCCATAGGCATAATCGGCTTGGTCAAAACATTTTAAACAGGAGTTTATATGGGCGCATCTTTTCCAATAATCAGAATTTTCACCATCGATGTTCAATGCTTTGTTGATATAGTAAAGGGCTTTCTTATAGTTCTTTTTTTGAATATAGAAATTGGTGATGGCCAACCAGCCCTTGTCGAGCAAGGGATCCTCATGAACGGTCTGGTAATAATAATATTTGGCCATGTCGTCATTGCCCAGTTTTTCATAACATTTGCCGATTCGAAGGTAGGCGTGTGAGGTAGGGTCCTCGATCTTAATGGTAGTCTCGTAGTTTTCTATGGCCTCTTCATACCTGCCCATTTTTTCAAGCACCTTGCCTTTTTCAAAATAGGCCCCGATAAACGAATCGTCGGATATTATGGCAAAGTCATAGGCCGTAAGTGCCTCGCTGAACATTTTTTTTGAGAAATACTGTTTGCCCAACTGGTGCCATGCGACCTCGCAATACGGATTGCCGTCGAGATAATCGTTCAGATATTGTATGGCACCTTCATGATCCTCCAAAAATTCGAAACAATAAATGACATTGTACAGCGACGAATAATCGTGCTGGTCATGGCTGACACAGCGCATAAAGTTTTCTTTGGCCTTTTTGAAATCGTCCATGAAAAGGTATTCCATGCCCAGCAACGAATAGATATCAAAACTGTCCTCGGCAAGATCCAATGCTTTTTGGAGTAGATTTACCGCGGCCTCATGGTTGTCTTTTTTAGAAAGTATGTTGGCCCTTTGAATATAGATTTCCTCGTTTGAACCATCCAACAGCTGAAGTTCGTCCAACATCAGTTCGGCAACGTCCAAATTGTTCTCGAAGACCAAAACCTCGACATTCAACAACTTTAGTTCAATGGAAACAGGATGCTGCTGCAATCCTATCTTAATCGCTTTCTTGGCCAAAGCTATCTTTCCGTGATTCAAATAGTGGTGAATAATGTCCTCAAAATCCTCAGCGTCAAAGAAGTAGACGTCATCGGTTTTCAACATACTTTCAAACTTGGCTATGGGTTGGCTCGGTCTTTCGCTAGATTCTAACGCCATAGGAACGTTTTGGTTAAACTATGGATTTAAAAGTACTTCTTTGAAGTAACCTAATCTTCAGGATTTGGGCTTTATTATTAACAAATTAGTTAACAAATTATTGTTCGAGCTCCATAAAAACCGATAGTATAATGGCGCATCCTTTTTCGATTTCATCGAGAGAAATGGTCAAAGGCGGGGTAATTCTAACGGCCCGGGGCTCAAAGAGCAACCAGAACAGGATCAGGCCCTTTTTAGCGCAGGCCAATATCACTTGATCGGCAATATCCTTATTTTCAAAAAGCAGGGCCAGCATCAATCCCTTACCGCGTATTTCCTTTATGAGCGGATGACGTAACAATTCGCGGAACATCATTTCTTTTTTGGCGGCTTCTTCAATCAGGTTCGATTCGGTAATTTCCCGTAGGGTCGCCAAACAGGCCGAAGCGATTACGGCATTGCCCCCAAAAGTGGTTATATGCCCTAATTTCGGACGTTCTTGAAGTGTGGCCATCATTTCATGCGACGCCGTAAAGGCACCGACAGGTAGCCCTGCAGCCATACCTTTTCCCATCACAAGGATGTCGGGCGTACAGTCATAATGCTCGAACGCAAAAAGTTTGCCGGTTCGTCCGAAACCGGGTTGAATTTCGTCAAGGATCAATAGGGCACCCTTAGCGGTACAGCGTCGGCGCACCTTTTCAAGATATCCGTCGGTCGGTTCAATGAACCCGGCGCCACCCTGAATGGTCTCCAAGACAACGGCGGCCGTTCTCTCGGTAATTTTCTCAAGGTCGTCCTCCGTATTATAGTCGATAAAGGTTACATCGGGAATCAATGGCCGAAAAGCACTTTTTCTTTCCTCGAGGCCCATAAGGCTCAAACTGCCCATCGTATTGCCGTGATAGGCATGTTTTGCCGCAATGATTTCTGAACGCCCCGTAAACCTTCGGGCCAATTTCATAGCCCCCTCGATAGCTTCGGTACCTGAATTGACCAGATAAGTGGTCTGCAGCGAAGAGGGTAGTAACGAGGCCAATAATTTGGTGTAGGCGACGGCAGGTCGTTGAATATATTCCCCATAGACCATAACGTGCATGTACTTTTCGCTTTGCTCTTGTATTGCCGCGATGATCTTTGGGTGGCAATGACCGAGGCTACAGGCCGATACACCGGCCACAAAATCGAGATGGGCCTTGCCATCGGTGTCGTAAATATAGCTGCCATTGGCATGGGAAACCTGCAAGGCAAGCGGATTCGGAGTGGTTTGTGCCTGATATCTCAGAAAATCATTTTTCATCGGATTGTGGCGACTTGGTTTTTTGTGTTGTAGCCTCTTCGGTCGGGTCACGGGCCTTATCGTTCGCCGGTTCGATTCCGTTTACGGGATCCCCCGGGTTTTTGGACTTTTCATCTTCTTCGGCGTCGATGTCGATAGGATTTTCAATACCACGAATGATCACCAATTCGATATTGTTGTCATCTTCATCGAAGATATCATCCTTGGTCATCAGGCGTTCATCACCGCGCCATATAAACCCATTCAGTTTTCGGCTTTCCTCGGGTAATTCGCTTTCCGGGAATATGTCCCCATCAGGATTCGTAATAAATGTAAGGTCTTCAACATCATTGTTGGCGAACGTAATACGGATAGCGCTGCAGATAGTCTTATCGATGCCGATTAGTTCTTGGTCATCATTGTACATATAATAGATGACTTCGGTATTCTTTACCAAATCGACGATCTTCAATTCATTGTCGATGAATTTTCCGTACAGGTCTACGCCCTTGGCCTGATTGTACCCTGTTTTTCCGATGCTGTCGAGCGAGACCACAAAAGCATTCTCAAGTACTTTCAGTGAATCTAGTTTTTCGGTCTTGACATCACTGAGAATATGAATGCTGTCACCGGTCATCTGGTTTTCACCGTTCCACAAGACGGGGTTTCGTACCAATTGTGTCAAACCCGTCCGTTGTTCAAAATGGATGGAATCACATTTGCCGCTCATGTCGGTCTTGAACATTTTGGCATTACGAAAGGCTCTTAAAATACGTTGGTCGGATTTTCCGGTAACCATTAATGTATCACCGTGCATATAAAGCGAATCTTGCTCGACAAGCGATATGGAAACCGCCCTTTTTGTCGCAAAAACGGAATCTTTCGCCTTGTGCACCTCGGCATAGTGTGCACGAATAACCCCTTTGTTAATGGTATCGGTGACCTTAATATTGTTCGTGGCCGAGGCAAATTCGGTGGCTTTGTCAAAATATACGCTGTCTCCCTCGATGATACGGTTGTTGTAATCGATACGCGTATTCTTGATTCCGTAGCCACTTTCGATCTTGGTATCGTAAAACCCCCGTTCGCAATATATTTTATAGGTTTCGCCGGTAATGGTCGATGGCCCGTACATATAGGCATTTTTTGAAGTGGTGTAATAATCTAGCTGTTCAGAATCCAAAATGTATTGCGGATTGTCGATATGAACACTGTCCAAGAACTGGAATTTTTTCAATTCCATAAAATAGCGGCCGATCTCACTGGTCAAGGTGTTGGCCGAATCGACCACTGTGCCAAAGTCTTGGTAATAGGCCTGTTGGTTTTCACGGTCCCAGCGTAAGGTGTCGGTTTGCAAGGTCATACTGGTGTTCGTCAAAACCACATTTTCATAAGCCTTGGCCAGTTTTATATTGCCATCGTAATTGACCTTGCCACTGGTCATGGTCACAGAATCGCCTTGTTGAACGCGAACATTGCCAATGGCCCTCAGGCGATTTTCTTTTTGAAAATGAATGGCGATATCGCACCAGAGGTCGGCGCCTTCGTGTTCGAATTGAACCTGTTTGTCGTCTTTACTGAAAATAAAGGCCCCGGGAAACCGCTCCTCGTCCTTGGTGAAATTGGCGCCGTGCACGATATTGATCTGTTTGACTTCGGTAGAATCTTCTTGAGCCCAGCCAAAGAAAAATCCGGTAATAAAAAAGAATATGAGAATACGTCGCAACAAGCCCGGTTATTTTGCCCAAAAATATAACTTTTTGATGCAGCCGCTCAAAAGATTAAGAGGGTTTTGGCAAATTTGTCCGCAAAAACCGTGATTAAAAAAATAGAACAATGGTCTGGTCGTATATTCAATAGAAACTTTGGCAAAGATAATCGGCGCAGGTAATTCCTAATTATTTAGGGTAAAACTTATTTCGGAAATGGTATTTTCCCATGAAAGCCTTAGCATCCCTTTCTTGCCCATTTCTATAACTTCGATAGTAAACTTGTCGGATTTTTTTGACGTTTTGCTCAATTTCATGGATACCCTCGCCACGTCAAATTCTGGAAGATGTACACTTCCCCATGCATCGAGGTTTGAATTAAGAATCAGGGTAAAGGTATCTTCAGTGGGCAAACTGTAAACGTTGTATTTTCCTGCCTTGACTTTTTGGTCTCCAAATACAATGTCCTTATCAAATGATATGGTGGTCGCCGCCCCGGCCCCTGTTCGCCATATTTCTCCATAGGGTATGATATTCCCGAATATTTTTCTACCCCGTATAGAGGGTCGGCCATAGTCGATTTCGATGGCTGCTCCCGCAATGGTTGCCGAGATTGTTTCATAAGGGGAGGGATCGCCGATGGTAGGCCTGTCTTTAAATCTGTCGGTGTAGTGCTCAATATCAACTGGATCGACTCGGTGAATGTTAAGATTCCAAACCGATCCGATGCCATCGATGTTTTCGATTCTACCGTCATCGTTTAAATAAAGTTCAATTGATTCGGAGATATTGCTCCAAAAACGGATATGTTTTTTGTTGATTCGCTCTAACTGCAGGTCGTACAATCCAACATAGGCATTGATGAATTTCAAACCTCCTATTTTTTCTTTGTCTTGTTCAAGGAACCAACTGACCAACCATTCGAATTGCGCAATAATTGGTATCCAGTCCCCATTGAAATGATAGCCATCTGTTTGATGTACGATTCTGGTAAGACCCGAATCATTTTCTTTGCTACCTTTTTGCAGACTTTTGAAATCCAATAGTCCATCATTTAGCTTTGCGTAAAACCGATAGGGAAGAAACCCTGTTTTTGAATCGATGGACAACGAAGTGTTCGCTACATCGTTGTATAGAAAGTTCAGTTCGCGAATGGAGCCATTTACGGTATCATATTTAATATCAAAATGACGTACATAATTTTCAGGGAAACCGTGCACCGCTTTACCGTAGATTTGATTTTTGTACAATGTAAAGGTTTCAATCCCTATGGTGTCTTTATTGCCCCATTCCATGATATAACTGGCCGTGTAGGGTTCTTTATTTTGCCCGACCAGAAGGTCGCAACATAAGATTAATGCCAATAAGAAATAGGCGTTTCCAAAAGTTCTCATATGAAGACTTAGACTATTGGTTATTTACCCTTTAGGGTATTGTTTTTAGGAAAATCGGTATGTGCTTTGATGCGCTCGATTTGTCGAAGATGTCTGTCAGTATGGCCATAGTGTACAACCAGAAAGCCATGCACGCTTCGAAAGCCTTTGGGTTCATTTTTTCTGGGCATGAAATGCGCTTTCAAATCTTTGTCCGTAGTACTTACTAGTTCTTCCAACAGACCTCTTCCATAAACGAAATAATCCAGATTGTCCTTGCCCCTAATATAGCCTGATGGTTCGGCATGTCTTGGAGCTGTATGAGGCTGTTTCTCGGCCATCCATTCCAAATAGACTTTGTCTCCTAATATTTGATTGGCAAGTTCAGGTCTTGGGTCGGTATTCTGCAATGTCGCGCGACCTTCTTGTAGGTACAATCGTTCGTAAATACCCATATGTTCCACTACTTGGGCAATGTTCCATGAGTCCTTGTCCGGTTTAAAATGCCATTGTTCGTTCGTAAGGTTTTCGGTAGCGGCGATCATTTCGTTTTTGGTACGCTGCAATTCGCTTATAAGTGTTTTTCGGTCGTCGGCCGTCCACATTTTTATTTTGTATTCAATCGGTTCAAGTCTTTCAAATTGCTCATCGATAAGATAGTTGTCATAAGTATCTGAGTTTAGATAGCCTTTTTGATGGTATTGATTTTCTGAAACATTCCAATCAAAACGTGGTTGACTATCAACCATGCTTTGGTCTTCCCATGACCAACAACGTACTGTTTCTTGATATTTCCCTTCGCTATCAAATGAATAGGTGCCAAAAGTAATGCCATCGACTACTTTTTTATCCCTGTCGAAAAAGGTGCCTATGAAAAAATTCGGGCTTATGATTTTGATAACACGGCCATATTTCTCCCTAATCTTCTCAATAGTGAATATTTCCTTTCCATAGGTTGCTTCCACCAAATCCCAAACCCCTTGGGGAGACTTTTGATTTTTATAGACCCAGTTCAGTTTGTCAAGACGCTCATGAACCGCATAATATGGGTATTTGAACTTATCGGTATTTAAATGACCTTCTTGTATTAGTTTGCCGTCTTGTACCTTCATTTTGAATATCTGATGATTGCCAACTGCCGATGGGTCCCAGGTAAAATATTCAACGGTTTCCACATAGTTGCCATCTTTCCATTCATAGGTTCCCCCTCCTGTGCCAGCAAATTTTTGTGTTTTTGGCCAATAGAAAATTGATGCCCAACGTGTTTTTGTAATGAATTTCACCATTTCGCAGTCGGCAAACTGTTTCGTGTTCTCGTTCCAAGAACTGGCAACGACCCGCCAAACACCGGTAATGTCTTTCGTCTGTTCTGTTTGGCCCCAAGTCAAAATTGGACATAGCAGGGCCATTAAAATGAGTTTTTTCATTTTTTGTGGTTTTGTAGTTTAGTAGTGAAATGTGTTGAAGGCCTACTTGGCTTTCGGTTGTTGTGAGGTGTTCTCTTTAAGACCGCCAACCAGGGCTCGTAATATCCCTTGGATCAAAGAAATTCTTTTGGTCGGTTATTTTTCCATCTTTGTCGACGCTAAACCGGTCAACGATTCGAAGCGTACAGGCAGGATCCTTGATATGGCATAAGAACTCTGCGGTCACTTTTGACAGATTTTCATTGGTGTAGGTTTCCAATAGGTCGGTGCCCGCAACAAGGTCAGGCAGGGGCGCCCACCAATTTTCTTTGATAAAGTCACGACCGTTCATGGGCTGTTGCGAACCCATTGGGTGAATCGGTGCGCGTAATATAATGTCGTCATGGTATGGAATGGTATCGAAGTTTCCGGCCCCCAGTCCATTTATAACATAGTTTTTTGCCAGTTCATGTAACTGCTGCTTTCTTTCTGAATTTTTCATGTCTATAGTTCTTTATATATGGTTAATCAATGTGCTATTTTGGAAAATTGGCATCCTGCATTACTTCTTCCATTTGTTGTACATGACGTTCGGTGTGCCCTGACATGAACCAAAGTATTTGGTACCCATCTATGGTGCCAAAAGGCAACTCTCCATAGAGGTTCCTTAAATCGTCATTGGTACTTTTCATATATGCAATGTGAGCTTTTCGCTGTTTGTTGAAAGCCTTTAAACTTTGCTTATGTGATTTATATTTGCCAGTCGGTTCGAAAACCTCTGATGTTTTTACTTTATTGCCACGATCGGTAATGACGGCCATTAATTGCTCATCGCTCATCTTTACCTCGGAACGCCTCGAAGGGTCCGCCGGTTTTTCTAATGCGGCCTTCAACATTTGGTTAAAAACTTTTTCGGAGATCGTGAGATGTTCTAAACATTCACCTACTGACCAGGAGTCGGAGTTCGCCTTGAAATCAAGTTGGGCCTTGTTCAGTCCTTTAATGACGTTGGCAACGCGCTGTTGGGTTTCGAGCATGCTCTCGATTGCATTCTTTCTTTCTTCATCGGTTATGGTGCCCGGTGCATTGTCAAAGCTGGTCAAAAGCAATATCAGACCTGCGACAAAAATATTTTTCATCGTATTTAATTTTGTAATTAATAATGTCTTGTGGTTTTACTCGTCGCGTGTCAGCTTAGTTGCTTGACAAAGTTGCTATGGTTCCAGTTTATGGTCAAATCATCGATAAATCCGTCAGAATCTATCTTAAAAATAAAGATGTGGTCTTCTTCAAATGATTTGCCACGGGTTGGCAACCCGCCAAAATCTTTTTCTTGTTTCCCGCGAATGGTCACATCACATTTTACCTTGCCGTTTTCGGTTACGACTGAATTTATAGTATTGTCAATAGTAGGAAAGCTATCGATTAAGGCTGTCCAAATGGCTTTTCCGGTTTCATGTATTTTTCCTTTTCCATCCTCACCAAGAGGCAAAAAAGAGATTGTTCCTTTCTTTGAACAGTTGTCAAGCATTTTTTGCACATTTTGGTCTTGATAGGCTTTCATAAAATCGACACTTCGATTTTTCCATGAAATAGACAGGGGCTGCTCTTGAGGATTGTCTTTTAAGGCTTCCATAAATATTATTTTTTTAATGATGGAATAAAAGTAATTCGTACAAAAACCAAAAAATTGTAAAAATGCGCCAAACTTGACATTGCGTCTAAGTACTTTCATTAAATACCTTCCTGCAAACGCCTTTCCACTAACGATATGCGATCGACATAGTTGGCCAATTCAACATTTGTCTTGGCATATTTGCGTGGCGTTCTGCCGGAAAAGTATTTAAAATCCTTTATAAAATGACTTTGATCGTAATAACCGCCTTTATAAAGTACATCCATCAGGTTAATGTCACGGTTGCCGGCCATCAGCGAACAGGTATACCCAAATCGACGAATTTTCGCGTAAGTCTTGGGGCTTACCCCGACCTCTTCTAAAAATCTGCGTTCAAAGTTACGGCGACTCATAGGCACCTTATCAAGTAGCTCGGTAACATTGATTTTACCTTTGGTGTAAAAGATTTCGTTGGCGGCATCGATTATTGCCGGATCGCCGTACCCCGTTTTTTTTATAAGCTCTAACAAATAGGTTTCAAGTATTTTTATCCTTTCGGGATGGCTCTTTGCCATATTTGTCCAACTTTCAACTTCGCTGTCAGGGTTTGATTGTACCGTTGAAAAACAGATGCGCTCATCGGTAAGCTCATACATGGAAAGCTTGTAAAAATTATAGATCGCGGCGGGCTTAAAGGCAATTCCCATAACGCTGATCTTGCCATTGATGTGCAAGGTATAATTGCTCAGGGCCTGACCGGTCATGAAACAATTGGGAACTTTTCTTTTTTCATACTTATGGTTAGAGACATGGTAAGTGTCCTGAAAATTGAACACCAATGAGCATAGTCCGTTTGGTGGGCTTTCGATTCGCAATGGTTTATCTGATTCGACCTCCCACACGAAATAACACTCCACAAATTTTTCCAATAATTTGGCAGGTCTATATTTTCTATAATCCATTTTTTGGCTAGTATCCTGAAAGCGGAGGTGTTGTGATCTTACAATTTAGCAAATTGAATCATAGAATCACAATCCTAGTCCAAAAAAGCAATAGACTTCGGTATATACAGACTATTACAAATCAGATTCAGGAAATCACAGGGAGATTATTGGAAGCAGGGCAGACCTCATTTTCAAATAGCCTTTTTTATTGGGATGCAATCCATCAGAGAACAACGATTCGTCGATTTTTTCGTCGCTTTTTAGAAAGACGTCACCAACATAAGCATAGTTTATGCCCAATTCTTTGGCCAAGCGCTCGATCTTTTGATTTAAGGTTTTGACGCGTTCTTCTTGATCCCTTCTGGGTAGAATTCCCATTAAAACGATTTCGGCATCGGGTTGTCGTATTTCAACGGCTTGCATCAACAGTTTTAGACCGGTTGTGATTTCTTCATCGGTATTCAAATGCAGATTGTTGGTACCGATCATGACCAAGACCTGCTCCGCTTTAAAGCCGTCCAATTCACCGTGATATACACGCCAGAGCACATTTTCGATGCGGTCCCAGCCATAGGCATAATTGCGAGCGCCCAAGGGAGTCAGGTATTTTTCCCAAGTGGTTTCTTCACGGACCAGTTTCGATCTTGGCAGCCCTCCCCAGAAGTGCACGATCGAGTTGGCCAAGATCACTTTTTTAGGGGGATTGTTTTTGTTCATTTCCAAAATCTCGTTGTGCCGCTTTTCCCAATCGTAATTATTCGGTTCGCGATATTGCGTTACGGGTAGGGTGGTGGAGGTGTTTCCCGTGGGTTCGTTCAAAATTTCACGAAGTTTTGTTTCATAAGCTTCGGCATAATGGATCATTCCAAGATCGTTCGGATGCGTACCGTCGACTGTATCATCGATCCGTAAGCCAAGTTCTTCATATGACAGGTAATGTAAACCTGTAATACCTTCACTTTGTAATTTTTTATATGTTGCCCTTTGAATGCGGTTGACGCGTGAAAACGCGTCTTTTCTTTCATCACGAATAAAGCCGTCGGTATAACCGGCATGGTCGACCAATAAAATTGGGGTCTCGGGCCGTTCTTTTCGTAGCTGTCTGACCGAATACACGATTCTTTTTTCCAATTCGGCATCATCGTAGGTTTCCTCGCGCCACAGATTGGGCAGGCAATCAAGTATATAGATCTTCGCATCGATTTCGTCCACTAGGTCGATCAGCTCTTTCTCCAAACGTCCGTTGCCCGAAAAGGCAAGGTTGATCAACGGGCGATCCATTTTACGGCTCAGTATGTTCGTCCATGCCATGCCCGGCCGACTTGCACAGGCCCCGTGGGCAATCGAAGTGCCATAGACGACAATGGGTTTTTCCTTTCGAACGGGCAAAGGTTCAAAATGGGCACTCTCGGGAATTCCGATTTCCATCCATTCCACAGTATTGTAAAGTGGCAGGTTCAGGCGGTATTCCCTTCCCAGATCATGGTACTTGTCATTGGAGCGCAAGCCATTAAATTTGAAGGTAATGGTGTCTGAAAAAGTACGTCCGCCATTGCACCACAACCATTCCCCATCACTGTCCTTGGCGTAAAGGTCGACTCCGCTGACCCCGGTGGCCGGCATGTGATCCATCGCTTTTCGAAGTCCCACACCATATCGAACAATGATTTCCTCGGCATTTGATCTGAACCTGATTTTCAGACCTGAAGCATGCTTTGAAAGATTCCAGACAGGTTCGCGAACGTTTTCTTTTGCCCTTTTCGGCAATCGGTCATAGAAATCTTCAACTTCGGCGGGCCATACTTGTCCTTCCAATACATTAAATGCACTTTCCTGAGGATTCCACCATTTTACGGCCACTTCTTGGGAACACCCCTTTATGACAATAAGACAACATATAAGGAGTAACTTTTGCTTCATTTGCAGACGGTTTATATTTCGGGGAAAGTTCTAGACATACGCTTTTATATAGAATTAGAGCATACTTAAAATTCCCCTTACGTAACCAATCGATTCCGAAAGTCCTGAAATGGCCTGATTCCCATCTTTTTCATATTCAATGCCCAAAATACCGGAGTACTTTATTTCTTTCAAGGCTCTCATAATATTGGCAATATCCATTTTGCCGCGTCCGATCTCAACATTCTTTCCTTCGGGAATCTGCTCGTCGATATCCTTGATATGTACATCGTACAATCGGTCTTTATACTTTTTGATCTCGGCTGCCGGATCAAGGTTCAGGCGAAAGGTATGCCCGGTGTCGATACAAAGGCCTATGCGTTCATCAAGATCTGCGATTTTATCATACACACTTTTGGGGGACGGAAAAATATCGTCCTCCGGGCCATGGTTGTGGATCGCCAATTTGATATTGGTTTCCTTTACCTTTTTTTCGATGGCTGGCAACAATTCATGGTTCGGGGCACCGATGATCATTTTCAGACCTGCCGTTTTTGCATAGTTGAAATATGTTTCTACATCGTCCGCACTTTTGAAGTAGATGACGCCGCCCCCATACAGGTTAAGGCCCCTCGCCTTGACCTTATCACGGATATACCGCAGTTCTTCATCGGTCGATTCATAAGGTAGATGAAAACTTTTGAAGGCAACATCCTTGATATCCAGTCGCTGTACGATCTCAATAAGTTCGTCAAGACTATATTTTCGAAGGGTGTACGAGGCAAGGCCGACTGTCAGTTGGTGGTCGTTCAATTTCTTTTCTGGCAATTCTTTTGTACTTGAAAAAGATGAAGTGCCCAAGCCAACGGTCGCCAGACCGACAGTTTTGATAAAACCTTTTCTAGATAAATTCATAATACCAAATTTTCCCGTACACGAAACGGACCTGCTCAAAACTCGCGATAGCTTCCTTCCAGATATTGGTTGGCTTCTTCTTCTGAGAACCTGGCCGAAGAACTGTCCCAATGCAAGGTCTGGTTCGGAAAACGCCCGGCAATTACGCCCAACAAAATGGTTTCGGTCAGCCTCGATGCATACGAAAAAGGCGCGGTCGTTTCGCCATTGCCCAGACAGGCGTCAACGAACTGATGGTAGTGTTTGGGCCCTTCCGATTCATAGTTGCGAACAGGTTCGCCGATACCCATAGCCTCGATTTCTTTGGAGATATCAACATATTCACCGTCCACTATTTTTGAGGGCAATTGCATGAAATGCGGTAGTAATAGGCGCCCGTTTTCACCCACAAACATGGCCCCCTGTTCGGGCAACTCACCTTTGGCGGCCGTTTTGGCATCCAAAGACATTTTATCCTCCATGCTTTGTTCACCCTTTTTATCGTTCTTCGACGAACTGGCTCCTGGTAGTATGAGGTCTTCATGGTCTTCAGGGGCACCGGGACCGTCGTACCAAATCCACTTCAAGGTATCTGCCGTATATTCGGTGGCCGGAAACTCATAGGTCACAATATTCTTTTCAGGATAACCAAACCCACTTGGTGCACGGCATTCGTTTCTAATGGTCTTCGGCACATCAAGATTCAGCGCATTATATGGCGTATCGAAGATATGGACCCCCATATCACCCAATGTTCCGCAGCCATAATCCATCAATTTTCGCCAGTTACCCGGGTGATAAACACCTTCTTTATAAGCTGTTTTTGCCGATGTGCCTAGCCAGAGATTCCAATCTAAGCTTTCAGGTACGGGGTCACTGCCCTCAGGCTTCGGGCCATCATACCCCCAATTCTTGGGAGACCATGCATGTACGGTATGTACTTTTCCGATAATTCCCGATTGAATAAGAAGGGTAGCTAGTTTGTAATCGTAAAAGGAATGAACTTGAATGCCCATTTGCGTGACCAAGTTTTTTTTGGATGCCAATTTTTTCATGGCCCTGGCTTCGGAGACATAATGTGTCAATGGTTTTTGACAGTAGACCGGTTTGTTCATGTTCATGGCCATCATCGATGCCGGTGCGTGGGTATGATCGGGTGTCGATACGATAACTGCATCAATTTCATTGGCCAATTCTTTTAGCATGACCCTGTAATCTGAATATGTTTTTGCGTTTGGATGCAGTTTTTTTGCGGCAGCAAGATTCTTGGCATCAACATCGCAAAGTGCCGTAACGTCAACTAGTTTATGGGAAGATATTGCCTGTAGATCGGCCGCGCCCATATTGCCCACACCGATGTGTGCAGTTCGCAGGCGTCCATGGGGTCCGGTTTTACCCATTACCAAAGACGGTGCGAGGGCAACCCCTACGGCACCAAGACTACTTTTTTTGAGAAAATCCCTTTTATTCATTTTATAATATTTTATAGTTTTTTGATTTTTATATTTCTGAACCAGATGGGACTTGCATGATCTTGCAAACCGATGAATCCGGATTCGTATTTACCGTAGTCTTCAGAATTTTTCCACTTATCGGAGTTTTTCTTTTCTTGCCAATCGTCATCCCATGGAACAAAGGAAAAGAGCATTTCACCATTGAGCCAATGTTCGACTTTTTCAGGGGTGAAAACGATTTTCGACGAGTTCCATTCACCGATAGGGTGCAACGTTTTATTTGCCGGTGCCGGATGCATTGCGTAATCGGCGCCGGTTTGCTGTAGCGGCTTCAATTCTTCGGGTTTTTCGGTGTACCCCAGACTTTTATTGTATTCGGTCAAGCTCTTCTCATGCATTTTCGCATAATTCTCGTCGTCGATCAATTGGTATTCTGGCGAAACCTCTGGTGGACCGTTATAGCCCTCCTTTAAATGATAGAAAATGCCGCTATTGCCACCCTCTGGTAATTTCCATTCAAGGTATAATTCAAAATTATCGAACTCTTCGGCGGCATAGATGATGTCCTTTCCACCTTCGTAGGCCTCTTCACTATCCAGTTTTTCAAGTCCTAAATCAGTCTTGAATGTCAGTACGCTGTCTTCGATCACCCAACCTGGGGGCATCGTTTTTCCGTTATAACCGCGCCAGCCTTCAAGACTTGAGCCGTCAAAAAGATAGATCCAGTCATCTGCTTTGACTTCGGTGTCGGCCACGGGTTCTGATTTTTCAGTTTTTTTTTCGGTCTTGCAGGATAGTACGGCTATGGAAAACACAGCCAATAAAATTGATTTTTGCATTGAAATTGTTTTTGGTCGCTCCTGCAAAAAACAGGAATCGTACGATTTATTCGAATAGGTTTTAACTAATAATTTTCAAAGGTTCTGTGCTGGTCCAATTACCACGGGTGAAATCTGGGAAAGCCTGTGGCATGCCGCCATTGGCCACCGAAGCTTCGCTCAATGGACTGACCGCACTCCAAAAGGCACCTTCATATACATTTTGGTCGAGTGGGAGCCCCTTTTGCAGACATTCGACGATACGGTACATCATAATACCGTCCATGCCACCATGACCACTTCCTTTAGCGGCTTGGTTCAACCTTTTGTAGAGCGGATGATCATACTTCTCATATATTGCCGCCAATTGTTCTCCTTGGGCCCATTGATGATGGTTTTCGGTCGCACCTTCAACACCGCCTTCTAGGGCTATACGCGTCGGGAAACCTGCCAGGATTCCTTTTGTGCCTTGAATCAAATTGTGGCGCGAATAAGGGCGCGGACTGGTCTCGTCCCATTGGATCATGATGGTACGCCCCAAATGTGTCTTAACGATCGAAGTGTTTAAATCTCCACCCTTGAAGTCGAGCTTGTTCCAATTGTGGTCTGCGGGATAATTCTTTTCGGCATATGATTTTCGGCCCCGCGCGGGAGTGGAATAAGATACCAAGGTGCCAAAATTGTCCTCGGTACGTGCCAAGTTCATATATTGTGCAACAGGCCCCAAACCGTGTGTGGGGTAGAGATTTCCGTTGCGATGGGCATAATGCGGCGTACGCCACGACCCTGTAAACCGATCTTGTTCCTCCATCTGAAAACGCAGTTCATGGATATAGGCAGCCTCGGCATGCAAAGGTTCGCCGATCACTCCTTGTCGGCACATGTTCAGGTACATCAGTTCTTCTCTGGCATAATTGACATTTTCCATCATCATACAATGCTTTCCGGTCGCTTCAGAGGTGTCCACAATATCCCACGTCTCATCGATCGTCAATGCCATCGGAACTTCCGTAAAGGCATGTGCGCCTTTTTTCATGGACTCGATTACCATGGGGGCGTGATTGGCCCAATTGGTGATGACAAATACGACATCGGGTTTTACCTCGTCCAACATGGTACGCCATTTGTTCTCGCCGCCGTAATAGAGCTTGATATTTTGATGCTGTTTTCCATTGCCTATTTTCTTGGCTTCATCGCCCCACTTTTTGGCAAGGTCTTCATAGAGGTCGCAAATTGCGACAACTTCGGTACCCGGTAGACCGGCAAAGAATTTCAAATGTGAAGGCCCCCTATTTCCGACCCCGATAAAGGCCGCTCTCACGGTTTCGAGTTTAGGCGCGGCAAATCCGCCCATGTATTTGTGCATAAAGGGGCGTTCTGAATATTCGACCGTGGTTTGAGACATCAAAGGCCCCATTGATAAGGCTGCGCCCGCAAGCGATGTCTTGCGAATAAAATTTCTTCTGTTCAAGTTGTTACTCATTGGTATCGTATTAATTATTCTTCAGTTGTAAAAGAGGATGCCGGTAGGCCTTCCGTATTAAACAGGGAACCTGCAATATAATCTTTCCAGCCATACCGTACATATTTCGGAGCGTTTACCGATGGTGACGAGACTTCTACCTTGTCTCCCTCAATCTTTGCTACGGCAGGATGAAATATTCTATCTTCTCCAGCGATTTCGAATCCTGATGGATTTGGGTTTTGAGCCACTAATCCGCTTTCTGCATATTCGAATGCCAATGCTATTTTATTTCCTGAAATGGTTTGGGATTTGTAGAGTGGGCCAGAAGCGACAATATCCTTACCGTAATCATTTACCAAGGCCAGTCGCGCCAGCCGATCTCCCACATCTTGTTTATTGCCTGGGTGAATGTTGTTCGATACACCGATATCCATAGTGACGGCCATGCCCGTTTTTGGGGTTTTAAGGCTTTTTCTCTGGGCATCTCGAAGGGCAGGTGATAGTCCATTGCCATATTCGAAAGGCGCAATTTGAACAAAGTAGAACGAAAAATCACCGTTCCAACGCTCGCGCCAGTCTTGGATCATGCCTGGGAAGAGCTTTAAGTATTGATCATGGCGACCTACGTTACTTTCTCCTTGATACCATATGGCCCCTTTGACCGAATACGGGATCAAAGGCTTGATCATACCATTGTACAAGGTCGATGGGGTGTGGGCATCCAATTTGAACGACTCCAGACCTTTGGGAGGATTTTCAAGGGCACCTTGGTTCTTATGTAGCAACAAAAAGTCGGATACTTGTATGCCCGCTATTTGTTGATAGCTCCATCCTTCAAGAATATCGACTGCCGTATCGGTATCGTTTTTGGTCAATGTGACATCACCAATAAAGCCACCACCGCCCCCGGTATCGATAACGCGAACTGCCAAGGTGTTTTCTCCTTCTTTCAATAAGCCTTTGCGTATGGCATAATTTCTAGGGGTATTATGGCCGAAGGTGCTACCGATTTTCTCACCGTTCACATAGGTAATGTCAGAATCGTCTATACCACCCGTTACCTTGAAAGTATAATTCGAGGTCTGATCTTCGATCATCACTTTTTTTCGAAACCAATAGACCCCATCTTTATTAATGACCTTAAGATTTTCCACTACGACAGGTAAGGCCGTGGTGTTCCATTTTGAATCATCGAAGTCACTATTTGCGTAAGCGGCGTCATCAAGGTTTAGATTTTGCCATTCCTCTTCTGATACAGGAATTTTTTTAGTCGGGAATTTTGAATACCAATCCTCGAAAACTTTAATATTTTCCGGTTTTATCGCTTCGAGCTCTTTTTCGAATTCCCCAAGGGAAATTATTTTTTCCTTGCTCATCCACGATTCCACGGGTGTGCCGCCCCAATTGCTTGTAATAATTCCAACCGGCACATCCAATTCCTGATGCAATTTTCGGGCAAAGAAATAGGCCGTTGCACTGAAATCGGAAGCCGTCTCAGGATTCAAAGGCTTCCATTGACCTTCGAATTCTTTTTCAGGAAGCGGGGCGATCGTTCTTGGAACGTCGATATAGCGTATTTGAGGAAAATTAGCATTGGCGATTTCTTCTTCTGAATCGTCGATGGGGTCGTTCGGTAGAAAGCCTTTTAAGGGCATCTCCATATTCGATTGCCCAGAGGCCAACCAGACTTCGCCGATAAGAATATCTTTCAATGTAATGGTACTGTCTTTTGCAGTGATCGTCACGGTAAAAGGTCCACCGGCCCTTGGCGTTTTCAATCGGGCGGTCCATTGGCCCATACCATCGGTTGAAACCGAGGTTTTTTCCCCCCAGCTTGCAACAATAGATAGTTCTTGGGCCGGGGTATATTTTCCCCAAAATGCAACATCGTCGTTTTGCTGTAAGACCATATGGTCCGAGAAAAGGGAATTGAGCGATAAATCTATTTTATCTTCCTCTTTCTGGGAATGCTCACATGCGAATAAAGCCGAAACAAGGATCATAAAAAGAAACCCTTTCAAGGTGTAGATTCTTAGCATCCCGTAATTTAATGAAATTGTGGGATATCATAGGTACTTTTTTATCCGAACTACATCGACCTGTAGCTGAACAACAATTTTGATCCGATCGTGAAAAATCGTAACATCGAAAGGGTAGTAAACAACTTTGAACTACCTATGTATCGTCTGCGTGCGGTCAGGGCCCACCGAGACTATCTTAATGGGAACTTCCAAGGCGGTCTCGAGAAAATCGATGTAGGCATTCAGATTTTTGGGCAGTTCGTCGGCCGAGGTCATTTTTGTAAGGTCTTGTTTCCAACCTTCCATTTCGGTATAGATTGGAGTTACGTTCTCTACCTCGATATTATAGGGTAGATGCGATATTGTTTCACCTTTGTAATTATAGGCCGTGCATACCTTGATTTTTTTGAATCCGCTGAGTACGTCTCCCTTCATCATCATGAGTACGGTGACCCCATTGATTTGAACTGCATATTTTAGGGCCACGAGATCCAGCCAGCCACATCGCCTTGGGCGGCCCGTCGTGGCGCCAAATTCATTGCCCACACGGCCCATGGTTTCTCCGTCTTCGTCAAAAAGCTCTGTCGGAAAAGGACCGCTGCCGACCCTTGTCGTATAGGCTTTGAAAATGCCCTTCACATCGCCGATCTGATTTGGCGCAACACCGAGACCCGTGCAGGCGCCCGCTGCCGTGGTATTGCTTGAAGTTACAAACGGGTAGGTGCCGAAATCGATATCGAGCAATGAACCTTGTGCACCTTCGGCCAATATTTTCTTGCCTTTCTTTTGGGCCTGGTACAAATACTCTTCGCTGTCGATAAAGGTCAATTTCTTCAACTCTTCGACCGCTTCGCAAAAATCGGACTCAAGATCTTTTAGGTCGTATTGAATATCAACATCGTAGAAATCGATCATGGCCTCGTGCTTATTGGCGAGCGCACGATATTTGTCTTTCCAGTCATCAAGTTCCAGATCACCAATGCGCATACCGTTGCGGCCGGTCTTATCCATATAGGTAGGGCCGATGCCCTTTAAAGTAGAACCGATCTTGGCTTTTCCTTTTGAAGCTTCCGAAGCGGCGTCCAATAGTCTGTGCGTGGGTAGAATGAGATGGGCTTTTCTTGAAATCAGCAATTTCGATTTGATATCGATATCGAACTTCTTTAGATTGTCCAATTCTTTTTTGAAAATTACAGGGTCTATAACCACACCGTTACCGACCACATTGATGGCATTTTTATGGAAAATACCGGATGGAATGGTATGCAGTACATGTTTTATGCCGTCAAATTCCAAAGTATGCCCTGCGTTCGGCCCACCCTGAAAACGAGCGATGATGTCGTAATCTTTAGTCAGTACGTCGACTATTTTTCCTTTTCCTTCATCTCCCCATTGCAGGCCTAACAATAAATCTACCGCCATGTATTCTTTCTTGGTTAGTTTGTTGTTTTTACTCTGTTCCCGGCATTTTTTCGGCCGATTTGTTCTTGGTGCCGTAGAAATAAAGTGAATGGTTGTTTATTTTGATGTCGAACACTTCTTCTATGGTTTTTTTTATCGATTGGATCCGGGGGTCGCAGAACTCCATTACTTCGCCCGTATCGGTCAAGATGACATGATCGTGCTGCCGATCGAAATACGATTTTTCGTATTGCGCCTGGTTCTTGCCAAATTGATGTTTTCTAACAAGTTTGCAGTCTAGCAAAAGCTCGATGGTATTGTATAGGGTAGCACGGCTGACCCTATATTTTTTGTTCTTCATATTGATATAAAGCGACTCTATATCAAAATGCTCGTCACTATTGTATATTTCTTGAAGTATGGCGTAACGTTCCGGTGTTTTTCGATGTCCGTTCTCTTCTAAAAAGGCCGTGAAAACACTTTTTACAATCTCTTGATCCTTATTGGAAGCCATAATTTTTCAGCAGCAATAATAAGCTACAAATGTACATTTAAATTTTAAACCCGCGTGACTTTGTCAATGCCGTTTATCTGCTTCAGATTAGTAATCAATTTCTTGAGGATACCGTTGTTTTTGACGACCACTGTAATTCGGCCAGTGAAGGTGCCTCCGTCGGTGCTGAAATTGAGATTGCGCATGTTTACGTGCATGTTGTTGGATATAACCTCGGTAATCTCGCTGACAAGGCCCAAATTGTCTATGCCTGTCAAATGAATTTCAGATTTGAACTCTTCTTGGGTCGAATCTATCCATTTGGCGCTGATAATGCGGTAGGCATAATTTGACTGCAAAGAAATGGCATTTGGGCAGTTTTTTTTATGGACTTTAATGCCATCATTTACACTTATAAAACCGAATACCTCATCACCCGGTATGGGGTTGCAGCATTGTGATAGTTTATAGTCCAGTTTTTCCTCTTCCTTTCCAAAGACGAGCATATCGTATTTTGAAGTAATCTCGTCTTTGTCAATATCTTCGGGTACGGGAGTACGGCGTATCTTATTTTTGAAGAAGCTAATGAATGCGTTACTGTAAGAAGATGCAAAATCCTTGATCCTTTGATTGTCTATCGAGCCGATACCGACTCGATAGAAAAGATCTAAACTGGTCTTCAATTTAAAATAGACGACCATTTTGTTGACAACATCTTCGTTAAGGGTGATCTTTTGCGATTTTAGCTTTCTTCGCAGCACTTCTTTGCCTTCTTCGGCCACACTTTTTTTCTCTTCGCGCAACGACGACTTTATTTTGGCCCTTGCCCTTGCCGTGGTCGCATAATCGAGCCAATTCTGATTCGGTTTGGCCTGTTCGGAAGTAATGATTTCCACTTGGTCCCCACTGTTCAATGTTGTGTTCAAGGGCACCAATTTACCATTGACCTTGGCCCCGCGGGTACGCATGCCGACCTCGGTATGGATGTTAAATGCGAAGTCTAGGGGTGTGGCCCCTTTTGGCAATGATTTTAGATCGCCCTGCGGTGTAAAGACGAAAATTTCTTTGGAGTAGAGATTCAATTTGAATTCTTCAACAAAATCAACGGCGTTGGTATTCGCGTTTTCCAGTGCTTCCTGTAGGCGGTTCAGCCAAACGTCGATTCCCTGCTCTTTTTGGTCCCCATGTTTGTACTTGAAATGTGCCGCATAGCCTTTTTCGGCTATTTCGTGCATGCGCTCGCTGCGGATCTGTACTTCCACCCATTTTCCTTCTGGGCCCATTACGGTTATATGCAACGCTTCATAACCTGTTGATTTTGGAGAAGATATCCAGTCACGCAATCTTACTGGGTTCGGAGTGAAGTGGTCGGTTACAATGGAATATATTTTCCAGGCCAAAAACTTCTCGTTCTCTCTTTCTGATGCGTAAATAATACGAATGGCGAACTTGTCGTAGATTTCATCAAAAGTCACGTTTTGCGCCTTCATTTTTCTGCGCATCGAATAAATGGACTTCATACGACCTTTAATGATGTACTTGAGCCCCTCCTTATCCAAAGATTTTTCGATAATGCCCGTAAAGGCATCGATATAGGCCTGTTGTTCTTCTTTAGAGCCTTCGATTTTCTTCTTAATGTCATCATAGACGTTCGGCTCGGTATATTTAAGGCTGAGGTCCTCCAATTCGGTCTTGATATTATAAAGACCGATCCTATGGGCCAGGGGAGCATAGATATATAAGGTTTCGGATGCCATCTGTACCTGTTTATGTTCGGGCATCGAATCCAATGTGAGCATATTGTGATAACGGTCGGCAATCTTGATAATGATCACCCTCACATCATCATGAAGGGTCAATAACATTTTTCTGAAATTCTCCGCCTGTTGCGAGATATTCATATCTTTTTTCAGGTGGGCGATTTTGGTAAGTCCATCAACGATCCGTGCGACCGTTTCACCGAACATACGATCGATATCGTCCAAAGTATATTCTGAGTCTTCTACTACATCGTGCAATAGGGCAGAAGCAATGGAGACGGCGTCGAGTCCGATTTCGAAAGCCACGATCTTTGCCACTGCAATAGGATGAAAGATATAGGCCTCCCCTGATTTTCGGCGTTGGTCCTTATGCGCGTCAACGGCAATTTCAAAAGCGGAACGTATCAGTTTTTTATCATCATCTGATAAAGTCTGATAGCTAATACGCAACAGTTCTTTGTACTGTTTTGCTATTTCCTTGTTTTCTTTTTCTATTACAGCTTGGGTCATGGAATATTAAAAATACGCTGATCTTTTCTACCAAGCAACAAAAATTATGCCCTAAGATTCTTGATCCTATCGATTAGTGTCGGGTGTGAATAATGCATGAATACATAGGCAGGGTGGGGGGTGAGGTTGCTCAGGTTATTACTGGAAAGTTTTTTTAACGAACTAATAAGAGGTGATGGGGCAAATGTATTTTTTGCATAGTCATCGGCCTCATACTCGAATTTGCGTGAGAAATAGTTCATAATTAGCCCGGTAACTTCTGAAATGGGGCTGTACAGTATTCCGAAGCCGATCAGGGCGGCATGAAAACTAGGGCGTGTAACCCCTATGGCCTTGGAAATTTCAGGATTGTTGATAAAAAGGGAGAGAATGAACAAAGTCAATCCGGTCAATAATATAGTTGTGGCAAGGTTGATAATTATATGTCTTCGTTTATAATGCCCGACCTCATGTGCAAGAACCGCTACGATCTCATCTTCATCGAGATCCTTGACAAGTGTATCGTATAAGGTAATACGTTTTTCTTTTCCAAATCCTGAAAAGTAGGCATTTGCTTTTGTCGATCGTTTTGAACCGTCGATTACGAATATGTTCTTGAGCTCAAAACCGACTTTTTTGGCATAGTCTTCAATCTTGGTCTTAAGACTGCCAGGTTCCAAAGGTGACTGTTTGTTGAACAAAGGCACGATCAAGCGACTATAAAAAAGATTCATGAAAAGTGTAAAAAATGCGACAATGGCCCAAGCATAGACCCAGAAATAGTTGCCGGCCCATTGATAAAACCAGATGATGGCCGCCAAAATTCCGCCCCCAAGTATTCCCGACACCAGCCATCCTTTCAATTTGTCCATAAAGAAGAGGCCGGATGTTGTTTTGTTGAACCCGAATTTTTCCTCGATGACGAAAGTCGAATAGTATGAAAAGGGGGTAGTAACTATATCACTTCCGATCATTATGATTCCGAAGAAAAATAACGCCATTAAAATAGGGTTGTCGGTAATATCTCTAACGATACCATCTACCCATTCGAACCCGCCGAAAATCAAGAATGCCAAGGTCAGCAATAATGAAAATGTAGCGCTTACGAGCCCAAATCGGTAACGGATCCTCTTGTATTCCTGTGATTTTTGATATTCGGCAATATCAAAGACATCGTTCAATTCTTCCGGTACCGGATCATTATAGTGCCGGGCATTGAGAACATCCAAACAAGTCTCGACTATAAATTGAAAAACTAAAATCGCAATGATAATATAAAAAAGGAAACTCATCTAGGTTCGGTTTGTATCGACAAGGTAATGCTAAATTGCGTTCGGAGTTGAAAAATCCCGTTGTCTCTTTGCCTCAAAGATAAGTATTGCGGCGGAAACCGATACGTTCATCGAATCGATTTCGCCTTGCATGGGTATTACGATATTCTGGTCGGAATTCTCAAGCCAATCGTATGTTAGGCCCGTCGATTCGGTGCCAACAACTATTGCACTTCCCTTGGTATAATCGATATTGGTGTAATTTTTTGAAGCAGTCAAGGCCGCACAGAAAATAGAAATATCATGTTCTTTCAAATAGGATATGATATCGGATGTAGAACCCATAGCAATACTATTAGTAAAAATACAGCCGACGCTCGAACGAATGATATTCGGATTATAAATATCGCCTTTGGCATTGGCGATAAACACCGCATCTAGATTTGCGGCATCTGCCGTACGTAGCAATGCGCCGATATTTCCCGGTTTTTCAGGGGCTTCCGCTACCAAGATTAAGGGGTTGCGGTTTTTTAAGGCCAGATTTGTCAACGAATGGTCTTTTGTTTTTGATACGGCAATTAACCCTTCGGTAGTCGCACGGTAGGCGAGTTTTTGATAGACTTTCGGCGATAGTTCGATCAACGTCGTTCCATCGTTCAAAATTCGTTTCATTTCAAGTATGTCTTTTGCAGGCATAATCTCTGGACAATACAGAAGGGTAACGACCTCGTAACCGCCTTTTAGCGCGAGTTGTAATTCACGTCTGCCTTCGAGAACGAACAAACCTTTCTTTCTGCGCTCCCGTGATTTTTCCTTTAAAACAAGAATCTCCCTGACCAAGGTGTTCTGAAGGCTGGTTATTTGTTTTATTTCACTCATAACGAAAGAATTTTCCCTTTGGCAAATGTAATTCTTTAATGGCTATGGGGCCTACCTGTCGGATCAATGAGCAAAGTGGGATGTCGAAAACCTATAGGTTTGGTATAAGACCTGATAAATGCCAAAGTGTTCACAAAGCCGTAGGGAATCCTGTTTTTTTGAGTAAATTGTGCTTTTGAAAGTTTAATTATGGAATTATTGTTGTTTGGCATTGCGAAAGACATTGTTGGCAGATCTTCGATAGACTTGCCTTCGAAGGGTGTTCAGCCCAGATCGGTCGCGGAATTGAAGGAGTTGTTGATCGCCGACTATCCCGATTTTTCTAAGCTGTCCTCTTTTGCCGTAGCGGTGAACAGTGAATACGCGGGCGACGATGTTACTTTGGGGCAAGACGATGAAATAGCGATTATTCCACCTGTAAGCGGAGGTTGATGGAAGAACCTATTTTAGAGATAGTTGAAGAATTGGATGTCTCGGGAGTTTATAAAGAACTTTCGCATCCGGCAAGCGGCGGTATCTGTGTTTTTATCGGCGCCGTTCGCGAATTCACGAACAATGAGGAGGTCGTTGCATTGGAGTTTGAGACTTACAAGGCTATGGCCTTGAAAGAAATGCGAAAGACTGTGACACAGGCCTCTGAAAAATGGCCTGTGAACAAAGTTGTCGTCCGCCATGTCGTAGGGACCAAAAAAGTGGAAGACCCTGTGGTCGTAGTGGGGGTTTCATCCGCGCATCGTGATGCATGTTTTCCGGCCTGTCGATATATCATCGATACCCTGAAGCAAACTGTCCCCATTTGGAAAAAGGAAATTTTCAGGAACAAAGAAGTATGGGTGTCCGCGCATCCCTGAATAAAATGCGGTAAAAAGAATATGTTGGTAGACAACCATAATCGAAAAATCAATTACCTGCGTTTGGCGGTGACCGACCGGTGCAACCTGCGCTGCAATTATTGCATGCCTTCGGAAGGAATCGATTTTGTAAAGAACGACAAATTGCTAACCATCGAGGAACTTTCGACGCTAAGCGAGATTTTGGTCGGCCAGGGTATTGATAAGATCAGGATTACGGGCGGGGAACCTTTTGTTCGTAAAGATTTGATGGTGTTATTGCGCAATCTTTCAAAAATGAGAGGATTGCAGGATATTTCGGTTACGACGAACGCCACTTTGATCGGACCGCATATTGACGAACTAAAGACTTTGGGCATCAGAAATGTGAATATTAGTCTGGACGCCATTAACAAGGCTACCTTTGAGCGCATTACCAGACGCGATCAATATGAGGTTGTACATGACAATTTGATGCGGCTGATCACCGAAGGATTTAATGTGCGTACCAATTTCGTAGTGTTGTCGGGCCAAAACACCGATGACATTTTGCCCATGCTCGAATTGACCAAGAATTTTGATGTTTCCGTTCGTTTTTTAGAGGAAATGCCTTTTAACGGTGGGTCAAGGAATTTCGATTCCATAGAGTGGGATTTCAAAAAGATTTTGGCATTTATTAGGAAGAACCACCCCGATTACTATAAATTGGAATCGCCAACGACCTCTACATCAATCAATTATAAGATTCCGGGGTATGTAGGTAGTTTTGGAGTCATTCCATCCTTTAGTAGAACATTTTGCGGGTCATGCAATCGATTGCGCATTTCGGCCGTTGGCGATGTGATTACCTGTTTGTATGCCAAACCCTGCATGAACCTTCGTAGTGTCATGAGATCCGCCAATACCACAGAAAATGTGCAGAAACTAATTTTGGACGCGGTAGGTAGTCGTGCCAAGACCGGTTTTGAGGCACAACAAAAATATGAGGGTGTTTTCAGCAATTCAATGACGTCGATAGGAGGTTGAATGAAGTAGGAAATACGAAATTAAAAGTTCAAAGTGTTGATATGAACTAGGTCAAAGTACCTTTCAGAGCGTTTAAAGGGAATAAAAATTGTCGCAGAATAAGCTATCACATATAGACATTGAAGGCAAGGCCAATATGGTCGATGTTTCAGAAAAGGAAACGACCAAGCGTATGGCAATAGCTACCGGAAAAGTATTCTTTCCGAAAGAAGTTTTCTCCACATTGGCCGAAAAGGACTTTTTAGGGGCTAAAGGAAGCATTGTTCAAACCGCAATCATTGCAGGGATCCAAGGAGTGAAAAAAACTTCGGAACTCATTCCGCTTTGCCACCAACTGAATCTTTCAAAAGTACAGATCGACATAACTCCATCAGATAATACGCTTGAAATAAAGTGTAAAGTAAGTTGCACCGAAAGAACCGGGGTCGAAATGGAGGCTTTGACAGGGGTTTCGATAAGCGCATTGACAATTTACGATATGTGCAAGGCACTGTCGCACGATATCAAAATAGGCGAAATTCAATTGGAATATAAAACGGGAGGGAAGCATGAATACAGCCGCTAAGCTATACGGATTGGTGTTGTCAGGAGGCAAGAGTACCCGAATGGGAAGTGACAAAGGCCTGATAGCATATCACGGTATTCCGCAACGTGAGTATCTGTACCAATTATTGGGAGAAGTTTGCGAACGTACCTATATCAGTCTGCGGAAAGAGCAAGAGGCCCAAGTACCTTTTGGTTACGCCACACTTACCGACAAAGATAGGTTTAGAGGGCCTTTTAACGGAATACTGTCCGCTCACGAACGCCACCCTGAGGCGGCTTGGCTAGTACTGGCCTGTGATCTGCCGTTGATCGATTTGCCGTCTTTAGAACAATTGGTTCAGGAACGTGACTCAGGCAAATTCGCTACTGCATTTGCCAATAAAGAGAACCCGTTGCCCGAACCCCTCTGTGCGATTTGGGAGCCCGAAGGCCTTAAGACTGCGGTGGCCTATCTCGAGGCTGGCAATGGCACTTGCCCGAGAAAGTTTTTGATAAATAATGAAACGAAATTGGTCTTTCCCAATAATGAGAACGTCATCCTCAATGCCAATTCGCAAGAGGATTATCAAGAAGCGCTGTCAAAACTGACTACATGAATTCCGAACGATACAACAGACAGGTTATTTTAAAGGACTTTGGCCCCGAAGCACAGCAAAAATTGGCCGATGCCAAAGTATTGGTGGTCGGAGCGGGAGGACTTGGCATACCTGTTTTGACTTACTTGAACGCGACTGGTGTCGGAACTTTGGGCATTGTTGACAATGATACCGTGGCTATATCGAACCTGCACAGGCAGGTTTTATATGGTGAGAACGATGTCGGGCAAGCCAAAGTTCAGGTCATCGTAAAAAAATTACAACGGCAAAATTCGACTACCAACTTGATTCCGCACACGGATTTCTTGAATAGGGAAAATGCACTTCAGATTATAGCAGAATATGATTTAGTCGTCGATGCCACAGATAATTTCCCCTCTCGTTATTTGATCAATGATGCCTGTGTCGTTCAGGGCAAACCTTTTGTATATGGGGCTTTGCACGGCTATGAAGGGCAGGTGAGCGTATTCAATTTCGAAGCAGGGCCGACCTACCGCTGTCTTTACCCAGATATGCCGAAAGAAGATGAGGTTCCGAATTGCAATGAACATGGGGTATTGGGGATCATACCAGGAATCATTGGAAATTTTCAGGCCCTTGAAACCATAAAAATCATTACGGGAATCGGAGAGCCCCTATCCGGAAGATTGTTGTTATACGATGGACTCTCGCAGCGCATTCAAAAGATAAAATTCAATAAAGTAGAAGCCAACCTGAAAATTTCAGAACTGGCCAATAGTTATGAATTTGCTTGTGATGAAAAAATGCACTCGATCGAAGCAATAGGTTTGATGCCCTTGTTGTCAGATAATGAAATTGAGTTAATCGATGTGCGTACAGATGAAGAATATAGTCTTGCCAATCTCAAAATGGCCAAGCACATTCCATTGTCAGAATTGAAAGAACGCCAAGAAGAAATCGATTTGAGCAAACCTGTTTATCTGCTCTGTCAATCAGGTATCAGAAGCAGAAAGGCACTAGCCCTCTTACAGGAATGGTATCCACAAAAAACTTTCGTAAACGTAAATGGCGGAATGAGTAAATTGCACACTTATGCTGATCTCGGGTGAGCACCTTGTTCTTTTGTGCCTCGGTTTTTTTGTGGTGGCGACGTTATATTCTTCCGTAGGGTTCGGAGGTGGATCCAGTTATTTGGCTTTGTTGGCCATTTTTTTTGTCTCCTTCTTTCCGATTCGATCTATTGCCTTGATCTGCAATTTGGTCGTGGTATCGGGCAGTACTTTTTTGTATTTCAAACACGGACATGCCAAACTAAAGGATTTTTTACCTTTCGTAATCAGTAGTGTTCCCTTGGCCTACTTAGGGGCTACATTTCGGTTGAGCGAAAAAGTATTCTTCATTATATTGGGGTGTTCGCTGATCGTTTCGTCATTGGCGTTGGCTTACCAGACTTTTTCGGCGAATGTTGGTTCGGAACGAACGAAAACATATCCCAAGGGGTTCAGTTTTTTGATTGGTGGTGCAATAGGATTGTTGTCGGGGCTCGTTGGTATTGGCGGTGGTATTTTCCTTGCACCGATTCTAAATCATTTACAGTGGGGAAGGGCTTTGAAAATTGCCGCCTTGGCCAGTTTTTTCATTTTGGTCAATTCGATTTCCGGATTGATAGGATTGATATCCGCAGGAACTTTAGAGCTTCCTTTGAAGGAAACCCTGATTTTGGCGGCTTGTGTCTTCTTTGGTGGACAATTGGGTATTCGTTTGAGCCTAAAAAGATTATCCCCCAATGGCATTAAGCGCGTGACCGCCCTTTTGGTATTCATTGTTGGGATCCGTGTTTTATTGATCAATGGGCTGGGGGTTTGGTAAAGGTACTTGTACAAAAAATATGAAAATCAATGATTTTATTTCAGGAAGCTTATAAAAAAGTACTCGACAACACTTTCGATTTTGGCGATGAGCAAGTTGCTATTCTTGAAAGTATGGGCCGGGTACTTGCCGAAAATATTCTTGCCGATCGTGATTTTCCGCCTTTCGACCGCGCTACAAAAGATGGCATTGCCATCAATTATTTCGCTATCGAAGACGGATGTACCCGATTTAAGATCGAGGGAGTGGCCGCCGCCGGAACTCCCCAACAAAGATTAAGTAATGTCAATAATTGTCTGGAAATAATGACAGGGGCCGTAGTGCCCGAAAATGCCGATTCTGTAATCATGTACGAGCATCTGACAATTCAAGAGGGATGGGCCACCGTGACCAAACTGCCAAACAAGGGACAAGACATTCATTATCAGGGCAGTGATAGTCCCAAGGGAGCTGTTCTATTGGAACCCGGCAAACAAATTTCGGCAGGAGCCATCAATGTATTGGCTTCCGTAGGAAAATCAGAGGTTTTGGTCAAAAAACTGCCCAAAGTGACGGTAATTTCAACAGGTAATGAGCTTGTCGAGGTTCATGAAAGACCATTGCCGCATCAAATACGAAAGTCGAATTCACTTTCCTTGAAAGCTGCTTTACAAAAGCAAGGAATTAACGCCGCCCTGATACATTTGACCGATGAGAAAGAAATGATTTCGAAGGCCATTCGAAAAGTAATGGAAACATCCGATGTATTGATGCTCAGTGGTGGTGTTTCCAAAGGGAAATTTGATTTTGTTCCCGAAGTATTGGAAGAATTGGGTGTCGAAAAAGTTTTTCATCGTGTGGCCCAACGCCCTGGCAAACCCTTTTGGTTCGGTTTGCATCAAGAAAGCCGAACAACGATTTTTTCGTTTCCCGGTAATCCCGTTTCGACTTTTGCGAATTACCATATTTATTTCCTCCCATGGTTGTACAAAGCATTGCGTGTCGATTATCCAGAGAGAAAGGTGGTTCTTGCTGAGCCTATCCAAAATAAAACCGACCTAACACTTTTCAAACAAGTTAGGACGTTCTGGAAAAACGGAAGTCTTCATGCCCATTTGATTGTCGAGAACGGCTCCGGCGATTTGACCAGTTTGGCCAACTTGAACGGATTTATCCGTTTGGAGCCTCGAGATGGAATTTACGATAAGGGTGAGTTGGTGCCATTTATCAAAACTTGAGTTTTGAATTCAAAGAAACTTACAACTTGTTGAAATCCAGATACCGACAGGAATTACCATAGCTTCGCCCCAGAAATAATTTCGGACCATTGCCGATTGTTCCAAGTTGTATAGAAATCCCTTGGGTTTTTTGATTCTGTGCTAATAATGATAAAGAATGAAAGGTATTAAGAATGGTTTTTCCTCAGCTTTTATCGCACTTATTATTCCCCTTCATATTTTCCCATATAGCGCTTCCACAGTTCGGTCTGATGTGTTTCAAGGGAAACATCCCTACCATCGATAAACGCATGGGTCAGTTGATTGCCGCGCATATCGAGGGCATCGCCTTCAGAAACGAACAGGGTTGCGCTCTTGCCTACGTCAAGTGATCCGTACGAATCGTCGATTCCTAGAATTTGGGCAGCGTTCGAGGTAATCATCTGCAGGGCTTTTTCAGGATCCAATCCTTGCCCGGCCACCTGACCAACATAAAAAGGTAGATTACGGGCCTGAAAAATTTCGCTCCTTGTTTGAAGGGCAACCAGCAATCCGGCATCGGCCAATAGTTTGGGAAGTTTATAGGGAAAATCATAGTCATCATCATCAAAAGCAGGAAGGTTATGGGGGGCACGCACGACCACGGCCACGTTGTTTTGTTTTAGAAAGTCGGTCACTTTGTGGGCATGATACCCGCCAACAATGACAACAGTCTTGACCCCATTGTTTTTGGCATGGCTTACGGCGTCGACAATTTCCTTTTCACTATCGGCATGTACGTATAATTTCTTCGATCCATCAAATAGGCCATGCATTGCCGCGTAGGCTTGGTTTTTTTTGCCGTTTAAATCTTTGCCATGGGCCAATGAATTCTTGATAAAAGAAGTCACTTCATCGATTTGTTTTTTGTAGTCTTTGTTCGGTTGGTAACCTCGAGGCTCGCCAGCCCACCAACGCCCTCTTCGAAAGGCACTTGGCCAATTAAGGTGAATGCCATCATCGACCTTGATGGCGGCGTCTTCCCAATTCCAGGCGTCGAATTGCATTACAGATGAACTGCCCGAAATACGCCCCCCGTTCGGGGTAATCTGCCCCAACAAGACGCCATTGGGCCGCATGCTTTCTACAACTTTCGATTCGGCATTATAGGCGATCTGACTGCGAATATGAGGTAGAAAATCGCCTATTTCATCTTGATCGTCACTGGCTCTCACGGCATCGACCTCCACAAGGCCCAATGCAGATGACATGGCAATGAATCCGGGATAGACATGTTTTCCCTTGCCTTTGATGATTTTGCCCTTGCGAGCGATTTTGGCATTGGCGCTACCAACAAAGGTCAATTTGCCGTTCTCGAACATGATAAGGGAATTTTCGATGACCTGGCCATTGCCCAAATGGGCCGTTGCACCATCAATGGAAATAGCCTCTTTTTGAACAGGACCCGGAGTTTGCTGTGCCCGGCCGGTAACTGCCAGTAATACCAGAAGAATTATCAGATTGGTTGCTTTTTTCATTTTTTTCGTGATTAGCTTTTAATAACCGACCATTACATGGTCTCGCATGTCATTTGTTGTTTTTTGCTCTGTTTTGGCGTGCGCGTTTTGGCACCCCCTTCCTTTTCCCTGAGCATCATACCGATCAACTTGTTACGTTCTTGCTTGATGGCTTCACGTTGCAGTTCGTCGTTTTTGAGATCAAAGTAGACCACACCATCGATCATCGTCTTTTCGGCCTTGGTGTAGATAGATAATGGGTGGCCCGACCACAGCACTAAATCGGCGTCTTTACCTTCTTTGATGCTGCCTACGCGATTGTCGATGTGCAATAGCTTTGCAGGATTTATCGTAATCATTTTCCAAGCTTCCAGTTCGTCCATACCACCATACTTGACGGTTTTTGCCGCTTCTTGGTTCAGACGCCGTGACATCTCACCATCATCGCTGTTGATCGCCACGGTCACTCCTTGGCTGTGCATAATGGCGGCATTGTAGGGTATGGCGTCGTTCACTTCGAACTTATAGGCCCACCAGTCGCTGAAAGTAGAACCTCCGACGCCGTGTTCGGCCATTTTATCGGCTACTTTGTACCCCTCTAGGATATGCGTGAAGGTGTTGACCTTGAAATCGAATTTCTCCGCGACTTTCATCAACATATTGATTTCGCTCTGCACATAAGAATGGCAACTGATAAACCGTTCTCCATTAAGGATTTCGGCCAAAGTCTCCATCTCTTCGTCATACCGATAGGGCTTTCCACTTTTCTTATTGGCATCATATTCCTTTGCCCTTTGAAAATAGTTCACGAACAATTGTTCGACGCCCATTCTCGTCTGCGGAAAACGGGCAAAACTCTGCCAGTTACTTTGCTTTACATTTTCGCCGAGTGCGAATTTTATGAACTTGGGCGAATTGTCGTATACCATTTCGTCGGCACTTTCGCCCCACTTTAATTTTAAAATTGCCGAACGCCCCCCAATAGGGTTGGCAGAACCGTGAAGCAATTGAATGGTGGTCACTCCGCCGGCAAGGTCATGGTAGATACCCATATCTTCAGGGTCGACGACATCTTCCATTTTTACCTCGGCCGAAGAGTTGTGCCCACCTTCATTGATGGCAAGGGCCGCTATATGGCTATGTTCATCGATAATGCCCGAAGTTAGATGTTTGCCCGTGGCATCAACGATCTTTGCCCTTCCGGCATTCAAGTTGTTGCCGATTTTGGCAATTTTTCCGTCTTTGACGAGAACATCCGTATTTTCAAGAATGCCCGTTGCTTCACTTGTCCATACAGTGGCATTTTTAAAGAGAATGTCCTCCGCTTTAGGTTTCGTCTTGTAACCATAACCGACCATGGGATAACTAACCTGCACTAATTCGGGTGTTTTCTTTTCGCCGTCGTCTTCCTGCTCTTTTTCCGAAAAAGCCTCCATTTTTTTGGCGCTGAAGGTCGCTTCATCGCCATTGGGCAAGACCAATTTGCCATTGAGGTCTTGCGAGTCCATTTCGGCGAGCGCTGTCAAACGATAGTTTTTCTCACCTTCATGCGTGGCAAAAGAAAGGTTCAGCCAATTGTCTTCGAAGCTCAATTTGGAACCAAGCTTTACGGTATCTTGCGTTACCTCGACCTTGGGTTTATTGATTTCACCGGTTATGGATATCTTATAGGTACTACCCGCCGCCTCAAGATGGTATTTTCCCCTTATATCCTTTAGATCCATCGAAGTGATGGTGTTTTTTGTTCCTTGGACCCAATTTTCATAGAGTGTCGTACCCTTGTCAAAAATATTTCCTGAGGCAATCAAGAAGTTTGCATAGGCACCGGTATGCAGTGACCCAATCTTGTTCGATTGGCCCAGGATTTGGGCAGGAACAGTGGTCAATGCTTCCAAGGCCTTGGTTTCAGAAAGTCCGTATTCGATTGCTTTTAGCACTTTTTCCTTAAGATTGGCAGGCGACTTTAAATCATGCAAGGTGAACGAGAATGACACGCCATTATCTGCCAATACCTTCGGATTGGTCGGTGCGAGGTTCCAATGGCGCATGTCTTTCAACGAAACGTATTCAGCATGATATGGATTTGAAACATCAAATGCATCCGGAAAATTTAAGGGAAGTATCAGTTTGGCGCCCGTTTTTTTGATGTCTTCCACATTTTGGTATTCGTCACCACCGCCTAAAATGGCGTATTGAATTCCGAATGCATCGCCGATCTTATCGGCGCGAACCACATTGCCCTTGTCTTTGGCCTCGAAAATCTGGGCTAGCGACCGGTTACTGTTCAAGGCCTCAAGAGATCGATCTTTGGTATCGATGTTTCCTTTCGCATACCATTCTGCGTCATGGTACATTTGACGCAATAGTGCCATGGCTCCCATCAATGATCCGGGATAAGATTGTCTTTTCGCCACACTTTTTGAGAACGATAGGTATTGGCCCGATTTATCATCGATTATGCGATCCCCATCGTTTCCTTCTTCGTTCAAGGTGACCAAAACCCCCGTGCCGCGGACGATTCCGTCTTGAATATGCGTGTTTACCGTACCGAACCCGGCTTCGCGCAATTCCTTGGCTTTTTTATCGTCAAACTTGAATTTTGAGATGGCATTGTTTTCGGGCATAACATGGTCGTTCCAATAAAAACCCTCGCGCTCGGGTGCATACTGCGGCGAACGCCCGCTTCCCGGTGCTTGCTTTGGTTTCTCTAACCCAAAATCGGAATAGATGTCGATAAAGGATGGATAAACATGTTTTCCATTTAAATCGATAGTAATGGTATTCTTTGGCAGCGTGACCGTTCTGCCAACTTCGACCACCTTTCCATCTTGGATCAAAAGGGTGCCGTTATCGACAATTTGGGTGGGAGTGACATAAATTTTTGCATTGGTGAATGCCGTATAGTTGTTATTTCTTGATTTGACACCGTCGTTTTTCGGAAAGTATTCTTGGGCAAGTAAAGAACATCCGCACCAAAAAACGGCGAGGAAGAGTAGTCTCATTTTCATAGGGTCTTACATTAGTTGATTAGCCACTCTAAAAATAAGGCAAGTACGACGAAATCAGGTCGTGTTTTCTATTTTTTTATACCAAAGGCAAAAACCATTTCAAGTTTCTGGGCTTCCTTTTATAACTAAAGCGGATTTTTCTTGTAATAGTTGACAAATAGCGAAACCACATAGTTGTAGCTCATGATGCCGTCGGCCTGATTATTGGCCTTGAGAAAAGTACTGTACGCCGATTTGAAAATAGGTTCTAGGGGGTTCTCATAAGATGCCCAGAAGTCGTTCGCCTCTTTGTAGTTGTTCTGGGTACCGATATTGAGTTTGTCGTACAGCTCGTTGAAAAGTTTGTCATCGATACGTTGAACTTCGCCCAGGCAATAGGCCAGTGCATAGGCATAGGCCACATATTTGAAATAAATATCGTCATTGTTCACGGTAACCAGGTAGCCGATAAAATTGGTCTCGTTTTCGGCAGAATATCCCAGTTGATGGCCGACTTCATGCCCTGCGACCACCGGAAACCTGAACGGAAGCAATTTGGCATTGACCTGGGCTTCTGCCGTAAAAGGATTTAGATAACCGCCATAGCCCATATAGGTAAGGGGTAGACTGAACATCGATTTTTTCAAACTGGGCCGCGAATAATCCAAAAAAGGTATCTGTTCGGCCAATGTTCCATAACCTTCGAAAGTCTTCTGAAAAATTTCTTTTTTCGAATAGGGCACTTTTACGGCTTGACTGCTATCGGAAGTTATTTGAAATTGAATTTGATTCGTTTTCACTATCAAGTTTTCGGTGAACGAAACCAGTTCTTCTTTCGTATAGGTTGGGCCAAGATCGAATTTCTGATAAATAGGTTGTCGGTAATAGTTCATTCCCCATAGTAAATGAAAAGTAAAATAGGCTACAGAAATTACCATACCTATATTGATGAGAAAGGCAAGGGGCCTTTTGCGAACAGCCCTTCTGTAATTTATTAGATATCGAACGGCCAATACCACCAATATAAAATAGGCGATGTCACCGAACGAGAAGGGAATCCACCCGAAAAGAGATCTGAAAAATTTTGAAATGATAGGGTATAACCCATTACTATAATACTTTTCAACGAAATCGGGATGACTGCCCATCCATTTGACGAGAAGTACCTGGGGAAGTATTGAAAGGGCGATGGCAATTCTTAACCTATTCTTCATTCGTTCAAAAATAGCGTTTTACTTTTTCTATCCTTACTTTTGAAATCCTAAAAAAATGATAATGGACAAGGATATCGGCCAATTGCGACCCAAAGCCGTTTGGAAGAATTTTGCCAACCTGAACAAGGTGCCAAGGCCTTCGAAGAAAGAAGAAAGGGTCATAACATTTATGATGGATTTTGGTAGGTCTTTGAACCTTGAAACCATTAAGGACAAGGTAGGAAACGTAGTAATTTGCAAGCCTGCCACTAAGGGAATGGAAGGGCGAAAGACCACGGTATTGCAATCACATCTCGATATGGTGCACCAAAAGAATTCTGATACCGATTTCGATTTTGAAACCCAAGGCATTCAGATGCGTGTCGAAGGTGATTGGGTCAAAGCCGAGGGTACTACCTTGGGGGCCGATAACGGTCTTGGGGTAGCCGCGATCATGGCCTTGTTGGAGAGCGATGACATACCCCATCCGGCCATAGAGGCTTTGTTCACCATTGACGAGGAAACAGGAATGACAGGGGCGATGGGACTGCAGGGTGATGTCTTAAAAGGTGAAATATTGCTCAACCTTGATACCGAGGAAGATGACGAGGTCGATATCGGTTGTGCTGGAGGGTTGGATATAACTGCTGTTAAACCATACAATGAAAAACCTGTTCCTAGGGGCATAAAGGCATATTGGGTGAATGTCAAGGGCCTTCACGGAGGGCATAGCGGTATTGATATTCACCGTGGTTTTGGCAATGCGAATAAGATCATGAACCGTCTGCTCTATCTTGCATCGAACGAATTCAATGCTCGAATAGCGGAAATTGACGGAGGTAGTCTTCGAAATGCCATTCCCCGCGAAAGTGTTGCACATATTGTTGTCGACAAGTCCCGGACAACTGAATTTGAAGAACAACTGAGTATTTGGGCGAACGTGGTTAAGGAAGAATTGTCGGTAACGGAACCTGATCTGGAAATTCAATTGACGCAAGCACCCGTTCCGAAAAAGGTTATCGGTTTGGGCACACAGGAAAAACTCTTAAAATCGCTTTATGCCGCCCACAATGGAGTGTACGCAATGAGTGCCTCGATTACTGATCTTGTGGAAACATCGAACAACATAGCACGGGTTCTGGTCAAGGACGGAACTATTACAGTTGGATGCCTAACGCGTTCTTCGGTAGATTCTGCAAAGCTGGATTTGGCCCATTCGCTGCGTTCGATATTCGAACTTGCAGGTATGGATGTTACATTTTCAGGAAATTACCCGGGTTGGAACCCCGATCCGAATTCGCCCATATTGGAAGTTTTAAAAGCGAAGTACAAAAGTCTTTTTCATGAATCACCTAAAGTGGTGGCCTGTCATGCAGGTTTGGAATGTGGGATTTTGGGACAGAACTATCCTAAAATGGACATGATCAGTTTCGGACCCACTATTAAAGGGGCGCATTCACCTGATGAACGCGTAAGTATTTCATCGGTACAAAAATTCTGGAAATTTCTTTTGGCCGTTCTTGAAGATATTCCCGAAAAATAAAAAGGCTGAACCCCTGATTTGTTAATTTAGGTTTCAGCCTCTTTGGAATAGTGTCTTTGGTTACTGCGCGATTCCGACTATCTCAAGATCAAAAATAGTGTCCGAGTTCGGGGGAATGGGTCCCGCACCCTGTGCGCCCCATCCCAAATGTGGGGGCAAGAACAACCGGAACTTGTCGCCTACCTTCATGGTAAGCAGGGCTTCCTTAAAGCCGGCAACCAATCTGGAATCAGGTGAGTAGTCCATGACCGAGGCCTCGTATGCGCCTTGCATCTTACTTTGCTCGTTGAACTTTCCGAATTTTTGGGCAACTTCTTCGTAGTTACTATCGAACAAGGTGCCATCGGGCAAATAGCCTGCGTAGAATACGTTTACTTTTTGTCCGACTTTCGGTTTTTCACCTTCCCCTTCGGTGATCTTAAGAATTTTGAGACCAGAGGGTAGTTCTTCGGCCTTCTCTTTATCAGAGTTCAATTCGGCAACGAATTCGGCTTTTAGTTTTTCTTCGGCGTCCAGCTTGGCTTGTTCCTCGGCAAAATAATCCGTCATTATTTGAATGGCGTCGAACTTTTTAGCTTCTTTTCCATTTCTGATGATACTGATCGTTTCCATGGTTATTGCTTCAAGTGGTTTGTTCTGGTCATTCACTTGGACGTTCGCAATCGAATCAACGACCGCCAAGCCTTCAACAACCTCACCAAAAACCGTATGGCAACCAACCCTTGGGTTTTCACAGGGTTTGAGAAAACCATTTTCATCATAACCATCGAGCCATGGTGTGGCCTTGTGGGTAATAAAGAATTGACTTCCGTTCGTTGTAAGACCGCCAGAGTTGGCCATTGATAATATTCCAGATTTGTCGTGTCGTAACGAGTCTATTAATTCACTTTTAAATTTATAGCCAGGACCACCCATGCCGGTACCCATAGGATCGCCACCCTGTATCATGAAGTCTTTCATCACCCTATGAAAGGTAAGGCCGTCGTAGAATTTTTTACCCTTGTGTTCTTCACTTACAAAGGGACTTGTGCCCTCGGCCAACGAAACAAAATTGGCTACCGTAATCGGAGTCTTGTCGTGTTCTAGCCGCACGATGATTTCGCCTTTGTTCGTTTTTATATCTGCGAACAGGCCATCGCCAAGATCGGCTCGCTGACTTGATTTGCACGCCGACAGGCCCAAGGCCACGGCTGTAAATAACAAATAAACTTTTCTCATTATCTTAAAATTTAATTTTGAATAATTTCTTCTTGTTTTTCGATTTCTAGAATTGTAATTGTTGACCTTATGGGCAAATTGACGCCAATACGATCACCGTCGCCTTGATAACCAAAAGCTAAGGAAGATGGATATAAAAATGTGGCGGTCTCACCTTCTTTCAATATTTTGACACTATGACGAATACCCTGAAAAAGTTCCTGCTTGTCAACTTTATATTTTATTACGCCGATTTCTTCCTGCGAATAGATCGTATCGTTGTCGAAGCCCATGATGTTATAGGTCATCGTCACCAAATCATCCGGTTGTGGGGTATAGTCAGAACTTTCATTGGTCTTGTGGTAAAAATACCATGACCCGCTTGCACTCGGTTCATAAAGGTGCAACGAATCTTTTGCAATGTAATCTTTGATCAATTTTTCTTCGGCGGCCAAAAGTTTTTTGTTACGCTCGATATCGCCCCCAAAATAGGTGCTCGATTTTACTTTGACAGGTCTTCGCGGTTCAGGCCCTCCACAATTTACGATCAGGCAAAAAATCAATAATGCTTTAAAAAAGTGTCTCATGATGCCCGCAATTCTTTATACGTTTTTAGCAATGACTCAAATTTTTGGGTTGTTTCGGCCAATGACAGTTCGCTTTTCCCTCCTGATGCGTTATCGTGCCCTCCGCCATCAAAATGTTTTCTGGCAAAATCATTAACCGAAAAATCGCCCACCGAACGCAAAGATATTTTAATGATTCCTTCTTCTTTGTTCTCAATAAAAATCGCCGCGAAGATAATACCTTCCAAAGTAAGGCCATAGTTCACGAAACCTTCGGTATCTCCCTTTTGAAACTGGTGATTATCCAACTCTTCTTGGCTCAGGGTGATGTAGGCTGTTTTATGATCGTTGATTATGACCATATTTTTAAGTGCGCAGCCCAAAAGATGCAATCTGCCAGGGGAGTTTGTATCATAAACATTGTGGTGCACTGCGGTATTATTGGCTCCCTTATCGATCAGGTCGGCAACGACCCGATGTGTTCTGCTGGTCGTCGATGCGAATTTGAAAGAACCGGTATCGGTCATTATTCCGGTGTAAATACAATTGGCGATTTCGGCGGTAATTTTATCCGTATTGCCCAAGAATTCGATGAAATTATAGACCATTTCACAAGTTGAACTCATATGAACATCGGAATACGTTACCTTGGCGTAGTCATCGGGGGCTTGATGATGATCGATCATAATGAACGTAGCGTTTGAGTGCTCCAAAAAAGATTGCATTTGGCCAATTCGCCCCAAATGATTGAAATCTAGTGTAATGATCAATGTTGCATTTTCGATTTTATCCCTTGCCTGGGTATTTTCTTTTTCGAAATTCAGAATTCTATCGTTACCAGGCATCCATTTGAGGAATTTGGGATAATCGTTCGGGGAAATGACCGTAGCTTCTTGACCCATGTCGTTAAGAAAATGCCATAATGCCAAAGTAGAACCGATGGCGTCGCCATCAGGATTTTTATGGGGAACGATCACAATTTTTTGCGGTACCGACAGTAGTTTCTTGACGGTTTGAATATCCTCAAAATTCATGAGGGCAAAGATACGATTTAAAAAACTTTAAAGGCTATTTTTGTCGTGGCCTAACAATATGGGATGAAGAGAATAATGTTTATAGCGGCACTTTCCATTTTTATGCTCGCATGCCAATTGCAGCGTAATGTCGGCGAGGTAGTAAATGAGACCAAAAACGACAATTTTGTCATTGCCTTTGGTTCTTGCAATAAAACCGATATCGAAAATCGTTTATGGGATGATGTTTTGGCTGCCGAACCCAACATATGGATATGGGGCGGAGATAATATTTATGCAGATACTGAAGATATGCAACTACTGCGGAAAATGTATGTCGGTCAAAACCAAGTTCCCGCCTATGCCGCGTTGCGCGGAAAAATACCAATTATCGGTACATGGGACGACCATGACTATGGATTGAACGATGGGGGCGTTGAGTTCGGTGCGAAAGACGAAAGTCAGCAAGAATTTCTTGATTTCATGGGTGTTTCTAAAGAAAGTCCGAGAAGATTTCGGAAAGGAGTGTATGCCTCGCATGATTACAAAACCAAAAAAGGAACGATAAAGGTATTGGTTTTGGATACCCGTTATTTTAGAACGGCCCTGACCCCTGACAATGAAACCAAAAAGCGTACAAAGCCGAACTTATATGGAGAAGGAACTGTATTAGGTGAAGAACAATGGCAATGGCTAGAGAACCAATTGACCGGCTCGAAAGCCGATTTCAACATAATTGTCAGTAGTATTCAGGTATTGTCGAACGAGCATGGTTTCGAGTGCTGGGGCAATTTTCCCCATGAAGTCGATAGGCTTAAGCAAGTGATAGCCTACTCACGGGCAAATGGGGTCATTGTTCTTTCCGGGGATCGTCATATCTCTGAATTTTCCAGAACCACCATAAAAAATTTACCATACCCACTTATCGATTTTACCAGTAGCGGATTAACGCACGCGTACAAAGACTTCAGCGGAGAACCCAATCCGTTTCGGGTAGGAGAGGTGGTCTTTACCGAAAGCTTTGGGTTGCTTCATTTTGATTTTGAATCGAAGGAAGTACAATTTCAAATTGTCGGTGATAACGGTAGAATCTTGCAACAAATCCAACAATCGTATTAATTGTTGCCGATTCTCAAATAAACCGTACTTTTGCGCAAAATTTTTAACATGCGAACAGACAGAACGTTTACGATGATCAAGCCCGACGCGGTTGAAAATGGCCATATTGGGGCCATATTGGAAAAAATTACCTCCGCCGGTTTTAAGATCGTTGCCATGAAATATACCCAATTGAGCAGGAGGGATGCCCAAGAGTTTTACGCAATCCACAAAGAACGCCCATTTTTTGGTGAACTGGTCGATTTCATGACCCGCGGCCCGATCGTCTCGGCTATTTTGGAAAAAGATAATGCCGTTGAAGATTTCCGCGCCCTTATCGGGGCCACCAACCCTGCCGAAGCGGCTGAAGGTACGATCAGAAAACTATATGCCAAAGATATTGGCGAGAATGCGGTACACGGTTCAGATAGTGATGCCAATGCCGCTATCGAGGGTGCCTTTCATTTTTCAGGAAGGGAGATCTACTAGACTGATCGACCCATGCGATGATAAAAAAACGGCCCGGTAAATTCAAAATTTGCCGGGCCGTTTTGCTGGGTCTAGCCAAGAATACGGTCTATCTGAGTACCAATTTTTTTATCAGTTCCTTGCCGAGCTCTTCATTGAGCATCTGAACGATCTTCGTTTTTCCATGGCCGAGTTCTTCACGGAGTACCGAAGATGAAAGTGATACGAAAAGCGTTTCATTGCGCAGTTCGATGGCGGTAGTATAATTGTTTACCCCGTTTCCCATCAATTTGGCCCAGGCTTCACGCGCATTTACTTTGTCAATGCCTTTTTCGAGCTTATTGGTCTTTATGAATTCTTTTAGGCCTTCGCTCAAGGGTATTCCTGAATTTCTACGTTTGGCCATTATCTTTTTACGTTTATAAGTTCGAATCTACGATATTGATAGCGCATACCCTCTTCATTTTGAACGGAAAAGCTATTTTCATTGAGTTCAACGATTTCTTCGATCCATTCGCTCATAGCATTTTTATAATGGATAGCAAGCCCGTTTTTCGTTTCGATTATTGCGAAGGGTTCGGCATCATCAGAGGTTTCGAAAGTTCCATTTAGTTTGGGCTGCACTTTTTTACGGAAACCGGCTTCCCCATCAAGCACGAAATAATCGATGTTCGTATTTACATTATATGTTTTCTTGTTGCCATCAGGAAAGGTAACCTGTACTATTTCCCAATAACCGGCCAGCATATCCATGTCTTTCTTATGGATCTCTTTTTTACATCCGGTGATTAGCAAAAACAGTCCTAGATAAACAAATATCCGCATACTACAATTTAAAGATTTTATAGGATTGGTGAATTTTTTTGACCACATTTTCGGTTCGTTCAGCATGGGTATCGCTGATGAACAACTGTCCGAAGTTTTCGTTATCGACTAGGGCTATGATGTGGCCTACCCTGTCTTCGTCCAACTTATCGAAAATGTCGTCGAGGAGTAGGATCGGGGTGGTCTTCGACAATTCTTTGATAAAATGGAATTGTGCGAACTTCAGCGCGATCAAGAAAGATTTTTGTTGACCCTGGCTCCCGAATTTTTTAATAGGATGGCCTGCTATTTCAAAACTAAGGTCGTCTTTGTGGATACCGGTACCGGTATACTGCAATGCCCTATCTTTTTCGAGATTGGTTTCCAATAACTTATAGAGGTTTTCCGAAGACAGTTTGCTCTCATAGGTCAGGGTAACCTCTTCGTTGCCTCCCGATATTATCCGGTATTGCTCTTTGAAAATTTCAATAAAAGGTTTCATGAACGCCACCCTTTTTTCGTAAATCGGTGTACCGTACCGGGCAAGTTGTTCATTGTACACCGCCAATGTTTCCATATTAAAAGTGTGGTTGGCCGCAAAAAACTTCAGCAGCGCATTGCGCTGAGATAAAATCTTGTTGTATTTGATCAGGGTTTGCAGGTAGCTTTTATCGGATTGTGAAATAACACCATCGATAAACTTTCGTCGCGTCTCACTACCCTCGATGATAAGATCGCGATCGGCAGGTGAAATGATCACCAAGGGCAGAAAACCGATATGGTCTGAAAGTCTGTCGTAGGTTTTTCCATTGCGTTTTATGACTTTTTGCATGCCCTTTTTGAGGCTGCATATTATCTTTTCGCTTCGTTCGTTCTTTGTAAAATCACCTTCGACGACAAAAAAATCGGTACCATGTTTTATGTTCTGGGTAGCAACCGGATTAAAATAACTCTTGCCAAAAGAAAGGTGGTAAATAGCATCGAGCACATTGGTTTTTCCCACTCCGTTCGAACCTACGAAGCAATTGATCTTTGTGTCAAAATCGAAAGTTTGGGAACCAAAATTTTTGTAGTTTATTAAGGCCAAGTGGTTTAAAAACATTCCAAAAGCTCAAATTTAAATGTGGTCGAAAGCCAAAATGGCCGCAAAATATCCAAAAATAACGAATAATTATCCCTCACGATTTCAATAAAAACTTTATTTTTGCGCGATCAATAAAAACAGCAATGGCTACGTATAAAAAAAGAGGTCACAAACCCAAGAGCAAAGCGGAACAACAGCAATTTGATGAGCATGAAAGCACCACAGCGGAAGTTTTTAGCACATTGGATGAGAGCGCTTCGAGAACCGAGGCATGGGTCGCCAACAACCAAAATTATATCTTGGGCGTGATAGGGGTAATCGCGGTCGGTGTATTGGGATATTTGGCCTATGTTCAATTCGTTCAAAAGCCAAAAGATGCCGAAGCAACGAACGAATTGCTTTATCCCCAACAGTATTTTGAGCAGGCATTGGCCAACACTGCGGCCAAGGATTCTTTGTACAATCTTGCCTTGGAAGGAGCAGAGGGCAAATATGGGTTTTTGGATATTATTGATGAATACCCGGGTACTAAGGCATCTAATTTGGCCAGCTATTCGGCCGGAATGGCTTACTTGAACATGAACAAATACCAGGAAGCGATCGACCATTTAGAGGATTTTTCTTCCGACGATGATATATTGGGTCCCTTGGCGAAAGGGGGAATCGGCGATGCCTTTATGCAGTTGGGACAACCTGAAGATGCTTTGGGTTATTATGAAAGTGCCATTGCACTTAGTACCAATGATTATACCACCCCTAAATTTTTGTACAAAGCAGGGGTAACCGCTTTGGAACTGGGACAAAGGGATAAGGCCCTGAAGCATTTTCAAAAAATCAAGGATGGATTTTCTTCTTCAGATGAGGCCCGTTCGATAGATGCTTTTATCGGAATGGCCGAAAACACGAACTAATGGCCACGGCGAACACAAATTTATCGGCCTACGATAAGGCAACGATCCCAAACGCGAGGAATTTTCGGTTTGGGATCGTTGTTTCTGAATGGAACCAAGAAATAACCGAGGCTTTGTACAATGGGGCTCATGAGACCCTTTTGGATTGTGGGGCGGTTGATGAAAACATACTTCGTTGGAACGTCCCCGGAAGTTTCGAGCTTACATTTGGATCCAAAAAAATGGCAGAAACGCATGACGTTGATGCCATAATCGCCATTGGAAGCGTGATACAGGGTGAAACAAAACATTTCGACTTCGTTTGCAATGCCGCTGCCCAAGGCATTAAAGACCTCAATATTCATTTGAGTATTCCGGTTATCTTTTGTGTATTGACCGATAATACGATCCAACAGGCCAAGGATCGTAGCGGGGGCAAACATGGCAATAAGGGTGCCGAGGCGGCCATTGCTGCGATAAAAATGGCCTCGCTCTGAAAATAGGTGCCCTGGGTTCAAATTCCTGAACCGTTCTCATTTCGCACTTCTAACTTCGTACTCCTGATACCTGTTAACAAATTTTGGCTTTCCTGACACGGCATATTTTTTGATTTTGAGTAACTTTGAATCAATGGGTATGCTGAATAAATTTACGAGGCTTAGAGGCAATAAAAAATACAATTATCAACCCCGCTATTTTGATGATAAGGGTGAGGGCAATCCATACAAGCTAGAACATAAGTTTGATAAATTCCGCAGTACGGTAGATGCACCTAGAGGGTTAAAAGGTAAGTTTGGCAATGCCATGTCAGATATGCGCCGAGAAGGCGACCGCAACCTTAAACTTCGCATGGTGGTTATACTCGCTGTCCTGATTGTCATTTTTCTATACATCATAGATTTTGATCTATCCATCTTCTTCGGTAAATAATGGCAGACATCATTAAACTTTTGCCAGATCATGTTGCCAATCAGATTGCGGCTGGTGAGGTCGTACAGCGCCCTGCATCGGTGGTCAAAGAGTTGCTTGAAAATGCTATCGACGCCAAAAGTTCGACAATCAAGTTGATAATCAAAGAAGGCGGAAAAAACCTCATTCAAGTTATCGACAATGGTGTCGGTATGAGCGAAACTGACGCACGTTTGAGTTTTGAACGTCATGCAACATCAAAAATACGTCAGGCCGAAGACCTTTTCAAACTGCACACCAAAGGTTTCAGGGGCGAGGCGTTGGCATCGATAGCCGCCATTGCACATGTAGATATGCATACCAGACCTGAAGACAAAGAACTGGGTACGCATTTAAAGATAGAGGGGAGCAAGACCATCTTTCAAGAAGTTGCGGTAACACCCAAAGGAACTTCGATTTCGGTAAAGAATTTGTTTTTTAATATTCCTGCGAGACGAAATTTTTTGAAGTCTACACCGGTCGAGCTTAGACACATAATCGATGAATTTCATCGGGTGGCCTTGGCCCACCCTAATATATCCTTCCATTTGTACAATAATGGAAATGAACTTTTCAATTTGCCGCAGAGCAATCATAGGCAACGTATCGTTCATGTTTTTGGCAATAAGACCAATGTAAAATTGGTTCCTGTTGAAGAAGATACGCAAGTGGTCAAAATCTCGGGTTTTATCGCTAAACCTGAATTTGCAAAGAAAACTAGGGGTGAACAGTTTTTTTTCGTGAACGATCGCTTTATCAAAAGTCCATATCTGCACCATGCCGTGGTCGCGGCATTTGAAGGTTTGATCAAATCTGACACGCACCCCGGTTACTTTCTCTACCTAACGGTAGCCCCTTCATCTATCGACATCAACATTCATCCAACCAAGACCGAGGTGAAATTCGATGATGAACATACACTTTATGCCATTTTAAGGTCGACGGTAAAACATAGCTTAGGGCAGTTCAATATGATGCCGTCACTTGATTTCGAATCGGATCAGAACCTCGAAACCCCTTATTCGTATAAAGATAAGAGCGCAATCGTACCGAAGGTAACCGTAGATGCACGATTCAATCCTTTCAAAGATGAAAATAGGCCGGGTACTGCTTTTAAACAATTCCGCAAGGAAAAGGCCCAAAGTTGGGAAAGCATGTATGTTGGCCTAGAAACCAAGGTCGAAGATGATACGTTCAGTAGTGTTCATTTTGAATCGGATGCCAATACCGGTTCTATATTCGAAGGGCAACATGGAAGTTTGGAAGCGGTCGCAACGACCTTTCAATTGCGAAGAAAGTATATCGTTACCACTATAAAATCGGGTATGGTAGTTATTGACCAAAGCAGGGCGCACCAACGTATTCTATATGAAAAATTCTTGCGCAACGGTACCGTGAAAGACACGGTCAGCCAACAACTATTGTTTCCCTTATCACTGACCTTCTCGAAAAATGACATGACCTTTCTTAAGGAAATGAAGGATAGCCTTGGTACACTTGGCTTTATGTTCGGCTCCATGAACGACGATTCGCTTCAAGTAACCGGCTTACCGGTTTTGGTACCTGAAAGCGAGGTGGATATGGTTTTGGACCAGTTGATCAGCGATCATCAGATGGGGGTCGATGGCAACAGTTTTTCGCAGATCGATATTATATCGAAAACCTTGGCAAAATCATTATCGGTGAAGACGGGAGAGTTATTGGACAATGATTCGCAATTGGCCCTGGTCAATGACCTGTTTGCGTGTAAGGAGCCAAATATCAGCCCTTTTAACAAACCGATATACGTAACGATAACAGAAAATGATATTGACAAAAAATTTATTTAGATGGGAAGACTGACGGAGGCCATTAAACATTTGCTGATTATCAACACACTATTTTTTGTCGCCACTTCACTTTATGGAGACCAAATGTACGAGTGGTTCGCTTTGCATTTTCCAAAGAATGACAATTTTCAACTTTGGCAGATTGTAACGCATATGTTTATGCACGGTAACTTGATGCATATTGGGTTCAATATGTTCGCGCTCTGGATGTTCGGGACACCGGTGGAGCAGAGCTTGGGTAAAAATCGCTTTTTGTTTTTATATTTTTCGGCAGGACTTGGAGCGGTACTTTTTCAATTGGGGTATTATTATTTCAATTTCTTACCTCCGTTTTCTGAATTGATCGACTCAGGATTGAGCAATGATCAAATCTTGCAAATGTTGGCGACGAATCAAACCGTCGGCGACCTATCAAATGCCCAACTTATGAATTTAAGGGAGGTTTTTCCAATTTACAACGCCTCAATGGTGGGTGCCTCAGGGTGTATCATGGGAGTAATGGCCGCCTTCGGAATGATGAATCCGGATGCAAAATTGATGATGATTTTCCTGCCCATACCTATAAAGGCAAAGTATTTCATTCCGGGAATTATCTTATTGGACCTAGTTTCGGCCATTTCGGGCCAATCGTTCTTTAGCCCTAGCAATACAGCTTATATGGCGCATGTCGGGGGTGCGGTAATCGGTTTTGTTGTTATGTGGTACTGGAAAAAAAACAGTTTTAACAATAGAAGATGGGATCGATGACCAGCGGAAACCTTAGATATCAATTTGCCCGTTTGAGCATAGCCGAAAAACTCATCGCTATTAACGTGCTTGTTTTTATCATCAATGCACTGGTGCCTTTTCTTTTCGGACTTTCGAAAACGGCCATTGACCAATGGTTTCACTTGCCCAAGGACTTTCTTGATTTTGTTGGCCAACCCTGGTCTTTGGTGACTTATTCTTTTTTCCATGGTGGTTTGGGACATATCTTTTGGAACATGCTTTTGCTCTATTTTGCAGGAAGGATATTTTTGAACCTTTTCGGCCCCAAGCGTTTTACCAATGTCTATTTTTTGGGTGTTATTTTTGGGGGATTGATTTTTCTTTTGAGTTATAATGTATTTCCAGGTCTGTTGGGAAATAATACGGCGCTCATTGGGGCGTCCGCAGGGGTCACGGCTATTCTTATTTTTGTTTGCGCCTATATTCCCAATCAAGAGGTAAGGGTCATATTTTTCAATGTCAAGTTGTGGCAGGTCGGTGTTTTTGTGGTTTTGATAGACCTTGTTCAGATACCTATGGGCAACGCTGGTGGCCACTTGGCCCACTTGGGTGGGGCCGCTTTGGGCTATTTTTATGCGCGACAATTGCTTGATGGTAGAGATATAGGGGAGGGCTTTTCTAAATTTTTGGACAGTATCTCCAATCTTTTCAAAAAAAGGGATAGGTCTTCACGAGAGCGTGTAAAGAAAGCTCCGATGCATACCGTGCACCGTAAGCAAAAAGTCGATGTGAATTCAAAATTGGATTATAATAAAGCGGGCCACCAAAGAAAAATAGATTCAATATTGGACAAAATAAGCAAGTCTGGCTATGAGAGCCTTTCGAAGGCCGAAAAGGATTTTTTGTTCAAGGCCGGTAAAGAGGATTGATTTCATGAAGAAGCTATCGGTATTCAATAAAATCGTTCTTACGGTCAATATTATAGTGGCATCGCTCCTTTTTTTGGCTTGTTTCACACCATATATTTCGGTAAAGAGTTTTCCAGTACTTTCCTTTTTAGGTCTTGCAGTACCGATATTCGTGGCAATCAATATCCTTTTCTTTTTGTATTGGCTGATTAGTGGAAGGCGATTGTGGCTATTGTCCTTTGCAGCTTTGGTGGTTGGCTATCTGGCACTGGGCAATTTCATTAAATTGACCTATGGAGACGAAGTGGTCTTTTCCGAGGATGACTTAAAGATTATGAGCTTCAATGTTCGGGGGTTCAATAAGAATAGGAATATCGAAAGTGAAACGATTTTTGAGGATATTAAGACATTCATAGACAAAGAAGAGCCAGATATAATCTGTTTTCAGGAGGTAGGTTATCTAAGAAGAAAGGAATATGTCGATTATCCATTCATGCATTTGGAGTATATTGGTAATCCAGGAAAGGTTTTATTGGGGATTTTTTCGAAGTATCCTATTCTAAAGTCCGAACTTATAAATTTTAAATGGACAAGAAATAATGCGGCCTATGCCGATATATTGTATGAAAATGACACGATAAGAGTCTATAATTTACACTTGCAGTCATTAGGGATAACCCCCGGTAGGGGAGTTATAAGAAATAGCTCTTCTGAAAAATTATGTAAACAACTATCGACACATTTTCAAAAACAAGAAGAACAGGCAAAGTTTGTCGTTGAACATGGTAATGGGGTGAACTATAAAAAAATCATATGTGGGGACTTTAACAACTCACAATTTTCGCGAACCTACAATATCTTGTCCAAGAACAAAATCGATGCTTTTAAAGCCAAGGGCACAGGTTATGGGCGAACTTTTAGTTTCCATGGCCTGCCTGTTCGTATCGATTTTATTTTGGCAGACCCTGAATTTGAAATCACTGCCCATAAGACTTATGACGTTGAATATTCAGATCATTTTCCGATAATGGCGTCATTCAAAATGACTGGCGAGTAGCCAGCAATCGGTAAGGTCGGCGACAATATGAATAATGAGCGCTATGCCAAGTAATCTTGTTTTTTTGAACAAAAGCAAGATAGTGTAAATCGCAATGGCCCAATAACTGTGCAAAGGGTGGAAATCAATACTGCAGCGCTGTGAATCGAAAATCGGATTGGCCAACAGGTGATCTAAGTCGATGAGGATACCTGACATAAAGATCAAAACGACAATCAATCTTTTCTCCTTTGAAAAGAATAAGAATCCTATGAGAATGGGAACCAATAAATGGATCCCGTAATGGATTAGAAACCTAGACATCCAAAAATTTTAGGTCTTGTTGTTTCAAATAAGTCAGTGCATTGGTGCCCTCGTTGAATAAAAGATCCAAAATGCTGGCATTCTGCACAAACCCATGGCGATCACCGAAAACCTGCGAATAAGGCCGTTGCTTTGGTCTAGTTTCGTTTTTCGCATTCACCAAAAACCTTAAATCTTTATAAATATCATATTGCGGAACAAACGATTCCGTTTTCAACTGCGGTGTTTCAATTTGCAGGCAATCGCAAATAGTTGCGATTGTTTTCAAGTTGAAATCCAAAAGAAAATTTGGATTGCTTTCGAAAAGTGGAGCAATATCGTCTTCGTAATATTCGAAAAAAGGAGAGGTTCGATAGGCTGTCTGTAAGGTACGCCAATGGGTACGTTGCCAAGTATAGCGGTTATCGACCCTTACATCTTTGTACTTTTGACGGCCTTGATCGCCACCGACATGTCTTATGGGAATATTGAGCAAATGTTTTCCGCGATCATTGCAGATATAGGTACGGTTGCGATAGGTCTGCTTTTGATAATTGTCCTCGACCTCCCAAATGATTTCTTTTTGAACGACTACCGCAAAAGTGCCGATACTTGGAAAGTAGGTAGGGTGAATTAAGGTTCTCAAAATTATAGTTCAGATTCAAAAATCAAATATATTCTATCTCCAAAACGCTACGTATTCGAACCACCTCTTTTCCTTCTCTTCCAAAAGTAATCCCCGACAAAATAAAGTGCTAGCGCAATTAGAAAATATTTGAAATATGATACGGGTTCTCCGCTGCCGTGCACTGTCGTAAAAATACGGTCCCATCGGGGTTTCCATTTCCACGGCGGGTTCACGTTCAGTCCTTTGGCATCCTTAAAATTGTCAAAACTCAACCAAATGAATATGGGGGTTCCCACTATGTGGTTTTCCGGAACATAGCCCCAAGCCCGACTGTCTTCCGAATGGTCGCGATTGTCGCCCATCATCCAATAATAGTCTTGTTTGAAGGTATAACTGTCAACGACTTCACCGTTTACGGTAACCTGATTTCCCTTTACGCCGACAGTGTTGCCTTCATACTCGCGGATAATCTTTTTGTACAATGGCAGCACCTTCAGATTCAAAGGTACGGTAGCTCCTGCCTTTGGGATATAAATTGGCCCCAACTGATCATAATTCCAAGGGTAATCCGGATTTTGCGGAAAAAGGTTGATGCCTCTCTTGCCAACTGGTTCAACTACTCGTATTACGGAATCTATTTCGTTACTGTTTTTAAGTTGGCTTACCATTTCATTCGTTAAGGTGGCCTGTCTGGCACGGCCGGTCTCCTCAGTCAGGGCGATACCATATTTTCTAACGACTTCTATCGGTATTCCCATATTCTTGGTAATCAATTCAAACTTGCCATCTGCCCGTTTGTTGAATCCTAGAATATATTGGTTGATGACATTGGCCTGCTCTTGATTGAGACCGCCAACGATGAAAGTACGGTTAAATTCCTCAACACCTACCTGTTGCAATAATTTGGTCGACACTCCTTTGTTCGAATATACCATATAGTCATATTGGGGCTTTGCCCTGTCGGGAAGCTCCAATTGTCTACCGTTGATAAAAACATATCCGTCCCGTACTTCTAACGAATCACCAGGAAGTCCTACGCACCGTTTTACATAATTCGATTTTTTGTCGATAGGCTTTTTCACGCCCTCTTCCCGTTTGAAAAAAATACGTACTGTATCAGCGGGCCAACTAAAAACCACGATTTCGTTACGCTTGATCTTCTTGAATCCGGGCAGTCGAAAATAGGGTATTTGGGGCTTGTTGAGGTACGAACGTGTTCCCAGTATCGGCAACGTGTCATGCACCATGGGGGCCGCGACCGCCGTCATGGGCGTACGTGCGCCATAATGGAATTTGCTAACGAACAAAAGATCTCCGATCCTAAGGGTTCTCTCCAAAGACCCTGTTGGTATGACATAGGGTTGAATGAAATAGGTGTGTACCAAGGTGGCCGCGACTATGGCAAAAACAATCGAACTTACCCATTCACCGGCCACCGACCTAGGGTGGAGGCTTCGATTTTCTACATATTTAACGTCGAGCATATAATTGACGTAATAGATGTAGAAACCCAAGGTCAAGATGACCAACCACGTTTCCAAAAGACTATGCCTGCCAAAACTGCGAATGGTCTCTACCCATATCACAGGGAACATCAGCAAATTGATTATGGGAATAAACAATAAGATTACCCACCACTTGGGCCGGTTTATAATCTGCATCAAGACAATGGCGTTGTATATAGGCACGGCTGCTTCCCATGCTTTTCTACCGGCCTTGATATATAATTTCCAAGTACCCAAAAAATGGATTACCTGTATGATCAAAATAAAAAGTATCCAACCTGTTGTGTCCATATTGGCTTATGGTTTGTCGTTTTTTTTCTATCCTTCGATATGGTGAATCAAGGTTTCAAACGATGTTGATCCGCTATTTGTATTGTCCGTAAATGGATTTACTTTAAAAACCTTTCGCAATTAAATGTTTTTATACGTCATATATTGTGTGTGTTAACCAAGGTTTAACACATCCTTCATAGTGAATACGCCCTTTTTTCCGACTATCCACTCGGCCGCGGTAACCGCTCCCAAGGCAAATCCTTGCCTATTGTGGGCCGTGTGTTTTATTTCAATACTATCCACTGCGCTGTTGTATGCCACAGTATGGGTTCCGGGTACCGATTCGATTCTTTTGGATGTAATTCCGATTTCCTTGCCATCGCCCTGGCCTAATTTCCAAGTATCATAATTTGAATTCTTTATGATTCCCTCGGCCAACGTAATGGCGGTACCGCTTGGGGCATCCAATTTTTGGGTGTGGTGTATTTCTTCCATTGCCACATCGTACTGGTCAAGGTTTTTCATCATCTTGGCAAGATAGGCGTTCAGTTCAAAAAATATGTTCACACCAAGGCTAAAATTAGAGGCATAAATAAACGCTCCTTCTTTTTCGCGACAAAGTGTAACGGCTTTGTCAAAATCCTTTAACCATCCCGTTGTCCCCGAGATTACCGGAATTCCATGTTCGAAACAATTGCTGATATTTGCGAACGCTGCGTCGGGCATACTAAAATCAATGGCGACATCCATATTCGAAAAATCGATTTTTGGGGTATCGACATCAATACGGGCTACGATGTCATGACCTCTTTCCGAAGCGATCTTTTCTATCATTTTTCCCATTTTTCCGTATCCGAACAATGCTATTCTCATATTCTAAAATTTGATGACGAAGGCCATTCCGTAAGTGGGATTATTACTTATCGGGTCGAGGTCAAGATAGGGTTTCATGTCAAAACTCAGGTCATCATCGACATTGAACTGCTTGAGATGCGCATCGACGTTGGCATCTACGATATTCAGCGCATACATTGCAATTGTAATCAAAAGTGATAGATCACGATCTCGTTGGTAGCGTTCCTGTCCGTCTTCGAGTGCGGTCGTCGATAGATCGGGCTCTGCGGGGATAATACCGTCATCGGGATTTCTTCTATCCCAAAATTCATCATCAGTGAAACCGGCCTGTCGCCTTTTGAACGCGGTACGAAACCGATCATATAGATCATCATTGTACAGATAGGCATAAACACCCGTTCCGATGACCGCGTAGACGATCGGAACTTTCCAATAGCGTTTGTTGTAGACTTGACCGAGCCCGGGAAGTACGGCGGAATAAAATGCCGCCTTGCTAGGGGCCAACGGGTTGATCGCTTTGCGTTCTACAAATATAGAGTCTTGAACCACGACACCTTTTTCCCGCAGGTCGGTCCGTAGCGAATCGACTTCCTGGTTTTCGATTGTTTTTTCGGGTTCCTGAACATCTTCTTTCTTGTCTTGAGCATTCAATGCCATGGCAAAAAAGAGAATGACGGAGAATATGGATAGGCGCTTACCCACCTATGATCATTTTTTTGATACGTTGAAATTCTTCAGGGGAATTGAACGGAATGGCAATTTTTCCTTTTCCATTTTCGGAAGCATTAACGGCAACCTTCACATCGAGATGCTCTTTCAACTCCTTCATCCCTATTTTGACGAACTCAGGGGTAGACTTGACCTTGTCATTTTTTATGGCGGCGCCCTTATTTTGATATAGGCGAACGGCCTGCTCGGTGTCACGAACGGAAAGATTGTCACCGACTATTTTCTCATAGAGTTTGATCTGGTCTTCCTTTGAATCTACATTGACCAAGGCACGGCCATGGCCCATGCTCACAAAACCATCTCGAATTCCGGTCTGAATGATCGGATCCAATTTCAACAGACGCATATAGTTGGCTATCGTTGAGCGCTTTTTGCCCACACGGTCGCTCAGTTTTTCTTGGGTAAGCTCTATTTCGTCGATCAAGCGTTGATACGATAGCGCAATTTCTATTGGATCAAGGTCTTGGCGTTGTATGTTTTCCACCAAGGCCATTTCCAACGATTCTTGATCATTGGCTATGCGAATGTAGGAGGGAATCGTTTTAAGTGCGACCAACTTAGAGGCCCTGTACCTTCTTTCCCCCGATACCAATTGATATTTGTTGAAATCGAGCTTGCGTACCGTTATGGGTTGAATGACCCCCAATTCCCGGATCGAGGTCGCCAATTCTTGAAGTGCCTCGTCATTGAAATTGGAGCGCGGTTGAAACGGATTAACTTCGATAGAATCGATATCGAGTTCTACAATATTACCGACTACCTTATCGGCATTTTTGTCTGAAGCTGTCTTAATATCGTTTTCGGGATCTTTTAGGAGTGCTGAAAGTCCCCTTCCCAGAGCTTGTTTTCGTACTGCCTTCGCCATCTATACTGCCTGTTTGTTTTTCTGCACCACTTCATTGGCCATGTTCAGATAATTGGCCGCCCCTTTGCTGCTCGCGTCATATTTGATTATTGTCTCGCCGTAACTGGGAGCTTCGCTCAGACGCACGTTTCGCTGTATGATCGTATCGAAGACCATATCGCCGAAATGTTTACGCACTTCTTGAACGACCTGGTTCGAAAGACGTAACCTCGAATCGTACATAGTGAGCAACATGCCTTCGATGTCTAGATCAGGGTTGTGTATTTTTTGTACGCTTTTTATGGTGTTCAATAGTTTGCCAAGGCCTTCCAGGGCAAAATACTCACATTGTATGGGTATGATGACCGAATCTGCCGCCGTAAGGGCATTCAAAGTCAATAATCCCAGCGAAGGGGCGCAATCGATAAGGATATAATCATAGGCATCCCTTAATTCGGCGATGGCCTTTTTCAACATATATTCCCGCTCGTCTTTATCGACCAATTCGATTTCTATGGCGACCAGATCAATATGTGAGGGAATCAAATCTACGTTCGGCGAATCTGTCTTTAAAATCGTTTCAGTTGCATTTTTTGAATGTTCGACCAATTGGTAAGTACCAACTTCGATGCTTTCGACATCGATTCCCAAACCTGATGTAGCATTGGCCTGTGGGTCGGCATCTATCAATAGAACCTTTTTTTCCAACACACCTAGAGCAGCTGCCAAGTTTACCGTAGTTGTGGTTTTTCCTACTCCGCCCTTTTGATTTGCTATAGCAATGATCTTGCCCATTCCTGTCGTAAGTTAAGGGGTAAAAATACGATTATTTGTGATGCAAGGGAAACCATTTTGTTAACACAAGGTGAATAACTTAAGGTTATGGCGTTAAATAAAGTTAAAGTTGACGGTCACTACGTAAGTTCGTTCTAGCGTTAATTTTTGAATAGCACTTAATTTATTCAACATCAATCTTTATTTTCAAGATCTAGACTATCCTCGTATTCGATCAGGTATATTTCTTCGTTCTTCTTTTTGAGGTAATATTCCTCACGACCGAATTTTTCCAATTCTTTTTCATCCGATAGTTTCTCGATTATTTTCTTGTCCTTGGCGATTTCATTGCGCAGAAATTCCTGCTGTTTTTCCAAGGTCTTGATTTGCTTTCTAAGTTCTAGGTGAATAAGCAGTGAATTGGTGTCGAAAAAGACCATCCATATGACAAAAGCGGTCAATACCAACATGTAAACATTGGTCACAAGGCCGAACCACTTTTTCTTCTTTAAATCGTTCAACGCCATATTCGCTCAAGTCAATTTATCGGTGATAATGGTACGTACGATATCAACAGCTACGGTATTATATTTATTGTTCGGAATGATGACATCGGCATACTCTTTTGTAGGCTCTATGAACTGTTCGTGCATGGGTTTGATATTCTTTTGATAACTTTCAAGGGTTTCGTTCAAGTCCCAACCGCGCTCGTTTATGTCCCTCCTAAGCCTGCGGATAAGCCGCTCATCAGAATCTGCATGCACGAAGATTTTTATATCGAACATATCACGGATCCTGGCATTTGCCAAGATCAGAATACCTTCGACGATCATCACTTTGGCCGGATGGGTGGGAATCGTTTTTTCGGTTCGGTTACATTCTAAAAACGAATAAACGGGCTGTTCTATGGATTGCCCCTTGCGCAAAATGCCCAGATGTTCTTCCAATAATTTAAAATCGATCGATTGTGGGTGGTCAAAATTGGTCTTTCTGCGTTCTTCCAAAGAAAGGTGAGAGAGATCGTTGTAATAAGAATCTTGTGAAATGACGATGACCTCGCCAATCGGGAGTTCATCGATGATCTGGTTTACCACGGTTGTTTTTCCGCAGCCTGTACCTCCCGCAATTCCTATAATCAGCATCCTCCAAAGTTTTATCAAAAATACATATTTACCAAAAGAAATAAGACCGCTTGCCCAATAGAGTCAAGATTTATTTTCTAATGTTTGAAATCACAATTTACGATTTAGCCTTGATTCTTGAGTCTTGTTTCTTAAAGTGTCGCGAAGATCTAGAGGTTACAATTTATCCATCTATTTCGTTTCGGTTACCGATCGCTATAACTACTTTTGCCGGATGCAGAACGAAAACGCGAAGCCCAATTTTGAATTCGTTGCCTTAATGGCGGCTTTAATGTCGATCGTGGCATTGGCCATCGATGCCATTTTACCGGCGATTTCGCATATCGGAATTTCGATAAACAGCCTTGATCCGACCGATAATCAATTATTGATTACCATGATTTTTTTGGGCCTCGGTGTCGGCCAACTTTTTTTTGGCCCCTTGTCTGACAGCTTCGGGCGCAAGCCTATTGTCTACTCAGGTTTCATTCTCTTTACCCTAGCGAGTGTAATATGTTTGCTTGCACCTTCGCTCGAGGTCATGATTATCGGCCGCGTTTTGCAAGGTATTGGCCTCTCTGCGCCCCGAACGATGGCGATTTCGATTATCCGCGACACCTATAAAGGTGATTATATGGCACGTGTGATGTCTTTCGTCACTGCATTTTTCATCTTGATACCTGTGGTGGCTCCTGCTATCGGGAAATGGATCATGGATGGCTTTGGATGGGAAGGAATTTTTTACATGCAGTTGTTTTTCGCACTTTTGGTCGGTATTTGGTTTTGGAAAAGGCAGGAAGAAACGCTCAAGGCGGAATATAAGATTCCGTTTTCGGGAAGTGTTTTTGTCAGCGGACTGATCGAATTTTTGAAATATAGGGAAACAATCGCCTTTACCTTTATTTCCGGATTTGTTACCGGTGCTTTTTTGGTCTATCTGAGTGCCTCACAGCACGTGTTTGAAGATCAATACGGATTGCCGGAGCAGTTTCCCTACATTTTTGCGGGCCTGGCGATTTCAATCGGCCTTTCGACTTTTTTGAACGGCACATTGGTACTACGGTTCGGAATGCGAAAATTGTCTTTTATGGCTCTTTCTGCCTTTTGCTTGATCGCCCTGCTTTATGTGGTTCTCTTTTGGGGAAAACCAAACCCGAGCGTACCGGTCTTGGTCTCGTTTTTGTCCGTTCAATTTTTTTGTTTGGGATTTCTATGGGGCAACTTTCGTTCGATAGCCATGGAGCCTATCGGACATATTGCGGGCATAGGGGCGGCCATCAACGGTTTTGTCTCTACCGTACTTGCCGTACCCATCGCCAATTACATCGGAAGCTTTGTTCAAGATACGGTATGGCCCTTGTTCGTTGGGCTTGCCATCTGCGGCCTGATCTCGTTACTGATATTCATGGCATTTAGCAAGCGCCCTTTGTTGGCCAGAAGAGTATTGCGATGAGGTTGTGCAAATAACAACCATGGTCGCGACTTTTTTTCAACGATTCAATGACAAAGGCATCACGCTCAAACAAAATACCAATTCGACTAGACCAATGTTTTCTAGAGCGCATTGTCCATAATTTCCTTGACGACTTCAGGATTCAGCAGTGTACTGGTGTCTCCTAGATTTGATGTGTCCTTCGAGGCTATTTTTCTCAAAATACGGCGCATAATCTTTCCACTTCGTGTTTTAGGAAGTCCGGGTACAAATTGTATTTTATCGAGCTTTGCGATGGGGCCGATCTGCTCGGTTATCTGCTGGTTGATTTCCTTGCGCAGATTTTCGCGATCTCGACTTTCACCTGTTTCCTTTAAGATAACATAGCCGTACAAAGCATTTCCTTTAACATCATGCGGAAAGCCTACAATGGCACTCTCGGCTACCGCTGGATGTTCGTTGATGGAATCCTCTATTGGTGCCGTACCCAAATTATGCCCTGAGACTATTATGACATCATCGACTCGGCCCGTTATTCTATAATAACCCACGGCATCCCTTAGCGCACCGTCGCCGGTAAAATACATATCCTTGTAGGCCGAGAAATAGGTGTCTCGATAACGGTCATGGTCGCCCCAGATCGTACGGGCAATCGATGGCCATGGGAATTTGATGCACAATCGGCCCGAGACTTGATTGCCTTTTATCTCTTTGCCTTCATCGTCCATTAAAGCGGGTTGCACCCCAATAAATGGCAAAGTCGCGTAGGTAGGGGTCGTCGGCGTCACATACGGAATGGGCGTAATCATCATTCCACCGGTTTCGGTCTGCCACCAGGTATCAATTATCGGACTATGTTTTTTGCCGATATTGTTGTTGTACCAATGCCAAGCTTCCTCATTGATTGGTTCACCTACCGAACCAAGTACTTTTAAGCTCGACAGATCGTATTTTTCCACGAAATCCAGATTTTCCTTGGCTAGGGCACGGATGGCCGTCGGGGCGGTATAGAACTGGTTCACCTTATGTTTTTCGACAACTTCCCAAAAACGCCCATAATCAGGGTAAGAGGGCACGCCTTCGAACATTATCGTGGTGGCCCCATTGGCCAAAGGTCCGTAAACGATATATGAATGCCCGGTAATCCACCCGATGTCGGCGGTACACCAATAGACGTCGTTTTCTCGGTATTGAAAGGCATTTTTAAAGGTATATGCGGTGTACACCATATAGCCTGCCGTGGTGTGGACCATACCTTTGGGCTTTCCGGTCGATCCAGAGGTATATAGAATGAATAAAGGGTCTTCGGCATCCATTATTTCGGCAACACAATCGGCATAGGCGTCATTCAATAAAGGTTGTACCCATTGATCCCTGCCTTCCTTCATTTCGATGTCACTGTTGGTGCGCTTTACGACCAAAACGCTTTCCACACCCGGACAGTCTTCCAAGGCCTTATCGACGATACCCTTTAAATCGATGGATTTTCCGCCACGGTACGAACCATCAGAGGTCAGGACCAATTTACAATCGGAATCATTGATCCGGGTGGCAAGCGCATTTGCCGAGAATCCGGCGAACACTACCGAATGTATCGCTCCGATTCGGGCACAGGCCAATAACGAAATTGCCAGTTCGGGAATCATGGGGAGGTAAATACAAACACGGTCCCCTTTTTTGATACCCTGTTCTTTCAGCACATTGGCCATTCGGCACACGCGTTCGTGCAATTGACGATACGTAATATGCTGTGCTTCTTCATTCGGGTCATTGGGCTCGAAAAGAATAGCGGTCTTTTCGCCCCGGGTAGGCAAGTGCCGGTCAATGCAGTTCTCTGTAATATTGAGTTTCGCCCCTTCGAACCATTTGATCTCGGGTTTTGAGAAATCCCAACTTAACACATTATCCCATTTTTTTCGCCATACGAAATGTTCTTCGGCGATTTCTTCCCAAAAGCCTTCAGGGTTTCGAACCGACTTGCGATAAACTTGATAGTACTCTTCTAAATGTTTAATGTGATAATTACTCATGAAACTATGTTGCTTGAAGTTGGGTTAATTCCTAAGTACGCGTACTTTATTGCAGTTTTAAATTTAGTGAAAATCATTGTATTGGGAAACAATGGTCAATGGTCCGAAGCTTCTCCCGCTCCGCTGGGAATACGTATGTCCTCGACTATTTCTTGAACTTCTTCCGGTGGCGGGGGGGTAAACTGCATAATCACGATAGATACAATAAAATTGATCAACATGGCCACACTTCCGAAGCCTTCCGGAGATATGCCGAACCACCAATCTTTTTCTAAACCGGCTACGGCCTCCTTGCCACCATCGAAAATACCGAATTTGAACTTGAGCATATAGAACAGCATCAATGAAATACCTACGACCATACCCGCAATCGCACCTTCTTTATTCATTTTTTTATAAAAGATGCCTAAAACAATAGCGGGAAAGAACGATGCGGCAGCCAACCCGAAGGCCAAGGCTACTACGGCGGCGACAAAGCCAGGGGGATTGATGCCGAAATATCCTGCGATGATTACCGCAACCGTTGCGGCACCTCTAGCCGCCCATAGTTCCCCTTTATCCGAGATATTCGGAATAAACACTTTTTTGATCAAATCATGTGATACCGAAGAAGAAATGACCAATAGTAGTCCGGCTGCGGTCGAGAGTGCCGCGGCCAGTCCACCCGCGGCAACCAGGGCGATGACCCATGCCGGAAGATCTGCGATTTCGGGATTGGCCAATACCATAATGTCCCTATCGACAATAAGTTCGTTTTTTGCCGTATCGGCAACGTACTGGATCTTGCCATCGCCATTTTTATCATTAAACGTCAACAAACCTGTTGTTTCCCAGTTCTTGAACCAATCGGGCATCGAAGCGTATTCTTGATCGCTTACCGTATTGATCATATTGGTCCGTGCAAAGACCGCAACTGCAGGGGCGGTGGTATAGAGTATGGCGATAAGCAATAAGGCGAGACCGGCCGATTTTCGGGCATCCTTGACCCTTTTGACCGTAAAGAACCGTACAATGACATGGGGCAGGCCTGCCGTACCTACCATGAGTGCCAATGTAATCATGAATACATCGGTCATCGACTTCTTTCCATCGGTATATTCGGCAAAGCCCAGTTCGGTGGAGAGTCCGTTAAGTTTATCCAAAAGGTATACTCCCGAACCGTCGTTCAACTGAGATCCCATGCCCAATTGCGGAATCGGGTTTCCGGTCATTTGAATGGAAATAAAAATAGCCGGTACCATAAAGGCGAAGATCAATACGCAATATTGGGCGACCTGGGTATAGGTAATACCTTTCATTCCACCTAGTACGGCATAAAAAAGCACGATGACCATCCCGATGATAACACCGGTATCGATATCGACCTCCAAGAACCTTGAGAATACTACACCTACCCCTCGCATCTGACCGGCTACATAGGTAAACGAAACGATCAAAGCACAAATCACCGCGACGATCCGGGCCGTTTTCGAATAGTAGCGATCCCCGATAAAATCGGGTACCGTAAATTTTCCGAATTTACGAAGATAGGGGGCAAGTAGAAGTGCCAAAAGCACATAACCGCCAGTCCATCCCATTAAATAAACGGAACCGTCATACCCTGCAAAGGCAATGATTCCTGCCATTGAGATAAACGATGCGGCTGACATCCAATCGGCGGCGGTCGCCATACCGTTCGCCAAAGGAGACACCCCACCACCGGCCACATAAAATTCTTTGGTAGAGGCGGCCCGTGACCAAATGGCGATTCCGATATAAATGGCGAAGGTGATTCCGACTAAAAGGTACGTCCAAGCTTGTACGGTCATTGGTTTTGGTTTGTTGGGTTGGTTTATTCGTTGTATCCGTATTTATTGTCAAGTTTGTTCATCAAACGAACATAGACGAAGATCAAAATGACAAATACGTAGATCGAACCTTGTTGGGCGAACCAGAACCCGAGTTCAAACCCACCGATCTTGATTTCGTTCAGGGCATCTTTGAACAATATTCCGGCACCATAGGAAACTGCAAACCAAATAGTCAAAAGAATGAACAGGTAACGAACGTTTTCTTTCCAGTAAGCACTGGCTTTTTTTTGTTTTTCCGACATTTCTTGGTTTTAAGAACTTGAATGTACTAATATAACAATTTGGTTCAAATTTTTAACTCGGCATATAGATCACACCACTCGAGGAATCGCTTTTTGCCCCGGTGACAGAACTTAGCACATTGGTCTTGTTTTCTAATCGGAGTACGCCCATCAATGCAAAAACGGTTGCCTCTTTGAACTCGATCAACTGCTTCTCGGTTACGGCCACTACTACGTTATCGCCTAGTTTTACTTTTAAAGTTTCGATCAGGAAATCATTCAAAGCACCACCCCCTGTTACGAACAACGTATTTTTTGGCTTTTTGCAATGTGATTTGATTTGGAAGGCCACTTGATCGCAGATATGGTAAATGCCCGTACACAATAAATTTTCCATGGAATCTTTTGTGCTTTCGATTATTGGAACCACTTCTTCGACAAACCATTCGTAACCGATAGATTTCGGTATGGGCAGCTTATAGTATTCAAGCGCGTTCAATTTCTCAAGCATTTCGGAATTTATGTTTCCGCTTCGGGCCAATTGGCCGCCTTCATCATAATCCAATCCGTTTTTTCGGGTAATATGGTTCAGGATCATATTGGCCAACCCGATATCGTAGGCGATTCGTTTTTCGTTTTGTTCAAAGGAAACGTTACTGATCCCGCCGAGGTTCAGGCAGAAATCATAGTTGCCGAAAAACAACCGATCCCCTATGGGAACAAGGGGGGCCCCTTGTCCGCCCAATGCCACGTCGTTCGTTCGAAAATCACAAATAACTTTTTGTCCGCTTGCATTCGCCAAGTGCTGGCCGGAACCAATTTGAAAAGTCAGTCCGTTTTTAGGTTGGTGGTGGGTCGTATGACCGTGGCTGGCGATGGCATCTATGGTGAGCTCGTTCTCTTCGATGAAAATTTTTGATTGTTCGCCCAGCCATGTGCCATAGGTATTGTGAAAAATCAAGAGTTCATCTGCGGGAAGGAAAATGGAATTTTTTAATTTTTCCTGCATTTCTATGGTATACGAAATGCTTTTGGTCTTTTTGATGTCGAACCCCCAAGATCCTTTCTCGTGCCAAATATGGCAATAGGCGAGATCCAACCCGTCTAAAGAGGTGCCCGACATTAAGCCGATGATTTTGTACTTTTTCATTGGATGGTTACTGGTAATTTTCCTTTGGCCGCAATACTTCCCAAAAAATGTTGTGCCGCTACCTCTTGAAATTCCTTGAAGTCTTGATACGCAATGACGACTGCCTTGGCGTTTTTAATATTGAAATGTTTCAAGGCATACGGATTCCCAAATAAATAAAGCACTACATTTTTGGTATTCAAGACCGTGTTTATCGCACTGATTTCGGAATCGGAAAACCCAAAATTATCCGTTGGCTTCACCTGTGGTGGGAAAAGCGCAAGGAGAATATTGTCCGGTTTCCGAACATCGTTCGAAACAACTTGAAAAAATGGGTTATCAGGCTTTCCGCCGAATTGCAGTTTGGTGAAACCTTCCGTTCTAAAACCACGGATTATTTCCTTGCTTCCTTTAAACAAGGTCAAACTATTTTCCGCTAATTTTTGGTTTAATTCATGTGGTTCCTCCAATTTAAGAGCGGTTTTCGACGGTGTTGGAAACGCATCATTTGTAATTGCTTTTTCCTTCAATTTCCAAACTCTTTCAAAACTTTCTTCTATCTGCTCTAAGGAAGCATTTTTCAGAATAGTTTCAATGCCTTCCGATATATGTTCCGCAAAACAGAGTATATCGTTTCCGGCATCGAAGGCAAGCCATTCCAATTCTCCTTTGGTCGGATAATTTTTTGAGACAGCGTACATGTTCAGGGCATCGGAAATGACCACACCGCCAAATCTCATTTCGTCGCGTAAAACATCTTTGATGATAACTTTTGAAATGCTTGAAGGCGTATATTTTCCATTGGCCAAGGCCGGAACGGACAAATGCCCGACCATGACGGAATCGACCCCTTCGTCAATCAGCTTTTGAAAGGGATTGAGTTCATTTTCCGTCAATTCTTGTTTCGATTTATCGATAAGCGGAAGCGCTAAATGCGAATCGGTAGCCGTATCGCCGTGCCCCGGAAAATGTTTAATACTTGATAATATACCTTCGCTTTGCATGCCCTTGACAAATGCAGTCGCCTTTTCGATAACATTGTTCTTGTCTTCGCCGAAAGAGCGGTAGCCGATTACCGGATTATCAGGATTATTATTGATATCGACCACGGGAGATAGGTTGAAATGAATGCCCGCCGTTTTACAATCCTTGGCGATATTCTTGCCGACTTCGAAAATCAGGCCGGTATTATTTTGTATTGCCCCAAGAGTTATCGCATAGGGGTATTGCGGGGTATTTTCGATACGCATGGCCAGACCCCATTCCGCATCGATGGCAATCAATAAAGGGTATTTGGCGACCGATTGATAACGCTGAATGCGTGTTCTAAGCGTGGTGAAACTGTCCTTGTTATAGACCACCTCTTTTTTGCCTTCGTAATTGGTCGCGGCGCTTGCACGTGAATGAAAAAAGCATATTCCGCCGATAGCTTTTTCAATGATCAAGTTTTCAAGTTGCTTTATTTCTTCCTCTGTATCGTTGATGAAAGCCGCTGGCATAAAAAGCTGTCCGACTTTTTCATTTAGGGGCAGCTGCTCTTTAGCCTTTAGGTAGCTGATAGGTCTATTGTTCATGAGTTTTTTTTGACATGCCGAAATCGGCGGGGTATTTAATATATCTCAATAAAAAGAATGCCGGTAATGCCGCCAATACAACCCAAATAAAGAACCCGTTGTAGCCCAACCATTCTTGCATAAAGCCACTTATCAAACCAGGTAGCATCATTCCTAGGGCCATAAAACCTGTGGCGATTGCATAGTGCGATGTTTTTGACTTTCCTTCGGCAACGTAGATCAAATAGACCATAAAACCTGCAATGCCGAAGCCGTAGCCGAACTGTTCTACAATGACGGTTCCCGTTACGGCCCATGCCGCGGTAGTCTTCGTTATGGCCAACAATGCATAAAGCGCATTGGGGGCGTTCAGAGCGATGAGCATGGGCAACATCCATTTTTTTAGTCCGTGTTTGGAAATCAAAATGCCTCCCAAAATACCTCCAATGGTCAAAAAGATGACCCCGATGGTTCCATAAATCGTACCGACTTCTGAAGTGGTATACCCCAATCCGCCAACCGAGGTAGGGTCTAATAGGAACGGGGAGGCCATTTTCACCAATTGTGATTCGCCAAGGCGAAAGAAAAGTATGAATGCGATTGCCAGGCCCATTCCGGGTTTTTTAAAGAATGATCGAAAGACTTCAAAAAAACCTTTTGGTTTTTGGAGCGTAATGCCCTCAGCACCTTCAAATTTTGGCGTAACGAAAAAGTTGCTGACCGTGAGAAGCAACATTAGTATTCCGGCACATATCATGGTGTATGACCACGCTTTCGTATTGTCGCCAAAATGGTTTTCCAAAAACCCTGCTAAAATCACCAATAGGCCTTGTCCGGTAACGTTGGCGAGCTTGTAGAAAACACTGCGCATACCGACGAAAAATGATTGCCTGTCTTCCGTGAGGCCGATCATATAGTAGCCGTCTATGGCAATATCGTTGGTGGCCGAGGCGAAGGCGACCATCCAGAAGCAGGCCAAGGTGGTGACGAAAAAAATGTTCGTAGGGAGCGTAAAGCCTATGGCCAAAAGTGCCGCTGAGGCCAGTAATTGCATCCATAAAAACCAGTTGCGTTTGGTGCTCTTAAGATCCACAAACGGGCTCCATAGCGGTTTTATGACCCATGGAATATACAACCAGCTAGTATAAAGGCCGATATCTGCGTTGCTGATGCCCAATTTCTTGTACATGATGACCGACACCGTCACGACTAGGGCGTAGGGCAATCCTTGGGCAAAATAGAGTGTCGGAACCCAGGCCCACGCCCATTTGTTTTTCTTGATCATATCAATCGGTTTGATTTAAAAGTATGATTTTAGGCTCACTTTTTAGACCAAATCTGTCGATAAGAACGATTGCAACACGTTTTTTTCTGCCTACCAATGCCTTATCGACACTAATTTGATTTTTATCATTTATAGGTACCCGCGCCAATAAGCTTTTTATAGGATAGTGTTCTTTGGCTTTTTTTCCTGTTGGATGGATCAAAGCGTACCGATGACCGTCTAAATCGGAAAAATTCAACTCGATACGATTATCTCGAATGGTTGCCGATTTAAAATCGGGGTCGCGTTTTACCCCCTTCATTGCATATGAAGAAATAGGGGGAAGGGCAGGTTGTCTGTAATATTTCCGTTTGATGTATTTGACAATGTCGCCATTATTATCCATCAAGCTTTTGGCACTGAAAAAAACGTTGCCTTGAACTTCTTGGGTATTGCGGGAAAGGATCAATTGATTGGGAAGTTCTTTTTTGTCGTCCCAGGCTTTGTCACTATTGTTTCTGATTTTATAGGGGCCGTTGCCGATGTAAAGATTCGTGTTTACCGTATTATTGGCCCACCAATCCACTATTTTTCGATGTGAGGCGACGGGAAGATCCATACTCCAGTAAACTTGCGGTACAAGATAATCGAGCCATCCTTTTTCCATCCAAAGCATGGGGTCGGCATAGAGGTTTTCATAAGTGGTCTGTCCCGCTTGGGTATCGGAACCTCTGGGGTCGGTGGATCTGTTTTTCCAAACGCCGAACGGACTCACCCCGAACTGCACCCAGGGTTTTCTTGATTTAATGGTCTCGAAACTATTCTTTATCAATGAATCCATATTGCTTCGCCGCCAATCTTCAAGTGACTGATCAGACCGGCCATAGTATGAATAGGTCAACGAATCTTGAAAAACTTCGCCTTTAATGGTATACGGATAGAAATAATCATCAAAATGAACGGCATCGATGTCATAACCCGCAACAATTTCGTCTATAATGGAGATCATTCGTTTTCGTACTTCCGGCAATCCCGGATTATAATAGTATTTTTTGCCGTACTTCAGCATCCATTCCGGGTGCAGGTTAAAATCATGTGTTGGATCTAGTACTTCGGTTTTCAGGTCGAAAGTGGCCCGATAGGGGTTGAGCCAGGCATGAAATTCCATTCCGCGTTTATGGGCTTCATCGATCATCCATTTTAAGATACTTTCCTCGGTATCGGGTGCTTTGCCTTCTTCCCCGGTCAAAAATCTTGACCATGGGGCGAAATCGGAACCGTAAAAAGCGTCACCTGCCGTTCGGATCTGGACAATGGCAGCATTGAAATTCAAATCTTTGTAAAAATCGAGTATTTTAAGGTAATCGGCCTTTTGTTTTTCGATCGCGTCATTTCCGTTTTTGGGCCAGTCGATATTGACGACGGTCGCCACCCAAAAACCACGAAATTCTCTTTCGGGTTGCGGAATCGAGTCGAAAACACTACAAGATACAAGCGTTAGACTTAAGAGTAAAAAAAGCTTTTTGGGCATATTACATTAAAAAAGGCCTATTCGAGAATAAAAATAGGCCTTTAAAAATTGTGTTCTTGATATTAATCGAATTTATACCTTACAAATGCCTCCATCGCTGCATAGTCCGATAGGCCAAGCGCACGGTAGCGTTGAGCCGTATTTTTGTTGCGCTCTTCGGCCCTCATCCAGAATTCCCTTGAATCTTCACCTTGGAACATAACACCATCTTTTTGTGATTGATGACAAAAGATGGCATTCCTTTTTTTGAGCACTTGATCAGGGTTCATGGGTACCGCCATCTCGATTTCATTGATATCCCATTCATGCCAAGCACCGCGATACAACCATAGCCAGCAATCTTCCATGAAAGGTTCTGACTGTAGGCGCTTCATTGATTCGAAAACGGCATCCAAACACACTTTATGCGTTCCATGGGGGTCGGCAAGGTCTCCCGCAGCAAAGATTTGATGGGGTTTCACCTCTTTTATAATGTTCATCATTATTTTGATGTCATCTTCCGACAAGTTATTCTTCTTTATAGTGCCTGTCTCATAAAAAGGTAAATCTAGAAAATGCACGTTCGAGTCATCGAGCCCTAAATACCTTGTAGCGGCATAAGATTCGCCTCTTCTGATATTACCTTTTAATTTTCTTACCTCGATGGAATCGGAACTACTTTCCTTTTTTGCTTTTAAGGAATCTATTATGATCTGCGCTTCTATTGAAGGGTGTATGTCTTTTGAAATTTCTGCGTACCTAAGGGCATCCTTGTCTGAAACTGCAATGTTACCAGAGGTTTGATAGGCAATATGAACATCATGACCCTGTTCTACGAGCCTGTCAAAAGTGCCGCCCATTGAAATTACGTCATCGTCGGGGTGGGGACTAAAAATAATGACCCTCTTTTTCGCAGGCAATGCCCTTTCGGGGCGATTTGTGTCGTCAGCATTGGGTTTGCCGCCTGGCCAACCTGTAATCGTATGCTGTAACCTGTTGAACATTTTGATGTTTAGGTCATATGAGTCCTCAAGACTTAGTAGGCCCGACATTCCGTTGTCGTTATAATCTTTGTCGGTAAGGCTCAATATCGATTTTCCGGTCACGCCGCAGAGCCAAACCATCGCCTTGGCGGTCAAATTTTCGTTCCATTCCAAGGATTCATCGACCAACCATGGGGTTTTGTTACGGGTCAATTCGCTCCCTGCCCCGTCATCTAATACAAAGGTGCAGTTCTTATGCCCCTGAAGATAGGTCGCCGGCACCTGCGAGGAAATCTCTCCCTCGACGGTTTTTTTGATGATATCGGCTTTGTTCTGCCCCCAGCCGAGCAATACGACCCGCTTGGCGTTCATCACCGTTGAAATCCCCATGGTAATAGCTTTTCTTGGCACGTTGTCGATACCAAGAAAGGCCGGGGCCGCATCGACGCGTGTTATGTGGTCCAATGTAATTACCCTGGTTCCTGAGTTGCGGTGAGAGCCGGGCTCATTGAAACCGATATGGCCCGTTCGGCCGATGCCCAAAAGTTGAAAATCAAGTCCGCCGAACTTTTTTATGGCTTCTTCATAGCCAAGGCAGTACTCACGAACATATTCGTTGGATAAAGTACCATCAGGTATATGAATGTTTTCCGATGGAATATCGATATGGTTGAACAAATGCTCATGCATAAAATGCCAATAGCTCTGACGATTGTCTTTCTCCATAGGTAAGTATTCGTCAAGGTTAAAGGTCACAACATTGTTGAAGCTGAGCCCTTCTTCCTTGTGCATCCTTACCAATTCCTCATAAACACGAATTGGAGAGGAACCGGTAGCCAAGCCGAGTATGCAGTTTTTGCCTGCCCCTTGTTTTTTACGAATCAAAGCGGCAATCTCTTGGGCCACTATGATCGATGCTTCGTTTGAATCTGAAAAGATTACATTATGGATTTTTTCGAAGCGGGTCTCTTCAAATTGCCCCGCCGGCTTGTAGCTAATGTCCCTCATTTCTCTTTCGGTTGTTTTCATTTATGTGCAAGTAGTTGTTTCGACAAAATTAAAATCATGCAAATGTAGGCAACATTTTTTGATTATTGCTGTTTTTTGCGCTTTATTTTGCCGCTTTTTGCTTTTTTTATAATTTTACAGGATAAAAACAGTATAAAACGGCAATTTGGAAATATTCCCTATCTTTGCTTTTTATTAAGGAATATGGTTTAACTCATGTTGAAAGAAGAAAGACAACAGACCATTTTAAGTGAAGTCGAACTGCATAACAGAGTCTTGCTGACCGATATTGCAGAAACATTGGATGTGTCTATAGATACGATTCGTAGGGATGTTAAGGAGCTTGATGCCGACAATAAGCTGCGAAAAGTGCATGGTGGGGCTATTTCGCTCGGTTTTACCGCCAATAGCACTAGAAATAACAATATTTACAAGTTAGAGGAAAAAAGTAGGATAGCAGGGAAAGCCGTCACCTTGCTTAAGAACGGTTCGGTCATTTTTATTGATGGAGGCACAACATGTTTGGAGTTGGCCCGATCGATTCCCCTGAATCTTGGTCTGACATGTTTTACGCATAGCATACCAGTTGCAATGGAGCTGTTAAATAAACCTAATGTAACCGTTATTTTGGTCGGCGGACAGGTTTCGAAGGAGTCTCAAATTGCTTATGGGGCAAATGCCATACATAATCTTTCGGAGATCAAAGTGGATTATAGCTTTATTGGTACGGGATATGTTGATTCGCATTATGGGCTTACCGAGTTTGATTGGGACATCGTTCAGGTAAAAAAAGCCGTCATAAAATGTTCGAAGAAAACGGTACTTTTGTCAATCTCTGAAAAATTGAACTCCCAGCACCGGTACAAGACCTGTGATATCAATGCCATAAACACAATGATTACGGAATTGGAACCGGAAGACGATTTGCTCAGATCTTTTAAAAACCACGACATTCGAATTTTGTAACTAATATATGGACTACACAAAAATAACGGAAACCCCATCAAACCACGATAATTTGGAGCGCATGGAAACTTCAACGATTCTCCATAAAATGAACGGTGAAGACCAAAAAGTTGCCCATGCAGTTGCATTGGCGATCCCACAGATTACACGATTGGTTGATGCTTTGGCCGAACGATTTATAAAAGGAGGCCGCTTATTCTATATCGGCGCAGGTACAAGTGGTAGATTGGGTATTTTGGATGCTTCCGAAATTCCGCCGACCTACGGCCTTCCCCATGAAAGAGTGGTTGGGCTGATCGCCGGCGGCGATGTGGCCATTCGCAAATCTGTGGAACATGCCGAGGACGATGAAGCTCAGGCTTGGAAGGACTTGATCGAACATGAAATTACCGATTTGGATGTGGTTGTCGGAATTGCCGCATCAGGTACGACTCCCTATGTTTTGGGCGGGGTCGCCAAGGCCAAGAAAAATGGCTTGCTCACCGCTGGAATCACAAACAACCCAGGTTCCCCTTTGGCAAAGGCGGTCGATATACCTATCGAAATAAATGTAGGTCCAGAATTCGTTACGGGAAGTACACGTATGAAAAGCGGCACTTCCCAAAAATTGGCGCTCAACATGATTTCTACCGCTCTGATGATAAAAATCGGGCGCGTAAAGGGCAATAAGATGGTAAATATGCAATTGAGCAACAATAAGTTGGTCGATAGGGGGGTACGCTATGTTTCAGAAGGATTAGGTATTGAATACGTCGAAGCCGAAGAATTGCTTAAAAAGCATGGTTCGGTCAAAAAAGCACTTGACGCCGGGGCGGGTAATTAGCCCTTAATTCAGAATACTCTCAACTTCTTCAAGTGTGACTATTTTATCCGTACTATTACCCCAAGAGTTAAGAATGTAGTTCATTACATCGACAACCTCTTCATCTTCCAGTCCGGGATCTGGCATTGCACTGTTGTAAGTGACCCCATTGACAACGATTTCGATTTGCTGGCCGAATTTGACGCCCCTTATACTGGCTTCGCGGTGGTTCATCAAATAGTCCGAATTTGCCAAAGGGGGAAAGGTGTGCGGTACTCCTTCTCCCTTTTCCAAATGGCAGGTCACACAAAAATCGGTGTAGATTTCACTACCGCGTTTCATGCTTTCTTCAAGTGCCGGGTCTTGGGAGAAAAAGAGGGTCAGACCTAATACGGTCAAAAGATATGTTAGAAGTAATATTTTCATTTGTTTAGTTTTTGTCCGGTCGAGCGCAGTCGAGACCTCCCTCCCCGGTAGTTGGTTTAATTTTAGAATGCCTATAATTTCTACACAGCTAAAATTCGAAGCAAATCAACCTCTCCATTTGCAAGCGCTAATTTTTTCTTCCCACTCCATTTCTTAATCTTCTTCTAGAAATAAATAGCTTGATGCACATTATTGAACTCTTGATGGAAAATTAATTTAACAGGTCTTCATTGAAGGTAAAACAGGATTTGTCTCGTTCTAGTTGGTGTTCACTATATCGTCTTGAAAGATTATTTGTAAAACCCGTATGGGTTAGACCTTCGGAACATAAGAGTATATAAACGTAATAGAATTTCATTCCATTACATAGGAGGTCTCGACTGCGCTCGACCGGACATCTAGTTTTTAGGCACTAGTTTATAAATCCCCTTTCCTTCAATAGCTACATATATGAATCCGTCAGGGCCTTGTCGTACATCACGAACCCGTCCTAAGTTGTCCAATAATTTTTCACGTTTGACCACTTTGTTTCCGTCGAGTACCAGGCGTTCTAAATATTGAAATGCCAACGAACCTACCAAAAGACTCCCTTGGTAGCCATCATACCTGTCAGATGTTATAAAGGCCATACCGCTTGGAGCAATGCTGGGCACCCAATAGTGAATCGGTTGCTCCATACCCTCCATTTCGGTTTTGTCGGTAATGGGCGTACCACTATAATTGATACCGTAGGTAATCACGGGCCATCCGTAGTTGGCCCCTTTTTCAATGATGTTGATTTCATCACCCCCTCTTGGCCCATGTTCATTGTCCCAAATTGCTCCTGTTTCCGGATGTTTGGCCAAACCTTGCGGATTTCGGTGTCCATAACTATAAATAGCGGTTTTGGCACCTTCGGTTCCGACAAATGGATTGTCTTGTGGTATGCTTCCATCATCATTGAGTCTATAAATTTTACCGCCATCACGCGTAATATCCTGCGGATTTTCATCGCGAGCTCCTCTTTCGCCAATGGAAAAATAAAGATAACCGTCATCGCCGAATACAATACGCGACCCAAAATGCTGTCCTTTTGTAGTGTTTGGTGAACCTTTGTACAATAATTCATTGTCAACCAGCTCATTACCTTTTAATTTAGCACGCATCAAAGCTGTATGCCCGCCTTTTTCTTCACCTTCTGACGAAGCATAGGTAATATAGAGCCATCCGTTGCTCGTATAATCGGGATGCGGCACGATATCCAGCAATCCACCCTGTCCCCTTTGGTATACTTGTGGAACATTCGATATTTTTTTGCGAATACCATCTTTAAAATGAATCAATTCACCTGATTTTTCGGTTACTAGAATGGCACCATCGGGCAAGAACGCCATACCCCATGGAATCTGTAGCCCATCGATTAAAAGTTCAGCGGAAAAAGGAATATTCTTGGGTATATCTACTTGGTTTTCAGATTCCTGTCCGCAAGAAAAATTGAGCGTTACAACGAATAATAGAAAGAGGATGATACTTTTTTTCATAATTTGACGTTAGAAGTAAATATAATTAAGGTAACAAGTACGTGCTTAAAGATAAATAGAAAATTATAAGTTAAACTATTACCCCAAAGAATATACTGATCCCCAAATCTACATATTCTTGCAAATTCGACTTAACCTATGCTCCCAAAACAACCGAGGCATCTATTGTATGCCGTGCTATTGATAGCTTTATCAATAGTCTGCAGTTCTGCCATAGCGAATATTCGAGTTTACGATTTTCTTGCGGAAATAACAGAGGTGCTTGACAGGAAAATCGAAAATAACGACAAGTCGACTTCTACGAGTACTTATGATAAGGCTGATAATACCGCATCGAACAAAAGCCTAAATACAAAAATGGGCGCTAGTGCCCCGATGTTTTCCACAATCATACAGAACTATGACGACCTGACTACTTGTGCCAACGATGGCCGAACAATAGCACGTTTCATACTTTGTGGCGATTCTGACAACAGAACAATAACGGTAGCAGGAAATACTTCATATACCTTGTACCAACTTACTGGCAGTACACCAGACACGAATTTAGCCTGTCCCGATCTCAATTTGTCGAATTATACCGCAATCTATACCGGAACCAATTATAATCTTTTGGCCACAAGTGTTCCTGCATCTACGGGAGCCGAATATTATCTGGAAGCGGGTGGTACAAGATATTATTTTGAAGTAATTAAAAGTACGATAACCCAGACCCATACCAAACAGGATTATGTCTGTAACAATCCAGGTCGAATCGAGATAACCGGCCTACCTAACAGCTACCAATTTCAGATTCAAAAAGATGGCGGAGGTTTCGGGCCTTATCAATCTTCTTCGATTTTTAACAATCTTGACCCCGGTATTTATGTGGTACGGGCCCGATTGAACATTTCGGGTCAAGTGTGTGAGTACCTCTACAATCCCATTGAGATCGAGCAAATCGATATTCAGATTGATGTAACATTTACGAATCCTGTTTGTAGTGGGGAAACGGGGAGCATCACCGCAACGGTCAACGCCGCGGTACCCGGTCCGTACGAGTTTACTTTGCTTGATGAGTTTGGTGCCGAGGTAGCATTTACGGCTCCCATTTCAAACAACACTTTTACTTTTGCCGATGTTAGCGAAGGCACTTATGCGATAAAGGTCGAAACACCACAATGCTTTGAGGATATCCCCAATGGCATTCCTGCGCCAATCCAATATAATGATACGGGCGGGAATCCAATAACGGTAGGTACCGGATTGTCCCCTATCACTATTACCACGACCACCAACGGCATGAGTTTCGGGTGTTCTACCATTCCAAGTGTGGACATCGACGTAACCCCTTCGGGCGGATCTGGAACGTACAGCTATACGGTCAGCGACGGTGGGAATTCGGGAGGAACATTCTCTGGAACAAGTAGTTATACGGTAACTTCACCAGGCACATATACCTTCTATATAACAGATGATCAAGGTTGTACTGCCGAAAAGTCGGAATATGTGGCTCAGCTAGACCCACCTGATGTTATTGCCGGCCCCATAGTGGGTACTTGTACCAATGGGGGAGGAAAAGTTGATTTTACCATCATTGACCCAATGGGTTTCAATCTTGAATTTCGGGCCACGAACAATGCGGGAGATCCTTTTACGACTTCACCAACGATACCCGTACCGGATGGAACGTACAATATTGTAGAAGTTCAGTATTCTCAAGGAGCGTTTTCCTGTGTTTTGGCATTACCACCCGTCACGGTCACTTCAACGGGAGGGCTTAATGGAAGCGCAAGCTACGCCAACGACTATACATGTCCGGCCGGGGGAACCATTAATTTCACGCCGACCAGTGGTGGCTCAGGATCAGGCTATGAATACAGCGTGTTAACTGGAGTTTGGCAGTCGGGCACCAGCTTTACGGGTCTTGCGCCCGGAACATATATTCCACAGGTTAGGGATGATGCAGGGTGCGTACAAGATTTGGCCCCGATAACAATACCAGACCCGGTTCCTCCGACTTCAATTGATTTTGTGCAGGATCAACTCGATTGCGCCACAGGTACAAGTAGGGTGACCGTAAATATTACCCCTGGCGGATATCCTGTTACGCAATTTGAGATCGTTGCCTCGAATCCGGTTACTGCTTTACCGCCTCCGAACGCAACAGGAATTTTTCCTGGACTTGCTTTGGACACTTCGTATCAGTTTGAAATTACCAACGACCAAGGCTGTGTATATCCTGCTAGTTTTACGACGGGTGGCGTTAGTACGATTCGCGCACAAGTTAAATCGGGAGGAGATAGAAAGGTCTGTCCAGGGGCTTCCGATGGTTCCGGGGCATTCTTGATCGATGGTTTTGCGACCGATTATGATTATACCATAACCTTTACACCTCTGGTCGGTGCCCCCGCAACACATTCATCGGGCTCGGGTGTCAATAACTTTGAAATAGCGATTTCAGGGCTTGCCGCGGGAAATTATGAAATTGCCGTGACGGACAACGATACTAATTGTATTTCCACGGCATCTTTTGACGTGGTCGAACCCGCTACTCCTTTGAACGTCACCGCCAACGTTACCGATATGAGCTGTCAGAACGGCAATATCGGAAGAATACAAGCGAATGGAAGTGGCGGCTTTGGAGGTTATAAATATCAACTGGAATGGCCTTCGGGAACCATTCAAGGGCCTAAAACCGGAACCGTTTTTGGAGGTCTTACAGAACCTGGGGACTACTATCTTACGATTATCGACTCCGAAAACTGTAGCTATCAGACGACGGCCATAACACTGACCGAAAAAATAGCACCTACCATTTCACTTGGAACGGTCGATTATTGCTATTCGGCGACCAACAATGCTGAAATCACGGTGAATTCGGTTGCCGGTACGGCGGCTTTGGCTACCCATCAGTTCAGGATTAATGGAGGGCCGCTACAGGCAGGACCGGCCGGAACTTATACATTTAGCAACCTTGTGCCGGGCAACTATAATATTGAAGTTGTAGATGGTGATAATTGTTCGGCGTCATTGACTACGGTAACCATACCACCCCAGCTACAGGTTACGTTGGATGTTAACAGTGAAATTCCCTGCGGTGGGGATGGGGAGATGGAAATTACGGTTACCGGAGGTGATATTTCCAATTTGGCCGCCACATCCTATACCATTGAATATGAATCCGCAACACCACCGGCCCCTTTTACTCCGGTTCCTGGACACAATGCCGTTCCATTGCCATCAGGTACTTTTCAATATACCGTACCTTTCGGAAATGATGGTAGCTATAGGGTTTCGGTAACCGATAGTAATGGTTGTACGACCATTTCCGAGCCCATTAGATTTGTAGAGCCCACGAATATCGCGGCGACACACCAGATTACGGGGCCCAGCTGTGGGGATCCGAATAGCGGTTTTGTAGAGATTATCCCCACGGTCTCATCGGGGGTTCCGCCTTTTGAGGTCGTATTCGCTCCTGCGGGTACTTTGGTCGCAGACCCCAACACCCCGGATCCGACGCTTACCTATTCGTTTTCACCGCAAACCATTTATTCGGGATTGGCGGCCGGAAATTATGAGTATGTGGTAAAAGATTCAAGAAATTGTATTACCGCTGTGGTGCCGGTAACGGTATCGGCAGATCCAATCCCGGCAGTTGATGCGGACATCACTCCCATAGACGCGACTTGTACTGCAGGGGATTTGTCTGGTGGAGTGACTATCAACCCCATGTTATCTCCTGGTGTGCCAGATTATACGATTATTGTAGAGGACAACTTTGGTAATCCGTTTGTAACCCTCAATAATGTTACGCCCGGGGATTTGCCCTTAAATATTACGGATCCGGCTTTGATTCCCGGAAATTATCAGGTCATTGTTCTCGATTCTAGGGGATGTATCGATATAGAGCCTTTGGTAATCAATAGTTTGGGATTGGACATAGTTCCTGATTTTTCTACCGTTCCCGCTATATGTACCCCTGGTGGATTTACAGTCTGCGTCGATATTGTAAATGGTACAGGTCCGTTTTTGATCAGGGTCAACGAAGATCCCGCAAGTCCATGGAACAATATTGCAGACCAACCTTCGAATCCGCCAAGAAGACATTGTTTAGGTGCCGTACAGTTCGGTGTTTCTTACAATGTTGAAGTATTGGATACCGCAACGGGTTGTACCTATAACGAGATAATAACCGTACCTGATGGGTCTGGACCCGATGTGACCTTGACCATTGATAACGCCAATTGTTATAATGGTGATGTAGGATTGGAATATGACATTACCTCAGGTACCGGCCCCTATGATATTATAATAACGAATTTTGATACAGGTGCGATAGTACATAACGTAACAGGGACCACCGTTACAAATACGACCATTCCTGTTCCGGCCGGACATTATGGTATATCGGTCATGGACACCGCTACCGATTGTTCTGATGGCGCGGAGACCGAGGCGATTCTCATTACGCCCCGAGTTGACATAATTGACAACCAAAATGCGAATTGTAATGAATTAGGGCAGTTGACGGTTAGGGGTAGTGGGGGTACACCATATCCTACCGGTAGTCCTTATTTATATGCCTTTGTGCCAGCTGGTACTCCAGTCGATGATGATGGTACTTTGACACCGGCGGATCCGTCGGATGACTTTACCGACGCCTCGACGGTTGCGCTGCCCGGCTCTTTGATAGGGATCGATTATGACATTTGGGTAAAAGATTTCAATGACTGTGCCTATAGAATTTCGGCTACGGTCATTCAATTAGATCCTGACCTACCGGCACCGTCAATAAGTGTAAACAACCAATGTGATGTTACCCCGCCAGTGGGAGGTTTTACGATTACGGTAGAAATGCCAGGCACTATCGATACGCCTTCTTTCACTTTAAATGGGGTGACACAGACACCACCATATACGCCGGGTGTACCGACCCAGGCCGTATTTAACGTAGGGAGTGTTGGTAGTTATCCGGTATATGTAATCGACGCGAACGGTTGCGATGTGGATGATGTTGCCGAAGTATATCAAGTTTTATCTGCCTCTGGGGATTTCAGCACCGAACCCAATTGTGAAAATTCCGATGGCGTGGTTACTATTAATGCCAATGGTGGTAGCGGTGATTTCTCCTATGTACTTTCCGGAAATGACTTTTTGGGGAATCCTATTTCCATAAATCTTCCGAATCAGGGTGCTACGGTCGATTTTACCAATATCCCTCCAGGGGATTATCAGGTTGTTGTTACCGATAATCAGGTGACAAACGGTGTGAGTAATTGTACTTTCCTGATAGATGATATTTTTAGGGAAACACCGACGCAGCCTGTCATAGACGATACCGGTGAAACCGACATAAGTTGTTTTGCAGCGGGTGATGGTAGTATTTCGGCTTCGCTACAGTCTGGAAGCGATATTGATGGCATCCAAGAATATAACCTTTACTCGAGCACTTTGGGTGCAATGCCCCCGACACTTGATGTAACGGGTCGTATCGCTACGAATATTTCAGGTTCATTCCTTAATCTGGCCCCGGGTACTTATGTCGTTGAGGTGGTGACCGACAGAAATTGTTTTGACCGAGAAGAAGTGACCATTGTTGAACCACCGACCTTCGAAATCGATGCGGTGGCCGGTACTTTGACGTGTAACCCGAATTCTAATCAATTTAGTACGACTACCGTTAGTGCGGTTATCGTAAACCCCAATATTGGTAACGGTGCACCGTATGGTTATAAGATCAACCCTACCGACAGTTATCAGTCCAGTCCCGATTTCTTGATCGTGGACAATGGCTCGGACCAAACGATTACAATATATGCCATTGACTCCAATGGTTGTGAGTTCAGCGATTCGGTTACCGTTTTGGCTCCTAACAATGTTACTGCAACCATTACGCAGGTTTCTGCAATGGACTGTGAAAATCCCGAACGAATCCGTATCGAGGTAACAGGCAGTACAAACTTTATTGTAGAAGATCAAGGTTCGTCGGTTGCAACGGTTTCGAGTCAAACGGTCAATGGACCAACTTTTATCGAGTTCGATTTACCACATGTTTCAGGGGAATATAGACTGCAGATCAATGACGTAGGAGGTTGTACCTATCCGATCGAACCCTATACGGTGATTGAGCCGGTGGTGCCGACCGTTAGTATAAGCGAAGCTGAACCTGTGGGTTGTTTTGGCGATACCGATGGCGCCCTTACTATAAATGTTGCCAATTTTGACCCGACGGGTGCTTATGAATATTGGGTCTATGACGCGAGTGACCCCGGTTTTTCCGGAGGTGCTTTTGGAACTCCTGTTGCCGGAAATTCAAATGGAACCATAGATATGGTAGCCGATGGAAACCCCGCCATAATCGCAGGTCTTCCAGGGGGTAACTTCCGTGTAGTCATTCGCGAAGTCGGTAAAACGGTCGTTGCATGTAACGTCTTTAGTAACGTTGCGACCATTCGAACTCCGAACGAGCAATTACAGATAGATACTTTTACCATTATTGCTCCTCCAGGGTGTAGTGATGATTTGGGAGAGTTGACCGTGACTGCCATTGGTGGTTGGGGTAGTTCACCGTATGAGTTTATGTTGGAATATGAAAACCCGACAGCAAGCGGATTTAGCCCTCATCCGGTTTATGGAGATTTCATTACCAATGGAAACAATGACAGGTTTACAGATTTGGCCAGCGGTAATTACCGTGTTACGGTTCGGGATATTGAAGGATGTACCAATACAATGGAGCGCTTTCTTGATGCCACTCCCCCTATTCAAGCCGACGCAATTATCACTCGCGAGTTGGAATGTCCGACAGGAAACGATGCCATTATCGTGGCGGTCGAACCCGGTACGACCACACCCGGGGCGATCGGAGGTGTTACAGGTGCCGGTTATCAGTATCGTTTGGTTAAACTTGACCCGAACAACCTCGACCCAACCAATCCGGCCAATATAATTTCGAGTACAGGTCTGCAAAGCAATCCTGATTTTGTCGGTAACGCAGGAACTGGTGTAATTTCGGGAGGATGGTATGCTATCGAAGTGGTTTCGACCCTGAACTGTCAAATGTTTACCGCTCCGGTCGAAGTTATTCCACCGCCACCGATAAGTCCCAAATTAATTCAGACTTCGGTTCCTGCCTGCGGCAATATTGCGACTATGAAGATTAAGGTGAACAACCCGCAAGGAGGCACTTATGAGTACAGTGTTTATGGTTCGGGTGGTCCATGGTTGCCCATTAATGAAATAGATCCTATGGACGGAAATCCTGTTATCACCGGAATTCCAGGAACTATAGGGTCATCATATCGCTACGACGTTCGAAAAGTTGGGTCTTTGAGTTCTTGCTTGGCACGTAGCACCAACGGCATAACCATTACCGACGCGGATCCGTTGTCTTTGGATCCCGCTTCGCCGACCTTCGACATTTCCTGTGCCTATGAGGTAGACGGAAGGATCGAGGCCGTTGCCAATGGCGGTACTGGCATTTATGAATTCCGTATTTATGATACTGATCCGGGAAATGATGCTTTTGTGGCGGAATCTCTTCCCACCTACAATGGTTTGCCAATGCAAGATTTCGGAACCTTCGAAAACTTGGAAGAAGGATCGTATTGGATTTCGGTTATCAGCCGACAAAATTGTGGGGTAGTACAGGGACCTTTCGTTATCGATGCTCCAGAACCTGTAGCCTTGTCCTACGCTTCCACACCGGTAACATGTCCGACAAATGTTGATGGTACCATTACCATGAATGTAACGACCCCAGGGGCAGGTTTGGTAAAATTTGCGATTGAACCGAATCTGAGTGAATTTTTTACGGATCCCGATAACCCTGAGACGTATACTTTTACCGATCTTGAAGGTAATAGAACCTATACGGTATTGGCCCAAGATGCCCAAGGTTGTCCGCAGACCTTTGATATTTATGTGGGTACACCGACTGAGCTTCAAATTACCGATATTCAAACAACACCTGAGACATGTTTAGGTTTTGAGGATGGTACGGCGCAATTGACCGTAACCGGGGGTACGCCTTTCATCGATGGCACGACTTCGGTACAATATTACGAGACCAAAATAGTCGGTCCAGGTTCTGACGGAAGCGAGGTTTTCGTACGCAACGATAATCTGTTCTTTCCAGATTTGGTCGGGGGAAATAGCTATATCGTATTTGTACGTGATGCCAATGGTTGTGAAACCTTTGTCGATTTCCCGATAGCAATAGGTGTTGATCTTGCCGCCGAGCCATTGATTCAGTATGGCTGCGATGGAATTTTTCCAAATAGTACGGTAACCATTGAAATGTTGGACACAAGTCTTTTACCGGACCTTCTTTTTGCCTTGGATCCCATAGACCCTACGGATGCCGTTACGGCAATGGCCGATGCCCAATATACTTGGGGTGATTTGCCCGCAGGCGACCATACGGTTTATATCTATCATCTTAATGGATGTACCAATTCGGTAACGTTTACCATAGAAAGTTACGATCCATTGACCTTGACGGCAGAGAAAACCGGTCCGAATGAAGTTACCGCCCTAGCTGAGGGAGGTTACGGTGGTTACGAGTATTTCTTCCAAGGAGAATCTACCGGTAGCGAAACGGTTTATACCACGAATGAAAGTGGGAATGTAACCGTACAGGTTGTCGATGCCAATGGCTGTGTGGCGGTAGTCACGATTCCGTTCGAGTTTACCGGAATGCTTGAAATACCAAATTTCTTTTCGCCGAACGGTGATGGGGAAAACGACCTGTGGTACCCTGAAAACAGGGAATTTTTCCCAGATATAGAAGTCAAGATCTATGACCGTTATGGGAGGATGGTCTATAGGTTGGACAATGTCAAAAAATGGAACGGCACCTATGAAGGTAATGATGAGCCGCTGCCGACCGGTGATTACTGGTACGTTGTCAACGCCAATGATAAGAGCGAACAACGCTATGTTGGCCATTTCACGCTTTACCGTTAGCATTCTGTCAATAACGTAGAAGAACGGGCGGCCTTTTATGGGCCGCCCGTTCTTTTATTGAATGGCACAATGGCAACCTTTTTGTGTTTTTGGCAAATTCATTGGTAAGGTTTCTATCGGTTTTCATTATCTTGAACTATTAATAGGATATGAAAAACCGACTTGTTTATATTGTTTTTTTGTTTCTTTTTCAGAATTGCGCTTCTCAGGCAACGCCGAACCTTATTGATGATGAATACAAGGCGGTAACCACCGAGGTTTTTAATTATTATTTGTACTTTCCTGATGATTATGAGGTCCGAAATGATGAAGATTTTCCATTGTTACTGTTTCTTCATGGGGGTGGTGAGTCGGGCGATAGCCTCGTTACGATCAAAAAAAATGGACCGCCAAAACTGATTGCCCAAGGGAAAAAGTTTCCGTTTTTGATTTTGGCACCCCAAAATCCGCATAAAAAGAAATGGTGGAATACCGAGGCTTTGATCCAACTACTAGATACCATAGTTGATAATAATAGAGTGGACAGAAAAAGAATTTATCTTACAGGATTAAGTAGGGGAGGAGGCGCTGCCTGGGAGCTCGCAGTGCAATATCCCAAAAAGTTTGCAGCTCTGGCCGTGGTCTGCGGAATGGCCCCTGTACCTTATGCTTCTTGGATCGATAAAGATTTGCCGATATGGGTCTTTCACGGGGAGGAGGATGAATCGATTCCGGTTTCAGAATCGGAGAACATGGTAGCACGTCTCAAATCAATGGGTTATAATGTACTTTTTACAAAATATCCGGGTATAGGGCACAACTCATGGGAGCGAGCCTATAATACCGATGAACTGTACGACTGGTTTGTCAAACAACGAAAAGCGGAATAAAAATAGTCGACCATACTTGCTTAAAACTTGAAATTATGAACGCATTTAAAATTTTTACCATTATCGGAATATCCTTCTTTATGGTGGGCGGCATAAACGCAAACTCAGGATTAAATGAAGAAACCGGGCCAGCGGTCCAGAAAAAAAAGCCCCGTAACGTTATTTTCATACTTACCGATGACCATAGATACGATTACATGGGTTTTACAGGAAAAGTGCCTTGGTTGGAAACACCCAATATGGATAAATTGGCAAGTGAAGGAGCTTATCTACCGAATGCCTTTGTGACCACTTCGTTGTGCTCGCCAAGCCGTGCTTCGATTTTGACCGGCCAATTTTCGCATTCGCACACGATCGTAGACAATCAGGCGCCCGATCCAGGTAACTTGACATACTTTCCAGAGTATTTACAAAAGGCAGGGTATCAGACAGGTTTTTTTGGTAAGTGGCATATGGGCGACCATGGTGACGAGCCACAACCTGGATTTACCCATTGGGAAAGTTTTCCTGGCCAGGGAGTATATTACAATCCCACGCTGAACATCAATGGTAAGCGCATCGCCTATAAAGATTCTACATATATCACGGATCTATTGACCGAACATGCAGTGGATTGGATGAAAAACAGGGACAAGAAGAAGCCTTTTTTTCTTTATTTATCGCATAAAGCAGTACATGCCGGGTTTCAACCCGCTAGGCGTCATAAAGGAAGATACAAGGGAAAAAGAATAGCGTTGCCGGCGACCTATGATCAAACCAAAACTGGGAAATATCGCGAACTCAAATGGCCGCAATGGGTCGCCGACCAACGTATCAGCTGGCATGGGGTAGATTATATGTACCATGAAAACAGGGATATTCACGAAATGGTAGTCGATTACTGTGAGACCCTTTTAGGGGTCGATGAAAGCGTGGGTACGGTAATGGAATATCTTAAAGAAGAAGGTCTCGATGAATCGACATTGGTCATTTATATGGGTGACAATGGCTTCAGTTGGGGCGAACATGGCCTGATAGATAAACGTCATTTTTATGAAGAATCCGTTAAAGTTCCTTTGTTGGTCCGTTGCCCAGAATTGTTCGAAGGCGGGAAAACACCCAAACAGATGGTACAGAATATCGATATCGGCCCAACGGTACTTGCCGAAGCAGGGGTGAAGCAACCTGAACATATGCCAGGGGTTTCATTTATTCCTATTTTGACGGGAGATGCCACTGCGCCTTCGCGAAAAGAAGTGTTCTACGAGTATTTTTGGGAATATGACTTTCCGATGACCCCAACGGTATTCGGTATGCGGACCGACAAGTACAAGTACATGAAATATCAGGGTATTTGGGATAGAAATGAACTTTATGACCTTGAAAATGACCCCGAGGAAATGTACAACCTTATTGCAGACCCCGATAAGCAAGATGTTGCCAAATCGATGTCAGCTGCAATTTACGATTGGCTCGAAAGAACGAACGGAATGAACATTCCGTTAAAACGAACGGTCAAATACCGTTATGGGGACTTTAAGCATAAGAACGAACATTAAAAGATTAAAAAGTAATTGTTCGCGTTTGTTTTCCGAAATTGTCATAGAAACTAATTTCTTTGGCATCTCCTATGATTTTCAACCTCCGACTTGATTGGGAATGGAATGTACTTCCCCAATAAAATTCGTGGATGCTATTGCTGCCATTCGCATACACTATCTTGGCCTTTACTTCATTTGGCTTTGGCTCGACTATATTCTTCCAATTTTTTTGTCGCTGCTTATAAACCTTAATACTGTCATTGTTCTGGGTAGCAATAATTAATGACTCTTGATCTGAAGTTATAAGATTCACCAATCCCTTGGCGTTACCGGGAACAAAAAAATTACTTTTTTCAAGTGAAATCTCCTTAAAATTGCCCTGCCCGTCATTTTTAAGGGCGACACCTATCAAAGCGTCAGCCGGGCCTTGTTGCACTTCCATGCCGAAATCGTTGCCTACCAAAAGAAGATCCATGAAACTATCTTCGTTGATATGTGCTGGTAATACTCCAAAAACGGGCGCAACCTGAGCTTCTATGGGCAAGGCGTGTAATTTGAATTTACCCTCTCCTAGGTTCTCTACCCATGAGGTTTGCATATGATTCATTGAATAGGTCAGCGCATCGTTTAGAAGCCCATCGGAAAACATTTCGGGCAATGTCGATTCGCCAAAATCCCCGAACGAATTGAATTTTTTCCTGATCCCAACATATTGCTTGGTTACATCTTGCCACGGGTGGTATAGGTATTCTTTTCGAACACCGACACTATCCCTTAAATAATAAGACAGTAAAGGATCGACCGTTCCATTTTGGTCAAGGTCCTTGGCATATATTCTAAGAGGTTCTTCAGGGGTGCCCTTAAAATTAATGTTACTGCCATAGTTCCCGGCCACATAATCGGTGTCTCCATCATTGTCAAGGTCAGCTGCAGCGAGGCTGTTCCACCAACCTGTTTGATTTGAAAGTCCACTGTATTCAGTGACTTCAATCAATTTTCCATTAACATTTTTAAAAAACCTCAGGGGCATCCATTCGGCGGCCAGTATAAGATCGGGCCAAAAATCATTGTTGAAATCGGTCCATAGGGCGTCACTTATTAATCCTGGGAACATCAATTCGTCGGACACCTCCTCTGTTACATCAACAAACTTTGGGTTACCTGGCTTGCTGTCATTTCTGAGGATAAAGGAACGATCTGCCTTAGGGTATGAAAAGGGAAGTACCCGACTGCCGACAAAAAGGTCCAAGTCACCGTCACGATCAAAATCGGCCGCTTTTATTGCCGAGGAATTCGATCTGTTGTCAGGAAGTGCATTTTCAGTCTTTTTAAAATTTCCATGGCCATCGTTGATCAGCAATACGTCGCGATAATACTCATGACCTGAAGGATATTGTGCACAGCCTCGAGCAATATATAGATCTAGGTCTTGGTCGCCATCAACATCGAACAATAAAGTTCCTGCATCTTCCTCCAATCTTTGCTCATCGTTTTTATAGTTCGCTTCCTGTTGCACAAAAGTCCCATCCTCTTTTTGCGTAAACCACATTTCAGGATAACTGCGACTTCCACTTATAAACATATCTTCCAAGCCATCAGCATTGATATCACCTACGGCTATTGAAGGTCCGTATTGCGAAAATTTGTGAGGTATCGTCGTTTGAAAGTTAAAATCGATAAAATCGATATCACGTGCCAAATACATCAGATTACGTTGGTTGGCTACCTCCTCAAAAAGACCATCGTTTGGTAAATCGACATTTTTTAAAGGAAAAGAAGTATTTTCAGAATAACTGACGTTCAATAAGGTATCGATAGTAATCTTAGTCAACTTTTGGGTCGCTCCTCCAGGCCAAGTGATTTTTAGGCTATCGATTTTTTTCTCGTTGCCTATGCCAAAATGAATGATACTTTCGGGTTTGGATAGATATCCGCGGCCTGACAGAAGTGATTGCCTCTGCTTTTTACCGTTAACATAAATTTCAGCAACTGATCCAATTGCCTCTTTATTCCCTGTTTTCCCTTTCAGCTTAACCCTTAAATAATGATTGCCTTCATCGATTTGAGAGGTTTTGTTTTCGAGCAACAAGGCATTGTCATTAATGTTGTTGACAATAATATCAAGGTCTCCGTCCATATCAAGGTCGCCATAGGCCGCTCCATTCGAAAAAGTTCTGAAATTCAGCCCCCAATCTTTCGTAACGTCTGTAAAGGTCAAATCGCCATTGTTCTTGTACATGAAATTCGGAATCTTGATTTCCGGAATGGCGGCAATCAGTACTTCTTTGGAGACCAATCGGCTGGCAGTGGCCCTAAAGTCACCAAAATCACGATCGGTCACATCTTTTGGAAAACCATTGGTAATGTATAGGTCTTGCCAACCATCATTATCGTAATCGGCAAAGAGGGGCGCCCAGCTCCAATCTGTTTCTTGTATACCGGCGTACATACCCAATTCAGCATAGATCGGTACTTTGGTCTCTGGGTTGATGCCTTTGTTCATCTGTAACGTGTTGCGGGTATATTGCTGTTCGTATTCGTATTTCTTTGTGAAGATCTCTTTTTGATAATTGCTAGGCCCTTGAAACAATTTTTTTCTTTTGTTATAGTACGGTTGCATTTCTGTCGTATATAGATCAAGCTTACCATCGTTATCGACATCGGCAATATCACTACCCATTGAAGAAAAACTAAAGTGCTTAAAAAGATCACCTGCTTTATTGGTAAATGTGCCGTCTTGATTGTTCATGTAGACAAGGTCATTACTTAAAAAATCATTCGCGACATAGATGTCCATCCAACCATCATTATTAAAATCGTTTATTAAAGTACTATGGCTATAACCGTGATATCGGATGCCCGCCGAATCGGAAACATTGACAAATACAGGTCTCTTTAAACTATCGTTCCAATCGTTTCTATACAAACGGTCTTTACTTTGCGATGTGCCATCGTCATTCAAAGGACTGAACTCATTGGGATTAATGCCTTCAATTCGGTTGACCCCGATAAAAAGATCAAGGTCGCCATCGTTGTCAAAGTCGAAAAACTGGGCGTGGGAAGAATACGTGTCATCTGCTATATTATATTCCTCCGCCATTTCTTTAAAAAAAGGAATTCCAGATTCATCGTTTCCTTGATTTATATAAAGTAGGTTCTTCCTTTTTAGAGAATCCTTATAGAAAGTGTTGCAAACATAGATGTCAAGTTTTCCGTCCAAATTCAAATCGACCAACGAAATTCCTGAAGACCAAAAAAGGGAGTCTGTTTTTTCTATTTCGGCCTCTTTCGAAATGTCTTTGAATTTTAACCCTCCAAGATTAATAAAGAGCTTGTTGTCAACCTGATTTCCTGCAAAAAAAATGTCGTCGAGCCCATCGCCGTTAAGATCACCTAGAGCTACACCAGCACCATTATAGACGAATTCATTGTCTATTATATTAATGGAATCGTTCTCGGTAAGGGCATTATTGAATTTGAGCCCTGATAGATCGGAATCAACGGCCACGAACCTTGTGGTCGGAGTATTGTCCTTGCAAGAAGCAAGGATGACCGTAAAGAACAAAGCGTAAAGAATACTATATTTCATCTTAATCGACGATAAAATTATTGGGTATGCAAAGATGCATGAAGAGAAGTAAAGAAACAAAAAACCCCAACTTTAAAGTCAGGGTTTTTGAAATCAAAATAAATTAAATCTAATAGTTAGGATTCTGAACTAAAACATCAGGACCTTGAATATCGATTTGAGATTGTGGTATCGGGTAGACCTCGTTTTTACCGCCGGTAAAACTAGCTCCCCCAAACTTGGTGACCAACAAGGTAGATTCATAAGCTAAATAGTCATTCAACTCTTCAGCTGCAACACCCCATCGAACCAAATCAAAGAAACGGTGACCTTCACCAGAAAGTTCCAGTTTTCGCTCGAAACGAACGGCTTCCCGCGCAGACTCTTGGGTAGCGAATTGAGAAGCGGGATACTCGGTAATCACATAGTTAGCCGCTGGTGTGGCCCCTCCGTCATTGGAAACCCAGTATGCTGGGTCTGCAGCTCTCGCCCTTACCATATTGGTATATGTTCTTGCCTGCTCCAAAGAACCAGCCTCGATTTCAGCTTCTGCGGCCATTAGCAACACATCGGCGTATCGAATAATCGTGTAGTTCATTGTGGCGTAACCTCTTGTCCATGAACTACCATCGGTAAATGAATTCTCCTGAGATTTATAATACACATACTTTTTCGGAGAATACGGCCCGGCATAAGGCTGACTACGGATCCAAGCTTTACCTGGGTGAGGAATCCAATCAAGATACTGAATTCCCCTACGCCCAATAGACCAATCGATACGTGGGTCTAACTCACCTGCATCTGGAGTAAAAGGCTCATCTGATTCAACGTTGTAATCATTCGCCAAGGCATTACCGGCATCGTTGTATGATTTGTCCAACAAGGGCAATCCTCCCGAAGTACGGAACGAGTTCGCCAATTCAAAGCTTGGCTGAAAGAACCCACAACAGTTGCCGGGGCCGTCTGGGCCAGTATTATAGGGGTAGTTCAAATCATCAAAGTAATTGGCGTTTGCTGTACTACCTGTATTGTTGGCCGATTCAACGTCCATAACAACTTCGGCATGGTTATCGTTCTCTGCGTTATAGATTTGTGCATAATCATCCAACAGTGCATATTTCAAACCGTTAGACGTAACACCATTGGCGATAACATCATCGAACCAAGTCTTGGCCTCGGCAAATTTACCTTGATACAATTTGGCCTTGCCCATATAAGCGGCGGCGGCCCACTTGTTGACTCGACCGGCACCGTTCTCAGCGGGTAGGTTATCATAGGCAAACTGAAAATCGGCCTCGATTTGTGCCCAAGCATCTCCATTATTCGGTACAAGGACTACCTCAGGAGCGGCAAGGGTTTCATCAAAAACCGGAATGTTGCCGAAATGCTTTTTCAGATCAAAATAGAAATGACCTCTCAACATTCGGGCCTCTCCTGCGATGCGAGAAGCCACAGCGGGTTGAATTTCCGTAGAATTGGCCAGAGTGGCCAAAACGGCGTTGGCCCTACTAACTCCTTCATAACGTCCGCGCCATAAAAAATTAATGTCACCACTGGTAGGATCTATTTCATATCGTTGTACCGGGTTGATGGCCGAATAGTCGCCTGCATCGGTACCTTTATTGGCTTCACCACCCATAACTGAACCTGTAACCCAGTGGTTGGGTCCTTCAAATCGGTTTCCAAAAACCCCGTTCAAGGCGGCATAAGTTCCAATTAGCAAGCCTTCGATACCGGGTTGGGTACTTACCTGGGCGTCGGCCAAGGAATCGGTTGGAGCCACCTCTAGGAACTCATCGCTACACGAAACCCCTAATAACAGGAGCCCTGAGAGGATGGCAGATGACCATTTTTTTAACTTTTTTGTTGTTTTCATAGTTTTATTTTTCTATAAATATATTAAATATTTTGTTTTCAAATATCACGGTTTGTTCACAGCGACATTTAGATTCCGATTTCCAAGCTGATAACATAACTTGGTGTCACAGGGAAGTTACCCACATCGATACCAAAGTTCGTGTCAGGACCAGCAACCTGAGGGTCAAGACCGCTGTAGTTGGTAATGGTCCAGATGTTATTGGCGGCAAGCCCCAAGTTCAGTTTGCTGAGCCCGAACCTATCGGTCAATTCATTGCTGAAGTTGTAACCGACCCGCAATTGAACCAATCGCACATAAGAACCGTCTTCAACATACCATGAATTCGATGCACCACTTGTACTTAGGTTGGATGCACTTTCCCAAATAGGGGCACCAGCATTGTTCCCTAATTCTGGAGTCCAAGAATTGAACGCGGCAACACCTTTTGCCGAACCTTCGAACGTTCCAAAGAAATCTCTAAACCATTTAGATTGGTTAAAAATATCGTTGCCAAAAGAGCCATACCAGTAGCTCTGGAACTCAAAATTCTTATAACGTAGAATGATGTCCAAACCTCCTGTATAATCAGGTACCGCACTACCGATAACGGTACGGTCATCAGGGGTAATCGCCCCATCACCATCGACATCTTCATATCTAAACCGCCCAATTCCCTTACCATCTTGCGCGGGTGAGCTATCAACTTCGGCCTGACTGTTGAAATAACCGATAACATTGTACCCAAAGAAGGTCGAAATCGACTGACCCACAGAGTTTCTGATAGGGAAAATGCCACGATAACCAATATTGTCACCAAAGAAATCGATTCCTGGTGCCAAGGCCGTAATTTCGTTCTTAAGAATCGAGTTGGTACTATGGATTTCAAACGAAAGGTCTTCGGTTATGTTACCTCGACCAACAATTTCGAAATCGACACCTGAATTGCTCATTCCACCTATGTTTACGGATGGAGCGGACGCATAATTTCCGGAAACACCTGCTAAAGGTACTTGGTATAAAAGTTCTTTGGTGTCCTTTTTCCACCAGTCCAAAATGAATTCCAATTTATCGTTCAAGAAGGAAGCATCAAAACCGATATTGGTGGTAACCGAGGTTTCCCATTTTGCATCGGGGTTGCCGATACGACTTTGGGCAAAACCTTCGTTTGCACCACTGTTTTGACCATCTATCGGATAAAAGGTATTTCCTCTATCGGAAGCGAACAACGAATATTGGTTGTTAGGAGCTACGTTCGAATCACTACCCATTTCACCCCAGCCACCACGAATCTTTAAATCGGTGATAAAATCCTGGTTCTGCATGAAAGGTTCAGCGATTACACGCCATGCAGCCGAAACAGCGGGGAAGGTTCCGTATCTGTTATTTCCACCAAATCTAGAAGACCCATCACGACGGATAACACCGGTGAGGTAGTACTTTTCGTCAAAGTTATAATCTAGCTTTCCAAAGGTCGAGAAATAAGTAGAACCTTTAAATTGATTACTATTTACATTTGGACTTTGTACAACGCTTAGGCTTTGAAAATCCAAATCGGTCGAGAATGGGTTGATACCATTACCTGATATATTTCTACCCCTACCGTCGTTTAGCGCCTCGATACCACCGAATAATTTTACCCTATGTTTGCCAAATAGCTTATCGTAGCTGAACGTGTTGGTGAACGTCCAAGAAAATCCATAACCACTACCTTCGCTGAAAGAGTTACTGGCCTCAGGTTCTGAATCTCCCAAATAACGATAATTGTAATTCACAAAATGGTAATTACCATATGAGCCACCAATACTAGATCTTAGGGTTAATGCATCCCATGGTTTCACCAAGAGATAGACATTTCCAAATCCACCTATGCTATAGCTTTTGTCATCTCCATTATTGAGTACCAATCTTCTGACCGGATTTCGAGGGTTGTTGAACCCTGCCGCCCGAGTACTGGCGTAGCTGCCAAATTCATCATACACCGGCAAAATTGTGGGCATACGATAAGCAGACAATACTTCTGATTCGTCATCTGCTACCTCGACACCACCATTACCCCCGAAAATACCTCTTGTTGACCTGTAGGTGACCTGAAAGTTTTCGCCAACGCTAAGCCATGGGGTGATATCCCACTCAGAATTGAAACGAGCCGTATAACGGGCGAATTCTTGAGACAAAACGATACCATCTTGGTTTTGCGCCGAAATACCCATATAGTAACGACCATTTTCATTACCCCCGTCAAAGCCAAGTGTAACCCTGTTTTGAGGGGCTATTCGTGTAATTTCCTTGTACCAGTTGGTACCCGCTAAATTGGGGCGGATCAAGAATACGTTATCAGGATCAGCCGCATAGTTGGCTTGTATTTGGGCCAAATCGATAGCTCCCGCACTGACCCCGTTCTGCCCATCTGCATGTAAATAGTCAGGGAAGGTCGGAGTTGCGTTGCTGCCGTACTGCGGATGTGAATATTGTACCGCTGTACCGTTCGCGGCAGCATTGTTCTCGTAAGCTATATGCGTGTATCTGGCCATATCCTGAGGGTTCAACATTTCTGGAGAACCGCCAACATTGGGATCTGCAACACCACTATTGATATTCAAGGTCATCGTCGTCTTTCTTTTGCTTCTAGAACCTTGCTTTGTGGTATAAACGATTACACCGTTTGCAGCCCTTGCACCGTAAATGGAGGCGGCAGCGGCATCTTTAAGTACGGTCGCTGTCTGCACGTCCTCTGGGTTGATGAAATCGACATTTCGGGTCGGTACCCCGTCAACCACATAAAGTGGAGCGTTGTTTCCAAAAGAGTTGAAACCACGTACCCTAATCTGGCTGGTCGTACCAGGCTGACCATTGGTAAGTACGGTTACACCTGCAACCCTACCCTGTAATTGCTGTTCAATGTTGCCTGAAGGTACGGCGGCCAAATCTTCAGCTGCTACCACCGATACGGCAGCCGTGGTCTCACGTTTTGTTTCAACCTGATAACCTGTAACAACAACTTCTTCCAAAGCCGCGGCATCTTCGATAAGTGTAACATTGACTGTTGATTGCCCGCCAACAGAAACCTCTTGGGTTTGAAAGCCCAAATAACTAAAAACTAAAACGGCATCACTATCTACATTTAAGGTATAGTTGCCGTCAAAATCGGTCTGAGTACCATCGGTGGTGCCCTTAACTACGACGTTGGCCCCTGGCAAAGGCGCCCCTGTTTCATCGGTAACGGTACCCGAAACCGTTGATTGTGGCTGAATGCCCGACTCAACGCCATCAAAATTAGTTTCAAAATTCGCCAAGGTCAACTGCGAGCCCAGACAAACCATCATCGAGAAAAGCCCCAGCTTGAGCAACGAGTGCTTCCCCCAAGACTTTAACGAATTGTAATCATGTTTTTGATTCATAATCCTTGTTGTTTGTTAGTTTAAATTAATCTTGAATTAGTTCCAGTTTTTCTTACATCTAAAGGGTGTTCAAAGCACCCTAAATGTTAATAAAAAACCAAATTTGACATAATGATAACAAAAATATATGAATCATGGGGATATAAGCACCTATATTTTGTCAAATATTGGTACTCAATTTAAACGCTAGATTCTGTGCTGATGTCTTGAAAAGCTTCAATCTATGGCCAAGAGGACATCTAGCAAAGGAGCGATTCGCTTTGATGTTGGTTTTGAAATTTAACAAAATCGGAAGCGTTCATTGTAATTTCCGCACAACAATGCCGTATGGGTAATTTAAATTATTGTAGGATTTCTTTTTGATAATTCAGGGCCGTAACTAAGCTCGATACTGCAAAAATTTATACTTTACTGCATTTAAGCGTGCTCCATTTCCCGTTTGCGGTCTTACAAAAAAACAAATATGTGTCCCCGCCATCCTTGATTTTGTACTTTGCCCTTAAACGTGCGACCGTTTCGGGGAAGTTTCTTACACTTATATTGGCCTTTTTGACCTTCATACTTTTGATCGACTTCGAACTGTATGGAATAAATCTTTCAATTTTGAATATACGCCCGGGAAATTCGATTAATCGGTCAGCGGTGTAAAGATGTGTATGTCGATGTAGTTTGAATATATTATAGGTACTTGTCAAAGACTTAAACGCACCAGATTTCATTATTGCAGCGTTTGGTTCGTACAAAAAGGCCAGAGGCATCGAAAGTTTCGATTCGCTTGATTTTTCAGTGGATTGTAAGAATGCAAACTGTTGAACTTTTGATTCTTGAAAGTTGATGGTCTTTATCAATGGCTCTTTGCGAAAATCTTTTTCAATGACCCACAGAAGCTCCTTTACTTCATTCTTAACAGCCACTATATGTATTTCCCTAACAAACCCAAGCTGGTCGTTTCCGATTTTAAGATCTAGTAAGGGTGAGGTTTTTAGTAGAATTTTATTCGATTTTCGCAGGAGCAATTCCAAATTAGACGGAATATTGGGCGAGTAATCCTCAAGATTGACCACTTTTCCCTTTGTGAGGTTTCTTCGTGAGGGGTCGGCATAAATCCAATCCCATTTTTCATCGCTTTGTTCAAGGTAATCCAGACCATCCGTTGAAATCGTTTGAACGTTCGTAGCGCCCAAAACCTTAAAATTATGTCGAGCTATTTCTGAAAGTTCTGGATCGAGTTCGCAATGGACGACCGAGTCGACTTTTTGACTAAAAAAATAGCTATCGACGCCAAAGCCTCCCGTCAGGTCGCAAAGTGATTTTCCATTTACGATTTCCGATTTATATCTTGCGGTAACCTCAGAAGACGTTTGTTCGATACTCAATGGTTTTGGAAAGTAAATTTTTTCTTTGTTAAACCATATGGGGAGTTTTTTTTCACACTTTTTTTTTGATTGGAGCTGCTCGGCGATCTCTTTGTTGGTCACATGGCCGAAAAGTGGTTTTTTTAGTAGTACCGACACAATGTCAGTATTCAAATTTTCATTTATAAAATCTTGAACACCAGTATTTAAAATTGAATTGTTCAAACTTAAACTATAAGTTTTTGGTCAGGGATTTTACCGTCTTGTTTTCTGCTAAAAATTCCTTTAAAATCACTTTTATGGCGGTATATCCGGGTACTGCAACGATCATACCGACCACTCCGAAAAGTAACCCTGCAATGATGATGATCAGAAAGATTTCCAACGGATGTGATTTAACGCTGTTCGAAAATATGAAGGGTTGGGAAAAGAAATTATCGACCAACTGACCGACCATCAATCCTATTAGAACATAGCCGGTCTTCGGAAGTATGACCGTGCTAAAATCCGCTCCCAAATTACTGGTCATTGTGAGCACGACCATTAGTCCGCCGCCGATAATCGGGCCGACATAGGGAATAATGTTGAAAAGGGCACATAAAAATGCGATTACAATTGCGTTTTCAATGCCTACAATAAACAATACAATTGTATATATTACAAATAATATCAATATTTGAAGAAGAAGACCCACAAAATACCTTGATAGAAGATTGTTGATCTTTTCAATCGACTTTACCGTTCTGTTTTCGTTGCGATCTGGTACAAAGGCCAAAATACCGCTTTGGAAAAGTTTCCGGTCTTTCAAAAAGAAGAATGAAATAAAGAGGACTGAAAAAAGACCAATACTTAGGTCGCCCAAGGTTCCCAAGAGCGAGTTAAGAAAGTTGGGGATAAACCGAAAGTCCAAATTTGAAAAAATCTTTGATTCTTTGATACTTTGTTCAATGTCATTCGGACTTAGTCCCAAAAAACCGGTTATTTCGCGATATAAATTTTCTACCTTATACTGTAGGTCATCGATATCGAGCAAAGAAAGATTTCTGCCCTGTTCGGTGATTACCGGTACAAATAGAGCTATGATCCCCACAAAAACCCCGACCATGAGCGATATGGTAAGTACTACGGCCAATGTGTTCGGAAACTTCAGCTTTCTTCTTAAAAAAAGTACTATAGGCCTGCCGATTAATGCCACCACGGCCGCAATGGTCAAATAGGCCAAAACGGATCGGATCTTATAAAAAAAGAAGAGCAGTAACGCTATTCCCACAACGATACCTAATGCCCGTAATATACCTCTTGAAATGGTCTTCTCTGTCATTGATTAATTCTTGAAAACATAAGAAATGATGTTAGCACCCATTTTAAGGGCCTTTTCACGCACCTCTACGGGGTCGTTATGTACCATTGGGTCTTCCCAGCCATCTCCTAAGTCTGCTTCAAAAGTAAATAAAAGAACCAATCGATTTTGATGAAAAATACCCAATGCCTGCGGGCGTTTTCCATCGTGTTCATGTATTTTGGGCAGACCTTGGGCAAAATTATATTCCTGTCTAAAAATGGGGTGATCTGCCCCCAATTCCACTAGTTCTGTATTTGGAAAGACCTTGCCAAGTTCTTTACGTAGGTAAGGTTCCATGCCATAATTATCGTCAATATGCAAGAATCCACCAGCCATTAAGTAGGTACGCAGGTTTTGCGCCTCTTCATCGGAGAACACGACATTGCCATGCCCCGTCATATGTAAAAACGGATATTGAAATATGTCAATGGCACCAACTTCAACAGTACCCGGCTTATCGCTGAGTTTGGTCCCGATATTGTCATTGCAAAAGCGTATCAGGTTGGGAAGGGCTGTCGGGTTGGAGTACCAATCGCCACCTCCATTATATTTTAAGATTGCAATTTCTTGAGAAATAGTAGGCGTTGCCATGTGCAATAGCAACCAGCACGCAATGAATTTGAAACATTTCATAAGGCCAACATTTTATCTGCTGTTTATCATTGATACTATCGTGCAGGCAACAAGAGCAGCTGTTTCAGTACGTAACCTGTTTTCTCCCAAAGAAATAGGCTTAAAACCCTTCGAGTAGGCCTTTTCGATTTCGGCGCGGGAAAAATCCCCTTCGGGTCCAATTAGTATTGTGATATCGGTATCTGGCGCAACCCGTCTTTTAAGTTCCGATTTCTCACCCTCCTCACAATGGGCTATAAAAAGAAGACCGGTAGGCTCGTTCTCCAAAAAAGTATCATATGAAACCGGTGGGTTTACCTTTGGCAAATAGGTCTGCAGGGATTGCTTCATTGCAGCTTGCACCACTTTTTGCATGCGTTCATATTTAACCACCTTGCGTTCAGATCTTTCACATATAACAGGGGTAATCTCGTTAACTCCTATTTCTGTAGCCTTCTCTAAAAACCATTCAAACCGATCCATGTTTTTGGTCGGTGCCACGGCCATGTGGAACCAATACATATTACGGTGTTTTTTTTGGGTATCGGTTATTTGCGCCTTACATTTTTTCGGATGGGCGATTAAGATTCGGGCCTCATAGAGATACCCTTTGCCATTGGTGATATAAAGACTGTCACCCTCTTTTTTTCGTAGCACTTTGACAATATGATTGCTCTCCACGGTGTCAAAAACGAACTGGGCTACGCTATTGTCCAAAGTTGGGTTGTAAAAAAGTTGCATGTCGTTCAAAAATAGGAATTAATTCTTCCTCGAAGCTATAGAAATGTAACTTTAAAGAGATCACTACTTCTACTTGACCCTGCTGGCAGCCTTTAACTTGGGCTATTTTCGGCAAGCAATATAAAGTGCTCCTTTGTTGCCTCCTTTGGCAATTTTATGACCGTTTTCGACTTCCAGAATTTCAAAGCCAATCTTTTCTAACTTTTGAAGTATGTCTTTTCGCCTTACCCAATAAACGCTTGGCTGGTTTTTGCCGAAAAGCTTCCAGTTGAACTGAGTATCGTTCAACTTCAGCCAGGGCAAATGATATTTTGATACTTTCTCGCCCCGAATTTTGCGCAAGGTGTTCGCAATAGTGCTTAGCAACGGGTTGTAAAACCTGGATTCATAATCTAGAAAGGTGAAGAGTGTGATGCTCCCTTTTTTTGCAATTCGATAGGTTTCTTCCAATGACCTATTAAAGAGTTCCGACGGAACGAAGCAAAGTACTTGTTGAATATAGACCAAATAGTCAAAGGTTTCATTTTCGAATACGTGAAGGTCAGAGGCATCGCCGGTCATAAACTTAACGCTCGATCCCTTCTCGTTCGACCGCCTTTGCGCGAATTCCATCATTTCAGGAACGATATCGAAGCCGATGACATCGGTAAACCCCAGCTGTTCTATAAAAAAAGTCAGTCTGCCCCCGCCAGCGCCCGCTTCCACCACAGATCCAGAAGAATCGGTAAGATATTTACGCAGCATTAACTTCTCTTCGGGCCACACATCTTCGCGGTAGATGGTGCTGTCCATCATGTGTTCGGCGTAGAAATCCTTATTCAAATTGACAATCTTATCCTTCATTCGAACCTTGGTCTTTTTTGTCAAAATATTGATTGAAATTGAAGCTAGTGCACTGTAAGTAACGAAGATTAAATTGAATTAGTCTTTCCATACATTGAATTAAATGGAGTATCGGGCCTTTGCCAAAATGGAAGGCTCCGCGAAAACCCCGTCTTTATATTTCAGATACCCTACGATACCTATCATTGCGGCATTGTCGGTGCAATATTCGAACTTTGGGATAAAGGTATTCCATCCATAATCTTTTTCGCTGGATTTCAGTGCCCGTCTGATTCCCGAATTTGCGGAAACCCCGCCACCTATGGCGATTGTTTTTATCCCTGTTTGTTTCGCCGCTTTTTTCAATTTGCCTATCAATATCTCAACAATGGTAAATTGAATAGAGGCACATATATCGTTAAGGTTTTCCGTTATGAAGTTGGGATTGTTTTTAACCTCTTTTTGTATAAAATAAAGAATGCTGGTCTTCAATCCGCTAAAGCTAAAGTTCAGGCCATCGACCTTGGGTTTCGGAAACTTGAATTTTCTTGGGTCACCGAGTTGCGCGTACTTATCGACCAATGGACCTCCTGGATATGGAAGCCCCAACAATTTGGCGCTCTTATCGAACGCTTCTCCAACGGCATCGTCTAGCGTCTCTCCCAAAATCTCCATATTGAAATAATCTTTTACCAGTACGATCTGTGTATGGCCTCCGCTGATGGTCATGGCCAGAAATGGAAATTGGGGAATCTCGGCATTTTCCTCATTGATAAAATGGGCCAAAATATGTGCTTGCATATGATTGACCTCGATCAAAGGAATATTCAAACCGAGCGCCAAGGATTTGGAAAAAGAAGTGCCTACCAGTAACGATCCCATTAGCCCTGGCCCTCTTGTAAATGCTATGGCGGATAATTGTTTTTTGTCGATATTTGCCCTTGTCAATGCTCGGTGAACGACAGGAACGATATTTTGTTGGTGTGCCCGCGAGGCAAGTTCGGGCACAACACCCCCATATTCCTCGTGTATTTTTTGAGTTGCGACAACGTTGCTGAGCACTTTGTCATTGCATAGTATAGCGGCCGAAGTGTCATCACATGATGATTCTATGGCAAGTATGTAAATAGGTTCTGAATCTATCATGTTTGGAACAAAAATTGGAGTACAAAGGTAAAACATAAAGCCCTATCAAAAAACTCAGAAAAATACTGGTCAGAACGCTTTTGGTGTTTTTGTTGCTCTGTGTTTTGGGTACATTGATTCTTTCGCTCCCCGTCGTTCAAACAAGATTTGCCAAGTATGCCACAAATCGAATCAATGCAGAGTTCGGTACGAACATCAATATCGACAGGTTAAGGGTTTCCCTTATTTCTTGGGACACCGATATAGGGGGTATTTATGTTGCCGACTACCATCAAGACACACTTTTTCATATCGATCGGTTGACGACCTCTATTTTGAACCTAAAAAATTTGAAGGAAGGAAAATTGGAGTTCGGAACGATAGAAATCGAAAGACTATTGTTTAATCTAAAAGATTATGAAGATAGTTTAAGTACCAACCTTGAAGTTTTCATCGATAAATTGGATGATGGCAAGCCTAGGGAACCGGGCACCCCCCCCTTCTTTTTTTCTTCATCCGACATTGAAATTACGAACAGCGTTTTCAGGTACACTGATGAAAATTTGACCAATCCTAAAATTTTGGATTTTAACGAACTTTCCATATCAGCGGCAGATTTTCAAATAGTTGGTCCTGATGTAAATGTCGATATTGAGGAAATGGCGTTCAAAAGTCAGCGAGATATCGAGGTTCAACACTTGACCACCCGTTTCAAGTATACCAAAGAACAAATGCGCTTCGATTCTTTGGGTGTCAAAACCCGAGAATCTGATTTAAAGGGAAGTTTGGTTTTTGATTACGACCGTGAAGATTTCAGGGATTTTTTGAACAAGGTCAAAGTAACCGCTTATTTTGAAGAATCAACGGTCGCCCTTGATGAGGTAAATTTACTTTACGATGAATTTGGAAAGGGCAAGAAAGTGGCTTTTTCAACGCAAACAGAAGGCGTTTTGAACGATCTGAGTACCAACGACCTTTTTTTGCTTTCAGATAACACGGGTATTCGGGGCGATTTCAATTTCAAGAACCTCTTTTCAAAAAAAGATCCATTTGTAATGGAGGCCCAAATGAAGAACGTGACCTCAAGTTATTATGAGTTGCGTTCGCTGATGCCCAATATTCTGGGAAAAGCCTTACCAACGACGTTTCAGAAATTGGGCCAATTCACCATAAGGGGCGATGCTGTCGTTTCTGAAACCTCGGTCGATGCAAGGGCAAATTTGAATACCGCACTTGGCAATAGTTATTTTGACCTGAACATTTCGAATTTCAATCATATTGATGATGCGGAATACAAAGGTTTTCTATCCTTGATAGACTTTGATTTGGGCAGTTTGGTAGAGAACAGAAGATTAGGAAGGACAACCTTGGATTTTAACGTTGAAGGTAAGGGATTTGTTCAAAAAAGCCTGAACACAGAGGTAATCGGTGAAGTCTATTCCGTGAATTTCAATAATTATGAATATAAAGATGTCAAAGTATCAGGAATACTCAAGGAACAACTGTTCGATGGTACTTTGGTCAGTAATGATGAAAATCTGAAATTCACGTTTAAGGGGTTGGCAGATTTTGCACGAGACCGTAACGATTTCAATTTTATAGCATCGGTCGATTATGCGGACCTTAAAAGATTGAACTTTGTAAATGATAGTGTTTCTATCTTTAAGGGGAATGTCAACATGGACATATCGGGAAATACCCTTGACAATTTGGCCGGTGATATAAAGTTCACGAAAACCGTTTTTGAGAACAAGAACGACACCTATTACTTCGAAGATTTTCAGGTGTCGTCAACGTTCGAAAATGATTCGATTCGAACCATAGATATTAATTCTCCTGATATTATTACCGGTTACATGAAGGGTAATTTCAAGGTTAAAGAATTGGGCAAGCTCGTCCAGAATTCACTGGGCAGTATTTATACGAACTACAGACCGTTTGAAATTTCCGAAGGTCAGACACTTGCTTTTAATTTTAAGATTTATAACAAGATTGTCGATGTATTTTTTCCAGAAGTAAAGTTTGACCCCAATACATTCATCAGAGGTAACATCATCGCCGATGAAGGTGATTTCAAATTAAATTTTAGGTCACCCAGTATAGAGGCATTTGGCAATTCGGCCGATAGTATCGAGCTACGGATCGATAACAAAAACCCGCTTTATAACACCTTCGTTTCGGTTGGTGATATGAAGACCAAATACTATGACGTAAAGGATTTTCAATTGATAAACACAACCTTGAAGGATACGTTATTCTTTAGAACGGAATTCAAAGGCGGTAGTACGCTTAACGACAGCTATAACATCAATTTTTATCACACTTTTAATTCCGAGAACAAGTCGGTGATTGGACTTAAGAAATCGGACGTAAGTTTTAAGGGAAATACATGGGTGCTCAATAAAGACGGCAATAATCTTAACAAAGTGATCGTAAACCGAACCCTCGACAGCATTAAGATCGAGGAAATTGTCATGAACAACAACGTTCAAGAACAGATTCGTTTGAACGGGCAGTTGGCCGATTCCACTTTTAAAGACCTTCAATTACAGTTTAAGATAGTTTCGTTGAATAAGATTACGCCGGCAATCGATAGTTTGAAATTGCAGGGAGAAGTCAACGGAACCCTTAATATTTTCCAAAAAGACGGTGTATATCTTCCCTCCTCGAATTTGGCTGTCGAAGATTTTTCCATAAACGATATGCGAATGGGTGATTTGACGATCGGTATTGCTGGAAATCGCGACCTAACAGAGTTTATCGTGAATGCCCAGATTACCGAAGGAGGAAAAGAAAAATTCGGGGTTGCCGGCAAAATATTAAACCATGGAGAAGAGCCTGAGGCCGATCTTTTGGCAAATTTCGCTGATTTTGACCTAGAACCGTTCAGTCCCTTGGGTGAAGGGGTAATATCAAATATTCGTGGAGACCTCAACGGAAACGCAAGGTTACGGGGCAATATAAAAAACCCAGATTTTAGCGGTATTCTGACACTTGACAACGCAGGTCTGGGTGTGCCGTATCTTAATGTAGACTATAGTTTTGCGCCAAATTCAAGGGTCAATCTAAGAAATCAATCCTTTGAGTTTGTCAATATTGATTTCACCGATGTCGTTTATAACACCAAAGCAAATTTAGACGGCACGATTACCCATTCTTTTTTTGAAGATTGGACCTTGAACTTGAATATTGACACGAATGCGAACCGATTATTGATTTTGAACACTGAGTTTGATGAAGAAGAATTATACTACGGCACCGGCTTCCTAAGAGGAAAGGGAAGAATATTTGGCTCGACCAAGGCATTGAATATCGTGGTCGATGGTGAAACTGCGCGCGGCACTTCGTTAAAAATTCCGTTAAGCGATGTGGCTACGGTGGGGGACTATTCTTTTATAAATTTCATTGAAAAAAATGATGTCAAGACCATTGAAGAACAGCGTACACTTGACGATGTAGAAGGTCTTGAACTTGAGTTCAACCTTGATATTACGCCAGAAGCAGAGGTGCAGATCGTAACCGATAGAAAAACGGGAAGTAATTTAAAAGGCACGGGCATCGGTTTGATGAACATGCGGATCAACACCAGGGATCGATTTGAAATGAACGGCGAATTTGCCGTGGTAACGGGAGAGTTCAATTATAAGTTCGGCAATATCATCAATAAAACATTCACCGTAGAGCCGGGAGGGAGTATTTTTTGGTTAGGTGACCCCTTGAAAGCCCAATTGAACATGAAGGCTGTGTATTCTTTGAACGCGAACCCAGCTCCTTTGCTTGAAAATACAGGGTACAACAGAAGAATTGCCACAGATGTCGTCATTAACTTGACCAATGAACTTGAAAACCCCGATATTCAATTTGATATTGAGTTTCCCGGTACGAACTCCATCGTACAGACCGAACTTGAGTATCGACTTCAAGACCCCGAAATTGTTGAAAAAAATGCGATTTTCTTATTGGCGCAAGGTTCATTCGTAAATGATCAAAACGGTTTAAATGCGCAAGCGGTAACGGGTAATTTGATCCAATCGGCATCTAGTATATTGAACCAGGTCTTGGGCGGTAACAATGATAAGTTCAATCTAGGTATCTCTTATGAGCAGGGAAGTAATTACTTGGCCGATTTCGAGACCGATGACAGGCTTGGAGTGACGGTTTCAACACAGATAAGCGACCGAATTCTATTGAATGGAAAGGTAGGTGTCCCCGTTGGAGGGGCAAGCGAAACTGTGATAGCCGGTGACTTTGAGGTTCAGGTCTTGTTAAATGAAGAAGGTACCCTTAGTATGAAGTTCTTTAGTAGGGAAAGTGAGATTCAAGAATATTTGGCCGACCGACAGGGCTCTACCCAAGGGGCAGGACTTTCCTACGATGTCGACTTCAATAGCTTTAAGGAATTATGGAACAAGGTTTTCGGCAAAAAGAATGTAGAAAAAGACGAATTGTCCTTGCCGCAAAGTGACCCATCTTCCGTTATGCACAATGACAGTCTCTACCGTTTTCGTGAAAAGACCAAGGGACTTTAGTTTTTTGGAACGAAAAACGATCATTTTGTTATGATTTTTTGCACTTCCTCTTAAAATGGCCAACGAAATCGTTTGAGCCTGTACATTGTTGACGTCATGATGTCAATATATGTTTTCTACAGTTCAATTATTCGATTAAGTTTGTTAATTTTGCTAGCTTAAAATTTTCGATGGCCTCAAAGATTAAGAAAATTGGAGTTTTTACATCAGGTGGTGACTCACCTGGCATGAATGCCGCAATACGCTCGGTAGTTCGAACCTGCGCTTATTTGAAGGTAGATTGCGTTGGTATATTCAGAGGGTATCAAGGCATGATAGAGGGTGATTTCAAGCCAATGGATGCCAGAAGTGTGAACAATATCATCAATAAAGGCGGTACTATTTTAAAATCTGCCCGCTGTGATGATTTTAGAACCCCGGAAGGAAGAAAAATAGCGTATGAACAGCTCAAGGCCGAAGGAATAGATGCCTTTGTAGTGATCGGGGGCGATGGTAGTTTCACCGGAGCGATGATTTTCAATAAGGAATATGATTTTCCTGTCATAGGAATTCCTGGTACTATCGATAACGATATTTTCGGCACTTCTTTTACTTTGGGTTTCGATACGGCACTGAACACCGTTGTCGATTGTATCGATAAAATACGGGATACTGCCAGTTCCCACAATAGACTTTTCTTTGTTGAGGTCATGGGCCGAGATGTAGGCCATATCGCCTTGAACGCAGGTGTTGGCGCGGGAGCCGAGGAAATACTAATACCCGAAGAGAATAGGGGTCTCGACCGTCTTCTTGAGTCGTTGAAAAGAAGCAAGCAGTCAGGAAAATCTTCAAGTATCGTTATTGTGGCCGAAGGCGACAAAACGGGCAAAAATGTATTCGAACTTAAGGAATATGTAGAAGAACATCTGCCCATCTATGATGTACGGGTCTCCGTGCTGGGCCACATGCAACGCGGCGGTGCCCCCTCTTGCTACGATAGGGTATTGGCCAGTAGAATGGGGGTCAAGGCCGTTGAAGCATTATTGGAAGGCAGAACGAATCTCATGGTCGGTGTTCGTGACAATAAACTTATTTTGACACCTATCGAGAAGGCGATCAAGGGTACCTCTAAATTGGATAAAGAGCTCATTAGAGTCTCTGAAATAATGACTACATAATTTTTTTAATTTAAAAATATAACAATGGCAAACTTGAAAATAGGTATTAACGGATTTGGAAGAATAGGAAGACTGGTTTTTAGAACGTCCGTCAAAAGGGATGACATAGATGTGGTGGCCATTAATGACCTGCTCGATGTTGAACATCTGGCTTATCTGCTAAAATATGATTCGGTTCACGGTAAGTTCGACGGAACGATCGAGGTGGAAGACGGTAATCTGATCGTAAACGGGAAGACGGTTCGAATAACGGCCGAGCGAGACCCTAAAAACATCAAATGGGATGCTGTCGGAGCTGAAATCGTTGCAGAATGTACCGGAATTTTCACCACCTTGGAAACTGCACAATACCATATCGACGGGGGTGCCAAAAAAGTAGTGATATCGGCCCCTTCGAAAGATGCGCCGATGTTCGTGATGGGCGTTAACCATAAGAATGTAAAAAGTTCTGACACCATTGTTTCGAATGCTTCATGTACCACAAATTGTTTGGCGCCAATGGCGAAGGTTTTGCATGATAATTTTGGTATTGAAGAAGCATTGATGACAACGGTGCACGCCACAACGGCGACTCAGATGACCGTTGATGGGCCTAGCAAGAAAGATTGGCGAGGTGGTCGAAGTGCATTGCTCAATATCATTCCCGCTTCTACGGGTGCTGCCAAAGCGGTCACAAAGGTTATTCCCGAATTGGAAGGAAAACTTACGGGAATGGCCTTCAGGGTACCTACCGCTGATGTATCGGTCGTCGATTTGACCGTTCGTTTGAAAAAGGAAACGTCTTACGAAGAAATTAAAAAAGCCTTTAAATCAGCTTCTGAAGGAGAATTAAAGGGGATTCTGGGCTATACGGAAGAGGCCGTGGTATCGCAAGACTTTGTCAGCGACCCCCGCACAAGTATTTTCGATGCAGGAGCAGGAATCGAACTCAACCCTCAGTTTTTCAAGTTGATCAACTGGTATGACAATGAGTCCGGTTTTTCGAACAAGATGGTCGATTTGATCCAACACGTGGCAAGCGTATAAAATTCAAAATGCAATAATAGTTCTTCTCAAGGCCTGTCATGTATCCTTTATGGTGGTGGCATAGGAAAAACTTTTTAAGTATGGGCTTATGATATTGATCGTTGATAGCGGGGCTACCAAAGCGGATTGGATTGCTTTGGACAATAAAGGAAATCAATTGTTCTTGACACAAACCCTCGGCCTTAGTCCCGAGGTATTGACCAAAGAGGTCATTGAAGACCGGTTGGCCAATAATTTCGAACTTTCCAAGAATAGGGATAAAGTCACCCAGCTTTTTTTCTATGGTGCGGGATGTGGTACGGAGCGTATGCGCAAGTTCCTGAAAAAAATATTTAAGGATTTTTTTCCGAAGGCAAAGGCGATCGTTAGGGAAGATACCTATGCTGCAATTTATTCGACGACCAAAGTCGGCCATCAAGGCATCGTGTGTATTTTGGGCACTGGCTCCAATTGTAGTTATTATGACGGACATCAACTTTTTCAAAAGGTAATCTCACTGGGATACATACCCATGGATGACGGAAGCGGGAACTTTTTTGGAAGAAAATTGATCAGGGACTATTATTACCATAAAATGCCACAAGATTTGGCGATCAAGTTCGCGAAAGAGTACAATCTTGACCCCGACGTTATTAAGGAGAATTTATACAAGCAGCCTAACCCGAATACCTATTTGGCGACTTTCGCGCGATTTTTAATAGAGAACAAGAATCATCCGTATTGCAAAGGTGTAATAGATAAGGGGCTTCAACAGTTCATCAATAACCATGTAATGCAATTTGAATTGGCGACCAAGGTGCCAATTCATTTTGTTGGTAGTATTGCGTATTTTTTACGGGAAGAATTGGCGGCCGTGCTTGAGCGCAATGATCTTGTTGCCGGAGTTATCCGCCAGCGCCCGATCGACGGTCTAGTCGAATTTCACAGAGAAACTATCTGATAGCGATCATCGAGATTTCGACGTTCACGAACTTGGGTAGGTTCGAAACCTCGACAGTTTCACGAGCTGGTGCGGTGTCGGCATCAAAATATGTGGCATAAACTTCATTGACTTGTGAAAACTGGTTCATATCGTTCAGAAATATTGATGTTTTGACCACATTTTCAAAGGTCATCCCCGCTTCGGTCAAGATGGCTTTTAGGTTTTCCATAGACTGCTGGGTTTCCTTCTTAATGTCATTTTCCACAAGATCACCTGTTTTTGGGTCGATGGGTATCTGACCTGAAATATAGAGGGTGTTCCCAAACAAAACAGCCTGATTGTAAGGGCCGATAGGGGCAGGGGCGTTTGGCGTATTGATTATTTTCTTCATTTTCGATTGTTTAAGGTTGTCTTTTTTTATAGAACCCGCTTGTGCTTCGTTATTTCCAATTGGGATGGTATTATTTTATCTTCTGGCCGGTTGACTCCTATTTTCCCATTTAAGATCTTTAAGGATCGAGCTTTTGATCCCTATAAAGAAGTACCAGCGCTCGTACCGCCCGAAGGGCGACCAAGTGAATCTCATGTTAAAACTTTTAAGATCGCGTTCAAAGCGAAGTTGGGTCAGGGTAAAGCCCTTGTTCTTGAAATCATAACCTGAAGACCCGCCCACCTTCCATCTGGGGGATAGTTCAATATCGCCGGAAAACATGAGCGAGTGGCTGCTAAATTCATTTTGGCGGGCCGTATTCGAATAACTTGCCGAATAGGCGAGGCGAAAATTCCACGGTATTTTGGTGCCCCACGCCGGATTTTCGACATCATCGGAATTTCTGGAGCGATCTTCGTTACTTCGGGTGTCATAAAAATCATCGGCCTTGCCAAAAAGATCATCGTCCCGACCCCCGCTTTGCGCCACATAGTCGAATTCACCGGATTCTTCCTCTTCCTCTTCCTTCTTTTTTCCGAAAGTCTTGCTATCTATCGAATACCCTACATTGAAGTTGGCCCTTGTGAGCCGCAACCAACTTCCCCCATTATCGATATTGAAGGTATTTATGCGCCGGCCGTTGTTGTCTATGGCATAGGGGTCTAGACCGGCGGAAAAATTTATCGACATTTTTTTATTGAGTATGCTCGTGCCTCCGTTAACACTTAATGGGCTTATTTTTAAAGAGTCGGCCTCGAAATTATAGCCCGTAGAAATATTGAAGTTGTTGAGAATCGATATTTTTTTCGCTTCGGTTGCCGTAGAATCTTTGTCCCTAACCTTGGCTTCAAGGGTATTTGCCAAAGAAAAGCCTATACTATTTGATTTGCCCAAACTAGGCTGTCCGTTAAGTGTTCCCTCAAATCTGCTGTATTGAACGACATTGCCGTTGGCGTCGAGATATTCATCATAGAATTGTTCGAATGAAGGGGTATAACCATAGCTCAGGCTTGGCCTCATTACATGTCTGAGGGCTTGTATTTTTTTATCTTCCCCAAAATTAAACGTACCGTATACTGTCGTTCCAATACTTGCGCTGAAACCATACTTATTGAATCGATCGAAGCCTTTGATGGTATCCCTTACGACCTCACCGTTCTCGCCGGCGGTGGCATCAAATCTCTTTTTGTAGGTTTCGAGTGTCCATATATCTTCATAGTTGCCCCCTACGCTTACACTAAAGAACTTTGCGACCTTAAAATTCGTGGTCAAGGGTATTCGATGTCTTGCGCCTATTCTTGCCCCATCGAACATGCGGCCGGTCAAAAAGTCTTCGTCATTGGTTTTCAGCCGGTTTTGGGCGTTTACATCATATTGAAAGTTGATATTCTGGATAATACCTTTCTTGATTCCGTCTTTTTTAGCAAAGGGATAAATTCGTTCTAAACTTGCCTGAAAGGTGGGCAAGGTCATATCTATATTGTCTTCAGGGGCATTGGCACTTGTATTCTGGCTGTGGGTCATCGTTAGGCTCATATTCACCGAAGGATAGGCCGGAAAGGTTTTTGAGTACGAGATAGACGAACTTAGGGTGTTGTTTTGGGTATTCGGTAGGTTTTGCTGCAACAATGAATTTTGATAATACGAACTGCTTCCGAGGTTGACGGAGGCAGAAAAACGCGAATTCGGACTGGCCTTTGTATCTTGTGAATGCGACATTTGAAGATTCCAAATGGTACTTCGGCTATAGTCACTGAATCCCTTTTGACTAGCTACCAGGTTTTCATACCTGAAATTTACATTGCCACGGTATCTGTAGCGTTTGACATAGACCGATTGGGTACGAAAGCCATAACTTCCATTGGTATAGAAATCTCCGGTAAGGGTAAGGTCGGCATAGTCACCGATAGGTATATAATATCCGCCTTGTTGCAAAAAATAACCACGATCGGGATCGTTACCGAACGTAGGCATAATCAGTCCTGCGGTTCTTCCCACCGAAAGCGGAAAATAGGCAAATGGCAGTCCGATCGGTGTAGGTACGTCTGCAATGTAAAGATTACTCAGCCCGGCGATCACCTTCTTTTTTGGCACAAATTTGGCCTTTCTCACCCTAATATAATAGTCGGGGTTTATCGTATCGGTCGAGGTAGTCAACTTGCCTTCGCTTAGAAAGTAGACCGAATCATTTTCCTTTTTTGTGATTTCGGCATATACTTTCATGTTGTCACCGCCCAAAGACCCTAGACCTGCCTGCTGCTCGGTTCGAGAATTCCAAATCAACGCTTTTTGGGTATCGAAATTGAAGCGTATCGAATCAGGGATCACTTCGTTGTCGCCCTGCTTGAAAAAGGGAAGTTGTGAATAATTGCCAAGAGAGTCCTTGAGGCGACCGGCATATACTTCGTTCTTTATATAATCGAGAATGATTATACCCGCCTTTAGCTCTGTATCTTGATAGTATATTTCGGCTTCGTTATACAGGTATATCTTTTGGTCTTTTTGGCTCAATTTCACATAATCTTTTGCTTTGTACTTTATCTTTCCCAAAAGCAACGATGGTTTTCTTTTTACTGAATCCGATATGATGGAATCGGCTTGAACCGTATCGATTACGCTCGCCGGGAACAATGGGGCCGTAATGGAATCTTTTTGGACTTTTATAGGGAGGGAGATGATTTTGTCTTCTTGTGCAGACGTCGAAAGTACACTAAAAGCAAGCAGAAATAGGAAAAGTAAAAGATGTTTGTTTGATTGCAAAGCTAGATATCCTATTTTTGTGAAGGTTTGGCTTTCTTGTCGATACTGATACTTATCGCTATTTAGGCAGTCAAACTTACATATATTTTTTGTTCCCGTAATAGGGTATTACAATAAATTTAACCTTGGTGAGCTTCCCCAAAAAAATGCCATAATGAAGAGGAAACCTTCTTTTTTCATGTCAATTTTAGTAGTAATCCATTTTCTTTTGCATACCCCAAGTAGCTATGCCTATCAAGAAAATGATGATAAATTCGTGGTCGTTTTAGATGCCGGTCATGGCGGGCATGATCCGGGGAATCTGGGCAACGGATACCTCGAAAAGAACATCGCATTGAACATCGTACTAAGGGTCGGCTCGATCCTTGAACAAAATTCGGACATAAAAGTAATCTACACCCGTAATGACGATACTTTTGTTGACCTATATGTAAGGGGAGAGATAGCGAACAAGGCCAATGCGGATCTTTTCGTGTCGGTACATTGCGATTCCCATACCTCGGATGCCTATGGGGCGGGTACCTTTGTTTTGGGCCTTCATGCCAACAAACAGAATTTTGAAATTGCCAAAAAAGAGAACTCGGTCATCTATCTTGAGGATAATTACGAGACAAGGTATGCCGATTATGATATCAACTCGCCGGAGTCGGTCATTGGCCTGACCATTATGCAGGAGGAGTTTCTCGATCAAAGTATAGCCCTGGCAAAGAATATACAGGAGAATTTCGCAGGAAAACTCAAAAGAAAGGATAGGGAGGTGAAGCAGGCCGGATTTATTGTATTGCACCAGACCTTTATGCCCAGTGTGCTTATCGAGACCGGTTTTTTGACCAACAAGTCCGAAGGGGCATATCTGAATTCTAGTAAGGGCCAATCGGAAATGGGCACTGCAATTGCCGATGCGATTTTAAGATATCGTTCGGGTATCAGGTCGAATGCTCCCCTTGTTGCTTCGAATACACCTGAACCAACTGCACAGCCTGAAGGTGAAAGCACCTTAAAAACCGTTGAAAACGACCAAAAAGAAGCGAAAGCATTGGCGGCCGAAAAGGCAAAAGCAGATCAGGCCGAAAAGGATCGGATCGCCATTGAAGCGAAAAAGAAAGAATTGGAGGTACTGGCGCAAAAGAGAAAGGACGAAGAGGCTGCTAGAAAGGCAAAGGAGGCAGAGCTTGAAAAAGAACGTCTTGAGGCAGCGGCTCAAAAAGCAAAAGATGAATTGGCCGAAAAAGAGCGCCTGGCCGAAGAAGCTAAAAAGGCCCAGGATGCCCAGGATGCCCAAGCAGAAAAGGATAGGTTGGCAGAAGAGATAAAAAAGAAGGAGTTGGCCGCGCTTGCACAAAAACGAAAAGATGAAGAAGCCGCAAAAAAAGCTAACGAAATAGAAGCTGAAAAAGAATCCGTCGCGGAAAAACCCAAGGCCAGTCCCATAGATGCTGATTCAACCAATGAAAAAAAACCGGATGAAGTCTTGCAGGTTGTTTATAAGGTACAGCTTTTGGCCAGCTCACAGGTAATTCCACTTGAACCGGCTAACTTCAATGGTCTTGACACGCTCTCAAAAGAGCCGGTCAAAAATCTATTTCGCTATATGTACGGCAATGCCACAACTTATGAAGAAGCAAAAGCTCTCAAGTCCAAGGCCGATACGAAGGGCTATCCGACTTCTTACATCGTGGCCTACAAAGACGGTAAGCGCATTACGTTGAACGAGGCGCTTAAATACGTAAACGAATAATTATTCCATTTCAATATTATTCATAATTTTGTTAGTAACTGAAAATCGATCTATTGAAACTATCTAAGGAAGTTAAGACCGGAATTATCGTAGTCGGGGGTATTCTTTTGTTTATTTTGGGGTTTAGCTACCTCAAATCGACGCCCCTCTTCGACGACAGCAAGACGCTATATGCGGTTTACGAAAATGTGGGCGGGCTTCAGGCAGGAACACAGGTCTCTATAAATGGATTATCCGTCGGAACGGTCAATAATATAAAATTCAAGGATCAATCCGGCAATCTTTTGGTAACCTTTACCGTAAACAACGATTTTGAATTTTCTAAAAACAGTAAGGCCGAACTTTTCGATACGGGCATCATAGGGGGCAAGGGTATTCAGATCATGCCAGTTTTTGACGGTGCCCCGGTTGCAAAATCGGGGGACACTTTGACCACAAGTACGAGACCGGGGATCACCGAATTGGTGCAATCGAGCCTTAATCCCTTGAAAAATAAAGTCGAGGGGGCAGTGACTAATGCCGATTCTTTGATGATGAACGTAAACCAAGTGTTGGATGCCACCACCAAAAGAGATCTGCGGGAAAGCATTTCCGGTTTAAGCCAGTTGATGAAGAGCCTGCAGGGAAGTGCAGCGTTGCTTAACGACCTTTTGAAGAACAATGAAGGCAAATTGGATAGTTCATTGACAAACTTTAGGGAACTTACGAACAATTTTGCCAAACTTTCCGATTCGCTCAATAATGCAGGTTTGGGAAGAACATTGGCAAGTCTTGAGTCAACGGTCGCCAATTTGGACAATATTATGGCACGTATCGATCAAGGCGATGGCACATTGGGCAAACTTATGAAAGATGAAGAACTTTACAAGAACCTTAACAGTGCCTCAAGGGAATTGGATCTGTTGTTACAAGATTTTCGATTAAATCCGAAACGTTACGTCAACGTGTCCGTATTCGGCAAAAAACAGAAAGACTATACCGTTCCGGAAGATGATCCGGCAGAGAAAATAGAGGACAACTAAATGCAGTACATCCCCAATATCTTATTTGCCCTTGTATTTATCGGCGCGATTGCGTTCTTCGTAAAAAACGTTAAACGTCTGGCCCGCAACATTAAATTGGGTAAATCTATCGACGTTGCCGATAACAGACCAAAGCGTTGGAACAATATGCTTCGTATTGCTTTCGGGCAGACTAAAATGGTCGTTCGGCCTATACCCGGTTTATTACACACCATTGTATATGTAGGCTTTATTATTATCAACATCGAAGTTCTTGAAATTGTTATCGATGGACTTTTTGGAACCCATCGCGTATTCGCACCTTTGGGAAACTTGTATGATATTCTGATCGCTTCTTTTGAAGTATTGGCCTTCTTGGTAATCTTTGCCGTAGCGGTTTTTTGGATCCGAAGAAACATCATCAAGCTGAAACGTTTTGTAAAGCCCGAAATGAAAGGTTGGCCAAAGAAAGATGGCAATCTTATCCTTTATATAGAAATGGTCTTAATGCTGCTCTTTCTGACCATGAATGCCGCCGATTTTAAATTACAGCAGTTAGGGGCAGAACATTATGTTCAGGCAGGGTCGTTTCCCATAAGCGGCCACATTGCATTTTTTTTGGATGGAATGGGCATTCCAACGTTGATTACGATAGAGCGAACGGCTTGGTGGCTTCATATTTTGGGAATATTGTTTTTTTTGAACTACCTCTATTATTCGAAACACTTACATATTTTATTGGCGTTTCCGAACACTTATTTTGGAAAATTGGGTCCGAAGGGAAGCTTCAAGAATAATGATGCCGTGACGAAAGAAGTAAAATTGATGATGGACCCTTCTGCCGATCCTTTTGCCGCACCGCCCGAAGATGCTCCTGTCCCAGAAAAGTTCGGGGCTTCAGATGTGAAGGACCTTTCTTGGTTACAGCTTTTGAACGCCTATACCTGCACGGAGTGCGGACGATGTACCAGCGAATGTCCGGCGAATTTGACAGGAAAGAAGCTTTCGCCCAGAAAAATAATGATGGATACGCGAGATAGGCTCGAAGAAGTAGGTAAGAACATTGAGGCCAACAAGAGTCAATTTGTCGATGATGGAAAACAGCTTCTCGACGATTACATAACGCGGGAAGAACTTTGGGCCTGCACCTCGTGCAATGCCTGTGTGGAGGCCTGTCCCGTTAGTATCGACCCCCTTTCTATCATTATGGATATGAGACAGTTTCTTGTCATGGAACAATCGGCCGCACCGAGCGAACTGAACAATATGATGGGCAACATCGAAAACAATGGTGCACCTTGGCCCTTCAATCAAATGGACCGACTTAATTGGAGTCAAGAATAAAAAGGTAAGACGCTATGGAAAATATACTGAAAGTACCGACTATGGCTGAACTTTTCGCCAAGGGAGAACAACCAGAGGTATTGTTTTGGGTGGGCTGTGCAGGTAGTTTTGATGACCGGGCCAAAAAGATTACCAAGGCTTTTGTCAAAATTTTGAACAAAGCCAATGTCTCCTTTGCCGTTCTTGGCACTGAGGAAAGTTGTACCGGCGACCCGGCCAAAAGGGCAGGCAACGAATTCTTGTTTCAAATGCAGGCGGTCACGAATATTGAAGTTCTTAATGCCTATGGGATAAAAAAAGTGGTTACCGCCTGTCCGCATTGCTTTAACACCATAAAAAATGAATACCCAGGTCTCGGCGGAAACTATGAGGTAGTTCACCATACCCAGTTCTTGAAACAATTGTTGGAAGAGGGAAGAATTTCAATGCAAGGCGGAAAATTGAAAGGAAAAAAGATAACGTACCACGATCCATGTTATTTGGGCCGTGCGAACGATGTTTATGAGGCACCGAGAGATTTGATAAAAAAACTGGATGCCGAACTGGTGGAAATGAAAAATTGCAGAAAGAAGGGACTTTGCTGTGGAGCGGGGGGTGCACAGATGTTCAAAGAGCCTGAAAAAGGGCACAAAGACATCAACATCGAGCGCACCGAACAGGCACTTGAAACAGAACCCGAAATCATTGCCGCGGCCTGCCCATTTTGCAACACGATGATGACCGATGGTGTGAAGAATAAAGAAAAGGAGACGGCCGTTCAAGTGATGGATATCGCCGAACTCATAGCGAATGCAGAAGATCTTTGACAATGGCTTTCACGAGGCCGCCCCAAATAATAGAATATGCTAGTAGATTTTAATGCGCTTCCTGATGAATCCCGGGTGTGGATATATCAGGCCAGCAGGAGTTTTACTGAAACCGAACTGCAAGAGGTCGAACAATCTTTGGGCCAATTTATAGACGCATGGACGGCACACGGCAGTGACCTTAAGGCGGGCTTTGAGATTCGGTACAGACGCTTTATTATATTGGCACTTGACCAATCCTTAACTTCGGCTTCCGGATGTTCTATCGATGCTTCGGTACATTTCATTCAAGGTTTGGAGAAGAAGTATGGTTTGCAACTGCTCGATAAAATGAATGTGTCCTATAAACAGGGTGATTTCATCGCTTATAAGCCCTTGGCCGATTTTAAGAAAATGGCAAGTCAAAAAGCCGTGTCAAAAAACACGGTAGTCTTTAACAATCTCGTGGCGAACAAACTTGAATATCTTGAGAATTGGGAGGTTCCTGCTTCCGAAAGTTGGCATGCCCGATTTATGTGACCTGTTTCTGGTACGATAATTGAAAATTTGATGGTATCGCTTTAAAAACCCGATAAAGTGCAATAATCGATACGGTTTTAAGTTATTTCCATAGACCAATTTTATATGCGTTTTTTTACTGTTTTTGTTTTGTTTTTTTTGATGGTCGCCCAGGCCCAAAAAGACCCTTTAGTGGCTAGTGATAGCCTTCTTCAACAGAATTGGGTAGATGCGCGGTATAATGCCATGTCTTTAGAGGAAAGGGTGGGGCAACTTTTTATGGTCAGTATCGGCTCTAACGAAAATAAGAATAGTACAGATAGAATTAAGCACCTTATTGAAGAACATCAGATTGGCGGGGTTATTTTTTTGCCGGGCGGTCCGGTGGCCCAGGCCAAATTGACCAACGAATATCAAAAAGCTTCTAAAACACCATTGTTGATAGGTATGGATGCCGAATGGGGCGTGGCCATGCGGCTTGACTCTACCTATGCGTTTCCATGGAACATGACCTTGGGTGCCATTACCGATGATTCCATTGTCGAGAACGTCGGTTACCGAATAGGCCTGCATGCCAAACGATTGGGCATCCATATTAATTTTGCACCTGTTCTTGACATTAATATCAACCCCGAGAATCCTATCATCGGAAACCGGTCTTTTGGGGAGGATCGCGAGAATGTTGCCCGAAAGGGCATCGCCATGGTGAAGGGTATGGAAAGGGCCGGGGTACTGACCAGTGGAAAACATTTTCCGGGGCATGGAGATACCGCTACCGATTCGCACCATTCCCTACCGGTTCTCGATTTTACAAAAAAAAGATTGGATAGTATCGAACTCTACCCTTTCAAAAAAGCTATCGAAGCTGGTCTGAGCAGCGTAATGGTGGCCCATTTGGGCATCCCTAGCCTTGAACTCAAGAAAGACCTTCCATCATCTTTGTCCGAACAAATCATAACGGGACTTTTAAAGGAAGAAATGAACTTCAAAGGTCTTGTCTTTACCGATGCGCTTAACATGAAAGGTGCTGCCCACCATGGTAAGAACGGCGAGGTAGAATTGGAAGCTTTTTTGGCCGGAAATGACATTCTCTTGATGCCGACCGAACTTGAAAAAGCGAAGGACAAGCTATTAAAGGCCTATAATAAAGGAAGAATTACCGAAGAACGTTTGGCCGGTTCGGTAAAAAAGATCTTGAAGGCCAAGTACAAGGTCGGTCTACATAAAAATCGATTCGTTGATCTTGACAACTTAAACGAAGACCTCAATACTGTCGAGGACGATTTGGCGTATGAGGAAGCCATTGAAAACGCCATAACAGTTATCAAAAACGACTATTACCTAATGGGGGTAAAGAAGCTGGAAAATAAAAAGATAGCCTACGTCAAGTTCGGTGATGCCCCCAATGAACCGTTTATTTCCGAAATGCGAAAATATACCGATGTGGACCAAGTAAACGGTAAGGACATTGCAACGCTCAAAGCGAAATTAAAGGATTATAACCTTGTCATTATAGGCCTTCATAAAAGCAATGAAAGCCCATGGAAGCCCTATGAATTTTCGAAAAATGAGCTGTTCTGGCTAAAGGAAATTGCCAAAGAGCGAAGTTCGAACCTCATTTTATCTGTTTTTACAAAGCCCTATTCGCTTTTGCAGATCGATTCGTTCAATAACATTGATGGGGTAGTGGTAGGTTATCAGAATAGTGAATTCGCCCAAAGGAAAACGGCGCAATTGATATTTGGTGCCATTCCGGCCAAAGGGGTTCTTCCGGTCAGTGCAAATAAAGAATTTCCGGCGGGAACCACTATTAAGCTGGAATCCTTAAAACGTCTTGGGTATAGTATTCCCGAACGTGTGGGAATGAGCGGAACCAAATTGGCCGAAGTTGACAAATTGGTACATGACGGGCTTGATTCCCTGATGTATCCAGGCGCACAGGTATTGATCGCCAGAAAGGGCAAGGTGGTTTACAACAAAAGTTTTGGAAAACCTACGTACGAGTCAGAATCGGATATAGGTCTTGAATATATCTACGATTTGGCGTCCTTGACGAAGATATTGGCGACATTGCCAATAATAATGAAGATGGAAGAAGAGGGAAAGATTGCACTGAACGATACGTTTCAAGAACTGGTGCCCGAATATGCAAATACCGAACTGAAGAATGTTACTGTTCTAAAGGCCCTTTCACATTATGGGAGACTTCCTTCATGGATAGCATTTTATGTCAGTACCTTGGATAAACAAAGAAAACCTTCAAGGGAATTTTATCGGACCGCCCCTTCCGACGGCTTTTCGATCAAGGTGATCGACAACCTTTTTTTGACCGATGCCTATAAGGATTCGATATATGATAGAATAGGTCGTCAAGAGCTAAAATCCAATCGCTATCGTTACAGCGATGTGCCCTATTATGTAATGAAAAAATACATTGAAGATACCTATAAGCAATCTTTGGATCGATTGGCCAGTGACTTTATATTTGGCCCGCTCGGGGCGACGCATACCTCATATAATCCATTGGAAAGATTCCCGAAGAATATGATTGTTCCGTCCGAAATAGATAAATATTATCGCTATCAAACGGTTCAAGGCTATGTTCATGATATGGGTGCAGCAATGCAGGGTGGGGTCGGTGGTCATGCCGGATTGTTCAGCAATGCCAATGATGTGGCGAAAATTATGCAAATGTACCTTCAGAACGGCTATTACGGCGGACATAAATTTTTTGAGTCGCGGACAGTAAAGAAATTCAATACCTGCTACTTCTGTAATAGAAGGGTCAGAAGAGGTGTTGGGTTTGACAAACCCGATCCCAACGGTGGAGGTCCGGCGTGTGAATGCGTATCGCGAAAGAGCTTTGGACATAGTGGTTTTACGGGCACATATACGTGGGCAGATCCGGAAGAAGAATTGGTCTATGTATTTCTTTCGAACAGAACATACCCTACCGCATCGAATACCTTATTGGTGAAAACCGGACTCAGAACCAGAATACAGCACGCCATTTACAAGGCGATAATAAATTGATACAAGCTTCACATTAACTAATTCTTAACGTATTTAAGGGTAAATACGCAAGGCTTATCCCGACTTAGCCGTCGTATTTCACTAAATTTGAAGCATGAAGATAGCTATAGTATGTTACCCTACTTTCGGAGGTAGCGGTGTAGTGGCCACCGAACTTGGCATTGCCCTGGCCAATAGGGGGCACGAAGTCCATTTTGTGACATATCGCCAGCCGGTACGTTTAGAGTTATTGAGTAACAGGATTCATTTTCATGAAGTGCACGTTCCCGAATATCCTCTTTTTCATTATCAGCCCTATGAGCTTGCCTTGTCGAGTAAATTGGTCGACACCATAAAGTTATATGGAATTGAGCTGCTACATGTACATTATGCCATTCCTCACGCCTATGCGGGGTATATGGCCAAAATGATGTTGGCGGAAGAAGGTATACATATTCCTATGATAACCACGTTGCACGGTACTGATATCACCCTAGTGGGCAATCATCCCTTTTATAAACCTGCCGTAACCTTTAGCATCAATCAATCAGATGTAGTTACCGCAGTTTCGAAAAATCTGAAGCAGCGCACGCTGGAGTTTTTTGATATTAAAAAGGAAATTCAAGTTATTCCCAATTTTATAGATAAAACGAAATATAGTCCATCTTTTACTGATTGTCAACGTTCGTTGATGGCGAACGAAAACGAAAGGATAATTACGCATATCAGTAACTTTAGAAGGGTCAAGCGGATACCTGATGTAATCCATATTTTTAACAATATTCAGAAGAAAATTCCCGCTAAGTTGATTATGGTCGGGGAAGGCCCTGAAAAAGAAGGTGCCGAATTGTTGTGTGAACAACTCGGATTAATGGACAAAGTACTCTTTCTAGGTAACAGCAACGAAATAGATCGAATATTATGCTTTTCGGACTTGTTTTTGCTTCCCTCGGAAACGGAGAGTTTCGGCCTGGCGGCACTAGAGGCCATGGTCAACAAAGTTCCTGTAGTCTCAAGCAATACTGGAGGAATCCCCGAGGTGAACATACAAGGTGTTACCGGGTTTTTGAGCGATGTCGGAAATGTTGAGGAAATGTCGGAGAATGCCATACGCATATTAAGTGATGATGTCGTTTTGGAAGAATTCAAGGAGAATGCCGTACACGTCGCGCACAAGTTCGATATATTGAAGGTATTGCCACTATATGAGAGCGTCTACGAAAAGGCCTATAATAGAAGTCGTAAAAAATCATTCAGCTAGATAGGGCATGAGGTATACATTGATTCTGATAATAGTAATTATGGCTTCCTGTAGCGGGCAAAAAGTAGTATCGGATCAAAATACGGACGATGGTCCATTGACCATGGTGCTGCAGGATAACTATAGCGGTGCTGAGACTGAAGAGTTATTGCTGATCAAGGATCAGCAGTCTTTAAGAAAGTTCTTTGCGAAGGTCAATAGAACCCGTAAACCTGGCCTACCAGTTCCAGAGATCGATTTTTCAAAGGATATGGTAATCGTTTATTGTGGAGGGACTGTAAATAAAGAAGGGGTGCCAAGTCTTTCTTTGATCGAGGAGACAAAAACCCATTTGGCATTCAAAGCAAGTCGTGAGATTGCCCAAGACAAATCAAATACCACAGCTATTATTAGTCCTTTCTACGTATATAAGATGCCTTTTACCGATAAACAAATCGACCTCATCCCCTGGAAATAAGGCACATTTCAAGTTTATTTTACCATCCAACGAAAAAAAAAGCCGTTTAAAGTACTTGCTTGCCTCAAGTAGGTATCGGTCATAATTTTATGGAATTAATAAGCCCTAAAATCTTGACCTATGAAGAACTATACGTTATTGGCGTTTGCCTTTGTGATTATTGTAGTTAATTCCACTTTTTCTCAAGAAGATCTACAACTTACCTCTAAGGATAGTATTGTAAAAAGCTCATGGATTCTTGGACTGGGTTTCAATGCAGTCGATGACTCGGGAGATGTGTTCAATGATTTATTCGCGATCGACTCACAATGGAATATGGTGCCATATCCATCAAGACTTAGTATTGGACGCTATTTCAAAAACGGACTGGGCCTCGAGGCCATCGGAACGATAAATAAATATAAAGAGGGTAATTTAATCGATGGTACTATTATTAATGAAGATATCAACTATTTTGGATTGGATGCCCGGCTAACTTACGATCTGAACAAAATAATAGGTGAAACCTCTTGGTTCGACCCCTACATCGGAGTGGGTTTTGGATACACCGATGCCAATAAGAAGGGTAGAAGTACCTATAATGCCATTGTGGGCTTTAGAACTTGGTTTTCTGATAGATGGGGCATTGATCTAAGTTCTTCGGGAAAATGGGGATTGGGAGAAGGTGTTACAAATCATATCCAGCATGCTGCAGGTGTTGTCTACCAATTTGGTATCGAAAAGGAACTTTCGAAAAAAGGAGAGGAAAAATTGGCCATGATGGAGGCGCTGGAAAAAGAAAAGCAACGAGTTCAAGATTCGATAGCGACCGTGGATAGGGCACGTGAAGAAGCCATCTTGGCCGAACGCTTGGCAAAAGAAAAAGAAAGTGCAAGACTAGCCGCTCTTGAAAAGGCCAAGATTGATGAGGAGATGGCCAAGCGAAGAGCGATCGAAGAAAAAATAAACGCGCTCGGATACGTTTACTTTAAGTTCAACTCGTCATATTTGACACCAAGATCTGAAACTGTACTTGATGGTCTTTCGGTTATTTTGGACGAAAATCCAAGTCTTCAGTTGGAAATCGCTTCTCATGCTGATTCTCGTGGCACTGCCGAATACAATGAATGGCTTTCTGAAAGACGTGTCAATAGGACTAAGACCTACCTCGTTGGCAAAGGCATTGATCCTACACGATTGACAACCAAGGCTTTTGGAGAAAAACATCTATTGAACGAATGTAGCGATGGGGTCAAATGTAGCGAGGATAAGCACAGGGTAAATCGGAGGTCGGAGTTTACCGTAAGTAAGATTTAGCAATAAATTATTTCCACCAGCTGTACTATTGAGTTTTTGAAAACGCCTTGTTGGCAAGAAAATTACACCCATAAATGGCATAATAGAATAAGTCTCGGCACTTTACTTAAGGACATCCATTCAATTACTGGCTCAAACGCCTCTAGAAAATAGAATGGTAGTGAAGGTTTTAAAGATTATTCTAAGATCAAGTGCAATAGATCGGGTCTTAATATAGTACAAGTCGTATTCAAGCTTTTTAATGGAGTCACTTAAGTTTTCGCCATATTTATATTTAACCTGTGCCCAGCCGGTAATCCCAGGCTTTATTAGATGTCGAATGTTATAATATGGGGTTATTTCATTTAGCCTATCAACAAAAACTTTTCTTTCAGGTCTTGGGCCAATAAAACGCATGTCTCCTTTGATAACCGAAATTATCTGAGGAAGTTCATCTATTCTAAACATTCTCAAAACCTTGCCGAAAGGAGTGATTCTGGCATCATTTTTTGTTGCCATTTTAGCCCCGCTTTTCTCAGCATCGACAACCATCGATCGGAATTTGTATATGTCGAACTCCTTACCGTATATACCAACTCTTTTTTGGTTATAAAACAACGGGCCTGGGTTAAAAATCATATTCAATAAGAATACAAATGGTGTGACTATTATGAAAATGAAACCAACCAGAAAGGATAGTACAAAGTTCACGGTAAAATTAAAAATCTTTGAAAGGTACCTGACCCTTGTATGTTGAATCTGTAAGATTTCAGCACAGCTTTCGTTGGCATTATGGGTAATTATAGGCAATGCCTCGTAGATATTTTCATAAAAAGATGTAAACGTAACTACTTCTTTGCCTTGAACCAAAGCCTCTAACATCGATTTTTCAACGAATTTCGGCAATGGCTTTGATGTGTTTACATCAATCACCCAAGAATCGACATGAACTTCACTTAGCCCCGCACTTTCGTTATTTGAGTTGCTGATATCGAGTACATCAACAACTTCGTAAAAAGTATGTATACCCAATCCATTTATTATTTCGACGTATTTTTCCCAGTCTCCTCCTAATTGACTGTCATAAATGTACAATACCCTTTTGGTCGTCGATATGAACTTGAAAATATAAGTGAATAAACGTCTCCAAGCTAGAATTGCCAAAGGAGTAGAAAAAAGGAAGATAAGTAGATTGACTCTCCAAAAACTATAATCGAATAAGATTACAGCACCTAAAATTTCAGTAAAAATGAAAAGGATGGTAACAATCAACCCCTTCATGATAATATTTATCGTATATCTGGAATCATTGGCCAAATAGTAAAAATTAAGAACGTAAGCCATGAAAAAGTATGAGAATATGCCGAGACTTACAATCATCACCATAGAAGTTATTGGAATCTCAGGGTCGTCAATAACCTGGTATAAAAAGAAGTATAGGGCTATGCCAACTATAACAAGATCTCCAAGAACAAGAATTATTTTTCTCTCAGGAATATTAAGTTTGGATCGGCCGGTCATAATCTAGGGGGGCGAATTACTTAGCTCTGTTAAAATTAAGTAAAATGATTAATTGTTCGAGTTTCGGGTTAATATTTCGGCATTCTTATCAAGAACGGACAAATGGTCATAATGTTTGGCTGACCATCAAAAAATAGCTTATTTCGGTAATTATAAAAGTTTTTCAATACATTTTTGAAATTCTACGCTTATCTGCTTATAGGTACAATTTTCCATTAGATATTTGTGGCCTCTATTGCCATATTCCCTTCGAGCAGTAATATCGAGATTCAAAAAATAATCAATACGTTCTAAAAGTTCTTCTTCATTTTCCGGTTGTACAACATAACCTGCTTTAGCATAGGTCACAGGATTTTCTTTGGAGTTCAATGCCTGTATTATAGGCTTTCCAGCATAGAAATAATCGAATGTTTTCAATTGTGAGGTACCAAATTTATATATGGTGGATTCTTTGGTGCCTTTTCCCATAAAAAGTAAATCCATACGACTTAGAAATTCAGTCACATATTTTTTAGGTATTCTATCATGTAAGTGTATGTTGTCATAGTTCTTAGAGAGTTCTATTATGCGATCTTTTTCTGGTCCCCAACCTAAAATATACAACTGAACCCTTCTATCATTATGATTGCCAACAACCTCTATTATCGTGTCCAAAGGATTTGCGGTCACTAGGGTTCCGGCATAAGCAATATTGAAGTTGGATTTGGAAATATCAATATCCAATACATCGGCAAGATTCAGTTTTACCGTTCTCTCAGGTATCTCAAAACCGTTTGTAATCCACTTAAAATTGAAATTTGCGTGACCCAGGACTTCCCTGATGTGCAAGTCGGCCTTGGGAATAACTGATATAATAAGATCTGCCTTCTTATACGAGAGCTTTTCTAAATACGACAAAAAACGTATAAAAATATTTTTCTCGCCATAATTACCCAATTCGATTACTGATAGGGGCCATAAATCTCTTACTTCGAAAATAAATTTGGCCTTGGGGTAAAAAAGCCATTTCATTAAAACTATGTTCAATATTGGTAGAATAGGTAATGAAGATAGTACGATCACATCTGGGGCCTGGATCTTTTTCTTGGAGATGAACGGAACTATCAATAGCCCTAAGCTGAACCAAACCCAACTCATTATTCTACCTATTCCGTTACCACTGTATACATTGCCCTTAAGAATCAGGGTCTTTATTTCAGTGTTAACAAGCTTGAATAAACCTTTAATTTTGTTGTGGCGGTAGGGCGCATGTGCGAAAGATGAAGTAATAAGCGTTGTTCTGTATCCATTCTTTGCTAAATTCTTGGCAATATAATAATGACGGTACCCATCACCTTCTATGTCGGGGCTTGAAATATATTGATTGATAAACCAAATATTTTTCATTTATAACAATTCAATTATTTTGTTAGTGATAACTTTTCCAATATACAATGATGAGGTCGCTGCCGGAGAGGGCGCATTAACGACATGAACTGCGTTTTGTGTATATTTTATCATGAAGTCATCAACTAACTGCCCATTTTTATGACAAAGTTGTGCCCTTACCCCAGAAGGTCCTGCTTCTAAATCTTCTTTGGTAATTTCAGGCACCAACTTTTGAAGTGCCTTTGTAAAGGCCCCCTTGGAGCAAGAACGATACATTTCATAGACACCGACATTCCAGTACTTCAAGGCTATTTTGACAAAACCTGGGTAGGAAAGACTTTCGAATAGCTCGCCGATATCAATATCACTTTTGGAGTAACCTTCTCGTTTAAAAGCTAGTACGGCATTAGGTCCGGCATCAATTCTACCATTTATTCTTCGCGTAAAATGTACCCCTAAAAAAGGGAAATCTGGGTCGGGTACTGGATAGATTAAATTTTTGACCAAATAGGATTTCTCCTTTTTCAATAAATAATATTCACCCCTAAATGGTATTATCTTTGCTTCAAGGTCAACGCCGTTCATCTTTGCTATTTTATCGGAATAGAGGCCGGCACAATTGACTAAATGACTAGTGTTGATTTCAGTATCATCGCATTGTATTTTATATCCTGTAATAGAGGTTTTTATGTCGTTGACCTTTTTTCCGAGTAAAAAGTCAACATTATATTCGAGCAAAATGTTGTATAATCTCTTAGCGACCGAAGAATAGTCAACGATACCAGCTTGTGGCACCCATATTCCCTTTATGCCCGAAACATTGGGTTCGATTTCGGTCAATTCTTCCTTTTGTAAAAGTTTAAGGCCGTCTAATCCATTTTCCTTTCCTCGTGCATAAATGTTTTGTAGTTTTAGTTCCTCCTTTTTGTTAGTGGCGACGATTACCTTACCGCAGATATCATGTTTTATTCCTTCTTTGATGCAAAAATCAACCATTAAATCGTAGCCAAGCTTACAATTAATAGCCTTTTTACTTCCGGGCTTGTAGTATATACCGGAGTGTATGACTCCGCTGTTGCGACCCGTTTGATGCATGGCCACCTCACTTTCTTTCTCAACAATGGCCAGCGAAATACCGGGGCGCTCCTTTATGAGATTATAACCCACTGCAAGACCAACAATGCCGGCTCCTATTACGGTAACATCGTAGGTCATGGATTATTAAAAAAGGATTTTATGGCATGTACAACTTTCTCTGCATCATTAAGGGTCAAATGTTCACCGATTGGTAGGCTAAGAAGTTTGGTGTCTAATTGACAGGCAATAAAATCTCTATGGCCATGACCCAAATATTCGTAAGCCTTTAACTTAGGTAGCGCAATGGGATAATGAATACCTGTTTGGATTCCTTGCTGTTCAAGAAATTTTTGCAGCACATCACGTCGTTCTGACCGAATAACAAACAGATGGTAGACTTGTCTAGCCCAAGTTTCTCTTTTGGGTAGTACGATCTCATCTAAATCTTTCAGGTTCTCCATATAGTAGTCAGCAATTTCTATTCGCCTTTTGGTCCATTCCTCCAGACTTTTGAGCTTAACATTCAAAATTGCGGCCTGCAAATTGTCGAGTCTACTGTTTCTGCCCTCGAAAACATGGTTATACTTATCGATTCGTCCGTGATTGGAAATCATTTTTGCCTTAACCGCCAAATCGCTATCGTTGGTTACTATAGCCCCTGCATCTCCATAAGCCCCCAAATTTTTACCTGGATAAAAACTAAAGGCTCCAATATCGCCCAGTGCGCCTATTCTCTTCCCTTTAAATTCGGCCCCATGTGCTTGAGCGCAATCTTCTATGATTTTTAGACTATGTTCATTGGCTATTTTAAGCAATGCCTCCATGTCGCATGGGTGACCATAAAGATGAACTGCAACAATAGCCTTTGTATTTTGGGTAATCTTTGCTTTCAAACTTGGAATTGAAATCGTATAGTTGTCAGGATTGCAATCACAAAACACAACTTTGTGGCCCAATCTGGTCACCGCTTCTGAACTGGCAATAAAACTATTGGCAGGAACAATGATTTCTGAGCCTTTAGGCAATTCCAAGGCCTCAATGGCAATTTCAATCGCATCGGTTCCATTGGCCACGCCTATGCAGTGTTCTGCATTTTGGAAGTCAGCAAAATCATTGAGAAAACGTGTGGATTCTTCACCACCTATAAAGGCTGAATTCGAAATAACATCATTTATTGCGGAATCGATATCTTCCTTCAGCATTTCATACTGATATTTCAGGTCAAGGAATTTTATTATTTTCATTTTTTTAATCTTCTTGCTGGATTTCCGGCGTATACGCCGCTTATTTCAATATTTTTGGTAACTACCGCACCTGCGCCGATTACCACATCGTCACATATTTTCACTGGAAGTATTGTCGCATTTGAGCCTATGGAGACCCTGTTGCCAATACGTGTTCGCTTCCAAAGGGTCTTATCTCCCTGGGCAGGCCCGCCTTTGGAAAACAGGTCGTTTATGAACATCACACCATGGCCGATAAAACAGTTGTCACCAATGGTTACCAACTCGCATATAAAACTGTGTGACTGAACTTTGGTTCGCTTTCCTATAATGACATCCTTTTGAATTTCAACGAAGGGCCCGATGAAGCAGTTATCGCCGATACTACAACCATATATGTTAACTGGTTCAACAATTGTAACATTATTACCAAAAGAACAATCCTTGATACCTACCTTAAGCTTCTTATACACTTTTGTTGCGGTTATCTATTTGTTGATAAATCTTATCAATGATTTCGACTGTTTTCATTCCTTCAAAGGCATTTGCCGAGATTACTCCATCCTTGGTCAAAACCTCGACTACATTTTCATAAACTCGGTCATGGTTCGACATAGACCCTTGATACTGACCATAATTATTAGCTGTGTTACCCGCAGGCAGATTTTTTACTTCGGTTCCTTCGATATTCTGATACTCCAGCTCATTTAAGTATTGCCCTCCAATTTTTACCGTTCCCTTCTCACCGAATATCGTAAGTGAACCTTCCATGTTTTTTTCATAACTGTTGACCGTGTAGTTTATACTTCCGATCGCACCATTATAAAACTCTAGGGCCACGACACCATTATCATCGAATTCGGTGATACCTTGATGATTGAAGTTTCCACCGTAGGCACGCACGTTTTTTACATCTCCTATAAGCCAATATAATAAGTCGATGAAATGACTAAATTGCGTATAAAGGGTCCCACCATCTAATTTCATGGTTCCCTTCCAGGAATTCATGTAATAATCGGGGTTTCTATTCCAAAAGCAATTTAGCTGTACTGAAAATATTTTGCCCAACTTATTTTCGGCAAGTAGTTTTTTAACAGCTTCTACAGGAGGATTGAATCTGTTCTGCTTAACGATCATCAAGCGTTTGTTGGCACTTTCGGCGACCTTGATCATTTCACCGCAGTCATAGACATTTATGGCCATGGGTTTTTCGCATAGAACATGGAAACCTGCTTTTAATGCCTTTATGGAATGGTCAGCATGTAGGCCGTTTGGGGTACATATGGCTACCATATCGGCATCAGGGGTATCCCTAAGCATATCTTCAAGGGTATAATATGCCTTTGCATTATAGTTCTTTGCGAGCTCATCTGCCTTTTCCTTAATGATGTCACACACTGCTATTAGGTTGCCATTATTTGCCGCGTGTCCCGCATGGCGAGAGCCTATTCTACCGCATCCAACGATAGCGTATCGTAAATTTTGTTTCTTCAAATGGTTAATGTTTATGGTTTCAATGTCCAAATTTGTTAACCTACTAACGGTCTATATGAATCAATTAGTATTGAACGAGGACTAAATTAGCTAATTTGTTCTTCTTCAATCAACAACTAAGTTTAACTTTTAGTTTTTTAAACGAATTTAGTAATAAAGTAAGGGTTGGTATTATCAACGGCAAGCTAGGTTTTAAACTTGAATTCTAACGATTTGTTCATAATTATTTGTTGGAGACCAATATAGGTTAGCTATTGTTTATATGTTAATGGAGCCAAAAAAATTGTGGCTTTTCGACCAACTCAATTTGCTTATAAATCGTAATATTGAACGAATTTTTTCGTTTTTCTTTCGACCAACAAAAATTCAACCGATAATTTTCTTCATCAAATTATGAGATGCCTCCATATATGCAATGACTTGATTGGGAGTAAGGTCCATGAGAACCTGTATTCCAAGTTGGCCGAAAAAGGTCTCGAACAATCTATATTTTATTCCGTTAGACCAAACAAAATTGATGATTTCAAGAGATATTTTGAAGCTTCGAGTCTTCATGTAATTGGCTCTAGGCCAATGAAGAAATATCATCGTATACTTTTTCGAAAAAAAATAAATTTTTTGTACAATGACCTAATGGATAAAATTAATATCGGAGACTATACTTTTATGCATGCCACTACACTCTATAGTGACGGCGCCCTTGCTTTAAAAATCAATAAAATTTGGGGCATACCATATGTAGTAGGTGTTAGGGGAAGCGATGTAAATTCGTTTTCAAAATATCGTCCCGACCTTCACACGGTGGCTAAGGAAGTTTTGAAAAATGCCAGTAAAATTATATTCATAAGTTGTTCCATTGAAAGCAAGTTTTATAATCTGTCATATGTCAAACCTATAAAAGAAATCTTGGCCAAGAAGTCTTTAACCATAAGTAACGGAATTGATGATTTTTGGTTTAAAAATATAAGGGCTAGAAAAACTCTTCTACCATCGCGAATATTGTACATTGGCAATTTTACCGCCAACAAAAACGTAAAAAGGCTGATATCGGCTTTTTTACATCTACAAAAGGTGAACGGGGCATTAAGATTGGATTTGGTAGGAAAAGGCGGCGCCGATGCAAAAAAAATTACCGAGTTGGCATCTCAATACAGTGACATTATAAAATACCATGGCCCAATTTACGACAAGGAAGAATTGAAAATAGTGTATCAAAATGCCCATATTTTCGCAATGACATCCATAAGTGAAACTTTTGGTCTGGTGTATCTGGAGGCCATGTCGCAAGGCTTACCAATTGTCTGTTCACAAAACGAAGGTGTTGATCATACATTTGAGCATAAGGTAGGTGAGTTTGTAAATCCCAAATCGGTTGATTCGATCGAAAAAGGTCTACGCAAAATCTTGCATAACTATGAAATATATTTGAACGAAGAAATCGATTTTTCAAACTATGATTGGGAAAGAATTGCGGATAGATATTATGGGCTTTATAATGAAATATTGGGTGCAAACCTAAATAAGAGAAAAGCTAATCAAAACTTAAACTTAATTAACAAAGTATGAAAAACGAGAAGATGACCATAATCTATTCTGTGGCCCTTTGCTTATTAGCATCTTGTGGTCCAATCGTTGATGGGTATACGGATAAGATTTCTTATCGGGTCGGTGATTCCCTAAAACTATACTTGAACGGAAGAAGTACTAACGAAGAATTTGAGGTTGCTATCAATGATTTACAGGGCAATCCGGTCAAAACATATAATACGAAGATTTTTTCGCAAAAGATGTCGAATGATAAACCCTATACCAATGGTTTTGGATATTCCCCCACCTTGGAGATTGCCGTTCCGAATCTAAGAAGTGGGGTGTACACTTTTGGAGAAGAGATACCTTTTGTTGTGAGGCCATCAGAGCCCTTTGACATTTTGGTGTTATATTCATCAAATACAGAGAATGCGTATGCCAATAGCGGTGGAAAGAGCCTCTACGACTATAATTCTTCCTCCGACGTTGCAGCCCCGATAGTATCTTTTCAGCGACCCATTGGTCTACCAGTTCACTCAACCGAATTTTTAATATGGATAGCTAACCAAAAGCAATATAAAATCGGATACATCTGTGATCAGGATATGGATGACTACGAGAATATAGAAAATGCAAAGTTGCTGATAATACCTGGTCATTCAGAATATTGGACAAGAAAAGCGAGAATAAACTTTGACAGATTTATCGATGAGGGAAAAAATGCCTTGATTTTAAGCGGAAATACCATGTGGTGGCAAGTGCGCTATAGTTCGGATGGAAGCAAAATGATTTGCTACAAGGATTTCGAATCAGACCCAATAGGGGATATACTTCTTAAAACTATAAATTGGCCGGATACCCTTTTACATTATTCTACACTTGAGTCCATAGGGGTTGATTTCAATTATGGCGGTTATGGAAAGAAATCGGATGACGGTTGGGACGGGTTTAAAATCGTCAAACCCGAATCGCCGATTTTCAAGGGACTTGATATAAAGATGCATGATATATTATGGGTGAAGACCCATGAATATGATGGAGCGGATCTTGATTTTTCAGTCAAGCCTGGGGTTATTTTGAACAATCCGTATGGTTTTTATAAATATGATTTGATTGGATATGATCTGGCTTCGCGCAAACCTAACTCAAATGCCGCATGGGTCGTACTGCAGCGTGAACCCGGTTCTGGATTGATTCTAAATACATCAAGTACGGATTGGTGCGCAGAAGCCGGTATGGAAGGCCGGGACTCAGATACCATAAAGGCGGTTACTTTGAATATGATAGACCTACTGCTATCTGAGGCCGATCAAAAAGCTTTTAACTGAAAAAAGCCTTATCTATTTGATGTTGATTGGATTTTTTCTTTTCCCGTAACCGGCAAATCTTCTATAAAAAAGTAGTATTTGCTAATTGCTCCTTGAAAAAAACAATACACTACGAACATATAGAACGTACCTTGCATCACTGGTTCTACAAAAAAAAGGAGATTGGCGGAAATTGTAAATGCTAGGATCATGGTCCTGAACGACAAATCTCCACCTCTTTTTAATACTGCCCTTATGGTTTTCTTAATGTTCTTGTACGTAAAAAAAAGGACCGCAAAAAATGGAATTAGTCCTGTAACCTGGGCCACGTCCAACCAAAGGTTATGACTATAGCCGAATTCTTCAAAGCTCCAACCAAGAGGTTTTCTAAAAAGGTTGTATAATGATTTAGTCCAACGTTCTGTTCTCCCTCCCGCACTTGCGGTATTTTTACTATCATCCAATCGATTTCCCAAAACTGAAAGGTAATCGGCGTCAAGGTTTAGTGGCACATACAAATATACCATAATGGCAACTACACCTAACATTATTATTAGCCTAAGGTTTTTATCCCTTGATTGTCTGGGAATTATATAGATAAGTGCTATAACAGTCAAAAAAACAGCAATTACCGATTGGGTTCTACTTCCTAGTCGAAAAGTACATAATAGAGAAGCAACAAATATGGCCATCGCCACCAATTTCTGTATAAGGTTCAATTTTCCTTGTTGTACGATCAAAAGTGCAGGAATGCACATATTAAAGGTAAAAAATGACCCCATCAAGGTTGCCGATACCAAGTGACCATTCCAAAACAACGGAATTGTTCGTTCAAACTGTTTAAAACCACCCTCAATCAGATTTAGGCCGACAGACAATAGCGCAGTAAGGGAAAAAAGAAAACCGACAACAAAGAAAAATAAGTAGAGGTCTTTGACTCTTCTTGTTTTTATGACCACGTATTTTCCTAATAAGAAAAATGCGGTTGGGAAGAATACATAGAATAGGGTTCCTTGAACGCTAAAATCTGGCGTAAAGGTGTAGAATATTGCGTACACTATCGAAAAGAAAAAAAGTACGACGACATCTGCATCGATTTGAGAACTAATTAGTTCTTTTTTTGAAAGGACTAACAAGGTAACTCCATATCCTCCTAAATGGCCCATTTTAAATGGATCTATCAAGAAGAAAAGCATGAAGGCAATAATGGGCAAACCAATATCTTTAAAATACTTGAACAATGAGATCATTTGAAATACTGATTTCGGTTAAGAAGTTAATTTCTTGATGAATTTTGCAGGGTTTCCCGCCCATATTTCATTTTCAGGAATGGATTTGGTGACCACCGACCCGGCTCCGATTATACTATTGTCGCCGATAACAACTCCTTTGAGGATTATACTGTGAGCCCCAATAAAGCAAAAGTCCCCTATTTTTACAGGTCTTGTATTGCCTCTATCGGTTTCAGAATTACTTCTTAGTAAAGGGTCTAAAGAATGGAAATCAGTATCATAAATTTTCACGTTTCCACCAATCTTAACATGCTTTCCGATGTTCATTTTTTCATGGCAAATGATCGCTGTATTCGATATACCTGCGAAATCATCGATTTCGAGCAAGGCACCCTTAGCAACAGAAATGGTCATTCTAGTATCCCCTCCGATCGGATTTGAATATTTTCCTGAATTAAAGGCTACATTATCACCAAGTTTTAGTTTACCGCCTCCGGTTATAAATATTCTTCCATTAATTTTAGGAAAAGAGACGAATTCAACTTTTTTATGGTTCATAATAAATCTATTGTACCATAAATCCAATGTATTGGTTGCATAAATTACTATTTTCTTTACTAAGGTTAGCATGACTCTAATTTAATCTATTGTTCTAAAATAGCCGTATAAATCGACTGAAGTTGCTCTAAGTTTGCTGCTCTATTATGCCTTTTTTCGGCTTCATTAATACCCCCTTTCGAAAGTTTTAGGGCCAATTTTTCGTCGATAAATATTCTACTAATGTGCTTTGCTAGTTGTTCGATTTCACTAAATCTATATAATAGACCTGTTTCACCATTTTCAATCATACTGGGTATGCCGCCAACATAAGAAGCTATGCAGGGTACGCCAAGAATCTGTGCCTCACCTAATGAATTAGGGCTGTTTTCGATACTGGAAGGGCAGATAAAAACATTGCAATCAAGGTATTCTTTAATCATTTGTTTTTCATCAAGATAACCAAGAAACTCGATATTGTCTTGTATGCGAAATTTTCGCACCAAGTTTTGAACATATTTTCCATAACCGTCGCGCCTTAATTTTTCTTTAAGACCACCCGAATTTTTTAATATGTCATTACCGGCGATCCGTATTTTTAATTCAGGAAAATCGTTTTTGATAAGGAAACATGCTTCGACGACTTTATGGAAACCTTTTAGAGGGTAACCCGCTTGGCTCAAGAAAATGGAAAAATCAACCTTCGTTTTTATGTTCCATTTCCCAGAGCTGTAAAAGGCATCGCGTAACGACTCGTTGCAAAAATGATATTTTAGTTTTGGATTAATTGTCTTTACATGGTCATGGTCCCACTGTGTTCTTCCAATAACATTTTTGGTCAAAGAGAGATATCGATGTTCGATTTCTTTACCTCTTACTTGGTAATGTTTTTGTGCTTTTGAGATGGAGTTTCGCTTTATAATATCTTTAAAGGTGATGTTTTTAAAAATCTCCCATTTTGAAATTCCAGCAGCGTAATATCTCGCTATGATATGTGTCAAACCTTGAATTGAGATCACACAAGGAATGGAAGGATGATTTTTTATTAAAACCAAACCAGGGGCATATTCGGTACCATGAATATGAATTAAATCAGGTTTTTCACGGTCGACTATCCGCCGCCATTGAACCTCTAACGTTGGGTCGTATTCCGTAATAGGTTTCTTACCGTTTATTAGATAATAGGTTATGGAGCCAACTTTGCCATAGTACCCCGAAACATTTGTCTTGGCGGTAGCTATGGTAAGCGTAACATTTTTTTGTGCCAAGGCCTTTGACAAGCCATACATCCAACCGCCTACCACTGGCTTATCTAAGCCTATTTCAACAGCTAGATCCGGAAAAATAGTATTGACTACCCAGAGTACTTTCATCACCGTAAAGCTAGAGTTTCTTTTATGGTCTTAATCTGAGAGGCCGCATTATATTTTTCCTCGATAATCCTGTAGGCGTTTAATCTTGATTTCTCCCTTTCTTTTTGGCTTAGATTTGTCCATTCTGAAAGTTTCAAACACAGATTTTCTACATTTCCTTCTTCAAAGAAGCTACCTGTAACACCTTCTTCAATTGCTTCAAATTCCGGTCCATGACTTATGAAATCATTACTTGTGATTACGGGTGTTCCATAAGTTAGGGAATGAATGGCAGTCAAACCAATTAAGCCAGGTGAAACACATGCATCGCTATTGTATAAAAGAGGTCCGATTTCTTCTTCATCATAACATGGGCCATAGAACCAGACTTGAGAGTTAAGGCCATATTTTTCAACCAGTTTAGGAATATCATTGTTTTCAACATCTTTGCCAACGATAACCAAATTATAGAACTTTTTTTGAGCATTTGAATTTTTTAATGCCTCAATTAAAAGGTCTACTTTTTTTGATTTTTGTATTCTTCCGATATAAAGTATGACTGGCAAGTCATTTCCGAAATGATCCATAAAAATTTGGGAGGGTTTCAGGGTTTGACGTACGGCGAGCTGCTTTTCGTAATCCAGAGAATTATAGACCAATACTAATTTGTCTGGCGAAAAGCCAGCTTGAATCATGTTCTCCTTGCCCTGATTTCCATATAGAAATACTTTATGACACAATTTGTAGAAGTTTTTTTCCATGAACATCCTGACCCGGGTATTATTTCCTTTGATGCCATGTGTCCATGAATAGACCTTTTTTCCCTGAATGATTGCGAAAAGAGCAAGTATCCAGTTCGCCAAATAACCAGAAGAGCTACTTAAAATATAATGTTTATACGGCTTGAAGGCGAGTTTCCAAATACCTTTTTGCCAAATAAAGCCTGTACCGGGCACTTTCTTATTCTTGACGGTTTTCTTGTAACCCCTTAGACTAGTATAGTCCATTAACTTAATTGGGGACTCGACCTTATCACCGAAATAAAAATCGCATTTCAGCTCTTGGTCCATTAGCTTGTAAATAGATGCTCGATAATGTGGCCCAATATTGAAAATGCAGCAAACGGTACTCTTCATTGTCTAATTATGTTTTCTAAATATTGGTTATTTTTTTTTGAGCCCTTTAGCTTTTGTCAAAAGCATTTGCAATTCTTGTACTTTGAATAAACGAATAAAAGTGAAATAAATTGGTATTGCAATAACAGGAGCTAGGCACAATTTTGCAAGATTATTTTCTATCCGGCCTATTATCAGAAAAACACATAACGACATGATCAAACCTGAAAAAATAATAGGAAGCATATCTTTGATCTGATTAAGTGATCCATATTTCATGATTTTACCAGGATAATACGTGTTGATAAAAAAATGTATTGTTGTCGATGCCAATTCGGCCAATGCAATAAACAAAATACCGTATTTCAACGCCGCTATTAATAGCACTACACGAATAGAAAGTTTGGCATATTGTTGTCTAAGGGCCAAATCTGTCCTTCCTATTACATAAAGAAGATTTACGTTTATCCCAGAAATAATGGTTATGGCCCTTGCTATGCAGAAAATTTGCATAATCGGCACGGCCGGCAACCATTTATCGGTCATCAATATCAGAATAAGTGGTTCGGCTACAGTGGCCAAAAAAATAAATATAGGTACTGTTATCAATGCCGTAGCTCGAATAATACTTCTGGTGTGTTTAACCAAGGTTTCGATTTGATCCTGCAAGCTTGCCAGCCCAGGTAAAAGTACTCTTTCTAAAACGGCATTCATAATGCCGAAGATGAAATCGGTTATTCTGGTGCCGCTAGTATAGTAGCCCAAATTTCCTGGCGATGTAACTTTTGGAATAACCAACTCATATAACTTGTTCACCGAGGTGTTCAAGATCGATGAAATCAATAGGTTCGAACCGTATGAAAAGAGTTCTTTAAGTGAGCCCTTGGAAAAAACCCAGTTGGGCTTCCATTTAAGACCAAACCATATCAAGATTGCCGTAAGCACCGATTTTATAAGGGTTTGAGCCACAAGTGCCCATACCCCAAAGCCGACGTAGGCCATATAGATGGCAATTGCACCTGATATTATTGAAGAGAGAAAATTTACTTTGGTAATAACCTTAAAGTCAAGCTCGATTGTATACAGCGTAACCGGTACCGTAAAAAGTGCATTGACTATTAGCGAAATGGCCAGTACGCGGAGCAAAAGAACAAGCTCTTCTATTTGATAAAAATTAGCAATTAAAGGGGCGACCAACCAAAGTAATGCATAACATACCAGACTAATGACGATGTTAAAGATGAATACAGTGGAAATATCGTCGTTGGTGCGATTCTGCTTTTGAATTAGGGCCTTGGTAAAACCACTATCGATAAAAACTTGGGAAATTGTAATAAAAACAAGTAGTATGGCTATAATATCAAATTCAGGCGGACTAAGAATTCTCAAAAGGACGATCCCGATGACGAATTGGACAGCCTGAATAGAAATACGCTCTATTGCGCTCCAAGCCATTCCTTTGAACATTTTGTCACCGAGTCCCATGCACAGAGTTTAAAATATTTGACCTATGATAAAGGAATAGAGTCAACAATGTTATACCTAAACCTAATGCCCATACGACTTCGAATACCATTCATATTGTTTTTTTATACCCACTTCAAGTGATATTTTATGTTGCCACCCCAGTTGATTGAGCTTGGTTACATCGGTTAATTTTTTTAGGGTGCCATCAGGTTTACTTGTGTTGAATTCAAATTTACCTTTGAAGCCTATTTGATTTCTTATTAGTTCCGATAGGTCGGCAATTGAAATATCGATTCCGGTACCAATATTGATATGTGTGTTTCTAATCTCTTTGGATGTTGGGCGGTATACATCCGAAAAATCCCTGTGCTCCATTAAAAATACACAGGCGTCCGCCATGTCTTCAGACCACAAAAATTCTCGCATTGGCTTGCCGGTCCCCCATATTTCTACGGCAATCGTACCATCAACTGTTTTTTTAATTCCGTATTTCTCAAATACTTTCAATATTTCATTTTTGGTCGATTTCCCGTCTATTCCTTCAATTGGCAAATTATCAAGGTCTTTGGATATAATATTCCATTCATCATTTTCCAAGGCCTTACCCAAATGTATTTTTCGTATTAATGCCGGTAGCACATGTGAACGCTCTAAATCAAAGTTGTCGTTTGGACCATACAGGTTGGTCGGCATGACCGAAATAAAGTTCGTCCCATACTGTATATTATAACTCTCACAAAGTTTTATTCCTGCAATTTTGGCAATTGCATAAGGCTCATTGGTATATTCAAGAGTATCGGTCAACAGATAATCCTCCTTCATCGGTTGAGGGCAATTTTTTGGATATATGCAAGTGCTGCCCAAAAACATTAATTTTTTTACCCCATTTAAATAACTTTGATGAACTACATTATTCTGTATCATCAGGTTTTCATAAATGAATTCGCCTCGATACACATTGTTTGCAATAATGCCCCCAACCTTGGCCGCTGCCAGAAAGACGTATTCGGGTTTTTCGTCTTCAAAAAAAGAAGCTACTTGTTTGGTATTGGTCAGGTCAAGATCGGCATGCTTACGTGTCAATAGGTTGTTATATCCTTTTTCTTTAAGGGTCTTTACAATTGCACTACCGACCAAACCTCGATGGCCCGCTACATAGATTTTAGAATCTTTGTTCATTCTTTATTCGAAATAGTTTAGCGTTCTATACCCACCAGTTTGCAAAAATTTATCCTTTTGCATAAGCTTTATATCGCTTTGCATCATATCTTTGATAAGGTCTTTAAGTTCGTACTCCGGAATCCACCCAAGTTTGTTATTCGCCTTTGAGGCATCTCCAATCAATAGGTCCACTTCGGTGGGTCTAAAATATTTCGGGTCGACGGCAAGTACCTCTTTGCCTAATTCGATTTGGTAGTCGGGATTCTTACACGATTTAACGACTGCTATTTCGTCGACTCCCTCACCTATGAACTCTAGTTCAATGCCGACTTCCTGGAAACTCATTCTTACAAATTCCCTAACTGGGGTTGTTTTTCCTGTGGCTATTACCCAGTCTTCGGCTTCATCGGCCTGCAAGATCATCCACATCATTCGAACATAATCTTTGGCATGTCCCCAATCTCTCTGGGCATCGAGATTTCCAAGATAAAGCTTGTCTTGTAGCCCCAAGGCGATCCTTGAAGTGGCACGTGTAATCTTTCTTGTAACAAAAGTTTCGCCTCTAATGGGTGATTCGTGGTTGAACAATATTCCATTACAGGCATACATGCCATATGCTTCGCGATAATTCACAGTAATCCAATAGGCGTACATTTTGGCCACTGCATAGGGACTTCTTGGATAGAAGGGCGTGGTTTCAGTTTGTGGAACTTCTTGAACTTTACCATATAGTTCTGAGGTAGATGCCTGATATATTCTGGTTTTTTTTGTCAAGCCCAATAGTCGTACGGCATCCAGAATTCGCAATGTGCCCAACCCGTCCGCATTTGCAGTATATTCGGGTACTTCAAAAGAAACATGTACGTGGCTCATGGCGGCCAGGTTATATATCTCATCTGGCTGTATTTCTTGAATCAAGCGAATCAGATTCGTACTATCGGTCATATCACCATAGTGAAGAATGAAGTTTCTGTTTTCAACATGAGGGTCTTGATATAAATGATCAATTCGGTCCGTGTTAAAAAGAGAAGATCTTCTCTTAAGGCCGTGCACTTCATAACCTTTTTTCAATAAAAATTCACTCAGGTATGCGCCATCTTGACCGGTGACACCTGTAATCAATGCAACTTTTCTCATTAAATTCTATTTAAAATATACTTTCGCGGAAGTAAAATTGGTTATTTCTGAAATTGTAACGATAAATATCCGGTTTAAGTCTATTTGCCCATAATAAATTAGAAAAAATAAGGGTAAAAATGGATGAAAATGATTTTAAAAAACCGGACATACGGATGAGATATTCGGCAAATATTTTTAAATTAAAACGTCACGATAAAAAATCCGATAGAATATTTCGGGTTATCGTTTCGGCGTCGTCATGCTTACGAGAGGTCCTTAGTTTGGGGACATTATAGTCGTCTAGACCCCAGCACCACTGCATCGATCCCGTCGAAAAAACTTTGGCACCGTTCTCAGCTGTATATAATGTCATATTTGAGCTTCCCTTTGTCGATAAGGATCGATTCTGGGATTTTACTCGTCGGTGGACATAAATTATGCACAAAAGTATCATTAAAAAAAGAAATAGCATGAATATGATAATTGCAGATGCCCCCAATTCTTTATCCATTAAATAACCAATTGAACAAAGAATAACAGCACCAAGTATATATGGTATATTCCTCACAAACTTACTGTTTCCTGTAAGTTTGTTCATTTTCCTGAGAATCTTTTGACGAATTTGTTTTATGATATATATATAGTTATTCTCTAAAAGATTTTTCCCTGGAGAGGTTGTCAAAATTTCAATATTCTTGGGCGAGTGGTCGGTGACGGTGTCGATTTCATATCCTAGCAATCCTTTGATTTTATCGCCATTTTTCAAATGGGTCCCTTTGAAAATCCAATGGGCTTCGTTTGAAACAATTATGTCGCCATCAACCGGATCCATAAAATGTTGTACACCGATTAACTTGGATTCAGGGTTGTCAACTGGAGAATCTCTAAAATTTACGGTGCAAAACTTGTCAGAAACAGGGTCGGATAAATCTTTATAACAGACCAATGTGCGGTCATGATCTTTAGTTATTGCGCTTGGTTCAAATCGAATCTGCCAAAACATGGTATTTGATGAAAAAAAAGCGAGATTAACACCAAGGCCAAGGGCTTTTTCGATATTTACCCTCATTTCATGAGACCAATATTCATCATGGCCGTGCGACATTAAAACCCTGGTCCGTTTCAATGCCGTAGGATTTCTGTGAGTGTCGCAGTTGGTTATGTAGCCAAGGTCGTAACCATTCTTCTCCAACCATCTGACCATATTGTAGTCCCAAGAAGCACTGCTAATGGGAAAAAAATGTGTGGTTACCGGCTGAATATTTGTAAAAAATTCTCCAGCACCCATGCCGAAAGCGGCATTTTTATTGTTGCTGCACGCATATGGACGATTAAAGGATACCTTTTTGGCATGTTCCCCAGATACTGTGCCCCAATCAGTATTTGAACCACTTCCCCAATTATAAAGTGATTTTCCTCCCCAAAAGTTATAGGCTTGATAGGTAGTTACAGGAAGTTGGAAAACAATGTCATGAAAGGTTTTGTCGTTTCTGACAACAAAGAGTATATAGCTTTGTTTGCCTTTGTCATTTTCCTCTAATTTTGCTACATAGACACCCGAGGTCCATTCTGAATCAGTTTCTAAAGTATACGGACTTTTCCAATCACATTCGAGCAGTCCAAAATTAGGGTCGGGTAGAGGTATGGGTTGCTTTGTGCCTTTCAGGTCCACAATAGTCTTAATTTGGCGTGCGCCAAGTCCATTATACCATCCCATCCTATAAATTGAAATGGAAAAAAAATCGGATTCGGTATTTACAAAAAGTAATATGGATTCACCCTGATCAATACTTGTTTTGGAAGCATAACCTTCAATTTCCCTTTTTGTGGCCGGATTGCTAATTTGCCAATCAAGAGTTCCTGTCAAATCGTTTTCAAGCTGAATTTTGTTCAAGATATTTTGTAATTAATAAATAATCACAAAAATAAGCATTAAGAAGAAAAAAGCTTTGTCATCGATTGATCGAAATCAGTAAGAAACCATATTATTCGTTTAGATGGAAGTATGGAATATACAATCAATATTCGTAGGCCCCTATATCAAACCCATTTCCACTTGGCCTTGATTTTCCATTGAAAGATGTAGAAAAAGATGTTGATTGCCCTGCATCTATGAGGTCACTGTCGGAGTTCAAAGAAAAATCCCCGTCATTCGGGTTGGCAAATCTGGGATTACTGGTAGAAATGTTCGAGAAGCCTGAACCACTGGGTGTAGGGTGAACATTATTGTAAAAATTGCAGTTGGCCACGGTCATATCAAGACTTCCGCCGGAGTGTTGCAACCATGTTCCGACGGTATTGGTGTTGTTTGCAAAAATGTTGTTGATTAACTTCATGTTGCTAACGTTCATTTCTATATGCAATGGTAGTCTCTGGCCATAAAAGATATTATTCGCAATTGTATTATTTTCACAATTTGATCCAGATCGACTGCCCGTGCCAACGGTCAAAGGTCTTGCGCCACCTACGAAAATATTATTAATAATAGTATTGTCATGACCGTTATTTACTCGGCCAACCGAGCTGTCAGGAACAGCATCGTCATATTGACTGATAAATACTAAACCTGTATAATCTACTTCAACATAGTTGCCGTCAAATGTATTGTGGTGCGCACCGGAAGAAATTTTGATATGGCCTGATTCGTCTCCTTCCACCTTATTGTTTTTGAAAGTGTTGTCAAAAGATGTTGCAAAAACGACTTGCATAGGCAACCGGTATATAAAATTATTTCGCCAAAGATTATTACTCCCTCCCTTGTTATTAAGTCCATGGCCTCTATGATATCCTGTATGGTAGCGATAGGCTCGATTATTCTCTATGGTGTTATCGGCAGTAAGATTGTTAAAACTGTTTTGTTTGGTAGTGAACTGATAGTCGGTTTGTAGATTATAGTCATCATTTCTGAAATCGCAGTAGGCGATGCGGTTATGGGTACCCCCATCCCAAATGGAGAAAGCTTCTGCACCGACGTCCTCACCATAACAGTTCACAATTTGATTGTGGTCACCGCCCCTTATTATTACACCAAAGCCATTATAGACATTGTTGCCGGGGGTGCCCATATCGGTAAAAACACAATTATTGAGTGTATTGTGATTGCCGGTTATATCAAAAGCATAGTGGCCTCTAGATCCCGGGGAGCTATTAGTACCTGTAACCGCTATGTTGTGTAATTCTACATAATTCGATTCGAGTAAAAACACCCGGTCATAGTTACCCTCTACAATTGGGAAATTAGACGAATTAAGGTTGTCTCCATAATCAAAAGAGCTATATGGTTCGGATACGATATCTCCTGGTGACGAATTATATCCTACAAAAACTATTGGGTTATTACTGCTGCCATTGTTTTTGAATTTCAGAATAGAAGATTCATGATAGTAGCCTTTCTTAATAAATACTGTCTGGCCAGGTTGGGCATTTTGAACGGCATATGATAATGACCAAGGCCTTGATTCGCTTCTACCATCATTTCCGGAGCTACCATTGGTTGCGACAAATCTAGAATTAGCGTCAACCGTTACCGTGAATTCACCGTTATCATTGATGATAACCGTTCCAGTTTCGGTACTAGTGCTACCATCTTCTTCTTGAACTTGCGTAGTATAAGTGAAACTATCACTTTCTCCTGGGGCCGTATCTTCTTCTGATTCGGAGGGCTCTGAAACCTCAGGCTCCGAAACAGGCGGTTGTTGCTCTACAATGGCTTCCTCTTCTATAGGAGCTTCCTCTTGGACAGGAGCTTCCTCTTCGATAGCGGTTTCTTCCTGAACTGGTTCTTCTGTTATCGATTCTTCGACAGGGGTTTCCTCCTCGACAGCGGTTTCTTCTTGTACAGGTTCTTCGGTTATCGATTCTTCGACCTGAACATTAGATTCTTCCTCTGTTTCGGTAGATTCTAAGGACTCATTATCTAACGCACTGTGCGAAGTGTAAGTTATTGTGTAGTCTTCATTGATTATGACGGTTCCATTTTTAGGTGTGGAAGTTTCCGTGATGATCACATTTTCAGGATTTAGAAAGAGATCATTTTCTAGCACATCTAAAACGACCGTTGAATTGGACGGCACTTCAAATCGATCGGTAACTACATGAGTTTCTATTAAGACTTCGCTTTCTTTGGTATCGTTCAAAACACCATCGATTAGCAAATCAGAATCTTTGGAACAAGAATTGAAAAAAAGAATTAGCGTGGAAAAGGCCATTGAAACAACAGCTCTTACGTGGGGTAGTTTCATCTGTGGGCCTAATCGTTTGTTTTGGTTATTGGTATTTCTCTACTTGGTTCGCAGAACACCTGATAAATACAATTTGTTAATTGAGTTAATAATTGCCGCAAAAGAATTAAATAGAACGATAAAAAACTTTTATATTCGACGAAATACACTATTTTTTAACATTTAATTAACTTTTGTTGTAAGTTAGTTTTAATTTTGACTTAAGCAACGATTTTTTCTTCACCTTCAACGAGTATTTTTAGAATATGTTGTAATCCCTATTTGGTAATAAAATTGCTTTTTGGCCTTTACAGGTCTATTAAGCAGGGCAACCCATTTTAAAATTACTAACCAAATTGGCGTTAATTCTGTTTTCAGAATCCTACCCTGTTCATGGATAAACATAGCAAGGTCTTTTTCATAGATTATTTTTGGTATTATATCGACTTAAATTCTTTCTGCAAAAGGTACGATCTACTTTTAGTGAAGCTCCCCCTAGGCAAACATGTTTCCTTTAACATTTGTTAAATATTTTAATTACAGTACTGTGATTTTAATTAATAGTGATGATTTTGGAGCTTCCAAAGAAATAAATCTTGCTACATATAGGGCGTTTAAAGAGAATTTGATTAGTTCCACAACGACTTTGATGAACTTCAAGATAGGTTTGGAGGATGCAGTATCTTATGTGAAATCGAATAAAATAGATAGAGACTCCGTTGGTATTCACTTAAACCTTTCTTTCGGTCGACCTTTGACGGAAAAAATGGGTTTGAACAAAACATTATGTGATGATGGCTTTTTTAGATCCAAGCATAACCTACCAAACTTTTTTTTGAACAGCTATGATGAAGAATGCATACTTTTAGAGCTTGAAACCCAGCTAAAGCTTTTCATAGAATGCTTTGGATTTTTGCCAAGTCATATTGATTCTCATCAACATGTTCATACAAAATGGCCCGTTTTAAAATGTGTTATAAGGTTGGCAAAAAAATATAATATTGGGTCGGTTCGAATTTCGAGGAATATAGAAGCTGCCGATGGTCTTAAAAAAGCAGTCTATAAGAAAATAATCAATAGCTATATAAAAATCAATGGATTTGCATCAGTGGATAAATTCGGTGACATTGACCAGGCCATTAAGTATGGAATAGATCCAAGGAAAAATTATGAATTAATGGTTCATGCAAATCTGGCCAATGGCAAATTGGAAGTATTGGACATTGACGGTAAAGAGCTTAGGTCTAAATTATTTCATTTATTTAACAAAGAAAATTGGCTGTTGGTCAATTATCTTATTATGAAAAATGCCCCCCAAATCGTATCGGCCGAAGTAGAGTTTGAAACAGTAGTGGGGTAGTCGGCTATTTTCGATATAACGGAAAAAAGCTTTCGTTGTCTACGCCGATCTTATTCTTCGACAGCTCATTATATACCTCATTGTTCACTATATATTTCCAAACTTTGAAATCTCTATAGTCGTTTGAGAAGGAAGATTTGAAATCGAACAAGGAGTCTTCTCGACCACCAAGGCCTCCTCCCAAATTGAAGTAGTCATAGCCATCATTTGTGGCAAGAACTCGCATTTCATCCAAAAAGACGTTGGCGGGTGCCAGATGCAAATATGAGGTTCTTGACCCTGACAGATGAAATTGAACATAACTGTTGGTCTTAACAAACATTGAAGCAGCAATGGCAACATCATCTTCATTATGGAATACCATTAATATCTCCGTTTCGAAATCATCACATTTCATAAAATCGAAAAAGTAATTCCTTGAAAAATAATAGTCTTTTGAGGCAGAAAGACGATCCATGTTTTCATAATAGATGTCTATAAAGGTATCAATGTCCTCGTCGGTTTTAGCCTTTCGTATCGTGCAAAGCTTACGACATTTGTTGGTCCTGTTCTTGGTACTTTTACTATATTGGGTTCGTTGCTGGGCCAAATCCGATGTGAGATCAATATTGACAACTTTACCTATTGTAGGGGTTTGCCCGAGTCCCTTTAGCACATCTTCCTGTCCCTTGATAAAAGGGTGCAATCTTGAAAAAATACTGACTATATTTTTTTCTTTTAGAAATCTATTGAAAGCTAACGCAAAGTCGTGATTATTTTTAATATTATCGCATACCGGCCCTGCATAGCCGTAAACCGAGGTAAGGTCAAAGAATTCCGTGCCAGGGATAGACCTCATTAAAAAGGGAATGGCCAGGACTTGTCCATTGTTTTCAAAAAGAACCAAAATAGGCTTTTCATCATCCTTTTTTGAAATAACATGGTAATCATATGTATGATAAAAATCATAGCTGTCAAACCTTTTTAAGGTTGTTTTCCATGTTTTTTCTTCCTGAATTATTGATATCATCAAATGTGCTTTGTTAGGATAATAAATATAATCAATCGGTTCCCGTAAACATTTCCATGGTTATATTATCGCTGGCCGAAATACCTTCTGACCTGAAAACCTTCAAAACGGTTTTCCATATAATTTTGAGGTCAATGATAAAACTTTGATTTTCGACATACCATAAATCATAATCGAACTTTTGTTTCCAACTAATGGCATTTCGACCATTTACTTGGGCCCATCCGGTAATGCCAGGTTTGACCAAATGTCTTTTTGCCTGTCTTTCATTATAGAGGGGGAGGTATGAGACCAAAAGTGGTCTCGGTCCAACTATTGACATATCGCCTTTAAGTACATTGATAAGTTGAGGAATCTCATCTAGAGAGCTATTCCTAATCAATCTACCAATCTTGGTCATTCTTTCGTGATCTGATAACAGATTACCGTCAGAATCTTTTTTTTCGTTCATCGTCTTGAACTTCAATATTTTAAAAATCTTCTCGTTTTTTCCAGGCCTTTTCTGAACAAAAAATGGTTGACCATTGTTGACGAAGTATAAAATTAAGGTAATACTAAGGAAAATGGGAGCGAGTAAAATGAGACCTGTCAACGCAGCGAATAAATCAATGATGGGTTTAATGCCGTTTTTATACATTATCTTATCAGCTTTAATAATTCATGATTTTTTCATAAACCTTTAAGGTTTTCTCGGTCATTACAGGAATTGTAAACTTGGAAATCGCTTTGATTCGCGCTTGTTCGCCAAGTTTTTTGATCATTACTTTATCATTGGCCAATAGCTCGATGGCATTGGTAAACTCCATAGCATTTTCGTTCTCAAAAAGTAACCCCGTTCTGCCATGATCAATTTGTTCATATGCCCCCTCGGTATTGCTTCTAACAGGACAACAACCACTCATCATTGCTTCAATTGTAACCAATGGAAAAGATTCCATACGTGAAGGAAGTACAAAAACATCGAAAACATCGTAAAACGGTTTGGGATCCTCAAAGGGGACCAAAGTCATTAAATGGTCTATCCCTGCCTCAGCAATCATACTTTTTAACCATGATTGTTCTTCGCTGCCCGCAACTCCTCCCAAAAATATCACATGGATTTTATTTTTAGTCGCTTCGTTAAGCGACTTTAGCGATTTTACCAAGATATCACTTCCTTTTCTGCGCGAAATACTCCCAACATAACCGACTATGATTTTACCCTCATCAATTTGAAACCTTTTTTTAAGCGCTTTCTTTTCTTGATCGGGTACCGGTTTCCCAAATCTGTCGGACACCCCATGGTGAATGAGAGTGATATTGGCATCTGCAATTCCGAACACTTTTTTGCTGAACTCGTACGATTCATTGCTGATAGCTATCAAATGGTTCGGGTTTTTGAATTTGAAGTTTCGCTTCAAATAAAGAATATGGATCGTTGTGGTAAACTTTTTGCCCATCAACCAAGGTATGAAGGTCATATATGGTGATTGGCAGTGGATTATTTGCGGGTTGAATTTCTTCAACATGCTAATTATTCTTGCCACCGATGTAATGGATTGCACGGCCCTTCTGATAAAAGGCCCTCTAGGCGTTTCGAACTCCATGATAGTGAGACCTAATCTTTTGAATTCCTGATAGAAATCATCAACCCTTTGGGAGGCGTTTTCTACTTTTCCGCCCGTAATCAAACCGACTTCATGTCCTTTTTCGACCAAACCACTTGCCAGATCCAATGTATGTGTAGTGACCCCGGTCTGTTCTATCCTACTAAGCAAAAGGACAATCTTCATATACTTTATATCGGAGAACTATTTTATTAGGTTAATCGTGGTGACGTAACAAAGTAAAGATGTTTAATCGTATTTGTGAAATGCTTGTGGACGAATGTCACATTATTTTGGATGAAACGGCTGACCTCTCTCATTAACACCTTTAATGAATTTGAGTATTCACTGAAGTTGGGATCCGCATGTATCACATTTTAAGTCAAATCAATTGGAAGTACTTTTTTTGAGCTGCGGTATTTGGGCATCGATCATATCGGCGAATTCCTCGCATAAAATTGACTTATCATATTTTGTTTCGGCCAATAGCCTGGCATTCTTACCCATTTTCTTTACCAATTCCGGGTTGTTCTTTAAAAACAAGATTTTATCAGCTAGATTTTTTGGGTTTTCAGGTTCGACAAAAATTCCGCATTCGTACTTCTCGACCAGATCTTTTGTCCAACCTGGGGAATTGACAATAATCGGTTTACCTGCAGATAGGGAATCAAACAATTTATTGGGCGAGTTTGTGGCAAGTATTGGAAGGTTGGAAAAAGTTACCAGAGAGACATCACAGAAATTCACGATTTCTGATAATCTAGACATGGCAATATTGCCATAAAAGTTTAGATTGGATAATCCTTCCTCCTCTTTGCTTTTCTTGAGTACGCTTTCCATTGCTCCATGTCCCATGAATAGAAACTCGATATCTTTTCGCTCTTTGAGGAGCCTACCGGCATTTAGAATTAATTCCATATCATTAGAAGCGCCCATGGCACCGAAATAAGCCACTTTGAAAGAACACTCACTTAACCCCAACTCGGCCATTAGGTCCAAATTTTTCTCTCTAGGCCAAAATGAATCGATTTTGGACATATTGGGAATCATGGAGACTTTTTCCTTATCTATTTTTTTTTCGACTACGCCCTCGTACATTCCGGGGGACAATGCCACTATATGGAGCGCGTTCTTATAGATGGTCTTTTCGAACCATTCAGCAATAAAAATCAAAGCCTTGTTCTTGAGCCCACCCATTTGTACGGGTACTTCCGGCCAAAGATCCCGAACTTCGAAAACAAAGGGTATTCTTTTAATTTTCTTAAGCACTAAAGCAGGAAAACCAACTGTAAGTGGGGTAGAAGTTGCCACGACAAGATCAACGTTTTTTTCCCGCCAGGCGACCTCCAAAGATTTTAGCATAAACCGCAAGAAAGATATCAGGCGCATCATAAACCCCATTGCGTTATGATAAGGTACATTGATGTACACGATGTTTATGTCGTCGATAGTTTCTCGCTCAACACTGGACTTCATGGTCCTCTCGGTCGTTGTCAACATGGTCACCTCATGCCCATTTTTGATGAGTTCCTGACTGATCCAATATGACCTTGTTCCACCGGGTTCATAGGGCGTTCTAAAATATTGATGTATGTACAGAATTTTCAATTGAATCTTATTGTATGGCTATTCAGATAGTAATTGGTAGGCTTAAGATTTGAGCCCCAGCTTTTTTATCCTGCAAATATAATTGTTAACGATTTTTAAAATAGTTTAAATATATTCTTGGAAAATAGAGTTTTAACCACCCGAAAAAGGCAACCAAAATATATCTGAAAGGGAAAAATTTCTTCATATACTTTAAGTAGGAATCAAAAGCCAAGCCCGTGGGTTTATAGAGATATGCCTTTCTTTCAACAAAGCTCATTTCGGCAAAGCCGTCGTAGGTGTCTTTATGATCGTTCTCGCAATGACCACAATATTCAGGGGCCACCAAGACAGGAATATTTTTTCGACTTGCAGTGAGTGAATAGTCATAGTCGGCCATTCCGTGACTATATCCTTCGCTCAATATCCCAATTGAGTTAACGACCGACCTCGTTGCTACCATGATATTTGCATTGGCCAAATCACATTTTTGCACCTGTCCGTTGGCAGGAAGTCTTTTTTGGGTATACAAAAATTTATTTAGAATTATTGAACCACTATAAGTCAATTGATTCTTATACTTATCCTCTGTGGCGCCAATATAAATTCCGGCCTTGCCATATTTTTCAAGGGAGTGATTATGGGTGAAAATGATTTGATCGAAAATATTCGGGTAAAGTTCAACGTCATCATTTAGCAAAAAATAGGCATCATAATCTTTTTTCAGCGCTTCTTTCCAAGAGTGTCTCATACCTTCGGCCCAAAAAAGATTGCCATCACCCTGAAGTAGATGTACTTTAGGGAATAATTTTTTTATCGCCTCGCTTGTACCATCTGAGGAGCCGTCATCTGTGACATAGACATCGAGCGTGAAAGTAGGGAAGTCTTTTTCATAAGTGCTATATAGGGTCTTGAGCGCATTGAGTGTCTTGTCTTTTCTGTTATGACATGTGAGGAGAGCCGCAATACTTTTCATTCTTATTCTAATTATTTATAGTAAAACAGGTATTGTTGACATTTATTGTTTGTACGAAGTAATGGTTGCTTCAACAAAGATTTACTTAAACCCTGAGGAGATATACAGAAAACGGTAAAATACTTTTCTAAAACGAAATCTATGGTAGTAACTGCTCGACAAAATTGGGTTCAGTCCTAAAATGGACAAAAGATTATAGCAAATTAATTTGATGTTGTTGTCTCCAATTTATTCTTAGATGCCATAAAATTTGCTTTGTCTTAATATTGTGCTTGGGTGTTGATAACTTTAGAATAACTATGTATTTAAGGAATTGAAATAAACAATAGACCATCGGATTATGTACTACTTTCGCAATTTAAATTGTATGAAGTTTTTTTTTACTTTAAGTCCACATATGTATGTCTCCTTATATTGTGGAGGAATTGAACAAAAATTATTTTATGGCATTTTTCGGGTAGTTCCTCCATCAACTTTATAAAGATTTTATGAATGGCAAATCTAGTCAAACAAATAATTTATTAGTTCCTCAACAATTATATTAATGGATATTTCTATTATAATACCTACTTATAGACCTGGAACCTACCTTTATAAATGTCTAGATTCTATAAGATGCCAACAGGAAAATTCTTTTAATTTTGAAGTTTTGATTATTCTCAATGGTCCATTGGATGACTATATAAGTAAAATAGAAAATTATTTAGCTCAACATAGTTGTCAAAATTTTAAGTTGTTAACGACAACAGCCGTTGGAGTGTCATCTGCTAGAAATAAAGGGCTTGATATTGCTGTTGGAGATTTCATTTTTTTTATGGATGATGATGATATTTTGAGTGAAAACTATTTTCGTCAATTATTGAATTCAGCTTCATCTAAAAGATTATCGTGCAGCATTATTCGAAATTTTAAAGAAGACATTCAATCCTCTGAGAAAAATTATACTGGACAATTGTTTACTTCTGATTCTACAATGGTTTATCACGATAAGTTTCGATACAGAAGACTGTTCTCAACCTGCACGGCCAAACTAATACCAAGTAGATCGATAGCTTCAAGACGATTTAATGAAAATTTTAAGCTTGGGGAAGATGCTTTGTTCATGGCCCATATTTCCAATGCAATCGAAGAACTGATACTTTGTTCCGAAGTGTGTTATTATCGTCGTATTAGAAAAAATTCGGCTACCATGCAAAAGAATTCTGTTATTTACGAATTGAAAAATGCTAGAGACCTGTTATTCGCCTATTCTAAAATATACTTAAGTTCACCTATAGAGTATTCTTTTACTTTCCTTGTCTTTAGGGGACTTGCAGTGTTAAAGGGGTTGAAGTTTAGATTAACACATTTAGTTCAATTGGTGATTAGTATAAGTAATGAACTGACTATCCAGTCGATGGAAACAAACCAAAAAACCATCGAATTCTAATGCAAAAGCTTCAAGAAAATCTAGTTTTCGGGATAATAGGCTCTGCCATCTGCCAATATTTTTGCATTTAAGGCAGCAATGCCAACGGGTTGTATTCCTACATAGCCCAAACTGGTTCTATTTGAGTAGTGGGCCTCTATCTTGTTCTGTATTTCTTGGCTATATCTTCCAAGTGTAAGCCATTCGTGCAACCATGAATAATGTGTATTGTAACCGCCGGAGCCGTTTACGAACTCTCTTCCCTGAGTGAGTTCATTCGGGCAGATCACATCTTCAAAAGTTGAGATCAAGGCGTTAATGTCTTGTTGGTTCCAATACATGTCCGTTTCATAGGCTGCCACCCAAAAGCTTATGATGGCACCTGCATGTGAGGTATCTTGATTGTTACTGCCATTCCAATTTGAACTCCAGTCGTACGCCGATGGCACGTTAGAATTTTGCCTCAGTTGATTTCTCAAATTAGAGGGGTGGCCGACCATAGTGCCGAATGAAATATTATCGAAGACTTCCTTATATTTCTGTTTTCCTGTTATGGTGTATAATTCCATACCGATTCTTGCCCAATGGGAGGCCATATGGGTATTGACCCTATAAAAATGCCATGCTTCTCCTTCATATCTTTCCCATATATTTTTTTCGGAAAAAGCTAAAAGACGTTCGTAAGCAGCTTGATAGTCTTGATTTGACCTTAGGTTGGGCGATTGGTGCATGATTCTAGTCAGTGTGGCTACGATTCTCCAATAAAAGCTGTCCCAAAGTGGAACTGCTTCTCCAGAGGCCGAAGGCCACCCCAGATATTGCCCCATAGGAACGGCGTCGTTCATTGTTTCATCGACTAGGCCAATAACCGTGTCAAGATATGAGTTATCGCCGGTAGCCTGCCACATATTGACTATTCCATCAATGTAATAGGCAAAATAGTAATACTCTTGATTTTTGTTTCCACTTTTGGAAAACTCGTTTATTTCTGCAGCGTATGTGCCCCAACCATTATCAAATTTGTCTTTCCAGTATAGCACACTGCTAGGTATAGGACCATTCTCGATAACAGAATTCTCTTCTGTTACTTCAACGGTTACCGTGGCTTCTTCCGTTACCGTGGTACCTTCTTCCGTCTCTACATCGACCGTATAGGTGAAAGTATCGACTTCTGAACTGCTGGATTCTTGTTGTTCTTCGGCCGGAATATATTGTAGGGTCTTTTCCTCAATAATTACAACCTCACCATTTTCGGGTTGCGTAATCTCCACAATTTTAACACTTTCTAGATTGGAAAGGTTGTCATTTTCCAATACATCGAGAATTGTACTCTCACCAGGAGCAACATTAAAGATGTCATCAACAACGTATTCTTTGACAACTAAATTTTCTTTGTGTGGATCGATTATTGATTCAGCTTCCAAAAGGTCGGAATCCTTGCTACATGAAAAGCTCAAAAAAATGATAAAAAGGCATATCGAAGAACGGGGGATTCTCGCTGTGGGGTTATGCATAAGTAGGTTGCTTTATAAAAAATTAAACGATTTCTAGGTTATTTGCAATACTATTTAAAATAAAAATTTAATCAATCAAAAGTTTGAAAAACTCGATGAAATACATCAGATTATTTTAAAAACAAAACTAATACGTTGAATGAGATGTCATTAGACGTTGAACAGTCTGTTTTTTCGATGAAATGCACTTTTTGTTAACATTTGAACTTTTTTTATTCCTTTATACAATAAGATGTTGAAAATTTCACCAAACTATTGATGTATAAACTTCAGTTCGTTAAAATTGTTGTAAAAAGCATGATATTATAGATGAAATGCGTTTTTGGCAACATAAGACATCGACGAAGTGCAAAAAAAAGTGGGCCATATGGCCCACTTTTTGTCGGGAAAATCACTAGCTAAGTCTATAGAATAAAATATTTTTAGCGGATGGTTTGCAATTAATTTAAGCTATAGCCTGCCATCGACCTCTGTTTTTAAAATTCCTTTGACGTCATAAAGTATGCCTTCAGTGCTGAGAAGTTCACGAAAATTCAAACTTAGAAATTCTTTATGCGCGACCGTGAGGACAATGGCATCGAATTTTTTATTCGTTGGGATTGTCTTGAAAGTTGATAGATTGTATTCATGGCTAACCTCTTCAGGAGATGCCCATGGATCATGGATGATGATATTGGTGCCGTAACTACTAAGGTTCGAAATAACATCAACGGTCTTGGTGTTTCTTACATCAGGGCAATTCTCCTTAAAAGTAATGCCTAGAACAAGAATATTCGCACCCTTGATTCTTATATCTTTTTGTACCATTAACTTGATCACCTCGGAAGCTACATATTTACCCATGCCATCGTTCATTCGCCTACCCGCCAAGATAATCTCGGGGTGATAGCCGTACTCTTGCGCCTTTTGTGCCAAATAATAGGGGTCAACACCGATGCAGTGCCCGCCCACCAGTCCTGGTTTAAAAGGTAGAAAATTCCACTTTGTACCGGCTGCCGTAAGTACGTCATGAGTATCTATGCCCATAAGGTTGAAAATTTTTGCCAATTCATTAACAAAGGCAATATTGATATCCCTTTGGGAGTTCTCAATGACTTTTGCGGCCTCTGCCACCTTAATGGAGGGAGCTAAGTGGGTGCCAGCGGTTATTACCGATTTATAAAGCTCGTTAACGTTTACACCCACTTCAGGTGTAGATCCTGAGGTCACTTTTAAAATTTTTTCAACTGTATGTTCCTTATCACCTGGATTTATTCGTTCAGGAGAGTATCCTACAAAGAAATCCTCATTGAATTTTAGGCCACTTGCCTTTTCAAGGACTGGTACACATTCATCTTCCGTGACACCAGGATATACAGTTGATTCGTATATCACGGTATCTCCCTTTTTCAAAACTCTGCCTACTGTTTCACTCGATTTGTAGAGTGGCGTGAGTATGGGTCGATTTGTACTGTCTACAGGCGTAGGAACGGTAACAACATAATAGGTGCAATCTTTGAGGTCGTCTAAATTGTTAGAACAAAATAGACCGGTCTCCATGTTTGGACCTGGAACAAGGACACCTTGTAAGATTTCATCCGAAACTTCCAAAGTTGAATCGGTACCCGACTGAAGCTCTTGAATCCGACTTTCATTGATATCAAAACCGATTACCGGATATTTAGTTGCAAATAGCCTTGCCAATGGAAGGCCTACATAACCGAGGCCAATAACACCAATCTTAATTCTTGACATATTTTTCAAATTTATTTTTTACCAATTTGGAAGTATTCGAAACCCATATTTTCTAGTAGTGTATCATTGTATTGATTTCTTCCATCAAAAATAATGGGATGCTTCAATTGATTTTTTAATTCATCAAAATCAGGAGACCTAAACTCTTTCCATTCCGTTAATAATATCATGGCATCTGCTTCTCGAAGAGTTTCATATTTCGAATTGAAATAAGATACCTCTTCAACTCCCTTTAGATAAAAATGTTGGGCTTCATCCATGGCTTTCGGGTCATAAGCATTTATTTTCGCCCCACGTTTTACAAGTTCTTTTATCACATAAATTGAAGGTGCTTCCCGCATATCGTCAGTTTCGGGTTTAAAGGACAATCCCCAAACAGCAAAACGCTTGTTCGACAAATCTTCGCCAAATCGAGTCACAACTTTTTTTGATATTACAAACTTTTGTCTGTCATTAACCTCTTCAACCGAACTGATCAAATCCGCTTTATAGCCGTGCTCTTCTGCAGTTCTTTTCAATGCCTTTACGTCTTTTGGAAAGCAGGAGCCTCCATAGCCACTGCCTGGATAAATAAAACTATAACCAATTCTACTGTCAGAACCGATTCCGATTCGTACCTTATTAACATCGGCCCCTACCAATTCACAGATATTGGCTATCTCATTCATAAATGAAATCTTGGTGGCCAACATTGCATTCGCAACATATTTGGTCATTTCTGCCGATCTAACGTCCATAGTGATCAATCGATCCATGCTACGGCTAAAAAATGGGGCATATAATCTTCTCATTTTTTCGGTGGCCTTCTCGTCATCTGATCCGATTACGACCCTATCAGGTCTCATGAAATCTTTGATGGCATCACCTTCCTTTAAGAATTCTGGATTTGATACGACCGTAAAATCGATCGTTACCCCTCTTTTTTTCAGTTCTGAATTAATGGTGGATTTAACCTTATCCGCTGTTCCTACTGGAACGGTAGATTTATCGACTATTATCAAAGAATGTGTCATGTTTTGGCCTATCTCCTTGGCCACTTGAAGTACATATTGTAAGTCTGCGGAGCCATCTTCTCCCATAGGCGTTCCAACCGCAATAAATGCCACGTCACATTTATCGAGATTTACCGCAAGGTCTGTGCTGAATTTCAATGTTTTGTTTTCGAAATTTCGCTTGACCATTGCTTCTAGACCCGGTTCGTAAATGGGGATTATCCCTTGTCTAAGTTTATCGATTTTTTTAGCATCCACATCGATGCATGTAACATTGTTGCCTATTTCAGCGAAGCAAGTTCCGCTGACCAGTCCGACGTAACCTGTTCCAATAACGGTCAAATTCATTCTTATACTTATTTTAAATTATTCCAGTACCAAATCACCGCCTCTTTAAGACCTGATTTAATATTGAATTTTGGATTATACCCTAGCAGGGTCTTTGCTTTTTCTATCGATGCCAATGAATGCGGTACGTCACCCTTTCGTGGCGGTCCGTATATAGGATTGATATCATTAATTTTCGAATCAAAAGAGGAAAGGTTTTCCTTCAAAAGCGAGACCAGTTCGTTTAAGTCCGTTCTTTCCCCGTAAGCAACGTTATAAACCGTATTGACCGCTTCTTTATTTCTCATGATCAATGCGCGAATGTTCATTTGTATAACATTGTCTATGTAAGTAAAATCTCTTGAAAATGTACCATCTCCATTGATAACAGGTGATTCATACTTCATCAATTGCATTACAAACTTCGGTATGACTGCGGCGTACGCTCCGTCAGGGTCTTGTTTTCTCCCAAAAACATTAAAGTATCTTAGGCCTATGGTTTCAAGACCATAGGTTTTACTAAAAATGTCGGCATAAAGCTCGTTTACATACTTCGTAATGGCATATGGCGATAATGGTCGTCCTATTATATTCTCGACTTTAGGCATATTAGTAGAATCTCCATAGGTCGATGAACTTGCGGCATAAACAAAGCGCTTAATTCCATTATCCCTCGATGCTACAAGCATATTTAGAAAACCGGATACATTGACATCGTTACTTGTAATAGGGTCATTGATTGAACGGGGTACGGAACCTAGGGCAGCTTGATGTAACACAAAATCGGCCTTTGAACAAGCTTTATTACAATCTTCAAGATTCCTGATATCTCCTTCGATCAAACTGAACCTTTTACTGGGTAACAACTGCTCAATATTCTCTCTTTTCCCTGTAGAAAAATTGTCCAAACAAACAACTTTATTTCCGTTTAATAGAATTGCCTCACAAAGATTTGACCCAATAAAACCGGCCCCTCCGGTCACAAGAATTGTGAATCTTTCATCAAGGTTCAATGATGTGATATCCATGGTTTTAAATTTTGAAAGTGCAAAGATGTGGAAAAGAAACCATTTGCCCCGTTATATTATTTTAAGTAAAGGATTAATCCGATGAATCAACCCAGTTACAACCCATAACGATAAAAATGGACTTAGATTATATTATAATATTCTTTATACCATTTCACGAAGGATTTAATACCTTTTTCAACAGGAGTGGAGGGCCGATAATCGAAGTCATTGATGAGATTATCTACATCTGCCCAAGTCTTTTCAACATCACCCGGTTGAATCGGCAGGAGATTTTTTTTAGATTTTTTTCCAAGATTTTTTTCCAAGGTCTCTATGAAATCCATCAGTTTTATCGAACTATTGTTGCCGATGTTATATACTTTGTAGGGGCCATGTTTAAATTCAATCTTCTCGATAACCCTTTCAAGACCCTCAACAATGTCATCGATATAAGTGAAATCACGTTCCATTTTGCCATGATTGTATATGTTAATGGGTTGGGAATTGATAATCGCATCGGTAAATAGAAACATTGCCATATCTGGTCTTCCCCAAGGACCGTAAACCGTAAAAAATCGGAGCCCCGTAGTTCTCATACCATACAGATGGCTGTAAGTATGTGCCATGAGCTCGTTACTCTTTTTGGTGGCGGCATATAGGCTTATCGGGGTGTTAACAACATCTGTTTCTTTAAAAGGAATTTTATTGGTCAGCCCATATACGCTAGAACTACTTGCATAAACAAGATGATTAATATTATAGTTTCTGCAACATTCAAGGATATTTGCGAACCCCACAATATTACTATCAATGTAGGTTTGAGGGTTTTCTAAACTGTAACGAACACCTGCTTGAGCGGCCAAATTACAAACAATTTGAAATTTTTCTTTTTCAAAAAGAGTTGGCAAGTTGTTCCTATCTTCAAGTGATAGGCGAATGAACTTAAAATTGGGTAGATCTTTACTTTGGGAAATATTTTTGAAAAAACTAGCTTCATCTCTAGTAATACCGAGCTCCTTGAGTCGGGCATATTTCAAATCTATATCATAATAATCATTTATATTGTCAAGACCGATTACGTCATGGCCATTGGCAATCATTTTTTTTGCAAGATGAAAACCGATAAATCCGGCCACACCAGTTATCAATATTTTCATTTACCCTTTTTTATTATAAATATCACTCGACTTTCGAAATTAGGTAAGGTACTTGAAAAATTTTCAAAAAAGACCCGGCCATATTTTGCCGGGTCTGTGAGTATCATGCCCAATTAACCTTATCTATCTCAGTTTGATTACCTTTTTGAGGGTGTTTTCATCATTATTGGTCCTCGATATTTCAATGATGTACGTTCCGGAACTTAAAATCGAAATATCAAATTCAACCTCCGCTCCATGGTTTTCCGGAACAATGTTCTGAAGAACTAATTTTCCATATATATCATAAAAACTTATATAAATAGTTTCTCCTAGGAAATCACTCAACACCGCCCTTACCTTACCATCACTTACCGGGTTAGGATAGATTACCACGTCTTCTATCTGCTTATCCGATTCTGGATTTTCTTCCACGCTTATGATTAGTTGTGCGGTACAGCCAGTATCCGAAACAAAGGTATAGGTGCCTGCCTGTGCCGAAGTAATGTTTCCGAGATTTAATAGGCCTGTGTTAATCGAAGAGTCCGGCAATGTAATGGTATAGGCTACTTCACTTTGAACCAATCCCAATACCAAGGGCGTACCTTCTTGTACATTGATTTCCAACTCACCGTCTTCTGCAATACCATTTATCGTATACTGCGGGGTAAAAGTACTTGGATCACAAGAGCTATCGGTAACGACAATGGTTAAGGAAGCATTACAGCCTGCATCAGATTGAAACGTATATTCACCGGCCATCGCCAATGTAATATTGCCCAAATCAAGAGCGCCGTTAGATACTGTGTCATCGGGAGCAGTAATGGTGTATGTAATTCCCGTTTCAACAATTCCCAGTGAAATGGGGGTTCCTTGTTCTATGGTAATACTGTTATCTCCGCTACCAGCCGTTCCGTCGACAGTATATTCAGGGGTGAATCCCCCTGTAGGACATGTTGTGGTTACTACGATATCAAGCGTCGCTGAGCACCCGCTATCTGAGTTGTAAATATAACTACCCTCGTCTGAAGCGGCAATATTGCCTAGGTCTAGAAGACCATTGGTAATGGTGGCATCAGGAGCCGTAATGGTATAGGTTACATCAGTTTGTATTAATGAAAGAACCACAGGTTCACCTTCTTCGACTGTAATGGATACATCGCCGCTTCCCATAATTCCATCAACAGTGTATTCAGGAGTAAAATTACCAGGGGCACATGGATCAATCACAATGATATCCAGAGTCTTCGTACAACCCTCTACGGAGGTAAACAAATATTGACCGGCATCAGCAAGTGTTATCTGGCCTAAATCCAAGTCTCCATTCGATATAGGACCTGAGGGAGGGGTTATCGTAAACGCCACATTATCCTCAACTGTACCTAAGATTACCATTGCTCCTACATTAACTGTAATGGCCTCTTCTCCACTACCCGATATACTATCGATTAAATATTCAGGTGTAAAGGGCCCGCTCGGACAAAGAACATTCAAGGTAAGTGTCGTAGAGCAGCCGTTAGCGCTTGTTATCACATAATCACCACTGTTGGCCGGCGTAACATTGCCTAGGTCATAGTCGAACTGATCGTTATAAACTTCGTTGCCTTCATATTCGATGGTAAAGACAATGCCATTCGGGAGCATGCTAATCTCGAATGCGTCGCCCGAAGCCACGTCTACCGTAATAGGTTGATTGTCCGGGGCAGAAAAATAGTCTCCGTTAAGACGCCACTCGGCTTTTAAGGTATTTCCATCGCACACTACATCTGAAACGTTCAGCGTCAATGTTGTTACACAACCATATTCTGTAGTAATCGTATATACTCCACTGTCCGTTAATTCTACATTCCCTAAATCATAATCCAATTCTCCATTGTAGACCTCATTACCTTCAAAACTTATCGTAAACTCTGTTCCATTAGGAATCAAACTAATTTCGAAAGTGTCACCAGTAATAACATCAACTGTCACCGGTTGCTCATCTGGAGCTTCAAAGTAAGTGCCATTAAGCCTCCACTCCGCCTTTATTGTAGATGCATCGCATACAGGATCCGCAACATTCAGAGTAAGCGTTGTGATACAACCTTGAACCGTTTCGAGCACATAGTCACCACTATCGGATGGATCAACAACACCTAACACGAAATCCGTATTGCCATTATACACGATTACGGAATTGTATGTTACCGTGAAGTCGATTCCATTAGGAAGCAAGCTTATTCTCACATCGTCTCCGGTAAAGGCATCTACCACAACCGGGTTGGTGTCAGGAGCAGATTGGTATGAACCGGTTTCTCCACCCTCAAGGGACCATTCGGCCTTGATTTCGCTACAGTCAAAACCATTGACGGATAGACTTACGATTACCGAACACCCTTCTTCAGATGTCAAAACATAGTTTCCCCCATCTGATGTATCAACGGCTGGAATAATATAATCCGTCAAGTTTGTCGAATATGATTGATTTACCACGGTTCCATTTGGCAGGGTTACACTAAATCCTATTCTTGTTGAAGTTCCAGGGAACTCGTTAGGAAGAATGCTCAGTCTGACCTCGTCTCCGACGGTAGCGGTAATTGAAACATTTTCACCTGGATTTCCATTCTCATAGTTGCCATCAGCTATCCTCCATTCCGCCGAAATAGGTTCATCGCCCGGATCGCAGCCTTGCACTACATTTAAGCTGACCACTGCGGGGCATCCCCCAGCAGTTGTAAGGGTCAGCTGATTATTCGCGCCGATATCTACGGCCTGGTCGATTATGTAGCCATTGGTCTGCGTAAAATCCACTCCTGATTCGAAGGTAGGGCTTTCGTTGTCATTCTGGGCCGTTGTGACATAGTATGTCCCTGAGGTTTGAGCTCTAATGGCTACTTGGGCTCCTATCGGCGCATTGATGACATTGCCAGTGACCCATGGTGCACCATCAATGCTATATTCAGCTGTAATCGTGCCTGGGGGGCATGCTGGCACACCTTGTGCCACACCCGCATCATACAAGGCTTTGATTGCAGTTCCGTCCAAAGCGGTATTATATATTTTCAGTTCATCTATCTTTCCTTTGATTTCATCGGTGACACCACTTTCATTATAATTGTTGCTTATGAGGACGATATTGGTTGCGGGGTCACGGGTCTCATAGAATCCAGACGAGACGAAAGAGGAGAAATTTGGCGTTGAGGAATCGAATGCGATGTCGCCGGTAACGGCCTGTGTGCATACCTCGACGCCGTTGGCGAAGAGCCTTGCCGTCGCGCCGTCATAGGTGGCCGCTATGTGGACCCACTGTCCCGCTGGCGAATAGCCGGAATAGCAGTCGCCCCCACCGGAGTTGGTGGCGAATTCCCATTTATAAAGGCTGTTGTGGAAACCGAAGAACATGGCCGGGTAATCGTGGGTCATGATGCCCACATTATTATCTAGGTCATCACGGTTCACCCAGGCCATAACGGTTATCGATTGTGATGTGGCACCTATGCTGGCCGAATAGGGTACTTCCACTATAGTGTTGCTCTGGAAGGTTTCTCCGTCCATCTGTACGGCCCCCCCGAAGAGTCCTTGCGATGTCCAATTGGTGGCGCTGGGGGTCTTGGTCGCCCCGTTGTCGTCCACGAACAGGACCGTGCCGTCGTTGCCGTTGCCCGAGACGTCGGCGGCCACCGACCCCGATGTCTCGTCAAAGGGGAGGTGCATGACCAGGTTCGGGTTGTTCTGCAGCGGGATGGCGG
>JAIOUW010000005.1 GCA_019931105.1 Flavobacteriaceae bacterium NBU2977 | reverse complement strand
GCCACGGGGACGATGCCGAAAGGAAGCACCGGGCTCCACTCCCCGTCCTGGCCCGCGGTCTGCGACGTCGAACTCTGGCTGTGGAGACCTATAAGGAAAATTAAAGTAAAAAAGTGTAGCCTATTGAATATGTAAAGATTTCCCATAAATGTGGATATTTGAAAATTTCGTTTGGGGAACCTTTAAGACCGCTAAAATAATGCGAAAGATAGTTTTACAACTTAGTTGTGCAAACCGATCGATTAACAAAGAATATCATCGACAAACTACAATTCATTTATTTTTCAACCCAACTGTAACAATCGTTAAATTGAATCATCTTTATAACAAACCAATCACCTTTTGAGCCACAAAAGAGAAGATATTGATGTTTTATTGCAGTTGTGCCGTGAGGGAAAGCAGACCGCACAGATGGAGGTGTACGACCGCTATTACAAGGCGATGTACAATACTTCACTACGAATTGTAAAAAATAGTGCCGAAGCCGAAGATGTCATGCAAGAATCGTTTTTGAACGCGTTTACGAAACTGCATACTTTCAAGGGGGAAGTCACTTTTGGATCATGGCTAAAACGGATCGTAATCAACAACAGTATCTATCATTATAGAAAGCAACAGAAAAACAATGAAGTTGCTATAGATGACATAATGTACAAGGTCGAAGACAATGATGAAATTGCTTCAGATCATGGGCAAACAGAACTGAAGGCTCAAAAGGTGCTGGAAACCATGAAACACTTAAAAGACAATTACAGAATTTCTTTGACCTTACATCTAATCGAAGGTTATGATTATGAAGAGATAAGTACCATTATGGATATCAGTTATGCCAACTGCCGAACGACCATTTCAAGGGCCAAGGAAAGTTTGCGAAAAAAATTAATTAAAGCCTAGATCATGGAAAAGGAAAAATTAGAGAGTCTGTTCAAAGAGCTTGACGGTTTATTCGATACTGAAGAACCGACCCTCGGCCATCAAAGCCGTTTTCAAGAAAAACTGGATCAAATGAACAAGGTAGGGTCTTTACAGGCCAAGAAGAATTTTTCTTGGTGGAAACCTTTGTCCATTGCAGCTTCAATGGCACTGCTATTCGTTCTTGGGATCGGTTATTATGGTTCGCAAAAGACCACAAACGAAAATATTGTAGAGGTTTCCCCAGAAATCTCTAATGCACAATTCTACTTTACAAATCTTGTAGAGGAACAGGTACGGCACTTGGAAAAGGAGAGTTCTCCAGAAACAAAAGAAATCATAGACGATACCATGCTACAGTTGAAAAAACTGGAAAATGACTATGCCAAATTGGAAAACGATCTTCAGAACGGTGGCAATGCCAAAATGATCTTGAGTGCTATGATCATCAATTTTCAGACGAGAATGGATCTTTTGCAAGACGTTCTTGATCAAATCGAAACCATTAAATATTTAAAAAACCACAATGATGAAAACTTTACTATTTAAATACACTTTAGCCCTAGTGTTAAGCCTTCCCATGGTCTTATGGGCACATAATGGCAAACCAAGGGGAAGGCACACCAAGGAAAAAACAATAAAAAAAGAGTTCAATGTTAATTCTGATGCCCTTTTAAAGGTAAGCAACAGCTATGGAAACTTGAATATAACATCATGGAACGAAAATAGGGTGCTGATCGAGGTGCATATCAAGACCAACGGAAACAACGAGGATAAAGTGCAGCAGAAACTTGACGAAATAACCGTTGATTTTGAAAATAGTAGCAGTCTGGTCTCGGCCAAAACTATCTTCAACAACAACAAAAGTAGCTGGGGATGGGGTAAAAACAACAACGTCAATATGCAAATCAATTACACCATAAAGCTCCCGGTAAAAAACAGTGTAAACCTCAATAATGATTACGGAAGTATTATACTGGACCGTATCGATGGGCATGCCAAAATCAATTGTGATTATGGGCGATTGGAAATCGGGGAACTTCATGGAAGAAACAATCAGTTGAACTTTGACTACACTTCGAATTCGAATATCGATTACATGAACAGTGGTAGAATAGATGCCGATTATTCAGGGTTTACCATCGATAGGGCGGGTGACCTTACTATCAATGCCGACTATACGAATTCCTCCGTAGTTAAAATGGAGAACCTTCAATACTCTTGTGATTATGGTAAAATCGATATCGGGGAAGCCCATAATGTCAGTGGTGAAGGCGACTATATAACAGTTAATCTTGGTACCATTCACGGCAATCTTGAGGTCAATGCCGACTATGGCTCACTTCGCGTCGCCGAGATGGCGGAAGATGCTGGTAACATCGAGATAAATTCCGATTATACAGGTATTAAAATAGGTTATGCCCCGCAGTATTCTTTCGATTTTGAAATTCGTACTTCATATGCCGGGGTAAGTGGCAAAGATGATTTTGAGGTCAATATCAGTACCGAAAAATCGAGCGACAAATATTACAAAGGCTATCACGGCAAAGCCAATAGTGGCAATAAGGTAAACATCGAAAGTGAATACGGTGGAATATCGTTCTCAAAAAATTAATTTTAATCAATCCAAAAAATGAAAATCATGAACAAATTAGCAACACTAAGTTTAGTATTTCTCTTTACCGTATCGTGCACGGCACAATGGGGCAAGAGGGTGAAAGGAAATGGTAATGTAGTCACGATCGAAAGATCCGTGGGAGATTATGACGGTATTGGTGTATCAGGATGGTTCGACGTCGAATTGGTCGATGGTAACGAAGGTGAATTGACCTTAAGGGGAGAGGAGAATCTTCTTGAGCATATTGTGACGGAGGTTAAAAATGGAAAACTTTCGATCAAAGTGGAAAAAGGCTATAACCTAAAGCCTACCTCGTGGAATGAAGGTATAATGATTACCGTACCCGTTGAAAGTGTAAATTCCATTGCGCTTTCGGGATCAGGTGATATTGTCGGCAAGAAGACCTTGAAGGCCGGTGACTTCAAGACCGCCATGTCGGGATCGGGAGATATTACCTTGGATGTAGATGTAAGTTCAATCTCGGCGTCCATGTCGGGGTCAGGTGATATTACTTTAAGTGGAAATACTGGTGATTTTGATGCCACCATTTCAGGAAGCGGCGACATTAAAGCCTATGATCTGGATGCCGACAATGTTGATGCGACAGTTTCCGGTTCGGCCGATATCAAGGTAACCGCAAGAAAAATGTTGAGGGCCAGGGTATCAGGGTCTGGCGATATCAGCTATCGCGGTAATCCTGAAAAGGTCGATACCAAAACATCTGGGTCAGGAGATATCTCAAAAGGCTAGTAAAATCGAACAATCAAAAAGCGGACATCAGTATCGAAGGCCTCCTAATTCTGGGAGGCCTTTTTTGTAGGCACCTTGAACAATAATATAATCCCGAAGAGAAAAAATAGGAACAGAAACAGAATCGCATATCTCATAGTGCTCACTTGATCTACCAATGCAAAAATAACCATCCCGATAACGATGCCTATCTTCTCGGCCACGTCGTAAAAGCTAAAATACGAAGTAGTGTCATCGGTCTCAGGAAGAAACTTCGAATATGTGGATCGTGCGAGGGCCTGAACGCCGCCCATGACCAAACCTACAAGTCCGGCGGCAATATAAAACTGCATAGGTGATTTCATGAAATAAGCGTAAAAGCATAGGCATAACCAAATAAAATTGACGACGATCAATGTGTGTATGTTACCAAATTTATCCGAAGCCCTGGAAGTTATGACCGCACCTAAAACAGCGACCAATTGGATAACCAAAATGCTGATTATCAGTCCTGTTGTCTTTTCACTTTCAGTAGCCCATGAAATCTCTTTTTCACCAAAATAAACGGCCATCAGCATAATGGTCTGCACGGCCATACTAAAAACAAAGAAGGCCCTTAAGTAGCGCCTCAACCTTAGATTAAGCTTCAATTGCTTCCAAACAGACCGAAGTTCACGAAAACCGTCCAATAATAAATCCTTGGTAACCTTATGTCCGGCAGAAACTCCTTTGGGCAAAACATAAAAAGTGTATTGACTAAAAACCATCCACCACAATCCAACGGTAACGAACGAGACTTTCATTGCCTCTATTTTAGCCATATTATGTTCCACCTCGGTCGTTCCGATATCGAAACCGAACCATTCGGGCTTCATGACCATGGCCAAATTGATAAGCAACAAAATAACACTACCGATATACCCAAGGGAAAAACCCTTGGCGCTAATACGATCTTGTTGTTCTTCGAAAGCAATGTCGGGTAAATAAGAATTGTAGAAAACCAAACTTCCCCAATACCCTATCAATCCCATAAGGTAGAACAACAGACTAAGGTGTATATGCTCCAAACTGAACCAATAAAGTCCGACACAACCTACACCCCCAACATAACAAAAGAACTTCATGAAGGTCTTTTTGTTGCCAACATAATCGGCAATTCCTGATAAAATCGGAGATGAGACCGCAACCATCAAAAAAGTAAATGCCGTTACTATGGAAATCAATACGGTCTGTTTCATCTCGAACCCGAATGCAAAAACCGGGTCATCTTTCGAAGAAAACAATGCCGCATAATAGATAGGAAATATCGAAGATGCAATGGTAAGGGTATATACCGAATTGGCCCAATCGTAGAATGCCCATGCATTCAACAATTTCTTGCTACCCTTAATCGGTTGTGGTTCGGCCATATCAAAAAAAAGCTGCCCCTCTCGGAACAGCTTTCAATATACAATTATTACCTCAATTCGTACTATTGAAATTTAGTGACCCCAAACTTCGCCGCTTCTTCTTTGGCAAGCGGTGCCCAGGCGGATAAGTTGGAAATACGTGTATCATTCGAAGGGTGTGTACTCAAAAACTCGGGCGGTGCCTGGCCCCCGCTCTTGGCCTTCATACGCTTCCAAAGTTCTGCAGCCTCATCTGGGTTGTAACCTGCTATGGCCATAATCTGTAACCCTATACGATCGGCTTCGGTCTCGTGGCCTCGACTAAAAGGCAGCATTACACCTACGGTCGAACCAAGCCCGTATGCTTGGTTGAACATATTTCTTTTCTGGGGGTCCTTGATCGCTACGTTACCTGCCACCGCACCGATCTGCTGCAGGGTACCCGCGCTCATTCGCTGGGCACCATGGTCCGCCAATGCATGGGCCACCTCGTGCCCCATAACAACGGCGACTCCGGTCTCAGTTTGTGTAATGGGCAATATTCCCGTATAAAAAACGATCTTACCGCCGGGCATGCACCAAGCATTTACCGTTTCGTCTTTGACCAAATTGTATTCCCATTTATAATCTTTGAGATAACCCGGATATCCATTGGCGACCAACCACCTTTCGGCAGCCGAAGAAATACGCTGGCCGACCTTGGTTATCATTTTAGATTCGGCCGTATTCTCGACTACGGCATTTTCAGTCAAAAATTGATCATATTGGGCAAATGCCATGGGGAAAATCTGGCTGTTAGGATAAAAGTTCAGTACTTTTTTACCTGTAAACGGGTTTACCTTGCATGCAGTTACGCTAAGGAAAACCACTAGAATCAAAACTATTTTTTTCATGATTTCAAAAGTGTTTAGTGCTGCTCAAAATACAAAAAAATTAAATTCCAATAATGTGCAATTCAGTAAAATCCTTTGTAATTTGAATGCTATTGTCGCCATTCAGTTTAAGTTCTTCCAATGCAACCTTAACGTTATCAACTTCAATCTTCTTTATCTTGAATGGAAGACCATGAAGGTTTATTTTAAAATTATCATAAGGCGTTATGAAAGAACCGTCTTTGAATTGCTGAACGATCAGCTCTTTCTCCCTGCCCAACAGTTTCAGCCTTCTAAGACTATATTGCCCTTTCTTATACTCATAACCATCTTGGGCATCTTCATATACCAAGGATCTTTCTTCACCCAATTTGTAATAAACCTCCAATACCAGTTCTTTAATTTTTAGCTCACCTACATATTGTTGTACCGGATATTTGGGCAATATGGCCCCTGCTTTTACAAACAACGGCATCGTATCCAAATCGGCCTCGACCCACATTTCTTTACCGCCTTCTATCAGTTCGTTATTCCAATAATCATACCATTTTCCGCGAGGAACGTACATTCGTCTTCCCTTGGCGTTGGGTTCTTGAACCGGACAGACCAAAATGTGTTTTCCAAAAATGAACTCATCAGTCCTAAAATGTGTTTGAATGTCTTCTTGGTCATAGTGTACCAAAGGTTGCAGCATGGGCGTGCCTGCGGTCGTATATCTCCAGAACATGGTATAGAGATAGGGTAGCAATTGATACCTTATCTCGATAAACTTACGAACAATGTCGGTCACTTCCTTTCCAAAAGACCAAGGCTCTTGATCCCCATGGTCACCGCTGGAATGCACCCGACAGAAAGGATGAAAAACACCCAACTGAACCCATCGTGCGAACAACTCACCATTGGGTTGTTCGGCAAATCCGCCGATATCGGAACCTACAAAGGAATAGCCGCTGATATTCATTCGCTGAACCTGCACATTGGCGATCCAAAGATGTTCCCAAGTGGCCACATTATCGCCCGTCCATGTAGAAGAATAACGTTGTGTACCGGCAAAAGCGGCACGCGTAATTACGAAGGGGCGTTTAGGATATACGTATTTCTTTACGCCTTCGTATGTGGCACGAACCATCTGCATGCCATATATATTATGTGCCTTTCTATGCGAACACCGGTGTCCATCAAAATTGTGTCTTGTATCTAATGGGGCGGTCTTCGTAGGCACCTCCATAACGGCAGGTTCGTTCATGTCGTTCCAAACCGCATGTACGCCGATTTCGGCCATGAACTCTTTGTACAGCTCGGCCCACCATTCGCGGACTTCAGGATTTGTAAAATCAGGGAAATTGCACTCCCCCGGCCATACTTTGCCCCGCATATACGGGCCATCGGCCCGTTTGCAGAAATAATCGTTTTCTATGGCCTCTTGATATACCCAATAATCACGATCGACCTTGATGCCCGGGTCGATCATTACAACGGTCTTGAAACCGTCTTTGTTCAACTCACCGATCATTCGCTTGGGATCTGGAAATTTTTTCTTGTCCCATGTGAAGCAACGGAAACCGTCCATGTAATCAATATCCAAATAAATAGCATCACACGGAATGTTCAATTGTCTAAACTTCGCCGCGATTTCCTTTACGTTCTTTTCAGGAAAGTAGCTCCATTTCGATTGATGGTATCCCATGGCCCACATGGGCGGAAGTTCTGGTGTGCCCGTCAAATTCGTAAATGCCCTGACAACTTCGGACATTTGCGGACCATAAAAGAAATAGTAATTCATTTCTCCTCCATCGGCCCAAAAACTAGTTACATTTCTTCGTTCGTGCGCAAAATCGAAATAAGATCTAAAGGTGTTATCAAAAAAAACGCCGTACGCTTTATTGTTGTGAAGCCCAATATAGAACGGAATAGCCTTATAAAGTGGTTCTTGATCTTTGCCGTACGCATACTGATCCGTACACCAATTATTGACGCGCTTGCCCTTTAGATTAAAGTGCGTTGCCTTGTCACCCATACCATAAAAACTTTCGGAATTCTGGGCTATTTTACTCATTTTTACGGTGTTGCCCCCATGCTCATAGTTTTCTTCCCAATGAAAACCCAATTCATCTTCGTTCAGTATATTACCCTCTAAATCTGAAATCTGTACCCTTAAGGTTTTCTTGTCGACCAATACCTGTATCTTATCGGTCTCAACCAGATATTCGGTATCGGTCTCCGTTATTTCAAGACGATTATATCCATAATTGGCGGTACCACTGACGGCATACGAAAAATCAGGTTGAAAAACACGTTCGGTGGCATACCTGAAACGAAAAACACCATCTTGTAGGACGGTAAGTTCCAATATGACACCATTTTCGGTAGTGAAGTAAAGCTTATGTGTATCTCTTATATAGTCTACGATCTGGTTCGGGTATAAATCACCTTTGTACTCCAGTTCAGTATTTGTAATCATAAGTAGTTTTGTTTTGAAGACAAAAGAAGACAATGCCATTCAATATTAAAAATATATGAATACGAATTGCCAACTTGATCGGTAAAATCTCTGATTATTGAAGTATTATCACACTTAACGGCGGAATGGTCACCACAACGGAATTTTTTCTACCATGCCATGGTGTTCTTGTGGTCTTGATTTGACTATTGACAACACCGCTTCCCCCATATTTCTGGTCATCGCTATTGAATATTTCATTGTATTTCGTTGTCTTAGGAACCCCAATACGATAGTCTTCACGTGGAACGGGGGTGAAATTGCAGGCTATCACTAGGTCATTCTTTTTATCATGCCCCTTTCGTAAGTAGGTCAGCACCGAATTTTCGTAATCACCATAATCTATCCATTCAAAACCTTCAGAACTGAATTGTTTTTCGTACAGTGCGGGCGAGGTCTTATATAGCGTATTAAGGTCTTTCACCAATTCTTGTACCCCAGAGTGAAAATCGTATTGCGTGAGGTGCCAGTCGAGACTTTGTTGAAAATTCCATTCGGATGATTGGCCGAATTCGGCACCCATAAACATCAAATTGGTGCCGGGGTGTGTAAACATGTAACCGAAAAGCAGTCTCAAGTTCGCAAAACGCTGCCATTCATCACCAGGCATTCGGTACAATAAAGACTGTTTGCCATATACGACCTCATCGTGCGAAAACGGAAGCATAAAGTTTTCTGTAAAAGCATAGGTCATACTAAAGGTTATATCGTTCTGATGGTGTTTTCTGTATATAGGCTCTTTCTTGAAATATTCAAGGGTATCGTGCATCCATCCCATCATCCACTTCATGCCAAAACCGAGCCCTCCCAGAAAGACCGGTCTCGATACCCCCGCGAATGCGGTCGATTCTTCTGCAATGGTCTGAACACCTTCAAAACTCTTGTATACCTCTTCGTTAAGTTCCCTAATGAAAGATATGGCTTCCAGATTTTCGTTGTTACCGTACATGTTCGGTTCCCACTCACCTTCTTCCCTTGAGTAATCAAGATAGAGCATCGATGCGACGGCATCGACCCTTAGACCGTCAACATGAAATTGGTCGAGCCAAAAAAGGGCATTGCTTATCAAAAAGGCCCTTACCTCGTTTCGTCCATAATTGAAAATCAAGCTTTTCCAATCGGGATGATACCCTCTTCTGCGATCGGGATGTTCGTATAGGTGCGACCCATCGAAGTAACCCAACCCATGGGCATCTTCGGGAAAATGCGAGGGTACCCAATCTAAAATAACACCAATATCGTTTTGATGAAACCTATCGACCAATAATTTAAAGTCTTCGGGCTTGCCGAAGCGCGATGTCGGTGCAAAATAACCTGTGAGCTGATAGCCCCATGAGGGATCGTACGGATACTCCATTATCGGCATGAACTCAACATGGGTATATCCCATTTGCTTGACATATTTCACAAGATCATCGGCTAGTTCATGATATGACAAGAACGCGTTGCCCGCTTTTCTCTTCCAGGAGCCAAGATGGACTTCGTAAACCGAATATGGTCGATCCAAACCGTTTTTATCCTTGCGATGGCCCATCCATTTTTTATCCTTCCAATTATAATCGGATTGCCATACTATTGAAGCCGTGTTCGGTGGATTTTCACATAGACGGGCGAATGGATCTGCTTTTTCGGTAACAACATCATTGTTGTTCGACCTTATTTTAAACTTGTATCGCGTTCCTTGATCAAGGCCGGGAATAAAACCTTCCCAGATTCCGCTTGAGTCCCAACGCACATTGAGCCGGTGATCGCCTTCCAACCAATAATTGAAATCCCCCACTACAGAAACGGATTTGGCCGATGGGGCCCAAACGGCAAAATAGACACCTTTTTTTCCACCGACCTCAATGATATGCGACCCTAGTTTCTCATACAATCGATAGTGCTTGCCAGATTTGAAAAGATCAATATCGAAATCGGTAAACAAACTGTGCGCTATAACTTTGCTCATATACTTATTTTGTATCGTTAATAATGCCTAAAATACCTTCTAATGGAATGACCGCCCACCGCGGCCTTGAGTTCATTTCATAACCCAGTTCGTAGACCGCTTTTTCAAGCAAACTATATTTTAAGATGAAGATCCGTTCTTGATGGTAACCTATGTTCAAATTGTTTTCTTGGATCAAACCGACATAGGTATCCAAAAATACCCCTATGAAGAACCGATATAATGTTTCGCCCGCCTTGAATAGTTCTTCTTGTGAATACGGGTACTTTTCACCATTGTTGAAAATGTTGGCGTAGATAGCATAATGGAACGACCGAAAGATACCTGCGACATCTTTCAACGGCGGGTGCTTTACCTTTCGATCTCGAATGGTACTTTCGGGCTCCCCTTCAAAATCCAACAAATAAAAATCTTCATTGTTTACCAAGATCTGGCCCAAATGATAATCACCATGTACCCTAATGCGCTCGCCCTTTAATTTCGTCCAATCAAAATGTACGAAACGGCGGCGGATCTCGTTCTTCCGTTCCAAAAATTCCTTTACCAATTCGGCCGCCCTGCCTTCTAACTTATGAAGGTTGTTCTCGACACTGTTCAATCGATTCTGAAATTGGTAAAGTAATCGGTTTTTTAACCAAACCTCATAATCACTGTTGAAGTGTGTTGGGGTAAAAGCGGTATCCTCAAATTCTGAACCGAGCGCTATGTGCATTTCGGCCGTACGTCTGGCCATGCCCTGTAATCGCAAGAAAATACTGAGCCCGGCCCAATCTATTATTTCGGGCGGTACATCCTTTATTTGCAGCCCTTTGAACATTTCGATGGATGGCAAGCGCGAAACATCGATTCGCTTGTATTCAAGATTGGCAAATACCTTATGTACCTCTTTTAACATAAACTCCCAAGCATCGCCCTGATTGGGCACCAATTCTTGTAAAAGGGCTATCGTGATATTGTCATTGTCTTTATCGATAAAACTAATGCTTCCCAAATAGGCCGGCGTATTTTTGAATCCTTTCTTTTCAGAAAGAAATTGGCTCATCTCAAAATCGGGATTCTTGTCGGCATATATTCTTCTAAAAAATTTGATTACTGAGTTATCGTTGATAATGACAGAGGTATTGCTCTGTTCCAACCCCATGAACTTCGAAGACCTGTATTCGGTCTCCTTGAACAATTCGCTCTTATGGTATCGCACAGGGGTTCTATCGTTTGACAGCGAGGTCATAATACGTTCAAAAACCAATTTTCGAAAGGCTTCCAGGTTGATTGCGTCGATTATAAAACCTGTTTGGTCTTTTATGGTGAGGGGCAGAATTCTATCCTCTTTGGCAAAACTCTCGTCCGAAACAAAGGCAATGGGCAAAAAATAGTGTTGGTAAAAGGCTTCTTCGAAATTTATCTCCAGCAACAAACCATAGTAGACCTCATCATGCTGCTGTATCCTAAAATATTGATGAAGTTCTATGTATTTAAGTTTGCTGGATTTTCCTCCGTACCATCGTTGTCGCAAGATGTATTCTGAAAGTATATCCGACAGAAAAGCTTTTATAAAAGGTTTATGGTCGAGCAGGCTCTCCCATTCCACGTCGAACACATAGGGCGGCTGCAATAGGCTTTCTTGCTTTTTTTTGACCATAATAATTCTATTTTTTTATATGGAACAAATGAAAAGGAAGCGCGGGGTGCAGTTCAACAAAATTCCATTCAGCGCTCCAAATGTAACTATTGTTGGTAATCGTGTCATGTACCTCAATAGATCGACCGTGCTCCAAGCCCATTTCGTTCAGCGGAAGTTGCACCATGCCCCTTTGCGAATAATGGTTGTCTAAACTAACAATGATCAGGGTCTCATCTGTTTTATCGTCGCTCCATTTATAGAACGCTATTAATCTGTCGTTTTCAATCGTGCAAAAACGAATGTTGTTGGTTTGCTGCAATGACCTATGATTTTTCCGGGCGGCGTTCAGTTTCGTGATCACGTGCGTCAATTTGTTTTCCACGGTCCAATCCCAATGACGGATTTCGTATTTCTCAGAGTTCAGATACTCTTCTTTTCCGGGCAGGGCATCACTGACCATATATTCGAATACGGGGCCGTACAACCCTATATTTCCGCAAAGGGTCGCGGCAAGTGCATAGCGTAAAATATGCATGGCCTCATTGGCCCCTTGCAAATGATAAGGGTTGATATCGGGTGTATTGGGCCAAAAATTAGGTCGGTAATACTCGCGCATTTCACTTTGTGTCAGCTCGGTCATATAATCGATAAGCTCATGTTTCATGACCCGCCAGGTAAAATAGGTATATGACTGTGAAAAACCCTGTTTGGCCAATTGTTGCATAACCTTGGGGCGTGAAAAAGCCTCGGCCAAAAAGAGTACGTCAGGATGTTTCTTTTTTACCTCAGAGATCAACCAATTCCAAAAATAATACGGTTTTGTATGCGGATTGTCTACCCTAAAAATACTTACACCGCAGCTGACCCAATGTAAGGTAACGTTCAAAAGTTCCTCCCAAAGTGGCTTATATGCATCGGATTCAAAATGGAAGTTGACTATGTCCTGATACTTTTTCGGGGGGTTCTCGGCGTATTGTATGGTGCCGTCAGGTCTTTTCCGAAACCATTCGGGATGTTCCGTAATATACGGGTGATCTGGTGCAGCTTGAAAAGCTAGATCCATTGCGACCTCGATTCCTTCGGCTTTTGCTTTCTTCACCAATTGTTTAAAGTCTTTTTCCGTACCTAGTTCAGGATGGATAGACTTATGTCCGCCTAGTTTGGAACCTATCGCCCATGGCACGCCCGAATCACCTTCTTCGGCATGGGTCGTATTGTTCTTGCCCTTTCTGTTTTTCTCTCCGATTGGATGGATGGGCGGAAAATATAGGGTATCAAACCCCATTCGTGCAATTCTTGGCAATAGGCGTTCACAATCCTTGAAAGTTCCATGTTTATTAGGTTCAGGGGATGATGAACGCGGAAAAAATTCGTACCATGTACTAAAATTCGCTTTTTTTCGGTCTACATACACCTCAAGGGTCTTACTGACGTTCGCCAAAAACCTTTGCGGATATTCAGTAAACAGGTGATGTAGATCATCGGAAGTTGCCATCGCAATCGCCTCTTCATATTTTGAATCATCCTGAAAAATAGCCGGCCATTCTTTGATTCGCTCCTTGGTTTTGGCCGGCACTTTCTTGGTCAAAAAATTTAGGTACTGAACGCCATCCAACAACTCGCTCTTGACATGTTGGCCATCTTTTAGCTTGGCTTTTATGCCGTGCTGCCAATTCAGGGCATTGTCGACCCAACCTTGTATTCTATAATGATAAAACCCTTGTTTTGTGACATGAAAAGACGCGGTATGGGCATCGTTGCCCTCGTGCAACATTCGAACACTTTCAAATACCTTTTCATCTTCATGCCTGAAAAGCACCTCACATTGTATGATATCATGACCATCACCCAATACATCGGCGTTCACCGTAACTTTTTCACCTACCGTACGTTTGATAAAAAAAGTACCACATTCGATTTGGGGCCTAATATTTTCAATAACAACGCGTTGTTGTCTTAGCATGGTTTACGGTTTGATGGTTTTGTTAAAAATAGGGAAATAATATCAAACAAATTCAAAGGTCCTATGATAATTCGAATATCGATAAACTACAACGTTTGCGCCGTTCGTTTGTTTTTTGGAACGCTTTTTGAATGAACCAAAACCAAGACACTGACATCACCATTATTTCATTTACTTAAACTTTAGAATTATGAAAAAAATCACAGTAGTATTCGCAGCATTTATGGCCTTATTTTTTATGGCATGTGAGGGCCCTCAGGGGCCTCCGGGGTTTGATGGGCTTGACGGTCTTGATGGAAGGGACGGCCTTGATGGCCTTGATGCCGAATTGAGCAAAGTCATGGACATCGAAGGTGACTTTACCTTAGACAACGATTACTCGATTTTCTTTGAGTTTCCACAAAACATTGAGGTATTCGAGACCGACATTGTATTGGTCTATATCTTATGGGACCAGACCGAAGACGGCAATGGCGATCCCGTAGATATCTGGAGGTTATTGCCCCAGACCCGAATATTGGATCAAGGTCTGTTGCAATACAACTACGACCATACTTTTTTCGATGTTAGTATTTTTCTGGAATCAGACTTTGATCTGGGCACTTTGCAGGCGGGCGATACAGATAATCAAATTTTTCGCATTGCCGTGATACCGGCCGAAACCCTATCTAGTTCGAAAATCGACAAGTCGAACATCGAAGGTATTATGGGCATGTTGAACATCAAGGAAAATGATGTTCAAAAATTCAGCTTGAACTAAACTTTCCAAATATTAGGCAAAAGCCCCCTCAAATCACTTATTCGAGGGGGCTTTCTTATTTCAAAGGATAATTACTAATGCGTTTTAAAATTTAATCATTACATCATAAATTTGAAAGGAACAACAACTGTTCACGACGAATCGGATAAAACAATAAAAATGGATATGAATAAAATTCTGTGGATAACCTTAGCCTTGGTCTTGACAAGTTGCAACGGCCTTTCACAAGAGAAAAAATCGACCGTAGCCTCCGAAGCTTCAGAAAACGAAACTTTTAAGGTAAGCAAGACCGAAGCCGAATGGAAGCAAGAGTTGACCGATATGCAGTTTTACATTCTAAGAAAGGCTGGCACCGAAAATCCGGGAAGTAGTGAACTCCTTGGCAATAAGGCCAAAGGTGTATATGTTTGTGCAGGTTGCGGCACCGAACTTTTCAAAAGTGAGCACAAGTTCGATTCAGGTACCGGGTGGCCCAGTTTTGACCGAGAGATCTCTGGCAATGTTGCCTATGATGTAGATTACAAGATCGGATATAAACGTACAGAAGAGCATTGCGCCGTTTGTGGCGGCCACCTTGGCCATGTCTTTGATGACGGTCCGCGGCAAACAACCGGCAAAAGACATTGTATCAATGGTGCCGCGCTGAAATTTGTTCCAGCGATGTAAACGGTTTAAGTAATTAACTATTGATTCCAATTCCGTGAAAACGGGGTTGGAATTTGTTTTTTTGGTACTGTCGGCCACCGGGATATTATTTTGCTTTTGTACTTTTGCACCGCTTCAGATATCTATCGGGAGTAAAATTGAAAAACTAGCGTTATGAGCAAATTTGATGTAATTGTTTTGGGCAGTGGCCCAGGGGGGTATGTTACTGCCATCAGGGCCTCGCAATTGGGATTTAAGACCGCGATCGTAGAGAAAGAAAACCTTGGCGGGGTCTGTTTGAATTGGGGGTGTATACCTACAAAAGCATTGCTCAAATCGGCACAGGTATTCGAATACCTTCAACATGCAGGCGACTACGGCCTAAAAGCTGAGGGCGTTGACAAAGATTTCGGGGCCGTAATCAAAAGAAGTAGAGGCGTGGCCGATGGTATGAGCAAAGGCGTTCAATTTCTCATGAAAAAGAACAAGATCGAAGTTATAAATGGATTTGGAACCCTAAAACCAGGAAAGAAACTATCGGTCAAAGATAAAGATGGAAAAGAAACCGAATATAGTGCCGACCACATAATCATTGCAACTGGTGCGCGAAGCCGTGAATTGCCAAGTTTGCCCCAAGATGGCAAAAAGATAATCGGATACCGCGAAGCTATGACATTGGATGAACAACCCAAGAAAATGGTAGTTGTGGGCAGTGGTGCGATCGGTATCGAATTTGCCTATTTCTACAATTCGATGGGTACCGAGGTAACGGTGGTCGAATATCTTCCGAATATTGTGCCTGTTGAAGATGAAGATGTTTCAAAACAATTGGAGCGCAGCTTTAAAAAAGCAGGTGTAAAAATTATGACCTCTTCAGAGGTTACAAAAGTAGACACCTCTGGTGAAGGCGTCAAAGCCACGGTCAAAACCTCCAAGGGCGAAGAAGTATTGGAAGCCGATATCCTTCTTTCTGCCGTCGGTATTAAATCGAATATCGAGAACATAGGACTTGAGAATGTTGGCATTACCACCGATAGGGATAAGATTTTGGTCAATGATTTCTATCAGACCAATATACCCGGCTATTACGCCATTGGCGATGTAACTCCCGGCCAGGCCTTGGCTCATGTAGCCTCTGCCGAGGGTATTCTTTGTGTTGAAAAAATTGCCGGAATGCACGTAGAGGCACTTGATTACGGCAATATTCCTGGATGCACCTATTGTATGCCTGAAATTGCATCGGTGGGGCTAACCGAAAAACAGGCCAAGGAAAAAGGTTTTGACATCAAAGTTGGCAAGTTTCCGTTTTCGGCAAGTGGCAAGGCAAAGGCATCGGGCAATTCAGACGGTTTCGTAAAAGTAATCTTCGATGCCAAATACGGCGAGTGGTTAGGTTGCCATATGATCGGCGCTGGAGTTACGGATATGATCGCCGAAGCGGTCGTAGCTCGCAAATTGGAAACAACGGGGCATGAGGTTCTAAAGGCCGTACACCCCCACCCTACTATGAGCGAAGCGGTCATGGAAGCGGTGGCTGCCGCGTACGATGAAGTCATTCATCTATAAAATCAGGTCGACCCTGCCTTTGCCGGTAGTTAGGCGCCGCAAGTGAGATAATTGGCACTCAGCCTTACAACACACGCACAAGAGATAAAAATATGCTAACATCTTTCAGAATTACAGCAGTGCTTGAAGGAATTTCTTATCTCGCTCTTTTCGCGGTGAGCATGCCCTTGAAGTATCTTGCCGAAATTCCCGAACCTAACAAATATATAGGCTACGCACACGGATTTCTGTTCATTGCCTATATCATTTTGGCTATTGTGTTTTGGATGGAAAAAAAATGGAATATCAAAAGACTGGCCGTTTTGATTATTGCGTCGTTGTTACCCTTTGGCACTTTCTACGTGGACAGAAGATATCTTGAACCACTCAAATCATAAATGCCAGAATCGTATCCCTGTATATTTTGAATTTGTTGATTAGCGTATACAACACAAATCAAAATACCTACCTCGTACTTTGATGATTGTATAATATAAAGGAAGGAAACCTGAAGACCTACCCCTAAGAATATCCATCAAAAAAATGAATATCCTGCAATAATGGAGAATGCCTTATAGGTCGATTTCGAGGTTTGCCAATGTTTAGTTACATCTCGATTCGAATAGAATCTAATCTCAATACTGATCTTATCATTTGATTTGTAACCAAGACCTAAGGCCAAATTTGGACTGTACCTCATGTCTACATCAGATACCGTATCATAATCAAAAAAAGAGTTTTTTGATGGAAAATCCAGAACAAAAGAACCGTTTAAAAATAGTTTGGATCCTTTGCTCAAAAACATGTAGTGCCTTATTCCAATTGGCAATTCCATGGATTTATAATTGGCCTTAACATAATATCTTTCCAATTGTTTCTCCGCTTCATAGTATTGGTAGGTTGGCTCAAGTATTATTGCCCATTTGCCACCGTTGAAAGGCATGACATACTCGGCCTCTAAGCCAATTCTCATTCCCGTTTTAGCATCGAATTGGGCATCCCTATTATTATTGACACCATTATCAAGAGTGAGTGCAGCGGTCTTAATGCCAGGTCTTATAGTCAGGTGAAAATTGTTATTTGATTGTTTTTCATTATAGTTCGTGAATACCGCTTTCTTGCACTCATTGAATTTTACAAAAGTTCTCACCAACTCGTTCTTGCTGTAATTGAGCAATTTTATGTCGCTCATTTGAATGGCCGAACATTTTAAGTCTTCCCAAAGCTGGTTTTTATATTTGTTATTTTCTTTGATCTTATAATCGGTAGATTTGTAAGATTTATATACTAACTGCTCGATCTCTGATTGGCCTACTGTATAGAAAAATCGGCGTAAATTTCCATCATCGAACATGTATAAACTTGCTTCACCTTCGACCAATACCCTTAAAAAAAGTTCTTCTTCGGTATACTTCGCTCTTCGTTCAGTATCCATATTGCTCAAAAGAGAACCTGACCGATCTATGTCTACAACAAACCGATTGTATTTTACCTTGTTGTAAATACCCAATTCTTTTACATAATGAAGGGTTTTTTCAAGAACTTCGCCGTCTTCCGTTAATTTGTACTCAAAGACTTTAGGGTTATTCTTCCATCCCAAATTTCGTATCAGACATTCTGTCTTTCTATCTAAGTTATCTATAAAATATCCTTTCTCATAAGAAATCTGTGAATGGCCAAATACACCGAAAATAAAGAGAAAAGTGAAGAGTAAAAATCCTTTCATAAGTCAAGCACCGATTTAAATCGTTCAATTTAGAACAAGAATTTTAGCGATTTATTGTTTGATATTATTTGTAGTACTATTCCATGGCCGTATCATTACAATAAACAGCTCACCAAGCCATATGAATACCTTCTTTTTCCCGAACATCATTAATTAGGGAGGAAATAATTTGTGTTTCAAAATAGAATCGGCATCAACCTATCGCATTTTATCATCCGTTATTTTTCAAGAAACTAATAATGGCCAAGTCATAACTCTGGAGTCCGAAACCGAGAATAACGCCTTTGGCGCCTGAAGAAATATAAGAGACATGGCGAAAGTCTTCGCGTTTGTGCGTATTCGAGATGTGTACCTCGACCACTGGGGTCTCAACGGCCTTTACCGCATCGCCTATGCCGATAGAGGTGTGGGTATACGAAGCTGCGTTGAGAACGATACCATCATATGAAAACCCCACTTCTTGGATCTTATCGATGATCTCACCTTCAATGTTCGATTGGTAATATTCCAAATGAACATCGGCAAATCTTAGCTTTAATTTTGAGAAATAGTCTTCAAATGTTTGGTTGCCGTAAACATCGGGCTCCCGTTTTCCTAGTAAGTTGAGGTTGGGCCCATTGATAATCATCAGTTTCATGGCATAAATGTAGCGAATAGTTGTCCATTGAACAACGAACATGTATCAAACAATGGTTTTGCTTGAAAAGGTATTTGAAAATCAAAAACTATCTAAAGTGCCTTGCGGATAAAAAGGTATATACAAAACCCATGGTTACAGTTGACCAGGTTTCATTGTCAAGCTGTATTACACTGTATGAAAAGTTAATTTCAGATTGCGCCCCTGTCTGAAAACCGATTTGGGGTCGAAGGTACAATCCACCGTCATTACCAGAGCTGAGGCCAAATGCCTGGCCAATATCGCCTCCGAACGAAAATGAACGCATGGGCCAGATACGTACCGAGGCCGCTACCGGAGCAAATTGTATACTGGGTGATTTCGTTGATATAATCTCATCTTTGAACTGTTCACCGAAGCCATGTACAATTCCGGCCTTGATACCGAGGTCGAATATCTTGTTGGGAGCCCACATATAGCCTACATCGGCACCTATTACAAGGCCTACCCTGTCATTAAATTCCCCTATTGGAATTCCACCATGAGCACCGATCTTGAAGCCTTCTTGTGCGGAAATTCCGGTGACAATGAAAGCGAAAATTAGAATTACTATTTTTTGACGCATTAGGGTCGGTTTTGGTTTGATGCCAACGAAACTAAATCCTTCGTCAAAAAATTCATCATTTTTGTTGCAAAAAGGCCAAAATAAGTTGTGGAAACCCGAATATGTGCTTTTTGAATCTCAAATATTTCATCGTAAACCCTAAAAATGGTTCACGACTCATTTAAGTGGGCCTGTAATTTTCAAAAGTTCAGAAAAAATAAGAAGCTCCGATCTGGGCCGCAATATTATACGTATCCAAATTTTCGAATACCTTGATAAACCCAGTATTGAATCGAAGTTGAAGGTAAATATTGCTATCTAAGCGATATCCGCCACCGATTCCCAATCCGACGTCGATCGTTTTCGCATCTATATTAAAATCATCGTAATTACCGCCCAACAAGACCCCTAGTTGCGGGCCTAGTTCAACCGCAATCTCATCAGTGATGTGATACTTGCCCATCACCGGAATATTGACATAAAACAGATTCAAGTTATCGCCGATACCCCTTGTTCCCTGTAGCGTAAGCAAAAGTTCTGGATCTAGATAAATATCTTCGGCAATCGGAATCTCGGCAATACCACCCACTTGAAAACCGATATGCGGAGTATTATCTACGATACCATCGCCACGAAGATCAGAAACCACCAGGCCTGCCTTGGCTCCGAACAAAATGTCTCCCGATCCATTACCTACCAAAGATGTGCCTTTGATCACGGTCTGCGCACTCAGGGTTGAAATCGTCAAGACCAAGAAAAAAACGAAGGAAAAAAATGCTCTGTTCATCAGTTCAAGATTTAGATTAAGTGCGAAAATTTCTTCATATACAAAGATACAAAGACCAGCTGCTCAACAGTCAATAATTTGCAATTAATCGTTCAAAGGAAACTGGTCGCGACACTCGAAAATAAAAGAGCGGAAGACTATCTTCCGCTCCACTATATACCTGCATATCCAGACTTTTAGAGAAAATATATGGCCGATATCTGAAAGACCCGGTTCTTTGAACTTATATCTTTTACTGCGTTCACAATACCCGCGTTGAACCTGAGCTGAAAATAGAAATTATCATCAAGACGATAACCTGCTCCAACACCAAGGCCAATATCCATTCCATTCGATTCTTGATCTATTCCAGGGGTGCCGGCAAAGCTGTTGCCTTCTAGGTTATCAGATAACATAAAGCCCAGTTGTGGACCGGCCTCGATATAAATCTCATCGAAAACGTTCAACTTGACCATTACCGGTAAGTTCAAATACCATAGGTTCAGGTCGTCTTGAAAATAACCACCGCTGCCCTGTAATGAAATCAAAGCTTCGGGCTGCACATAAAGTGCTTTGGAAACTGGTATTTCAAGGGCGGCACCCAAATGGAACCCCGGTTTTATGTCATAGCTATATATGGCATCGCCTCCCAACTTGGCCGCATTAAAACCGGCCTTCGCCCCAAAACGAACAAAATCTTGGGCAACGCCAATTGTGGTAAAAGAAAGTACAAAAATTAGAAAGTAGTAACGTCTATTTTTCATTTTAGTAGTGTTTAGGTTTGTTCCGATTACAAACTAAAATACATAATAATCTGAACTAAAGCCTAAATGAATTAGAATTTATGGGCTTGGAAGATATGAAAAGTGGTTGGTCAAAAGGCTATTGCCCTTTATCGGTTCTTTTTTAGTGAACCGGCGAACACTATATTTACATCATGAATTGGACCAAGGCCATAGAAGATTATCGGCACTACCTGAGAATAGAACGCGGCCTGTCACAGAATTCAATTGCGAACTATGTGCTGGATATCGAAAAACTTGTTCTTTTTTTAGAGGATAATAAAATCGTCGACAACCCTTTCAACATCTCAAAAGTGGTTATTCAGCAATTCATCTATGAGGTGGCCAAGACTTTGAATCCCAGGTCCCAGGCACGCATAATTTCGGGTCTCAAAAGCTTTTTCAACTACCTTGTTTTTGAGGATTATAGAGATGACAACCCCATGGACCTTATCGATTCGCCAAAAATCGGGCGCAAACTACCTGATACCTTATCGGAAACCGAGATCAATGAACTAATCGGTGCCATCGACCTTTCAAAACCCGAAGGCGAGCGCAACCGTGCTATCTTGGAAACCCTTTATGGCTGTGGGCTACGGGTTTCTGAATTGACAGGTCTGCGAATATCCGATCTTTACTTTGACGAAGATTTCATAAAGGTAACCGGCAAGGGCGACAAACAGCGGTTCGTACCTATTAGCTCGATCAACAAAAAATATATCGATATCTATCGAAAAGAAATCAGGATCCATATAAAAGTACAGAAAGGTTTTGAGGATATTCTTTTCTTGAACCGAAGGGGCAAAAAACTGACCAGGGCCATGATTTTTACCATTATCAAAGAACTAAGCAAGACGATCGGATTGAAGAAAACCATTAGTCCACATACCTTTCGACACTCGTTTGCAACGCATTTACTGGAGAACGGCGCAGACCTTCGGGCCATTCAACAAATGTTGGGCCACGAAAGCATTACTACTACAGAAATCTATATGCATGTCGACCGCAAGCATTTGACCGAAGTAATGCATAAATATCATCCGAGGAATTGATTTAGAATAGCCTTTGCCTAATCCTTAAAGGCCGAATAATCTTTTTTATAGGGGCGAATGATCAAACGCGCCTCACGGTCAAAGCGTACATAATTGTAGACCCAGTTGATAAAGACCACCATTCTGTTTCTAAACCCGATCAGAAAAAAAAGATGGACGAACATCCATACAAACCATGCAAAAACACCTTGAAACCTAAAATTGGGCAAATCGACCACGGCCTTGTTACGGCCAATGGTCGCCATACTGCCCTTATCTTTGTAGACAAAGGGCTTCAAAGGTTTTCCGTTAATGAGGCGTACCAAATTGTCTCCAAGGTTTCTGCCCTGTTGAATGGCAGGTTGTGCCATCATGGGATGACCGCAAGGATTTTCTTCGGTAACGATGCTTGCCACATCGCCCACGGCAAAAATCTCAGGGTGCCCTTCAACCTGATTGAACTGGTTGACTTTTAGCCTATTGCCACGTACAACAATATCCTTCGCATCTAGCCCATTGATCAAAGCGCCCTTGACCCCGGCCGCCCAAATAAGTGTCGCCGTTTCAAAGGTCAGTCCGTCGGTCATTGTAGTCACTGTCTTGCCATCGTAGCCGGTCACCCGGGTATCCTTCCAAATTTGCACGCCCAGTTTTTCCAAAAAATCTTCCGATTTTCGCGAAGCTTGTTCACTCATTTCCTTCAAGACGCGGTCACTAGCCTGAACAAGGTTGATCTGTACCCTTCGGGTATCAAGATCGGGGTAATCCTTTGGCAGAATACCTTTTTTTATCTCGGCCAGGGCACCGGCCAATTCGACACCGGTCGGTCCTCCCCCAACGATTACGAAATTCATCAAGGCATCACGTTCGTGCATCTCATCGGTTAAAAGGGCCTGCTCAAAATTCTCAAGGATAAGACTGCGCAAGTCCAACGATTGTGGTATGGTCTTCATGGCCATACTATTTTTCTCCATATCGGCATTTCCGAAAAAATTGGTTTCCGATCCCGTGGCCAAAACTAAGTAATCATAGTTCAGATCGCCAATGTCGGTCACCAGCATTTTCTTATCTGAAACTATCTGGGTCACATTGGCCAACCTAAAGTAAAAATTCGGAAAATCTTTTAGCACCTTTCTAATCGGATAGGCAATGGAATCAGGCTCAAGTCCGCCAGTGGAAACCTGATACAGTAGGGGCTGAAAATTATGGTAGTTATGCTTATCGAGAAGTACGACTTGAACTTCTTTTCCACTTAACTTTTTGGCGAGGGAAATACCTGCGAACCCACCACCGATTATCACGATTCGAGGGTAGTTTGACTTTGGAATGTTCATAGTTAAGATTCTCATGCAAAACTAAACAAACCTTTGTAATCTAGAGGAAAGAATAACCGTTTGATTATATTTAGGGATTGATTATTAAAACCATGATAAAATGAAAATTAAACTACTGGCGTTTAGCATATTATTTAGCGTAGTACAATATGCCCTTGCACAAAAAAAAGCAGATGATATTATAAAAAACCTCGACCATAAATCTGAAACTTATGGCGATATAGCACAGGAGATTTGGAATTTGGCCGAAATGGGTTATCAAGAGGAAAAAAGTAGTGCATTATTGCAAAAAACCTTATCAGATGAAGGGTTTTCCATTAAAAATGGAGTAGCAGGAATACCGACCGCCTTTATCGCCGAATTCGGCTCTGGTTCCCCTGTAATCGGCATTATGGGCGAGTACGATGCTCTTCCGGGACTTTCTCAAGAGGCCGTTGCGGAAAAGAAATCGGCCGGAAAGGCCGCCGGCCATGCCTGTGGCCATCATTTGTTCGGCACGGCCTCTACCGCTGCCGCAATCGCCACCAAAGATTGGATGGTCGCCAATAAGTCCAAGGGTACGATCCGTTTTTATGGCACACCGGCCGAAGAAGGTGGTTCGGGCAAAGTCTATATGGTACGTGAGGGGCTTTTCGACGATGTCGATATTGCGTTGCACTGGCATCCAGGTTCGCAGAACACGGCAAGTGCCGGGGCCGCTTTGGCCAATAAATCGGCCAAATTTCGCTTTCATGGTGTTTCGGCACATGCCGCCGGTGCTCCGGAAAGGGGGCGTTCCGCACTGGACGGTGTTGAAGCGATGAATGTTATGGTCAATATGATGCGCGAACACATTCCTCAAGAAGCAAGAATCCACTACGTTATTACAGATGGCGGAAAGGCCCCTAACGTTGTTCCTGATTTTGCCGAGGTCTACTACTATGCCCGTCATGGAAAACGAGATGTTGTCATCGATATTTTTGACCGGATCATCAAAGCTGCTGAAGGTGCGGCTTTGGGTACGGGAACAACCATGGACTTCGAAATGATAGGCGGCACACATGAATTGTTGCCCAACCTGACCTTGCAAAAATTGATGCACGATAACCTTTCCAAAATAGGCGGTATTGAATATTCGCCCGAAGAAAAAGAATTTGCCGATAAAATCGCAAAAAGCCTCGGTCAGAAAGGGGTCGATCTTGAAACTGCAAAGAACGTTCAACCGTATAAAACGGAAGCTAGGGCCTATGGGTCTACCGATGTCGGCGATGTTAGCTTTACCGTTCCGACCGTAGGTATGGGTACGGCCACTTGGGTGCCCGGTACGCCGGCTCATAGTTGGCAGGCGGTCGCCGCGGGTGGCACATCGATCGGTAAAAAAGGAATGATGGTCGCTGCAAAGACCCTCACCCTGACCGCCATAGACCTTTTCAAAAATCCAGAACTCGTAAGTAAGGCAAAAGCCGAGTTTATAGAGGCCAGGGGAGCCGATTTTGAGTACATTCCGTTATTGGGCGACAGGGCACCCGCTCTGGATTATAGGAAATAAATCAGGAGCCCTTGAACACAGGCATGAAATTCAAATTCGTTCTTAGAAGGTTTTGAACTTTTTGCCGTTGTTCACGGGCTCTTTTCTTTTAAATAGGTTCTTTGCGTAACAAATAGAAAGAAAACGCTACTAACCTGTAACAACAACCTACCGATCACAATTTGAACAAAGAACTCGAAAACAGATTTGTTACCGAGCTTGAGAACAATCAGAATATTGTTCATAAGGTCTGTACGCTCTATACGAACGACCGTGACTCGCACAACGATCTGTTTCAAGAGATTACGATACAACTGTGGAAGGCGTACCCCAAGTTTCGGGGCGATTCGAAGTTTAGCACCTGGATGTACCGTGTGGCCTTGAATACGGCCATTACCATGTATCGAAAATCAAAGAAAAGGGTTCAGACGCAAGACTATGAATCGGTGATATTCAAAATCAAGGCCGACGAATATGATGAAGCCGAAGAACAACAGCTAAAACTGATGTACAATGCCATAAAGCAATTGGGCGATATCGACAAAGCTCTTGTTTTTCTTTATTTGGAGGATAAGGACTATTCTGAAATATCGGAAACCTTGGGTATTACCGAAGTCAATGCAAGGGTCAAGATGAACCGTATCAAAAATAAATTAAGAACCATATTGAATCCGTAGGGTTATGATGGACGAACTGGAGTTACTGAAAAAAGATTGGCAGAAAAAGGAAGCATATCTTCCAAAGTTGTCGCACGCGGAAATTCATAAAATGATCTGGAAGAAATCTTCCTCTATCGTTAAATGGATATTGATCATTAGCATATTAGAATTTCTACTCCCCCACCTTCTCTATTTGCTGCCTTCGGCAAAAACGAGTTGGGCCATCTATGAAAGTCTTGGAATGAGCAACTATATTATCGGGTTGACGGTTGTTCAATATGTTATCGTTTTCTATTTTATCGCCCAGTTTTATAAGAGATATAAGGAAATATCCGTATTGGAAGATGCCAAAAAGTTGATGCGGAAGATTATAAAGACCAGGGCTTCGGTCAAATATTATATAATTTTCTCCCTATCGTTACTGTTTTTTGCCTTTGTATCGGCTGCATTTGCCATATATATTAGTGAAGACCTTAGTGTTTTGTTCGATTCTATGCATACCGAAGTTCCTCAAAATGTCTCCCCAGAAAGGTTGAAAAGATCATTTATCTGGAGCGTTTTGATACTAGGGTTTTGTTTCACGGCCTTCATCGGCGGAATTTACTTTTTGCTTTATGGTAGACTTTTGCGAAAACTTAAGAAAAATTATAACGAACTCGAGCAAATAGAAGTCTAGACCTTCTTTCGATTGCGATATCTTCTGAGTTCGTTCTCTTGCTCATACGCCAAAAGTTCTTCTTCTGAAATTACCTTAAGAAATGAAGGATGCTGTTCAATGGCGTATTCAAGTTTTTCGATAATCGATTCGTTCGACTCGTTTTCATAATCGATGTTCAAGGGTTCTTTTATTACCATCGACTGAAGAATACCTTTTTTCTTGATACGCAGTCCCTTTTTGTCGAACGAACGTCGAAAACCGTCAATTACCACCGGTACCACGACAGGTTTGTATTTTTTTATTATATGGGCCGTACCTTTTCTTAAAGGCTTCCAAGGTGTGGTCGTGCCCTGCGGAAAAGTAATGACCCACCCATCGTTCAAGGCCCGCCCGATATTCGAAATATCGCTCATCTTTACTTGACGATTGACCTCTTTTCCGTCGGCCCGCCATGTTCGTTCGACCGAGATCGCCCCCGCATAGGCGAAAACCTTGGTTAGAAAATTTTTCTTCATCGTCTCGGCAGCGGCCACATAGTAAACGTTCAATTTTGGTTTCCACAGGTAGCCAACGTTCTTGATCGAGTCATCGCGACCGCTAAGGCTTGCATTGAACACATGGAACATTGCCACCACATCGGCAAAATAAGTCTGGTGGTTGCTCACAAATAGTACGTTTCTATCGGGTATGTTCCTTAAAATATCAGATCCCTCGATTTCTAAAGAGTTAAAGCCATTATACCGTTGATGGGTAATCAGCCCCATGATACGGATGAGCCATTTCTTGAGGAATAAAATATGTCCGAACGGATTTTCCTTAAACAATGCCATAGGGTGCTAAAGTACAAATTACCGATCATAATACTTGTTTCAAAAGTTCCTTGATCTCACTGAGCATCATCGCCGTGGCCCCCCAAACGGTGTAACCGTTTAGTTTAAAGGTAGGTACCTCAATATTCGTTGCGTAAGAAGTGCTCAGTTTTTGGTTGAAGATCAATCCATCGTCCAAAAAATCCATCAAAGAAACCTCGATCAATGACTCCACTTCAGACTCTTGGGGTACAAAAGACAAGGGTCGGTCCAATATACCGAGAAAAGGTTGAACCTCATAATTGGAAGGGGGAATGTATACTGTGCTCAATGATTTTAAAATCATGATTTTTTCAGGTGGCACTCCCACTTCTTCATGAGTCTCACGAAGCGCGGTTTGTGCCAAATCGATATCGCCATCTTCTACTTTGCCGCCGGGAAAGGCGATTTGATTCGAATGAACGCCTTTATAGGTTTTCCTTAGAATGAGCAACAATTTCGTTCCGTTCTTAAAATCCGGATAAAATAGGGCCATAACACCTGCCTTTTTCGGATTTTTACCCTTCACCTGGCTTTCTTGCATCAATTTCACCCGTATTTCCGGTGCCATTTTGAAATGGGCCATTTCACCCGGTAAGGGTAGATCTTTTATTTTTGGTATTCTTTGGGAAAATAAATCGAAATCCATGTACTTCAAAAGAATCACTATACTTACAATATTACCACTATTTATTTTGGCCGCCTGTAAAGAAGAGGCCCATAAAAAATCGAATGCAAAAGTACCTACAACCCAAAAAACAGATTCGATTATCGAGAAAAAAAAACCTAGAGAGGATCCCAAGGAGGCTTTTAGACTTGATGAAGAAAATGCCATTGATTTTTTCTTCGATTATCAAAAAGACCTCCCGAACAACGTAAGGGTAAGGTTGACGACCAGTTTGGGAAATTTTACCGTTCAACTATACGACAATGTACCCTACCACAAGGCAAATTTCATCTACTTGGCCAAAAAGGGCTATTTCGACGATTCGCAATTTCATCGGGTCGTCAAGAATTTTATCATTCAAGGCGGAAATTCAGATGATAGGTTCATTGCCGACAAACGTCGTGAAATCGGTCGCTACCTGTTACCGCCCGATACCAGAAAAGGCTATAAACACCATCGCGGTACGCTATCGATGCCCAGCAGTGAAATCAATAACCCACATATGTTGGCCTCGCCCTATGAATTTTTTATCGTCGTTACCAAACCGGGATCCTATCATCTGGATGGTGATTACACGCCTTTCGGAAAAGTTGTAGAGGGTATGGACATCGTGGACAAAATCAACAATGTACGTGTCGGAAAAGGCGATTGGCCTTTTCAAAATGTCTACATAAAAAAGGCCGAGGTACTTGATTAACATAAGTTCGATTTAATATCGAGCATTTTTAATGGTCAAAGCCCCATAAACCGACTTATGTGCCCTCGAGCGCAGTAGAGAGGTAGATAAAACCCGAAATTTTGAATGAGGTCTCGACTGCGCTCGACCGGTCATGGGTCTGTAAACAACTTAAAATCAATATATACTATTGGGAAGTTATATCGAATTCGTGTTGATTAGTTTTATGACCAAAGCTACTGCTCCACTTTATAGATATTCGGTAAGGATACCTTAAAAACTACGGCGAACAGCCGAATGCCTATTACGATCAGAATGGCCCCGATATAGGCATAAATGTCTTCAATCGGAAGCTTTCTAAGTAAAAAATAGCTGGCTCCACCCAAGATACAGGCGGTCGCATAGATTTCTTTTCGGAAGATAACAGGTATTTCGTTGCACAATATGTCCCTGATAACACCTCCAAAGCTCGCCGTCATCGTCCCTAGGGCAATGCACATTATTGGAAGTAATCCCGCCGAGAGTCCTTTTTCAACACCGACCATGGTATAAAGTCCGATGCCGATAGTATCGAACAGAAATAAGGATTTTCTGAAATATTTGAGCCTTTTGCGAAACAAAATCCCAAAGATAACGGCACCAAAGATTACAAAAACGTAGATGGGGTCTTGCATCCAACCCACAGGGGTATTTCCGATAAGGATATCGCGCAAGGTGCCCCCGCCAACCGCCGTGACAAAAGCAATAATGAATACTCCGAACACGTCAAGTTTTTTATCCATGGCGACCAAGACCCCTGAAATGGCGAAGGAAATGGTTCCGAGTATGTCAACGGTCAAATAGAACATAAAGATCGGGAATTAGGCGTTGAATGTTGAAAAATATACTTTTTTTCGGAGTATTCTTTTGGGTTCGTAACACTTTTCAGAGTCGTTGGGTATAGTAGTTATAATCCTTAATTATGATGTCTACGAACTCCAACGGTTTTAGATCGGAAGATATATCGGCCACTTTTTTTATCCTATCGCTTAGCGAAAGTATGACGTTATGATTGCCATTTCGCCTGGCCGAATCGAAAAGTTCTTTGATCGTCTGCATTTCACGATCCTTGAAAACCGTCACCTGAGGAAACCTTGGCGTATAATCTTCGGGTAATTCCCTCAAGAGGGTATCTTTCAAGGTAACCCTCTTCTTTTCACTGATCACGGTAGTGCTCGCGGCGATATCGCCCACCCTTTGCCCTTTTCCTCGGATCAATATGGTCAAGACCGCTACCCCACCTGAAGTCAGCGAAACATCGATTATCCGCAGTATCCATCGCACGAAATAATTTGAAAAATTAGGTTTGGATCCATCGATTTTCACCACCCGAATGTGCATGAGGCTCTTACCAACAGTTTTGCCATCCATAAAGGTCTCGAGCAGCAAATAGTACAAAAAAGCCGGAAGGCCTAAAACAAGATAAAGTGCCCACATGTCTGAAAAATCGATGTCAAGCGCAAGCAATAACCATATCATCAAAATGGTGTAGACCAAAATGATGAAACTATCGATGATATAGGCCAACATTCGGTCGCCAAGGTGTGCCGTGTTCTGGTGGATCGTAATGTTTTGGGCAGTCTCTATTTGAAATTGTTCCATATTTTACTTCCTTTGAAGAAGGTATTATTCCGGCTTTGAACGTATGTATTGTATACTTTTTCGCACTTAGTTTCGTTAATTTCGATAGCTATTTGGAACAAAATCGGGCCAATCCCATTTTATACTCGAAGTCGTTTTTTAAATCCGGTCAATTTCTCTAACCATAACAATTCATGCGCGAAGCTGCCTTTGTAAAACAAAATAAGGACAAATGGGCCACTTTTGAAAGCGCACTGTCAAACAAAACGAAGTTATCGCCCGATGTATTGTCCGACCTCTATATAGAAATCACCGATCACCTCAGCTACGCCAAAACCTTTTACCAAGGTAGCAATACCGAGTTTTACCTAAACGGTCTGGCCGCTCAGGCCCACCAGAAAATTTATAAGACCAAGCGTGAGCCGAAGAACCGGATCCTCGAGTTTTGGAAAACCGAATTCCCGACACTTTTCTATCACCATCATCGCGAATTGCTCATCGCCTTTTTGGTCTTCGTTTTTTTTACTATCGTAGGCGCTTTTTCCGCGGCCGACGATGCCGATTTTGTCCGCGCGATACTTGGCGACGGGTATGTTAACATGACCCTGGAAAACATTGAAAAGGGCGACCCCATGGCCGTTTATAAGCAAATGGGCGAATTCAATATGTTCTTGGGCATCACCATTAACAATATACGTGTGGCATTGATGGCCTTTGCCTACGGTATTTTTCTAGGAATCGGCACGTTGATGATCATGTTGCAAAATGGCATCATGCTCGGTAGCTTTCAATATTTCTTCTATGAAAAAGGATTGCTGTGGGAATCGGTGCGAACCATTTGGATCCATGGTACCATAGAGATTTCGGTAATCATCATAGCGGGCTGCGCCGGATTGGTTCTGGCAAACGGCTTATTGTTTCCCGGCACCTATTCGCGTCTGGAATCATTCAAGAGAGGTGTCAAGAACGGTTTGAAAATAATGATCAGTACCGTTCCCTTTTTCATCATTGCCGGATTTTTGGAAGGTTTCGTGACCCGCCATACCGAAATGCCCGACGGGTTGGCCATTTTGATAATAGCCGTTTCGCTGGCAGCCATAGTATATTACTACATACTTTATCCCATAAAACTGAATAAAAAACCGAACTTATGACCGATCAATACATCGAATTCAAAAAGCAGCGTGAACTCGGGGAAGTGCTTTCTGACACCTTCGCTTTTCTCCGCACCGAGTTCAAACCATTCATGGCCACATTCTTTAAGATAGTCGGGCCTTATATCATGATTATGGTCATCGCACTGGCCATGTATATGTACTATATCGGCAATAGCTTCAGTCTTTTGATGTTCAATAACGATGCCGTACCCAACGTACTTTTGATATTGTTGATCGGCGGACTCTATGTGATTTCCATAATTGCAGTCTACACAATGGCCCAGTCGACCGTATTGCACTATATTAAATCGTATGCCAGCGGCAAGGGAAAAATAGACTTTAATACGATCAAGTCTGATGTGTACGCCACTTTTTGGAAGTTTATCGGAATGGGATTTTTGGTTGTCGTATGCGTAGCGGCAGGTCTGATGTTCTGCTTTATCCCAGGCATATACCTCTGGGTGCCGTTATCGTTGGCCTTTGCCATAATGGTCTATAACAGACTTTCGGTCACCGATGCCTTTAGTTATAGTTTTACGTTGGTCAAAGACCACTGGTGGATCACTTTTGCCACACTATTGGTAACCGCCATAATCGTAATGATCGCAAGCTATGCATTTGCGCTGCCCACAATGATCTATAATTGGTTAAAGATGGGCATGTTTTCGGGCGAGGTCGATGCCGAGGGTATTATGGATGTCTTCAAAGATCCCATTTATATTTTATTGAACATCGTCGGTACCGTTGCACAATTCTTGCTCAACATCATTTCGATCGTGGCCGGGGTCTTTATTTATTTCAATTTGAACGAAAGAAAGAATTTTACGGGCACCTACGAACGTATCGAAAGTTTGGGGGAAAATAGGGACTACTAGGCATGCGCAAACATTTTCTTCTTTTTCTTTCTTTGGTCTTGTTGGTTAGCGTTACGGTCGCCCAACAAGATTCTACGGTTACGGTCAAATATGATAACGGCCGATTAACGGTTAGAGAGATACAGGAAGATGATCTGCAAGCCTATCGAAACAATCCTGATTTTGATTATGAAACCATCAAAAGAGATCGAACGTGGTGGGACGATTTCAAGACCTGGTTCTACAACCTGATATCCCGGTTCTTTGAATGGCTTTTCGGGGTGGAAAAGGCCGCGGGATTTTTACAGGTCTTCTTCCGTATACTGCCCTATGTGCTTTTAGCGCTATTGCTTTTTATACTGATAAAATTTTTCTTGAACGTCAATGCCAGCACCCTAAAACAGGCCAAAAAGAACGAGGCGCTGGTAGCATTGTCGGAAGAAGAACATATCATCAAGAACGAAGACATTCAACAATTGATCCAAAAGGCGTTGCTGGATAAGGACTATCGCATGGCCATACGATATTATTACCTTTATATCCTACAACTGATGACCGACAACGAAGTCATTGCTTGGGAGCTTCAAAAAACCAATTTTGATTATCTGAACGAAATAGACGATCAGACCTTGAAACAACCTTTCGGTGTGATTACCCGATGGTACGATTATATATGGTACGGTAATTTCAATATTGACGAGGCCAACTACAGAATTGCGGAAAAAGATTTCGAATCCCTTCAAAAAACCTTGAAAAATGGTTAAAAAAGGAAGGGTATATATCGTCATCGCCATATTCACATTGGCCCTTTTGATGCTCCTGCAATACAATAGCGATAAGGAAATCAATTGGTTTCCGTCATACGTGGCGCAACACAAGATACCCTATGGCACCTATGTGTTCAACGACATTGTGAACAAAACGTTCGGAGAGAAGATACGACAGGTCACGGTGCCGCCTTTTGAATTTTTGAATGAAGGACAAGAAACCGAAGGAACCTATTTTTTCGCCAATGAGAATATTGATTTCGGTGAGAGTGAATTGAATTCCCTGCTGGATTGGACTTCCAAGGGAAATACCCTGTTCATAGCTTCCCGGCAGTTCGAGGAAGTTTTTTTGGACACTTTGAACCTTGAGATATCAAATTTGTATTCCGGTTTCGGGGAAGGGCAAAAACAATTTCATCGTTTGGTACATCCCAAATTAAAAACGGAAGAAGGATATTCGTTCGAAAAAGATAGTTATGCTACCTTCTTGAACAAAATAGACACTTTGAAAACCACTGTTATCGGTACGGTGGATTTTTTCAATGAGGATGGCTCGGCACAGGAAAAGAACTTTAACGTTGTCAAGCAACCTTTCGGAAAGGGTGAAATTTATCTTTCGACATTCCCAAAAGCGTTTACCAATTATTTTATCCTTCAAGAAAGCAATAAAGATTATACCGCGGGCCTGTTATCATATCTTGATGGCTCGCGGACCATTTATATCGACAACTACTACAAATCGGGCAAAGCGCGCTACACCTCGCCAATGCACATTTTTCTGAACACAAAAGAATTCAAATGGGCCTATTACATCGCGTTGATCGGAGCTTTGCTTTACGTGGTTTTCGAGGGAAAACGAAAACAAAGGGCGATACCTGTAGTGCTTCCCTTAAAAAACCAAACGCTGGCCTTTACCCGAACGATCGCCGATATGTATTTTGAAAAGGGAGAGGCCCAAGCGATCTCTGAACATAAGATCGCCTATTTTATGGAATATATACGTTCGCATTTATATATGGGCACCGAAGAACCCAATGACGAATTTTATCGCAATCTGGCTTCGCGTAGCAATCAGACCGTCGATGATGTCAAGGCACTCTTCAAGCTAATGGAGCGTATTAAAAAAAGTGACTCTTTGGCTGACAGCGAACTGCTTAAACTAAATACACTGATCGAAAACTTTAAACAAAAAGCTTATGGAAAATAATGAAACACCGAATGACGACCTGAACTTTGACAATCGTATTCCGTTGGAAGAGCTTAGAAAAGCCGTTGCCGCCATCAAGGCCGAACTTGCCAAAGTCATCGTTGGCCAAGAGAATTTCATCGAATTGTTGATCGTCTCGCTTTTGGTCGACGGCCATGTGTTGATCGAAGGCGTACCGGGCATTGCCAAGACGATAACCGCCAAACTTTTCGCCAAAACCCTGAAAACGGATTTCAGCCGCATTCAGTTCACGCCCGACCTGATGCCGAGCGATATTTTGGGCACCTCGGTTTTCAATGTGAAAACATCTGAATTCGAATTCAAAAAAGGTCCAATCTTTTCGAACATCATCTTGATCGACGAGATCAATCGCGCCCCTGCCAAGACGCAGGCGGCCATGTTCGAGACTATGGAAGAACGGCAAGTTACCATGGACGGCACGACCTATAAAATGGATACGCCCTTTATGGTGCTCGCCACGCAAAACCCCATCGAGCAAGAAGGCACCTATGCATTGCCCGAAGCACAATTAGATCGGTTTATCTTCAAAATAAAGATCGATTATCCGACCACGGATGAAGAAATACGTATTATACAGACCCATCATGAGCGAAAAGGCTCTGAACCGCAGTCACTTATCAAAGATGTACTGAACCCTGCGCAATTGGCGGATTTCAGAACAAAGATCCAAGATATTATCGTCGAGGAAAAACTGATCAAATATATCGCCGATATCATCACCAAGACCAGAAACCATCCGCATCTCTATCTGGGCGGTTCTCCCCGTGCCTCTATTGCAACCTTGAATTCGGCGAAGGCCTTCGCGGCCGTCAATGGGCGTGACTTTGTCATCCCTGAAGATGTCAAAAGGGCATTGATCCCAGTGCTCAACCACAGGGTGATTCTGACTCCCGAACGCGAAATGGAGGGTATGACCACCGACAGCGTGATCAAAATGATTACCGAATCCGTTGAAATACCAAGATAACCAAGTGCAGTTTCTCAGGTCGTTCTACATACATAATACCTTTTTCCGGTACTTGGCGGTCTTATCGGCCTGTTTCATCATTTCGTATTGGCTTCCGGTTTTATATCCGATTGCTTGGGTCTTGACACTGCTTTTGGTCGGTCTTTTCCTGTTCGATACCTATCTGATGTATTCGATGAAGGGTATCGCGGGAAGACGAAAGCTTCCCCAGAAATTGTCGAACAGCGATCTCAATCCGATTTTGATCGAGTTCACTTCGAACTATCCTTTCAAAGCTTATGTTTCGTTGATAGACGAACTGCCCGCGCAATTTCAAAAAAGGGATTTTGAATACAAGACCGACCTGATAAAGGGTGAAAAAAAACTTTTTGAATATACGGTGCGCCCCGTAGACCGGGGCGAATACGTTTTTGGCAACCTGAACATTTTTGCATCCTCCCCATTAAAAATAGTCCGAAGGCGTTATGTTTTTCAAAAAGATCAAATGGTGCCCGTTTACCCGAGTATCATACAAATGCAACAATACGACTTCTTGGCCATAAGCAACAAACTCACCCTTTTCGGCCTCAAAAAAATCAGGCGCATCGGCCACACCCAAGAATTTGAACAGATAAAGGAGTATGTACAGGGCGATGACATTCGAACCGTAAATTGGAAAGCGACCGCCAAGCAGCACCAATTGATGGTCAACCAATTTCAAGATGAGAAAGCCCAGCCCATCTACTCGATCATCGATACGGGGCGGGTCATGAAAATGCCCTTCAACGAACTCAAACTATTGGATTACGCCATAAATTCTACGCTGGCCTTCTCGAACGTCGCCCTGAAGCGCAATGACAAAACAGGTCTGGTCAGTTTTTCAAAAAATATCGAGACCCACGTGCCGGCGGTACAGAAATTGGCACATTTGAATACTATTCTAGAGAAACTGTATAATATAACAACGGAGTTTACCGACTCCGATTTCGGCTTGTTGTATGCCCATATCAAACGTAAGATCAACCATAGAAGCTTGCTGCTTCTCTACACGAATTTTGAGCATATCTCATCGTTGAAGCGACAGCTTCCATTTCTATTGGCCATTGCCAAAAAACATGTGTTGGTCGTTATCTTCTTTGAAAATTCGGAGTTGGAAGAGCTAATCTCCGCGGATGCCGAAAATCTGCAAACGATATACCACAAGACCATAGCCGAGAAATTTTCCCTGGAAAAAAAGTTGATGCAAAGAGAGCTGCAACAATACGGTATTCAGACCATTTTGACCAAACCCGAGCAGTTGACCATCAATACTATCAACAAGTATTTGGAAATCAAGGCAAGGGGTTTGCTATAATCGATTTCGCGTTTAGGCCCAAAAATCGGTCTAATATTAATTCTTATCTTCAAGGCCGTCAAACGCCAAGCACTCATCAACAATGAAGAAATCAAATTTTCTTTTCCTTTCACTTCTTCTGTTCATTGCAGCAACATTACAAATCCATTGCCAAACCTATGCCAAGAACGGTATGGTGGTCTCTTCCGACAAAACATCATCGCAGGTCGGGGTCGATATTTTAAAAAAAGGAGGCAATGCCATCGACGCCGCGGTAGCTACGGCTTTTTCGTTGGCGGTCACACACCCCGCGGCCGGAAATATCGGAGGTGGCGGTTTCATTGTGTTTATGGACAACAACGGAAAGGTCACGACCATCGATTTTCGTGAAAAAGCACCTTTGAAAGCCTCGAACGATATGTATTTGGACGAAACCGGAAATGTCGTTGATAATAGTAACCACATGTCGGCCAAGGCCATCGGTGTGCCCGGGACCGTTGCGGGCCTCTATTTGGCACATCGTAAATATGGCAAACTTCCCTGGGCCGAAGTGGTACAACCGGCCGTCGAACAGGCAAAAAACGGATTTCCTTTCAATTGGTCACTTTATGGGGCGGCGGAATATTTTACTTCCGAAGAGAACAGAAATCCATTTATGAAGGGTTATTTTCTGAACGAGAACGAGAAAATACCCGAACCCGGAGAATGGTGGAAACAACCTGCTTTGGCAAAAACTTTAAGTCTGATCCGGGATAATGGCCATGACGGATTCTACAAAGGGGAAACGGCCAAAAATATTGCTTCATGGATGAAAGAGAACGGGGGCCTCATTACCAAAAAAGATCTGAGAAAATACGAGGCCATCGAGCGCAGCCCGATAAAGGGAAGTTATAAGGGTTATGACATTTATTCGATGCCACCTCCAAGTTCCGGGGGCGTTGCGCTGGTCGAAATGATGAACCTGATGGAATTGGCCGATTTCAAGACTATCGAATTCAATTCTGCCGCCCATTTGCATCTTGTGGCCGAGGCCATGCGGCGGGCCTTTGCCGATCGGGCCGAACATTTGGGCGACCCCGATTTTAATCCGGATATCCCGATCAAAAAGTTGACTTCAAAAAGCTTTGCTCAAAAACGTTTTAACGAAATTGACATGCATCGCGCATCGGTAAGCGATTCAACAAAATTCGGGCAGATCTATGATGGTGAAAGCACCACACATTTATCGACGATGGATGCATTCGGCAATGCCGTTTCGCTCACCTATACGCTCGAATACAGCTATGGCTCGCAAATGGGCTCCCCTCAACTCGGATTTATTTTCAATAATGAGATGGGAGACTTCAATCCACAACCGGGAATTACCAAAAATAACGGACAGATTGGCACAATGCCCAATCTAATTGCTCCTGAAAAGCGAATGCTATCGAGTATGACACCCACCATTGTCGGCAAGAACGGCAAACCTTTTTTGGTCATTGGAAGTCCCGGTGGACGTACCATTATCAATACGGTTTTTCAAACGGTCTTGAATGTACTCGAATTTAATATGCGGATAGATAAGGCCATCGAAGCCTTGAAAATTCATCACCAATGGTTACCGGATCAAATTATTTATGAGAAAGACCTAATGTCTCCAGATACTAGGCGCATACTTGAAAACATGGGCCATACCTTGGGCACGCGTAACAATATGGGTGCGCTCATGGGTATTACCTTTGATCCTGAAAAAAGACTGCTTACCGGTGCCTCTGATTCATCACAGCCCGATAGTGGGGCAGTAGGCTACTAGAAAAATAAAATGACGGGCAACATTATCTTATAAGACATCCTCATATTCTTGAAATAAAATCTTAAATTGTTACAGTCTTTAACACCTATTTTCTAACGGGTCCAATTAATTTATAATCATGAAATGCCCTTTAACGGATTTATCAACACAACCGATATGTTTTTAGGGCATTACATCTGACCATTAAAAAACAATTAAAATAAGAACAGATGAAAAAGCTATCCATTGTCTTTTCGGCAATTTTATTCACTATATGCACCACTTTATCAGCGGATTGTCTAGAGCCGCTCGAAGTGGAGAACGGATTTTTGGGCACCTGGACATTTGATGTTGAAGGAGGGGGCATCGGTTGGCTCAAAGTGCATAATGAAGAAGGTTTTTTGGATGCCGAACTTTTGTGGATCGGTGGTAGCGTACTCCCCGTTTCACATATTTATGAGGTGGACGAGAACAACATTGTCGTCACACGAACACAAGACGTAACGAAAAAGAAAAATGATAATGGCGATAATCGTGTGCATACCATTACCTATACCCTCCGAATTACCCGTATGGGTGATGAAATCACGGGTACGATGGTAGCTCCCAATTGGGATGGCAATGGTGAGAACAAGCAAAGTATCATGGGCAAACGTTTGGCCCCGGTCGGCAGCGCACCAAATCTCAATGAGGTTAAATATGGCAAGGAAATCCAACTATTCAATGGAAAAGATTTGACGGGATGGCGCATCATAAACCCTGAAAAGAAAAATGGTTTTAAAGTTAAAGATGGTCAATTGATCAATGACCCTGTACAACCAGAAGATGGCCATCATGTGAGTTACGGTAATTTACGGACCGAACAAGAATTTGAAGATTTCAACTTAAAACTGGAAGTAAACGTACCCGAGGGAAACAATAGTGGCGTTTATCTTCGTGGGCTATATGAAATACAGGTTGTAGATTCCTATGGCAAAGACCTGGATCCGCACAATATGGGCGCTGTTTACAGCAGAATCACACCAAGCGAGGCGGCAGAAAAACCGGCGGGCGAATGGCAGTCTTTAGATATCACCCTATGCAAGCGCCATATCTCGGTCATTTTTAATGGAAAGAAAATTATAGACAACCAGCCGGTCGAAGGCCCCACGGGAGGAGCCATCAGTTCGGATGTTTTTGCGCCAGGACCGATCTATCTTCAGGGCGATCATGGCAATGTAGCTTACCGTAATATTATATTGACCCCGATCCTGAATTAAATGAACGATCGACAACTGACCATTACGGCAAGTATTGTCGCCAAGCCGGGAAAAAGGGAACCCGTAAAGCAATCATTGTTAAACCTGATTCCGCCGACCTTGGCCGAACCTGGCTGTATGAACTACGACCTTCACCAAGACATTGAAAACCCTGATCGATTTTTCTTTTATGAAAACTGGAAAACAAGACAGCATTGGCTTGACCATAATGAGAGTGCCCATATCGCCGCACATAGAAAAGCTACCGAAAATATGATTCTTGAAGTAACCATCCATCAACTTAGTCCTATAAGCTAAATAAAAATAACCCCTGACATCATCTGACATTTCGACCCATAACTTTGTGGCATGTTTAACCTTTAAAACTACAAAAAGATGTCAAATGCAATCAACTGGTTCGAGATTCCGGCAAAAAACTACGAAAAGGCAAAAGGCTTTTACAATTCCGTTTTAGGTATTGAAATTAAAGACGCGCACATGCCCGAAGGTAAATATGGCATGTTTCCCTATGATGAAGACAATAATAGCGTCGGCGGGGGTCTTGTCGAAATGGAAGGTTATGAACCTTCCGCCAATGGTGTCACCATTTATCTGAACGGGGGCAATGACCTAAGCGAACCTTTGTCTCGTGTAGAGGCCGCTGGCGGCAAAGTGGTAATGCCTAAGACCGATATCGGCGAAAATGGGTTTATAGCCCAATTTATTGATACAGAGGGCAACAAAATTGCCCTTCATTCCTGGAACTAAAAATCATTGCCCAAGATAAGGTAGCGGATTCCCACAAGGTTCGCTACCTTTAATCCTATGTCACAGCTTGCAAGACTCATATCGATTTTGACACTGTTGAAATCCCGTAGGGTTTTGACGGCCACGGAGCTTTCCAATAGATTCGATGTGAGTGTACGCACCGTATATCGCGACATGCAAAAGCTTATCGAGGCGGGAGTACCGGTAATTACCCTTGAGGGCCGCGGCTACACTTTGATGGATGGTTATACGGTAGCTCCCGTTCAATTTACCGAAAAGCAGGCCAATGCCTTGATAACCGCCGAACATTTGGTCAATCAATCGAACGATTCGTCTTTCGTAAAAGATTTCGGCGAAGCGTTGACCAAGATCAAATCGGTATTTCGTTCTTCCGTTTTGGAGAAAAGCGAATTGCTCAACAACAAGATGTACGTTTTTGATACGCGCAAGCAAAATATCTCGAGCAATGCCCTATCAGAAATACAATTGGCGATAACCAATTTCAACTATGTTGAAATCAACTACCGCAAGGCCGATGACCCGAATATATCCTTCCGAAAAATTGAGCCTTATTTTATCTTCTCTACCGAAAACAAATGGATCTTAATCGCGTGGTGCTATTTAAGAAACGACTATCGCGCTTTTCGTATCGACCGTATCCAGCACTTTAAAATCCTTCCGGACCATTTTGAAGACCGTAAGTTTTCGATTCAAGATTATATCAAGCGTGAACATGAAGAAGCTTTACGCGAGAACAATGGTAGTATCTAAATTGCCCAAGAAAATGGTTTAGCGGTTACGAATTGCGAAAAATCATTATCTTCCCAAAGTCATAAAAGATATAATAATGATACGCTATTTCTTTATAACGCTTTTTACCTTTTCACTAAGTATGACCTTCACGGTCGCTCAAGAAGCGATAACGGGTTTTGTTACCGAAAATGCAAAAAAACAGTTGACTCTTGAAAAAGCCTTTGAGGCCAAGTTGTCGGCGGATAATTTGGACCAATGGATGCAGTTGATGTCTGCCGAACCTCATTGGGTCGGCACCGAATATGGAGAAAAGAATGCAAAATGGATTGAAAAACAGTTCAAGTCATGGGGGTATGAAACAAAGATTGAAACCTATCATGTATTGTTCCCGTATCCCAAAATCAGGGTTTTGGAAATGACCGGCCCTACGGAATACAAAGCCAAACTGACCGCTGTTCCCGTAGAGGGAGATGAGTTCACGGCACAGGGCGATGCACTATTGCCCAGCTATAATGCCTTCTCTACCGATGGCGATGTCGAGGCCGAATTGGTCTTTGTCAACTATGGCATTCCAAAGGATTATGAAGAGTTGGAAAAATTGGGTATCGACGTCAAGGGAAAAATCGTCATCGCCAAATATCAAGGTTCATGGCGGGGCATCAAGCCAAAACTGGCAGCGGAAAAAGGGGCGATAGGCTGCATTATCTATTCCGACCCGCAAGATGATGGGTATGTTCGCGGAGATGTTTATCCCAAAGGTGCCTTTAAGAACAAGACTGGGGTACAAAGAGGTTCGGTAATGGATATGCCTACGTACCCCGGAGACGTTTTGACTCCCGGTTATGCGGCGACCGAAGATGCACAACGTTTGGATCGCAAAGATGCACCCACGATTACCAAGATACCTGTGCTCCCCATTTCCTATGAAGATGCCCAACCATTATTGGCCGCTTTGGAGGGTCCCGTAGCTCCCAATTCTTGGAAGGGAGGGCTGCCCATAACCTATCATGTGGGTCCCGGACCGGCTAAAGTACATTTGAAACTTGAATTTGACTGGCAATTGAAGCCCGCCCATAATGTTATCGCAATAATGAAGGGAACCGACTATCCTGATCAATGGATCATGCGTGGCAACCATCATGATGCATGGGTCCATGGCGCGAACGACCCTGTAAGCGGAATGGTCGCGTTGATGGAAGAAGCACGGGCCATAGGCGAATTGGCCAAGAAAGGACAAAAACCAAAAAGGACTTTGGTTTATGCAGCATGGGATGCCGAAGAACCCGGACTTATAGGTTCTACAGAATGGGTAGAAGACCATAAAGCGGAATTACAACAAAAGTTGGTGGCCTATATCAATACCGATGGCAACGGCCGAGGATTCTTAGGTGCAGGAGGGTCACATTCCCTTCAAAAAATGGTCGGTGAGGTGGCAAACGCCGTTGCGGATCCCCAACGTAGCGTTTCTATTCGAGAAAGAAGAATGGCGCTAGACCAAGTAAGAGGGGGCAACGACAAATTCGAACTCTATGCGCTCGGCTCAGGATCCGATTATACCCCATTTATACAACATGCCGGTATCGCCGCACTAAATTTGGGGTTTGGAGGTGAAAATAGCGGGGGCGAATACCACACGATCTACGATACGTATCCACATTATAAAAGATTTAAAGACCCCGGATTTGCCTACGGGGTGGCCTTGGCAAATACGGCCGGAAGAATAACGTTACGTTTGGCCAATGCCGATGTCTTGCCCTTTGAGTTCGAACAGTGGCATTCAACCGTTTCGGGTTACTTGGACGAAATCATGAAAAACACCGAATCAATGCGGTCAGATGTTGAAAAGCACAATTCGATGGTCGATAAAAACCTTTTCGAACTGGCGGCAGATCCTACGAAGCCCTTTAAAAAACCAGAAAAAAAAGATGCCGTCCCCTACTTGGATTTCAGTGCTCTGCAAAATATCATGGCCGAACTGAATTCAAGTATCTCGGAGTTTTCTAAAACGGATATCTCAAAATTATCCGTTCAAAAACGAAACGACCTCAATAAAAAATTGATGATGGCCGAACACAAACTGACTTCCGAGACCGGACTGCCGAGACGCTCGTGGTACAAACACCAAATCTATGCCCCTGGATTTTATACAGGTTATGGCGTCAAGACCTTGCCGGGCGTGCGCGAAGCTATAGAACAGAAGAATTGGCAAGAGGCGCAGGAACAAATTTCAAAGGTCGCAGGTACGTTAGGGGAGTTTAAAAAACATCTCGATAAAATAAATACCATGCGTTGATACATTAATATGGAATCAAATTATACAAAAATATTCACCGGAAACTCATTTACAGCACATCAGATTGTTAGCCATCTGCACGGCATGGGTATTGAAGCCATTGTAAAAGATGAAGCGGAATCAGGGCGTTTGGCAGGGTTTGCTACCACCTCTGCAGGTCTGGTCGACATTTTTGTGCATAAAGATGAGGTAGAAAAAGCAGTGCCAATAGTTGAAAAACTATCGGATGAATAAATTCAAAGGTTAAAATTTTGGAATCCCCTCTTTTGCCAAAGTAAATTCGTGTATCAAATCCTCCACGATTTGAGCGGCAGGCTTAATGTCATGGATCAAGGCAGATACCTGTCCGATTTCAAGTTCACCTTCCTCAAGGTCGCCCTCGAACATGCCCTTTTTGGCACGTGCCCTACCAAGTAGTTCTTTCAATTGTTGTATGGAAGCCCCATTGGCATATGCATTCTGTACATCGTGATAAAACTTGTTCTTGATCAAACGGACCGGGGCCAATTCTTTAAGGGTCAATTGGGTATCTCCTTCACTGGCTTCGATAACTTTCTGTTTGAAAAGTTCGTGAGACGATGCCTCATGACTAGCCACGAACCGACTACCGACCTGTACCCCATCGGCGCCCAAGACCATAGCCGCCAACATGGCACGTCCTGTTCCTATTCCTCCCGCCGCGATCAAGGGTATTTCTATTTTTTCCTTTACCGCCGGAATCAATACCATGGTCGTTGTCTCATCCCTACCATTGTGTCCCCCGGCCTCAAAACCTTCCGCCACAATTGCGTCGACGCCAGCTTCCTGCGCTTTTAGTGCAAACTTAACGCTACTGACCACATGTACAACGGTAATTCCATTTTCTTGCAGAAAAGAGGTCCAGGTCTTTGGATTTCCCGCAGAAGTGAAAACGATTTTGACTCCCATTTCAACAATGACATTCATGATTTCATTGATATCCGGATAGAGCATGGGTACGTTAACTCCAAACGGTCTGTCGGTCGCCTGTTGACATTTTCGAATATGGTCGCGAAGCACCTCGGGATACATGGATCCCGCACCGATCAAACCCAGCCCCCCGGCGTTGGATACCGCCGAGGTCAAGCGCCAACCACTTGCCCAGATCATTCCGGCTTGAACTATAGGGTATTCTACTCCAAATAATGTGGTTATCCTGTTTTGCATAAAAAATATCTATTCAAGTGTAATCTAGGACGCTTTAAAAATTTCATTTGCCCTAGAGACTACTCACGAGCACAATAAAAAATCAAGAAATTACCCCTGAGCCCAATAATTCATGCCCAATGTACCAAGCTACAAATTGCCCTTCAGTAATGGCGGACTGCTCGTTGTCAAAATCGACATAAAGTCCGCTATCGATTTTATAGAGGGTCGCTTTCTCCAATGGCTGGCGGTATCGAATGCGAGCTTCTACTTTTAGGGTTTCGTCCATTTTTAATCTTAAATCAGGGCGCACCCAATGAATTTCTTCCTCTTTAACAAAAAGCGTCTTGCGATACAATCCTGGGTGTGATTTACCTTGACCGGTATAGATGATGTTCTTTTCAACATCGGTCTCTATGACGAATAGTGGTTCTTTGGTTCCACCCACGTCAAGTCCCTTTCGTTGACCTTTCGTGAAGTAATGGGCTCCTTGATGTTCTCCGACTACCCTACCATCGTTAACATTGTAAACCGGTTTTTCCGAAAAGAAAGCAAGTTCATCTAGTTTCGTATCAAAGTAAGGTTTTGACCTACTATACTGTGCAACGTTGGAAGGAACTTCTACAATAACGCCTTTCCTTGGTTTCAATTTTTGTTGAAGAAACTCGGGCAAGCGCACTTTACCAATAAAGCATAAGCCTTGGGAATCTTTTTTATCGGCGGTGACCAAGTTATTATCATAGGCAATCTGACGCACCTCCGGTTTGGTCAACTCGCCGATAGGGAACAATGTTTTTGCCAATTGTTCCTGTGATAGTTGGCATAAAAAATACGACTGGTCCTTATTACTATCTTTACCCGCCAACAGTCGATAGGTTTCCGAACCATCATTATTTTTCAAAACTCCTTTGCGACAGTAATGCCCGGTTGCTACGAAGTCGGCTCCCAGTTGCAAGGCTATCTTGAGAAAGACATCGAACTTGATTTCCCGATTACACAAAACATCGGGGTTCGGGGTTCGGCCCATTTCATACTCTCTGAACATATAGTCTACGATGCGCTCTTTATACTCCTTGCTCAGATCGATGGTCTGAAACGGAATTCCCAGTCTCTCGGCTACAATGAGCGCATCATTACTATCCTCAAGCCATGGACATTCTTCAGAAATTGTGACGGTATCATCATGCCAATTCTTCATAAAAAGGCCGATGACCTCGTATCCTTGATTCTTCAATAGATAGGCGGCAACACTTGAATCCACTCCTCCTGAAAGTCCGATTACAACTTTTTTCATAGGCTTGATAACAAGGACAAAAATACGAAAAATGATGACCTCTAATGGGGTGGGTTAGATTTGAAAAGGCAAACATCAAAATCATGATGGTTAGCATACAAAAAACGAAACTTGACAACTATTAATTTTTTCTGAAGGTAATACAATGCATCTTTGAAGTCCCAAATCTTACCAAACTAAACCTACTTAATGCTAAAAGCCCCGACTATTCGTCGGGGCTTTTTGTATTCATCTACCTTCAGTTTAAAAATAAAAAAACGCCCCAATGGGGCGTTTTTAACTTCAGGAATGCTTTCAATGCCTATTTTCTTGACATTACCTTTTTTACGATTCTTTCCGAACCAGTATGTATTATGAGCACATAAACATCAGGTGCCAATCGATTCACATTGAACCTAAGCTCGTTAGAGCCCTTTTTAACGAATCTACTGTCATCACTAAGAACTGTTCTGCCATTCATATCGTACATCCTAATATTAAGCTTTGCATCATAATTGATCTTGATGTTTAAGTTCAAGTCATTTACAAAGGTCAACGGATAGGCCTTCACAACAGTTTCGGAAACGGTGATACCAGGATTAGGATCACCAAGAGTACTTGAATCTGTATTGGTGGTATTATCCTCTACAATAAAGACTTCTTCCGATTCTTGTTCTTCTTCTGGTTCATCAACCGATACTTCCGTATCAACTATAAACACTTCTTCTACCGTTTCCTCTTCGGTAACTACAACACCTTCCGTATCACCTTCGGCAATGGTAACTTCAAGACTAACGGTACAACCATTCGCATCGGTTATGGTAGCCGTATAAGTACCTGCGCCCAATCCTTCAACGCTCGCGGTAGTTTCACCATTGCTCCATTCATAATCATAAGGTGCCGTACCACCCACAGCAATGGCCGTAGCAGAACCATCATGAGCTCCAAATGCGCTAATATCATTAGTTACATTGATACTACAACCCAATACATTAGGACCGGATATCATGACGGAACACTCAGAGGTCGCACCAGTGGCATCCATCACTACGACCGTATGATATCCTACACCCAGATTATCCGCAGTATTATCGCTTGAAAAACCGCTACCATCCCACGAATAGGTATATGGTGCATATCCTCCATAAGCATTGACCGACGCTACGCCATCTTCACTGCCTGCACACGTAGCGGGTGAAACCTGACCTGCGCTACAGATAAGATTTTTGTTGATCATTATCTCGCAACTAGTCCATCCACAACCATTACTATCGGTTACGGTCACCGTATGTGGTCCGTATGTTAGCATTGTTGCGGTCTGAGTAGTTTCACCATTGTCCCAGAGGTAAGTGTAGGATCCACTTCCACCGATAGGATTGACGGTTGCCACGCCATCTGCTGACAAATAATTACTTGCCAAGGCATCTTGCGTAATACTACAACTCATTTCACCTGTTCCTATCACCTCTATCCAACATTGCGATGTTGCACCGGTAGAATCCATCACTGTTACGCTGTGAGTACCTACACTTAGGTTATCATTGGTATCATTGCTTGTATAGGCTCCTCCGTCCCATGAATAAGTATAAGGTGCATATCCTCCGTAGGCTTTTACCGAGGCCACACCACCACCAGTGGTACATCCTGCCGGTGAATCAAGTGTTATACCACAAATCAAGACCTTATTGATATAGATCTCGCATTCGGTTTCATGACCATTTGAATCCTTTATCAGCACCGAGTGCACACCGTAGGTCAGGGCAATCGCCGTTTGTGTAGTCTCACCGTTGTCCCATAGATAGGTATAAGCCCCAGATCCACCTTCAGCATATACCGTTGCTGATCCATCATTTGACAAATAGTTTGAAGCAAGTTCTATCTGGCTAATACTGCAGGTCAAATCATTCGGACCGGTGACCATTACGGAACATTCAGTTGTATTACCTACCGTGTCCATTACTGTCACCGTATGATATCCAACATTTAGGTTACTAACGGTACTATTGTCTGAAAAGGCAGCGCCGTCCCAAGAGTAGGTATAGCCTGGATAACCACCGAATACGGTTACCGTAGCCTGCCCATCACTACCTCCTGCATAACTTACGGGGGAATCGAGCCTCACACTGCATATTATATTTTTCTGTATAAAAATCTCGCATGAAGTCTCTCCACAACCATTTAAATCGACAACGTTTACCGTATGCATGCCGTAGGTCAACTGATTCGCCGTTTGGGTGGTCTCGCCATTGTCCCAAAGGAAGGAATAAGATCCGCTTCCTCCAACAGGGGTCACTGTAGCAACACCATCAGCTGTTTGAAAATTTGTTGCCAATTGGTTTTGTACAATTCCACAACTCAAGTCGACCGCTCCACCACCTGGTACATCGATGTAGCATTGTGTCGTAGCCCCAGTTTCGTCCATAACGATTACAGTATGGTTTCCAGCACTGAGGGCCGAATTGGTCGGGCTGGCGACAAATGGGCCACCGTCCCACGAATACGAGTAATCACCGTAGCCTCCAAATGCCGTGACCGTAGCCACTCCATCATTGCCTCCGGCACACGTTGCCGCAGATACGAGACTAACACCACAAATCAAATTCTTACTAATGAAAATTTCACAGGTTGTTTCGCCACATTCAGCATCGGTAACTGTAACCGAATGCATGCCATAGGTCAACTGGGTCGCGGTCTGGGTGGTCTCGCCATTGTCCCAGAGATAGGTATAGTCTCCCGATCCGCCCATTGGCGTGACCGTGGCCACACCATCGGCTGCTTGAAAATTCGTTGCAAGTTCATCTTGTACGATACTGCAACTCAACATTTCGTATGATCGAACCGTAAAAGCTTCTGAAGTTGCCTCACACCCTTGATCATTGCTCACCTGTACTGTGTAGCTGCCAGCATCTACTGTTATCATTTGCGTGGTTTCTCCAGTAGACCAAAGATAGCTGGTATAGCCGGCTCCTGCGTCTAAGGTTACTCCATTACCGTCATAACAGTAGACATTGTTCCCTGTAATATTGGGTTCTGGGGCGTCCTCTATGTTTATCGTAACGGTGGCGCTGTCCTCGGGGCAGGTCTGCGTGGCAGCGTGCGTATAGGTGTACACGCCGGCAGCGTCGGGGCCGCTCCAGGTACCGCCCTCATCCGCCGTCGCGCCCAGCGCGGCGAACAGTTCCGCTTCCGTGGGGGCGGCGTCGCCCTCGCACAGCGCGATAGTTCCGTTTTCCCCTGCTTCCTTGGGCTCTTCGTAGCTCACCGTTACCGTGGCGCTGTCCTCGGGGCAGGTCTGCGTGGCAGCGTGCGTATAGGTGTACACGCCGGCAGCGTCGGGGCCGCTCCAGGTACCGCCCTCATCCGCCGTCGCGCCCAGCGCGGCGAACAGTTCCGCTTCCGTGGGGGCGGCGTCGCCCTCGCACAGCGCGATAGTTCCGTTTTCCCCTGCTTCCTTGGGCTCTTCGTAGCTCACCGTTACCGTGGCGCTGTCCTCGGGGCAGGTCTGCGTGGCAGCGTGCGTATAGGTGTACACGCCGGCAGCGTCGGGGCCGCTCCAGGTACCGCCCTCATCCGCCGTCGCGCCCAGCGCGGCGAACAGTTCCGCTTCCGTGGGGGCGGCGTCGCCCTCGCACAGCGCGATAGTTCCGTTTTCCCCTGCTTTAGGGGCTTCATAAACTTCAACTATTTTTGAACAAATTGTTTCAACAGTGCCCCCCGTCACAGGGAGACCAATAGTAACCTGTACTTGAAATGAGCCATCATTGTTTCCCGGATCAACCGTAACAGACTGATCATTGTTTATCCCCACAATGGACGCCCCCGACGTATTATTTATAAGTTCCCAACCAAAAGTTGTCCCTAAATCAGTTTGAGCCTCAAATATTAAATTACTACCTTCAACAGCACATGTGGAATCGGGTCCTGTTATGTCACATGTAGGAGGTGATTGAACAGCCGAAGCCTGTAACTGGACTTCTTTGTTACCACATCCATCTAAACCAACGCAGTCATCAACAAACATATGATATGGACTACCCGAAATTGCTGTAGCGGAATTCCCTACTCCCCATATTTCTTTCGCAGCAATGTGACCGCCCCACGCTAAAACAACCGTACTGGCCGAAGCAACAAAATCTATCTTAAGATAGGAAGATGCAGCAGCCAAATCGAGGTCATCCTGAGCTGTATAACTCATTGAAGATATTGTACCATTAAATATTGACATTTCACGCTCCGAAGGTGCTAAAGAATTAAATGCGTTAGTTGGTTGATTTGGAGTACCGCTGTCGGTAGCATTTGGAGAAGGTATAGCATACCGGTTTTCCGTTGGTGATGTATTATCCAATGCCGTATTATCTAAAGGGTCGATTACCTCAGGAGAATGACCGAAGGCACTATGGTTGCCATTATGGTCATAAGATGTCAAATAATCTATCGCGTGTTCATTGACACCCTTTTTAGTATCCCATCCAATGGAAACAGAGTAAGAACTTCCCGGCACTAAATTGACAACTTCCAAATGGTATGGAATTGTCATACATTCTATGTAGTGTGCCTTAGCCGCATTGACATTTCCAGTTACCCAATCCACTGGATTATCAATACTAGACAAACTACCATTTGCCGCTTGTTCAAGCTTTTCGATCTTTTGTGCTGAAATATTTACGCAAACCAATAAGGATGCAAGCAGCACGAAATTTTTTAAGACCTTTAATAATAAGAAGTAAAGAAATTTACCCATGATAAAGTTTTTTGATTTAGTTATAACTTTACCATAACAAAAAAGACTAATGTCGAACTGATAAGCGTGGGGTCTTACAAGTCAACAAAACATGAAATAGCAAAAAACGCTTCTCGTGAAGAATTATAAACTAGTCGGGGGAAGAATTATAGAGTAAAAGTTCAAATCAATATATCGAGAATATCGGAATCTTGACTATTGCCAATGGTTTTGTTATGTTAAAGTTCTTAATATTTTTTGATAACGTTAACATTGTATTAATATTATCGATGAAATGCACAAAAATCCCTTAAAATGAAAAAACTCCTTTGATGATAAAGGAGCTTTTGTATTGTATGCAATAAGGATATTATCGTTTGCCCACCTTTTTCTGCGCCTCGGCCTGCTCCATCATCTCGCGCATCTTACGCTGAAACTTACTTTCTTTTTTGGGCTTCTTTTTGTTCTCTTGTATCTGTGCATGTATCTTATCATTATCCAAAATGAAATTCTTGATTACCAACATAATTCCTATGGTAATCAGGTTCGAAATAAAGTAGTACAAACTTAATCCGCTTGCATAGTTGTTAAAGAAGAACAACATCATAAAGGGCATCAAGTACATGATGAACTTCATATTGGGCATACCGGGCTGTTGGGGCATGTTCTGGCCCGTGGTCATCATCATATAGAAGAATATCGCCACCGATGCCAAAATCGGGAATAGACTTACATGATCTCCATAAAAAGGAATACTAAAAGGTAAATGTGCAATTGCATCATATGAAGAAAGGTCGTCAGCCCACAAAAATGATTTCTGCCGCAAGGCAAACGAAGTCGGGAAAAACATGAAAAGCGCATAAAATATCGGCATTTGCAATAGTGCCGGCACACAACCGCTCATCGGGCTCACACCCGCTTTGCTATAAAGCTTCATGGTCTCCTGTTGCTTTTTCATGGCGTTATCCTTGTACTTTTCGCCCAACTCGGTAATCTCGGGTTTAAGTACTTTCATCTTTGCCTGTGACAAGTAGGACTTATAAGTAACCGGGGACATCGCCAACCGTACCAATATGGTCATTACGATAATGGCAATGCCGGCGGGTAAAAATGAACTCAAGAAAGCATAGAAAGGGGTGAAAATATAACGGTTGATCCAACCAAAAATACCCCAACCAAAAGGAATACTATCATCAAGGTCGAATCCGTCGTACTTGTCCAATACCAATGCATCGGTTGGCCCATAGTACCAGTGCATATTTTTGGAAAGTTCACCCCCCTGAATATTTAAAGGTACCAGCGAGGTATATTCCTTGGTATAGCCTTGCGACGGACTTTCTTCTTCGACCAAATTCTTGGAAGACAGTTCTGCCGATTCGAAATTCTCCTTAGTCGCTAGAATCGAGCTAAAAAAGTGCTGTCTGTAGGACAGCCATTTTATATCGGTTTCGGTTTCCTCATCATCGCTTCCCTCGGAGAGTTTACTTATTTTTCCGTCATCATGATTGTAGGTCAGTCTAGTATAACGATTTTCATACGTGACACTTTTATTATGCCGAATTCCCTTCAAATTCCATTGCATTTGCACAGGTTTGGAACTATTGATAACTCCATTCAGACCTTGAGATCTTATGGTAAAATCCACCATATAATCGTTCGGTTTCATTTCATAGCGATACTCGAGAAATTGGGTCGGCGAGGTTTTGGCCTTCATGGACAACACCTGATTTTCCCCATTTTTACTTAAAGAAGGCTCAAAATAAAGATCTTTGGTATCCAGAACCCTATTATCGGATGCCGTAAAATTCAAGCTGAAGGAAGCATTACCATCTTTTACCAAATATATGGGAACGGAATCGTAGGCCTTGAACTGCTTCATTCGGGCCTCAACGATCTGACCTCCTTTATTGCCTATCTCGAGAAAAATCAAATCGTTCTCCAATTTGGTGGTGCCTTCAGAAGGTGCCGTAAAACCAAAGGCACCTATCGTGCTTTTGTAATTGGCGACAGCTGTTGAGTCTTGAAAATCCAAAGTAGCCGCCTCACGGACCTCAGCGCTCCGCGCCTCGTTCTTTACGGCCTCGGCCTCAACGTGTTCTTGCTTGGCTTTTTGGGCTTCCAACTCTTCGGGGGTCGGTTGGTTTTGGTACATCCAAAAAAGTAGAATTCCGAAAATAAGCACAAAACCTATTATCGAATTTATATCGAGTTTCTTTTCTTCCATCTAGGTGAAATAATTAATATCGAGTAAAATATTCGGTTTTCAGAACGCAAATATATGTCCAATTAAGGAGTTTATGCCAAACTGGCATTCGTTTGTTGTTTTTTGCGCTTTAAGGCTGCCTTTACAAAGCCGACGAACAACGGGTGCGGATTCGCGACGGTACTCTTATACTCTGGATGATATTGTACCCCTATAAACCAGGGATGCTTGGGAAGTTCTACAATCTCGACCAGCCCGGTAGCTGTATTTATCCCAGAAGGTTTTAGTCCGGCCGCTTCGAGTTGCGCTTTATATTCGTTGTTGAATTCATAGCGATGACGGTGTCTTTCAGAGATATCGGACGCCCCGTTATAGACCTCTTGCACCAGACTACCGTCAAGCAGTTTACAGTCCCACGCACCAAGACGCATCGTGCCCCCTTTATTGGTAACCGTTTTCTGTTCTTCCATCAAACTGATAACAGGGTTCTGGGTATTTTCATCCATCTCGGTCGAGTTGGCACCCGACAATCCAAGAACATTTCTAGCATACTCGATTACTGCCATTTGCATACCGAGACATATTCCCAAAAATGGAATACCATTTTCACGGGCATACCGCACTGCCTTTATCTTTCCTTCGATGCCCCTTTCACCAAATCCTGGTGCGACCAATATTCCGTTCAAACCGGCAAGCTTCTTTTCGAGGTTCTTTTCAGTAAGATGCTCGGAATGTACTGAACGTACTTTTACACGAACTTCGTTGACGGCTCCGGCATGTATAAAGGATTCTAAAATGGACTTGTACGAATCTTGTAATTCGACATATTTTCCGACCAAACCTACGGTAACCTCGTTTTTAGGATTTTTATGGCGTTCTAAAAACTCGTTCCATTGATTCAGGTCGGTCTCCCTATCATCGGGCAATGCCAATTTACGCAGGGCCACCGTATCCAACCCTTCCTCCTGCATCATTACCGGAACGTCATATATGGTCGAAGCGTCGATCGATTGAATCACCGCCTCGCGCTTGACATTGCAGAAAAGAGCCAATTTTTCCTTTATCTCATCGGATATTTCGTGTTCGGTCCTACAGACCAAAATATCGGCCTTTATACCGCTTTCCATGAGGGTCTTGACACTGTGCTGCGTCGGTTTTGTCTTTAATTCTCCGGCTGCCGAAAGAAAGGGAACCAAAGTAAGATGGATCACTATGGCATTATTATCGCCCAATTCCCAAAGTAATTGTCTCACGGCCTCGATATAGGGCAATGATTCGATATCACCAACGGTTCCGCCTATTTCGGTTATCACGATGTCGTACTCACCGCTGTTTCCGAGCAACTGGACCCGTTCTTTTATTTCATTCGTGATATGGGGGACTACCTGAACGGTCTTGCCCAAAAACTCACCTCTACGCTCCTTTTCGATAACGCTTTGATAGATGCGTCCGGTCGTGACATTATTGGCCTGCGAAGTCCGAACGTTCAAAAAGCGTTCGTAATGGCCAAGGTCCAAATCGGTTTCGGCACCATCATCGGTCACATAACACTCCCCATGCTCATACGGGTTCAAAGTACCTGGATCAACATTGATATAAGGGTCTAATTTCTGAATGGTGGTCTTGTACCCCCTGGCCTGTAGGAGTTTGGCCAAAGATGCTGCAATGATTCCTTTTCCTAATGAAGAGGTCACGCCTCCCGTAACGAAGATGTACTTTGTCTGCGACATGATGGGGTTCTGTGTTACGGGGCATAAAGATACAAATTGCCCGAACAATTCACAGGGTATCTTTCGGAAATTCTTTTTGAACCTTGTAAATCAGGGATTCCAGACCGTTAATCTTTATTTCGTGCATAGCCTTCAACAATTCTCCAAGCTTGCCCTTCGGAAATCCTTTTTGCCTGAACCATGTGAAATAGGCCTCGGGAAGATCCACAAGATAACGGCCTTTATATTTTCCAAACGGCATTCGATAATGGGCAAGCTCGATCAGATGTTCTTTGTCGGGAGATACTTCCATTTTTAAAAGTAAAACTTATATCTTTAAAAAAAGAAACCCAAGAATAAAATGAAAAGAAGAAAATTTATAGGGACTTCGGCCGCTGCCTCTATGGGTATTTTAGCCTACAATAATGCCAATGCCAACTCTTCACGTAAACTTGCCAATAACCAACTAAAAGGAAATATAAACCATAGTGCCTGTAGGTGGTGCTATAGTTCAATTGAATTGGAAGACCTTTTAAAATCTTTTAACGATTTGGGCATCAAGGCAATGGACCTTGTGGGACCTAAAGATTGGCCTTTGTTGAAAAAATATAATGTTCATTCATCAATGTGCAATGGGGCGGAAATAGGTCTTACGGAAGGATGGAACGACCCCAAGCACCATGAAACACTTGTTAAAAACTATATCGAAATGATTCCGAAGGTGGCCGAAGCGGGTTACACCAACCTTATTTGCTTTAGCGGAAATGGAAAAGGCATGAACGACCTAGTCGGGTTGCAAAACTGTGTTACAGGACTGAAGCAGATCATACCGACCGCCGAAAAGCATGGTGTCATAATACAAATGGAACTTTTGAATTCAAAGGTCGACCACAAGGATTACATGTGCGACAATACGCTTTGGGGTGTTGAATTGTGCCGGAGATTGGGTTCGGACAATTTTAAACTCTTATATGATATCTACCATATGCAGATCATGGAGGGTGATATTATTCGCAACATTCAAGATTATCATCAGTATTTTGGGCACTACCATACCGGTGGCAACCCCGGTAGAAATGAAATCAATGAGACCCAGGAGTTATTTTATCCGGCCATAATGAAAGCTATCTTGGCCACTGGGTTCAAAGGTTATGTGGCCCAAGAGTTTATTCCCACCTGGGACGATAAAATTGCGGCGCTAAAGGAAGGGGTTTCAATCTGCGATGTTTAGCTAGATGGTCAAATTACCAAGGCCGTTTAAATGTGTTTTAATATAGGGTTTCAAATTTCCGAATAGCAACTTGGTCATTTCTTTAAAAAATTAATCGAAATTAACAGTGAAAAATCAATCAATAATATTCCATTTATGAAAAAATCAATCTTACTTTTTGCGTGTGCCATGTTGGGTGTATCACTTATACATGCGCAAGAATTCAATGTCGGAACCAATGTGATAAATGGTGGCGTCGGTTTTGGAGGTTCCTTTGGCAGTTATGCGACTTCTTCACAAAGTATCGGTCTTAGCGTTAGTTACGAAAGAGGGATCTGGGAATTGCCCGGTCCGGGTGTGGTAAGCCTTGGCGGCTATATTGGCACAAAGACCTATAAATATGATTACGTCGGTGGAAATGACAAGTGGAACTATACCATCATCGGGGTAAGGGGCGCTTACCACTTTAATGGTTTGGATGTTGACAATCTAGATGTTTATGGGGGCGTAATGGCCTCATATAACATCTTATCTTATGATGGCAATGGTAATTTTAATAGTAGACCCGGGGCCACCGCTTTTATTGGGGGCAGATGGTACTTTGCAGAGAACATAGCCGTATTTGCCGAAGCCGGTTACGGTGTAGCCTATTTGACCACCGGTATTTCTTTACGGTTTTAGTGTACCGGGGTATTTCCACGAAAATAAGCGATGCACTACTCCATTTCATTTAAGAGTTCTGCGATTTTCGCGTTCCATTGCAATTGTTGCTGAATGTTACGCGAGAAATTGGTCTCATAATCGTATTTTTTTTGAAAGGCACCGAGTTCTTTCAAAATGTCTCTGTATATCTTTTTGATTTCGGCCTTGACATTACCTGTCAAATTGGCCTGGGACACTTGCTTGCGCATCTTTCGGGCAAAAAGTTCGGCAATATCAAAATGCAATTGTTCATGACTTAAAATGACGCCGTTGACCAAGTCGGGCTGAAACCAGGACTTATCAGGATAAAAATGCGTACTGATCTCGATATCAAGTTTCAACTCCCCGTTCGTTTCCGTTGAAGAAAATTCATAAGAGATCCCGCTTGCAGTGACGGCAGCGGCCCATGCCGTTTTAAATGGTCTTCCCTTGAAATCTTCCCACATTAACTTTCTATCAGGACTCCAAGGAATGGTTTCCTCTTCTTGGGAGAGTATAAAACCCGACGATAGCAAAAAAATCAGGCAGCAAATATTTTTTAAAATACCCAATTATAGGAAATTACTTTTTCAATATCGGGATGCAGACTATAGAGTACCGGGCAAGTATTCGCAGTATGTTCCAAAATCTTACGGTTCTTTTCCGACACATTCTTCGGCAGGCTCAATTTTACCTCGATCTTTGCGATACGTCTCGGGTCGGCCGCCATATGCTTGGTAACCTCTGCCGTGGCATTCACAAGATCTACGTTCAGGCCATTGGCCTTAATGCCCATCATGGTCAGCATACAACTTGCAAGTCCTGTCGCAACGGTATCGGTCGGCGAAAAAGCCTGACCTTTTCCATTGTTGTCTATCGGGGCGTCGGTAATAAATGTATCACCGGAACGCAAGTGTTCACAACTTGTACGAAGCCCCCCCTTATAAGTTACTTTTGATGTCATGGCATTTTAGTTTTCGACCTCTTTCAATCGCATCTCATCATAGCTCATTATATATGAAGATTGGTTGAAATATCCTGATGCAAAATCTTTTTCATAAGAAAATTTATTGCCCGTATAACCGGTCTCCCCGATAAGTTTTGACACCTCCATCAGATTGTTTTTATAGGCCAATTTCAATAAAAGATCAAAGGTCATATCAAAACCACGAACGGCATAACGATCAGGAAATTCACCAAATCGCCTTGTGTACCTTTCGGTAAAGGAGTTCTTCTGGGGTTCTCTGTACACCGATGGATACGTAAAATTAAGATTCGAGAGATGGGCGCTCGAAATCACATCGTTTTCGAAAGCTTTTCCTCTATTCGTCGTGAACATGCGCAAACTTATCTTCTCTTCGTCAAGGGGATCCAAGAGGGCATTCTGGAACGAATTCAAAATCGAGCTAACACTTGAGGCCAACCTAAAATTGTCGGTCTCTAAAAATACCCAGTTCTCGGTTTTCTTTGACAACAATAGTTTTAATTTATCGATATTGACACCGATATTCTTTTCCTCCTCTTTTACCTCGGCCACCTTGGCCTCAGGAAATCTTGATAGCAGTGAATCGCGTACCACCGCATTGACCGAATCTGCAATAATGATAATATTCTGATTGGTCTTCTCGCCAGCCACATAATCGATCATTTTTTTGCGAAGCAAAGCATCTGAAGTATATGAAAAGAATACATTGTTCAGGCTAATGTTGCTATTCGCAGGTATGGGGGCTATAACAGGTACTTGGTATTGAGCGGCGCGAACGGCCACCTCTTTTAACGAAGCCAAGTCCAATGGTCCGATAACGGCATTTACATCGGTCAGACTTTCCCTTAGCAGAATTTCTTTGGTTTTGACAAGATCAAGCTGGTTGTCAAAAGTTTTCACATCGACCGAAATACCAAGCTCCGCTATGGAATCCAAAGCGATCAATGCTCCCGAATACAACCCCAAACTCAATTTCACATCGGTTCTTTTAAAAATGGCTTCCTCGACTTCTTCGCGGTCGCTAAGGTTCAAACGATCCAAACGAAAGGGCAGAAGAAACATCAATTTGGGCCTATTGGCGACATCAATACTATCCAACAGATTTATCTTATCGAGTACCAACGAATTTCGCACTTCAAAATCACCGGTTTGGTCCTTGGGCAATTTCAACACCATACCCGCTTTCAAACCCTCCTGTAAATCTGGATTCAACGCCAAAAGATCTTTATAATCCACACCCAATTTTCTGGTCAGCGAAAAAACGGTTTGTTTGGGTTTGACTTCATAAAAGTTATAATTATCGGTATTGATCTCACCAGGATCCCTTTTCACCTGTGGAATGCGTATCACCATACCCTCCTTTAACCCTCCTTGTTCGGTTATTTCAGGATTCAACCGTACTATCTCTTCCGATTTCACGCCGAATTCTTGTTCCAACCGGTAAAAATTCATTTTGGCGGGCACGGTATAAGAAACAAATAGCTGGGTTTCTTGATCAGGAATAGTGCTTCCCGGTAATCTTGGCATTCGAAGTTCTTGCCCTTCCCTAAGATAATCAGAAGTTTTCGAAAGATCGGGATTCAAGACCAGCATACTATCGATTGTAACGCCATATTTGTGCGCCACACTCCAACGGGTTTCTTTAGGCGCAACGGTATAAACCTCGAAATCTTCTTCAATGATTTCCTCTCCCGGTTTTACCCTACGAAATTTAGGTATGCGCAAAACCATCTTCTTTTCCAACTGTGAGGCATAAAGCACACGATTGTATCGTTTGATATCGTCTTCGGTAATATTATATCGCTTTGCAATACCGAAAAGGGTCTCTTTTCTACGCACTTTATGAGAAGTGAATCCGATAGGTTCTTCATGAGCAGGTATCGTATCACTCGTTTTACCCGTAATGTTTGTGCTTGGCCTTACCGTATTGGAAGTGACAGGAATGACCAAAATCGTGTTCGCCCTTAAATCTTGTCCTTTCTTGATTTCTTTATTATACGTGAGCAAGGTCGTCTGGCTTACCCCGTACCGTTTTGCTATCGATTCTAAAGTTTCACCATTTTTTACCGCATGACTTGTAAACTTTTGTGCGGTGGCCTTACAGCCCATGAAAACGAACATGAGCAAAATCAAGGTATTTTTCAAAAATCGGTTCATGTCTATTCCCATTCTATGGTCGCCGGGGGTTTTGAGCTGATGTCATATACCACTCTATTCACTCCGGGCACCTTATTAATTATCTCGTTCGACGTTTTCTGTAAAAACTCATAGGGTAAATTGACCCAGTCTGCGGTCATACCATCGGTACTTTCGACCGCTCGTAAAGCTACGCATTTTTCATACGTGCGCTCATCACCCATTACGCCTACACTATTTACGGGCAAAAGCATGGCCCCGGCCTGCCAGACCCTATCGTAAAGACCCCAATCGCGCAGTCCCTTGATGAAAATATGGTCGACTTCTTGTAGAATGGCCACTTTTTCACGGGTAATGTCACCCAGGATACGAATGGCAAGTCCCGGACCGGGAAATGGGTGCCTTCCCAAACGCTCATCGCCTACATCCATACTCTTGCCCACTCTTCTTACCTCATCTTTGAACAACATCTTAAGGGGTTCGACGACTTTCAATTTCATAAAATCTGGTAATCCACCCACATTGTGATGACTTTTAATTGTTGCGGAGGGACCTCCGGTACCCGAAACCGATTCGATAACATCGGGATAAATCGTACCCTGTGCCAGCCATTTCGCATCTTCGACCAAATGCGCCTCGTCGTCAAAAACCTCAATGAACACCCTTCCGATAATCTTACGTTTTGTTTCGGGGTCGCTCTCTCCTGCCAGAGCATCCAAAAAGCGTGCCGAAGCATCAACACCTTTGACATTGAGTCCCATACCCTTGTATTGCTCAAGTACATCTTCAAATTCGTTCTTGCGCAACAGACCGTTATTTACGAAAATACAATGGAGGTGTTTTCCGATGGCCTTATGGAGCAATACAGCGGCTACCGTTGAATCGACCCCACCTGACAATCCAAGAATTACTTTGTCATCGCCGATCTTTGCTTTTAATTCGGTTACCGTCGATTCGACAAAGGCGTCGGGCGTCCATGTTTGGGCCACCCCGGCGATATTGACCAAAAAGTTCTCCAAAAGCTGTTTGCCATCGGTCGAATGATAGACTTCAGGATGAAATTGAATGCCATAAGTTTCCTCTCCTTCAAACTTAAAAGCGGCATTCTCGACATCATGCGTACTGGCAATAAGATGCGTGTTTTCGGGAAGCTGTTTTATCGTGTCGGCATGGCTCATCCAAACTTGGCTCCCGACATTGATATTTGCGAAAAAAGGATTTGCGTTCTCAACATGCGAAAGATTGGCGCGACCATATTCCCGCGTATTCGATTTTTCTACGTTTCCACCATTGAAATGTGCCAAGTACTGTGCTCCATAGCAAATGCCCAACAACGGTTTCTTTCCCTTTATTTCGGAAAGATCGGGATGCGGCGCATCATCTGCACGTACCGAAAACGGCGAGCCTGAAAGTATGACCGCTTTATAGCTCGAAAGGTCTTTTGGGAGTTTATTGTAAGGTTTTATTTCGCAGAAAATATTCAGTTCGCGAACCCTTCTTGCTATAAGCTGGGTATACTGCGAGCCAAAGTCAAGGATAAGGACGTTGTTTTGCATGGGCAAAAATAGGAAAATCGAAAATTTGGCGAAGCTTCTTTGCCGATATTTGTACCATGTTTTTCAACAAGTCTTGAAACAACAGATAAAAATTGATAATAGTACTCTCGCACCGAACAAGTTTTAAATTCAAATTAATTCATTCGTCTATTTTTTTATTACCGCGCTTCTATAACTGCTCGAGGTAATGATCTACATGATCGCGTGCCACCTTATAAAGACCAACTAATCTAAACCACCTATTCAATGGGTAAAAAAAGTAATAGGAACATAATATAGTTAGAGGAAAATTAAATGGGGCGGGCACTGGACAACTTTACAGTATTCAATAACCAATTGATTTGAAGGTTTTATAGAAATAAAAAAGCCGCGACCCTACATCGCGGCTTTTAATCAAAATCAAAAAACCAACCTAAACACATGAACTTGATTAAACTAACTCAAATCAAATTTTTTTTTCTAAACTTCATCCCGATTTATTGTGGGCAAACCAGGATGAAGTATGTATTTCTTAATTCATAGCAATTTTTATATATAACACCCATGGGATTAAAAACCCTACCTTATATCCACCTTTTTTGACAATTTTTTTTCACGTAATCATAATTTATTTATTTACAATTACTTACGTTTTTATTTTTTTTACTTTCTTGTATGTAATCTGATTAAGTATATGATTTTCAATGCTAGTTTTTACTTAACTTTAATAAAGAAAATATGGGTTCATGTCTGATGATTTTTTTAACGAGTTAAAGGAAGAACTCCAAAAAGGAGTTTCATCGAAGGGCCACCCCTTTCGATACGGTGTGTTGGCTACTTTGGGGCTGGAAAAAATGCCAAGGCAGCGTACCGTCGTAATCCGCTCAGTCGATAGTTTGCTCAACCTGCATTTTTATACCGATATGCGATCCAAAAAGGTATTGCACATCAAAGAAAATAACAGGGTAAGCTTGTTGTTTTACCATCCTGAAAAAATGCTCCAAATTCGCATCGAAGGACTTGCGACCATTATAAATGATGAAAACATTTTGAATAAGCATTGGCATAATGTTCACAAAGCTGGTCAAAGAGATTACACAACAAAGGCCGCCCCAGGAAGTATCCTCACCAATCCCGATACCTTGGAATATCTTGACGACACCAACCATTTCTGCCTGATAAGCGTAGAACCTTTCAAGATAGAATACCTAAGATTGAAACGCCCGAATCATGTCAGACTGCGGTATTCTAAAAAAGGTACTTCATGGGAATCCGATTTCTTGGTACCCTAGAATCTTTTAAGGATTAATGGAAATTCAACGGGCTTGCCCAGGATCTATACTTCTATGATTCTAAAACCTAACTCCAAGGGTTTTAATGATTCGAACAAGGTTGGTATCAACGTTTCCCCCAACTCAAGATAAAGCTCTGAAAAATTAAGATTTCGTTCCTGTAACGATTTTCCCGGAAAAAGTTGATCCTGCAGCTCCCTCATGCGCACGACATGATCTTCGAGTTTTCTTTTTTGAGCTTTTAGCAATCTTTTTTCAAGATTTTCTAGTCCTTTTTTCTGTTTTATTTCCTGAGCCTTTACCGCTCCAAGAAAAGATTTGTCGGTTTGGTCGGCAATTTCGTATAAGGCCTTAAACTGGTTTTCGAGATGCATTTTCTGAGGTGCGAAATCAATGTCGATATTAGAGACTTCCCTGATCTTCTTGTTGATAAGGTCGTTTTGCCTCAAGAACACCTCTGCTACCGAGATACCCAACTTCGAAAGCTTTTTAGACTGCTTTTTTGTCACCACCAAAGCCGAATTTCGAAGCAAAAGCATAGGAAAAGGTACTTGCATCGCCTCAAAATAAGATTTAAGCTGCAACCAGTAGGCCAATTCTCCCCCTCCCCCAATATAGCACAAATTGGGCAAGATCGCTTCTTGGTACAAAGGTCGTGCTATAACGTTGGGTGAAAATGCTTCCGGATGGGTCTCGATTTCGGCCCTCAGTTCTTCCTTGGTAAATTTGATTTCCGTATCGTTGACATAAAAATTACCATCCTTTTTTATTATCCGTTCTCGAAGTCCCTCTTTAAGATAGAAATAATTGATCTCACGAGGATTGACCTGAATGCCATAATTTTCCGGCAATTGCTTCAAATGTTCTATGGTTTCTGACACCTCGTGAAATGGTAGTTGCTCAAAAATATCCTTTTTGATGTAGGGCACGAACACCCTTTTAAGGCTCGAATCGTTGCCGTCTACGATAACGAGCCCATGGTGACCAAAAAGCTCGTTGGCCAAATAGCGTGTAGCTTTGGCAAGGTTGTCATGTTCAAGGTAAGCCTTTCGAAACAAGTCTTTTATGGCAGCTGCATTGCGACCGATCCCCAAGGCTTCGCCAAAAGTTTCAAATACCTCATGCAGACCGTCAGTATTTAAGTCGCCCACTGCCCCATCTCGAAAACCATCAGGATTCCATTGCAGTTTTTTCCCTTTAAAATTAAAATAATTGATCTCGTCGAAATCATGGTCCTCGGTGGCCATCCAATAAATGGGCACAAAATTGTATTTGGGATAACGCTTCTTAAGTGCAACGGTAAGATTGATGGTTGAGATTATCTTGTACAAAAAATACAACGGACCTGTGAACAGATTTAGCTGATGACCGGTCACTATCGTGAAGGTCGTAGGCTCTTTCAGCATGACCAGGTTATTCTTGGTTTTTTTTGACAACTCGAAGTTTGAATATTGCCTCACCAAAGAATCGTAAAGTACGTTGCGGTTTGCTTCGGGAAAATTCTGCGATTTCTCTTCGATCTGCGATTCAAAATTTTCAAGTCTTGGAAAGCGATTATAAAAGGGTTTCAAGGTTTCCTTTTCTTCCAGGTAGTCGCAGATCAATTGTGAAAAATAACCGGTTTTTTTAAAGGGAATACAGTCAATATCCATAGAAGTGCTGAAAATGCGGCATAAAGATAAAATACTCGGTCGATTGAGTTGCTAAAAATACGTTAATATAGACTAACAGATTATCCTAGAAAGCGATTCACTGGTAGAAATTCAGGATGATTTGTCCCTATTATTCCCTAGATTTGATTTTGCACAATTTAAATCCTTTCTATGAGGCTATTTTTACTTCCCTTGGCATTGTTACTTTCTTTCGTTTGTGTTTCGCAAGACCTCAAATCGCCATCCGAATTCTTGGGCTACGAGCTTGGCACACAATTCACGCGGCACCATCAGGTAGTGGATTACTATGAATACTTGGCCAAGGCAGATCCAGCCAGGGTAAGATTACAGGAATATGGCCAAACGAACGAACGCCGACCGCTGCTGTTGGCAATCGTTTCTTCAGCCACCAATATGACAAACCTCGAAAACATTCGCTTGGAACACTTGAAGAGCACCACAGGCGAAAGTAATGCAGAGAAGGCCATCGTCTGGATGAGCTATAACGTACATGGCAATGAGAGTGTCAGCACCGAAGCCTCTATGCAGACCATATACGACTTATTGACGAACAAAAGCGGTTATTTGGAGAATACAGTCGTTCTTATCGACCCATGTATAAACCCTGATGGTCGAGATCGCTATGTGAACTGGTACAATCAAAATAAGAATACCCCGAACAATGTAGACCCTAATAGCAAAGAGCACAATGAGGGTTGGTTGAACGGTCGGGCGAACCATTATATGTTCGACCTGAACCGTGATTGGGCTTGGTTGACCCAGATAGAAAGCCAGCAACGACTTAAAATGTTCAATGAGTGGCTGCCGCACGTACATGTCGATTTTCATGAACAGGGGGTGAACAGTCCTTATTACTTTGCACCTGCTGCCGAACCTTTTCATGAAGTTATCACTCCTTTTCAAAGGGAATTTCAAAAGACCATAGGAAAAAATCACGCCAAGTATTTCGATGCCAACGGATGGTTCTATTTTACCAAGGAAATTTTCGACCTTTTCTATCCGAGTTATGGCGATACCTACCCAACGTATAACGGGGGTATCGGAATGACCTTTGAACAAGGTGGCAGTGGTCGTGCAGGAATCGGGGTTATTACAAGCATCGGTGATACCTTGACCCTAAAGGATAGAATAGCCCATCACCATACAACCGGATTGTCAACCGTAGAGGTAGCCACGACCAATGCCGAAAAATTGAATGCCGAATTCAGAAAATTCTACCAAAGAAAAAATTTCAAGTACAAGAGTTATGTGCTTGATGGAAATCAGGGCAATATGCATGCACTGATGAAATTGTTGCGCCAACATAAAATCGAATTTGGAACCGCCGAAATAGGTACGATCAAAGGTTTTGACTATAGTACCGGCAAGAACGGAAGTTTTAGGTCTGAAGGGAACAGCCTTGTAATTTCCACCAACCAACCCAAAGGCACTTTGGTAAAAGTACTTTTTGAACCCAATGCCAAGCTGAGCGATTCATTGACCTATGATATTACCGCTTGGTCGTTGCCCTATGCCTATGGTCTCAAGGCGATTGCCTCGAGTGTCGAGGTCGGTACGACAGGCACACCTGCTACACCGATGGTCAATAACAATATCGACGAAAATGCCTATGCCTACATTACGGATTGGAACAGTATGGACGATGCCCGTTTTTTGGCCGATCTGCTACAACAAAAAATACGCGTACGTTTCGCCAAAAAGCCTTTCAAAACGGTAGAGGGCAATTTCAAGCGCGGTAGTTTGATCATAACAAGAGCCGACAACAAGAACAACAAAGACTATGCGTCGATCTTGAAAAGTGCTTCGACCAAGCACAATAAGAATCTAGTAGCCACGACCACCGGTTTCGTCGAGAGCGGTAAGGATTTTGGTTCACGCTATGTTCAAATGGTCGATGATGTAAAAATTGCAATGCTTTCGGGCGGACCGACTTCTACCCTACGCTTCGGTGAAATTTGGCATTTCTTCGAGCAACAGTTGAACTACCCCGTAACCATTCTTGATTCCGATTATTGGTCCCAAGTCGACCTCTCTGAATACGATGTACTTATATTGCCAGGCGGATGGGGCTATCAGGGTTTTTTCAAAGACAGTGATTTGGAGACCTTGAAAGAATGGGTAGGCAACGGTGGCAAGCTCATTGCCATGGGCGGTGCCATTAAAGGTATCGATGGCGAAAAAGGTTTTGGTATAAAGGCCCGTAAAAAAGAACAAGATACGACCGACATCGAAGTACTGTCTTATGACGCCGGTCAACGCGAGGGTATGAAAGAAGCCATTACCGGTGCTATTTTCAAGACAAAAGTAGATAAGACCCATCCATTGGCCTATGGGTACGAAGACACGTATTTCACGCTAAAATTGGGGCAAGATGCCTATGAGTACCTTGAAGGTGGCACCGTGGTATACATGGGTAACGAAACGAAGCCCGTGGCAGGCTTTGCGGGTAGCGAGGCCCAGAAAAAAATTGCGAAAACTTTGGTTTTCGGCACAGAAAACCATGGTAACGGGCAGGTCATTTATATGGTAGACAACCCCCTGTTCAGGGGATTTTGGGAGAACGGCAAACTCTTTTTTGCCAACGCGATTTTTATGGTGGATTAACCGAGAAGAAGGTTATCAATAGAGCTGGTATAAAAAAGGGCCTCTTAAGGGATGGCTTTTTTCAAAAATAAACGTTGGTTCAAAAATTTAGTACATTTAAGAATCATGCCAGACCTATTGAACCATGCGCTTCTTAATTTCAGTTTTGCTATTTGGATTTAGTCTTCTGCCCTTTGCACTTTGCTGCCAAATTCAAGCACAGAACGATCGCCCCAACATCATTTTTATTTTGACCGACGACCAACGTTGGGATGCCCTGGGTCATTCGGGCAATGCTATTATAAAGACCCCTAATATGGATCGTCTTGCGGTCGATGGCACTTATTTCAAGAATGCATTCGTTACCACCCCGATCTGTGCGGCCAGCAGGGCCAGTATTATGACCGGACTATATGAAAGAAAGCACGATTATACGTTTCGACAGCCGCCATTAAAAACGCGATTCATTGCCCAGACCTATTTTACATTATTAAAAAGTGCCGGTTATCATAATGGCTTCTTCGGCAAGTTCGGGGTCAATTTCGAAAACCAACAAGACTCTCTCTTGTTCGATGTCTACCGGCCCAAACAACAGGGCGGATATTTTAGGTTGAATGAAAATGGCACCCAACAAAGGCACCTTACCGATGTTATGGCCGATGAGGCCATAGGTTTCATAAAAAATGCCCCAAACGACAGACCTTTTGCGCTTTCCCTTAGTTTTCATGCGCCCCATGCCGTCGATTCCTCTCCATACCAATATTTCTGGCCAGTGGCTTTAGATTCGCTCTACCAAGATATCGCGATACCCGACCCCTTAATGGATGGAACAAGCGATTTCAACAAACTACCGGAGGCCGTCCGCGAAGGTTTTAACCGTGCGCGATGGAGATGGCGTTACGACACGCCAGAAAAGTATCAAAATATGGTCAAAGGTTATTATCGGATGATCAGCGGAATCGATGCCGCCCTCGGAAGGATTCGAAAGACCCTCGAAAACCAAGGAATCGACAAGAACACGGTAATCATTTTAATGGGCGATAACGGTTACTTCATGGGCGAACGCCAATTGGCCGGAAAATGGCTCATGTACGAACCCTCTTTACGCGTTCCCTTGATAATCTACAATCCGAAAGAAAAAGGAGGAATGACCGTCGATGATATGGTTTTGAACATCGATGTTCCATCCACCATCCTCGATTTTGCAAAAGTCGATATTCCCAAAACATATCAAGGACAGAGTTTAAAAGAATACACCAAAACGAATGGCAGGCATCCGAAGAAAAGGAAAGAATTGCTGTTCGAACACCTCTGGAATTTTGAACCTATACCTGCCAGTGAAGGAGTTCGTACCGATAAATATAAGTATTTCCGATACCGAGACGACCCAAATTGGGAAGAACTTTATGACCTAGAAAATGACCCGAACGAGATGCATAATCTCGTCAATTCCAAAGATTACCGCAAGGTTCTGCAAGAGCTAAGGCAAAAGTGCGATACCTTGATAAAAAAGGTGTCTAAATAACTCATTTCATGAGGCAAATTGCCGAATTTACGATTACTGCGCTGTTAAATTCTTGAATTTAGTATCTTTCGATAATCGGTTATCGACCAAAAATTTAAGCCATGCGTAAATTAAGAGTCCTTGTTTTATGTATTTCGTTACTATCCTTTATTTTCCAAGGATGTAAATGGAAGCCTAACATCAATGAAACCAAAATTGAAGGACTCAAAGCATCTGTAGAGGTCGTTCGTGATGAAGCGGGAATCAACCATATCTACGCCAAAAACCAACATGATCTTTTTTTCGCCCAAGGTTATTGCGCGGCAAAAGACCGTCTGTTTCAATTCGAGATATGGCGACGTCAGGCCACTGGAACAGTAGCTGAAATTTTGGGTGAACGCGAATTGAAACGCGATATCGGCACGCGCCTTTTTAAGTTTCGCGGCGATATGACCACCGAAATGGAGCATTACCACCCCGACGGGGTCGAGATTCTGACCGCCTATACCAATGGGGTCAATGCGTATATCGAAGAGGTTTTGCAAAATCGGGAACTGCTTCCGGTTACCTTTATGATGTTGGATATCCTTCCTCAAAAATGGACGCCCGAGGTCATTATTTCAAGACACCAAGGACTTTTGGGCAATATTACCGAAGAGCTCGATTTTGGCCGTGCCGCTGCAGAAGTGGGTTCGGAAAAAATAAAGGAATATCTTTGGTTCCATCCCAAAGACCCCGATATTGAATTAGATCCTGCGATCGATGGTTCACTTTTATCTGATGATATTTTAGACCTGTACAATGCCTATCGCAAACCTATCAAGTTCGAACCTGAGGATTTGCTTGCCGAATATCGGGTCAAAGAAGGTACGGTTTCAAATACCGGAAACCCATCTTCAATCGGCGAACCGAAAAGCAATGACGTTTTTTTGGGAAGCAATAATTGGGTGACCTCCCCTGCCCTCTCAGAAAACGGCCATGCATACATGGCCAATGACCCGCATCGAAGATTGGCCATTCCATCGTTACGGTATTATGTACATCTGTCGGCACCCGGTTGGAACGTCATCGGCGGCGGAGAACCCGAAATTCCAGGGGTTTCCATTGGGCATAACGAATATGGTGCCTGGGGCCTGACCGTCTATGAAACCGACGGTGAAGATCTGTATGTGTATGATATCAACCCTGAAAATCATAATCAATATCGTTATCAAGGAAATTGGGAAGACATGGAGACGATTTCCGAAACCATAAAGGTTAAGAACGGTGATGATCGACAAGTAGACCTGCAATATACCCGTCATGGACCCGTCACCTATATCGACTCGATCAACCATAAGGCGTATGCCGTTCGCTGCGCGTGGCTCGAACCGGGCGGTTCGCCGTATTTGGCCTCGCTACGCATGGATCAAGCCAAAAGTTGGGAAGAATTTCGAGACGCCTGCAACTACAGTCATATACCCGGAGAAAACATGATTTGGGCCGACACCGATGGAAATATCGGTTGGCAGGCGGTAGGTATTGCCCCGATCCGGAAAAACCATAGTGGCCTCGTGCCCGTACCCGGTGATGGCCGTTATGAATGGGACGGATACCTCCCCATTATTGAAAAACCGCACGTTTATAATCCTTCCGAAGGATTTATCGCCACGGCCAACCAAAATGTAACCCCTGATTCGTACACAAAATGGGATGCTATCGGATTCACTTGGTCAGACCCCTATCGCGGACAGCGCATCAACGAAGTTTTAGGTTCACAGACCAAATTGAACCTTGAAAGAATGCAAGAACTACAGACCGATTATTTCTCGATCCCGGCTAGAACTCTGGTTCCTCTAATAAAAAACTTCGAAACCGAAGGCCCATTAATGGCGAGTGTCAGGGATAAATTAGCCAATTGGGATTTTCGATTGGATAAAACCTCTATTGCAGCGGGTATTTACGTCGCGTGGGAGAAGGAACTGATGGACAGGTTATTGGATTATTTTCCCGATCCGGAAGCTGAAATCCTTATGCAGTATATGCAAATGGCCAAACTTCTCGAGTGGATAGAAAATCCTGAAATCAAAATGGGTTCGTTGCAAAAAAGAAACGAATACCTCATAGGTACTTTTCAATCCGCTGTTCAAGGAATGACCGAAAAATTTGGGGATGATATTTCAAAATGGGTCTATGGGCAGCCCGATTACAAGCACGTTCAGATAAAACATCCTTTGGGCGAGGTGGTCAATGCCGAGTTAGAGGCAAAGCTCAACACCGAACTCAAACCTAGGGGAGGCAACCAACACACCCCCGGTTCAACCGGAATTGCGAACAGTCAACTATACGGTGCCACCTTCCGGATCATAGTCGATGTCAATGATTGGGACAAAACAGTTGGTTCAAATCCTCCCGGGCAATCAGGGAATCCTGAAGACCCATTTTACAAAAACTTGTACGATCAATGGAGCGAGGATGGATATTTTCCCGTTTATTTCTCAAGGGAAAAAGTAGACTCCGTTCAGGTTAATAAAAGTATACTTAGCCCAAAATAGGCGGAAAAAAACCATTGGCCTTAATCGATACCGTGATATTTCCGTGATACTTGGCGTATACCAAAAGGCTATCTTTAGGCCTTAACTTTTCCAAATTCAAAGGAAAAAAACATTTTGAACTTAAAAATTTGTCATGAAAAAAGTCTTCTTGTTTGGTATCGGTATGCTCTTCTTAATCAGTTGTAATTCAGATGATGGACCGGTTCAAACTCCCACGGAACCCATCATACCGGTAGCTGATTTTTCCGCTTCCGAAACCGATGTGGAAACGGGAACTATTATTGATTTCACTGATGGTTCGCAACATGCGAGCAGTTATGAATGGACTTTTGAAGGAGGTGATCCGGCAAGTAGTACTGACAAAAACCCATCAGTAACCTATAATACTTCGGGTTCTTTTTCGGTCAGCCTAAAGGTTACCAACGACGATGGTGATGATACCGAAACCAAGGCAGGCTACATAAACGTTACCGATGCCACGACACCTCCTTTGGCGGCCTTTACAGCAACCTCGACCATGATCGAAACCGGGGAAAGTATCGAATTTACCGATACCAGTACAGGATCGCCGACCGATTGGGCGTGGGATTTTGAGGGTGGCGATCCCGACACGAGTACAGACCAAAACCCCACCGTTACGTACACTACAGCTGGAACCTATACGGTTACCTTGACGGTCACCAATGCCGACGGTAGTGGTGAGGAAATCAAAACTGGATTTATAACGGTTACCGATCCGGTATTTGCTCCAGTAGCGGACTTCAGTGCATCTGCAACGACGATTACCAGTGGCAATGATATTACTTTTACAGATACGAGTGCAAACGAACCCACATCATGGGCATGGGAATTTGAAGGGGGTAGTCCATCAACCAGTTCGGAGCAGAACCCAACCATTACTTACAATAATTTCGGAACTTATTCGGTCACGCTTACCGCAACCAATTCTGCGGGCGATAATGAAATGACCAAAACCGGCTTCATTACCGTCGATATGCAAACCGCTTCGTACACGGTAACCTTTACCAGCAACTGGAATGCAACGAACCACCCCATTAATTTTCCTGCCAACGACCATTTTTCGGCGGCGGTCGGTATGGCGCATAAGCCAGGTGTCACTTTCTTCGAAGATGGCGAGTTGGCATCGGATGGAATCGAAAACATGGCCGAAACAGGAACCAACTCTCCCCTGGACTCTGAAATAGGCGCAATAGTCAGCGCCGGCAATGCCTTAAGTTTCGTGAACGGTGGCAGTTTGCCGAACGGCACCCTTGAACGGACCTTCACCCTTCAGGTGACCGAAGAATTCTCTTTCGTTACATTCGTAAGTATGATCGCACCGAGCCCTGATTGGTTTGTTGCCATTGAGAATATCGGCCTTTTCGATAATGGGGAATTCATATCGAATCTAACCGTGGATGCCATCTCGTACGATGCCGGAACGGACAGTGGGCCGAACTTTACGTCCGCCAACGATGATACGGATCCCGCCGAACCTATTTCCTTGATTACTACCGCCCCTTTGGGCAATGGCAGTACGGTAAATCCACCAATGGCATTTTTTACTTTTGTTAGAAACTAATGTATTTCTATAGAAGGGCCAATTTCAAAACATAATCATCAGCGGTCATAAAAAGTGTTTTCTCATCGGTCGAGAAGGCACAATTTGCCGTAGCCTGGCCCGTATAGATCCGTGCTATGGGGTGGCCCCTTTCGTTGAATATGAACAATCCTCCAGGGCCGGTGGCGAACAAGTAGCCTTTACTGTGCATTTTCATACCATCGGGAAGTCCCTGTTGACCTTCTTGCCCGATCAAATCGGTCGCATCATAAAATAACCGTTTATGCTCTACAATGCCCGGTGCCTTAATATCATAGCGATACCATACGGCATGTTCGGGGTCTGAAACGGCTACGTAAAGTTGTCGGCCGTCAGGGGCAAAAGCAATACCATTGGGCCGCGTCAATTTATCGACCAGTACGATTTCGCCCGAGGTCTTGAGACAGTATACTCCTTGAAAATCAAGTTCTTTGTTCGGGTCGTCCATCTGCTTTGGCAATCCGTAAGGTGGGTCCGTAAAATATAGATTTCCCAAAGCATCATAAACACCGTCATTCGGACTGTTAAAACGTTTACCCTCGAATTTGTCCGCCAAAGCCTCATATTCGGGTCGCGGATCGTCCAACGCCGTTTTCATTCTGGCCACCCTTCGTTCGCCATGTTGCATGAGCACTAGCTTGTTGTTGCTATCGAGCAGAAGACCATTGGATCCCGGTTCTTTACCGTAATCATCGCTTCCCAAATAACCGGAAGGCTTTAAATACGTGGATAAATTTCCATCCTTATCGATTTTGAAAACCGTATTGTTCGGGATGTCCGAAAACAAAAGGTAGCCACCTTCTTCGACCCACACGGGACCTTCCGTCCACTCGAAACCTTCGCCGATAACATCGATTTCAGCTTTTGGGTCGATCAATTGCAATGCCTCGTCATCTAAAATCTCTATTTTGAAATCATGCTTTTTTCCGCCACAGGAAATAATTAGAAAGATGAGAAATAAGGATAGAATGAACTGGACAATTGCCCGCTTTTTCAATTTCATGATATTGCGCTTTGTCCTTAAATTTATGAAATAATAAACCGCTATGGATTTTAAATCCATAGTTTTAAATAAGAATAAGATTCATTTTTTTTGAATACTGTGTCATTCCGCTGGAGGGAAGCGACGAGGAATCCCATGGTTTTGAATTTACAATGGGATTTCTCACCGCGTTCGAAATGACAAATACAATTGGAAGTTTATAGAAACTAAAGTAACTGCAATAGATCCCGATAGCCATCGGGAACAGGGTTTTAATCTTTAATCCAAATCGATAATTGCATCCGAATTTAAACTTGACCTGGCAGGTATCAGGTCAATAGCCGTTCTATTCTGAAACAGGCACTCCGTAGAGGTCAAAATCGGCGGCATCGGTAATGGTAATAGCAACGAACTCGCCTTGTTTGAGATAAAATTGGGTCGCGTCGATCAAAACCTCATTATCGACGTCGGGTGAATCAAATTCGGTACGGCCCACAAAATAATTTCCTTCTTTTCGGTCGATGATACAGTTGAACGTTCTTCCGATTTTTTCTTGATTCAGTTCCCAAGAAATCTGCGATTGCAGTTCCATGATCTCGTTGGCCCGTTCTTGCTTGATTTCCTCGGGCACGTCATCCACAAGATTATAGGCATGGGTATTCTCCTCATGACTGTAGGTAAAACATCCCAATCGTTCAAATCGCATATCGGCCACCCAGCTTTTTAAAGTTTGAAAATCGGCTTCGGTCTCTCCCGGATACCCGACGATCAATGTCGTTCGAATCGCCATTTCAGGGACTCTTTTTCGAAACTCTTGTAACAATTTTGTCGTTTTCTCCTTGGTCGTTCCCCTGCGCATACTTTTTAATATGGAATCGGAAATATGCTGCAACGGAATATCGATATAGTTGCAGATCTTTGGTTCCCGTTTCATGACTTCCAACACATCCATGGGAAAGCCCGTAGGAAAGGCATAATGCAAACGGATCCACTCAATACCTTCGACTTCAACTAAACGCTCCAAAAGTTCGGCAAGGTTTCGTTTTTTGTAAAGGTCAAGACCATAATAGGTAAGGTCTTGCGCGATCAGGATCAGTTCTTTTACCCCTTTCGCGGCCAGTTTTTCAGATTCCGTGACCAATTCTTCAATAGGCTTGCTCCTATGCCTGCCCCGCATTAAGGGAATCGCGCAAAAAGAGCAAGGGCGGTCACAGCCTTCGGCGATTTTGAGGTAGGCGTAGTTCTTGGGCGTGGTCGTCAATCGTTCCCCGATCAGTTCATGCCTGTAATCGGCCTCCAAAGCCTTTAAAAGGTTTGGCAGCTCACTGGTGCCAAAATATTCATCCACATTCGGTATTTCTTTCTGCAGATCAGGCTTATAACGCTCACTGAGACATCCGGTAACAAAAACTTTGTCCACTTCGCCGTCTTCCTTTTTTTTGACGTATTCCAAAATCGTATTGACACTTTCTTCTTTGGCATTCGCGATAAAACCGCAGGTATTGATGACCACAATATTGCCATCCCCCTCATGAACAACATCTTTTTCGTTTGCCCTTAATTGGCCCATGAGCACCTCAGAATCATACAGATTTTTGGAACAGCCCAAGGTGACCACATTGATTTTGTTCTTTTTTAGGGTTTTCGTTCTCATAACACCATATTTTACCGCTTTACCTTCGGGCGGTGGCAAAAATACAATAAGCCTTTTGAACACTTACGTTTTTCAAAGAATTGTTCAAGTTTCACGGTCTAATACAAGAAGTTTTAACGATACCCATCGGGAATTCTACGCGCTCGGAACGCTTTTTCAAAAGTGGCGCCCAATCGTAACAATTGGGCTTCGGTAAAGGGTTTTCCGATAAAGGTAAGGTTTACCGGTTCCCCCGTATCCTTATAGCCCATGGGAATTGTCAATGCGGGATATTCGGCCACGGCGGCATAACCCGCGTGATAGTTATTGATCGAAAGTAAGGCGTCTAGATTGTGTTCGTCCATCGGCGTGTCGAAGAAGGTACGGCCTTCAAGTTTTAGGCGTTGCTTGATCGCATCCAACTCTTCGACGGTCGTGGAATCTGAAAGTATGCCGTCAAAACGCGCTTGCCCGTAAGGAATACGGATCAAGGAATCCCGCAGATTGAATGCCGCCACATCTTGAACATTTCGAACAAGTACACAGTCTTTGTTCTTGACCTGGGCTTCAATGTATTTGGGCAGATCGTTTTTCATATCGATGTTCAAAATGCTTAAAAAACCATCCATTTCGATGTTTTTGGGAGTAATCTCTACAATCTCGGCGCCCTGATTTGCCAATTCCCCTATGGTTCTGGCATAGAGCGAATCGTTTTCCATCAAAGTGGTCAAGGCCCCTAACCGCATTTCTTTGAAGGGAGTAGGATGCATCCAAGCTGAAAGAATACCGGGAAATTCTTCTTCAACGGATTTCGAATCCCTATCATCATGGCCCAACATGGCGGACATTACAATAGCGTTGTCGCCGACATTTTTCGTCATAGGCCCCGGAGTATCCAAGGTGCTTGAAATCGGAACGATCCCTGTGCGGCTCAACAAACCAATGGTAGGTTTCAACCCTACAACGGAGTTCTGGCCCGATGGCGATAAAATGGACCCTGAGGTCTCGGTACCGACCGCTGCCACCGCATAATTGGCCGCGACCGAAGTACCGCTACCGGCACTTGACCCGCCCGTATCAAAGACCCTACGCCCATACGGATTCAAGGTTTGTCCGCCCACGGCGCTCTGGCCGTTCGGGCACTCGCATAAAAAATTGGCCCATTCGCTCAGATTCACCTTGCCGAGTATCAAGGCCCCATTTTTCTTCAATCTTTCCACGATAAAGGCATCATCGGTCTGGTTGTGCATCAAGGCAATGGCACCGGCCGTAGTCTTCATATTCGCAACACCGATATTATCCTTTAGCATAATGGGCATGCCATAGATCGGGTGTTTCCCTACTGCATTGGCATCCAACTTTCGGGCTTCTTCAAGAACATTCGGGTTGAGCGCAATGACCGTGTTCAATGTCGTTTCATTGGGCAACTCGTAGGTATAGATGCGATGCAAAAAAAACAGTGCCAAATCTTCATACGAAAATTTACCGTCGTTGATATGGTTTTGGATGGTGGGAATATCCTGCTCCAATACCAACGGTTTCATCGTCTTGTATTTTTCTTCCGAAAATTTTGAAACTTCATCATATAGGGGCAAAAAAACAGCGTTTTTGTCCGTCACCTTCGATTGAATAAACTTGTAGCGCATGCGCTCTTTTTCATGATCGGCATTGGCCACCAACTCTAGGGAATCGTTATAAGGTTGCCATAGCACTGGAAGTTCTTTTTCGGGCTCTATCTTTTCTTTACAGGAAAAGGTAAAGATCAAGAAGATAAGCAGTATGAACCTTTGTGTCATTTTTCAAGTTTATGAAATGCTCTTTGTTAAATATTTTGATTCAAATTTCATTAATATGGAGACTTATATTCCTAAGGCTTTAGCTCCTTATAGCTTTTAGTATAGACTAAGGCCTTTCATAGGAACCATAATTGTGCTCACGTTTTTTAATTATTTGTTTTCAACTTTAAAGTTATTTCACCAATGTTATAAGCATATATCGAAGCTGGAAGGAATGTGAATTTCAAATGTTGAATTTCCTTCGCTCCTAATTGATCGATTGAAGTTGCGACCGCATATTTGAACCCGTTTTCCTTACAAAAACGTATTAAGCTTTTTAATTCTCGAGGCTTATCATAAAATCTATTACTCCATTTAATTTCTACTCCCCAAACCGGTTTATAGGTTTTGTCATCAACTAAAACGAGATCTACTTCACCTTCTTTTCTGCCATCTTTCCATCTAGCATATGTCAAATCTAATTGTTCTCGATGCATCCATTGCGAAAGAATTGCCGTTTCAACCATGTTTCCCATTTCTTGATCTGTTTCGGTTATCGGAGAAAACAACGCTGTTCGAAGTGATGGGTTCGTTAGGTAAACTTTGAAACTTGTTACTCTTTTTAATCTTTTTGCATTGATTCCAACCTTGTTCAATACTTTTATCAAAAAGGCCGCTTCTAAATATTCAAGATACTTCTTTAATGTGTCTTTTTGAATACCGCTTTCCCTGGACATTGTCTCATAAGAAAACTCATTTCCGGTATTATATGCTATATAGGTGAAAAATCGATTTAATTCCTGAACATCCTTTATTCCATATAGACTTGGCAAATCTCTTAAAAGTACTTTGTCCACAATATCGTTCTTTACATATCTGCCCATATCATTCTGTATTTTTTCCGATAATACAACTTCGGGGTATCCCCCAAAATTTAAGTAATGAACAAATTCTTTGTTCAATTCCTTAGTGTCATGAGTTAGGCAATATTGTATTTCCTTTTCTCCATATTGGATTTCGCCCTTATAAATTAAGTGATCCAATTTTTTTAAATGGATATATTCTTGAAATGTTAAGGGAGGCAATAGAAAATCTGTAAATCTACCCGCTCCGCTTTCCGTGCTATGCCATTTCAAAGCTGCAGCTGCTGATCCCGATGCAATAAATTTGGTTTCAGGATATGAATCGACGAGAACCTTTAAATGTCTTTCCCAATCTTTCAAATATTGTATCTCGTCAAAAAAAATATAGCAGCCATTTAGGTTTTTGAGAGCCAAGGATTCTTTACAAAGAGTTAAAATATCTTCCAATCCCAAATTGACATAAATAGGATTGTCAATTCCGATAAAGAATATTTTTTGCGGATTTGCCCCTCTGATCAGTAAATTCTCAATGCAATGAAATAGCATTACAGTTTTACCAACTCTTCTAGGTCCCATTAGAACCAAAGCTCTTTTAACACTTCTTTCGAGAACAAAGGGATAAAACAGGTCAAAATATAATCTCTTTGACAATGAACTATAAGTCTTCGGAATCTCTTTAGTTATCCACCATGGATTTTCATATCGAAGTCGTTCAATAATTTTTTCTGTAGGAATAAGGTATTTATTTATCATATTTTATCCTTGATAGTACAAATATATGACAAATAAGAAGTTCTGAATACCTCTAATTAAACGAAAACAGATTTATTAATAAAAATATAACAAGATTTAAGGTTTTATTTGATAAAATCAATAATAAAGTAAAACCGTCTGATCTATTACAAGTAGGCCAGATGGCAAGCATTTTCTTTTCAGTATGCCCTCGTAGCCAAAGCCTATTGTTTTGTAATTATTTTCTTTCTTAATTACCAAATCCAAAAGATTTTTCGGACTTCATAAAAATATGAAAACCCTTCGAATAAGCCTGAAGCCTTTGTTGTTTATAGGTGATGTTAGGTTACTTTATTGTCTGTTTGCGAAAAGTTTTTTTTACTGTAATTAATTTAATATCAGTATTTCATACCACAGTACCTATAGCCCTCTTTTTAGGTGCTGGGTTTCATTATTCAAATTTACTTTGCCCTTTTAAATAATGAATCAGGTCTTTATTCTCTAATATCTTTTTATCCGTTCCCTTTATTCCAATTTCATACATTGCTTGAGCGAGTTCAGTCGATTTGATGCTAAAATTGCTTCCCAAAAGTCTAAGGACAGGATATAGATTTCGCATAATTCCATACATTAAATTGGGCTCTTTTCTTGGTTCAACCGGATAAATATAAGCTGGGCGGAAGGCATAAAATTCCAAACCTAATCTATCAATTTGATTTTCCGCCATTCCTTTATAAAGCGCAAATGACGTCTTGCTTTTTTCGGCACGGTCGGCTCCAGCTCCACTAAGTAGGCAGAGTTTTGCATTTGGACTATGTTCTTTCAACATTTCTGCAAAATGCACGGCATAATCAACCGTAATTTCCTTGAATAATTTATCAGGAACGCCACCGGTGTAAACCCCAATACAGAAAAAGGCAGTATCAATATTCTTAAACAGATTTCTATGGTTGTCGTAAACGGTAAAATCTTCAATAATTACCTCTTTTAACTTAGCGCGGGTAGTATTCGATTTCTTGCGAACTAAAGATATTACCCTATTTATTCTTGACGATGACAAGCATTCGTCTAAGATGATGCTGCCGATCATGCCTGAAGCCCCTGCAATAAGTACATATTTCATCTGTTTTCGATTCTGTGGTTAAAATGTGATTTTGAAAGTGGTGAAAACAATAAAAACATTGAAAGCAAAACGTACGAAACCATTTCGGTACCATAGGCACTATAACTCCATTGTTCATACATAAAATCGAATGTTTCGATGGTACACAAAACAGCCAGGTTGGAAAATAGAAGTACCATGACAAACGGTGTCCATTTCCATTTTGAGAAATACCCAAAAACAAACATTCCTCCGGTCAACGTTATTAAAAACCAATGGACAAACTGTACGGCCCTTGGGTAAGCAGAATTCTGTAGGTGTATAAAAGGCTCGATACCCGTGAAGTATTCAAAAAAACCGCCCAATCCCCAAACCAACATTGCCATTGTCCAAATGAGCAGTACAACCATGAATGCTTTCGATGCTATTTTCATTTTGTAAAATAGGTTTAATTCGGACTTTGCCTAAATTCATTCGGACTCATTGTCGTTTTCTTTTTAAAGATCTTGCTAAAATATTGAGGGTATTCGAATCCTAAGGCATACGCAATTTCACTTGCGCTTTCGTTGGAATTCAATAGTCTGTTCTTTGCTTTCTCAATGATGTATTGATGAATATGGTCTTGTGTGCCCTTGCCTGTCTCTTTTCGCAATAGATCGCTTAAATATTTAGGCGACATATTCAGCGTTTCCCCGCAATATTGAACGGTCGGAATTCCTAATTCCAATTGTTTTTCTTGATTGTAATACGCTCTTAATAATTGTTCGAACTGACTTGCTATATCTTGATTTAAATTTGTTCTGGTATAAAATTGTCGGTCATAAAAACGAACACAATAATTCAATAATAGCTCAATATTTGAAATGATCAAGGTTTGACTATGGGCGTCTATATTGCTTCTGATTTCTTTCTCGATTTTCTCAGCAATACCTGTGACCGTTTTTCTTTCCTCTTCGGATAGGTGCAGGGCTTCGTTTGAAGCGTAAGAAAAGAATGAATACTGTTCAATTTTCTTTCCTAATTCCGATTTTCGAATCAAATCTGGATGAAAAGCCAAGGTCCACCCATTGTTGACTTCTGATTTTTCAGCTTTTTTAAATTCCATTACTTGGTTCGGTGCCGTAAAAATCAATGTGCCATTTTGATAGTCATAAGAATTTCTACCATAGTTTATTATGGTATATGGGCAATTTTCTTTGAAGCTAATTTGATACATACCAAGTGAATACCTGAAATTATCAACTTCTAAATTGTTTAGGGAATCTCCAATTCGGTATACCGATACAAGTGGATGGTTTGGCTTTGCCATATCTAAAAATTGATGAATATCCGATATGGTTTCTATTTTTAGAATATCTTTCAATGCACTGTTTTTTGTATAAAAGAGCACACTTTATTGATTAAAGTGTGCTTTTCTATTTCTTATTTAATATTTAGGCTCGTTTTCATCATACTAAGAAACTCGGCATCATTCATCGCTTTTCTAGCTTCCAGTAAACGTTCAGCATCCGCACCCGCCACGTATCTAAGCGTGTTCGTTCCGTCAGTTGCGGCATTGAAAATCACATCTGCTACCATGTCTGGACTGTTCCTGTTTTCAGAACTCATCAATTTTTCAAAAGTATTCATTACCCCTGATGCAAACTCGTTATATTCTGTTAGTTCTTCATTGTGCTGAAAATCCATCGAACGACCTGAAAAATCGGTTTTTATGCTACCTGGTTCCACTATTTTTACTTTTACGCCAATGGGTTCCATTTCGTATTGCAAAGATTCTGTAAAACCTTCGACAGCAAATTTCGTAGCATGGTAAAGTTGCATCATTGGAAAGGTTGTTTTACCACCAACCGATGATATATTGATGAACATTCCGTTTTTATTTTTTCTAAAATGTGGCAATATCGCCCTTGTTACATCAAAGAGGCCAAAGACATTTACATCAAACTGTCTCAAAACACTTTCTCTTGATGCAGATTCGAAAGTACCCAATATGCCGTATCCAGCATTATTTAGAACGACGTCGATTTTTCCGAACTTTCCAATTCCTTCTTCAATTGCACTTGCTATACTTGTTAGATTTTGAACGTCTAGTTTGACAATTAAAACATTATCTATGGATATTAGTTCATCTTCTTTTTCAGGGTTGCGCATTGTGGCAATGACATTCCACCCTTCTGCCTGAAACTTTTTGGCTGCCGCTTTTCCTATTCCCGATGATGCTCCCGTGATTAAAATTGTTTTGCTCATTGTCTATTTTTCCAATATTTAATAATGGAGCAAAATTATGGCAACCCAAAAATGAAGAGGTATTCAAATTGCCGATAGTTGTATACTTTTTGCGCAATTGTTTTTCCGCCTTGTTCGTAGCTCGTTTATCTACGCAAGTGCTTGGCGCATAGCACACCTTTCAAGGTAGCCATACCGATGTTTTCGGTTGTTATAACCCCTCTTACATCTTAAAAAAAGAATCGACGAACTCGTATTTATTAAAGACCTGTAGATCTTCGATACCCTCGCCTACCCCGATATATTTTACAGGTATCTGAAATTGATCCGAAATACCGATAACGACCCCGCCTTTGGCCGTACCATCGAGTTTTGTGACCGCCAAGGAGGTTACTTCGGTCGCCTTGGTAAACTGTTTCGCCTGTTCAAAAGCGTTTTGCCCCGTTGAACCATCCAAGACCAATAATACGTCGTGGGGCGTCTCATCGACCACTTTTTGCATGACCTTTTTTACCTTGGTCAATTCGTTCATCAAATTGACCTTGTTGTGCAATCGGCCCGCCGTATCGATGATAACGACATCAGCATTTTGGGCAACCGCCGAGCTTAAGGTATCAAAGGCCACCGAAGCCGGATCACTGCCCATTTTTTGTTTGACCAATGGCACGTCGACACGATCGGCCCAAACCTGCAACTGATCGATGGCCGCGGCGCGAAAAGTATCGGCCGCACCCAATACGACTTTTAGTCCCTGGTTCTTGAACTGGTGTGCCAATTTTCCTATGGTCGTGGTCTTGCCTACCCCGTTGACACCGACGACCATGATCACGTAAGGCTTTTTGTCGTGGGGTATGCTGAACTCGGTTTCCTCTCCGATATTGGTTTCCGAGAGAAGTCCTGCAATCTCTTCCCGCAAAATAACATTGAGCTCATCGGTACCCATATATTTGTCTTGGGCGACCCGTGCCTCGATCCGGTCTATTATCTTGAGCGTCGTATCGACACCTACATCCGAAGTGACCAAGACTTCCTCCAAATTATCGAGTACATCGTCATCGACCTTCGATTTTCCGGCAACGGCCTTGCTCAATTTGGAAAAGAAAGATGTCTTGGACTTTTCAAGGCCTTTGTCAAGGGTTTCTTTCTTTTTAGAACTAAATATGTTTTTGAATAGACTCATTTGCTACTAAGTTAGGTGTTCAAAGATAAGGAATGGGGTAGAATTTGTCATTCCAAGCGAAATGGAATGTGGCCAATAGTTGACCGATTTGGCAATGAGATTCCTCCTGTGTCGGAATGACAGAAAGAAAAAAGCCCCATTCTTTCGAAAGGGGCCATCAAATATTGTACTGAATGTGCGTTTTATTTTTTCTGCAACCAATCGTTCACGGCTTCTGGGGCCATAACGGATTCCACAAAAACGTAGGCACCCGATTTGGGCGATTTTACCATTTTAATGGCCTTTGTCAATCGCTTTGAACTTGTTTGTAAACTTGCTACCGTCTTCTTTGCCATGATTAATATGCTTTATCGTCACTCCCGTGAAGGCGTGAATTCTATTATTTTATCTCTTTATGGACTGTCATTCTCTTCAAGATCGGATTGAATTTTTTAATTTCCATCCGTTCTGGGGTATTCTTCTTGTTCTTCGTGGTAATGTACCTCGAAGTTCCGGGCATACCTGAATCCTTATGCTCGGTACACTCTAAGATTACCTGAATTCTATTGCCTTTCTTTGCCATCGCTATCTAAATTTTTTCGAGCTTATTTATTCAACAACCCTTGTGCCTTGGCTTCTTTCAAAACCGCTGAAATGCCTTTTTTATTGATCGTCTTCAACGCTCTGGCGGAAACTTTCAACGTCACCCACCTGTCTTCTTCAGGAATGTAGAACCTCTTTTTCGAAAGATTCACATCAAACCTTCTTTTGGTCTTGTTGATAGAGAATGACACATTGTTGCCGAACATGGCCCTCTTTCCCGTAATTTCACAAACTTTTGACATTGCGCTGAATTTTTAACAGGGTGCAAATTTATATCATTTTTGCGGGACGGACAAAATTCTTTTCTAGAATTTCAGAATTTCTTTTTGAAGCAATTCAAAGCCTTTGTTTACCGCTTTTTCAACAATTTTCGTTCGGTGGTTTCCCATGTTGAATTTTTGGGCAAAAACGCGGTTCGGCGTGGCAATACCAATGAACACGGTTCCGACATCGGCATCGGAATCGCCTTTGGTCGGCCCCGCATTGCCCGTCGTGGCAATGGCAAAATCGGTATTGAACATTTTTTTGACATTTTCGGCCATTGAAATGGCCACTGCTTCGCTTACCACCGAGTTGGTGTCTATTACAGTCTTGGGCACGTTCAACACGTTGATTTTCGCTTCAGTGGCATAGCTAACAATGCTCCCTTTGTAATAGACCGAAGCACCCGGCACGGACACGATTTTTTCGGCAATCGCCCCTCCCGTAAAACTCTCCGCGGTGGCCAAGGTCATTTTTTTAGCGGTAAAAAGTTTGGCGATTATTTCCTCCAAGGTTTCATCATCTTCGATTCCATAGATAATATCGCCCAACAAATCCGACAATTTTTGGGATTCGATTTCGATCGTTTTTTCCAATACCTTTTTTTCGGTGCCTTTTGCGGTAAGTCGCAACCGTACCTTGCCCAAATTGGGCAGGTAGGCCAACTTGACAAAAGACGGTAGGCTTTCTTCCCACGATTCGATTCTATTGGCAATGGCACTTTCTCCAAGTCCGTAGGTAACAAGGGTCTTGTGAATTATATACGGACGTTCAAAGCGCTCGATCAATCTGGGAACGACCTCCACCGATATCAGGTTCTTCATTTCGAAAGGCACACCGGGAAGGGAAACAAAAACGATCCCGCTCTTCTCGAACCACATACCCGGTGCGGTACCATAGGCATTGTGCAGTACGGTCGCCTTTGCCGGCACAAGGGCCTGCATTCTATTGATATCGGAAATGGGCGTATTGGAAATATGTTTTCGAAAAAGTTCCTCTACATGCTGCAATACCTGCATGTCTTCTACTAGAGTATCATCGAAGAACTCGCAAAAAGTATGCTTGGTAATATCATCTTTTGTAGGGCCGAGCCCGCCGGTAACAATAACGATCTGAGCTCTTCGTTGTGCTTCGTGCAACGCGTTAATAATGTGCTCGCGATCGTCTTGTACCGAGGTAATCTGATATACCGAAATACCGATTTTGTTGAGCTCTTTGGCTATGAATGTCGAGTTGGTATCGATGACCTGCCCTATTAGAATCTCATCGCCAATGGTGATGATTTCGGCAAGCATTATAGCTGAAAGTCTTTTTTAAGTTCAGAGATGACCTGTTCGACATCTTTTTTTAATGCGGGGAAAACCTTTTCGATTTCGGAAATATTGGCGGCGTTCTTACCCATGGTCTCGATTTCGAGGGCGGCGGCACGTGTCTGCTCCATACCCAACAAATCGACGTTCGGCTTGATCTTATGGGCCAATTGGTAGACTTTTTCATGATCACCTCCTGAAAGTGCGGCCTCCAAGTCCTGAAGATCTTGTGGCACTTCCTCTAAAAACACCGAAATGACCGAATTGATGAAGTCTTCGTCACCCTCGGCCATCTCATTTATCTTATCAAGATTATAGATCATTATTTAACTTTTAAAGTAAAGAGTTCATGCCCTTCCAAGATACCCGAAAGATAATCATTTGTGCCTATTCTGCCAACACCTGAAGGCGTTCCGGTAAAAATAATATCGCCTTTTTTCAAGGTAAAATATTGCGAAACGTAGGCTATCAATTCGTCTATCTTCCAGAGCATGAGACCTGTATTTCCTTTTTGGACTTCCTCACCGTTTTTAAATAGGGAAAAATTCAAATCGTTCAAATCGCCGAAATCGGATTTCGGCATCCATCTACCGATAACGGCAGAGCCATCGAATCCTTTGGCTTTTTCCCACGGTAGACCTTTTTCCTTCAGCTGTGATTGTAGGTCCCGGGCCGTCAAATCGAGCCCAAGTCCAATTTCATCATAATAGGTATGGGCAAAACGTTCGTCGATGTGTTTGCCGACTTTTTTAATCTTTACAAGTACCTCGACCTCATGGTGCACTTCATTGGTGAAATCAGGAATATAAAAATCTTGTTCCTTGGGAAGTATCGCCGAATCGGGCTTGATGAACAACACCGGCTCGTTCGGTCGCTCGTTCGACAACTCTTTGATGTGCTCTACATAATTTCTTCCGATACAAATAAGTTTCATCTACTTGACAATCTATATTTCATGACAACGCCTACCGAACTATAAAAAAAAGCAACGAAGTATCAGCTCAACTTATTGTTCAATTGGCTCAACTTGATCTGGGTCAACACTTTTTTTGTGTACAATGGAAAATCGGCATTCAATATCCATCCGAAATACCCGGGTTCTTTTTCAAGCACTTCGAGCACTTTTTTACCTTTATGCTTGCCAAAGGCAAAAATTTCATTATCCTCATCATCAAACCCAATGAAACCTGCAAAATCGGCAAATTGCCTATGCGTTGAAAATTCGGCCAGTTTCTTCACATTGTTCTCCAGATCGGGGTATCGGTCCAATTGTGAAAGCAATACCTCGTATGTCGCCTGGGTATCAGCCTCGGCGCTATGCGCATCGTCAAGTTCTTTGTTGCAATAGAACTTGTAGGCCGCGCCCAAAGTTCGCTTCTCCATTTTATGAAAAATGGTCTGCACATCGATGGAGACCGTATTTTTCATATCGAAATCAATTTCGGCCCGCAACATTTCTTCGGCCAATAAAGGAATATCAAAACGGTCCGAATTAAAGCCGCCCAGATCACTGTCTTTGATAATACCATATATCTCTTTCGAAAGCTGCTTGAAAGTAGGTTCGCTTACTACTTTTTCATTCGTTATGCCATGAATATTGGAAGCCTCTTCGGGAATTTCAATTTCAGGATTCACCAACCATGTTTTACTTTCCTTGTTTCCGTTGGGATGGATCTTCAAAATCGAAATCTCGACGATCCGGTCTTTGGCCACATTGGTGCCGGTCGTCTCCAGATCAAAAAAGCAGATGGGTCTGGTAAGTTTCAGTTCCATATCGTAGGTTTTAGCACACAAAGATAGACTTTAGGAAAAAGAGAGGAAATCGACGGTACATTTTATTTGCCCAATGGCACTCATTTAACAATTCTGTAGACTTTATAATAGGTTTGCGCTTTGGTGGTAAACCCTTCCCGACCAACAATAGGCCTTAAAAGACTTGCTATCTTTTCATGGAGCCTTTCTTTTCTGTGCAGATCGACCAGATATAGGTAAAATGTCTTGATGGACAATAGAATGTGTGCAAGGTCATTAGCACCCATATTTACTTCCATTTCATTACTACCGGCCCGTATTTGGGACAATTTTTGCTCTGAAAGGCCTGAAAAATCCTCTTGATGATTATATGAACTTTCCCCTAGGTTCTTCAGATCAAGTTCGTGAAGTGCTTCGTCAAGTAAAAGTTCAAAGTCATACAAGATTACCGATCCATCTTTGGTGCCGACCCTAACGATCTCGTCCAACAATCGCTGTGATTTCCCATAGTATAAAGACCCCGCCAACGTAATCAGGTCAAACGTCGCATCGTCGAACGGCAAACGGTTTTTGTCGTAGTCGAAATATTCAACTTGGGCATGTTTTAAAGCCTTTTGACGCATCACTAGGCTCGGTTCGACCCCTGCGACCATATTGCAGTATGGCGTCAAGGCCAAGGAGGAATGTCCCGTACCCGAACCAATGTCCAATCCTTTGGGATATTTTCCCTTATTTTCAATACATTCTGCCAATATTCTACCGTGCAACGGCGGTCTATAGGCCCGGTAATGGTATGCGGTCACAGCGTCATATTCATCGATCATATGAAATTCGTTACAATCTGGTATTGATAATATTGTTATAGGCCGATCCGAAAGTATAGCTCAAACCCACACTGAAGCCAAGTTCAAAATCGGTAGCGATTTGCTTTTGCTGCAAGAGCACATCTTCAATGGAGGCATCACCCGCGGGAAGATTGATCTGGTCGCGTATGATTTCAAAACTTCCTGAAAGTCTAACCGATAGGCCTTTTATTAAGCGTATCGACAACCTACTGAAAAGCTGCACGCGATTCTTATCGAAATCATCCAAAAAAGTCGAACCCCTCAAACGGCTATAAATATTGCCCCACGGCTGTCGATAACGTACTTGAACATCCAAAGAATGGTTGAACTTGCCCTCTTCCATCTTCCCGAAAATAGTCGTATCGATATAATTGTTGTGAAAATAACCGACGCGATAGGCAAAAACTATCTCACGCCTTAGCACTTCATTGTAAGGAAAGATATTATATTCGACGGCCGGGGCAAAATAGTATCGGAAATCAAGATTCGTAAAGGTATCGTGTCTAGCCCCTCCAAAAATACCCGCCGACCAATGGTCGGATAAACTTCTTACTATACTTCCATCACCTGCGTAACGAAACCGGTCACTTGTAAATGTCTCTTCATTCTGAACGAATTCACTCGTGGCCTGGTTCATCTGTAAATCGGTACGGATCCGCCATTTTTCGGTTACGCGGTCACTTTCAAAGCCAATCTCATATTCAAATTCCTTTCTACTTGATTCCTTGTCCAATTCAGCCTCACCGTATACCTCAAAAATCCAATTGTTCCAAGGATCATCAAAATTAATGTCTTGCCGCTCGGCAAGTCCTGCATCCGAGATTTTATAATCCACCTTGCCGGCCAAATCGGAAACAATCACATATTTGAGCAGGCCATTTTTAACAGCATTCAAAAGGCCCTTGCGCACATCGTCTGAAGACATATTGGCATTACTGTCAAATGAGTTCTGGTGAACAATACCTTCGTAATCGCCCTTGCCATTGAAATTCAGCTTATAGGTTCTACCACCACTGCCATTCGCGATGTCATAAATAAAAAGTTCAATGTTGGCCAATGCCCGATCTCGTACGTGATTTACAAAATTTATTTCTTGTCGAAGGCAACTTCGCTCACAATTACAATCGATAAAGAACTGCATGGATTCCTTTTCCGATTCTTGTGAACGTACTGCAACGGTATGAATAAAAAAATAAGCGGTCAGGGTCAAAAGTATAACCCGAAACAAATCATGCATGTCAATCTATAATCTATGGCGTTCGATAAACCATAAATATATAACCATTAGCTATGTCAATGAAAAATAACAAGATGAACGACATAACCGGAACTGCGAACAGCAGGATGCTAGATCTCAAGGTTTACGTCCCAAGCCTCAAGGTAATCGGCCACTGCTTTGGCGAACATACTGCCCAATGCCCCGTTCACCACCCGATGGTCATAGCTGTGCGACAGGTACATTTTACTGCGTATACCTATAAAATCGCCTTCCGAGGTCTCGATTACCGCAGGTACTTTGCGAATCGCTCCCAAAGCCAAAATACCGACTTGCGGTTGATTTATTATGGGGGTACCGAAAACACTGCCAAAGGTACCGACATTGGTTACGGTATAGGTACCATCTTGAACTTCATCGGGTTTTAATTGATTGCTGCGCGCCCTTTGGGCCAGATCATTGACCACCTTTGCCATTCCGACAAGATTCAACCTGTCAGCATTCTTGATTACGGGAACAATCAGGTTACCATCCGGCAATGCGGCCGCCATACCGAGATTGATGTTCTTTTTCTTGATAACCTTATCGCCATCGACCGATATATTCATCATCGGGTATTGTTTCAATGCCCGGGCCACCGCCTGCATAAAAATCGGGGTAAAGGTCAATTTTTCACCCTCACGTCTTTCAAAAGCATCTTTCATTTTATTGCGCCAGTTCACCAAATTGGTCACATCGACCTCGATAAAACTCTGAACATGCGCCGAAGTGGTCACGCTCTCGCTCATGTGCTTGGCGATCAACTTGCCCATTCGGGTCATTTCAATGACTTCGTCTTGACCGTTGGGCTTATAGACCGGAGCAACGGGTTTCTTAAGTTCTTGAACCGATTCAGTCATGTTTTGAATTGGATCATTTGTCAGGGCAACATTTTGCGTAGTTGTGGAAGATGCCTTATTTTCAATATAGGCAAGAATATCGTTTTTGGTCACCCTACCTTCTTTTCCGGTTCCCGTTATGGCATCGAGTTCGGCAACGGAAATACCCTCTTGCTTGGCTATATTCTTTACCAAAGGCGAATAAAACCTATCCGAGGAACCGTTCTTATCATTATTTGACTGCAAAATCGGCGCACCTGATGTCTCTTTGGCGATTTCAACCGTCTTTTCCAAAGCTTCGACCGTTTCTTCAGGTATCACAACGGCCTCTTCACTTTCCGTTTCCGGAAGCTTTTCTTCGACCGAACCGTTCAAGGATATTATCGCAACGGTCTCACCGACCTTAACGATATCATCAATTTCGAAACGCTTTTCGACCAGAACACCTTCTACTTCACTAGGCACCTCTGAATCTACTTTATCAGTGGCGATTTCAAAAACTGCCTCGTCCATTTCTATGGTGTCACCTATGTCTTTCAACCAAGAGGTCAATGTTGCTTCGGCAACACTTTCACCCATTCGCGGTAATTTCAATTCGAATTTTGACATATTATTATTCTAAGTGCGCTTATTGTCTATTTTTTTGCAAAAATACTAAAAAAACACCCCTAAATATAAATTTAATGTAGTGTTAGTTCATTTTTAGGGAGCCTTCAAACGGAATTCGGTTCATGATACTTCTACCAAGTGTAATTTCATCGGCGTACTCTAATTCATCACCCACACCGATACCCCTGGCGATGGTCGAGGTACTGATATCAAATCCTTCCAATTGCTTATAGATATAAAAATTGGTGGTATCGCCTTCCATCGTTGAACTTAACGCAAAAATAAGTTCCTTTATTACTCCTTTTTTAGCTTTATCTACCAAAGAAACGATTGTCAGGTCTTGCGGCCCTACCCCTTCCATTGGAGATATCTTTCCTCCTAGAACATGGTATAGCCCCTTATATTGACCCGTATTTTCAATGGCCATGACATCGCGAATGTCCTCCACCACACAAACGGTGGTCTCATCTCGTTTGGGATTCGCACAGATCTCGCACGTCTCGACATCTGAAATGTTATGGCAACTCGAACAGAATTTAACGGTATTTCGCAGCTTCTGCAGGGCATCGGATAAATTGGTCGTGCGTTCTGCAGGTTGTTTCAGCAAATGCAGTACCAGCCTCAACGCGGTGCGCTTGCCGATTCCCGGCAGTTGCGACATTTCATAGACCGCATTTTCCAATAATTTAGAAGAAAAATCCATTCGCTCGGTTTACCGGACAAAATTACATACTATTTTTACTTTTCGTACTTTACGATAAAATAAATTGAATGACTCCGACCAACATCTTGCTGCTTATCTGTGGCTACTTTGTACTGCTTTTACTTATATCGTATTTCACTGGAAAAAATGACTCCAATGACGATTTTTTCAAGGCCGGTAAATCCTCACCTTGGTACTTGGTGGCCTTCGGCATGGTGGGCGCCTCACTTTCTGGCGTTACCTTTATTTCGGTACCAGGTTGGGTCGAAGCTTCCCAGTTTAGTTATATGCAGGTCGTGTTCGGGTACTTTTTGGGTTATTTGGTTACTGCTTATGTATTGCTTCCTATTTACTACAAACAGAACGTAACATCCATTTATGAATATCTCGATGACCGATTTGGCTTTGTCAGTTATAAGGTGGGCGCTATTTCGTTTTTCGTCTCACGGGTATTGGGAGCGGCTTTTCGATTATTCTTGGTCGCCATTGTACTGCAACAATTTGTATTCGACGCATGGAAAGTACCGTTCGAACTGACCGTAACGCTTTCCATTTTATTGATATGGATATACACCTTCAAAGGAGGCATCAAGACCATTGTTTGGACGGATACCTTGCAAACGCTGTTCATGCTTATTTCGGTAGGATTGTCGATTTATTTTGTACTCGACCAATTGGATTGGAGCTTTTCGGAGTTTTTGACCTCGTCTGAATTCCAACAATATAACCAAACTATTTTCATCGATGACTTTAAGGATAGCAAACATCTGATCAAGTCATTCTTGGGCGGTATGTTCGTAACCATTTGTATGACCGGCTTGGATCAAGATATGATGCAAAAGAACCTGACCTGCAAAACGTTGAAAGATGCCCAAAAGAACATGGTGAGCTTTAGCGTGGTACTCGTAATCGTAACTTTTGTCTTCATGCTCTTGGGCGCTTTGCTGTTCATTTATGCCGATAAATACCAAATAGCCTTGCCTTTGATGGATGGCAAACCAAAATCGGACTTGCTTTTTCCTGAAATAGCATTGAACAGTGGTCTTGGTATTGTCGTGGCCGTCACCTTCATGCTCGGATTGATAGCCGCCGCCTATAGTAGCGCCGATAGCGCCTTGACCTCTTTGACGACCTCCTTTTGTGTCGATTTTCTCGGTATCGAAAAAAAGCCCGAAGCCCGTCGAAAGAAAATCAGAAAAATAACGCACGTGGGCATGAGCGTTTTGCTGATAATCGTGGTAATCGCCTTTAAACACATATTGGACACCAATGTAATAGATGGTCTGCTCAAGGTTGCCGGCTATACATATGGTCCACTGCTCGGTCTTTTTGCCTTTGGTATTTTTACCAAATATCAGGTCAAGGACCGTTATGTCTGGGCCGTAGCCTTGACATCGGTAGTTTTGTGCTATATACTTGGAAAGATTCCTCCAGAAAACCTAGGGGGGTATGTTCTAGGCTACGAGTTGCTCCCATTGAACGGTCTAATCACTTTTATCGGCCTATTATTGATCCGGAAAAAATTACCTCAAAATGGCCACGATCGATAAAATCGCCAAAAATAACGATGATCGTTTTTACATGAAATGTTAATTTTTCAATAGAAAAAAATCTATTTTTAGATATGGTAGAATCAGTATTGATTTGTGGCCAATAAAACCAAGGTACAGGCAATCTCTACCGTAACACCCCGTTCTTCAAGTATTTTTTGGAATTCGGGATTTTCCGTACCTGGATTAAAGATGACCCTTTTGGGGTCTATTTTAAGAATATCTCCGTAATATTCAGGCTGACGTGCCATACCGATATATAAAGTTATCGTATGAATATTTTGAAAATCCGCTGAATTGGTCTTTATTTGTACGCTCCTGATCTTACCTTTCTGGAGACCGAAAGCTTCAGTTTCAATGTTATGGTCTAAAAGGCGATTCACTGCCAAATTACTATAACGATCAGGTTTTAAGGAAGCTCCGAATACGAGAGTTTTTTGCATTTTGTTAAAGTTACGATAAACACGTAACTATTTTGATAAAGGTTCGTCTATTATATTTTGATATAGAGATATCAAATTTAGGTACGAGAGACAATAAAGTCGTTGATAACGCTATATGTTTATAGTTAATGGTTAGTGTTTAGTATAGCCTATCAGCGAAAGAAACCCCGGCAGTATTGTCGGGGTTTCACCTTTAATAAGGTCACCATCTTATTATAACACTACCCCAGGTAAATCCGCTTCCGAAGGCGGCAAGCACGACCAGATCCCCATCCTTGATTTTTTTCTCTTCCCAAGCTTCGGTCAACGCAATGGGTATTGAGGCTGCAGTAGTATTGCCATACCTCATAATATTATTATATACCTGATCTTCGCTCAAACGAAACTTGTTCTGAATGAACTGCGAAATACGGAGGTTGGCCTGATGCGGAATCAACATATCGATATCGGTCGGTTGCAGATCATTGGTCTTCAGCCCCTCCATAATAACTTCACTGAATCTTACAACGGCATTCTTGAAGACGAACTGACCGTTCATTATCGGATAATAAGACTCATCATCTGGGTTATCGTCCGCGACAATGTCGCTGACCCAACGGCCACCCATACCGGGTGCCAAAAGGGCCAGTTCTTCGGCATGTTGCCCCTCGGAATGTAAATGGGTAGAAAGAATTCCCTTCGAGGTATCTTCCTCTCTGCTCAAGACGGCAGCACCCGCACCGTCGCCGAAAATAACCGAAACGCCCCTGCCCCGCGTAGTCATATCGAGTCCCTTGGAATGGACCTCGGAGCCAATGACCAGAACATTCTTGTACATACCGCTTTTGATATATTGATCCGCCACAGAGACGGCATAAACGAAGCCCGAACATTGATTGCGAATATCAAGTGCGCCAACCGTTTTTATACCCAAATCGCGCTGTACCAAGACTCCCGGGCCGGGAAAATAGTAATCAGGACTCAAAGTGGCGAATATGATAAAGTCGATATCATCTTTGGCGATACCTGCACGCTCAATGGCAATTTCCGCCGCCTTTACGCCCATACTTGTTGTGGTTTCACCACCTTCTTTTTTGACATGCCTACGTTCCTTGATTCCGGTACGTTCTTGGATCCACTCATCACTGGTATCCATGATTTTTGAAAGATCATCGTTGGTCACCACATTTTCGGGCACATAATGACCGAGGCCTATAATTTTTGAGTTGTACATGGGTATCTCTTCTTTAAATCTAGTTTAAGCGCCATAAATCTAGTGATTATAGACGAATTGTTCTTTCAAAGCCCTATATAATCAGCAAATAAGTGTGTCAGTTTGTCACGATAGCGAACAATGGTATTTTTTTTGACTGCTGAAACGTGACAAACATAAAACAATACAAAAAATGGCAACAGGTAAGATCAATGTCTCGGTAGAGAACATTTTTCCGCTAATCAAAAAGTTTTTATATAGTGATCATGAAATATTTCTTCGCGAATTAATTTCCAATGCGACGGATGCAACGCTCAAGTTAAAACATCTGACCTCAATAGGTGAGGCCAAGGGTGTTGAATATGGCGAACCCCAAATTGAGGTGAAGGTCGATAAAAAGGGCAAAAAAATACATGTTATCGACCAAGGTATCGGAATGACCGAGGAAGAGGTCAAAAAATACATCAACGAATTGGCCTTTTCTGGTGCCGAAGAATTCTTGAACAAGTATGAAGATGGTGCCAAGGATACAGGAATCATTGGCCATTTCGGGCTAGGGTTTTATTCGTCTTTTATGGTTGCCGAAAAGGTAGAGATCATTACAAAAAGTTTCAAAGACGAACCTGCGGTTCATTGGTCATGTGACGGTTCGCCCAAGTTCACGATCAAAAAAGCAAAGAAAGAAGATCGAGGTACCGAAATCATACTTCATGTTGCAGATGATTCAAAAGAGTTTTTAGAAGAAGGAAGAATCACTGGTCTTCTGCAGAAGTACAACAAGTTTATGCCGATTCCGATCAAGTTCGGAACGAAGACCGAAACACTTCCAAAACCGGAAGGTGCCAAAGAAGAAGATCCGGCCCCGACAAAAGAGGTCGATAATATTATCAATAATCCGAATCCGGCATGGACCAAACAGCCTTCAGATCTTAAGGATGAGGATTATAAGTCTTTCTATCGCGAGTTGTACCCCATGCAGTTCGAAGAACCTTTGTTCAATATTCATTTGAACGTTGACTATCCTTTTAATTTAACGGGAATACTTTACTTCCCCAAATTGACCAACGACCTCAACATACAAAAAGACCGCATACAACTTTATCAGAACCAAGTATTTGTGACCGACAATGTCGAGGGTATCGTACCTGAGTTCTTGACCATGTTGCGCGGGGTCATTGATTCGCCCGATATTCCGTTGAATGTTTCAAGGTCATATCTGCAAGCGGATGGCGCGGTGAAGAAAATATCCTCTTACATCACCAGAAAAGTGGCCGACAAATTGAACTCACTTTTCAAGAACAATCGAGAGGACTTCGAAAAAAAATGGAACGATATCAAGATCGTCATCGAATACGGGATGCTTTCGGAGGACAAATTTTTTGAAAAAGCGGAGAAATTCGCTTTGTACCCGACCGTTGACGGCAACTATTTCACTTTCGAGGAGTTGACGGAAAAAATCAAGGATAGCCAGACCGACAAAGATGAAAAAATGGTCGTACTCTATGCTTCTGACAAAGAGGCGCAGCATAGTTATATCGAGGCCGCCAAGGCAAAAGGCTATGAGGTTCTTTTGCTCGATTCGCCCATTATCGGGCATTTGATGCAAAAATTGGAAACTTCAAAAGATAAAATTTCCTTCGCACGGGTCGATGCCGATCATTTGGATAACCTTATCAAAAAAGACGATACCACGATTTCAAAACTCTCCGATGAGGAAAAGGAAAAACTCAAAACAAGTTTGGAAGAGATCATCGAAGACAAGAAATACACGGTTCAATTAGAGGCAATGGACAGCAATGCTTCGCCATTTATTATCACCGAACCTGAATTTATGCGCCGTATGAAAGAAATGCAACAAACCGGCGGGGGCATGTTCGGTATGGGAAACATGCCTGAGATGTACAATTTAATAGTCAATACGAACCACGAACTTGTCGGGGAAATCTTGAACACCAAGACCGCCAAAAAACGGGAGCGTTTGATAAACCAGTCCATCGATCTGGCGAGACTTTCGAAAGGATTGCTAAAAGGCGAAGAACTGACCGAATTCATCAAGCGCAGTTACGAAATGGTGAAATAGGCCTTATGTGGGTGAAACAAAAAAACCGCTTCAATTTTTTGAAGCGGTTTTTTTTTGGGGGGGGATATACCAAAAAATCATTATGATTGTAAGTAAACGGGCATTGATTCTATTAAGAAAGTAATTAATTCAGGGGTTGCTACCAGTAGCTATTTTGTAAATTAATTTCTAAATAAAATCCAATTCTTGCATTCAAACGTATTTTTGTTTCAAAAAAATCTCAAAAAGAAAATGCAAGCCACAGAAATAATTGCAGAAGGAGGATACGACTCATGGGACGAGGCGAAATTGAACGAAATAAAAAAAGGTGAATTCAGCGAAGCTATCGGTGAGGCCCTTTACGAAAATGCCGAAATCAGGCTTTGGGAAATACAATTAAGACCTTCTGAACGTATTCCGTTCAGGCGCCACCGAAACAACTACAGTTGTACCAGTTTTTCCGATGGTCTACTTGTATCACGTAACATTAACGGACAAGTCGTACTCTTACGGCTTTCAAAAGGTGATCAATTTTATTGGGAATGCATATCGAACGAAATGACCCATGATCTCGAAAACGTTGGGGAAAGTACCATTAAGGTAACTGTTTTGGAAGAAAAGGCAAGGGAACATTGCGAAGTCGATCCATTGTTTTAGACAATCGCGGTATACTAAGTTTAGAAAGTAATCCGTACTTTTTTCGCTACCAATAGATAGGGCCCGTACCTAAATATTTTTCCGCAATCGGCCGATAATGATCCAGTACATCTTCCAAGTCATATATTTTTTGGCTCTTGGTGTAGAGATCGTATTTATTAAAATCTTTGATGATCTCTAAGTACTCTTGGTCTTTCTCGTTCAGCAATTCTTGATAGCTGCCCCCAGAATGCCAAGGATAGAACGAATGATATCGGATCATGACCATGGCCTCTTCGGGCAGTTTGTTATCTTCGTGGTTGTTCAATACTTGATATAGGTATTCATCATGGCCCCAAGCAAGTTCGAGATTGTCAAGTCCGCATCCTTTCTCATAGACGCCGGTCACAGTATTGTAATCTTCATTTTGCATATCTGGATTCAATGCATTGAACTCGGGATATACACATGAATCTGGAAGTTTGCAACCTACTACAAATACATCGCCTACCATACCCCATTGTTCGGCCTGACTGGTACCATCTTCGTCACTGCCCCACAGGAACATGACCTTACCAAGATCGTGTATCAACCCGGTCAATTGCATCCAATCGGGGCGACCTTCGGCCCGAATGGCCTCGGCACTCTGGATCAAATGTTGTACGTTCGGCAGATCCAGATCGGGATCGCTGACATCGATCAGGCTGTTCAAGTGTCGCATGGCCTCCCAAAGATCCATGGGTTTATCGAACTTCAAGTACTTCTTATGCATTCGTTGCACATAATCATAGGTCTGATTTTTGCGCATTTTTCGATAATGTTCCTTGACAGCTGCCGAAACATCGGGGGCTTCATAATTTCTAAAGGTTTTCTCTTCCATGGAACTAATTAAAAACTTACGGCTAAAGTGTTATTATACATTTCCTAATACAAGGTACAAAATTACGGTAAAGACGACCAAAAAAAGACTAAAGGGCTTTGCATACCGCCAGGGATCCAAATCTAGAACGCCAGCATCCTTCATTTCGAATTTTTCATCTTTCGGCAACAATGCCGATGCCAAGTGCATGACGCCTATGTTCAGAACGAACTCGATGCCCCAAATATGTACAAAATGCAAATCGACCTCGATCATATAATACATCACAACATAAAAAAGCAGCCCGAACAACAATCCGATTTTGGCTCCGGTAGCCGAAACTTTTGGAAATAGAAATCCCGCAGCGACCACACTGGCAATGGGAATGAAAAAGATACCGTTGAGCTGTTGCAGCAGTTGGTACAGCCCCTCGGGTGCGTTGGCCACAAAGGGGGCGATCCCAATTGCGAAAACCGCCAAGAGGGCCGAGGTCCATTTTCCGATCTTGACCAGCATCTTTTCATTGGCCTCCTTGGATATATATCTTTTGTAAATGCCCAAACTGAAAACCGTGGCCGCACTGTTCAGGGCACTATTGAACGTACTGAGAATGGCCCCCATCATTACCGCCACAAAAAAACCGGTCAACCACAACGGCAATACCTTCTTCACCAGTTCAGGATATACGCTATCGGAATCGTCATATAGACTTTCGCCAAAATAATAGAAACCGATAAGGCCCGGCAACACGATTATCAGCGGTACCAAAATCTTCAGTAAGCCCGTAAAAAGCAATCCTTTCTGGGCTTCCTTTAGATTGACCGCCCCCAAGACCCGTTGAATGATCGATTGGTGCATCGTCCAAAAATAAACTTGGTTGACCATCAAGCCCGTAAACAAAACCTCGAAGGGCAGAATTGCAGATCGAGAACCTTCACCAACCCCCGATTCCTTACTAATGACATTGAATTTTTCAGGACTATTTTCGAAAACCTTGGCCAAGCCGTCGAGCGGATTTCCGTCACCGATACTTAACAAGGCAAGAATGGGCACAAGGAGTCCGGCGACCAAAAGGCCAAACCCGTTTATGGTGTCGGTATAGGCCACCATTTTCAATCCCCCGAAAATAGCATACACGGCACCGATGACCCCGACTACCAGAATAGTAATCCAAATCCCTTCACTTTGGGAAACCTTCAATAAATCGGAAATCTCAAAAATCGCCTCGATATTCAGGGCACCTGTGTAAAGTACTATGGGCAACAAGGTCGCCACGAACGAAATGATCAAAAGCAGTGCGACAAACGTTCGGGTCGGGCCGTCAAACCGTTTTTCCAAAAACTCGGGAATGGTAGTCAGGCCCATTTTTAAATATTTCGGGGCAAAATAGAGCGCTCCGATGACCAAGGCCAATGCAGAAGTTACCTCCCAAGCAATGATGATGGCCCCGTTTTTATATGCCGAACCGTTCATGCCGACCAAATGCTCGGTCGAAATATTGGTCAGCAAAAGCGACCCTGCGATAATGATACCGGTCAAAGATCTTCCTCCAAGGAAAAATCCATCACGTGTATTCAATTTATCCTGGCGAAGTTTCCAAGTCGCATAAAATGCAACGAATCCTGTAAATAATAGAAAGGTCAGTAAGGCCATTGCCCATAAAAATAGTAATTAAGATTACATGACCTTTAAAATTCGTACAATAAGCCGTCAATGAAGGGCAAAGCGTTTATCAAAATGGTTTTTAAGAAGAAAGAATTGAATTCCTGCAAAAATGGTAAATCCGACTATACCGTATAAAAAAGCATTGGAAATTTTGAAACTTGGCAGTACCAAGGTGTTTACTTCGGGCCATAGGTAGGCGATTTTTGATATGGCCCACGAATCTTCGATTTGAATATTCCCGAAAATCAAATAAACAAAAATAGAGGTTATCACCACAGCCAAAACTGCCCACGTTTTTTTCGATATCAAAGGGCTATAACTTATGACAGGGGTTTCAGAGGAAACTTCCAATCTTGCCATTACCTTCGTCGTAAAATCAACGGATGGGGTTTCTCGAGAGAAATCTTTCAGCAACTTTTCGGTAAGTTTGTCCAATTCTTTATCCACTTTTCGCTCCATAATTTTCCAATATTGTGGGTTCAAGTCGTTGCCTTAATATCGTTGCCAAACGTTTTCGCGCGCGAAACAATTTGACTTTGGCGTGATTTTGGCCGACACCGATCACCTCTGAAATTTCGGCCAATGATAGTTCATCATAATAATAAAGTAGGATCACCATACTATCTTCACCCGGCAGTTTATCAAGACATTCGTTGATTACTTTTTTACGGTCAGAACGTTCCATTATATCAAAAGCAGTCTCCAATGCCGGTATCTGATTTTCGGTAAAAGCATTGATAGTCAGCGTATCACGTTCCTTTCTATTTTTTTTGATTCGATCCAAACACGAATTGTAGGTTATGCGATAGACCCAGGTAGAAAATTTTGAATCCCCTTTAAAGCCATTCAGTTTTTCATAGATTTTTATGAAAGTGTCTTGCGAAACTTCCTCGGCTTCCTCTCTATTTCCAATCATCTTCAGCGCCAAGGTAAAAACCATATCCTTATAACGATTGACCAGAACGGCAAAGGCCGTGGTATCTCCATCTAAAACTTTTTCGATATATGGTCGGTCGGTGTCCGTTGGCATGTATCCCTTTGACGGTAAAAAATGCCCTTCGGTTACAAGTGCCCTAAAAATATTTTTTGAAAAAGTTGTAACCATGGTTTCTTTTTGATCGTCATAACGATGAACCTAATAAAATTAATCAATTAAAAAACAAACATCATGGGAGGATCTGGGGTCATTGCATTCATCAGTTTATTTCTAGTTATTTTCGGAATCGCTTACCTTTATTTTTCAACACGGAACAAAGAACGTATGGCCTTGATCGAAAAAGGGGCCGACGCCAGCATCTTTGTTAAGGGAAAACGTGAAAAAGCCGCACCTTTTTGGAAAATATTGATTCTTAATTTGGCCCTATTGCTAATGGGCATTGGTGCCGGAATTATGATCGGTGGCATATTGAGATTCAACTTAAATGTCAATTGGGATATTGCCATGCCGGGTTCCATTTTCTTAATGGCGGGTACAGGCCTGCTCATCGGTTTCTTTTTGACCAAAAAAATAGATAAAGAGGACTGATCAACTTCTTTTTCAAGACTATACAAAACCATGCTCAGATTTGAGCGTGGTTTTTTTTATTTTTACAAGATGAGGGTAATTTCAACGAATATCGGCAAACCCGTTACTTTTGAATGGAATGGCAAGAATGAACAAACCGGTATTTTCAAATATCCTGTAGATTCGCCGCTTTTTCTCACCAAAAACGATGTGGCCAAAGATACGATTATCAATAGGGTCAACCATGGCGGTGAAAACAAAGCATGCTACCTTTTTTCAGCGGACCAATACCCGTATTGGAAAAACCTTTATCCAAATCTCGATTGGAACTGGGGCATGTTCGGGGAAAACCTTACCGTTCTGGGCATGGATGAATCATCGATGCGGATCGGTGATATTTATAAGGTCGGCACCGCACTGGTTCAAGTCTCACAACCCCGTGAACCGTGCTACAAACTTGGTGTTCGCTTTGAAGACCAAACAATCTTAAAACAGTTCATCGACCACGCCCATTCGGGCACCTATGTTCGTATTCTTGAAGAAGGCGAAGTCCGTATGGAAGATGAGTTCGTTCTTGTCGAACAATCTAAAAACCCCTTGACCGTAAAGCAGGGTTTCGAAGTCATATTGGCGCGAAAAAAGGACCCTCAATTGGTAAAATTGGCCGTTGGCAATACTTCATTACCCGAATATAAGCGCGAACGCCTGAAAAAATACCTACGCTGAACATGACCTCGCAATGGCATCTTTATCTAATGGCGATCGTTTATATAATTGCGGGCATCATGCATTTTGTAAAACCCAAGATATACATGCGCATTCTACCGGCATATCTCCCTGGCCATAAACCTTTGGTAAACCTTACCGGTTTGGCGGAGATAGTTCTTGGTACAGCGCTTTTCTTTTCCAATACCAAAGAAATTGCCCTTTACTTTATAATCGCAATGCTCATCTTTTTTCTACCGGTGCATTTTCATATGCTTTTCGACAAAAGGGCTTCCATGGGTCTTCCGAAGTGGATGTTGGTACTACGCATACCCCTTCAATTTTTATTGATGTATTGGGCATATTCGTATTTACAGGTTTGATACAAGTTATTAAAAAAGGGGCCTTAGGCCCCTTTCTCATCTTAACTCAACTTAAACAACAATTTATTTCAAATCAAAAGTCTCGTAATAAACTTCATCTTGTTTTTTCACGACGATGCTATAGGTATCTTTGGGGGCGGTTTCAAAATTGAAGACCTTTTTCAAAACTACCGTGTCGGTCACTACCTCGCTGAACAAAATATGGTCATTGCTATCGAAAACTTTTATTTCAATACTTTGTTCGCCCGTATTGAGAAGATTCAAAAGAAGCTTATTCTCTGTTTTCGTATAAACCGGCTTCAAACTTTCTTCTTTTGATAGGATATTGACACTGTTTTTGTCAATTTCAATGGAGTAGGTCAATGTCCGTAACGAATCATCGAGCTCTAAAATGTAAAACCCTTGCGGCAATGCATTCAAATCGAATTTCTTCATGTAGGCCTTTGCATTTTTGGCATTGTCATTGAAAATGACGTTACCCTCTGTATCAACCAATCGTACCAAGGTGGCAGCAGATTTTGCCTCCAACTGTACAACCAAACTCTTTGAATCGTTCGATGTGATAATTCTCGGCTCATTTGCATTTACATTGATACTTGTAAATAATATGGCCGCCATTGCGATTGTTCTGATTACTTTCTTCATAACTTTTGTTTTTAAGCCGCTCTAAAAAGCGGGCGTTAATACTAAATTTTATAAGGCAAAGATATGTGGAGACTGAAGGATATACTACTGCTCAATTTTCCAATTTATATGTGATTTTAACATCAAAATGAGCTAAAGAGCCTATAAGGGGCAATATTGAACATATTTTGGTTAATTTTGCAGAGATGATTTATTTATCGCCAACGTAACTTTAGCGTAGAATATTAAAGTGATATGCTAAAACAGAAACCTACTTTTGAGGCCATAGAACCCAATTTCGGCCACTCGTTTACTTACCAGAAGTTCGATGAACATAGATTGAACAAAAACAATATTTGGCATTACCATCCTGAGATCGAATTGGTATATGTCAATGGCGGGTCGGGCAAGCGCCAAATAGGAAGCCATATCTCATATTACACTGACGGTGATCTGATTTTGATCGGCAGCAATCTTCCGCATTGCGGATTTACGGATAGTTTGACCGGAAATCTGAGCGAAACGGTCGTTCAAATGAAACAGGATTTTTTGGGAAACGAATTCTTCGATATTCCCGAAATGAAAAATATACAGGGGCTTTTTGAAATGGCCAAGGGAGGCATCGCCTTTACCGGCAACACCAAACTTAAGATAGGCGATAAAATCGAAGTCTTGGAATATCAAAGCGATTTTCAGCGATTGCTCTCCATTCTGAACATACTGAACGAGCTCGGTAAATCAAAGGACTTCAAAATATTGAACGCCGAAGGTTTTCTATGGAAACCGAGGTGAAAGACAATGACAGGATTAATGTTATATTCAATTATGTTCGAAATAACTTCAAGGAAGAAATCACGTTGGACAAAATTGCCAATTTGGTCAGCATGACCGTGCCTTCGTTTTGCCGTTATTTTAAAAAAATAACGAACAAGACCTTCGTTCAGTTCGTGAACGAATATCGGTTGGTACATGCCTCTAAACTTTTGAGCGAAAAAACCTTGAGCATCACCGAGGTCTGTTTTGAAAGCGGATTCAATAACTTTTCGCACTTCAACAAACAGTTCAAGATGTTTACGGGCCAGAACCCTTCACAATACCGAAGTCAGCTTAAACAAGTACTGTCATGAGTTCTCAATTTGTGCGGCGACCCCAGAATCTAAAATTGCCAGATAGTGATATCCATTACTACCCTAACTTTTTCGACCATGAAGAAGCAGATTATTTTTTACGGCTTTTCAAAACTACCATTCTTTGGCAACAAGATTCGATCAAGGTATTCGGAAAGGTCTACCCACAGCCCAGGCTTACGGCACTTTACGGTGACAATGACAAAACATATACATACTCGAACATTACGATGCAACCGCGAAATTTTACGCCCGAACTAAAGGTGCTAAAAGAACGGATCGAGAATCTCTGCGAAACGCAGTTTACCAGTTGCCTGCTTAATCTTTACAGAGACGGAAAAGACAGCAATGGGTGGCATGCCGACAATGAAAAAGAGTTGGGTATCAACCCTATAATAGCCTCGGTCTCGTTGGGCCAAGAGCGTTACTTTAATCTCAAGCACAGAAACCGGCCCGAATTGAAACATAAAATACTTCTGGAACACGGAAGTCTATTGCTTATGAAGGGCGAAACGCAGCACAGCTGGTTGCATCAGATTCCGAAAACATCAAAATCTATTGGGGAACGTATCAATCTGACCTTTAGAAAAATCAAATAAAAAATCGGTTTTGTTGAAAACCGATTTTTTAGCGCCCTTCGCAAAATTGGAAGCTATCTTTAAAAGACTTGGGCAGATCTTTTAATATCCCCGCGGCCAATTTCATCAATAAGATAACTTCAAATCTTGTACCAAGTTATATTTACTCGATAAAAAAACCATTTTTTGGATAAAATTCAGACTATATGCGTCTAATAATCAATACATTAAAAAATATCATTGAGCACTTTTGCCAATCGAAGTCCACCTTTTTGAAGTTGATCTTCGACCGTAGCCCACCAAACATATCCATATCTATAATATAATTTTTCGCCCACTTCTACCGAATCATAGACTTGATCGGCCAATTCCTGAGATTCTTCGACCCAATCTAAAACCGCACCTTCTTGAAGCTCCTTCTTCCGCTTTTTGCCCAACTTCGGGAGTTTTGCCGTCAACTCGGTATAGCTCATGCCATAATCGTTGATCATATTGGCATCCCAAACTTTATGAAGGTTGCTCCCATCGTTGAACCATTGTACCTGAATATCGTTTCCTCCCTTATCTTCCAATCGGCCTACGTGCATGGGTTGGTGTAGGTCGCCAATTAAATGAATAAGCATTTTGAGGTAAAATACCCTGTCATCCCGTGAACTTTCATCATCTTTTATAATACGGACGCATTCTTCGATCCCCGTAACAAGGTCTCCATATTTAAAAGGTTCTACATCACGGTATTTTTTACCTTTCGGAATGTTGACATAATGCCAAGAACCGAATTTTCGATAAATGGAATCGGCCTTGATCTCATCGGCAAAATTCGATACTGCGGCAAGACTTTGGCCGTCCAGCAGTTTCTTGATCATTCTTTTGGCCTTTCCATTTAAATGTTCTTGGGCGACTTCACCAATAACACGATGACCGGTTTTTGACCAAACCGGCACATGGCCCCATGCTAATTGGGTCAACAATAAGAGTAGAAAAAAGATATGTTTCATGCGTTGCTATTTATTGTTTCTTATGATCATGCTTCGATAAGCTCGGCGCAGGCACGTAATGCCCACCCCAATAGCTATCGGAATCAATGGCATTTTATAAATCTTGATTTTCATAAGAGCCATACCCAAAAGGTCGATATTGGACTCTAAATGTAGAAAAACGAATTTTAATCTATTGTTAAGAAAGATCTTGATTTAAATTATTAATCTGATCTTGTAGCCGAAAATATTTTGATTTGATTATAAAAAGGATAAAACCACCGTTGTTACGGTACGCCTTGATTTTTTTACTAGGTGCCCTTTCCTTATTGTTTTTGTTCGTATTAAGCGTACGAATAGGTCTATGGGGGAAGCTACCGGGCACAAAAGAGCTTTCCGACTTTAAGTATCAAAGGGCTTCCGAGGTCTATTCTTCCGATAGCGTTTTGATCGGCAAATACTATTTGTTCGATAGGCAGCCGGTCGCTTTTGAAAAAATTCCCCAACAACTGATCGAAGCCTTGGTAGCTATTGAAGACGAAAGATTTTACGATCATTCGGGCATTGACTATCGCAGTCTCTTTCGCGTTGGCTTGAAGACCATACTCATGCAAGACCAATCTTCGGGGGGCGGTAGTACCATTACACAACAATTGGCCAAAAATCTCTATCCGAGGCGTGAACGTAAAACGACCAATATTGCTGTGAACAAGGTGAAGGAAATGATAATCGCATCCCGTTTGGAGGAAATTTATTCGAAAGAAGAGCTGCTGACGCATTACCTAAATACCGTTTCTTTTGGGGGAAATACCTTCGGAATCGAAAGCGCTTCCCTGAAGTTCTTCAACAAAAAAGCTGAAAACCTCAACCTTGAAGAGTCGGCCACATTGGTCGGCATGTTGAAAGCGACCTATGGCTACAATCCCAAAATATTCCCGGAGAGAAGTTTGGAGCGTCGTAACCTAGTACTACAATCCATGTATAGAAATGATTTTCTATCCGAAAGGGAAAAAGACAGTATATCTGAGATCCCATTAAAATTGGATTATCACAAATTCGACCACGATGCGGGGTTGGCTCCTTATTTTAGGGAAGAGGTTCGAAAGCAGCTTCTTAAATGGACCGAATCTGAAGAAGAAAACGGCCACGGGTACAACATCTATACTTCAGGGTTAAAAATCTATACCACCCTGAACCATAAAATGCAGCTAATGGCAGAAGCGGCCATGAAGACCCACATGAAATCATTGCAGAAGAGCTTCGAAAAGAGTTACGGCAATAAAGCACCATGGCTGACCAATAATAAAATTGTAGAGAAAGCCGTACGTTCCACGCCACACTATAAAAGGTTGATCGCCCAAGGACTAAATCACGAACAGGCTTGGGACTCTTTGGAACAAAAAAGAACCATGACCCTAAGTGATTGGGAGGGCGACAAAAAAACCGATGCCAGTGTTATTGACAGTGTAAGACACTATTTAAAGTTTTTGAATACGGGATCTTTGACCATCGATGCGCGCACAGGTGCGGTACATACATGGATCGGGGGCGTCGATTATAAAAACTTCAAATACGATCATGTAGCGCAGAGCAAACGACAGGTGGGCTCAACCTTTAAACCGTTCGTCTATACAGCGGCCCTCGAGACCGGTATTTCTCCTTGTACGTATTTTTCGGCCCAAGAAGTCGAATATGAAAATCTTAAGGGGTGGTCACCGAGCAATTCAGGTGACAAAGACGAAGCCTACCTGAACTATTCAATGGAAATGGCCCTCAGCAATTCGGTAAATACGGTTGCGGTCAAGGTGCTCGAAAAAACCGGAATCGCAAACATAATCGCCCAGGCCAAAAACATGGGCATTTTTTCAGAGCTGCCCAAACAACCCTCTTTGGCTTTGGGTACGGGCGAAATCTATCTGAATGAACTTGCAGGGGCATATGCTTCATATGTTAATGAAGGAAAAGCGGTATTGCCCTTTTTAATAAAAAGTATTTCAAATCAAAAAGATTCCGTTTTGGCCGATTTTGAACCAAAAAGGGCAAAAATCAGTGCTTTTTCGAAAGAAACCGGACAAATAATGCTCGAAATGATGAAATCGACCATTAATGATGGAACTGCTTCGCGTATTCGTTCGACCTATAAATTGAACAATGACATTGCAGGTAAAACAGGTACCACCCAAAATAATAAAGATGCGTGGTTCGTTGCCTTGACCCCAAAATTGGTACATGTAACCTGGGTCGGGCTCGACAATCATGAAATAGGATTCAGAAGTACCAGTTTGGGCCAGGGAGCGAACGCCGCTTTGCCCCTGTTCGCGCTTTGGATGCAAAAAATGAACCGAGAACCCGAATTCAATTCCATTACTAAGGCCAGGTTTCCAAAACCCGATGTTTCGGTACTTAGGGCATTGGACTGCGAACCCATAAAACGTGATGGCTTCTTCAAACGTCTCTTTAAAAATCCGAACAAAAAGAAGACCAAAAAATTCAGGAGCAGTAATTGAACCAGTAAGTGCATAAAAAAATTTTGGACATTCATATTTAAATTGATATATTTATGATATCATTTTTATATCACTTAAATCAAACCATTATGACAAACGAAAAAGATTTGACCCCGATGAACGGCTATATGATGCTGTTACTCCTCCTTGTTTTATTGTTGGGTGGAATATTCATGGTTGTACGGATTCCTCCGGTAGGCATTATTGCCATTATTGCAGCGATAATAATTCTTCCGGGTTTTGTTTTGGTCAATCCGAACAGTTCAAGAGTTTTGTTGCTCTTCGGGAAATATGTCGGCACCATCAAGAAAAACGGATTGTTTTGGGTCAATCCGTTATATTCGAAAAAAAGAATTTCGTTACGGGCCAGTAATTTTGACAGTGAGCGTTTAAAAGTCAACGATAAGTTAGGAAACCCCGTAATGATCAGCACCATTTTGGTGTGGCGGGTCACCGATACTTACAAGGCGGCCTTTGACGTTGACGATTATCAAAATTTTGTACGTGTACAGACCGATGCAGCGGTGCGAAAATTGGCCAGTATGTACCCCTATGACAATTTTGCCGATGAAGGATTGGATGAGGACATAACTTTACGTTCAAGCGTCAACGAGGTTAGCGAGGCATTGGAAAAAGAATTGCAAGAACGTTTGTCCATGGCAGGCATCGAGGTTCTGGAAGCGCGAATAGGTTACCTAGCCTATGCCCAAGAAATTGCGAACGCCATGTTGAAAAGACAGCAGGCAACGGCCATTGTCGCCGCCAGGCATAAAATTGTCGAGGGTGCCGTAAGCATGGTCGAAATGGCCTTGGAAGAACTCAGTAAAAAAGATGTCGTAGATTTAGACGAAGAAAGAAAAGCGGCAATGGTCAGTAACCTTATGGTCGTACTTTGTTCTGATAAAGATGCCTCGCCTATTGTCAATGCTGGAACCCTAAATCATTAAGAATGCGTATTTTCAGCGAAACACAGCGCTTTGATCAGTGGTGGATAAAATTGATCTACGTCGCTATGATCGGTTTTCTTCTTTTTTGTGCCTATAACTGGTATATTGCCAACAAACCCACTGGCAATGTCTCGGCCCATGATACGACGGCCCAAATTGCTATTTTCCTCTCAATAATTCCCGTACTTTTTTTAATGTACAGCTTTAACCTGAAGACCCGAATCGATGATATCGGAATACATTATCGTTTCTTTCCCTTTCAGTTGAATGACAAAACCGTTCGTTGGGAAGAACTTCAAAATTGTTATGTACGCAAATACAGTCCGATAAAAGAATTCGGAGGATGGGGATACCGCGGATCATTCGGCAAAAAAAGAAAAGCACTTAATGTAAAAGGAAACAAAGGTATTCAATTAGAGTTCGCGTCAGGGAAAAGATTGCTCATAGGCACACAGAAAGAAGCTGAGGCAAAACAAGTAATCCAACGCTATTTTAAACATAAATCATGAAGGAATATAAAATCATAAGACAAAAGTCGAACCTTTTCAAAAACAACGACACCGAATTCGAAAAAGAACTCAATGATTATGCGGCCAAAGGCTGGAATGTTCTGAATACCGTATTTAGCGACAACAATTATGCGCTTAAGGTAATTCTTGAAAGGGATAAAAGCAGGTAAATGTCAAGAATAAAAAAAGTAGTAAGATTAAGATCTTCAGTTCTTTTCATAAACACTGGTTATGAGTAAAAAAAAGGCATTTGCGCTACGATTGAACGAAGAAATGCTCAAGGCCATCGAAAAATGGGCATCGGATGAGTTTCGCAGCACGAACGGCCAAATCGAATGGATGCTCATGAAAAGTCTTAAAGAAGCCAAGAGAGCACCCAAAAAGAAGTCAGACCAGACCTAAAGTTTAGGATAATTTTAACGGTATAAACCCTTAATTTTGGTCGACCAGCTAATTCAAGACCAATGACAGGAAAGTTTTTCGCCTTCTTTCTACTCCTTATCTCATTTCTATCATTCGGCCAAAATTCAAATAAATCCTTTACGGTAAAGCAGATTTCCGAAACCCCGATTATTGATGGCGTTTTGGACGAAGCCTTTTGGGAAACGGCAGATGGCCCCCATGACTTTCAACAGTTTTTTCCTACCGACTCAATCTTGGCCAAGCAACAGACCGATGTAAAAATAGTGGTCAGCCAAACCCATTTGTACATTGGTGCAACCATGAAATCGATTGGTGACCAATGGGTAACACCATCTCTAAAAAGAGATTACAGGGCAAGCACGGGCGACAGTATGAGCTTTGTTTTCGATACCTTCAACGATGGCACAAATGCGTTCATGTTCGGTATCAACCCTTACGGTGTAAGGCGTGAGGTGCTGATATCGGCAGGAGGCTCGGATCTAAGAGGGTTTAACGAATCGTGGGATGTAAAATGGAAGGGAGAGTCAAAAATACATGGGGACTATTATACCGCAGAAATGGCCATACCGCTGACTTCCTTCAAATTTAGGGAAGGAGAGACCAAATGGCGTTTTCAGGCATATCGTTTTGACCTTCAAACAAATGAACGCAGTACATGGCATAGGGTCCCGCAAGGGCAGTTCTTGGTAAGCCTCGCATTTATGGGCGATATGCACTTCGAAAAACCATTGGGCAAATCTAGAACACCTTTGGCCATCATACCCTATTTGAACACGATTACCGAAAGGGACTTTTCATCGGAGAAAGGTACTACAGGCCTCAAAATAGGTGGTGATGCAAAAGTTTCGATAGGCAACGGCATGAATCTCGATGTGACCATAAATCCTGATTTTTCGAATGTCGAAGTCGATGATATCATAACCAACCTGACGCGCTTCGAAGTTTCTCTTCCTGAAAAAAGGCAGTTCTTTATCGACAACAGCGATCTTTTCGGAAGTTTTGGTGGCAGCCGTGATGCCAATCCTTTTTTCTCTAGACGCATAGGTATTGCCAGGGATACATCGGATAATTCAATAGAAAACCGAATAATTGGCGGCATAAGATTAAGTGGCAAACTCAACCAAAATTGGCGTTTAGGGCTGCTGAGCATTCAAACCGACGAAGACCTAAACAATAAAATCGCTTCTAACAACAATACCATGCTAGCCCTTCAAAAGAGGGTTTTCTCAAGGTCGAACGTTAGTATGTTCTATATCAATAGGCAGTCGTTCAAAGACTATGACTTTATCACTCGCGAGCAAGAATACAATCGTGTTCTTGGTGTTGATTATAATCTGGCCTCGAAAACCAACAGATGGATCGGTAAATTCTATACCCATAAATCGTTTCAGCCCGATGACAATGTAGGCAATCTCTCGGCCGGGGCCTTTTTATCAAGACAGACCAGAAGGTTTAACGTATTTACGGATCTCGCCTATATCAATGAAGACTTTACTTCAGACCTTGGCTTCGTACCGCGAACCGATATTCTAAAATCGGCAACTTCTTTTGAAAAAGTTTTCTGGCCGAAAAAAGGTTCGATCAATTCATATAGTTTCGAAGTTTTTCCGATCATTACCTGGCGGCCTACGCTTGTTTACAAACATACCGACCATGATATCATGTTATCGAGTAATTTTGAATTACAGAACCAATCGCGTTTTGGCTTGGGTTTTACCAATAGTTACACTTTTTTGACCGAAGAATTCGATCCCACAAGGACTGATAATGGCATACCCCTACCCGGCAACATGGCGTATCACTACAACAGCGTAAATGCGATGTATATGTCGAACCAAGCCAATAAATTATCTGTTATGGGCGAATCGATTCTAGGTAGGTTTTTCAATGGAAATATTTTTGCGCTCGATGCCAGGCTCGCCTTGCGCATTCTGCCCAAAGCGCAAATTTCATTGGCAATTAACTACAATAAGATTTCCCTTCCTGATCCTTATCCCAGTGCCGATCTATGGTTGGTGAGTCCAAAAATTGAGCTTACTTTCAGCAAAACACTTTTTTGGTCTACCTTGGTACAATACAGCAATGGGGATGATAATCTGGGCATTAATTCAAGACTGCAATGGCGATTTGCCCCATTGTCGGATCTGTTTATCGTTTATAACGACAATTATTTCGTAAATCAATTTTCACCTCGATATAGGTCACTAAACTTAAAATTCACCTATTGGTTGAACATTTGATAATTTAGTTATTTAATTTTTGGATCATTTAAATTTATTATCTCAGGCCATCTTGCGACCAATTGCAAAATTTATTTGGGGAATAACCTGTCTTCTATGGTGCAGCTCCCTATTTGCCCAAACAGAACCTCGGTCGTTTACGGTAAAGTTCATTTCAGAGCCCATTACGGCAGATGGCATTTTAGACGAACCCATTTGGCAAATGGCCGAAAGCGCCAATGAGTATTGGCAATACTTTCCTACCGATTCGATCTTGGCCAAACAACAATCTGAAGTCAAGATTTTATATGACGACAAGAATGTTTATATCGGCATAAAAGCCTATTCCATTGGAAGAAATTATGCACTGACCTCTCTAAAAAGAGATTTTAGGGGAGCTGGCAACGATAGTTTTTCAGTAATGTTCGACACCTACAGTGATGGACAAAATGCCTTCCTTTTCGGTATCAACCCTTATGGGGTACGTCGAGAAGGACTGGTTTCAGGAGGCGGAAACGATCGTATGCGCGATTATAGCTTGTCTTGGGACGTCAAATGGAAGGGAGATGCCCAAATGTACGATGATCATTACACTGCTGAAATGGTCATTCCGCTGACTTCCTTGAAGTTCAATGAAGGTGTTACCAAATGGCGGTTCAACAGCTATCGTATAGATACCCAATCCAATGAGCGAAGCTCATGGTCGCGAATACCACAGAATCAACTTATTTTCAGCACGGCGTTCATGGGTGATATGGTTTTTGAAAAGCCATTGGGGCAATCGCGAACACCTTTCGCGCTCATTCCTTACGTCAATGCGATATCACAGAAAGATTTCGAATCGAATGAGGGTTTGAACAATCTGAAATTCGGCGGTGATGCCAAAGTTTCGATAGGTAATAACTTAAATTTAGATATTACGGTAAACCCCGATTTTTCGCAGGTAGAGGTCGATGACCAGGTTACCAATCTTACGCGTTTTGAAGTTTCGTTGCCTGAAAAAAGACAATTCTTCATCGACAATAGTGACCTTTTCACAAGTTTTGGTGACCGTCGCGATGCCAACCCGTTCTTTTCAAGAAGAATCGGTATTGCCGTCGATACTGCAGACAATTCGATCGAGAATAAAATAATTGGTGGCATAAGACTGAGCGGCAAACTCACAAAAAATCTCAGGGTGGGCCTACTGAATATTCAAACGGCAAAGGATGTTGAAAATGAAATTCCCTCAAACAACAATACTATGTTGGCCTTTCAACAAAGGGTCTTTTCAAGATCAAACTTCGGAATGTTCTTTATCAACAAACAATCTTTCGAAAAAAATGATTTTGTTGCCAGGGCCGACGAATATAACCGTGTATTGGGGTTCGATTACAACCTGGCTTCAAGAAACAATATATGGACCGGCAACGCGTACCTTCATAAATCGTTTCAACCCGATGATAACCGCGGAAATATTTCTACCGGGGGCACCTTGAGGTACCAGACAAGAAAGTTCAACCTCTATCTAAAAGGAGTTTTGATCGATGAAGATTTTACTTCGGACCTTGGTTTCATTCGAAGGACGGACATATTTAAAGGATTTACAAGTGCTGAATGGGTTTTTTGGCCCAAAACGGGCATCATGCAAAATCACGGCTTTCGGTTTTCCCCAGTTTTTATCTGGAGTCCGAGCCTGGATTTCAAAAATACGGATTATGATTTCCGAACCAGTTGGGAGGCGCAATTTATCGACCAATCCCAATTTAACATAGGCATGACCAATAGCTATACCTTTCTGTTCGATTCGTTCGACCCTACCGGTACCGATGGCGCACTTGAATTGCCAGCAGATCAAGGGTATCACTATAATAGTATTGAATTTGAGTACACGTCTGACCTCAGAAAACGCTTATCATATCAATTTGGGTCGGAGATCGGTCGCTTTTATAACGGAAACCGGTTTTCAATAGAGAGCATGATGACCATGCGATTTCAACCAAAGGTCTTTTTATCATTGATCATGAACTACGACAAGATCGAGCTGCCCGACCCATATGCGAGTGCCGATATTTGGTTGGTAAGTCCGAAAATCGATATCACGTTCAGCAAATCCGTCTTTTGGTCGACCTTGATACAATATAGCAACCAACGCGATAACTTCGGAATCAATTCACGTCTGCAATGGCGGTTCGCACCATTGTCAGATCTATTCATCGTGTACAACGACAATTATTTTGTCAATAATTTCCAACCCCGCATCCGTTCGATAAATCTCAAGTTCACGTATTGGCTCAATATCTGACCGATCAGGGCTCTAATATCAAAAATAGCATCGCATAAATTTGATTATATTTGACCTGTAAGCTTTGTATCCCAGATGACCGAAACCACGATACCGCAACCCCTTGTTACTGATGATACTATAGTTTTTGGGTTGCTGGCCTTGTGCCTCGGTTTCGTTTTTTACACTTCCTCGATAAACACTGGTTTTTGGAAAAAGTTCTATGGAATCGTACCCACGGTGCTGATGTGCTATCTTCTACCGGGAATCTTGACCAGTATCGGTTTGATCTCTGACGAAACCTCTAACTTATATTTTATGGCAAGTCGCTATCTGTTACCGGCCGCTTTGGTTTTGATGACATTGAGCATTGATCTCAAAGCGATCGCAAACTTAGGGTCTAAGGCTTTGATCATGTTTTTTACAGGTACTATAGGAATCATAATCGGAGGGCCGTTGGCCATATTGATAGTTTCCATTTTCTCTCCTGAAACTGTCGGAGGAGTAGGGTTTGATGCCGTTTGGAGAGGGCTTTCTACCATTGCCGGAAGTTGGATCGGTGGTGGTGCCAATCAGGCCGCCATGTTCGAGATCTTCGAGTATAGCCCCGATAAATTTGGCGGAATGGTGCTGGTCGATATCGTCATCGCCAACGTATGGATGGCCATAATACTTTTAGGGGTCGGTAAAACCGATCAGATCGACAGATGGTTAAAAGCGGATACTTCATCCATTGAAACCCTCAAGAAAAAGGTATCGGAGCATACCGCCAAGATTACAAGGGTGGCCACCCTGCACGACTATATCATCATGTTGGCCCTGGCATTCACGGCCGTTGGTGCCGCACATTTTTTTGGCAATCATTTTGCCGATTTTTTGAAGGATAATTTCGAGGTCATTCGTGATAAGACCAAAATCTTATCCTCTTTGGGTTCAACATTCTTATGGATGGTCGTTTTCGCAACAAGTTTTGGCATAGCCCTATCTTTTACGAAAGCCAAGAATTATGAGGGGGCCGGCGCCAGTAAGATCGGCGGCATGTTCATATATATTTTGGTCGCCACTATCGGCATGCAAATGGATTTGGGGAAAGTACTTGATAATCCAGGGTTGATCGCCGTTGGTTTGATATGGATATCAATCCACGCGGGGCTTCTGATCCTAGTGGCCAAATTGATAAAGGCCCCTTATTTTTTTCTTGCAGTGGGTAGCCAGGCCAATGTAGGAGGTGCCGCATCAGCTCCGGTGGTTGCCGCCGAATTCCATCCCTCACTTACTTCAGTGGGAATATTGTTGGCCGTTTTCGGCTACGTGGTAGGTACGGCAGGGGCATACCTCTGTGCCATTTTGATGGAAATCGCATCAAATTTTTAACATCCCTAAAAGGAAACTAAAACTTGAAATTCAGCGTTTTAAACGATAACCGACCAACACGAGATTACTGGTATTTTCAATTGTTGCCTAGAATAGGTAGCTTTGATGCGGTAATCAGACTAAAATAACCAAATGAACACTTTCAAGACCGTAAAGAAAAAATTCAAATCGGCTTTCGAAGAAATTCTCGCCAAAGAGAACAACTATGAAATAGACGAGGCCGCACTCCCCGCTTATGCCCATAAGAATGTACTGATAGATTATTTGTTCTGGAAAAGGATAAGGGTTGCCTTTGACTTCGGAAATAGCAACGGCCACGGCAAAAAGGTCTTGGATTTCGGTTGTGGATCAGGTGTACTTAGTTACCTGCTGGCACAAAATGATTACGAGGTAACGGCCTGCGATCTTGAATTTGGGCCGCTCAATCTTGTCAGGGAGAAAATAGAGTTTCCAAAAAACATCGATTTTGTGGAAGGCGATATTGCTACAAAAGACTTTCCGGATGGGTCTTTCGACTTGATCTTTGCACTCGATGTCTTGGAACATGTCGAGAATTTAGAGGACTACATAAGGCTGTTCAATCGGTTATTGACACCCAATGGAATAGTTATCGTCTCAGGGCCTACCGAAAACATACTCTATAAAATCGGGAGAAAATTTGCAGGTGATAGATTTACCGGTGACTATCACGTAACCAATATTGCAAGCATCAAAGATAAATTCAACAATCACAATTCGGTACGGACCGTGAAAAAATTGATCGTACCTTTCGTTTTGTTCGAAGTCTTTGCTGCGACCAAAAACAAGCTATCGAATACCAATGGGTAAGTTCGGTTCCTTTTTAGGGCAGGCGAAGCAGATGCCAACTTCTCAGACCGGAAATAGGAGTCTTAGAAGCCCCTATTTTCAAATACTTGTCATTTTGGTTTTGGTTGCGATTACGTTTGCATATTCCAACCATTTTTCAAATTCCTTTCAATTCGATGATAGCCATACGATAGAAAACAATGCCTCGATTACGCAGGTAGATGTGGTCCGGTTTTTTACCGATGCCACCACATTTAGTTCGTTGGCCTCGAACCAAAGTTACAGACCTCTAACGACCCTAGAAAATGCCATTAACTATAAAATGGCCGGGGGGTTGGACCCGAAACCTTTTCACGTTCATATATTCGTGACTTTTTTGTTGACCTGTGCACTTATCTTTTTTTTCATCAGAAAATTGCTCGACAAATTGCACTTTTCAAAATACAACCAGTTTTGGGCCTTGCTCACTGCCGCAATTTTTGGGTTGTTGTGCGTCAATGCCGAAACGGTCAATTACATAATACAACGTTCCGAAATAACCGCAGCACTTTGCGTGGTTGCGGGTCTAGTAGCTTTTTTGAGCGGCGGTATATGGCGAAAATACCTGCTATACCTAATATTCCCGTTTATCGGTTTCTTTGCCAAAGAGATGGCATTCGTGTTCGCACCCATCTTATTACTCTATTTTTTGATATTTGAAGAAGAGGTATATCTGCTACATTTCTACAAAAAAGCGGAATTCAAGAAGTGCATTGTATCATTAAAAAAAACACTACCGGCCATTGTACTGACCATTGCCTTTTACTTTTTTTATTCCCAAATGAGACCCGACACTTTTTTTCCGGGTGGCCCCAGTCAATACAAATACCTGATCACACAACCCATGGTGATGTGCCATTACCTACTGACCTATTTTGTGCCCTACAATTTATCTGCCGACACCGATTGGCAGGTTTTCCCTTCATTACTTGATTATCGTGCCATAATTGGAATTGTGTTGGTATCGGCACTTCTTTATTTGGCGCTTAAGGCATCAAAGCAAAAAAGCACCAGATTGTTTTCATTTGGCCTATTGTGGTTTTTTATTACGTTATTGCCCACATCTTCATTTATTCCATTCGCCGAGGTACTCAACGACCATCGCACCTTTATACCGTACATCGGCCTTACAATAGCGTTCGTTTTTGGAACAAAATATGCAGTGGACAAAGTTTTGGGCGAGAGGCCAATGTCAACGTCGACCAAGGCATTTCTCGCTACCATACTTCTCATTTTTTTGTGTGGGAATATTTATGGGATTAGAGAACGAAACAAAGTATGGAGCACCAAGTTGAGCCTTTGGAAAGATGTCGCTGAAAAAAGTCCGAAAAACGGGCGTGGACTAATGAACTATGGTTTGGCCCTCATGGGAAAAGGTGATTTGGCGGAAGCTGAAAAGTATTATCTCAAAGCTTTGGAAATCAACCCTGATTATTCTACTTTAAATATAAATCTTGGGATTCTGAAAAATGCGCAAGGCGATACGGCCGAAGCAGAAGATTATTTTAAGAAGGCCTTGGAGCTAAATCCTTCGAATCATAGCAATAATTATTATTATGCGAGGTTTTTGGCCCGTCACGATAGATTCGAGGAAGCCCAGGGTTATTTGGAAAAAGCGGTTGAAATTTCTCCAAATTATCAATTGGCGAACACTATGCTAATGGAAGTTTACCATAAAACCGAACAATGGGAGAATTTGAAAGATTTCGCCCAAAAGATTTTGAAAGATTCACCAGAAAATGAAAAAGCCATTAAATATTTGAAGGTGGCGGGTGAAAGAAAATCTGAAATAGCATTGTTCGAAGAAGATATCGAAAAATACCCGTCCGCTGAAAAATACCTTGACCTTAGTCTAAAATATTATAAACTGGGAAAATTCATCAAGACCATAGATGCAGCGCAACAGGCTTTAAAGTTAAAAAAAGACTACCCTGCGGCTTACAATAATATCGGTATTGCCTATTACGAGCTCGGAGATTATGACCGGTCGATCGATGCGTATACCAAGGCCGTTTCTTTGGATACCTCCTACCAACTGGCTAAAAACAATATGAAAAATGCGATAAAGGCCAAAAATCTTGACGAAACCTTGGCTAAAAGCTATACGTTGCTTAAAACATCCGATGACTTTTTGAATTATAGCCTCGAATGTTATAAACAAAAAAAATATGAAGCATGCATCGAGGCTGCCGAAAAATCGATTACCATCAAACCATCAGCCGGAGCCTATAACAATATATGTGCCGCATACAATCAAATGCAGCTTTACGACAAGGCAATCGCGGCATGCGATCAAGCGTTAAAGATAGACCCTAACCATAAACTTGCCCAAGGCAATCGTGATTTTGCCGTTGCCAGAACAAAATCACCATAACCGCCTCTACAATGGAAAACGAATTGTTCAATACCGACACTAGAATAGCCATAGTTGTTCCATACTATAATGCATCAGCTCAAATCGTCAATGTAATAAGCAAGATTCCCGCTTTTGTAGATGCTGTTATTATTGTCGACGACAAAAGCAAGGAAGACCTGCCCAAAAGCAGGATTATGGATGAAATAAACGACAAGACGAAATGTCATTTTTTGGAGAACGAAGTAAATCTAGGTGTTGGCGGAGCGACCAAAAAAGGTTTCGAATACGCATTGGAAAACGATTTTGAAATCATCGTCAAAGTTGATGCCGATGACCAAATGGACCTAGGTTTCTTGCCAACCTTGATCCAACCCCTGTTGAATGGAGAGGCCGCGATGGCAAAGGGGAACCGCTTCAGAAATACCAAGGCCCTTCAAAGCATGCCGATTCCCCGTAAATTTGGAAATCTAGTATTATCCTTTTTGACCAAAATGGCCACTGGATATTGGCACAATTTCGATCCCACAAACGGTTTCATCGCCTTGAAGGCCGAAGTACTCAAAAAATTGGATTTCTCAAAACTTGCAAACCGATATTATTTTGAAACCTCCTTACTTGCAGAACTGTATTTTCAAAAAACCCTTATAAAAGACATCGATATGCCCGCCATCTACGGGGATGAAAAATCGAATATGAGCCTATCGAAAATGGTTTTTGTCTTCTTGGGCAACCTTCAACTGACATTCTTCAAGCGTATTTTGAAAGAATATTTTTTATATGATTTTAATATAGGCTCTATCTACATATTTTTTGGGGTACCTCTGTTTTCCTTTGGGATGGTCTTTGGAATTATCAAATGGGTACATTATGCCAAAATCAATGTTTTGGCACCGACGGGCACCATTATGATCATTACCCTGTCGATTATACTAGGGTTTCAACTGATATTACAGGCCATACAGTACGATATATTCAATGCACCGAACGGCAATGCACGTTGATGCCTGTAAACTTCAAAAAAGTCGTTGATTATTATTAGGTTTGCGCAGCTTTTTCAATAAACCTCTATTGAGCGATTTTCAGTGTGTCAAACGAGTTCAATGTATGTATAAAACTATCATGAAAAAATTATTTCTGTTTCTATTTATCGGATGTCTATTCTCTTGTCAAGAAAAAAACCCGGGCAAAACAATGACGGTTACCGGAAAAGTAAAAGGCCTGAAAAAGGGAAGGCTCTATCTTCAAAAGCTTCCCGATTCTACCCTTGTGACCATCGATTCACTGAATATTGATGGCGATGGAAGCTTCACCTTTGTTACGAAAATCGAAAGTCCTGAAATATTTTATCTCTATCTCGATAAAAAAGACAACAACGACATCAACGACCGTATAACCTTTTTCGGGGAACCGGGCACTATAACTATAAATACGAATTGGAACACTTTTGACGCCAACGCAAAGATCGAGGGCTCGAAAACCCATAAAAAGTTGGAAGAGTATCAAAAGGTCATGACCCGTTTCAATATGAAAAGTCTAGAGATCATGAAAAGTTCGGCCAATTCAGGGAAACTTGATTCGCTGGCTATCGATTCGATACAGAAATTGAGCGACAAGAACGTTCAACGAGGATACGCCTATGCGGTGAATTTCGCCCTGAACAACAAAGACTCTTATATCGCCCCGTATATCGCACGGTACGAGGTATCAGATGCCAATGTCAAATATCTCGACTCGATCTATAATTCGTTGAGCCCTGAAGTGGCCAGTTCGAAATACGGCAAAGAACTAAAGCAATATTTAGATCAGGTAAGGGAATAACTAAAAAAGGCCCCGATGTTTCCATCGGGGCCTTTTTTAGTTTAGATCAAGATGTTATCCCAATTTGTTCAAATCTTGTACAAGAGCGGTAGCTTTCTTTTCCAAATCCGCCCGTACTTTCATCAGATGGGCCTTTCTGTTATCGACGTTTCTCTGATTGACTCTGGCAATAAGGTCGTCGAAGGTTTCAATGGCTCCGTCGATAATCTTACCGCCTTCTTTTGAATCTTGTTTGCCGTTTGCGGCCTCAACAATATATACGGCCTCGATAATATCGCCAAGAACGTTGTTTATATCTTTTTTTAAATCTCGAATACTTGCCATGATAATTTTTTTTACAAAAATAGGGTTTTGATCACTCACTGCTCCCCGGAACGCTACTTTTCTTTTAAATTGTAACCTCCAAAAGTTTTGAACCTTTGGTCTTCAATAAAATATTGGTCGTATTGGCCGAAACCAATACAGTTTCACCCTTGCTTATACTAGTCTCTCCAAAATCGTTCATTACGACCGCACTACCTCCTACGCACATATAGATGGTAAACGAATCCCTTTTAGAAGTATCCAAAAAAAGGTCCTGGGTCAGTTCTAAAAAGTTGGTCTTAAAATAAGGGCAATCGACCATGGGATTGACAGTGTCTGTTTTCTTCGGATACAATACTTTGAAATCATCCTTTTTTTCATAATCGATGGCATCCAAGGCCAATTCGGTATGCAGTTCGCGGTAATTGCCATCTTTATCCTTGCGGTCAAAATCGAATACCCGATAAGTCACATCCGACGTCTGCTGTATCTCGGCCAAAAGTACGCCTGCCCCAATGGCATGTATCTTTCCCGTATTGATAAAAAAAGTATCGCCTTCCTTGACTTGCTCGTAGTTCAACAGTTCTAAAAGCGTGTTTTCTGCCAAACTTTGCGAATATTGTTCTTTGCTTACATCTTTGTTGAAACCTACGATCAAATTGGCATCCTCATCGGCATCCATTATATACCACATCTCGGTCTTGCCAAAAGAATTGTGTCTTTTTTTTGCCAGTTCGTCGTTCGGATGCAATTGAACCGACAGATCCTGTTTAGCGTCTATAAACTTTATCAATATCGGAAACTCCGTACCAAAACGCTCGAAAACACTTTTGCCAAGCACCTGTTCGGCATTATCATTGATCAGTTGTTGTAACGAAGTTCCTGAAAGTTCACCATTCGCAACAACGGAAACATCACCTTCAACGGTAGACAGCTCCCAACTTTCACCCGTAATTTCGCAAGTAATCGGCTTTCCAAGAACATCTTTTAGTTTCGTGCCTCCCCAAAGACGTTCCTTGAGTATCGGTCTAAATTTTAATGGGTACATAGGATTGGTGGTTGATCTGATATTCTCAATTCATCATTCGTTATTCTAAATAGGAAAGGGCTTTTACTATCCGGAATAGGTTACAAAATTTCGGGGAGTCTCATATAGTACAACTTCAAGTTCTTTTGAAGCATCTATATGACCACGAAGTTTGTTCCAGATAACTATGGCGATATTCTCTGCAGTTGGGTTTAAGTCTTTGAACTCCGGCACTTCGAGATTTAGGTTTTTATGATCCAATACATTTTCTATTCTATCCTTGATCAATTCTTTCAATACTTTCATATCCATGACAAATCCGGTCTCTTTGTCGATTTCACCCGTAACGCTTACAATAAGTTCGTAATTATGGCCATGATAATTCGGATTACTACATTTTCCGAATACCTCTTTGTTGCGTTCATCGGCCCAATCATGGCGAAAAAGACGATGCGCCGCATTAAAGTGTGCTTTTCTACTGACTTTCACTTTCATCATTTACTTGCGTTTACGTGATATGATCATAGAATCTATCGAAGATAATCTTAAACCAAGCCGTGTAGCTTTCAGGATTTTCCGCAATATCTTTCTTAACATCTTTGGGCAACATCCATTTCCAATCGGCAACCTCTTCTCTGTTTATAATAGGTGGTTCGTTATAGTTTCCCAACATCACATGATCTAGTTCATGCTCGGTAAGGCCGTTATCAAAAGGAGCTTTGTAGATAAACGAGAATAATTCCTTCAATTGGGTCTCAAAGCCCATTTCTTCCCTCAACCTTCGCTTACCGGCCTCGATATTGTTTTCACCTTCTCGCTGGTGGCTACAGCAGGTATTCGTCCACAATAATGGGGAATGATATTTGCTTGCAGCTCTTTGCTGAAGAAGTGTTTCGCCCTTATCGTTCATTATGAAAACCGAAAACGCCCTATGGAGCAAGGCTTTTTCGTGAGCCTCCATTTTAGGCATGGTGCCGACTTGCTCATCGTTTTCATTAACCAAAATGACAGATTCTTCTTCCTTCATTCTGTAAAAATAAGGTGTTTGGCCCTTTATTGCATTTAACCTGTGATAAAATAATGCCAAAGGAACTTAAAATGAACGAAAAAATCTTCTTAAAAGAATCGTGGGGATTTTACTTGGCCCTTTGTTGTGATAAAGTCGTATCGCAAGATTACCTCAAAAGAGCCATCGTTGAATGCGGCACTTCCCAATTCGGTGGTCTCCTTGTCATAGGCAACACCTATAAGAAACTTGTTCGATATCTGAAAACCGGCCATGCCGCTCAAGGCCGCGTCCCATCGATAGGCCGCACCTAGAATGAACTTGTCGTTCAACATGAAATTCGCCGATAGGTCGACTTGAAGGGGTGCCCCCCGTACCACTTTGGTCAACAAGGTGGGTTTGAACTTCAGCAGGGGATTCAAGTTCCAGACGTAGCCTGTTATGAAATAAAAATTCATCTGCTCTTTGGCCGTGGACAAAGAAGATTCGTCAAAGTGCGATGTCTCCAAAAATCGTGGAACGGACAAACCGGCGTAGAAATTGTTCGTATGATAGTAAACACCGGCTCCAAAGTTGGGCGACAATCTATTATGGATATCCTGCTCAAGAGTCTGATCGGGACCGTACTGGTTCAATTCTGAAAAACGTATATCCAAAAGATGGGCACTTCCCTTAAGTCCAAAACTAAGTCTACCCTCGGCCGAAGTATAGAGGGTATATGAAAAATCGATATCGAAATTGGTCTCCGATGTGGGTCCTATTTTATCGTTCACAATAGACAGCCCTAGCCCCACCCCCCTATAACCTATCGGAGAATGAATGTTAAACGTCTGCGTGGTCGGAGCGCCTTCAAGACCTACCCATTGCGACCTATGAAGGGCAGCAATGCTTATGTGACCCCTGGAGCCCGCATAACCCGGATTCACACTTACCGTATTGTACATATACTGCGTATACTGCGCATCTTGCTGGGCATTGCCATTTTCTACCAAAAAAAACAACAATGAAAACACCAAGAGCACTAATTTATAGTAGTGCTTGGCCAGTGGCGTTTTTGTAGTGCTCAACATCTTTATCTGTTTAGGTATAAATAGCCCGAAAGCGTCTGCATATTTCCTGTGGCATCTTCATAATCCAAAATATAGAAATAGGTACCTACAGGTAATTTATTATTGGCATCAACGGTAACCCTTCCTTTCGATGTACCGTCGAATACATTGCCCTGTGTATTGTATGCATTTGTCGAATACACCAATACCCCCCATCGGTTATATATTTTGATGGTATTGTTCGGGTAATCTTCCAGTCCTGAAATGGCCAGAACGTCGTGAACACCGTCACCATTAGGTGTTATAACGTTGAAAACCTCTATTTCAGTATCAGGAAGGTTCGGTTCAAGATATTCGGGAATACCGTTGCCATCGCTATCATCGTTGGCATAATTACCATCACCGTTCATATCCTCGTCCCTTGAGGCTATGCCATCGTCATCGTCATCGGTATCCCTGTAATCGGATTCATTGTCACCGTCTGTATTTGGCAAGTCGTTAAATGGATCGTCCACTTCGTCATTGACATCAAGATCGATCGCGATTGTCCCTTCATAGCCATCATCCAAACCATCATTATCCTTGTCGGAACCAATCAAAGTTACTTCAGGAACCCCATCATGGTCGTGGTCATGGGCCTCGATACTATCCGGTATATTATCATTGTCACTGTCGTCATCAACATAATCAGGAAGACTATCGCCATCGGTGTCCTCAGGAATGATTCCTAGATTTCCACTACTTTCATAGGCATCATCAAGCCCGTTGGCATTGGCATCGATTCCACTAGGTGCTATATACCCTGAGGTTGTCTGCGCTTCAATGTTATCGGGAATACCATCATTATCGCTATCGATATCCAAATAATCTGGAATACCATCATTATCGGTATCCGTCGGATTTGTCGATGGATCATTGTCGGCATCCAAATTAAGATCTTCAAAACTATCAACGATACCATCATCATCACTATCCAAATCAAGAGCATCGGTTACGACAACGGTAACGCTCGCCGTACTGCAGTTGCCAGAATCATCGCAAAGTGTATAGGTGAAGGTATCGGTACCTGTGAAAGAGCTATTGGGGGTATAGGTGACATTATCGTCCGATGGATCGTTCGGGGTACCATTGTCATCGACGACCGCCGTTCCGCTGGACGGATTGGTTATCGTCAAGGTTCCCACTGTCGGAATATCATTATCATTGGCCAATATATCGATATCGACGGGGGCATCCTCGGTAGTGGCAATCGAATCATCCAGCGCATCTACGATAGGAAGCACATCGATGGTCACCGTGGCCGTGCTACAATCGCCAAATGTATTACAGACCGTATAGTCAAAACTATCGGGCCCATTGTAATCAGGATTCGGAATATAGGTAACAATATCATCCTTTGGGTCATTCGGAGTTCCATTATTGTCAACCGTGACCGTACCATTGGTCGGGTTCGTAGTCGTCAAATTGCCTGAATCAGGTAGATCGGAATCATTTGCAAAAACATCGATTACAACGGACTGATCTTCATCAGTGGCAACAAGGTCGTCGACCAAAGTTGCGGCTTCATAGATACATACAACCGTAAAACTCGGCAGATCAAAGCTATTACCGATCTTGGTAATGGTGGCCGTATATTTCACCGGACTTTCCGTGGCCACCACAGTAGGACGGGTCTGGTCGCCGGAAACCACAGGGTTCCAAGTCAATGCGGCACTAGGGGAAACATTGGCCGTATTATCGGTAATATCCAATGTAACTTCATTATATGGAGAATTGCAATTTGTAAGAATGAAGTAGCTTGATGCATTTTTTCCACAAAGCGTACCATCATATAAAGCAAAATAAACGCCCCGCTCGGTAACTTCTATAAAAGAATCTGTTCCGATAACCGTATTGGTATCAGAAGCTTCGTACCAACGATAATTACTTTCATCGCCACTATTAGGGGCTTGCAATAAAAATTGGGCGTTAGATACGGTAATCCCCAGCAATGTAAAAACAAAGCCGAGGATTAGTGGTTTATATGTGAATAGTTGTTTCAAATCGACTTGGTATCGTATTCATTTACCTTATTTGACTACAAAAACTACATTTATCAATGAATTGTAATCTGTGGGTGTCGCAATAATATCATAGGTCAAAACGCCATTGGCATCGATAGTGAATTCTGCCGGTGTCGTATCGAATACGGCCGGGTCGGCGTAAGTAACATAATAGTACAACTCCGTACGACCATACGTTGGCACAGCTGCTGGAGCACCAGCACTTGATGCCGTAGGACTACCAAATTGATCTAAATATTCTTGATACAAGTCAACAGTTCTGTTTGTTCCGGTCGTTGATGCATCGATAGCTATCGAAGGCGGATAAAAAATTCGGGCCGCTTTTGATGTTATCGGGGCTATATCCTGTATTACATCTTCCACCGTGGGTTCGGTCGTTCCGTCTCCATCCACATCAACGGGTGTATCGGAATCTACCTCAGAAGCGGTTTGATCATCTGAACCTAAGGATGAAAGTGGCACATCGAAATTACCTCCCCCATCGGACAGTCTTAAATTGGATCCAACAACACTAAAACCAGTGTTATATTCATTTCCAATATTCGAATCTGCATCGTTTACATTCAATGTAATACTGTTACCTCCCGAAATTGAAATATTGCCAGGAGAATTATCGGTAGAGAGGGTCTGATCATCTGTTGCCGGATCGCCTTGTGGACCTGTGGCTCCCGTGGCTCCCGTTGCACCTGTATCTCCTTGTGGACCTGTGGCTCCGGTTGCTCCTGTTGCTCCCGTATCTCCTTGTGGACCCGTGGCACCGGTTGCTCCTGTGGCTCCCGTGGCTCCGGTTGCTCCTGTGGCTCCGGTTGCTCCTGTGGCTCCCGTTGCTCCTGTATCTCCTTGTGGGCCTGTGGCTCCTGTTGCTCCCGTTGCGCCCGTGGCTCCGGTTGCTCCTGTATCTCCTTGTGGACCTGTGGCCCCTGTGGCCCCTGTGGCTCCGGTTGCTCCTGTGGCTCCCGTTGCTCCTGTATCTCCTTGTGGGCCTGTGGCTCCTGTTGCTCCCGTTGCGCCCGTGGCTCCGGTTGCTCCTGTATCTCCTTGTGGACCTGTGGCTCCGTCAGCTCCCGTTGCGCCTGTGGCTCCTTGTGGACCTGTATCTCCTTGTGGACCTGTGGCGCCTGTTGCTCCGGTTGCTCCCGTGGCTCCTGTATCTCCTTGTGCACCTGTGGCACCTGTGGCTCCGGTTGCACCGGTTGCTCCTGTATCTCCTTGTGGACCTGTGGCTCCGTCAACTCCGGTTGCGCCTGTGGCGCCTGTTGCTCCCGTGGCGCCTGTATCTCCTTGTGGACCTGTGGCCCCTGTGGCCCCTGTGGCTCCTGTGGCTCCTGTATCTCCTTGTGGACCTGTGGCTCCTGTGGCTCCTGTTGCTCCGGTTGCGCCCGTTGCTCCTGTATCTCCTTGTGGACCTGTGGCCCCCGTTGCTCCTGTATCGCCTTGTGGACCTGTGGCTCCGGTTGCACCGGTTGCTCCTGTTGCACCTGTGGCTCCCGTATCTCCTTGTGGACCTGTGGCACCGGTTGCTCCTGTGGCTCCGTCAGCTCCGGTTGCGCCTGTGGCTCCTGTGGCCCCGGTTGCGCCTGTATCTCCTTGTGGACCTGTGGCTCCTGTTGCTCCTGTGGCACCGGTTGCTCCCGTGGCTCCCGTTGCGCCTGTGGCACCTGTATCTCCTTGTGGACCTGTGGCTCCCGTGGCTCCCGTTGCTCCTGTATCTCCTTGTGGACCTGTGGCTCCGTCTGCTCCGGTTGCACCGGTTGCTCCCGTGGTTCCTTGTGGACCTGTGGCTCCCGTATCTCCTTGTGGACCTGTGGCACCGGTTGCTCCTGTGGCTCCGTCAGCTCCGGTTGCGCCTGTGGCTCCCGTGGCTCCTGTATCTCCTTGTGGACCTGTGGCACCGGTTGCTCCCGTTGCTCCTGTTGCGCCTGTTGCGCCTGTGGCTCCTGTGGCCCCAGTTGCTCCTGTATCTCCTTGTGGACCTGTGGCACCGGTTGCTCCTGTGGCTCCCGTGGCGCCGGTTGCTCCTGTTGCGCCTGTGGCTCCTGTGGCCCCGGTTGCTCCTGTATCTCCTTGTGGACCTGTGGCACCGGTTGCTCCTGTGGCTCCCGTGGCGCCGGTTGCTCCTGTGGCTCCTGTTGCGCCCGTTGCTCCTGTTGCGCCAGTGGCTCCTGTTGCTCCTGTTGCTCCTGTGGCTCCCGTGGCGCCGGTTGCTCCTGTATCTCCTTGTGGACCTGTGGCTCCTGTTGCGCCCGTTGCTCCTGTGGCTCCCGTGGCCCCGGTTGCTCCTGTATCTCCTTGTGGACCTGTGGCACCGGTTGCTCCTGTGGCTCCCGTGGCGCCGGTTGCTCCTGTATCTCCTTGTGGAC
>JAIOUW010000004.1 GCA_019931105.1 Flavobacteriaceae bacterium NBU2977 | reverse complement strand
CTCCCGTGGCGCCGGTTGCTCCTGTATCTCCTTGTGGACCTGTGGCTCCTGTGGCGCCGGTTGCTCCTGTATCTCCTTGTGGACCTGTGGCTCCTGTGGCTCCCGTTGCTCCGGTGGCTCCTGTTGCGCCCGTTGCTCCGGTGGCTCCTGTTGCTCCTGTTGCGCCTGTTGCTCCTGTTGCGCCTGTTGCTCCTGTGGCCCCGGTTGCTCCTGTGGCTCCCGTGGCGCCGGTTGCTCCTGTATCTCCTTGTGGACCTGTGGCTCCCGTGGCGCCGGTTGCGCCTGTGGCTCCGTCAGCTCCCGTGGCTCCTGTTGGACCTGTTGGACCTGTTGGGCCTGTTGGGCCCTGCGGGCCTGAAGCATTGTCTACCCATGAATAGACACCTGTTCCATCAGTTGCCAATATCTGTCCGTTAGTACCTCCTACCGGTATCTCAATTTCATTAAGAGGGTCGGAGTCCTCATCACGAACATCGATTTGAGTACTTCCACCCCTTTCAAGATTTATATCAACTGTTCGATTTGGAATTACGACAGCACTGCTAATCTGTTGATCATCACTACTGTTTGCTGCCAGATCTTCCAAGGCTTCCTGAACATTTGTTTCGTCGACCAAATCGCCATCAACATCAAAACTAGGGCTCAAAGCTACCTCGCTCGCATTTTGATTGTCAGTTCCGACAAAGGTTAATGGGGTTCCATCTCCATTATCAAAATCATAAGTACCGTCGCCATTGTCTATAAGGTTTGACTTATTAATTTGCGTTGGATTACCCGCTTCATCATTATAGGTAAATGTTCCATCTAGATTATCAGTAATGGTCGTAACAGTCTCGTTGATGTCCACCGCCGTTCCGTCTGCCTCGGTAACCGTCGCGATACGGTTGCCCGCTACAACGTTGGTGATGGTCAGGCCGTTCGTATCGATGATGACGTCAGAACCGTCGTTGTTGGTGAACGTATAGGTGCCATCGGGATTCGCCGTAATGTCCGATTTTGAGACGGTGACGCTCGTACCGCTCTCATTTACCAAGGTGACATTACCATCATTGTTGTCGGTGATGGAAACGATGGTCTCTTGGATGGATACCGTAGTGCCGTCCTCCTTTTGATAGACGCCGATTTCGTTGCCCGTAACGGAAGTCCCTGTAATATCAGTAACGGTCTCGTTGATGTCCACCGCCGTTCCGTCGGCCTCGGTAACCGTCGCGATGCGGTTGCCCGCTACAACGTTGGTGATGGTCAGGCCGTTCGTATCGATGATGACGTCAGAACCGTCGTTGTTGGTGAACGTATAGGTGCCATCGGGATTCGCCGTAATGTCCGATTTTGAGACGGTGACGCTCGTACCGCTCTCATTTACCAAGGTGACATTACCATCATTGTTGTCGGTGATGGAAACGATGGTCTCTTGGATGGATACCGTAGTGCCGTCCTCCTTTTGATAGACGCCGATTTCGTTGCCCGTAACAGAAGTCCCTGTAATATCAGTAACGGTCTCGTTGATGTCCACCGCCGTTCCGTCGGCCTCGGTAACCGTCGCGATACGGTTGCCCGCTACAACGTTGGTGATGGTCAGGCCGTTCGTATCGATGATGACGTCAGAACCATCGTTGTTGGTGAACGTATAGGTGCCATCGGGATTCGCCGTAATGTCCGATTTTGAGACGGTGACGCTAGCACCCGCCTCATTGGTAAAGGTCACATTACCATCTCCAGCGTCGGAAATGGTAGTAATCGTTTCACTAATAGTAAATGGATCGCCATTCTCGTTGTTATATACACCAATAGGATTACCCGCTTGGGTACCTGTAATATCGGTTATTGTTTCGGCGGGGAGAACCAGATTCGTGACGGTCCCTTCCTCGTCGGTATAGGTCAAGGTCCTGGTGAGGTTGTCGAACGTAAGGTTGCCGACACCCAAGGGCACATTGGTCGTGGTACCTTCCTCGTCGGTATAGTCGATAGAGTTGCCGTCGGCGCCCAAGGCCACCGAGCCGACACCCAGGGGGATGTTCGTCATAACGTTGTTCTCGTCGGTATAGTCCAAACTGTTGCCGTCGGCGCCAAGCGCAAGTACCGTCAAGGTCTCCGCGGGGAGAACCAGATTCGTGACGGTCCCTTCCTCGTCGGTATAGGTCAAGGTCCTGGTGAGGTTGTCGAAAGACAGCGTGCCCACACCCAAAGGTACGTTCGTGGTCAAACCTTCCTCGTCGGTATAGTCGATAGAGTTGCCATCGGCACCAAGGGCGACGTTCCCAACACCCAAGGCGATGTTCGTGGTCAGACCGTTTTCGTCCGTGTAGTCCAAGGAATTGCCGTCGGCCCCGAGGGCCAATACGGTCAGCGTCTCCGCGGGGAGAACCAGATTCGTGACGGTCCCTTCCTCGTCGGTATAGGTCAAGGTCCTGGTGAGGTTGTCGAACGTCAGGTTGCCGACACCCAAGGGCACATTGGTCGTGGTACCTTCCTCGTCGGTATAGTCGATAGAGTTGCCGTTGGCGCCCAAGGCCACCGAGCCGACACCCAGGGGGATGTTCGTCGTAACGTTGTTCTCGTCGGTATAGTCCAAACTGTTGCCGTCGGCGCCAAGCGCAAGTACCGTCAAGGTCTCCGCGGGGAGAACCAGATTCGTGACGGTCCCTTCCTCGTCGGTATAGGTCAAGGTCCTGGTGAGGTTGTCGAAAGACAGCGTGCCCACACCCAAAGGTACGTTCGTGGTCAAACCTTCCTCGTCGGTATAGTCGATAGAGTTGCCATCGGCACCAAGGGCGACGTTCCCAACACCCAAGGCGATGTTCGTGGTCAGACCGTTTTCGTCCGTGTAGTCCAAGGAATTGCCGTCGGCCCCGAGGGCCAATACGGTCAGCGTCTCCGCGGGGAGAACCAGATTCGTGACGGTCCCTTCCTCGTCGGTATAGGTCAAGGTCCTGGTGAGGTTGTCGAACGTCAGGTTGCCGACACCCAAGGGCACATTGGTCGTGGTACCTTCCTCGTCGGTATAGTCGATAGAGTTGCCGTCGGCGCCCATGGCCACCGAGCCGACACCCAGGGGGATGTTCGTCGTAACGTTGTTCTCGTCGGTATAGTCCAAACTGTTGCCGTCGGCGCCGAGCGCAAGTACCGTCAAGGTCTCCGCGGGGAGCGTTACCGTTATCGGAGGACCTCCATTTTCCAATTCAAGGGTAAGTTCGTTTGTAAGGTTGTTGAAACTAAAATCAAGAATTTGTTGGCTATCCGTAGAGGTCAGCTCCCAGGTATCACCGTCCCAGAAATATATAGTTCCTGTATTTGTATTGACATAGATATCTCCAATGTCAGCGCCTGCCGGAGTTGCCAAACCAGGAGCAGTAACCTGCGTTCCACTGAGCACCTCACAATTACATTGATCTTCAAGCATAACGGTAGTTTGCGAAAACGCAAAACCCGAAATCAAGAGAACAGCGATTAATACTATATTTTTCTTCATGACAACCTGTCTTTATTTCTACTATATCTATTTTTTTCACAATAACCTGCCAAGTGTCCTTTCAAAGAATCACCGAACTTTGTCATTGAACTACTTTAACTTATACGTTGTGACTTTTGCTGATCTTTTTCCTGAAAGGGAAAAGAAGTAGGGAAGAAAGATGTGTTAACATCATTTTGTCCAAACTGGACATTACTCTTAAAAAAAATCATTAAGTCGGTTAAGTTATTCATACTTGGGGTTCGTATAATTGTTTTAAAACCTGTTATGTTCTACAAACGGATTTACTACACCATACAAAATTAATTTAATGCCCACCGCATGAAAATAAATGTTGTGTAAGTGTTAAAATGCACGGTCTAGTCCTATAATTTTGAGGTTTCATCATTTGATTTTAATGTTTTCATTAAAGTTTCGTTCATCGATTATCCCAATTAAGACGGTACTTGTCGGCCATACGCCTGTAAGAAAATCCATCTCTTTTTTGGTTCTTGGTTCACCGTTGTATCTTTAGTTTTTATTTACTCGATAGGTTATTCTTCTGTTCGTAATCACACTTCCTACCTTTACTATCAACGTGCCAGAGGATTCACCTTCAAACGGAATTCCCTGATCATTTGCGGTATCCGTAGGATAAACCGTATTGAGGTAAGATCCTATGTTCAAAGTCTCAACATCAAATGTAAAAGTGCAAGAACTTCCGGCCGGAACATTTATGCCTGAAATCGTAAAACTATCGGAACCAGGTATTGCGCTGAGGATACCCCCGCATGATGAGCTGGCATTCGGCGTAGCGGACATTAGCATGCCCGCGGGGAAGGTATCGGTCATACTAAAATTCGTCAGGTCCACTCCCCTAGATGGGTTATCGACAATAATCGTTACCGTAGATTCATCTCCTTGCACGATAGTTGATGGGCTGAAAGACTTGCTTGACACGGCCGGAAATGCTATTTCATTTGAAACGGCGAAAACACCGCCCCAAATACCTTCATTGCTGCTTCCCAATTGAACATTCAAACTAGTAGCACCATTCGGCACCGAACCGGTGGCATCGAACATATCGATATCTACCCCCCAACTGTATCCGAAATTTGGGTTTCTCCCGCCAACATCAGTCCCGTACTCGGTAATTGTACCATTCAATGTGTTATTATTCGGGTTGAGCCCATTTGACAATGCCGTACCATTAATGCTAACATAGTCGCCTGTATGACTCGCTTCGCCATCCATACCATAATAACCGGCATGGGTCTCAAAAGCACCCGTTGCAGGGGTCAACAAATCGGTAACAGTGAAGGTATCATTGGCTCCAAAGCCAAAAAAATCAAAACCGTCCCAAATACTCACATTTCTAGTACTATCGGTTGGGTCATTGTACACAATGACCATTGTCCATCCTCCATGTGGCCCGGTAAAAGAGCTTCCGGTCGTCAATGCGATATCAGCGACAAAATAATTACCGTTGCCGCCCGATTGCACTAAATCGGTAACCTCGGCGAACGACATGAAAGTTCTCCAACCCGAGAATTGCGTGGTCTCAATATTTCGAATTTCAGCATCAATGGTAGCATATGTTCCGGCAGAAGGAGTTTTAAACTTTACCTGATCTATATTAAGGGTTCCTGGCGGGTTTGTTATACCACTATTGCTACTATTGTACATACCGCCCCAGTAAAGTCCGGCCCATTGAACGGTCGCTCCCGCGGGAATGGAAAAATTACTGCTACTTGAGTTCACGGTAGTACCATCTGAATCTACATCTATGTATCCCATAACTACGGATGGGTTATTCGAGGTAGGACTTGAAGGGCAATTGGACACACATCTTAAGTTAGTGTTACCCCGCATAAGAAAATCTCCCTTTAAATTCATTGAATAGCGTTCTTGGTAGGGTCTTGTCGAATTTGGGTCATTATCATCGTTCAAAATCGTTCCGGTGGCCGTATCCGAGATATTTACCGTACCATCGGAGGCACCAGTGAACTGAACGAGAAAGTCTTCATCAGGTTCCAATACAGTTTCATCGATGATAATAATGGTAATTTGCTCCGTGTCACCTGCGGTTCCATTGAAGTTAAGGGTGCCGGTACTCGAAGTATAATCGCTTCCCGCGAGAGCCGTACCATTGACGGTAGTATATGTTGCCGTGAACGGGCCAATAGTGGGATTTCCAACGTGCGTAACCGTAAATGTCGCTACACCAGTATTTTCATTTACCGATACGTCGTTTATTGAAAGGGTCGGCGATGGTGCCAATATATTGAAAGATACTGTCGAGGAAATACCTCCGGTCAAATCGGTATTCAATATCAAGATACCATCTTGGTAAACACGTACATAGGAACCGACTCCGTTCCATCCATCGCCATAGGTATCTTGAAGTAATAGGGAGTATCCGCTACCATAGGCTATACCGGTATATGTCGCCGGGCTACCTATATTATAGTACGAATTGTTTCCCGACCCATTGAAACATGCCGCCGGATTACATATACTTGCCCCAATCTGTGCATTTGAAGGATCGCGAAACGTAACCCTGTTCTCAGATGACCAATTGGGCCAATTTACTTCAATAGTAATGATAGCCTGGCCGAAACAAAAGAATGTGGTGAACGCTAAAAATATAAACGCAATTAATCTTTTTGTGCCAAAATTTGAAGTGTAATCCATCTAAAGTTATTGTCCAATACTTAGAACGAAACGCCGTTAAAGCCAATCGTAACGGTCAAATCATACTATAAGACAAAACTAGTACTGATGTTTTAGGTGAAAAAAATAATGTTGCGGGTCGAAGAGTATGAAGTTGTGAAAATAGAACAATCTGTTGTCACTCGTTTAAAAGGCTCCATAAGTCATTGATATATCACATGTTACAGACCAAATAAAGCTTAAAAAACTTTTGGTTTCGTAGGAATTTTCTAATTCTTTTTTACCCTATACGTAATTCTACGATTGGTAATCAAGGTATATGCCTTTATGACGCTCATCGGAGAGAATTCGGAAGTTGAATTGGCGAGCGTGGCCGTTGCCGTTATAAGGTCGCCCAGAGTGGTTCCCGGAGGAAGGGAAACGGTAAACCTAAATTTGTTCGTATTGTCAGTATTGCCATCATCATCAACATAACCTGAGGTACCCGAGTCCATGTCGGCCATACTACCTTCTGTCAAACTGGCCAAATATATTTGACCTTCGCCATAATCGGTAGAAAAACCCATTTGGTTGTCACCTACAGATGCGGTACCCTCATTAATGTCGCTATGAAAAACCTCAATGGTCGCCCCCGGTCTGGACCAACCTTCTATAACTATGTTGGTGCCACTCACGAATGCCCCTGAAATAATGGGAAAGTTCATCGCTCCATTAGGTCCATTATCGGTATCCCCGTTGTCATTGAGCGTGACCCCGTCACCGATTCCGTCCGACAGATCCAAATCGATTCCCAAGGCCGGGCTAGAAGTACCATTCGCATAAAACGAATTTTGGGAAATCAGGTTGCCCGAGGTGTTACCCCCCGCCAAAACAAGTCCAGGGCCCCCATTGGAGGCTATAATATTGTTGGAAATCGATGAATTATCACCATCTAGCAATATGCCTGCATTTTCAATGTTTCCCGAACAACTACCTCCATCCCGACCCGAGCCAGTAATCGTATTTTCGGAAATAATTATATTTCCCGATATATCGTCACCATCTATACCCAATGCCGCTGCATTTTCAATCAGGTTATGTTGAATAACGATACCGGTACCACCTATTATTGTTATATTATCATCACAAGGGGCATCACCATTCGAAGTTATATGATTATTCTGTATTGTTGTCGATATACTGTCTTCAATCCAAACGGCCGTATCCGAGTTTGTGGCGATATAGTTACCCTCTATTGTATTTTCTCCGTCAATGACCTCGATTCCATAACTAATGTTACCTGCATTACTGCCTAATGCATTGACTCCGATTAGATTTGCAATTACATTGGTTGATCCCCCTTCTAGCCTGATACCTGAGTTGTCATTTGCATAAACGGCCAAATTACGGACAATGCCGTTATTTGCATTTATCTTGAACACGTCTCCACCGTCGCGATGTACCTGTATTTCAGGTAGGTCATACGTAGGAAGTGAAACGGCCGAAGTTCCGACCGGCGAACCACCAGCTCCGATAGTTCCAGTATTTGTATCTCCCGAATAGGCCGTTTGCGTTCTTCCATCGATCCAAGTATTATTATCGGTAATAGCGGTCATTGGGTTTCCGTTTGAAATCGAAATGTCAAAAAATCCGCTTGCGTAATTTGAATCGGCCGTTCTGCCCAATGGATCTCCTGTCGGAGGTATCATAAAAATCGAAACATCTGTTCCAGCTATTGGATCAAATATACTGTTGGCCTCTATGTCCATTCCGGTCTCGGCCAAGGCATTTGAATTTACAATAAACTGTTCCAAAGAGCCCTGACCGTCTTCATTGGTGTTTACTATGGTATTGAAATTAAATCCAAAATCAAGTCCGGCGACTCCTTCATTGAGTATGGTTACCGATGCTACCGTTTGGGCCCCCGCAAGTGTACCTGCCGCGGGATCGGATCCTGATGGGTTAGCGCCACCGACCTCATTGGTCACATCGGTCAAAGTGCTCAACAAGTAATTCTTTCTAAAGGTCTGTACAGGAATGCAGTCGGTACACCCGGTGCCACCCCCTCTTGTAGACCTAACACTTTCGTTTACTACCCTCACATTATATAGCCCATTGGCCATTCCGGCAAATACGTATCTTCCCGTGGCATCGGTCGTGGTCGATTGGATCAAAGTGCCTCCACTATTATACATTTCAACTGTAGTATTGGGAATGGGAACTCCAGAAGAGGCCGTCAAGTTTCTACCTGGCCCGCCACCATAGTCAACATCTTCAAAAACGAAACCGGTTATCAAGTTAGATGGTACTTTTAGCACAACGGCATTGAGAATCACAAAGTCTTGACCGGATTGTATGTTCGTGGTAACCGAAGTTTCCCCTGGCTGTATAAATGCCGAAACATCGTAGGTGTCGAGATCCATGCCATGGGCATTTGTATTGTTGACGGTCATTGCTCCAGTATTGTCAAAAATGGTCGAGTTAAAGGGGTTGGCATTGCCAAGTGTGTTGTCTCCATCACCCACCAAAGGAAAAGTTCCCAATCCTGTCGTTACGGTGAGTCCTTCATTGTTACTGAGGGTTTGGTCTCCCTCCCAGGATAAGGCGGTCGTTTTTGAACCACTAGCACCAATAGCAAAAAATCCGTCCAAGGTATAGGTCGATGATGAGTTGCTCTCACCATGAAAACCCTCATAAAGGTTAATCGTTGAAGCCGGTAAACTTAAATCGGTGTAGAAGACAATCAAACTCCAACCACCCATTACCGTAGCACTATTACAATATTTACTGGAAGTATCAATCGTCAGACCAGAAAAGTCAAAAACATTTGTCGATGGGTCCGTTATTCCCGCTATAATATCGGTCACGTCGCTCACACTACCAAAGAAGTTACGATTGGTAATTGCCGAACCATAAGTTCTGTCGGCCGTAATCGTATTGCCCTCAAAAGTCACTTGAGTGTCCGCAGTGTCACCGGAATGTGCCCAGTACAAATAAGCTCTGTCAATAGTTCCTCCGGCCGGTATGGCCGACGTGAGTGTATTACTGGAAGATGTCAAAATAGAGCAGGCATTGCTAGTGTTGCTGGCCGCCCTAAGGGTATTACCCGTTGAAGTATAACCGATATATCCGTCAAACTCTTCAAAAAGGATCAAGTTTTGGTTGAAAGGGATAGGGTTGGCCACAATGTCGAACGTCACCACAGCACTGGTACCGCCTGTCAAGCTGGTCTCAACAATAGCAACTCCGTCTTGATAGACTCTGACATAAGGGTTCGTGCCGTTCCAGCCATCACCCCAAGTGTCTTGCAATAATAAAGAATAGCCTGTTCCCAGTGCTATCCCCGGATAGGAAGCGGGGCTACCTATATTATTATATGAATTGTTCCCTGCACCGTTAAAACATGCTGCCGGGTTACAAATGGATGCTCCGATCTGTGTATTTGAGGGATCTCTAAAAATCACCCTATTTTCGGAAGACCAACTGGGCCAATTCACTTCGATGGTGATATTGACTTGCGACCAAGCAACGGAAGGTACCAGAAACAAAGTAAAGAATAATAATTTGAAAAAACTCCTCATAATAGATGCTACGGACTTCTATGCTGGATTATTCTATTTGGAAATCAAGATTACAATAGTTTTAATAAATGATATTTACCATTATTGATCAGGCAAGATAGCATTCAAAGTATTTCTGCTCTAAAATTTGTTGTATAGTGTCCTGAAATACTAGTGAAACGCCATAAAAATGGTGTTTGGCATTCTTAAAAGCTTGAGGATAAAAACAAACATCTATATGAATCATAAAAAAAGTGACCATTAAATGGTCACTTTTTAACAGTGTGCGGTATTACATTTACTCCATGATAATAAACTCCGATCTTCTGTTCAGTTCATGTTCTTTTGCGGAACACCGAACCCCGTTTTTACACCCGTTCACCAATTTGGTTTCCCCAAAACCTTCACCCTGAAGACGATTAGCAGAAATACCCTTGGCAATCATATAATTAACCGTGGATTCAGCACGTTTCTGAGATAGCCAAAGATTGTACGAGTCACGGCCGCGACTATCGGTATGTGAATTCACCTTAATCTTTAGGCTTGGGTACTTTTCCATGGCGGCAATCACTTTTTCGACCTCGATCTCAGAATCTTTACGGATATTATATTTGTCAAAGTCAAAGTATATAGTACTCAACTGCAAAAGTTTGGCCAGATCGTCACCAAAACCTGCAGTGACCCTGTCCCTTTCCAAATAAAAATCGATTATTCTGGGCTTGCCATCAGATTTTGTCAAATACTCCTCAGATGGCACGTACCCTTGCATGGTCGCCCTAACAAAATTGCCTCTATCACAATCGATCGAAAGCACATAATTACCTTCAGAATCGGTAATGGCCGAAGAGACCTCCTTGTTTTCCTCATCGATTACCTTAACCGTAGCGCCTACCAACACCTCGTTTGAAATCTTGTCCCTTACCGTACCTGTAATTGCCTGATTACAGTCGAGCTCAAGAGGAGTAGTCTCCAAAAAACCATAGATATCGTCGGCACCTAGTCCCTCGGAACGGTTGGAAGCGAAATACCCCTTTCTTGTTTCTTCATTGAAGATAAACGTAAAATCATCCATTTGACTATTGACCGGCCCACCAACATTTACAACAGATCTATCGAAAAGTTCGTCTTTGATTTTCGTTGCAAAAACATCCAAACCGCCCAAACCAGGGTGTCCATCTGAAGAAAAATATAGAATTTCCTCAGCGGTTACAAAGGGAAATGTTTCTCGGGCCTCGGTATTGACAGTTTTTCCTAGATTTTCAGGAGTTCCAAACGTTCCATCTTCATTGATCTCAACCCTAAAAATATCAGATTCTCCCAAAGTACCGGGCATATCGGAAGCAAAGAACAAAGTTTTTTCGTCAGGACTCAAGGCGGGGTGCGCAGTGGAATATGAATCACTGTTGAACGGAAGCTCATTCACGTTTGTCCACTTTCCATCATCGGAAAGCGTTGCACTCAATATCTTTAACCTTATTACCCCGTTTTCGTCTTTGATATATTTTCCATCCTTAAAATTATTTCTGGTAAAATACAAAGTGCTCCCGTCTAAAGTTGTAATCGAGGTCGACTCGTGTAATCGCGTATTTACCTCTTCACCGATCTTGACCACGGTATTGGTCGATATCGAATCGGCATCAACTTTGTAAAGATCGAGAAAGTCTTTTGAATTCCAAGTATGCCGGTAGCGCGCCAAGTTGCCCGTGTCTCTATCGGACGAAAAAATCAGTCCTTCTTTGTAAAATGACGGCGCGAAATCAGAATAAGGGGAATTATACTGAAACTGTTCAATATCGTATCGCCCCGAATTTTCCCTTATTTCGTCCAAATAATCCTTTTCATCTTTAAACGCGGAAGCCCTCATATCATTGGTAGTAATTTCCATGAATTTGGCCATCATATCATTAGAGTCCTTGTAATTTCCAAGAGTCTTTAGGGTCTGGGAGTACCTGAAATAATATTCTGGACCCACATCGGCAGGATATTCCTCGACCAATCTTTTATAGGTTTGGGCAGCTTCATCGTAATCGGCATTGAAGTAGTATGAATTACCAAGTTTCTTGAGCAGGTCGGCAGAAACATAGCCTTTTTCAAGCACTCTTTTGTATATATCGATCGCTGGACTAAAGGAATAATCCTGATACTGCTCATTCGCCTTGTTAACCAGTCGCTCTTGTGCAACAACAACCGTCGTAATCAAATGCGCCGTTACGATTATAAGTAAGTGTAATTTTTTCTTCATGGTCACCTGAATTAAAAGAAACGCGGAGATACCAATCTTTGAAACGATTTTACCAATTCAAATCGCAAGAATACTTCGAAAGAACCGTCATTGAACTGTGTACCCCCTAATTCGGTAGTCTCCCTATCATATGCAAGGCCCAACATGAACTGATCTGAAATTTGGAATCCGGCCATTGCACTCAAGGCCGCATCCCACCGATAGGCGGCACCAAAAGTGAATCTATCGTCGTACATGAAGTTCGCCGAAACATCGACTTGTAGCGGGGCACCTCCTACCACTTTTGTCAAAAGTGCCGGCTTAAACTTAAAATTGTTGTTCAGGTCAAAAACATAGCCCGTTATCAAATAAAAATTGATCCGCTCCTTCGATAAAAACTGAACACTGTTGGCATCTCTTTGCGAATTATCGAAATGTTCGGTCTGTAAGAGATTGGGCGCCGATAGCCCTAAATAATATTTATTTGTATGATAGTACATACCAAGACCTACGTTCGGAGAAAATTTATTTTCGATATTGTCCGTGGCCACTGGTTCGGCGTCAAAGTTTCGCAGACCAGAAAAATCAAGGTTCAACAAATTACCCCCAACTTTTAAACCGAACGATAGTTTTCCTTCCAAGGAAACATCTACAGTATACGAAATAACAGCATCAAAATATGTTTCTTGTACCGTACCATCACCAATATTATCGTTTACAACGGAAAGCCCATACCCTACTTTACTATTTCTAATAGGTGAATGAAGGTTCAAAGTTTGTGATTTTGGGGCACCTTCCAGTCCCGCCCACTGCGAACGATAAAGTGCCGCTATGCTAAGTTGTCCCCTTGAACCTGCATATGCAGGATTCACGCTCATGGTATTGAACATATATTGGGTATACTGTGCATCTTGTTGTGCACTGGCCAACATAGGAATAACAAGTAAAGACACTAACAATAGTAGGTACTTCATTTTAATGATCATGGTCAATCTGTATTATCTATCTACTTATATAAAGATATTCAGAGTCTGTTACATTTTGTCCGTCAACCGTAACGTACTCAAAGATATAAAAATAAACCCCCGCAGGAAGGTACTCATCTGAGTTAACCGTAGACCTTCCTTTTGATCTGCCATCGAAAACATTGTTCTGATTATTATAATTTTCTCCTTCATATACGGCAACTCCCCAACGGTTGAAAATTTTCAATGAACTACTTTGAATTTTTTCCAAGCCTCGAATGAATAAAAAGTCATTTTTACCATCGCTATTCGGACTAACAATCTGATTTACTTCAATATCGAATTCTTCTGGCGTATCATCGATTGGATCTAGGTAATCTGGCGTGCCGTCACCGTCGGTGTCGTCGTTGGTCGGGTCGCCGTCGCCGTCGGCGTCCTCGTCGGGCGTGTCGATGCCGTCGCCGTCGTCGTCGATGTCCCTATAGTTCACGTCCTCCGTACCATCGGTATCGGGAAGGTCCGTCGCAGGGTCGTCGATCTCGTCGTTCACATCGAAGCCGTCGTCCACGTCGCTGCCCTCGTAGCCGTCGTCAAGTCCGTCGCCATCGGTATCCGTGCCCGTGAAGGCCCAGTCGGGGACACCGTCGTAGTCGAAGTCGTTCCCCTCGTTGTTGTCGGCGACCGTGTCGTTGTCGGTATCCCGGTCAAGATAGTCGGGCTCGTCCGCCCCATCAGTGTTGACAGGGTCCAGACCATCGGGATATGCCGAGTTTACCCCGTCGTTCGCGGCATAGGTCGCCTCGTCGTCATCGTTCGGGGCGATGTAGCCATCGGTGGTCTGCGCCTCAACGTTATCAGGTATGCCGTCGTTGTCAGAATCGATGTCAAGATGGTTCGGGTAGCCGTCGCCGTCACTGTCCAACGGATCCGTCAATGGATCCCCGTCGCCATCGAGGTCGGGGTCCTCGGTCGTATCCAATATCCCGTCGTTGTCATCGTCGAGGTCCACCGTGTCGGGTACCCCGTCGCCATCCGTGTCCGTCTCGGGAGCCGTATCGGGATCTAGGTAGTCGGGCGTGCCGTCACCGTCGGTGTCGTCGTTGGTCGGGTCGCCGTCGCCGTCGGCGTCCTCGTCGGGCGTGTCGATGCCGTCGCCGTCGTCGTCGATGTCCCTATAGTTCACGTCCTCCGTACCATCGGTATCGGGAAGGTCCGTCGCAGGGTCGTCGATCTCGTCGTTCACATCGAAGCCGTCGTCCACGTCGCTGCCCTCGTAGCCGTCGTCAAGTCCGTCGCCATCGGTATCCGTGCCCGTGAAGGCCCAGTCGGGGACACCGTCGTAGTCGAAGTCGTTCCCCTCGTTGTTGTCGGCGACCGTGTCGTTGTCGGTATCCCGGTCAAGATAGTCGGGCTCGTCCGCCCCGTCAGTGTTGACCACTGTAAGACCTTGATCCCCTGTTCCTTCATAGGCATTATCCAGACCATCACCATCATCATCATTTCCGCTTGGAGAAACATAGCCCGTTGTGGTCTGAGCTTCAATGTTATCAGGAATACCATCATTTTCAGAGTCGATATCCCTAAAATCAGGTTTTGTATCACCATCAGAGTCGATGGGGTCTATGCCATCGGCATAAATATCATCCAAGCCGTTTTGGTCATTATCAGACCCCGTTGGAGCTATGTAAGAATCATAGGGTTGGGACTCAAGATTATCCAAGATACCGTCATTATCGGCATCCAAATCCCGATAATCCGGAACGGAGTCACCATCTGTATCAATGGGATTTAGACCGTTTTCATAGGCATCATCAATGTCATTTTCATTAGAATCGCCAATTGGAGGGACATATCCCTCGGAAGTTTGTGCTTCTACCTTATCCTTAATACCATCGCCATCGGAGTCGAAATCTCGATAGTCAGGATACAAATCACTATCTGTATTTATCGGGTCGATACCAAAACCATAAGATCCTTCATAAGCATCATCGAGTCCATTGGCATTGGCATCAAGCCCTGATGGCGCGACATAACCTATAAAAGTCTGTCCTTCGATATTATCGCGAATACCATCGATATCCGAATCAATGTCCAAATAATCAGGAATACCCCCACCATCACTATCTATTGGTGTTAAGCCATTGCCGCTTGGAAATTCATAAGCATCATCAAGCCCATTACCGTTTGCATCTACACCTGAAGGAGCAATGTAATCGGCCCAACCCTGTGCTTCTACGTTATCAAGAATACCATCGTCATCCGAATCAATGTCCAAATAATTGGGAATCGCGTCACCATCAGTATCTGTAGGATTGGTACTGGGATCATTATCACCATCAATGTTCTCGTCCTCGACCGAATCCAAAATTCCATCTCCGTCGGAATCAAGCATATTAAATGATAAATCATCAATGGCCGCACCAAATGCGTTTATCTGAAAAGTCAAAGCAACAAAAAGAATCGAAAACAGCCTACCTGAGTATCTCTTTTTCAATTTTTTGAAACCAAAGTGAGTAGATGTATAAAATTCCATAAGTGTCAGCAATTTTAGACCCGTCTTTAGTAAGACAGATGGGGTTACCAATCACCATGGCCTGTAGGAAGAAGCCTTTGTAAGTATTTGGGAGTACTCTAGATTCAATGCTAAGATATACCTAAATAAACAATCTCCAAACTGCTAAACGACCGTAAACGCGGTATTCTCTTTTAAAAACGATATAATTCGACAAAGTGTAAATTAAACCCTAATTAGATACGGTCTTCTGTAATAAAAAGACTTTTACAAACTACGGAAAACCGATTATTATGGTAGTTCAACGATTATATGAGACCATTATTCCAACCAGTTAATTAAAAGAAACCATCGGGGTATAGAGTCGATAGCAATGATCGACCGAACACTAGGAATATCTTTTATTTGCGTTATTTTTGCGCAAAACCAGTACATGAGTTTTACCGAAGAAATTCAGAGAAGAAGAACGTTTGGTATCATCTCGCACCCTGATGCGGGCAAAACTACCTTAACGGAAAAATTGCTGCTTTTCGGTGGGGCGATCCAAGAAGCCGGAGCCGTAAAAAACAATAAGATAAAGAAGTCTGCCACTAGCGATTTTATGGAAATCGAACGGCAAAGGGGAATTTCAGTGGCAACATCCGTATTGGCTTTTCTGTACAAGGATAAAAAAATAAACATACTCGATACCCCCGGGCACAAAGACTTTGCCGAAGATACTTTTCGAACACTTACCGCTGTAGATAGTGTAATCGTGGTCATCGATGTTGCAAAAGGCGTCGAGGAACAGACAGAAAAATTGGTGGAAGTCTGTCGTATGCGAAATATCCCCATTATCGTATTCATCAATAAGTTGGACCGAGAGGGTAAAGATGCCTTCGATCTCTTGGACGAAGTGGAGCAAAAATTGGGACTTTCGGTCACTCCGCTCAGCTTTCCGATCGGAATGGGATATGACTTTAAGGGTATCTATAACATATACGAAAAGAACATCAATCTTTTTAGTGGTGACAGTAAGAAAAACATAGAGGAAACCATCGCATTCGACAATCTTGAGAATTCAGAGCTGGAAAAAATAATCGGTTCGGGGGCAGCTGAACAATTACGGGAAAACCTAGAACTGGTAAAGGGTGTATACCCTGCTTTTGACAAAGAACTTTATTCAAAAAGCGAGCAACAACCTGTATTCTTCGGTTCGGCACTGAACAATTTTGGTGTGCGTGAACTGTTAGACTGTTTTGTGGATATCGCACCCTCGCCCCGGGCCAAAAATGCAGAGGAGCGTCTTGTCAATGCAAATGAAAAACAAATGACCGGTTTTGTCTTTAAAATTCATGCCAATATGGATCCCAAACACCGGGATCGACTGGCATTCGTCAAAATTGTTTCAGGAACTTTTGAACGAAACAAGCCCTACCTGCACGTAAGGCAAGATAAAAAACTGAAGTTTTCAAGTCCGAATGCTTTTTTTGCGGAAAAAAAGGAAATCGTCGATATTTCTTATCCGGGGGATATCGTTGGATTACATGATACCGGAAACTTTAAAATAGGCGACACCTTGACCGAAGGTGAAATATTGCACTACAAGGGAATACCCAGCTTCTCACCAGAGCATTTTAGGTACATCAACAATGCCGATCCCATGAAGTCAAAACAGCTCTATAAGGGTATCGACCAATTGATGGACGAAGGTGTCGCCCAATTGTTCACCTTAGAAATGAACGGCCGAAAAGTTATCGGTACTGTCGGGGCCTTACAATTTGAGGTCATTCAATACCGGCTTGAGCACGAGTACGGGGCCAAATGCAGTTACGAGAATTTTCCAATTTACAAAGCCTGTTGGGTCGACCCTGACGATCTTAAGAATGAAGAGTTCAAAGAATTCAGGCGTGTCAAACAAAAGTTCTTGGCGAAGGACAAAAGAGGGCAATTGGTGTTTTTGGCCGACTCTCAATTTTCGTTACAGATGACACAGCAGAAATATCCTTCGGTAAAGCTACATATGGTCTCGGAGTTTGAATAGCAATGCTAGCAGCAATAATTACCAATCAAATGGTTTAGGCCTCTCCCGTAGGCCCAAAATTGATGGGTATGGGCGGTTGTTCATAATCTTTTATCGTACCATGGGCCTTTTCAAAACGACTTACATTATCGTTCAACGCCTTTAGAAATTTCTTCGCATGTTGAGGCGTAAGTACAATACGGCTCTTTACCTTGGCCTTCGGCGCTCCTGGCATCATGCTTATAAAATCGACCACAAATTCAGATACCGAATGGTTGATGATAGCGAGGTTAGAATAGATTCCCTCCGCCGTTTTCTCATCTAGTTCGATATTGATCTGTTTTTGGCCCTGTTCTTTATTATTACTCATACCGATCTCTTAAAAATAACCCCCGATAAAAAATATCGAGGGTTAGTGGTTTTAGAATTTTAAGGCTTCTTTGCGTGCCATGATCTCATCATATTCTTCCTTTGAGCCTACGATAATGTTCTCATAGTCCCTCATACCGGTACCCGCCGGTATTTTGTGGCCTACGATTACATTTTCCTTCAATCCTTCCAAGGTATCGACTTTGCCACTTACAGCGGCCTCGTTCAATACTTTGGTCGTTTCTTGGAAAGAAGCTGCCGAAATAAACGATTTTGTTTGTAGCGATGCACGTGTAATTCCTTGAAGTATAGGTGTCGCCGTGGCGGCCACCGCATCCCTTGCCGTAGCCAAAACCTTATCGGACCTCTTCAAGATAGAATTCTCATCCCTCAATTCCCTTGCGGTAATAATCATTCCAGCTTTGATATTTTCAGATTCTCCCGCATCCAATACAACTTTCTTACCGAATATTTCATCGTTCTCCTCAATGAAATCATCTTTGTGCACCAATTGGTTCTCCAAGAAAATCGTATCTCCCGGATCTTCAATACGTACCTTTCGCATCATTTGACGTACAACGACCTCAAAATGTTTATCATTTATTTTCACACCTTGAAGGCGATAAACCTCTTGTACTTCGTTAACCAAATACTGTTGAACCGCTGATGGGCCCTTGATAGCCAAGATATCTTCAGGTGTAATCGACCCATCTGACAATGGCATACCAGCACGTACGTAGTCATTTTCTTGAACCAATATCTGATTGGATAGTTTGACCAAGTATTTTTTGACCTCGCCCAATTTCGATTCGATGATAATCTCACGATTACCCCTTTTGATCTTTCCGAAGGAAACAACTCCATCAATTTCCGAAACTACTGCAGGGTTCGACGGGTTTCTCGCCTCGAACAATTCGGTAACCCTTGGAAGACCTCCGGTAATATCACCGGCCTTGGCCGATTTACGCGGAATTTTTACCAAAATTTTACCCTCCTTGATCTCGTCGCCATCATCGACCATTATATGTGAACCGACTGGAAGGTTATACGATCGTAAAACCTCATCTTTTGAGTCCTTGATCAATAAGGTCGGAATCAATTTCTTATTTCTCGATTCAGAAATAACTTTTTCTTGAAAACCGGTCTGTTCATCAATTTCCACTTGATACGTAACTCCCTGCTCAATATTCTCATAAGCAATTTTACCCGGGAATTCGGAAACTATCACACCATTATAGGGATCCCATGTACAAATAGTATCTCCTTTACTTACTTTGGCCCCATTCTTAATATAAATTGTGGACCCGTAAGGAATGTTATTGGTACTCAAAGTAATACCCGTTTTGGTATCTACGATTTTAAGCTCAGAGGTTCTAGAAATCACGATGTCGGCCTTTTTACCTTCGCTATCTTCTCCTTTGACCGTACGTAAATCCTCAATTTCAGCCACACCGCCAAATTTAACTTGCAGCTTATTATCTTCTGAAATGTTACCGGCGATACCTCCCACGTGGAATGTACGCAATGTCAACTGTGTACCTGGCTCACCAATGGACTGGGCAGCGACCACACCGACGGCCTCGCCTCTTTGGACCATTTTATTGGTGGAAAGGTTTCGACCATAACACTTTGCACAAATGCCCTTCGATGCTTCACACGTCAATGCAGAGCGTACTTCGATCTTTTCTACCGGTGAATCCTCAATTTTCTTAATGTCGGACTCCATAATTTCTTGCCCAGCACTAAGTAATAACTCCTCCGTTAAAGGGTTATAGACGTCGTGCAACGAAACACGGCCCAAGATACGTTCACCAAGAGATTCTACGATTTCCTCATTCTTCTTAAGGGCCTCGACCTCAACCCCCCTCAATGTTTCACAATCTTCGATATTGATGATTACATCTTGGGAAACATCGACCAATCGACGTGTCAAATAACCAGCGTCTGCCGTCTTTAAAGCAGTATCTGCGAGACCTTTACGCGCACCGTGAGTTGAGATGAAATATTCCAAAATCGAAAGTCCTTCCTTGAAGTTCGAAAGAATCGGGTTTTCAATAATCTCGCCACCTCCTGCTGTCGATTTTTTTGGTTTTGCCATCAGTCCACGCATACCGGTCAACTGACGAATCTGTTCTTTTGAACCCCTTGCGCCAGAGTCAAGCATCATATACACCGAGTTGAAACCTTGCTGGTCTTCACGAATACGTTTCATTGCAAGTTCTGTCAACATGGCATTGGTTGAGGTCCAAACATCAATGACCTGATTGTATCGCTCATTATTGGTAATCAGACCCATGTTATAGTTCGCCATAATACCATCGACCTGTCCATTGGCATCGGCGATCATCTCATGTTTCTCCTGAGGTATAATAATATCACCCAAACTAAAGGAAAGACCACCTTTAAAGGCAAATTCATAGCCCATTGTTTTGATCTTATCCAAGAAATCGGCCGTAGTAGGCACGTCGGTAACGCTCAAAATCTTGCCAATTATATCGCGCAACGATTTTTTGTTCAATACTTCGTTAATGTATCCGGCCTGTTCAGGCACTTCCATATTGAACAAGACCCTACCAACTGTTGTAGGGATTATCTGGTTTACAAGTTCACCCTCCTCATTAAAATCTTTCGCCCGTACCTTGATGCCGGCATTCAGGTTGACCTTACCTTCATTGAAGGCAATCTCTACTTCCTCGGCAGAATAGAAGGTCAATCCCTCGCCTAAAATTGGCACCTCTGGGGTTGACTTTCTTTCTTTTGTCATGTAGTAAAGCCCCAAGACCATATCTTGAGATGGAACCGTAATAGGAGAGCCGTTCGCCGGATTCAAGATGTTGTGCGACGCCAACATCAATAGTTGAGCCTCTAAAATCGCTTCAGGGCCCAATGGAAGGTGCACCGCCATTTGGTCTCCATCAAAATCTGCATTAAACGCAGTACAAACCAATGGGTGCAGGCGAATTGCCTTACCTTCTATCAATTTTGGCTGAAAAGCCTGGATACCCAAACGGTGCAAAGTCGGGGCACGGTTCAAAAGTACAGGATGCCCTTTCAATACATTTTCAAGAATGTCCCATACTACAGGCTCTTTTTTATCGATGATCTTTTTAGCCGATTTTACCGTTTTAACTATACCTCTTTCTATCAGTTTTCGGATGACAAAAGGCTTGTACAGTTCGGCCGCCATATCTTTCGGAAGACCGCATTCGTACAATTTCATTTCTGGTCCGACGACGATTACCGAACGGGCCGAATAATCTACACGTTTACCCAAAAGGTTTTGACGGAAACGGCCTTGTTTGCCTTTCAATGAATCTGAAAGCGACTTCAATGGTCTGTTCGATTCTGTTTTTACCGCTGATGCTTTTCTTGTATTGTCGAACAATGAATCAACAGCTTCCTGAAGCATACGCTTCTCATTTCGAAGAATTACTTCGGGAGCCTTGATTTCGACCAATCGCTTCAATCGATTGTTACGAATGATGACTCTTCTATAAAGATCGTTCAAATCGGAAGTAGCAAAACGGCCGCCATCCAACGGAACCAAAGGACGAAGTTCTGGTGGAATCACCGGAATCACCTTCATAATCATCCATTCTGGCCTGTTTTCCCGGTTGTCCTGTGATTCGCGAAGAGCCTCGACCACTTGAAGTCGTTTTAAGGCCTCTGTCTTTCTTTGCTTCGAAGTTTCAGTGTTCGCCTTATGACGCAATTCGTATGAAAGTTCCTTCAAATCGATTCGCGCCAAAAGGTCGATCAAACATTCAGCACCCATTTTTGCGATGAACTTGTTCGGGTCTGAATCTTCCAAATATTGGTTTTCTTGAGGAATGGATTCAATAATGTTCAAATACTCCTCCTCTGTCAAGAAATCCAACTTTTGAATTTCCTCACCTTCAGGTCCTGTGGCGATACCGGGTTGAATAACCACATATCGCTCGTAGTAGATGATCATATCCAACTTCTTGGAAGGCAATCCCAAAAGGTATCCTATTTTGTTGGGCAGCGAACGGAAATACCAGATATGCGCAACGGGAACCACCAAGTTAATATGCCCTACCCGGTCTCTACGTACCTTCTTTTCGGTTACTTCGACCCCACAGCGGTCACAAACGATACCTCGGTAACGTATGCGCTTGTATTTACCACAGGCACATTCATAATCCTTAACAGGACCGAATATACGCTCACAGAACAAACCATCGCGTTCCGGCTTATGCGTTCTGTAGTTTATCGTTTCAGGTTTCAGTACCTCTCCCCTTGATTCGGCCAAAATTGCTTCTGGAGATGCCAGACCAATTGAAATCTTGTTGAACCTTTTTTGTGGTGTATTATCGTGTATTCTAGCCATAATATACTATCCTCCTAATTATAATGTGTGTGTTCTAAACTATTCTTCCAATCTAATGTCCAAACCTAATCCTTTAAGTTCGTGCATCAATACATTGAAAGATTCCGGTAAACCGGGTTCAGGCATGGTCTCGCCTTTTACGATAGACTCATAGGTTTTTGCCCTACCGATTACATCATCGGATTTGACCGTCAAAATCTCACGCAACGTGGCCGAGGCACCATAAGCCTCGAGTGCCCAAACTTCCATTTCCCCGAAACGCTGGCCACCGAATTGGGCTTTACCACCTAATGGCTGCTGCGTAATCAATGAGTACGGCCCTATAGAACGTGCGTGCATCTTATCATCGACCATGTGACCTAATTTGAGCATATAGATTACTCCCACGGTCGCAGGTTGATCGAAGCGTTGTCCGGTTCCGCCATCGTAAAGATAGGTGTGGCCGAATCTTGGTATACCGGCTTCGTCAGTATATTCATTGATCTGATCTAAAGTTGCCCCATCAAAGATCGGCGTAGCAAATTTTCTTCCCAACTTCAGACCGGCCCATCCTAGAACAGTTTCATAAATCTGACCGATGTTCATTCGCGAAGGTACCCCCAACGGATTCAATACGATATCTACGGGTGTTCCATCTTCTAAGAACGGCATGTCTTCTTGACGTACGATTCTTGACACGATACCTTTGTTACCATGACGCCCTGCCATCTTATCGCCCACCTTCAATTTTCTCTTTTTAGCAATATAGACTTTGGCCAACTTCATGATGCCCGCTGGAAGTTCATCTCCCACGGAAATGGTAAACTTGTCCCTTCTCAAGTTACCCTGAAGGTCGTTCAACTTGATCTTATAGTTATGTAAAAGATCGGCTACCGAAGCATTGGTCGATTTATCGGTGGTCCAACTTCCGCCGACCAAGTGGGCGAAATCATCCACCGAATTCAACATCTTCATGGTGTACTTTTTACCCTTAGGCAGTACTTCTTCTCCCAAATCGTTCAATACGCCCTGTGAAGTCTTGCCGTTGATCAAGGTGAACAATTTTTCGACAAGAATATCTTTCAATTCTTGGAATTTAACTTCATACTCCAATTCCAATTTGTTCAACTCTTCCTTGTCTTCGGAACGCTTGCGCTTATCCTTCACCGATCGAGAGAACAATTTCTTGTCGATTACCACGCCTCGTAGGGACGGGGAAGCTTTTAAAGAAGCATCTTTTACATCACCGGCCTTGTCTCCAAAAATTGCCCGAAGTAATTTTTCTTCCGGCGTCGGATCTGATTCTCCTTTCGGCGTAATCTTACCGATCAAGATATCGCCAGGTTTTACCTCGGCACCGATTCGGATCATTCCGTTTTCATCCAAATCTTTTGTAGCCTCCTCAGAAACGTTAGGAATATCATGGGTCAATTCCTCGGCCCCTAATTTGGTATCCCTGACTTCCAAGGCATATTCATCAACGTGTATCGACGTGAAAATATCTTCACGAACCACTTTCTCGGAAATAACGATGGCATCTTCAAAGTTGTAGCCTTTCCACGGCATAAATGCTACCGTAAGGTTTCGGCCCAATGCCAATTCGCCTTTTTCCGTTGCATAACCCTCACAAAGTACTTGGCCTTTTTTCACTTTGTCACCCTTCTTGACGATAGGTTTCAAGTTGATACTCGTACCTTGGTTGGTCTTTCTGAACTTGACCAGTTCGTAAGTCTTGGAATCTTCTTCGAAACTTACCAATCGTTCCGCTTCAGTTCTTTTGTACTTTATAATGATTTTCTGCGCATCGACATATTCAATGGTTCCATCGCCTTCAGCATTGATCAAGACCCTTGAATCGGAGGCGACCTGACGTTCCAATCCGGTACCGACAATAGGCGATTGTGGTTTTAACAGGGGTACTGCTTGTCGCATCATGTTCGATCCCATCAACGCCCTGTTCGCATCATCATGCTCCAAGAAAGGAATCAAGGACGCCGAAATCGACGCAATCTGGTTCGGTGCCACATCAGTGTAGTTAATCTCTTCTGGACTAACGACCGGAAAATCGCCTTCTTCACGGGCAATTACCTTCTCACTATCTATTACACCATTATCTTTTAAAGGTATGTTCGCCTGTGCTATTTTCATACCTTCTTCTTCCTCGGCACTCAAATAGGTATACTCCGAAGTATCTACTTTTGATTTGTCGACCTTTCGGTAAGGGGTCTCCAAAAAGCCCATCGGATTTACCTTGGCAAAAACCGCCAATGACGAAATCAAACCGATATTCGGTCCTTCAGGCGTTTCAATCGGACACAATCTTCCGTAATGTGTATAATGTACATCGCGCACCTCGAAACCAGCTCTTTCACGTGACAGTCCTCCAGGACCTAGAGCCGACAACCTTCTTTTGTGCGTAATCTCGGCCAACGGATTCGTTTGATCCATAAACTGAGATAACTGGTTCGTACCAAAAAACGAGTTGATCACCGAAGACAAAGTCTTGGCATTGATCAAATCTATCGGAGTGAACACCTCATTATCACGTACGTTCATACGCTCACGGATCGTTCTTGCCATACGGGCAAGACCCACACCGAACTGCGAGGACAATTGCTCGCCCACCGTTCTAACACGACGGTTCGAAAGGTGGTCGATATCATCGATCTCTGCTTTAGAGTTGATCAACTCGATCAAATACTTGATAATGGTAATGATATCTTCCTTGGTCAAGACCTGTTTGTCCATTCCGATATCAAGACCCAATTTTTTATTCATTCTGTAACGACCGACTTCACCCAGATTGTAGCGTTGATCGGAAAAGAACAGTTTGTCTATGATGCCACGGGCCGTCTCTTCATCGGGCGGCTCGGCATTACGCAGCTGACGATATATATGTTCTACCGCTTCCTTTTCAGAGTTGGTCGGGTCTTTCTGTAATGTATTGTGGATAATCGCATAATCAGACTGGGCATTGTTCTCTTTGTGAAGAAGAATGGTCTTCACATCAGTCTCTAAAATCTGTTCGATATGCTCTTTTTCCAAGACCGTATCACGATCTAAGACAATTTCGTTACGCTCGATGGAAACGACCTCACCGGTATCTTCATCAACAAAATCCTCGTGCCATGTGTTCAATACGCGAGCTGCCAATTTTCGGCCCAATACTTTTTTCAATCCGGCATTTGACACCTTGATTTCCTCTGAAAGGTCAAAAATCTCCAGAATGTCCTTGTCGCGTTCAAACCCAATGGCCCTGAACAAAGTTGTGACCGGCAACTTTTTCTTTCTATCGATATAGGCATACATTACGCCATTGATATCGGTAGCAAATTCTATCCAAGATCCTTTGAAAGGGATTACTCTGGCAGAGTACAATTTGGTTCCGTTGGCATGAAACGATTGGCCAAAGAAAACTCCTGGAGAACGGTGTAATTGAGAAACAACAACACGCTCTGCCCCATTGATCACAAAAGTGCCGCTAGGCGTCATGTAAGGAATAGTTCCCAAATACACATCTTGTACGATCGTCTCAAAATCTTCATGCTCCTCATCGGTGCAATACAATTTCAAACGAGCTTTTAGGGGAACGCTATAAGTCAATCCCCTCTCGATACATTCTTGTATTGAATATCTCGGAGGATCAATAAAGTAGTCTAGAAATTCCAATACGAACTGATTCCTGGTATCGGTAATCGGAAAGTTCTCCTGAAATGTATTATAGAGACCTTCGTCGCCCCGTTCGTCGGATTTGGTCTCAAGTTGAAAAAAGTCTTGGAACGACTTAATCTGAATATCCAAAAAATCGGGATATTCTGGCGTATTCTCTGCGGATGCGAAATTTATTCTTTCAGTCTGATTTGTGAACATCTATGGACAGTATTTTGATCGTGAATACTAATGGGGCCGTATACAACTTTATATACGGTATACATAAAAAGGCTTAGGTCTTGCTCCACCGAAGGCGGAAAAAGACCTAAACCAAAACGCTATCGTTGTTGCTATTATTTAAGCTCAACTTCTGCTCCTGCTTCTTCCAATGATTTTTTGATTCCTTCGGCTTCGTCTTTAGCTACACCTTCTTTCACTGCTTTTGGTGCGCTATCAACGATGTCTTTAGCATCTTTCAAACCAAGTCCGGTCAATTCTTTTACCAATTTGACCACCGCCAATTTAGAAGCGCCAGCGGCCTTCAAAATTACATCGAATTCCGATTTTTCCTCAGCGGCCTCACCAGCATCGGCTCCACCACCGCCAGCGGCGGCAACGGCAACTGCAGCTGCAGCCGGCTCAATGCCATATTCTTCTTTAAGTATATCAGCCAATTCATTAACCTCTTTTACGGTCAAATTAACCAACTGTTCTGCGAAATCTTTTAAATCTGCCATTTTTCTATCGTTTAATAAATTTTAAAATATAATTGTTCTAGTTGCGTACTTATTTTTCGGACAATGTCTTAAGGATTCCGGCAAGTTTACCTCCACCAGATTTAAGTCCGGAAATAACATTTTTGGCAGGAGATTGTAATAATCCTATAATCTCGCCTATCATTTCTTCTTTTGACTTAATGCTCACAAGAGCGTCCAGATTATCATCGCCTATATATATTGCTTCCTCGATAAATGCACCCTTCAAGAAAGGCCTATCGGACTTTTTACGAAAAGTCTTGATCAATTTTGCCGGGGCATTCGCCGTTTCGGCGAACATCAATGAAGTATTTCCCTTAAGTGTAGAGGGAAGTTCACCGAATTCCTTATCCGAGGCTTCCATTGCCTTTTTGAGCAAGGTATTTTTGACTACGGCCAGCTTAATGTTCGCCTTAAAGCACGCCCTTCTTAAATCAGAGGTAGTTGCGGCGTCCAGACCTGATATATCAGCCAAATAAATGGTAGAGCTATCCGCCAACTGCGTAGTCAAATTTTCTATAACGTTTGCTTTTTCTTGTCTTGTCATGTTAAATATTTTTGCCCGCAGTTAAACTGTCTTAGGGTCTAGTTGAACACTGGGACTCATAGTACTTGACATGAAGATACTCTTCATATATACCCCCTTGGCGGCAGTTGGCTTCAATTTGTTCAGGGTATCCAAAAGCTCTTTGGCGTTACCCGAAATTTTATCAGCAGAAAACGATACCTTACCAATAGCGGCATGAACGATACCTGTCTTATCCACTTTGAAGTCTATCTTACCTGCCTTGACGTCTGATACCGCCTTTGCGACATCCATGGTCACGGTACCCGTCTTAGGGTTGGGCATTAACCCCCTAGGACCCAAAACACGGCCTAACGGACCCAGTTTACCCATTACGCTGGGCATGGTGATGATTACATCAACATCGGTCCAACCTCCTTTTATCTTGTCAAGATATTCGTCCAATCCAACGAAATCGGCTCCGGCCTCTTTGGCCTCTGCTTCTTTGTCAGGAGTAACCAAGGCCAATACCTTCACATCTTTACCGGTACCATGGGGCAGGGTCACTACACCACGAACCATTTGATTGGCCTTTCTAGGGTCAACGCCTAAACGAACCGCCAAGTCCACTGATGCGTCAAAATTAGCGTTGGTTATGTCCTTGATCAAAGCGGAGGCTTCATCGATAGAATAGAGTTTATCTTTTTCTATTTTGGCGCGTGCCTCTTTTTGCTTCTTAGTTAACTTTGCCATTTAAATTACTTTTTTAAGATTTAAAAAGGTCTTTTACCCGCTACCTTCATACCCATTGACCGTGCCGTACCAGCAACCATTTTCATTGCCGATTCTACGGTAAATGCATTAAGATCGACCATTTTATCTTCGGCTATCGCCTTGATTTGATCCCAGGTTACACTACCTAATTTTACTCGGTTAGGTTCGCCAGATCCTTTTTTAATCTTAGCTGCTTCCATTAATTGAACTGCCGCTGGCGGTGTTTTTACGACAAAGTCGAAAGACTTGTCTTTATAGACGGTGATAACAACTGGCAATACTTTGCCCGGTTTGTCCTGCGTTCGCGCATTGAACTGCTTGCAGAATTCCATAATGTTAACTCCGGCAGCACCTAAGGCGGGTCCGACCGGTGGCGATGGATTCGCTGCACCTCCCCTAACTTGTAGTTTAACTACTTTACCTACTTCTTTTGCCATTGTATTAATTTAAATTCAAATTGTGTTCATGGGAAGCAACACAACTTTATAACTATGTAACAATTCTCTTTATATTTTTTCAACTTGCATATAGCTAAGTTCCAATGGTGTCTTTCTACCGAAAATCTTGACCATTACCTCAAGCTTACGCTTTTCTTCATTGATTTTTTCGACAGTACCGTTAAAACCGTTAAAGGGTCCATCGATTACCTTGACCGTTTCGCCAAAAACGAATGGTATGGCCACACTATCAGTGGTAACCGCCAATTCGTCAACTTTGCCAAGCATTCTGTTTACCTCGGCCTTGCGCAAAGGCACGGGGTCACCACCCTTGGTTTCTCCTAAAAACCCAATTACATTGGTAATAGAGCGAATAATATGAACCATCTCGCCAGCTAAATTGGCCTTGATCATAATGTAACCCGGAAAATAAACCCTCTCTTTGTTTATTTTCTTTCCGTTTCGAATTTGCACCACCTTTTCGGTAGGCACCAGTACTTCTTCCAAATAATCTGAAAAACCATGCCGCTCTACCTCGCTTTCGATGTAGCCTTTGATTTTATTCTCTTGGCCACTGACAGCTCTAACCACATACCATTTTTTCTCCAATACTTCAGACATAGGGTTCGGCTTAATTTAAAACGTTGTCAAAATACAAGCTAATCAACTTACTAAAAACCGTATCGACACCCCAGGTCGCCAAGGCGAAGAGAATGCTAAAAACCGCCACTATGACCATAAGATTAGACGATTCAGCTCTTGATGGCAACGTTACATTGTTTCTTAGTTCTTCTATCGATTCTTTTATATAAGTCAACATAATTCTTGTTTTCTATGGCTCGAGAGAAAACTCCCTTCGACTGCGCTTAGGGCAAACTTCTCGTCTCAATGAAACTTTAATCCCATAATTTCAGCACGGGAGGAGAGACTCGAACTCCCGACACCTGGTTTTGGAGACCAGTGCTCTACCAACTGAGCTACACCCGTATTCTTTGATGATTATTCCCGATTACCATCGGAAGAACACACCCTTTATAATTGCATTGAAAGGTATCCCGTCTTAACGGGACACCCTTTAATGCAAATTTTTATCCTTGATTCTTAATCTAAGATTTTGGTCACCTGACCGGCACCAACGGTTCTACCACCTTCACGAATCGCAAAACGAAGCCCTACACTCAATGCGATTGGAGAAAGTAAATCAACTGTAATGGTAAGGTTATCACCTGGCATTACCATTTCAACTCCGGCAGGAAGGTTGATCGTACCTGTCACATCGGTAGTTCTAACATAGAACTGCGGACGATAGTTATTGTGGAATGGCGTATGACGACCGCCTTCTTCTTTTTTAAGGATATAAACCTCGGCCTCGAACTTGGCATGTGGCTTGACAGAACCTGGCTTACAGATTACCATACCTCTTTTTATCTGGTGTTTTTCAATACCTCTCAACAAGATACCTACGTTATCACCAGCTTCACCACGATCCAAAATCTTGCGGAACATCTCAACACCGGTAATGGTAGAACCCAATTTCTCAGCTCCCATTCCGATAATATCGACTGCATCACCAGTGTTCGCAACACCTGTTTCAATACGACCGGTAGCAACAGTACCACGACCGGTAATTGTGAATACATCTTCTACGGGCATCAAGAAGTCTTTATCGACATCCCTTTTTGGCAATTCGATCCAATTATCGACCGCTTCCATCAATTCCATTACGGTATCGACCCACTTCTGCTCGCCGTTCAAGGCACCAAGGGCAGAACCTGAAATAACAGGGCCATTGTCACCATCGTACTCGTAGAACGAAAGCAATTCACGAACTTCCATCTCAACAAGCTCCAATAGCTCCTCGTCATCCACCATATCAACCTTGTTCATAAAAACAACGATGCGCGGAATACCTACCTGACGACCTAAAAGAATGTGCTCACGGGTTTGTGGCATTGGTCCGTCGGTAGCAGCTACCACCAAAATGGCACCGTCCATTTGTGCAGCACCGGTAACCATGTTCTTCACATAGTCGGCGTGACCCGGACAGTCAACGTGTGCGTAGTGGCGGTTCGCTGTTTGGTATTCAACGTGAGATGTATTGATAGTAATACCTCTTTCTTTTTCTTCAGGAGCATTGTCGATAGAATCGAAGCTTCTCTTTTCAGATAACCCTGCGTTAGACAATACCTCTGTAATAGCGGCAGTCAATGTTGTTTTACCGTGATCTACGTGTCCAATAGTACCTATATTCAAGTGCGGTTTGGAACGATCAAAAGTTTCCTTTGCCATGTGTAATTAATTTTAATCTTATTGTTTATATTAGTGTGTACGAATTAAATCAAGTTGAGCCAACGACGGGAATTGAACCCGTGACCTCTTCCTTACCAAGGAAACGCTCTACCCCTGAGCTACGTCGGCGTAAAGTGTTTAATATCTTCATCCTTATTACATTACCCCTAAGGAAGAGATCCCTGCCTTCGCAGGAATGGCAAATTTGCCAATCTTGAGCGGGAGACCCACCTTCGTTTCACCTCGGACGGGCAAGCCGGGTTTTCCTCGACTTCGCTCGATATAAACTTCTCACCCCAAAACTAAAGAGCTAGACGTTTATCTTGAGCGGGAGACCGGGTTCGAACCGGCGACATTCAGCTTGGAAGGCTGACGCTCTACCAACTGAGCTACTCCCGCAAATATTTTTTATTATTTCAAAGACCCAAACCCTTAACCAAAACGTTGTTTATTCGGGCCCACGAAACAAACCTAACCCCCACCTTTTAAATCAGCTTCTTCGCGATTGCCCCAATATTTTATGTGGGGAGAGCAGGATTCGAACCTGCGAAGACATAGTCAGCAGATTTACAGTCTGCCCTCGTTGGCCGCTTGAGTATCTCCCCTCAAACTTATTTTGTAAGAACTTTCTTATGTTTGAGCCGATAGAGGGACTCGAACCCACGACCTGCTGATTACAAATCAGCTGCTCTAGCCAGCTGAGCTACATCGGCCTTTTTACACTTTTTTATGCATAAAAAAGTCCGCTATTTCTAACGGACTGCAAATGTAGATATTTATTTGTTTAATCAAAATAAATTTCAGAAAATTTTAATCATGCATATACACGAAGTTTCTCCTTGCGTTTAATGAGTTTCCGTTCTAATGAATTACATGCTGAGTCAACCGCTTCCTCGAACGATTTACACTGTTTTTTTACCACAAAATTATCTTTGGGCACGTTAAGTTTTATCTCTACGATCTTGTTCTCTTTGGCACTGGTGTTTTCAACTTTAAGATATACGTCTGAACTTATGACCTTATCGTAAAAAGTTTCCATCTTATTCAATCGATTTTGTATAAAATCCATAAGTTTTCCGTCCGCATTGAAATTTACTGACTGTGCATGTACTTTCATAGGTTAAAGGTTTATGTTAGACAATGAAAAAAGAACGTTAGCCTACTTCTTGTTTCTCGGGTGGGCCGAAGCATGTATTTTTTTAAGCTCGGCGATACTATTGTGGGTATAGACTTGTGTCGATGCCAAACTAGAATGCCCCAATAATTCTTTCACCGAATTCAGGTCCGCCCCGTGGTTCAGCATATGTGTCGCAAAGGTGTGCCGCAATATGTGCGGACTCTTTTTAGTCTTGGACGACACCTTACTAAAATACCCATTTATAATTCTATAAACAAGGGTTTCATATATTTTATTGCCGCTCTTGGTCAAAAAAACATAAGAATCTTCGGCAACGAAGGCCAGTGAATTTCTGGCTTCAAAATAGTCTTTGAACAAAGGTCTTGTCGAAGGTAGTAACGGCAATATGCGCTCTTTGTTTCTTTTGCCCAAAACTTTTAATGAACCCTTTTCAAGATCAACGTTGTTTATCTTCAGATCGATCAATTCGGATCTTCTCATACCCGAAACGTAAAGCAGTTCGATGATCAACCTGTCCCTTTTTCCTTCAAAAGTATTTTCAAAAGGATTTTGGGTCAATAATCGCAAAATTTCATCTTCTGAAAATGGCACTTCGACTTTCTTCGGGGTCTTCAATGCTTTATGCTTGGCCAAGGGGTTCGTTTGAATTTTATCAATTCGTTGCAAAAAACGATAGTAAGCCTTTAGGGAAGCAATTTTTCGATTAATCGTTCGATTTGAAATGCCCGAATTCACCAAATCGACCACCCAACTTCTGATTACCGGGTATTCCATTTCATCTATCGAATCCATACCATAGTTCTCGAGACAAAAATCAAAAAATGTTTCAAGATCCCTTCTATAGGCGCTAACGGTATGGATGGAATAGTTTTTTTCCAGGGATAGATAATCTATGAACTCGTTGATCGACATATTAACAAAGTTACAAAAGTTGATACGTCATATCCTGAAATAAAAAAATCCCGTCAATTGACGGGATTTTCAATATTATGTTATTCAAAGTAATCTTTAGACTAAATTTCTTCTTTGTCTCTTAGGCCTTGAATATACTGCGCCTTTTGAATTTGAGCCCTACGCTCAACTGAAGGTTTTGTGAACGCTTGCCGCTTACGCAGTTGACGCATAGTACCTGTTTTGTCGAACTTTCGCTTGAAGCGTTTCAAAGCTCTATCGATGTTCTCTCCTTCTTTAATCGGTATTATTAACATTGGCTACAACCTCCTTTCTTTAATATTCGGGCTGCAAATATACAGCGATGTACCAAATAAACTATAATTATTTTAAAATATTTTTTGCGATTACGACTTTCTGTATTTCGGTCGTACCTTCTCCAATGGTACAAAGCTTCGAATCCCTATAAAATTTTTCGACGGGAAAATCTTTGGTATACCCATAACCGCCATGTATTTGAACGGCCTCATTCGCAGCTTTCACGCATACTTCAGAGGCATACATTTTGGCCATGGCACTTTGTGTGGTAACCGGGCGGCCCTCATTTTTCAAAAAGGCCGCTTTATGCAACAAAAGTTCGGCCGCCTCTATCTCGGTAGCGATATCGGCAAGTTTAAAAGATATTCCCTGAAAATGGCTGATCGGTTTTCCAAATTGAATACGTTCCTTTGAATATTTTAAGGCCGCCTCATAAGCCCCTTTTGCAATACCCAATGACAGTGCTCCAATTGATATTCTTCCGCCATCCAAAACCTTCATGGATTGTATAAAACCGTCGCCGACCTCCCCCAACCTGTTGGCATCGGGAATCTTGCAGTTGTCAAAAATCAATTCGGCCGTTTCACTGGCACGCATACCCAATTTATTCTCTTTCTTACCACTGGTAAAACCAGGTGTGCCTTTTTCGACCACAAAAGCTGTCATTCCATGGCTATCTCCTTTTTTACCCGTTCTAGCCACCACCACCGCAACATCGCCAGTTTTACCATGGGTAATGAAATTCTTGGCACCGTTCAAAATCCACGAATCGCCATTTCTTGTTGCCGTAGTGCTCATGCCACCGGCATCAGATCCCGTATTATGCTCGGTAAGACCCCAAGCACCCAACCATTCCGCGGTTGCCAATTTTGGAATCCATTTTTGTTTTTGTTCTTCGTTGGCAAAGGAAAGAATATGGTTCGTGCATAAAGAATTGTGTGCGGCCAGGGATAGTCCGATCGATGGATCTACCTTCGAAATCTCTTCGATTATTGCCACATATTCGTGATAGCCCAATCCTGAACCACCATAGTTTTCAGGGACCAAGACCCCCATAAAGCCCATTTCACCGGCCTTCTTGAAAACCTCGACCGGAAACGTTTGGGATTCATCCCATTCCATAACATTTGGCCTGATGTACTGCTCGGCGAATTCCCTTGCCGAATCGGCAACCATACGTTGTGTTTCAGAGTAGTCAAAACTCAAATTCGTCCTCGTTTCGGTAATCATAGACGGTAACTTTTTTAGAGCGACAAATATAACCTAATTCTATCAATCTTTTCTGTCGGGAAATCTTCGATTTTTGATAATTCTTCGAACGAATTGATAGTTCCGTTATGATTCCTATAATCTACAATGCCTTGAGCCACATTTTTTTGCAGATATGCTAATTTACCGATGTCATTGGCCGACGCACTGTTTATATTGATCTTATCTATTTTGGGAGGATTCAGCACTTTGAATTTTTTCAATGCACTTTCGACTACGTCAGGTTCGAGTCCGTATACATCATATAATTGCTCATCGACCAAGAAGCCCCCAAGACGATTTCTGAACTTAATAATACGTGCGGAAAGCTTTTCACCAATGCCCTTTATCGACTTTAGGTCATCGGCCGTCGCTTCGTTCAGGTCTTTATAGCCACTCCCGGGAACTGCGTCGGAAATAGTCTTTTTTACATCGTATGAATGTACCTTATTTGTTACTTCGGACGAATTCCTATTTTGTGTCCAATCCGGAAATTTGAAATAGGGTGATATCTTTTGTAATAATGAATCGGATACCTTGGTTACTTTTTGGAATTCTTCAGCGGAATTGGCAAACCTGCCCTGTTTTCTAAAAGCATGTAATCTATCTATTTGCTCGACCGACATGCCTATGGCATAACCTTTATGATCGGTGATAAAATTCGGATTGAAAGGAAAAATCTTGAAGGTATCCTTTTTCAGGGCACTTTCTCTCAAGGCATCTATCTGGGATTGCATTTTCGTATCAACCGCAAAGGATTCAGAACTATTTCGAAATCCGACGGTTTTGAAAGTAAAATATCCGATCTGCAGCAAAATGATTATCAAGAGCAAAAAGAAAATCCCGCTTCGTTCCTGTTTGGTAAATTTACCTGACCGGCTAAAGGAAGCGAAGCGGGATTTAAGTTTTTTCAATTGCCCCTTATTTAAAAGATGCCTTTATATCATCCACATACTTGGCAAGTTCTTCTCGTACTCTAGGGAACAAAAACAGCAACCCTATCATATTGGGAAATACCAAGGCCAATATCATCGCATCGGAAAATTTGATTACGGCATCCAACGTCGCCGCAGCACCGATTACAACGAATATGAGGAACAATACCTTATAGACCGTATCGGCCGTTCTACCCCTTCCGAAGAGATATTTCCATGACTGCAGCCCATAATAAGACCAAGAGATCATTGTGGAAAAAGCGAAGAGAATAATCGCAACGGTAAGTACATATCTAAAACCCGGTATCACCGAATCGTACGCCATTGACGTTAAATCTACGCCCCCGACATAGGCACCCGTCTCATTAAGAAGTACTGTACTGCCTACACCATTGCCGTAATCAAAAGCGCCGGCATCCATATTGAAAAAAATGATTACCAAAGCCGTCATTGTACAAATGACAACTGTATCGATGAAGGGCTCCAATAGCGCCACCACACCTTCACTTGCAGGATATTTAGTCTTGACCGCAGAGTGTGCAATAGCCGCAGAACCTGCACCTGCCTCATTTGAGAAAGCAGCTCTTTGAAACCCAACTATTATGACGCCCAATATACCCCCAAGACCAGCCTCAGGCGTAAATGCGCCGGCAAAGATCATACTGAAGGCTTCACCTATATATTTGATGTTCGCGAAAATAATGACCAAAGATGCCAATATATAGACCCCTGCCATAAAAGGCACTATTTTTTCGGTTACACTGGCAATCTTTTTGATACCGCCTATAATTACGATACCTACCAAAAAGGCAAGAACGACGCCGATTATAACACCGGTCGCCCCTCCTTCAAAGCCGAACATCGTCGTCAACTGTACTGCGGCCTGATTCGACTGAAACGCGTTACCGCCACCAAACGATGCCCCAACACAAAGTATAGCAAATGCTACCGCAAGCACTTTACCCAAACCTTTCATGTTCTTTTCAGAAAGTCCTCTTGACAAATAATACATTGGCCCCCCGTAAACGGTTCCGTCTGGTCCAACATCGCGGTACTTCACACCAAGCGTACATTCGACAAATTTTGTTGACATACCGATCAACCCGCACACGATCATCCAAAAAGTAGCCCCAGGCCCTCCAAGGGCGATCGCTACAGCGACCCCGGCAATATTACCAAGGCCTACCGTTCCGGACACGGCGGTTGCCAATGCCTGAAAGTGACTTACTTCGCCTTCTTTACTTTCGTCGCGAATAGTATCGGGCAGGTCACCATCGACAATATTTACTTCGGATTTTTCAACCCCGTGGCCCTCTGGAAACTCAAGTTCGTCATATTTGCCACGAACCGTATTAATAGCCAATCCAAATCTTAATATATTCGGAAACTTGAAATAAACGGTAAAAAAGGTAGCTCCAAAAATCAATAGAAGTAATACAATGGGCAAGTCATAACCCGCCACATGAATAGGCGTGAGAATCAGATTTTCCCACCAAACGGCAAAAGGCATGAAGGCGTCATTGACTTTCTCGTCCAACCCTTTCTCCGCGGTCTCTTGTGCAAAGTTCAAAAAAGGTGTAAATAGGACGAGTAATGCAAGAAAGTTTCGATTCTTCATAAGGTTTATTTTTGTTATTGCGTTAGTTTGCTGCCCGCCAATATCGAAAAAATAAGCCTTACTATCAAATTAAACCGCCGAATTAATCGGAAGTGGAATCAGCCGATATTGAACATTTCATTCAATTTATTTATCTGTTCGGGGCGGCCCAATACGATAACCTTACTTTTTGGCTCAAGCTTTGTGTCGGCTTCGGGGTTAATAATATAATTGCCATTGGGTTCGATGTAACCGATAATCGTACAACCGGTCTTATTGCGAAGATCTAAGTCCCGGATCGAGCCACAATCTACTTGGCCCTCAAAATCCTCTATCGACACCTCCTCAAGATTGGTCGTATTCTCGCCCTCTGTTGAAAGTTTGTCCATAAAAGTTATCAAATCGGGCATGACCACCAACGAAGCCATATGGTCCCCACCTATCTTATCGGGCATAATGACCTTATTGGCCCCCGCAAGCCTCAATTTCTTTTGCGAAGTAACCAGAGAGGCCCTGCTTATTATAAAAAGATCTTTGTTCAACTGCCTGGCCGACAAAACCACAAAAAGATTGGCCGCATCATCAGGCAGGGCAACAATAAGATATTGTGCCCTTTCGATTCCGGCCTCTTTCAGAACATCGTCTTCATTAGCATCGCCTTCAATAAAAAGTATATCGGGATCGTGTTTTAGCACAACCTCATGATCACGCTCAATGACCACAAAAGGTTTTTTATAAGCCTTCAAGCGCTCGGCCGCCTGCATGCCATTTCGGCCAAAACCACATAAAATAACATGATTGTCAAGACCGTCTATTTTATTTTTCACTTTCTTTTTTTTTAAAAGTTGTAACGAATTCTTTCCTAAAATATACTCTGTTATAACCGAAATGGCATAGGCAAAAATAAAAACACTGAACGCTATCAGAACCACGGTGAAAATTTTTCCCCGGTCGTCCATAGGTCCAACTTCGGTAAATCCCACAGTTGTGACCGTAATAATGGTCATATACAGGGCATCTACCCATGAAAGCCCTGAAAAGTACCTGTACCCAATAATGCCGATAATTAGAACCGTTAGCAACAGGGCAATTGACAAATAAATCTTGGAGCGGAATAATTTGATCATATCAGAGGTCGAAAACCGAAGTGCGCTTGGTGTATAATAAATCTTTTATTTTTAGCCAAAAAGCCAGGAACAAGTAGAGCGCAAAACCGAAGCCAAGGGTCACAAAAGTCAAATAGATGAACGAAGTTCGCACCACCCTTGCGCGAATGCCCAGGCGTTCGGCGATGCGGCGACAAACCTCAAAACCCCTCTTTTGAAAGTAATAGAGCGTACGGTAGAACAAATTCATGCCTTAAAATTAGTCAAAAAGTTGGCAAAAAGCCATTTTCAAATTTCACTTTTAGTCCCGTTTTTCGACAAAAACCTATGCTCAATGTTTACCCTTTATTTTAAATACCCTCAAAAAGTGCCTCAATAAATTCAATTCATGGTCAAGACTGCAAGAGACTATTTCCAACTGCGCACTGTAAACATTTGTTTTGAACGCAATATTCATTGTACAATTCAATCAGTGCTTGACCATCCTTTCCGTTTTTCACTGATATGCCGTGCTTTGTAAAATTTCGGGTAATGGCATTTTCCTCTTTTTTGATTGCCGTTATTATCGCAATTATCTCATCGTTGGAATCTTTGCCCACATGCCGGGCATAGCAGAACTTAAGCGGTAAAATCGTGTTGATAATTAAAAGATCAATGAAGTTGCGAGTCAACCTTTTGGTACTTTTTTTCGACTCCCTACCGAATGTATAATGTGTATTCCAATAACTGCTCGCCGAAATTTCAAAGATGGAATATAGGTCCTCAAGTCTGGGAGCTTCCATAATTTTCATGAACAAACCTTGATACATGGTGTAAAGTTGAGCCAACTGCGATAAACGAATCGTTGGAAAGTTCGAAGGCCGCAGCTTAAAAAAATTTGGTCTTTGAACGTTATTCGCCTGCAAATCAAACTTATTACTTAGGTATTTGAATTCCTTCCCCAATTCTAAACAGTATTCATCGACAATTTTTTCATCATCCAACAAATGTGACATCCCGAAAAAAACACTTTCCAGTTGCAAAATATCATTCTGAATTTTCCGTACTATCGAAAAATCAAGGCTCTGGGCCAAACTCATAAAGGCTTCCGCATTGATTTTGGACCCGAAATTCTTCAGCAGCATTGAAAAAAGAACACTTTCCCAGTCGTTCTTACTTTTCTTCAGAAGATGTTCGACCCAGATAGATTTCCTTTCCAAGCGTTCAAAATAAAGCCTTTCGAGCCAGCTATCAATAATAAAACCATCGATCTGCGCAATGTTCTTTTCGCAATTGACAAAAGAATAACTTCTTTTATCCAATAGGTTTTGATAAGTCGTTAAAAGTTTTGGCGGGATGTAATGTTGCAATTCAAGTGTGGGAATTTCAGTATTGTCGCTGCGATATACTTCGGCATCATCTTCCCATACCACGTGTAAGATTACGTTGTTATAATGAGGGTCTTGTTCGTGGTTATGGGCATACCAATCAGAAGATTTGAGATGTATCTCGACATTTCCCGCCCACAGCTGTCCCGCGATGGAAATCTTGGCGTTAAAAAAATCAGGACCGGAATGGAGATTGTGGGAACCTACATCTTCGATAATGACCGGTTCTTTTTTTGAGGTGGCCAACTGCTCCAGCTGAATCTTTTTATACTTCCAGATAAAATGGAGCAAATCTTCACGCATGGGTATTGTTGGTTTGTTTATGGCAAGGTGTTCGAGCCAAAAGTACGGTTAACCGAATCCTCATGTCAACACAATATCGAATACCAATCGCTAGACTTTTGAAACTAACGGCCAAAACAGCTTATTCGGCCACTTCGCCTTCCCAGTTCATAAATCCTCCCTCTAGATTATATGCATTTTCAAAACCGATACTGTTCATAATGGCACAAGCCTGACCACTACGATTTCCACTGCGGCAATACACATAATAATTTTTGGTCTTGTCCAATTTTTCGAGTTCGCTCAAAAACTCCTGTCCCAAATAAATATCGATATTGGTAGAATTGGGAATATAGCCCTCTTCTACCTCTTCAGGCGTGCGCACATCCAATATAAATGCATTCTCGTCATTCTGTAATTGTGCGGACCACTCTTCTTGCGATAAATCTGCCATGTTCAAATTTTCAATGTTCCCGACCTATGGTCTTAGTTCTATTAGGAGCCAATGCCGGCACCTGTTCATTTAAGTTCCAAATGTACATTTTTAATGGCAAAAACGGCACCTCAATTTTTTAACAAAAATTTGACGATAAAAGCATGGTCTTAAACTGCAGATCATATACATTTGTATATACAAGTGTTAGATGGCATGGATGTTGAAGAAAAAATAAAAACGGTCAAGAACATACCTATTAAAAGTAGAACGGTCATTCACTTTATGTTGGTGAACAACAAGATAAATGAAATGATATCTATCGCATTAAAACCTTTCGACGTATCGGTACAACAATTCAACGTTCTACGCATTTTAAGAGGGCAAAATGGAAAACCCGCCAACTTATCGACGCTTAATGAACGTATGGTCACCAAAATGAGCAATACCACCCGTTTGGTGGACAAATTAATTCTAAAGGGATATGTAAGTCGCATTACTTGCCCCTCCAATAGAAGGAAAGTAGAAATAAACATTACCGATCAAGGCAAGAACGATTTAAAAAAAATGGATGCCGCCATGCAGGAGGCCGAAAACAAAATATTAAAAAATCTTACAATTGAAGAATTGGAAGAACTGAACCTATTGTTCGACAAATTTTAAATTTAAACACGTATTATTAACAAAACTCCCATTCGTGGGATAAACTAAAATCGGATTAATTATGAAAAAAGGAATATTAAGTTTGGCGTTGGCCATGATCTTTGGAGTTGCGGCCACAGCGACCGAACCCATTGACGGCGAGAAAAAAACGGTCAATGTAGAAAAAAGCAAGGTCACTTGGAAAGCCTACAAGGTAGCAGGTGGTCATGAGGGTACCGTAAATTTGAAATCGGGCCATTTGATGTTCGACGGCAATAAGTTGACCGGCGGCGAATTTGTCGTGGATATGCCTACGCTGGTGTCAACAGATCTTGAAGGGGACATGAAAGGTAAATTGGAGGGGCATTTGAAATCAGATGATTTCTTTAGTGTTGAGAACCACAAAACCTCGAAACTGGTGATTACCAGCGTCAAACCGTTCAATGACAGATCTTCTACCGTCACCGGAAATTTGACCATAAAAGGAATCACAAAACCGATAACTTTTGTAATTTCACTTTTCGACAACAAAGCTACGGCCACATTAAAGGTAGATCGTACCGAATATGACATCAAGTTCAGGTCGGGCAGTTTCTTTGAAAACCTTGGCGACAAAACAATTTATGACGAATTCGACTTAGTGGTCGATCTAGCATATTAAATAAACTTGACCTCACAAGTTTGCCCCGTTTTCCCAGAAAGAAGACGGGGTTTTTATTTTGAATTTGGTTTGCGGTTATGAAAATGATTTCTATATTTGACCTAATGATCAACAACATGGAAAATACTTGGTGGTGGAACAACTCTCGACGAACATCGTGAGCTGAGCATCATTATAGCTAAACTATATAAGGCCTGTCATCACGACGGGCCTTTTTTAATTCAATATTTTAAAAACGTTTTGGTTCATGATATATCAACTTAAAACAACCTCTAAAAAAATCCTTGCCGACACCATTACACCGGTGAGCGTATATCTCAAGATCCGTGATCGCTTTCCGAACAGTCTCTTGTTGGAAAGTAGCGACTACCACGCCAACGATAACAGTTTCTCGTACATCTGTTGTAACCCGATAGCTTTCATCAAAATCGAGAACGAGATTATTTACGAACATTTTCCCGACCGAAGTTTCAAAGAAACCAAGATTACCGATCAGATCGATGTGGTCGCGGCCATCGATGCGTTCGGTAGAAATTTCACCGGCGAAAGCAACGATTTCAAATTCATCAATAACGGACTTTTCGGCTATATGGCCTATGATGCCGTACGCTACTTCGAAGACATTTCGATTTCGAAAAAAAAGAACTCGATGGCGATACCCGATGTTTATTATGCGGTTTATCAAAATATCATTGCCATCAATCATTTTAAGAACGAGGCCCATATTTTTGCACACTGTTTCGAGAACGGGGAAAACATTTCCGAAATCGAACAGATACTGAACGCAAGAAATTTTGCTTCCTATAATTTTTCGATGGAAGGAAAGGCTTCCTCGAACCTTGACGACGAAGCATATAAAGAACATGTACGCCTAGCTAAAAAACATTGCCAGCGTGGGGATGTTTTTCAACTTGTACTGTCCAGAAGGTTCTCACAGGGTTTCAAGGGCGATGAGTTCAATGTGTACCGCGCATTGCGATCCATAAACCCTTCCCCCTATTTGTTCTATTTCGATTACGGGGATTTCAAAATCTTTGGAAGCTCGCCCGAAGCGCAGTTGATCGTCAAAAACGGAACTGCCGAAATCCATCCGATCGCCGGAACTTTCAAAAGAACGGGCAACGATGAAAAAGATGCCGTACTTGCCAAACAATTGACCGAAGACGATAAAGAAAACAGTGAGCACGTTATGCTTGTCGACCTGGCCAGAAACGATCTGAGCCGAAACGGAAATATGGTCGAAGTTGCCAACTACAGAGAGGTACAGTTTTTCTCCCACGTTATTCACCTGGTTTCAAAAGTGGTCGGTCAAAAGAAAAAGGACATTCCTACGATGAAGGTCGTGGCCGATACTTTTCCGGCAGGTACTTTGAGCGGTGCGCCCAAACATATGGCCATGCAGTTGATCGAGAAATACGAAAAGACGAGTCGCAGTTATTACGGTGGTGCCATCGGTTTTATGGATTTTGACGGAAATTTCAACCATGCCATTATGATACGCACATTTTTGAGCAAGAACCATCAATTGCATTATCAGGCGGGTGCAGGTTTGGTGGCCGCCTCGGATCCCGATGATGAACTACAGGAAACCTATAACAAATTGGGAGCCCTTAATAAGGCTATGGAAATTGCGGAAACGATATAAGTCCCCAAAGGTGTAACACTTGACTTCAATTGATCGGGCAGTTTTAGGTAAATCGAAACGAATTAAATGAAAAAACAAAATAATCACGACAATAAAAGTTCCTCTCCTTTAAGGAAGCCAAACGAACTTAATCCCTCCCCTTTGGGGAGGTTAGGTGGGGCCGTTCTGGTAATAGACAATTACGACAGCTTTACCTATAATCTTGTCCATTATCTGGAGGATTTGGGTTGCGAGGTTACCGTTAAAAGAAACGATCAATTGACCTTGGACGAAGTCGCCGCCTTTGAAAAAATAGTCCTGTCCCCTGGGCCGGGAATCCCAGATGAGGCCGGATTGTTGAAAGAAATAATTTCAAAATACGCCGCGACAAAAAGTATTTTTGGCGTATGCTTGGGGCAGCAGGCCATTGCCGAGGTTTTTGGCGGTTCACTGGTCAATCTTGATCAAGTGTACCACGGCACGGCCACCAAAATCAATATCATTGAAGACGATGTTATTTTTGAGGGAATTCCGAAAGAAATCGAGGTCGGTAGATATCATTCATGGGTAGTGCATCCCGACATGCCCGAAGTCTTGATCGCGACCTCCGTAGATAAAAACGGACAGGTAATGTCGCTCCGCCATAAACAATATGACGTTTCCGCGGTACAGTTCCATCCCGAATCGGTATTGACTCCGCACGGGAAGAAGATTTTGGAAAACTGGCTTAGTAGAAAATAGATATTAGACAATAGATTTTAGATAATGAACAACTACCGGGAACTTATTGTTTGGCAAAAATCAATCTCTATCGTTGAGAAAGTCTATACCTTAACCTCATCATTTCCTGATGAAGAAAAATATGGTTTGACGGGTCAAATTAGAAGAAGTTCTGTATCAATTGCTTCGAATATTGCTGAAGGGGCCGGAAGAAATTCTAAAAAGGAATTTAGAAATTTTCTTGGAATGGCGAATGGTTCATTAAATGAGATGAACACACAATTGGAAATATCAAAAAGGCTAGGACTGATAAATGAAATCGAGTTTAAGTCAATTTTGAAACAAAGTGACGAAATTCAAAAAATGATTTATACCCTCATCAAGAAATTTTCTCAAATCTAAAATCTATTACCTCATATCTACATCGACATGAAAGAAACGCTGAACAAACTTATCAACCACGACATTCTCTCGAAAGAAGATGCGAAACGGATTTTGGTCAATATTGCCAAAGGGGAATACAACACCAGTCAGATCGCCGCATTTCTGACCGTTTACATGATGCGTAGCATTACCATTGAAGAACTCGAAGGTTTTCGTGATGCATTATTGGAGCTTTGTGTGGCGATCGACCTATCGGAATACAATCCGGTCGATCTATGCGGCACGGGCGGCGACGGAAAGGACACTTTCAACATTTCGACCCTGGCTTCGTTTGTGACCGCCGGCGCCGATGTAAAAGTGACCAAACATGGCAATTATGGTGTTTCGTCAAAATGTGGCAGCAGCAATGTGATGGAATTTCTAGGAATCAAATTCAGTAACGAATCCGACTTTCTAAAAAAATCCATCGACCAGGCCGGCATTTGTGTATTGCACGCACCTTTATTTCATCCGGCGATGAAAAACGTGGCACCTATCCGTAGGGAATTGGGCGTAAAAACCTTTTTCAATATGCTGGGGCCAATGGTAAACCCGGCCTTCCCGAAAAATCAAATGGTCGGGGTCTTCAATCTCGAACTTGCCCGAATGTACGGTTACCTTTATCAAAACACGGATAAGAATTTCACCATTCTACACGCCTTGGACGGCTATGACGAAATTTCATTGACCGGAAACACAAAGACGATTTCCAACAAATCGGAAGGAATGTTGAAGCCTGAGGATTTTGGTGTAAATGTCATCGAGCAAGATGAAATCGTCGGTGGCAAGGACATCGCCGAATCGGCCCAAATATTTATGGATGTACTCCAAGGAAAGGGTACTAAAGCCCAGAACAACGTAGTTTGTGCCAATGCAGGAATCGCCATTGCGACCGTGAACGGATTGAGCCCGAAAGAAGGTTTTGAAAAAGCCAAGGAATCTCTTTTAAGCGGACGGGGATTGAAAGCTTTGAAGAAGTTACAAGAAGTAAGCAGTTGATTTTTATGAATATACTTGATAAAATAGTGGCCGATAAGCGTAAGGAAGTCAATTTGAAAAAATCGTTGATCCCTGTTTCGCAATTGGAAAGTTCTGTACTTTTCCGCCGGGAGACCGTTTCATTGGGCAATGCCTTGAGAAATAGCGCCACAGGAATTATCGCCGAGCACAAACGTCGCTCCCCGTCAAAATCGGAAATCAACCAAAACCTGAATGTTCAGGAAGTCGCTTCGGGCTATGAAAATGCCGGCGTATGCGGCATGTCGGTGTTGACGGATGGAAAATATTTCGGGGGCTCGTTGGACGACCTATTGTTGGCACGCGCCACTGTCGGTATTCCATTGCTCCGAAAGGAATTCATAATCGACGAATATCAAATATTGGAAGCGAAAGCCCATGGTGCCGATGTTATTCTGCTGATTGCGGCAATATTGCCGCGAGAAGCGATCAAGAACTTTTCAGAATTTGCCAAAAGTCTGGATCTGGATGTATTGTTGGAAGTGCACAATCAAGATGAACTGCATAAATCGATCATGTCAAGTATTGATATGTTGGGCGTCAACAATCGAAACCTGAAAACGTTCGAAGTCGACCTGAACACAAGCCGTAACCTTTCAAGGTTAATACCTGATGAATTTGTGAAAGTTTCCGAAAGCGGAATTAGCAGTCCGGTCGCGATCCGTGACCTCAAAACATACGGGTACCAAGGCTTTTTGATAGGGGAGAATTTTATGGCGACCAACAATCCCGGAAAAAATGCAAAGGAATTTATCGAACTGATAAAAGAAAATGATGAAGCTTAAGATCTGTGGAATGAAACACAACACCCAAAAAGTCGCTGCGATACGGCCCGACTATTTGGGCTTCATTTTCTGGGAACCGTCAAAGCGCTTTTTTGACGGCAGGCCGTCAGAGACATCCGAAACCATAAGGAAAATCGGTGTCTTTGTCGATGCCCCGATAAAAGAAGTTTTGGCAAAAATCGAACAATATAAATTATGGGGCGTTCAATTGCATGGTAATGAAACTGCCGAATACTGCGAAGCCTTGCGCCATGCAACCGTTCGGTCGAGCACCATCGAAACCTTGAAAAGGTCCTCAAAGGCGCCCAAGGAGATAAAGTTGAAAATTATAAAGGTATTCACCATCAAGGACAACTTTGATTTTGGTCTGTTGAGACCCTATGAAAATGTATGCGACTACTACTTGTTCGATACCAAGGGAGAACTTCCCGGTGGCAATGGTTTCATGTTCAATTGGGGAGTCTTGAAAGATTATCCTTCCACAAAACCCTATTTTTTAAGTGGCGGCATCGGGTTGGAAGAAATCGAACCAATAAAGAAGTTCCTAAAAAGCCCGGAGTCAAAATATTGCCATGCCATCGATGTAAACAGTAAGTTCGAAATCGAACCTGGGCTAAAAAATATTGAAGCGTTGAAAAAGTTCAAAGAAATTTTGAAGCATAATTAAAAGATTCCGGTCTTCGCCGGAATGACGAAAAAAAATGAAATACAATATAGACGAAAAAGGATATTACGGGGAGTTCGGCGGGGCTTTTATTCCTGAAATGTTGTATCCCAACGTAGAGGAATTACGCCAAAAGTACCTGCAAATCATGCATGAAAGCTCTTTTCAAAAAGAGTTTCATCAATTGCTCAAAGATTATGTCGGCAGGCCTTCCCCGCTGTATTTTGCCAGCCGGCTTTCAGAAAAACACGGTTGTAAAATCTATTTAAAGCGAGAAGATCTGAACCACACCGGGGCGCATAAAGTGAACAACACCATCGGTCAGATCTTAATGGCCAAAAAGCTGGGCAAGACACGCATAATTGCCGAGACCGGGGCCGGACAGCACGGTGTGGCGACGGCAACCGTTTGCGCCCTTATGGGCATCGAATGCGTTGTTTACATGGGCGAAATCGATATTGCACGTCAGGCCCCCAATGTGGCCCGCATGAAAATGTTGGGTGCCGAAGTCCGGCCAGCACTCTCAGGAAGCCGCACTTTAAAAGATGCCACGAACGAAGCCATTCGCGATTGGATCAACAATCCTGTTGATACCCATTATATCATTGGTTCGGCCATTGGCCCGCATCCATATCCCGACATGGTTACGCGATTTCAATCCGTTATTTCGGAAGAAATCAAATGGCAATTGCAAGAAAAGGAAGGGCGCGAAAATCCCGATTATGTGGTTGCCTGCATTGGAGGAGGTAGTAACGCCGCAGGTACCTATTATCATTTTCTCGATAATCCCGAGGTTGGAATCATAGCTGTAGAAGCCGCCGGAAAAGGAATAAATTCAGGGGAAAGCGCCGCAACATCGGCATTGGGAAAAATAGGAATCATCCACGGCTGCAAGACCATGTTGATGCAGACCAACGACGGGCAGATAACGGAACCCTATTCCATTTCGGCAGGACTCGATTATCCAGGTGTTGGGCCCATGCATTCACATTTACATGCATCGGGAAGGGCCGATTTTTATTCTGCGACCGACGATGAAGCCATGAAAGCAGGATTGGAACTTTCACAATTGGAAGGAATTATTCCGGCCATAGAATCAGGTCATGCACTTGCCGTTTTCGAACATAAGAAATTTCGATCGGAAGATGTGGTCGTTATCAGTCTATCGGGTCGTGGCGACAAGGATTTAAACACGTATATAGAATATTTCAAACTTTGAGTAGCAATAAGTATTAAGTACAAAGCAATCGTTAAAAGGCTTTGTACTTCGTACTTTGTATCTCGTACTTTTTTAAAATGAACAGAATAAACCAAAAATTATTAGAGCCTAAAAAACTCCTCTCCATTTATTTTACGGCCGGTTATCCAAATTTGGACGACACGGTTAAAATCATTCAAGAACTGGAGAAGAGCGGCGTCGATATGATTGAAATAGGGCTGCCCTTCAGTGACCCTTTGGCCGATGGGCCGACCATTCAAAAAAGCTCCACGGCAGCATTGAAAAACGGCATGACCACCGAGATACTCTTCAGGCAATTGGCAGCAATTCGTGAATCGGTTTCCATCCCGTTGATCATCATGGGGTATTTTAATCCGATATTACAATTCGGAGTAGAGTCTTTTTGTAAAAAATGCAGTGATATCGGTATCGACGGACTGATAATTCCCGATCTACCGGTAGATGTCTATCATGAATCGTATCAGACCATTTTCGAAAAATACGGGTTGCTCAATATCTTCTTGATCACCCCCCAGACATCCGTAGAACGTATTCGATTCATCGATTCGGTTTCCAAAGGGTTTATCTATATGGTCAGCTCGGCAAGTGTCACTGGGGCCAAATCAGGTTTTGGCCAAACACAACAGGATTACTTCGAACGGATCGCTTCGATGAATCTTTCGAACCCGCAGATCGTTGGTTTTGGCATTAGTAATTCCGAAACATTTCAACAGGCAACGAAAATGGCCAAAGGCGCTATAATAGGCTCCGCTTTTATAAAACATTTGACGGAAAACGGAGTCGATTCAATATCAAGTTTCATAAAACCAATTCGAAAATGAGAGATATTGCCGACAATTGGAAAATTGTCATACTGCTATGCCTGACCTTGGGCATGGCTCCTTTCTTTCCCGAACCTCATATTTGGGGCAAGCTAAAATGGATTGCAGGCGGGGCCGTGGGCATGAAAGCCATGGACTGGTTCGATGTCTTGCTACATGGCTTTCCTTTTGTTCTTCTTCTGAGGTTGTCGATTCTGAAGATTTCCGGGAAATTGAATTGAATTCTTGAAGATTCCTCTTTGAGAACATTTTACAAAAAAGAATAATAATTGCTTACTTTGGCCCCCACAATGAGAACCCTATGAAAAACCTGGCACAGCTCCTGTTCGCTCTATTTACGTTATCAAGTTTAGCCCAAGATACTATCCATTTAAAGTCGCAAGTGCGACATTCTATCGAAGAGCTTCGCGACTTTGTGTCCATTCCCAATGATGCATTGGACCATGCCGATATCAACCTTAATCTGAACTGGCTGACCAAAAAATTCAATGCAAGGGGGTTCAATTCCACGATACTGCCGACCGAAGGCGAATCGCTTTTCTTTGCGGCGCTACCGATGGACGATGCCAAACCCACGATTCTTTTTTATATGCATTTTGATGGACAAAGCGTAGATCCCGCCAAATGGGATCAACCAAACCCCTATGAAGTGGTCTTAAAATCAAAAGACGGTGATGGTTGGAAAAAAGAGGCGTTCGAAGATCTGAACGAAAATATCGATTACGATTGGCGATTGTTCGGTCGCTCGACCTCCGATGACAAAGGCCCGATCATCATGTTCTTGAATGCCGTTGATCTATTGCAAAAAGAGGGTGTCGAAATACCTTTTAACATCAAGGTAATCTTGGATAGCGAGGAAGAAAAAAGTAGTAAACCGTTACCAAAAGCGGTGAAGGAATACCGCGAGCTTCTAGAAGCCGATTTTCTGATCATCAATGACGGCCCCGTTCACGTTTCAGAAAAACCGACCGTAGTATATGGTTGCAGGGGCATAACCACTTTGTCGTTGACCACCTACGGCCCGATAAACCCGCAACACAGTGGTCATTATGGAAATTATGCGCCGAACCCCGGGTTTCAATTGGCACAAGTATTGGCAAGCATGAAAGATACTAGCGGCAAAGTTTTGATTGATGGATATTACGACGGTATTTCAATAGATGAAGCGACCATGCAGGTTCTCAAAAGTGTACCGGACCATGCCGAAACCATCAACGAAAATCTAGCCGTCAAAACCCCTGAAAAAGTGGGTGGTTTTTATCAAGAAGCCCTTCAGTACCCTTCGCTGAACATTCGTGGCCTAGGTTCGGGTTGGATTGGCGAGAAGTCGCGTACGATCGTTCCTGAGAGCGCAACGGCCGAATTGGATCTGAGGCTGGTACCCGAAACCGATGGCACGCGACTTAAAAACTTGGTAAAAAAACATATCGCACAACAAGGTTTTTATATTTTGGATTCCGTTCCAGATAAGGACCTGCGCATGATGCATGATAAGATCATGACCGTTAAGGAGGGCAGTGTTACCGATGCATTTCGAACCGATCTGGACAATACTTATGGCAATTTTCTAGTCAATACTTTGAAAAAGAAATTCGGGGAAGATGTGGTACAGGTTCGAATCATGGGCGGTACAGTGCCCATTGCCCCATTCATCAATGAATTAAAAATTCCCGCTTTTATAGTTCCGATGGTCAACCCCGACAATAATCAACACAGTCCGAATGAAAATCTCAAAATCGGGCAGATTGCCTACGGAATTCAGGTTTTTTACGGGATATTGAGTTCTTCGTTGTAAGTTACCTATTTCAGGTCGATCAGAATCACTCCGTTTGTTCCTCTAAGTCCATATTGGGCCGTTTCGGAACCTTTGCTAATGACCCAGATCAATTTTATTTCCGAGGTGGGAATCGATGAAACATCAGTCATGGGTTGCCCATTGACTAAAATAAGGGGGTCCTTGTTCCCACTAAAATTATTTGCCCCCTTTCCGATAATTATTCTTCTTCCCTGAACTATGCATTATTAAACTTTGCGTTAAGTATTTCATAGACTGTTGCATAATCAGAATAATTCAGACTGTTCCTTGCCTTGATCTTTGTATCAAAGCCCAATGCCACCATGTCAGCCTCGGTCAAGGGTGTCGTTTTTTGAGGAAACTGGAACAACATTTCATTTTGTTGCGTATAGCCTTTACTCAATGCCCCGTGCTCCGGGGAATGTACGGTAATCCATTTGGTATCAGCGCCAACCTTAAAGGTTAGTAGCCCCTTTTTGTTCGTTTTCTTTCTGGTTTTGACCGAATCAACGTAAATATAGGCCCCCTTTATCGGCACACGCTCAAAATCGGTGACCAGAAGTTTTACCGCAATATCATCAGCGGCATTGCCCTGACCAGTCAGAAGGTTAGCGGCCAATAAAACCGTACAAATACCGAAAAACAGCTTCATTTTCATAGTTCGTTTTTTAGATGATATTTAAAGATAAGTTTTTAAAGAGCAAAAACTTGGCGTCACTTTCGATTTAGTATTTTTTTAAGAGACGTAAAAATCATTCTCAAAATTAGAACGTACCTTCAATTATCAAAACTTCCGATTATGATATTCTTGAACAAATATTCAAAGCTATTCCCATATAGAATCGCATATAGCCCATTATGCTTTTCTTAAGCCGAATTTCTACTGGCGTTGATATTGCCATATAGCGATCGGGTCACGATCTTTTCGTACAGTTCAAGATATTCGGAATTCTGTCCGATTTTTTGAAGGGCGTTTTGTTGAATGACCAGCAGTGGCAATACGATGTTCTCACGGATCTTTATGGACTCACGCGAAATAGGTTCGTCTTCCATAAGGATTTTAGAACCGGAAATAAGCAACAACATTTTTTTCGAAAGCAGGTATTCCTCATAAAGTATGTTCCAAAATTCACCATATTCTTCATTTTCCTTCATATACGAAGTAAGCTCGAAATAACATTTTGAAAGCGACATCATGCTGTTCAACATCAACGCCTTGAACAATGGAACTTCATTGTACAGCTTTTTCAGGTCTCGCAACTTTCCTTTATCCTTTAAGGCCTGAATCGCAGTACCGATACCGAAATAGCCTGGCACATTCTGTTTTAACTGGCTCCATGAGCCTACAAAAGAAATGGCCCTAAGGTCAGAAAGTTCAAGCTTTTTCTTGTTGCCCCGTTTACCGGGCCTACTTCCTATATTCGCATTTGAATAATACTTCAACGTACTCATGTTTTCGAGGTAGGGCATGAATTTCTCATGATGTTTCAAAGCATCGTATTTTTCAAAACTCAACTCTGAAAGTTCTTCGATCAACTTGCGTGAATCCTTCGAAATCACATTTTCTTTACCGAAGATATTATTCGACAGCCCGGCGGTCAATAACTGCTCGCTATTGTGCATAAATTGCTCCTTCGTGCCATATGTACTCGTAATCGTCTGCCCTTGTATGGTCAATTGTATTTCATGGTTCGCTATATCTTTGGTCTGTGCGGCATAGAAACGATGGGTCTTGCCACCGCCCCTTGCAGGCGGCCCTCCCCTGCCATCAAAGAAAATCGCCTTGATACCGTTCTTTTTACAGACTTTCGAAAGATTTTCCTTGGTCTTGAAAATCGACCAATTGGCCTTTACATACCCACCATCTTTCGTACCGTCTGAAAAGCCAAGCATAATCGTATGTTTATTTTCGCGACGTTCTAAATGCTTCCGGTATTTTGGTATTTTGAACAGGGCCTGCATGGTATCTTCTGAAGTCGCCATACCTTTCATAGTCTCGAAAAGGGGCACGATATCAAATGTTATGTTATCTTCTTCCCATCCGCACCAGCGAAACAGCCCATAAACAAAAAGCACTGAAAAAATATCTTCTGAATTGCTAATAATATAACGGTTGCAACCTTCTTCCCCATTTTTAAGCTGAATCCCCTTTAACTGGGCAATGTTTCGAATAGTATCTTTAATGATCGGGTCATCATAATCTTTGGCCGACAATTTCAGGTCTTCGGTCAAAAGAATATCGCGTAGCTTGGCATTGGTCAATTCATCAAGGCTCTTTTCAACAATCTTGTGCTTTATCAATACTGCTTCGACCACCTTTGTGTGGGCACTGTGGTCTTGTCTAATGTCCAAAGTTGCGAAATGCGTCTTGAATATTTTCACTTTGTCGATGAAATGATCCAAATCTTTTAAATAAAGGCTGTGGTATTTTTCGACCAACAAAGTTCTAATTGATCGCAAAGGCTCGATGATGTCTACATACCCCACTTGTTTTCTTGTATCGAACATGGCCACATAGAGATTGTTTCTCAGTTGCCCGATGTGCTCTTGCAGCTCTTTGAAAGTCAGTTTTTGCTGTAACTTTTTCAAATCATTATAATAACACTTCATCAGGTTTACCCGTAGCTCGTCCGCCACGTCTTTAGTTATTTCGGCAGTCACGAACGGATTTCCGTCTCTATCGCCACCAGGCCAAAACCCCAATTTTATGATATTATGGTTTTCGAACCGATCGTTCTTTATATTTTCCTTGATATAGGCGTAAAGACTACCAACGGCATTGTAATAGACATTACGTAAGGTGTAGATAATGTTTTTTGCTTCGTCGAGCGGAGTGGGTTTCTTGGCATTGATCAAAGAAGTCAGTCCCAACTGTTGCAATGTTATATCGATATCATCGATTCGGTCTTCTAAAATCAACGCGCGCAGTTCATCAATAATATCGAGTACGGCAGGGGTATAGAACTGCGTTGGGTGCGCGGTCAAAACGATTCTTGCACTGAAATTGGACAATTTTTCGGAAACCTTGTCCCAACTTTTATGTTTATCGACCAACTCAAAATAATCTTTGATCGATAGTGAAAGGCTATGCTCGTGCATTTTCGGAAATGCGGCGTCTTCAACACTATCGAACAATACCACTTGCCTTTCGACATACTGAATGATACGGAACATGAAATCGATCTGTGCCCTCTCGGTATCAAGGCTCGCGAAATTCTGAAAAAAACCCTTCAAAATGTCTTGTGGGTTTTTACCTGATTGCAGCCCTTTTTGGCATTGGTGCAATAACAACGGTATGAGCATGCCAACATTTTCAATGTTCTGATAGGGTAAATTCAGAAACAGGCTGTTGTACACATTGAACTTGTTGTTGACCGATTTTTTGAACTCCAGTAATCTTTCTTCTTGCATAAAGTATCCTTAAATTTTCGATTGTGTCAATCTTTATATGATTACAAACCACGGTTTCGACTGCCAAATATCGTTATAAAATTATCAGTGCAGTCTCTCATTATACGTAAATAACAAAATAAGGTTTACTGCCGACAGAACCAACAGCCCGGTATACTTTTTAAGTTTTCAATGTTGGAAAAAGGGTTAAAAGAATGACCTGTATTGCATGACCCTAAAATCAATGGTAGTGAAATCAGGATTCTTATCTTTGAGTTTTTTATAGGAATTCAGGCTACCTACCGCCCTATTGGCGGCACCTGATGGAGCGGTTAACGAGACCGTCTTGATTTTTCGGGATATCATTTTATCACCGACCTTTTCGGAAAGTTCGAACTCATGTATTCTAGGTACTTCATCTGAGACCACATGCAACTTCAGCCTATGTTCTTTCAAAAGCTTACGGAAAAAATACTCGGGGCCGTTTTTACTGTTTCCCCCAGTAAACAACAGTGTGTCTACATTAGGATATTGTCTTAGGTACGCGATAAGATTCCTCAACTTGACATGTTTCATTCCCAGGTCCGATGCGTCTATTTTATCGCGTTGCGCACTTTCGACAATATCGCATATACCAATTTTTTGACTTTTTAGAAACTCTTTGCGCTGTTGAACGGCCCGCTCGGTGGTCTCATATTTCAGGTCCAAATCAAAAATCATATCTAATATTCGCCATAATTGGCCATCACGACTGCCATAACAAAAATCTACATCATCAGGTTTCAACGCTTTTAAGGTAAATCGGGGCGGGGGCAACGTGCCTACTATCAACTTGGTCGCTTCTTTGAAAAGAAAAGGCTTATACGGATGATAATGTAAAAACAAGGGGTCTAAATTTAAATAAGCGCTAAAAATAACAATTTACCACCACTGCCATGAGGTTGACAAATAATCGGATAATCACTAAATTTAGAAAAAAAGGAAAATACGATCTTATGGGAAAAGGCGACAAAAAATCGAGACGTGGAAAAATCGCGAACAATTCTTATGGTGCCAGAAGACCTCGAAAAATAAAAAAACGGCCTACCATCGAAGAAAAAATAAATGTGGGAAAGAAAAAATAGCCTAATCGTTCCGAGATTCAGAATGTTGCTAAACAACCTTACTCACAACTACATTACCAACGTTCATGGCATAGGGCTATCTAACAAAAACCGGTTCGTTTTCTTTGATAGTATGCTCTTTGCTAAACTCGTAGTCATCTAGATTGAATCCTCGAATGTCATCCAAAGTTCTGGCGTTCGAGTCGATTATATAGCGTACCATAGACCCCCTTGCCCTTTTGGCAAAGAAGCTAATGACCTTCAAACTATCATTTTTCCAATCTTTAAAAATAGGTGTGACTATCGGTACTTTGAGCTGTTTTGGGTCGATTGCCCCGAAATATTCGTTACTTGCCAAATTCACAAAGAGTTCATCATCTTCCAATTCATCGTTAAAATAGGTCGTCAAGGTTTTTTTCCAAAATTCATAGAGGTTTTTTTTACGGCCTACCTTTAACTGTGTACCCATTTCAAGCCTATAGGGCTGAATCAAATCCAATGGTCTTAATACTCCGTAAAGGCCCGAAAGAATCCGTAATCTATCTTGAAGAAGTTCTAATTTTTTCTCGGGAATGGTATATGCATCCAAACCTTGATAAACATCGCCGTTAAAGGCAAAGACAGCCGGGCGTGCGTTTTCGGGCGTAAAAGGCACTGAAAACCGTTGATTTCGCTCCCAGTTCAATTGGGCGAGGTTATCAGATATGCCCATCAATTTCGATAAAGCCCCTGGTCTTTTCTTGACCAGCACCTTGTTCAGTTTTTCCGACTGTTCCAAAAATTGGGGCTGGGTAAAGGTCGATGTGGGCAACTTGGTTTCAAAATCAAGTGATTTGGCTGGCGATACTACTATTTTCATTGGTTTGTTTCTTTTGAAGATTATGGCAAAGGTTGGGCGAGGCCATAATCATTTTGCTTCATCTTGCAGTATTTTGGAAGAATAAAAATAGTAATGATTTACGGGATGGCCTATTCTCTTAAAGATATAGTTTTGATAAAAGTATCGAAGAAATTTATCTCATTGGTTATGTCGCGAATACTGTCGCCATTTTTCGATACAATCTGCCATGTCTTTGGGGATCTCGGAATCGAAACGCATCGTTTTTCCACTGATAGGGTGAACAAGCCCCAAAGTCTTTGCGTGCAATGCCTGTCGTGGCAGAATTTTAAAGGCATTGTCAACGAATTGTTTGTATTTGGTAAAAGTGGTGCCTTTCAAAATCTTATCGCCGCCATAGCGCTCATCATTGAACAAGGTGTGGCCGATGTGTTTCATATGTACCCGTATTTGATGGGTTCGACCAGTTTCAAGTTGGCAAGAAACCAAGGTCACATACCCCAATCGTTCCAAAACCTTGTAGTGCGTTATTGCCTCTTTGCCCTCATCTCCCTCACAAACATGCATTTGAAGCCTATTTTTAGGATGGCGGGCAATATTTCCCTCGATGGTTCCACTATCGTGCTCGACATTGCCCCATACAAGAGCGATATATTCACGCTCGGAGGTCTTCTCGAAAAACTGTTTCGCCAAATGGGTCATTGCCGTCTCGGTCTTGGCGATGACCAACAATCCTGAAGTATCCTTGTCAATGCGATGCACCAATCCAGGGCGTTCATTGCTATTTACCGGAAGATCTTCAAAATGATGCAGTAAAGCATTGATCAGCGTACCTGAATAATTTCCATGTCCTGGATGAACCACCATGCCCGCCGGTTTGTTGACGACAATGAACACTTCGTCTTCATAGACGATGTCAAGGGGTATATCTTCGGCGACCAACAAATACTCATGTGGAGGGTGTTCAAAGAGCACTTTTACCTCATCGCCCGGTTTTACTTTATAATTCTGCTTGACAATGGTATCGTTGACCCAAATATGGCCATTTTTGGCAGCTTGCTGAATCTTGTTACGCGTTGCGTACTCGATAAAATTCATCAAAAATTTGTCGACCCTTAACGGTTCTTGCCCTTTTGAGGCAACAAATCTATGGTGTTCAAAGAGTTCGTTGTCTTGATCTTGTAGCTCGGCGTCATCGTGAGATTTCATAACTTATTCTGAATCGGCCTTGATTCGGGCACTTGTAGGAATTTTGCCGTTGCCACAGATCAATTCAATTTTCGAGGTCTTAGGTAGCTTATCTCCTGGCTTCACATATTTTCCCTTATGTTTTATTTGATAGACCATGTCTTTGCCCAACTCATCAACATAGGTAACACGTTGCACATCAAGACCCACCGCCCGCAACATCGAGGCGGCGTTCCGCTGGGTCACTTGGATTATTTTTGGAACAGTTACCTTTTTATAACCCGAAGGGTTTACGGTAAAATATATTTTTCGATTTTCCTTGACTTTGTCACCCGCGATCGGGTCTTGATCGATAATGGAAAATCTAGGGTAATCAGGATTGTAATTTGCCGAATCGAGTACTTCGTACCGAAGACCCGCATTTTCAACAGCTTCGCGCATTTCCATAACCGACATTTTAGAGAAATCGGGCACCTCGACAAACTCACCATGGTTCGTAGTACGCTTCAACCAGTTCAACACTAAAAAGGCAAGTATGGCGATAGTCAATATCGCCAGGCCCAATTGGATCAAAAAAGTTCTACTCTTTAAAAAGTTGAAAAAATTTCTCATCGTTCAAAATTAATCAAGCAAATATAACAAATGGGCAAGGACTTCGATCCCTTGAGACGACCAAACATTAATGGTCTGCTTAAACCAAACAATCACTGGCACTTACAAAATACTCCAAAAACAAACTACCTTGGTGCAAGACAAATCTTTTTTTCTTTTCTTTGAATTCGTTATCAACATTAGCCTTTAATCCATAACAGCGGTATGCCAAAAAATATTGCCATAATCATGGGCGGATACTCAAGTGAGTATAAGATATCACTTAAAAGTGGAAATGTCGTGTATGAATATTTGGACAAAGAAAAATTCCGTCCATATAGAATCCATATTCTAGAGGAAAAATGGGTCTATGTCGATGATAACGGCAATGAATTTCCGGTGAACAGGCATGATTTTTCAATACATGTCGAGAACGTAACCATCAACTTTGATTGTGTCTTCAATACCATTCACGGAACACCGGGGGAAGATGGACTTCTACAGGCCTACTTCGAGCTATTGGGTATTCAGCAAACTTCATGTGGCCATTATCAGGGGGCACTTACTTTCAACAAAAGAGATCTTCTCAGCGTTTTAAAGCCATATGGCATCAAATCGGCCAAATCATACTATCTCAATTTGGGTGACCCAATCGATGAAGATGAAATAATCAATTCGGTAGGACTTCCTTGTTTTGTAAAGGCCAACAGGGCCGGAAGCAGTTTCGGAATCTCCAAAGTCTATAAAAAAGAAGATCTTGGCAAGGCCATTGCCAAATCCTTCGAAGAAGACGGTGAAATACTGATCGAAGCTTTTTTGAAAGGCACTGAAGTCTCTGTAGGCGTGATTACCTATGAAGGCCGAACAAAGGTACTTCCCATAACAGAGATTATTACCGAAAACGATTTTTTCGACTATGAAGCCAAATATGAGGGTAAATCAAAAGAAATAACTCCCGCTAGAATTTCCAAGATCCAAGAACGCAATGTAGTCGAAATCGCCAAGCGTGCTTATGAGGTTCTCAAAATGAAGGGATACTCTAGAAGCGAATTCATTTTTATCGATGACGAACCATACATGTTGGAGATGAATACCACCCCCGGCCTAACCACAGAAAGTATTCTTCCGCAACAGGCAAGAATTGCAGGTATCGAACTTTCACAACTCTTTGAAAGTGCCATCGTAGAGGCATTGAAGTAAAATTGAGTAACTTTAGGCATCGAATTGGCCTAATTTAAGTTCTGGTCTTAAGACATTTTTTTAAATGACCTCCGAATTAATAATCTAAAGTATTGATGAAGCGCGCTATTTTTCCCGGTTCTTTTGACCCTCTCACGTTGGGCCATGATGATATTATTAGGAGGGGCATTACGCTGTTCGATGAGCTGATAATCGCCGTTGGAATCAATGCCGAAAAAAAATATATGTTTTCTTTGGATGAACGTATGAGCTTTATCAAAGAAGCCTTTAAAGATGAGCCATCAATCAAAGTCATGGACTACGAAGGTCTTACCGTTGATTTCTGCAAAAAGGTCGGGGCCAATTTTATACTTCGCGGACTACGCAACCCGGGGGATTTTGAGTTCGAAAAGGCAATAGCGCATACCAACCGAAAACTCTCTGAGATAGAAACGGTATTTCTACTGACTTCTTCAGGAAAATCGTATATCAGTTCTTCAATTGTCAGAGACGTTATCAGAAATGGGGGCGACTATTCGGGCCTTGTTCCGGGCACGGTGAAACCCAAGTAAGAAAAAACTTCTTTTTGAATAGTCCTTTCAAAGAACACGGATTGATTCACAGTGATTCGAAAAAACCATAAAAGAAGGGAAAGACTGTGTTTTATTAAGGAATGACCACCTCACATATCATTTTACCTTTGACACAACGAGATTCAATGCGTTCACAACATTTTTGCACGAATATTACCAAATCCTATTAACTTAGTAAGAAATTACAACAAAAGTTGAAGGTACAGAAGATACATCGGAATAACTACATCGTCAAACAATTGCCGACGGCGACAGTTTATCTCAATAGAAAATTTGAAATTATTCACGCTTCCGATCAGTGGGCAAATGAATTTGAAAACGATAGTATTGACATTCTCGGAAAGAACATATTCGATCAAATCCATACTGAAGCGAGCAGCGATTTGAAGAATCTTTTGATCCTTTGTCTTGAAGGTAAGTCGACACAGTTCAATACCGAATGGTGTGCACAAAATGATGACCTTTCCAAATGGTTCGAATGGTCCATTACGCCGTGGTACGACGATAACGAAAACATCATAGGGGCAATTGTACAGGTGCAAAATATATCGCTACATGTTCAGGTCGACCAAAGGTTTCACAAGCTCGAATCATTGCTAAGGGAAAAGGCGGAATTTGCCAACATAGGAATTTGGGAGTTCGACCCAATCAAGGAAAAAGTGTGGTGGTGCGAGAGAACAAAGGCCATTCACGGAGTATCCGATGCCTTTGTACCCACCTTTAACAACATCATAGATTTTTACAAACCCGGTTATAGCCGCAACTCATTCGCATTGGCTTTAGAAAATGCTGCCACCAAAGGGGCCTCGTGGAATGAAAAATTACAGATTATTACCCCTGAAGGAATTGAAAAATGGATAATCACTACAGGGTCGCCAACATTTAAAAACAAAAAGTTCACTGGCCTCTTAGGTTCATTTCAAGATATCAGTCAAACTGTAGAAATCGAAACCAGAACCAAGGAAAATGAACGGTTGCTTCAAACGCTGATCGATAACCTTCCATTGAATGTCTATATAAAAGATACTGAATCGCGTAAGATTCTTGTCAATAAATCGGAAGCCGACTATGTCGGTCTCGGTAGTCGTCAAGAATTATTGGGCAAGAACGATTTTGATGTTTATGACCATAAAACGGCAAAAATTGGAAGAAATGAAGATTTATGGGTCATGAAAAACCGCAAATCGATTATGTCGAAAGAAGATCTATGCATCAAGAAAGATGGTACAGAAACCATTTTTTCGGTTTCCAAAATTCCCTATATCGATGAGAACAATGAAATAGCCGGTATCATAGGAATGTCCATAGACATCACCGATATAAAGCAAAAAGAGAGGGAATTGAAAGATTTGATCAACGTTACCTCTTTACAGAACAAAAAACTTATCGATTTTGCACATATTGTATCACATAATCTAAGATCTCACACGGCAAATTTTTCGATGCTACTTGACTTTTTGACACACGAAAAAAACGAAGATGAGAAGAGCAAAATAATGAAAATGCTGACGGATTCTTCCGATAGCCTATTGGAAACCTTGGACAACCTCAATGAGGTAGTAGCCATAAATACAAATGTAAACCAAGAGAAGAAAAAAGTCGCCCTAAAAGAAAAGGTCGAACAGGTTGAAAGTGACCTACAAGCATTTCTTACGAACAACAATGCTTTGATAATCAATCAAATACCTCAAAAACTAGTTATTAAGGTGGTACCTGACTATCTCGAGAGTATATTGATGAATTTCATAACCAATTCGGTTAAATACAGTAATCCTGAAAGAAGGCCGGTAATCGTATTGACCACTGAGAACAAAAATGGTTACACGGTTCTTAGTATAGCCGACAATGGCTCAGGAATTGATTTAAAAAAATATGGCGATAAGTTGTTCGGCATGTATAAAACTTTTCACGACCATAAAGATTCACGCGGAATAGGCCTCTATATTTCTAAAAATCAAATTGAGGCCATGAACGGAAAGGTAGAAGTAGAAAGCGCAGTTGGTAAGGGAACCACGTTCAAAATTTATTTCAATGAGAAAGATTAATTCGATATGCGTCGTTGATGATGATCCTATTTTGGTATTCGGTATAAAAAAAATGTTGAGTACCGTGGTAGACTGTGATTCAATCATCGATTATGGCAACGGGAAACTGGCCCTTGATGGCATTTTAGAAGTATATAATGAGACTGAACAGGTTCCTGAAGTGATTTTCTTGGATCTGAACATGCCAGTAATGGACGGATGGCAATTCTTGGAAGAGTTCTTGCGACTACCAATACAACAAAAGATCCGCATCAACATACTTACTTCCTCAATAGATGCTCTCGACTACGAAAATTGGGAAAAATACAAAACCAGAACCCATCACACAATTACTTACAATAGTAAGCCTATTCGAAAGAAAGAATTGGAAACTATTACAAGAGCGGCATAAACACGACAAACTAATATTTTAACTAATTTTACGCACGAATATGAACCTAGAAAAGTCATTGACGTGCGGCGATTGTATATTAGGTTAACAATTGTGTTGATACTATTTTCGTGCGATACCAAAACTGTGCATAAGTCCGTTGATTTTCAAACACCTTTTGAAAACTCAAATGGCAATGAAACACCTACGTATTTACAGGTAATCGATTTTTACATTCAACTGGCGAAAGAATTCCCTGAGATCAACATTCAGACTATCGGTGAAACGGATAGTGGGTATCCGCTAAATTTAGTTACTTATAACCCCGACGGTAATTTCAACTTCTCAAAAATAGCGGAAGAAAAAGCCATAATGCTGATCAACAACGGTATTCATCCCGGAGAAAGTGACGGTATCGATGCTACCATGCTCTTTTTTCGAGATTTGGCCGCTGGCAAACTGCCTACTCCAAAAAAAACCGTTGTAGCGACCATTCCGGTCTACAATGTCGGCGGGGCCTTGAACCGTAACAAAGCCTCGCGTACAAACCAGAACGGGCCTGTATCTTATGGTTTTAGGGGCAATGCCCAAAATTATGACCTGAACCGTGATTTTATAAAGGCTGATACCAAAAATGCACGTACTTTTTCAGAGATTTTCCATACGATCGATCCTGATGTTTTTATCGACAACCATGTTAGCAATGGCGCCGATTATCAATATACCCTAACCCATTTGTTCACCCAGCATAATAAACTTGGAGGTAGATTAGGTGAATACCTGAATACCGAAATGATGCCCGAATTGGAATCGGGGCTTAGCGAAAACAATTGGGACATTACGCCCTACGTCAATGTTTTCAATCGTGTACCTGAATCAGGATTTTCACAATTTATGGATCACCCAAGATACTCGACAGGCTATACGGCCCTTTGGAACACCTTAGGGATGATGGTCGAGACCCATATGCTCAAACCTTATAAAAAAAGGGTCGAAGGCACCTATACCCTTATGGCCAAAATGCTCGGAATAGTTGAAAAAGATGTCCAAAAAATAAAGAATCTAAGAAAACATGCCGGTACACGACATGTTGATTGGACATACTACCCCGTGAAATGGGCCATAGACACTACCCAAACGACCAAATTTAATTTCAAAGGTTTTGAAGGCACCATGATTACCAGTGAAGTTACCGGCATGTCGAGATTGAAATATGACCGCAGCAAACCCTTCGAGAAAGAGGTGGTCTATCAAAATTATTTTATCCCTTCAGATTCCATAAAAATACCCGAGGCCTATATCGTGAAAAAAGGGTGGCACAAGGTCCTTGAACTGCTCAAAGTCAATGAAATTCAGTTCAACACCCTTGAAAAAGATTCCGTAATTGCGGTAGAATCCTATAAAATAGATTCATACGAAACAATGTCCAATGCCTATGAAGGGCATTATCCCCATTATAATACGTCGGTAACTTCAAAAATTCAAGAAATCAATTTTACAAAGGGCGATATACTGGTTCCGACAGATCAACCGGGAATACGGTATGTACTTGAAACTCTGGAGCCTGAGGCAGTGGATTCCTTTTTCAATTGGAACTATTTTGACACTATACTTCAACAAAAAGAAGGGTTTTCTCCATATGTTTTTGAAGACGAGGCACTTGAAATGCTGAGAAACGACCCTCAGCTCAAGGAAGCCTTCGAAGCAAAAAAAACGGGCGAAGAAGATTTTGCACAAAATTGGTACGCCCAATTGGATTGGTTGTTCAAACGATCCGAACATTATGAGACGGCCCATCTACAGTACCCTGTCTATCGTATCTTAAAGCAGAAATGACCATATCTTAACAAAAGGTACTTAAAAACCCCAGGGCATTTATTCGAAAAGAATCTTGATATTGGTATATGAATTCTCTAGGGCCTTTTGGATTTTTCTAGGGCCTTTCCACTTGACCTTAACGATACCTTCATTTTCCTGAGGTACTAGTTTTCCTTCGTATGTGGTTTTCATAGCGAACCAATGGACTTCTTTTAGGCGATACTTTCCATTTCGTTTGAAGACATGATACGTTGTTTTAAGAAAATTCTCGATCTTGAGGTTTTTGACCCCTGTTTCCTCCTTTACTTCCCTAAGAGCACATTCTTCGATAGTCTCCCCTTTGTCCAACCTTCCCTTGGGTAGGTCCCACTTGTCATTCCTATAGATAAAAAGCACCTTGCCCGCCTTGTTGGTAACTACCCCTCCGGCGGCAACTTCTAGTTTGATGTTCTTCGTGAATTTTTTAAGAATTTCCTCGTGATTCGGGTGATAAATATAGGCCTCGGGAATTTTTTTCTTTACCAATGCCTTAATGGCCTGCCGAATCGCGTCTTGGTTCAGAAGATAGTATTGGCCAGTTGTTTCAGAGAGTTTATTTGTCAATATGAGGGGCAGTTCATTAACAAAAACTTTATACATTTGCGCAATGATTTTAGATAAAAACACGGCCAAAAAGACAGCTGAGCTTTTGCTGCAAATTAATGCAATAAAATTGGAACCCGAAAATCCGTTTACATGGGCTTCAGGTTGGAAATCTCCCATTTATTGCGACAATCGGATCATACTAAGCCATCCGGCCATTCGAAATTATATAAGGGAAGAAATGGCCAAACAAATCGATATGCTCTATGGCAAACCTGATATCATAGCAGGGGTGGCGACAGGCGCAATAGGAATTGGTATTTTGGTGGCCGATTATTTGGGGCTACCGTTTATCTATGTACGCCCTGAGGCAAAATCACATGGCCGTCGGAATCAAATAGAAGGTCAATTGGACCGCAATCAGACCGTTGTTGTCATCGAAGACCTTATCAGTACCGGCAAGAGTAGTTTGAATGCCGTACAGGCGTTGAATGAAGCAGGAGCCAACATCAAAGGCATGCTGGCAATCTTTACCTACGGTTTTGAAGTGGCCAAAGATAGTTTTGAAAAAAACGGGGTAGAACTCCACACACTTTCAGATTATGCCCATCTTATAGACCAAGCTTCTCAAACCGGTTATTTAAAAGACGATCAGCTGGCCACCTTAATGGATTGGTGCAAAACCCCTTCACAATGGAAACAATAGGAAAATGTATATAGAGGCACCTAAAAAAACAGTTAGCAAAAGTAAACGCGAAGTCTTTGGGTTTTTGACCGATTTAAAGAACTTTGAAGTTCTGATGCCCGAAACTATCGATAAGTTCGAAGTCATAAATGCCGATAGATTTCTTTTCGCCTTAAAAGGGATGCCAGAAATTGTGCTGGAACGAAAGAAGCAGAGCGAATATGACCAGATCGTTCTTGGTGCGGCCAGCGATAAATTACCCTTCACCCTTACCGCGGACATCGTCGAAATTACGCCCGACGAGAGCGAAGTTTCATTAAGCTTTAATGGCGAGTTCAATGCAATGATGGCCATGATGATAAAGACCCCGATAACTAATTTCATGGGAACATTATCGGAAAATCTTTCTAAAATCTAATAAAGCAATTTGACCTCTTTAAGGTCAAATTCCGATAGGGTTCCGTTCTCAAGAGAGACTTTCAACATTCCTTTGCCAGAAACGCCCCTGATAATGCCCATAAAGCGTTGACCTCGGTTATCTTCAAAAGTTGACGGCCTGTCTTTTCTGAACAATAGATTCTCGTAATCGACCCAGCGCTCCTTATCCCATATTTTAGTTAATTGAGAGAGTTCACTTTCAAGATGAAAAACTATTCTTAGCAATAATTCGTTCAGATCAAACGTTTTGCCTAGCAGCAATTTTAATGATGAAACGCTCTTTAGATTATTGAAAAGTGACTGGTTTACGTTTAAACCAATTCCTATTATCGATGATTGGATTTTATCGCCCGATAGGGCATTCTCGATCAAGATTCCGCATATTTTGGAATTTCCTGACAGAATGTCGTTAGGCCATTTAACGGCTAGATTACCGAGGCCCAACTCTTTTAAGGCGCTAATTATGGCAATGGAAACACAAATGGTCAACTGAAATCGATCTTTGGCAGCTAGGCCTTTATGCCTTTTTAAAATGCTGAATGTTAGATTTTTACCCGCTTCAGATTGCCATTCTGAACCCATTTGTCCACGGCCCTTAAACTGTTCGTGGGCAACTACAACGGTAAGGTCTTCAAGAGGTTCAGACTTGGCCAAGGACTTTAAATAGGCATTCGTTGAGTCCGTGGCACTAAGTTTGATTATTTGCATCTATGTTGCCGTTCTATGACGTAGCAATCTATTGTCAAAAACTACGGTCAAAAGAACAAAAAAATAATAACTTTGCATAAACTAAAATTTTTGAATGCAAAAAGGAAAAGCTAGCACAGACGAGTTAATTGCATTAATTTTACAAGGTATTGAAGAAGTTAAAGGTCAGCAGATAAGTTTACTTGATCTTAGGGCAATTGAAAACACCGTTTGTGACTACTTTATAATTTGCAATGGTACTTCAAACACGCATGTAAATGCTATAGTCGGATCTATCCAAAAAACGGTCAGCAAAGCTATAAAAGACAAACCTTGGCATGTTGAAGGTCAAGATAATGCCGAATGGGTTTTGATGGATTATGTAAACGTCGTGGTTCATGTATTCCAAAGACATATTCGTGATTATTATGATATTGAAGGGCTTTGGGGCGATGCAAAGGTTACCGAATTTGAAAGCAATGTAAATCAAGCCCTGAAATAATCCAGATTTTTATTGATAGTTCTAAAACTGGAAACGGGTAAAAAAAATATTAATGGCAAAAGACAATAACACAAATAAGAAACCTAAATTCAGCTCGTGGTGGATTTACGGATCGATAATAGTACTCCTTATAGGTTTTCAGTTTTTTGGCAGTTCGAACCTGTCTAATACAAAGAAAACCACTACTTCTGAACTTCAGGAGTATCTTAGAAATGGTGACATCAGTAAAATATTGATCATTACCAATACCAATCAGGCGAAAGTCTTTCTCTCTGATGAGGCACTTCAAAAAGATGTGCACCAAGATGTGAACATCAAGCCTTGGCTGCCCTCGACCGGGGCTGTACCCCAATACGTTCTTGATTATGGTGATTTGCAGATATTTCAAAACGAGATTACCGAAATCAAGAAAGAAAACAATCTAGATACCATTGTAGAATTCGATAAAGAATCAAATCTCTTCATGGAGATGTTGTTGAGCATCTTACCGTTCGTATTGATTATAGGTATCTGGATTTATTTGATGCGCAGAATGTCGGGCGGCGGTGGTGGCGGAGCCGGTGGTCAGATATTTAATATAGGAAAATCAAAGGCAAAACTCTTCGATGAAAAGACCGATACCAGAACTTCATTTAAAGATGTTGCCGGATTGGAAGGCGCAAAAGAGGAAGTAGAAGAAATCGTGGAGTTTTTAAAACACCCCGACAAATATACCTCATTGGGAGGTAAAATTCCGAAGGGTGCGTTATTGGTCGGCCCTCCGGGAACGGGTAAAACATTACTTGCAAAGGCAGTGGCCGGTGAAGCCAAGGTACCTTTCTTTTCTCTTTCCGGGTCTGATTTCGTTGAAATGTTCGTAGGTGTTGGTGCTTCCAGGGTACGTGACCTCTTCAAACAGGCCAAAGACAAATCACCCGCCATTATTTTTATTGATGAAATAGATGCTATTGGCCGGGCAAGGGGAAAGAACAACTTCACGGGCTCCAACGACGAGCGCGAAAACACTTTGAACCAGTTGTTGACCGAAATGGACGGTTTCGGCACCAATACGAATGTCATTGTACTGGCCGCTACCAACCGTGCCGATGTTTTGGACAAGGCACTCATGCGGGCAGGCCGCTTTGATAGACAGATCTATGTCGATTTACCCGATATTCGAGAACGAAAAGAAATTTTCGAAGTACATCTCAGGCCAATAAAAACTTCCGAAAAACTAGATCTTGACTTTTTAGCTAGACAGACCCCGGGCTTTTCTGGTGCCGATATTGCAAATGTCTGCAACGAGGCCGCTTTGATCGCTGCTCGAAAAGAGAAGAAAGCGGTGAGCAAACAAGATTTCCTTGATGCCGTAGATCGTATTGTCGGTGGATTGGAGAAAAAGAACAAGATCATTACTCCTGGTGAAAAAAAGACGATCGCCTATCATGAGGCGGGTCACGCCACGGTAAGTTGGATGTTGGAACACGCGGCTCCTTTGGTAAAGGTGACCATTGTACCCAGGGGCCAATCCTTAGGGGCGGCATGGTACCTGCCCGAAGAACGATTGATCGTGAGGCCCGAACAAATGAAAGATGAAATGTGCGCCACTTTGGGGGGCCGGGCGGCCGAAAAAGTAATATTCGATAAAATATCAACGGGGGCGTTGAGCGATTTGGAAAAAGTAACCAAGCAGGCGCGGGCCATGGTGACCGTTTATGGGCTTAATGATGAACTGGGCAACTTGACCTACTATGATTCTTCAGGGCAGACCGATTACAGCTTTTCCAAACCTTATAGTGAAGAAACCGCGCGCAAAATAGATATTGAGATTTCAAAACTTATTGAAGAACAATATGTTCGGGCCATAGAGGTTTTGAAGGAGAACAAAGACAAGTTGACCATTTTGGCCGAACGCCTACTCGAAAAAGAAGTTATATTCAAGGAAGACCTTGAAAAGATTTTCGGAAAGCGCCCTTTTGAAAAGGAGTTTGACGAGAAGGGGCAAGAAATACCAAAGGAGGCCGTCGAAGACGCTTTGGTCTCAGAAAAAACCAGTGCCGAGCCGGATAAAGAAGAAGAAAATAAATAGCTATATTTAGCGTTGTTTTTTTATTAGCGGGCACATATTGAAGAAGTATTATACAGTCGATGGGGCTATTTGACAAACTTTTTGGTGGTGGAAAAAAAGTTTCGAAAGAAACTAAGGAAACCCGAGGTATGCATATGCCCGATCTCAATATTCCCGTCGATGAGAAGTTTACCATCCATTTCAAAAAAAATGGGGGCAAATTTCTATACTGTGATTCTTTTTCCGAAGTCTCAACGGCCGTGAAGAACATTGTCGAAGAAAATGGATGGCAAGACTATCCGTTTTTTGCAATGAACCCCCGATTGACAGAAAAATTCGCAAAAGATGTCAAGTTCACCGATAAGACAGAAGAAAGCGACGTGTTTTTTACGACCTGCGAACATCTCATTGCCCAAAACGGTTCCATTCTAGTTTGTTCCAACCAATTGAGGGAAAAGAAGCTCAATGAGCTTCCCGACAATGTCATTGTTTATGCTACAACAAGTCAATTGGTAGAGTCTATTGGTGAAGGACTGAAAATCATAAAGAAAAAATACGGACATAACATTCCCGCGAATATTACCACACTCAAACATTTTCTTCCCACAACTGAAAATTCCGACGATTTCTTGACCTACGGAAGTAGTTCAAAGAACCTTTATCTATTACTTCAGGAGGATTTGTAGCATGAGGGAAATCTTAAGACGATCGCTTACAGGTGCCGTATATATCGTTTTGTTGCTATCAGCGGTATTCTTGAATTCTGATGCGTTCGATTTTTTGTTCATGACCTTTGGCCTTGCATGCCTTTATGAATACAAAAGGCTTGTTGCCCTTAGAGGATACCATATATTCATAGCCTATCTTGCCTTATGGTGGATCTTCATCTATTTGACCAGCGACAAGGGACTGATCAACCTGTTGATGTTCATTACGATAACTATTGACATCGCCCTTTTGTTCTACCTGTTCCAAAGAAAGGAAAGACAATTCAATACGATACAAAAATTCATAATCGGGCTACTTTATATCGGGGGTGGATGCATTTTTCTGACCATGATCCCATATAAGGATGATGACTTTGCCAAACTTCTCATAATGGGGATCTTTATATTGATATGGGTAAACGATTCTTTTGCCTACATCGTAGGAAAAAGTGTTGGGCGCACAAAACTCTACCCCTCGATTTCTCCAAAAAAAACTGTTGAAGGAACGATCGGGGGTTTTATATTTGCAATGGGTGCGGCATATCTGATGGGCATATACGAACCATTGATAAGTCCGGGCCAATGGATGATCTTAGCCGCTGTGATCGTTGTATCAGGCAGTTTGGGCGACTTGTTGGAATCGAAGCTCAAGCGCTCTGCAGGCGTAAAGGACAGTGGGGCTATCTTACCCGGCCATGGCGGAATGTTGGATCGGTTGGATAGCCTTGTCTTCGCGGCACCATTTACATACTTAACATTAACGATTTTTGCATATGTTTCATAGGGAGGGTCAAACAATAATTTTGACGACTTTTTTTCTTGTAATTACCGCGGTATTGGTTTCTCAGTTCTATTTGGATATCACTTGGTTGAGATGGGCGATCCAGATCATTGCCGTTCTTATATTGGTGCTAATTCTTCAGTTTTTCCGCAATCCGAAAAGGGTTCCTGTCAAAAGTTTTGATGAAGTTCTTGCCCCTGTAGACGGTAAGGTAGTGGTTATCGAAGAGGTTGAAGATCCAGAATATTTCAAGGATAAAAGAATACAGGTCTCCATTTTCATGTCACCGGTGAACGTGCATGTAACCAGATATCCGGTCAGCGGAAGTATTAAGTATTCCAAATATCATCCTGGTAAATATTTGGTCGCTTGGCATCCTAAGTCAAGTTTGGAAAACGAACGTACTACGGTGGTGGTCAATACCCCAAAGTTCGGCGATATATTATACAGACAAATCGCGGGCGCAATGGCAAGACGAATCGTAAACTATGCCGAAGAAGGCCAAAGCGTACAACAGGGAGATGATGCCGGGTTCATAAAATTCGGCTCCAGGGTAGATCTTTTACTGCCATTGAATGCAGCAATTGCGGTTAAATTGGACCAGAAGGTGGTAGGTGCCAAAACCTGTATCGCAACGGTCATCAATAAAATGGACGATGAAAGATGATAAGTTACGATCTGATTTTACCAAGGCGGTCGAATTTGTAAATAATTATACCGAACCACTCCCGGCTGATTTGTTGCTTAAACTTTATGCCTATTATAAAATCGCGAATAAGAATTTTAACAATCCGGGCAGTGAAACACCTCTGATCAACGCCTTCAAGGCCAATGCCCTTATTCAAGCCAAGAATATCACACGAGAAGATGCCATGAAATCATACATTACATTGGTCAAAAAAGAAATTCCCAGATAATAATTATTACCCTAAAAATTGCCCCTTATAAGTACTAATCTTTGCTCTTGATCATTTCGGCAAGTAATTTTTTGGCCCTCAATAATTTTACTTTAACGTTGTTCATGGGCTCATTGAGTTCTTGCGCTATAGCCGCGTAGCTCATTTCATTGAAATACCGTAGATTGATAACCTCTTGATAATGCGGCTTTAATTTTCTAATATGCTGCAATAAGGCCGCCAAATTCTGTTTAATGATCAGTTGGTCTTCAGCAGATGGTGCATCATCAAGAACCGATTTGATTGCCTCATCATTACCATCGGCACCTAATACGTTTCGCTTTCTTTTTCGAATTAGGTCAACATGTATGTTTTTTGAAATAGCAATCAACCAAGTTTTGAACCCGTAAGCCTCATCATAGGTGTCGATTTTATCAAAAGCCTTGGAAAAGGTCTGAATGGTGATGTCTTCGGCGTCATTTTCATTTTCGGTACGCTTTAACTGAAAACCGTAAACATCGTTCCAAAAGGTATCCAAAAGTGCACTAAAAGCGATTTGGTTTCCCTGTTTGGCCTTCAGTATGGTCTCTTTGATCTTTATACCTGGTGTATTCAATTGCAATTGTTGTAGCGTAAAGCAATCAGAGATGAAGCGGAATCAATGTAATTCCGTTAATGATTCCCTTCGACAATCCTGTTCGTTCGGCAATTTACCGCACATACCACAGGCTTCTCCTTCTTTATTCAAAAATGGACTTTGGCTCGCACACGTGCCCGCGAATTTTCCATCTTTTTTTGACCATATTTTTATGGCGATTCCTGCAAACGCAACGGCCAAAAGTCCAATGGTCAGTAATATCAATTTCATTATCGGTAATTTTATGCAAAGTTACAAAAATAAGGCCCTGGCATTAATGCCAGGGCCTTATTTTTCGATATTGGGCAAAAATCAATATTTGATATTGGCAACGATGTTCTCAACAGTCGGAGTTTCGTTTCCACCCTGTGGCTCGATCGTAATATACCCGACCGCATTTTCGGCATAAGGCAATGCCACTAATTTTTCTTTGTCGCTGGCCTCACTAATTACCCCTAGATTGACCATCTCTCCGTTAACCTCTGCCCACATTTGAAAAACTTGGCTTTCAGGTAAATTGGGCAACTTGCTAACGTTGATATAGGAAAGTTTTTTTACAGGATTGATATAGGCCACCGCTTTCAAATCTTTGGCCTTTTGGTTGCCTTTTACATTAAGCTTTCTAGTTTGGGGGTTGTTCAAAACGATAAATTGGTTTCGAACATCTTCCAATTGCTGCTTCATATTCTCTTTAAGGTCCTTGATTTCATTGGTAACGATCGTATTCTGTTCTTGCAGATTTTGATTCTGGTCCCAAAAGAAATATGATGCACCGGCGAACATCAATGCCGCGAAACTGGCTGCGATGGCATATTTGAAGAACTTCTTTCTACCGGAGTTCTCTGCCCTGATTCTTGCGATTATTTTTTCTTTAAGCCCTTCGGGAGATTTCAAAGCATGCATTTTTGCAAACTCTTCCAAATTCTCTTGAAGTTCGTCAAAGGTTTCCCTTACTTCAGGATACATTGCAATGTATCGCTCACATTGAAACTCTTCTTGCTTCGTTGCAGTGCCCAAAAGATACTTTTCAAGCAAGTCGGAATCTAGAAATACTTTAATTTTTTCTTTCATTACGATAAAATTAGAAGTGCGAGCATGATCGTCGTCGGCCCATATACTTTTTTGAGTTCGCGCAAACCGATTTTCAACCTCGATTTTATGGTTCCCAAAGGAATATCCAACTCTTCACTGGCCTCCTGTTGGGTCATTCCTTGAAAAAATAGAGCTTCAAGTACTATTTGATACTTAGACTCTATCTTGTCCAAGTTCTCGCGAACATCCATGAGTTCCGGCCTTATGCCCTCAACACCTAGATTATATACGTCTGAAACGTCCATTTGGATTTCCTTGTCCGTTTTCGTGTTGACACTTCTTAATTTGTCAATGGCGGTATTCCGTGTAATACGAAAAAGCCAGGTGAACAATTTTGCCTTGGTGGGGTCGTAAGAGTCCGATTTTTTCCAGATTTTCACGAAACTTTCCTGCAGAACATCCTGTGCCAATTCTTCATCACGAACGACTTTATTGGCGACCCCGAACAACGTATCGCCGTAGTTGTCGTACAAAAGGGAAATGGCTTTTTCATTTCGCTCTTGAAGCAACTCTACGATGTGCTTTTCAAGAAGTGTGCTCATACCTTGTTCATGGGTTTTAAAAAATTGATGGACAAAGCATCCAATTTTCTTTTTGAACCGTATATCCCTTAAACGCTAATTTATGAAATTGATTGTTATAGCTAGCGTTATCACAAAATTTTAATATAAATGTGCACTTGGTAACTGCACATTTAGTTTTTGGTTAGTTTGGTTTGGTATAACCCTCGGGGAACTTCTTCGGGGGTTATTTTATTATATTGACCTCGGGGATAATTTCTATGCCGAATCGCTGTTCGACCGTTTTCATGATCTTGGTCGCCAAATTCAATATTTCAAGCCCTGTTGCAGAGCCGTAATTTACAAGCACCAAAGCTTGGTTCTTGTGTACACCGGCATCACCGAACCGCTTTCCCTTGAATCCGCATTGTTCGATCAGCCATCCGGCGGGAATCTTATAGTCGTTCTCGGAAACCTTGTAATGCGGAGCTTCAGGATGATGCTTCATGAAGGTACGGAATTTAGAAGCCGATATGACGGGATTTTTGAAAAAACTACCGCTATTGCCCAATTCTTTCGGATCAGGCAATTTACGCTTTCGAATCGCAATAACGGCCTCCGATACATCTTTTATCGTAGGAAGGATAACAGCGTTATTTTTTAATTCTTCCTCGATAGAACCATAAGAGGTATTCAGTCGGTGGTTCTTCTTGGTCAGTTTTAAACAAACGGAAATAATAACATATTCCCCTTTTCCTTCATTTTTGAAATACGAGTCACGGTATCCGAATTGACATTCTTCTTTAGTAAACGTTCTTATCGCTTGGGCTTTTATATCAAAAGCTTCACAGCTTCTAAAGACATCTTTCAACTCGACACCATAGGCACCTATATTCTGAATCGGTGCCGTACCCGTATTTCCAGGGATCAATGACAGGTTTTCTAATCCGCCATAACCCTGTTCAAGCGACCAAAGTACCATTGCATGCCAATTCTCGCCGGCCATGACCTTAATGACGACCTCATCATCATCTTCAGAAACCACTTCGATTCCCTTTAAATTGATATGCAGCACCAAAGCGTCTATGTCTCTGGTCAAGAGCATATTGCTTCCGCCGCTAATGAAGAATTTTTTCGGATGGCCTTCGATCTGGTAAACTGCCCGAAGATCTTCCAATGAATTAATTTCACAGAAGACTTGGGCCTTTACATCGATACCAAAGGTATTGTATGGTTTGAGCGATTTATTTTTCTCAAGGGTCATCAGCCAATATAACTTTTTAAGGCTTCTTTTAGTATGTTGACCGCACGCTTTAAGCTTTCTTTATCAAGTACGTAGGCGATTCTCACTTGGTTTTTGCCCAGACCTTCTGTAGCATAGAACCCAGCTGCCGGGGCCACCATTACGGTTTCATTGTTCACCCTGAAATCTTCTAAGAGCCATTGTGCGAAATCGTCAGCGTCGGCCAGGGGCAGCTCTACGATACAATAAAAGGCCCCTTGCGGTCTGCCAATCTTAATCCCTTCGATCTTACCCAGTTCTTCGATCAATAAATCTCTTCTTGCCACATATTCTTCTTTGACCTCGTCAAAATAGCTTTGCGGAGTTTCCAACGCCGCCTCGCTGGCAATTTGCGCATATGTAGGCGGCGACAACCTTGCCTGTGCAAACTTCAGGGCCGTTTTGACGACTTCTTGATTTTTCGACACAAGACATCCGATACGGGCGCCGCACATGCTATAACGCTTCGAAACGGAGTCCACGATTATCGCATGTGATTCCAATCCCGGTTCCCGTAAAATAGAATAATGTTCCCTTCCGTCGTATGTGAATTCGCGATATACTTCATCGGCCACTAAAAAAAGGTCATGTTTTTTTACGATGGCCGCCAATTTTTGAATTTCCTCCTTACTATAAAGATATCCAGTGGGGTTACCGGGGTTACAGATCAAAATTGCCTTGGTTCGCGGTGTTACGAGTTTTTCGAATTCTTCTATGGGGGGCAGGGCAAAATTGGTGTCGATATTTGATACCACGGGCACGACCTTTACACCCATTGCCGTTGCAAATCCATTATAATTGGCATAAAACGGTTCAGGTATGATTATTTCGTCACCAGTATCGGCAATACTTCCGATCGTAAACGAAAGTGCTTCAGAACCGCCCGTGGTCACAATGATATCGGATGCATCGACCATGATATCATTTTTTTCATAATACTTTGCTATTTTGTTGCGGTACGTCTCTGAACCCTCGGTTCTACTGTACTCGAGCACTTCGATAGTATTGTTCTTGACCGCGTCAAGGGCTATCTGCGGTGTTTTGATATCGGGCTGGCCAATATTCAGGTGTATTACCTTTACCCCATTATTTTTGGCCCGTTCCGCGAAAGGAACCAATTTTCTTATAGGTGACTGCGGCATGAAGAGCCCTTTCTGAGATATCTTTGGCATGTTGCTTATTTTAAGCAAAAATGAGAAAACCCTGCGGACAAAGCAATATCCTTATCATTTAATTATTTGACCCAAATTATGTTAATAAATATCGCCCTTAATTGAAAAATACTTAACTTTAAGAAAGTCAATCCGTTAAAAATTAGAAGGTTGGGTCGAGTCATCGCTTTTCTTTTTGTCATCTTCATGTGTTCACCGTATTACGGATTGTCACAAGGATTCTCTTTGCCCGAAGGACAGCGGTTTCAAAAAGTGAAATTCAAACTGATCAACAATTTAGTAATCATTCCGGTTACCGTGAACGGCACCGAACTTTCTTTTGTACTTGATTCGGGTGTGGGCAAGCCGATACTCTTCAACTTGACCGATCAAGATTCGATTCAAATCAACAATGTATCCGAGATTACCATCAACGGATTGGGCGATGGAGAACCTATCAAGGCTTTGAGCTCCAAAGAGAATGATTTTAAATTGGGCAACATTCGAAATAGAAACGAAAAACTGTACGTCGTTCTCGATAGCGAAATGAATTTTTCACCGAGTCTGGGCATACCCGTACATGGTATAATCGGCTACGAGCTATTCAGGGACTTTGTAGTAGATATCAACTATTCAAGCAAGGTCATAAAGTTTCATGACCCTCAACGATATCGATTAAGGCCTGATAAAAAAAGTGAGACCCTACCACTTCATATCATCCGGAAAAAGGCCTATATAGACGGTGAGGTGCAAATAAAAGGCAGTGACAACGTACCCGTCAAAATGTTGCTCGACACCGGTAGTAGTGATGCAATTTGGTTGTTTAAAAACGAAAAGATCGATGTGCCCGAGCAAAACTACGAAGACTATCTCGGAAAGGGGCTGAGTGGCGATATCTTCGGAAAACGCACCATGGTCAAGAGTATCAAAATCGGAAGTTTTATGCTTCATGATGCCAAAGCCGCGTTTCCTGATATGAAAGCCTTCAACGATATTAAAAACCTTGGGGATCGAAACGGAAGCATGGGAGGCGAAGTTTTGAAACGGTTCAATATTATCTTCGATTATCCCAATGGAAAAATAACGTTGCGAAAAAACAACAATTTTAATAAGCCCTTCCATTACAATATGAGCGGCATCGCACTTCAGCATGACGGACTCCGTTATATTTCAGAGCGTATTACTGATGCCAATGGGGTGGTCAACAATGACAAAAAATCGTTCGGGGACGTTCAAATACTTTTCGAAAATAGGACCAGGCTTAGCTTGGTTCCCGAAATCGTTGTTTCAGGAATACGTGCCGGTAGTCCGGCCGAAAGCGCAGGTCTTCAAGAAGGTGATGTGATCTTGGCCGTCAACGGAAAAAGCGTACATCGTTTCAAACTTCAGGAAATCATGCATATGCTCAACGAACGTGAGGGTAAAAAAGTCAAGGTACTGATCGAACGGTACAACTCTGATTTACTTTTTACGTTCGTTCTTAAAAATATGCTCAAAGAAAAGCCCTGACGAAATCGTCAGGGCTTTTATAACCGTTATAGAAATTAAGGCTCGTCTATTTGGTACCTTCGGCGGCCTTGATCTCACCTTTGATCTTCAAAACTTTGGTAGGTGTATCGGCGTTTGAAATGACCGTTATGGCCTTTCTTATCGGTCCGACCCTATTTGTATCGTATTTTACTTGAATTTCTCCTTTATTGCCAGGAAGAATAGGTGCTTCAGGTTTTTTCGGGATTGTGCACCCACAACTTGAGCTGACTTTGCTGATAATCAAAGGAGCATCTCCTGTATTGGTAAATTCGAAAACACGTATGCCATCGGCACCTTTTTCGATTTCGCCATAATCGACCGTTTCGGTCTTGAATTCAATTTTTGCCTTCTTATCCTGAGCGGTAAGGTTAAAAGCCATTAGGCCCATAAATAATAGTAGTACTATTCTTTTCATCATATTAAATTTAGGGTTGGTTTCAAAAGTAAATCTTTTCAGATGAACCTCAAAATCCTTTCGTTATATAGTAACGTTACTTATTTTTGTTTCGTATTCCTTTTTCGGCGAACGGCGTCCTAGATCGATAATTTAACATATCTTTTTGGGACGTTTATATTTGCCGGACAGGAATTAACAAAAACCGTTCCAAAAAAAATGGAGATTCCTTCAAAATACGAACCGTCCAGTGCCGAAAACCGATGGTACGACTATTGGATGAAAAACAACTACTTTCATTCAATACCCGATGAGCGTGAACCCTACACCATTGTTATCCCACCGCCAAATGTGACCGGGGTGCTGCATATGGGGCATATGTTGAACAATACCCTGCAAGATGTATTGACGCGAAGGGCCCGCCTTATGGGCAAGAATGCCTGTTGGGTGCCCGGTACCGACCATGCCTCGATTGCTACAGAGGCCAAGGTTGTGGCCAGGCTCAAAGAACAGGGTATTGCCAAGAACAGTATTTCGAGGGATGAATTCTTGGAGCATGCATGGGAATGGAAGAAAGAATATGGCGGTGTTATCTTGGAACAATTGAAAAAATTGGGATGCTCATGCGATTGGGATAGAACCGCTTTTACAATGGATGACAATATGTCTGAATCCGTTATCAAGGTCTTTGTCGATTTATTCAATAAAGGATTGATTTACAGGGGATATCGCATGGTGAACTGGGATCCACAGGCCCAAACGACCCTATCGGACGAAGAGGTCATCTACGAGGAAAAACAAGGTCTGTTATATTATCTTGCCTATCAAATAGAAGGTTCCGACGAAAAAGTGACCATTGCCACTACCCGGCCTGAGACCATATTAGGCGATACCGCTATTTGTATCAATCCCAATGACGAACGCCACCATCATTTAAAGGGCAAAAGAGCCATTGTACCCATTTGCGAAAGGTCTATTCCTATTATCGAAGACGAATATGTTGAGATCGAGTTCGGTACGGGCTGCTTAAAGGTCACCCCTGCGCACGATGTCAATGATAAGGCTTTGGGCGAAAAGCACAATTTGGAGACCATCGATATATTCAATGCCGATGCCACATTGAACTCCTTCGGATTGCATTACGAGGGCAAAGACCGTTTTACGGTTCGAAAAGAGATTGCCCAAGAACTTGAAGAAAAAGGATTTTTGGTCAAAACGGAGCAATACCTAACCAAGGTAGGAACTTCAGAACGTACGAAAGCGGTAATCGAACCAAGGCTTTCCGATCAGTGGTTTTTAAAGATGGAAGAGCTGGTCAAACCGGCTCTTAAGGCCGTTCTTGAAACCGAGGATATCAAGTTTTTCCCAAAAAAATTCGAAAACACATATCGCCATTGGATGGAAAACATCCGTGATTGGAACATTTCACGCCAACTTTGGTGGGGCCAACGTATTCCCGCGTATTATTATGGCGATGGGCAAGACGATTTTGTAGTTGCCGAAAACATCGATGAGGCTTTAAAATTGGCACAAGATAAGTCAAACGACCCTAAATTGGCGATAGAACATCTTCGACAAGATGAAGATGTAGTCGATACCTGGTTTTCATCATGGCTTTGGCCAATGACCGTCTTTAACGGTATTTTGGAGCCTGACAATGACGATATCAAATACTATTATCCGACCAACGATCTCGTCACCGGACCCGATATTATTTTCTTCTGGGTAGCGCGCATGATAATCGCAGGATATGAGTATCGCAACGAAAAGCCCTTTAAAAATGTCTATTTTACAGGTATTGTCAGGGACAAACAGCGTCGTAAAATGTCAAAATCTCTGGGCAATTCGCCCGATGCCTTAAAATTGATCGACGATTATGGGGCCGATGGCGTTCGCGTAGGCCTTTTGTTAAGCTCGGCGGCGGGCAACGATTTGATGTTCGACGAAGATCTATGTCAACAGGGGAAAAATTTCGCCAACAAAATCTGGAACGGCTTTAGGCTTGTAAAAGGTTGGGAGGTCGCCGACATTCCGCAGCCCCAAGCATCGAAACTGGCCATTGAATGGTTTCATGCAAAGTTCGACCAAACTTTGGTCGAGATAGAAGACCATTACAGCAAATACCGAATTTCAGATGCTCTGATGGCCACCTATAAGTTAGTCTGGGACGATTACAGTTCCTGGCTTTTGGAAATCATAAAACCGGCCTATCAAAAACCTATCGACCGAACGACCTTCGATGCCGTAATCGATATTTTGGAACAGAACTTGAAATTGTTGCATCCTTTTATGCCCTTCTTGACCGAAGAAATTTGGCAACATATTGCAGCGAGAACGCCCAAAGAAGCCTTGATCGTGGCCGAATGGCCAAAAATAGGCAAAAACGATAATGGCCTGATCAAGGGGTTTGACTTTGCTTCAGAAGTAATTGCGGGCATTCGAACCATCAGAAAAGACAAGAACATCGCCATGAAAGAAGCCCTTGAACTATCGGTCATAAATAGTGAAAACGCTTCGAATGATTGGGATGTGGTCATTCAAAAATTGACCAATATCTCGAGTATTTCGTATGTCGATGAGACCGTTGAAGGGGCGTTGACATTTCGGGTAAAAAGCAACGAATACTTTATTCCTATGGCCGGCACCATAGACATTGACGCCGAAATGAAAAAGATTCGCGAAGAACTTGAATATACCCGCGGTTTTTTACAATCGGTTCAAAAAAAGCTTCAAAATGAGCGTTTTGTAAACAATGCCCCCGAAAAGGTTATTGCCCTGGAGCGTAAAAAGCAGGCCGATGCCGAGGCCAAAATCGAGACTTTGGAAAAAAGTTTGGCGAGTCTATTGTAAACGAAGTCCAAGGTTCTTTAAATTATCAATCCCTTAAATTGGCGATTGCATAAAACTTGGTCTAACAAGTACGCTTTTGAATCCGTTTTCATAAATTGTGGATTAAACTTTCTCATAAGAAAAATCAATCCTCGATGAAAAAAACTGTATTTCTCTTGTTAGTCTTTGCCGCCCTGCAATTATCTGCACAAAAAGACCCTATGCCCATAGGTGTGGCAGGCTTGACCCACGGACACGTAAATTGGGTTTTCGGCGCCCAGAAAAGCGGTGATATTACAATTGTCGGTATTGTCGAGCCCAACACCGATCTGGCGAAACGCTATATGGAGCAATATGGGCTTTCGATGGATTTGGTTTTTGACAATATGGAAAAAATGCTGACGAAAAAGAAACCTGTCGCCGTAACCGCCTTCGGTTCAATTCATGAGCATTTGGCCGTTGTTGAGGCCTGTGCGCCAAAAGGAATTCATGTTATGGTCGAAAAGCCTTTGGCCGTAAGTGTGGCACATGCCAAAAAAATGGAAGCGTTGGCCAAAAAACACAAAATCCATCTACTTACCAATTATGAGACTACTTGGTACCCCACAAACCATAAGGCCTATGAACTGCTAAAAAAAGGGGATATCGGTGACGTACGAAAGGTTATCGTTCGTGATGGGCATAAAGGCCCAAAGAAAATAGGAGTCCAAAAAGAGTTCTTGGATTGGCTTACGGATCCCGTTCAAAACGGTGGGGGCGCATTGATCGATTTTGGTTGTTATGGCGCCAATTTGCTGACTTGGCTACATGAAGGAAAAAGACCCAATACGGTTACCGCGGTTACGCAACAATTACAAGCAGAAAACAATCCTAAAGTAGATGATGATTGCACCATTCTTTTGACTTATGACAACAGTATGGCCATTTTGGAGCCTTCATGGAATTGGCCCATTGGAAGAAAGGATATGGAAATATATGGAGAAAAGGGTGTTGTTTATGCAGACAACCGGCATGATATGCGGATTCGCATTTCGGAAGGCTATGATGGTTTTAGCGAAGAAAAATTCAAACTGGAGGAAAGAAAAGCTCCTTTTGATGACCCTTTCAGGCTTTTTACCGCCGTAATTCGTGGTGAAATCGAATTGAAACCGAGTGATCTGTCATCTCTTGAGAACAACATGATCGTCGTAGAAATATTGGAAGCGGCCCGCGAAAGTGCCCAGACCGGCAAAACGATTGATTTGAAATAACTGCCATGCGCGAGGAAAAACTCAAGATTTACGACCAGCTTGTTGCGAAATGCCCGCGATTTGAAAGAAAGGGGAAGACCATGCCCTATACCTCCGCAAACGGTTATATGTTCTCACTTTTTAACAAAGACTGTGAAATCGGCATTCGTTTTTCAAAAGAAGTACAAGAAAAATACATCGAAGAATGGCCTACAACGATTTACAGATCGTATGGAGCAGTTATGAAGGGGTATGTATTGGTTCCCGACAAAATGTTACAAGATTTGGATACCTTGGCAAAACTACTTGATATGAGCTACGATTACGTAATGTCGCTTCCTGCCAAATAGAATTTTCATTTTAGAAAGAAAAGAAACCGCATATACCGAATTTGCAAACTTATAGCGGGTCTGGCAAAACATGCTCATCTTTTTTTTATTTACATTTGAGAAGAACCATCCGATCACGAAAATGAAAAAAATTATCCTTGCCTTATTTTTTATCCTAATTGGATATCCAATCCTGGCCCAAGAACCCCAAGTAGGAATCATAATGGGAACGGCCAGAGGCCTTATGCAAGATGATGTCGAAAACGCTCTCGTCAAACTCAAGGCGATGGGCATCAAATACATTGAAGGTGCCGGTTCGAGAAGTATGTCTAGAGAGGAATACAAAATGTTATTGGACAAACATGGATTTCAGGTCGTTGCGGGTGGCGTATCATTCGAGGATCTAACCAACAGCGACAGTATCGCCTCGATTATCGAAAACCTCAAATTTTTTGGGGCCAAATATGCCGTATGCTATTGGATACCGCATAACGGAGATGATTTCACCTTTGACGATATGAAGAAAGGGGTCGAGGTGTTCAACATAGCCGGAAAGCAACTGGCGGAAGCGGACATTTCGTTGTTATACCATGCGCATGGTTACGAGTTTCGCCCCTATTCAGGGCCCGGTACCATGTATGATTATATGATGGAAAATACCGATCCGCGATACGTAAACATCGAAATGGATGTATTCTGGACGCGAAATGCAGGTCAAAATCCCGCAGCGATTTTACGAAAATACCCCGGTAGATTTCCAGTTACCCATTTGAAGGATAGAATGATGGGGACTATCGACAACCAAAATGGCAGACAGGACAAAGAACGTAATGTCGTACTCGGCACCGGTGATGTGAACATAGCCGCTGTAATGAAGGCCGCTAAGGATACAGGTGTTAAATATCATTTTATAGAAGACGAATCTTCAAGGGCCACCGAACAACTGCCCATGCACTTGGCCTATCTAAGATCTTTAGATCTCGACAACAAAGCAATCGAATTGACCGTGAATAACCTGCACAAGGCCATTATCGCTGCAGATTCGCTACAGTTGCACAACCTTACCGCCGAGGAACTTACTTATGGCCATTCGGGCGGCAGCATTGAAGATAGAAAAATATTTATCGAAAACATTTTGAACGGTACTTCGGATTTTTCAAAGATCGATTTTCCAGATCCCGATATTACGATAAAGGAGAATGCAGCCTGGGTACGTAGTACCATGCAGGCGGAACTTGTCAATGATGGGAAACCTAACCCGATCACGCTCAAAATTTTATATATTTTCATCAAAGAAAATGGATTTTGGAAACTATTGGCGAGGCAAGCCGTTCGATAATCAAGTTAAACACCAATAATTGAACCAATAAATTAATCGACATGAAAAAAGCATCTTTCCTTCTTCTGACTTTTTCATTTTTTTGGGGAATTTCGCAAGAAGCAAAAAAACCGGAAATACTTCCTGCAAAAATCCAAATCAAGACAGCCACTTTACCTGCCCCCGAAGCCGATAAAGACGCGGCAATGGTATATGGCTACGATGAAACCGGACAAATGGTGGTTCTTAGGGAAGGCACTAATAATTTGGTCTGTATCGGCGATGACCCGAACAAAGAAGGTATTAGCGTCGCCTGCTATTCCAAAGAGCTGGAACCCTTTATGAAAAGGGGTAGGGAACTCACGGCCGAGGGTAAGAACACCAAGGAAAAACGCGAAATACAAGGTGCCGAAGTCGCCGCTGGAAAATGGCAAATGCCCATTGTACCCAGCATGATGTATGTCTACTACGGAAGTGATGAAGCGTACGACAAAGCCACGGGTGAACTTGGCGATGGGCAATATCGTTATGTAATCTATACTCCGTTTGCCACGCCTGAATCTACAGGACTCCCCATAAAACCCCATGAAAAAGGCATGCCCTGGCTCATGGACCCCGGCACTTTCAGGGCACATATAATGGTCGGGCCCTTTTAAGCAAAATATTATTTTTTAAAGGTGTTTTTGGTCGAATTTTGACCAAGACCATGGCATTTGTCATATTTTGCCATTTCGCAAAACCGTACTTTTGATTTTCCCATAAAAAATTGGACAATGGATTTTACCTCGGAAGACTTTTTACAGGCAAGAACACGAAAAGACCTCATCAAAATCGCCAAGGCTAAGAGAATTGACGTCAAGAATGTAGTAAAGAATTTGAAATACGAAATAGAATTGACCAAGTTACAGGGCGAACTGGTCAACCTACAACAGTGGATCACAAAGAACAAACTACGTGTGGCGGTAATTTTCGAAGGTCGTGACGCCGCAGGAAAAGGCGGTGCGATAAAACGTTTCATGGAGCACCTGAACCCGAGGTCGTCACGTGTCGTGGCCCTTTCAAAACCGACCGACAACGAAAGGGGGCAATGGTATTTTAGAAGGTACATCAAAGAATTGCCCAATCCTGGCGAAATAGTCTTTTTTGACAGAAGTTGGTATAATCGGGCCGTGGTAGAGCCTGTAATGGGTTTTTGCAATCAAGACCAATACGAACAGTTCATGGTACAGGTGCCCGAATTTGAGCACATGCTTTATGAAGATGGTGTGATTATCGTAAAGTTTTGGTTCTCAATTTCAAAAAAAGTTCAAAAAGAACGATTCGAATCAAGGCTGAAGAACCCTCTTAAAGAATGGAAATTCAGCCCGGTGGACAAAAAAGGACAAGAACTTTGGGATACCTATACCTTTTACAAAGAACAGATGTTCACCAAAACCCACACACCATTTTGCCCATGGGTAATCGTGAAGGCCAATAATAAGAAAACTGCACGCCTAGAAAGTATTCGATACCTATTATCGAGATTTGATTACTCTGATGATAAGTCGTTATCCAATAAGCTTTTGCCCGATCCCAATTTAATCGAGCGCTATTATCGCAATGCCAAACAAATCGATATTTGATATGAAATCGACGAACAATCTGAAATTATCGAAAGAAGATGTAAAACTACTTAATTCAAAGCTGGGCTTGCGCAGTTTGTTTTCAAACAAAAAAATAGATGTCGCTAAAACCCTGAGAGAGGTACGGTATGAAAAACAGCTGCTTGAGAGACAAATAGAGCTGGTCAAATTGCAGACTTGGGCCATCGAGAACGATAAAAAAATCGTGATTGTCTTTGAAGGTCGCGACGCAGCCGGCAAAGGTGGGGCCATTCGACGTCTAGCCGCACATATAAATCCTCGATACTATAGGGTAATCGCTTTGAACAAACCGACTGAAGAAGAGCAGGGCCAATGGTATTTTCAACGATACGTGAACGAGCTGCCCGCTCCAGGAAAAATAGTCTTTTTTGACCGCAGTTGGTACAACAGGGCCGTAGTCGAACCTGTCAATGGGTTTTGCACCCCGAACCAATACGACATCTTTATGGATCAGGTGAACGAATTTGAAAAAATGATCGTGCAGTCGAACACCTATCTTATAAAGTTCTATTTTTCAATTTCCAAGGAAGAACAACAGAAAAGGTTCGACGATATCAAAAAAAGCAACCTGAAACGATGGAAAATGTCCGCCGTAGACGAAAGGGCCCAAGAACTATGGGACGATTATACGAAATACAAGCAATTGATGTTCGAGAAGACCGATACCCCGCACGCCCCATGGGTGATAATAGAGGCCAACAAAAAACCTGAGGCCAGGCTCGCCGCGATGGATCACGTATTAAAAACTATTCCCTATAAAATATAGGTTTTCGGTTCCATTATTTCTTTAATCCTTAGTTCGTTCGGGCAACGGATGTTTCGAGTTTTCTCTTTTTGGCCTTTTTAAATGCTTTTTGTTGAACCTCTGATAAAAGCACAAGTAACGTGCTCAGTATTACAACGTTCTTAATTATATATTGGCCCAACAATGATAGTGAAAGGGTGTTCTCCCCGAATACTTTGTCTGGAAAGAAAATAAGGGGCATGAACGTACAAACGATATGGAGTATGGCCAATTTGAGTACGATGTGATTCTTGATGTTGAACACTAAAAAAAGACCAATGGTTGTTTCCCAAATTGCCAAAAGGATCAACGAAATACGGGGTGCCAGAATCCCAAAACTCAGTTGATCTATAGTATTTATGGCCAGTTCTTCCGCAGGGCTCATCCCCGGAAAAAATTTTAACCCACCGAACCACAGGTAAACCAATCCTATGGAAATCGAAATTAGAGTAGACCTTGTATTTTGTGAATTCATCATCCCGTTGGCCATAAGTGAGGTTTTTATTGGTTATAAAACGTATTACATGCTTCATTCGAACAATAAATCGGTTTACAATCCTTTCATTAATCGATAGTTGAAGCTAAATCTTAAATAGATATTTTTCTAGATACATTGACAATACTTTCGGTCATTTGCCGACAAATAAAAAGCAGCCCTTTTGGGGCCAACTTTTTAATTGTATTTATTAAAATAATTAACTTAAAACTAACTGGGGCCAATATACCCCAATAACCTTGAGAAAAGAATTAACCCATGGTCAAAAAAGATTAACCGGGTATTAATTGAATTAACAAAAGATTAATTAACGTTAGGAAATGGCTAATTTTCTGTTATTTAGTTCCGATTTTGAAGAAAAGAAAATTCTACATAGCAATATTCATAGTTTCGATACTAGGCCTTGCCATAATACAATACCAATACCTAAAAATAGGTTTGAGCCTGGCCAAAATTCAGTTCGATAAAAAAATCGGACAGGCAAATGAAGCAATAAAACAAGAACTTAATTATCGGAACAAACTCACTTTTTTAATAGGAAGGGCCCTTGAGAAAGACGATAGTTACTATGGACTTGGTGTAGATAGAGTTCAGGATGCCTCGCGTAATTTTTTAAATGATATTATCGAGGAAAGGCTTATTTACCATGGCATAGACATCGATTTTACTTATGAGTTGCACACCAAAGATTCCCTGTACTATCTAAAATCGCCTACTTCATTTGAAAAGTTGGAAAATACTACCATATACCCAATAGAACTTGAAGGATACCTCCCCAACCTTCTTGATAAACGTTTGATCCTCGAACTTAAGTTTCAAGACCTTAACAAATATTTGTTGTCAAAGTTAAATAGTCTTACACTACCGAGTCTACTCTTTATTTTAGGAATAATAATTGCGGTTTTATGGGTATTGAGAACGTATTATTGGCAGAGAAACCTGATTACGGTAACCAACAATTTTATTAATAATCTCACCCATGAGCTGAAGACGCCGGTTTTTTCAATGGGCCTTGCCACCAAAATATTGGAAAACAGTGCTACCGAAGAGCAGAAGCCGTTGGTCAATATTCTAAGATTGCAAGTGCGACGTTTGACCGACCACATCGATAAGGTACTTGAACTCGGTAGGCTTGAGGCGAATAAAAAGATGTTCTCTTTAGAAAGGGTTGATTTTAGACCCTATTTACAGAAACTCTGCGAAGAATTTCAAGCTTTGACAGCAATAGAAAACGTCTCGTTTAGTCATGAATTGGAGCCCGGCCCGTACACCATTATGGCCGAAGTATTCCATCTTGAAAATACGATCAACAATCTATTGGACAATGCCAAGAAATATTCGAACGACCCCCAAATACATCTTGAGGCAAAAAAAACGAAAAAGCACCTCGTTATAGGCATTTCGGACAACGGAATAGGAATAGACGAAAAGGATAAAGGTCGTATTTTTCAAAAATACTACCGAGTTCAGAATGGCGATCTGCACAAGACAAAAGGGTACGGACTTGGGTTAAGCTACGTCAAGAACGTCGTTGAAAAACACAGGGGAAAGGTACTTATTGAAAGCGAAAAAAATAAAGGTACAACAGTTTCCATCTTAATTCCGATAACGAATGAACGATAGAAAATATAAGTTAATGTTAGTTGAAGATGATGCCTCACTGGGGTATCTACTTTCGGAATATCTTAAAATGAAGGATTTCGAAATCGTTTGGACAAAAGATGGCCACGAGGCTTTGACGGAAATGGAAGAACAAACCTTTGACCTGGCCATTCTAGACGTAATGATGCCGAAAATGGACGGTTTTGCACTTGCAACAAAAATCAAGGAAAAATATAGCGACCTTCCCTTTATTTTTTTGACGGCAAAATCACTTAAAATAGATGTTTTGAAAGGCTTTTCATTAGGCGCCGTAGATTATCTTAAAAAACCAATTGACGAAGAGGAACTGGTAATCAGGATCAATTCATTATTGTCACGGTTGACCAATTCGATGGCTGCGGAAAAGACCAAGAAAAACATATACAGTTTAGGACAATATTCCTTCAATGATCTAAATCAAGAATTGGTATTTAAAGATCAAGTAATCCATCTGACATCACGTGAGAATCAACTTCTAAGTTTCTTATTGGCACACAAGAACCAATTATGCCGACATAGGGATATCTTAGTCACTATTTGGGGCAAAAACGATTATTTTAACAAAAAGAGTCTAAACGTATTCATTACCCACCTAAGAAAATATTTGGAGAAAGACCCTAATATTAAGTTGGAAAACGTTCATGGACAAGGTTTTATTCTGAGGGTGGCAGATACGAAAACCGAGAATTGAATATATGACACATGATATATTTGGATGAAAAAGGTCGATTTCATTGATTTGAACTTTGCCCATAATTACATACTTTAGACTATATGGAATCGTATGCACAAGCCCTTCTCTACGCAATACCGTTTTTTTTGATACTGCTCATCTTTGAAATTTCGTATGGTTTTTTCATCAAAGATCAGAAGCATAAGGTAATGGATTCGGTATCGAGCATCAGTTCTGGCTTCACCAATATCATTAAAGACACACTGGGATTGGGCATTATATTGGTCTCCTACCCTCTCCTATTAAAATATCTGGCGATTACAGAAATCAAGACTTCATGGGTAGTTTGGTTGATTGCATTTGTTGCCATTGATTTTGCCAGCTATTGGAACCATAGGCTCAACCACAAGGTCAACATATTTTGGAACCAACATGTAATACACCATAGTAGTGAGGAGTTCAACCTGGCCTGTGCCCTGCGACAACCAATCTCGAATATTTTTGGGTATTTTGCACTGTTGTTGATTCCTGCTGCCGTTTTAGGGGTGCCCAACGAAATCATCGCGGTACTCGCACCGATACATTTGTTCGCCCAATTTTGGTATCACACCCAACATATCGGCAAATTGGGATGGTTGGAATATATCATTGTGACCCCATCGCAGCACCGGGTACATCATGCCATCAATCCTGAATATATCGATAAAAACCTGGCCGCCATATTCTGTATCTGGGACCGTTGGTTCGGCACCTTTCAAGAAGAGCTTGATGATGTCCCACCTCAATACGGCGTATTGAAACCTGCATCGACATGGAACCCCGTACTTATCAATTTCCAGCATTTTTGGCGTTTGACGCAAGATGCATGGCGAACAAAAAGCTTCAAGGATAAATTACGTATTTGGTTCATGCCGACCGGGTGGCGACCTAACGATGTAAAAGAAAAGTACCCTATTAAGGTTATCGAAGACGTATATGGTTTTGCACGTTATGAAACGTCATCTTCCCCACTATTTGATATTTATGTGATTTTTCAACTGTTGATAACAGTTGCCCTATTATGGTTCATGTTCTTCAATTATTCGCAAATAGGGATTGACGGACTTTTATTGTTCGGAACACTAGTTTTTGTCGGCATTTATGGTTACACGAGCCTCATGGACCGTAAACAACACGCCGTATGGATAGAGGTTTTACGCGGCGGTTTGGGTATTGCAATGATACTTTGGACAAAGGATTGGTTCGGTATCAATGCCTATTTCGAATGGGGGGCTTGGCTTGTCGCAATCTATTTTGCCATCACCATTTTGGGAAGTATCTATTTTACTTTTTTTGAGAAGAACACCTCGCCGAGCCAACTACCCGCATAAGTCTTCCATTGGCGGTTTGTATTGGCCTAAAATACACATTTACAACATTATCATGTAGTTGGTCGAATAAATATATACTTTTTCAAAGTAAGCCGTTTGTACTATGTCAACCCCCGATGACCAAAATTTATGACACGGCAAGAACATCTGAAATTCTGTATGGTTTGCAACCATCAAAAAAAGGATTTGAACCTTGGATTGGTTTGTAGTTTCACGGGAGCCATAGCCGACTTTGACAATGAATGCCCGACTTTCGAAAAAGACAATGTGCTACAAATGCGGATGGACGAACAAAACACACTTGTCTCGCATACGAAGCTGGCAAGTCAGGGCAAACGTTTTATCAACTTTTTGATCGATCAATTTTTTGTGTTGGGCCTGGCCATGATAGTAGGTACGGTAATAGGCGTGGTTCTTGTCTATTATTTTCCTTCACAGATGTATTTATTGGACGAAGACGACAAGCTTCGCGACTATCTTTTGGGGTTCATAATTGCGCTGATATATTATAGCTTCTTCGAAGGTTTCACCGGAAGATCCCTGGGCAAATTCTTCACAAAAACCAAGGTTATCACCGAAGATGGAAAAAAACCGGGATTTGGCACCATTTTCATCCGATCGTTGTGCAGGCATATTCCCTTCAATCATTTTTCATTTTTGAACCATGATGCCATCGGCTGGCATGACAAATTTTCGAAAACACGTGTTATCGAAATCGAATAGACAAATATTCAACGTTCATGGGTTAATGATATCCTTCTGATTTCCCAAACTTGAAACTGTTAGTTAGTTGATATTGAACATACTATGTGCAAAACGGATGGTGCAATTCAGAAGTCCGTCGTTACGTTCCTAAAGAGGATATTTTTCCACATAGCTTGTATTACCGAAACAGGTTCTTAAGTTTGTGTTTCAAACGGAAACATATGCGACCTTACATACTTGCCGAAACAAACTGGAACGCACTTAAGGATGCCAAGTTCGACTTGGCGGTACTGCCATGGGGCGCTACCGAAGCGCATAACTATCACTTGCCTTATGCGACCGACAATATTCAGGCCGACCACATTGTCGCCGAAGCCGCGCGAATGGCATGGGAAAAAGATGCCAAAGTCGTCATTTTACCAACAATTCCTTTTGGAGTAAATACCGGACAATCGGATATCTACCTGGATATCAATCTCAATCCGAGTACGCAACTTGCCATCTTGGCCGACATTGTTGAGGTCTTGAATCGACAAGGCGTTCACAAACTACTGATATTCAATGGCCACGGCGGAAACAACTTCAAACCCCTGGTGCGCGAACTAGGCTTGAAATTTCCGAAGATGTTCATTAGTTTTTGTTTCTTTCCGCAGATGCTTGACAAATATTCCTTTTTTGAGGAAGCAGGCGACCACGCCGATGAAATGGAAACCAGTTTGATGCTTTATTTACGGCCCGACCTGGTGCTTCCGCATGAAAAATGGGGCGATGGAAAGGATAAAAAATACAAGATCAAGGCTTTCAATGAGGGATGGGCATGGGCCGAACGTAAATGGTCTGAAATCAGCGATGATACCGGGGTAGGTAACCCCCATAAGGCCACAAAAGAAAAAGGTGAACGCTTTTTTAAGGCCATCACACTAAAAATGGGGGACTTTCTGGTCGAATTATGTAATGCGGACCTCAATGATCTATACGAATAGGGGGTTGATAGCGCCCTTAATCGCAACCCGACAAAGGGTTTACATTTAAGTGATCCGGCATAAGGAATCCAAAGTAAGACTTCCCTTGAATACTTCGTATATTTGTGGTCTAAAACAATGCAATGAGCAATACGACCATTGAACATGTTATTCCTCCAAAAGGCAAGCCGAAATGGTTGCGGGTAAAGCTTCCCACTGGTAAAAAATATACCCAGCTGAGAGGTCTGGTTGAGAAATATGATCTTCATACCATCTGTACTTCGGGCAGTTGTCCGAATATGGGCGAGTGTTGGGGAGAAGGCACGGCCACTTTTATGATTTTGGGCAACATTTGTACCCGTTCTTGTGGATTTTGTGGGGTAAAGACCGGTAGGCCCGAGAATATTGACTGGGAAGAGCCCGAAAAAGTAGCCCGATCCATTAAGATCATGGGCATCAAACATGCCGTTATCACTTCCGTTGACCGAGACGACCTAAAGGACTTGGGCTCCATTATCTGGGCCGAGACCGTCAAGGCCATACGCAGAATGAACCCGAATACCACATTGGAAACCCTGATTCCCGATTTTCAGGGCGTCGAACGGCATTTGGATCGTATTATCGAGGTAGGTCCAGAAGTGGTTTCGCACAATATGGAAACCGTTAAGCGTCTGACCCGCGAAGTACGCATACAGGCCAAGTACGAAAGAAGCCTAGAAGTACTTCGCTACTTGAAGGCCAATGGGGCCAAGCGTACCAAGTCTGGAATTATGCTGGGGTTGGGCGAAAAAGAAGAAGAGGTGGTCCAGACGATGAAAGACCTGAAAAATGCAAATGTTGATGTGGTCACAATAGGCCAATATCTTCAACCTTCGAAAAAGCACCTGCCTGTAAGTGAGTTCATCTTACCCGGGCAATTCAAGAAATACGAAGAAATCGGTCTTGAAATGGGGTTTAGGCATGTAGAAAGTGGTGCTTTGGTTCGCTCTTCCTATAAGGCCCATAAACACATCGATTAATTTCATGGTCAAATAAAATCTTCCGCCGCCACGGAATTCTTGAAATGAAGAAAACGAATATCGGCATCAACGGCTTTGGTCGGATCGGCAGAACGTTATTCCGCCTTCTAATCCGCCATCCGCACCTGAATATAGTCGCCATCAATGATCTGGCCGATGCCAGAACCCTGTCACATCTCTTAAAATACGATAGCATTCACGGCACGCTTGAAAAAGAGATAGGCTATGGTGCGCACAGTATTTCGATTGAAAATCGACACATTCCGCTTTTAAATCACAGACTTCCCGAAGAGATAGATTGGTCAGCCTTTCAAACCGATATCGTGCTGGAATGCACGGGAAAGCATAAAACTAGGGAAATGCTGCAACCGCATATCGACAATGGTGCCAAAAAAGTAATCCTGAGTGCTCCCCCGTCAGACGAGTCGATCAAAATGGTCGTCTTAGGTATCAATGAATCCATTATATCGAATGAAGACGATATCATTTCAAATGCCTCGTGTACCACGAACAACGCCGCACCTATGATCAAGGTCATCAAGGACCTCTGTGGCATCGAACAGGCCTATATTACCACAATACACTCATATACATCGGACCAAAGTCTTCATGATCGACCGCACCATGACCTTAGAAGGGCCAGGGCCGCTGGGCAATCGATCATACCCACTACGACCGGGGCCGCGAAAGCCCTTACGAAAATATTTCCTGAACTTGCGACCGTAATAGGCGGATGCGGTATTCGAGTACCCGTGCCCAATGGCTCATTGACCGATATTACCTTTAACGTAAAACGCCAGACAAGCATTGATGAAATAAACGCGGCTTTCGAACGAATTTCCCATAATGAACTAAAAAACATACTTTTATATACGAAAGATCCTATAGTCTCTGTGGATATAAACAATAGTTGCCATTCTTGTACGTTTGATTCTCAGATGACATCCGTAATTGGCAAGATGGTCAAGATAATAGGGTGGTACGACAATGAAACGGGCTATAGTAGCCGAATTATCGATCTGGTCGATTTATTGATCAACAAACAATACGTTTGAGAATTAAACTATCACATAGCAAGATTAGAATCCTTTTAGGGGTTCTTTTACTTTTCATCTTTTTGAAGAGTGCCAAGGGTCAACAGATAGATTCCTTACAAAATGACATTCAATCCTATTTTGATCGGGCCCTGCAATATCAAAATAAGAATGAAATTACCCTTGCCTTGGAGGCGCTCGATAAAGCCGCAGAGCTAGCACAACAAAAAGAAGACATCAAGGCTTGGATCGATAGCTACCACAAAATGGCCTTGCTTTACCTAAAAGTAGATAATGAGAAAAGCTCAGTGTTCTTTTCGGACCGAGCCAAAGGAATGTTGGAAGAAGTAGCATATCCTTATGGGGATGCAATGCAGAAGTATCTAGAGGCCATTCGTCTATTCAATGAAGGAAAAAACTATCTAGCGATTTTTTCCCTGGAAGAAGCCAGACAACTTAACAACGACCGAAATTTCTTCAACAACATTCTGCTGACAGAAGGAAACATTTACTTGAAGCTGGAAAAGTTCGAAGATGCGTCCAAGAATTTCAATTCGTTGGTTATCAATACCGATTTAAAGGAAAAAGATTATCTGGCGACAAGGGCCCATTTGGGTCTGGCCAAACTTCACTACACCACCGAAAACTTTGAACAGAGCGCGATCGATGGCGAGAAGGCCCTTAAACTTGCCGTTGCCAACGGCTTTCAAAATGAAATGCTCGAGGCCAATCATCAGTTGAGCCAAACCTATGAAAGGCTTAGAAAGTATGACCAGGCCTTAGGTAGCACACGAAACCTGATGTTGATCCAAGATTCAATCTTTACGGTCGAGAAGGCCAAGATCGATGCCAAAACCGCCGATAAGATCCAAATCGAAAATATGGGCGATGAGATCAAAAGACAAGATGAGCGCATTGAAGATTTGAGCGAATCGGCGAACCGATCTGAAATAACGGCCATTCTGACTTCGGCTTTTTTGACGATTATCTCGCTTTTGGCCGTTTCGCTGTATCGCAACAACCAAATCAAGTTGAAGACCAACGATCTACTGCAGACCAAGAACAACGAGCTCCAGGCCGCCAGGGACGCTGCCGTGAGTGCCATGGAAGCCAAGACCAACTTCTTGTCCACAGTTAGCCATGAACTAAGGACCCCCCTCTATGCCGTCACCGGACTAACACATTTATTACTGGAGGAAAATCCGAACGATAGTCAAAAAGAGCATCTTAAGGCATTAAAATTTTCTGGAGACTATCTACTGAATTTCATTAACGACATACTCCAAATCAATAAAATCGATGCGAAAAAGTTGGAACCTTTGAATATTGAATTCAACCTTAAAAAAGTTCTAAAAGAGGTAATCGATTCATTGCAGCAAAGTGCCAAGGCGAATAAGACCAAGATTATTTTGGAATACGACGAAGAGATTCCAGGACATCTGATGAGCGACCCACTTAAGTTGTCCCAGGTATTTATGAATCTTGTCGGAAATGCCCTAAAATTTACCAAAAATGGTGAGGTAAAAGTAATCGCACGTTTGCTAAAAAAAGAGGAGGAAGATGTAACGTTGTATTTTGAAGTGGCCGATAACGGCATCGGAATTTCCAAAGAGCAGCAAGAGAACATTTTCGAAGGTTTTGAACAAGGCTCAGTTCAGATCAATCGCGAATATGGCGGAACCGGGCTAGGCCTCACCATAGTCAAAAGCCTTTTGGGTCTTTTTGACAGCAAAATTCGATTGGAAAGTGAATTAGGAGAGGGTAGTTCGTTCTTTTTCGAACTGAAATTAAAAAGCAAGGATAGTGTTATAGACGATATACCTTTTGAAATTACTGAGCGGGATTACAATTTCAAAGGATTGCACTTGATGATCGTTGAAGACAATAAGATCAATCAGGTCATCACAAAAAAGATGCTGACCAAAAAAGAAATCACCAGTGATATTGCCAGCAACGGTACCGAGGCCATAGAATTGGCCAAAAACAATGAATACGATGCCATTTTGATGGATATTCACATGCCCGGCATCAGTGGTGAGGAGGCTACCATTGAAATTAGAAAATTCGATAAGACGACCCCTATCATTGCCCTTACAGCCATCTCATTGGATGATAGCTTGGAGAGCTTCTACGCAGCCGGGTGCAACGACGTCGTTACAAAACCTTTTAAACCAGAGGTCTTTTATCAAAAAATCGGTGAGAACATTTTCGATAAGAAGGTTACTAACACTGCTTGATCGATTTTTTCAATTCAGCGCTCAGAACAGCTTCGCCATCATTCAGAAAAGAATGCCCGACGCTTATATAATGTAAGTTTCTGACCCTACCTTTCAGCCTAACATAATCTTTTTCAGTGGTTAAAACGTAATCTTTGGCATTCAATATTTCAATATCCTCTTGAGTAAAGAAATAATGGTCCTTGAAGCTAAGGTGCTCGAATAAAAGCCCTTTGTTTTTCAAGTACTCTACCAACGGTTCCGGATTGGCTATCCCGGTAACCAAGGTAATTTTCATTTTCTTCAAAGAATCAACTTCCGTTTGAACCCCTTTTTCAGAATGAACATTACTATATTTCAGACAACTGAACAAGATCATTTGGTCGCCGCGGGGCCTTAATTTTGAGATCATCGCCTTTTGGGCCTTCTCGGAAAGGTCGTGAGGACATTTAGTAACGATTATGATATGCGCCCGACGAGCTTCCCGCTTGCTATCCCTAAGATTTCCGGTGGGCAAATACCAATCGTCATTGTACAAACTGCCATACGAGGTCAAAAGAATGGAAATGGTGGGCGATACCTTACGATGCTGAAAAGCATCATCTAAGATAATGATATCGGGTTTGACCAGTTCTTCAAGTTTTGAGATTCCGTTCCTTCTATCAACATCAACGGCAACAGGCACTTCATTGTACTTCGAATGTATTTGATAAGGTTCATCCCCAATATCTTCAACGGTGTTATTGGGCGAGGCAAGTACAAACCCCTTGGATTTTCTTTTATAACCCCGGCTTAGAACCGCAACCTTGTATTCTTTAGTCAAAAGGGCCACCAAGTATTCGACCATCGGGGTCTTACCTGTACCACCGACACTCAAATTTCCGACGCAAATAGTCGGTGTTTTAAAAGATTTCGATTCAAAAATGTTTAAATCATAAAGAAGATTTCGAACGTGGACCACGGCGGCGTATATCAACGAAATCGGAAAAGCTATTTTTCTAAGGAGTTGCACACAACGAAATTATAATATTTTATCTTTGAACGACTCGTAAAAAAACAAAATGACAGTAAAAGAAGTTACCGATATACTTGAAGAATTGGCTCCTCTGTGCTATGCTGAAGATTTTGACAATGTGGGACTCTTAGTGGGCGAAAAGAATATGCAGGTATCGGGTATCTTAGTTACCTTGGACACTTTGGAAAATGTCATCGACGAGGCTATTACCAAAAAATGCAATCTTATTGTCAGTTTTCATCCCATCATTTTTTCAGGATTAAAAAAATTGACCGGTGCCACCTATGTTGAACGGGTGGTCATCAAGGCGATTCAAAACAACATCGCGATTTATAGTATGCACACCGCCTTGGACAATTCGAATATGGGTGTCAATGCCAAAATTTGTGAAATTTTGGGTATCGGCAATCCAAGGATACTGATTCCGCAAAAAGGTACGGTCAAAAAATTGACCACTTATGTTCCTGAAGCCGATACGATGCGATTGCTAAATGCTTTGTTCGCCGCTGGGGCCGGAAAAATGGGCAACTATAGTAATTGCAGTTTCACTACGAACGGATCAGGAAGTTTTAAAGCAGGCGAAAATGCCAATCCCGCCAAAGGGGAAATAGGCACGACCCACCATGAGAAAGAGACCCAGATCAATGTCGTATTCTCCAAATCGGAAGAAAAATCGGTTCTTAGGGCACTTTTTGAGAACCACCCTTACGAAGAAGTGGCCTACGAAATTTTCACCCTTGAAAATTCAGACCAAACTATTGGCATGGGCATGGTCGGTGAATTGCCAAAATCGATCGACGCCAAAGAGTTTCTGTTGTTCGTTAAGGAAAAGATGAAGGTTTCTAACATCAGACACTCCGAGTTGCTTCGCAAAAAGATAAAAAAGGTGGCGGTTCTAGGTGGCAGTGGGGCTTTCGCGATCGCTAAGGCAAAATCGGCCGGAGCGGACCTCTTTATCACCGCAGATGTTAAATACCACCAATTCTTTGAGGCCGAGAAAAAGATGATAATCGCAGATATCGGACACTTTGAAACGGAGCAGTTTACAAAAAATCTTTTAGTTGATTATCTTACCGAAAAAATTCCTAATTTTGCAATCCGTTTATCGGAAAGTAAAACCAATCCCATCAAGTATTTATAAGTATGGCAAAAAAAGCAGAAGTTACCGTTGAAGACAAATTAAGGGCATTATACGATTTGCAGCTAATCGATTCAAGGGTTGACGAAATACGCAACGTTCGAGGCGAGCTTCCACTTGAAGTGGAGGATCTCGAGGACGAAGTATTGGGACTTAAAACAAGAATGGATAAGTTAAAGACCGATCTTGAAACTATAAACTTTGAAATCGGGGCCAAAAAGAACCTGATCGACGAATCAAAGGCCTTGATCAAAAAATATACCGAGCAACAAAAGAATGTTCGCAACAGTCGTGAATTCAACTCGATTACCAAAGAACTTGAGTTTCAAGAACTTGAGATTCAATTAGCCGAAAAGAACATCAAAGAATTCAAGGCACAGATCGAACAAAAAAAGGAAGTCATTGCCGAGACGAAAGAAAAACTATCGGAGCGCGAAGAGCACTTGAAGCACAAAAAAAACGAATTGAACGCCATTTTGGCCGAAACCGAAAAAGAAGAGAAGGCACTGCTTGAAAAATCCGAAAAATACCAAGAGCAAATCGAAGAACGTCTTGTAAAGGCCTATGTACGGATCAGGAACAACGTGAAAAACGGATTGGCGGTAGTGCCTATTGAAAGAGGTGCTTCGGGAGGTTCTTTCTTTACGATACCGCCCCAGGTGCAGGTAGAAATCGCTTCACGAAAAAAAATCATTACCGATGAACATAGCGGGCGAATTCTAGTCGACCCTATTTTGGCTGAAGAAGAACAGGAGAAAATGGAGAAATTGTTCTCCAAATTATAGATAAGTAATAGTCAGATGATAAAAAAAGCCGCCTTAAGGGCGGCTTTTTTATTTCAATAGATCCAAGATTTTTCGTTCGACCTCGGCACTATCCCATTTGGATTCAATATCGGGAATTTTCATTACTTCCTTCATTATTGCCTCCTGAACATCGCCAATGGCCAAAGCCTCAACATATGACCGTTCAGAAAAGGTGACCCGTGAGTAGGCCGGAATCCATTTATCAGGATGTTTTTCGGCAAAGTTTTTTTCAATCCTTTTTTGAAGCAAAAACTTGGGGTCACTTGTTCTGCTGCTCATTTCGACGAAATTTCGATAACTCAATTCTGCAATGGCATCGGCATTCGGTTTTCTAGTCTCTTGATACTCTATAAAAATTTGTTCCCAATTGTCTCCATGGGCATCCATCAATTTATTGAGAACGAAGATGTCTTCAAAACCGGCATTCATGCCTTGTCCATAAAAAGGAACCACGGCATGGGCCGAGTCCCCTACAAGTGCCACTTTGTTCCAGTATGTCCATGGGTAGCATTTCATCGTGACCAGAGCACTGGTGGGGTTTTTGAAAAAATCTCCGATCAAATTTTCAATATCCCTACTAACATTAGGAAAATACTTCTTGAAAAATTCCGTCGCATCGGTCTTGGTCTTAATATTCTCGAACGAGACTTCTCCTTCAAAGGGCATGAACAATGTACAGGTAAAGCTTCCGTCAAGATTGGGCATGGCAATGAACATAAACCTTCCTCTTGGCCAAATATGAAACGAATGTTTGTCCAATTTATGGGTACCATCTTCGTTCGCCGGAATGGTCAGTTCTTTATAGCCGACATCAATGAAATCTTGACAGTAATCGAAGTGGCTTCGGCGTTGCATTTTATGCCGCACCCTTGAAAATGCACCATCACAGCCAAATACAATATCGTAATCATACTCCTTCCATTCGCCCTTTTCGGTCTCTCCTGTATACAATTTGGCATTTGGCAAATCTACATCCCAAACCTTTTCATCAAAGCGGAATTTGGCTCCTGCCCCTTCGGCCAAATCTATCATGCTGCGGTTCAACACACCTCTAGATATCGACCATATCGCTTCTCCCTCCTTTCCATACGGTTGAAAGTACATTTCCTTACCGATTACATGCATGGCCCTTTTGTACAGTGGAATAGCTATTTTCTTGATTTCTTCCTCAAGACCTACCTGTCGAAGTGCCCGCCAACCCCTATTGCTCATTGCCAGATTGATGGAACGGCCAGAAAAATCGACGGTACGTATATCAGGACGCCGATCAAAGACTGTGACCTTATGCCCGGCTTTTCTAAGATATATCGCCAATAAAGAACCAACCAATCCCGATCCTATAATTGCAATTTCTTTGGGGGTTTGGCTCATAATACGGATAGTGATGAAAATATTAAAAGATAAAAGTAATGAATTTCTTTACGGTAATTTAACACGCAACAACATCTAAAGGTGTTATCACTTGCGTATATATTTTGAACATTCCGCGAGAGCGTCTATATATATCCAAGAAAAGTCCTTCACATTTAAACTGCGAAGGACTTTTTGATTTCGATGTAATCTTATTTATTAATTATTCTAAAATACCGTCGACTATTCCATATTCGATCGATTCTTCGGCATTCATCCAAAAATCGCGGTCAAAATCCCTTAAGACCTTTTCATATTTTTGACCACAATTTTCCGCAAGTATCTTGGCGCTCAACTCCTTGGTCTTGATGATTTCCTTGGCCTGGATTTCAATATTCGAGGCTTGCCCCCTGGCACCGCCGCTGGGCTGATGGATCATCACTTGGGCATGGGGCTGAATAAAACGCCTCCCTTTTTTTCCCACAGACAATAAAATACTGCCCATAGAAGCGGCCAGACCGGTACAAATAGTCGACACCGGACTCTTAAGGGACTTTATGGTATCGTACATTGCGAAACCAGAGGTAACATACCCCCCTGGGCTGTTAATAAACAACTGAATTTCTTTATTGTTCTGCATATCTAGGTACAACAAACGGTCGATTACATGTTTGGCCGAGTCATCGTCGACCATACCCCACAGAAATACTTTTCTTTCTTCAAGCAACTTCTCATCGATTGCTTCTTGTACTTTTCCCTTCTTTGAACCCATATACTTTGTTTTTACAAAGTTTCAAAATTAAACAATTTATCCGACAGCTAGAACATTAGGATCAAGTCAAAATATCTTCCGATAATCGACTTTTTTTACATGACATCCGATAGTACTGGTTTACGGTGAACCGCTAAAGTTTGCACTTTATCCATGAGTAACTTTTTTCGTCGAAAAATGTTATCGTTCATCGGCCTATTTACGTCTTGGCGAGCTTTCACCAGTTCTTTGTATAGTATTAACCAAATCTTGAATAACGACAAAAAGCACTTTATTATTCCCCAAAATAATCTAGATGCTACAGCTTGAACTTGACCTTGACAACACATTTATAATATTTCGGGTAAAGAACATAATGTAGCTTCTAATTATAGGGCGATGGTCGGTAAGATCCATAACGTGATAATTATGAAGAAACTTTTACTTCAACAAAATACCTTCACCAAGATTTCATTTATTGTTTGCGCGTTGACCTCGTTCTTCGTCAACGCTCAATTGAAAAAAGACTTTACACCCAGGTATTCAGAAACGTTGAACGGTGATTTTACCATGATCGCCAACAACGTACTGTCGAGAGACGCGACCGATAATTACAACGGTACGGAAAGCAACCATGATTTTGATGACAATGTTTTTGTCGATATCGATAGCGACCCGACAACATTCAATTCAAGTAGTGCCAATTTGGCCAACCCCGCTCCTGGCAACACATGTATGACCATTGAACGTGTGTTTCTTTATTGGTCGGCCGCTGATAAGGAATATGAAGTTGATGGAGGTGGTAACGTGCTTGCCGGAGATGGAGGAATCGAACCTGCTTGGAACTACAATGAAATTAAAATGATGCTTCCTGGTTCAACGACCTATGACGCGACTTTGACAGCCGATGAGGTTATATATCGAGGTAGGGACGAGCATTTTGTCAACGACCCCTATATATGCGTTAAAGATATTACGAGTTGGGTACAGGGCTTGAGCGACCCGTTTGGCAAATACCAAGTAGCAAATGTAAAAGCGACCGAAGGCCGCTTGCTCGGCCATGATGGTGGAAACGTTGGAACATCGGGCGGATGGCAGATCGTCTTTGTATATCAAAGTCCTACTTTGCCGCAAAAGAATATTACTTTATTTGATGGCTACGCGCACATCACGGCCGCCCAAAACAATTTTGACGTGACATTTAATGGTTTTCAGACTGTTCCGAACGGACAGGTCAAGGCCAACATGGTTATAGGGTCTTTTGAAGGAGATCGTGGTATTAGCCAAGACCAGTTGTTGATTTTGAACACCAATGGTATTTGGGAACCGCTTTCAACACCCATGCGTCTTGCCGATAATTTTTTCAATAGCTCGATAACCACATACGGAACCGATTTTTTGGATAGAATGCCGGCCAGCACCAATACTCTTGGGTATGACGCCGCTCTCTTTGACCTTGAAAACTCTGGCAATCGATTGATAACCAACAATCAAACCTCTGCCGTGGTCAGAATGACTTCGAACCAAGAAACATACGGGCTGTATCTTTTGGGTATGGCGGTAGAAGTTTGGGAACCCTCGTTAAACCAATTGGAATTGTATGCGATGGCCTCAAATGAAAACCCAAGGGCGGGCGAAACCGTTCAAATATATTTGGATGTTGCCAATACAGGTAATGATAACATTCGAGATTTGACTTTTACAACAACCATCCCTCCAGAAATGGAATTTGTTTCCGTCGAACCGTTGCCAGCCGAAATTACCTATAATTTCGACTCGAATACACGAGAGTTGACTTTCACCGTAGCCGATGGATATACCGATGTGTCGGGCGCTCCTTATACCATACAATATGCCTTGCGCGTTCAAGATGATTCATATTTTGCCGGCCTCCCCGCATGTACTTTTGAATCGAGTTCCCAAACTTTGGCCTCATTTTCAGGCGAAATAAATACAACTCAAAAGATGGCCTACAGTTCGTTCACCTTCGATGATTGTGGTGTTGGAAATGAAGATGCAACCATTATCAATATAAGCATTACCGACGTTCAGGCACCCACCTTTGATGGAAGCCTGCCATCTGATATCACCGTCGAATGTGACGAAGTGCCCGATCCGGCCGTTTTGACCGCCACTGACTACTGCGACATGAATCCCATTGTTACCTTTGATGAAACAGCGACCAATAACCGTGATTGCACCACGGGTTATGAAATCACAAGAACTTGGACGGCAACCGACGATAGTGGCAACAGCCTTGTACATACCCAGATTATCACCGTCAATGGAAACCCATGCCTGATGGATATCGAGGCCCCGGTCTTTGTCGAAGAACTTCCCATGGATATTACGGTCGATTGTGATAATGTTCCAGATGCGGAGATTCTGACCGCAATCGATAATTGTGATATGGACCCCGAGGTAACCTTCACTGAAACAGCGACCAATAACCGTGATTGTGCCACCGGTTATGAAATTACAAGAACTTGGACGGCAACCGACGATAGTGGCAACAGCCTTGTACATACCCAGATTATCACCGTCAATGGGAACCCATGCCTGATGGATATCGAGGCCCCGGTCTTTGTCGAAGAACTTCCCATGGATATTACGGTCGATTGTGATAATGTTCCAGATGCGGAGATTCTGACCGCAATCGATAATTGTGATATGGACCCCGATGTCACCTTCACCGAAACCGCCACAAATGACCGTGATTGCACCACCGGTTATGAAATCACAAGAACATGGACGGCCATCGATGATGCCGGAAATCAAATGTCACATACCCAAATTATCATTGTAAATGCCGATATGCCCTGTAATCTAGATGATTTGGTAGTCTCAAAGACAATTACTTCAAATGGTGATGGTATTAATGACTTGTTCGAAATAACCGGTCTTGAAGCATGTAATTACATTTATAAACTCAAAATATTCAATCGCTGGGGCAATATAGTCTACGAATCGAACGATTATAAAAATGATTGGGGAGGTTTTGCGCCCGACAATTCCCTTGGAAATTCAGGCATGTTGCCTTCTGGAACTTATTATTACATAATAGGTTTTAATGATCTAGAAACTCAACCGGTCAGTGGATATATATATATCGGATCCAATATTTAATTATATATGGAAAATTTCAGGAAACATATTTTTGCATTGGCCTTCATCTGTACATGGTGTTCAAGTGCGCAGCAATTGCCACAATTCACACAATATGTTTACAATACAATGTCAATAAACCCAGCGTATGCGGGTAGTAGGGAGACATTGAACATAACCGCGCTGCACCGTAATCAATGGGCCGGTATTGATGGCAACCCGACCACAAGCACATTTTCAATGCATACACCGATCAGGTTCAGTCAAGTAGGTCTAGGTCTTTCTTATATCAATGACCAACTGGGGTTCGAGAAGACAAATTATATTTATGCCGATTTTTCATATACGGTACCCTTAAGTAGCGAAGTCAATATGGCTTTCGGACTTAAGGGAGGTTTCACGAATTATCGATTGGAAACCCCTGATGGTAACGACCCCTTCTTTTCGGGTGGATTTACCGAATGGAGTCCGAATTTTGGAGCAGGCGTCTATATCAGTTCGAACAAATGGTACATCGGTGCATCTTCACCAAGAATTTTGAATACGGATCTAAATGAAGGAGAATTCGTAGCCCTGGAACGGAATAGTTATTATGCCATTGGAGGCTACGTCTTCGACTTGGGAAAATCCACAAAATTCAAGACCACAGCAATCATGAAATACACAAACGGGGCTCCTGCCACATACGATATATCCGCAAATTTCCTACTCTTCGAAAAATTTTGGATCGGGGCATCTTATCGCTTTAACGATGCCGATAGCTTTGGTGTGGTAATGGATTACGCTATTTCCAATTCCTTTAGATTGGGGTATGCCTATGATCTGCCTACGGCCACTTTTAGGCCCTACTCGGGAGGTACCCATGAAGTTATATTAATATACGAACTGTTCAATAGACGTTTGGGCGGTCTTAAATCTCCCCGATATTTCTAAGAAAAGTCAAAAGAAATCGAAAAGAGCCTACTTTAAAAGAATATTGAAAAAATAGTTGTTCGACCATTTGGAAGCCCCACCATTCTCTGGAACAAGAACTGCCCTAACCCTAAGGCCCTCAAGAAAAACCTCTTCGAGAAATTTGATATCAATATGCTCTTCGACCGACATTTTGGGACTTTTTGCACGCACATGTACAATACTGTGGGCCAATAGTCTTAATTGGGCAGCGTCTTTATAAAAAAGTGTGCCGGCCAAATCTTCAAATGATATTTCCGAGCATCCGCCACTGCCCATATGCCCATAGGTAAAGAAATGTAGCCGATACCGAGATTCCGATTCAACCTCCTTTTTATCGAACTCCAATTTCGATTTTGCCGTCAGACGTTCGTCAAGACTATGGGGCAAAGCTTTTTTATTGGCCAGGGCGAGTTTAACAGATTTGACTATTGCCATTTAAAGTCCTTTTATTCTAAATAAGAAACCAATGTTAATCTTTTTAAAGAAAGGACGGAACGACTATCCATCGATTCCGCCCTTTCAGCAAAAACAACAACCAATTATTTTTCTATTTCTACCCTGTTATCTACAAGTTCTTTTATGGGGATTATGGTCAGACCATTGTTCGTCTTCAGTGTAATGCTGATATTATCAATGGATTCTATGGTACCTTTTACTCCATTCACATTAATTTTATCCCCCAGCATATAGGTCTTGCGGGTATAAAATGTTCGTAACAAATCGGCAATTACCTCTTTCGAACCCAAACCAAAACCAATGGATAATGCCAAGAGAAACGAACCGAGTATGATCGTAACATTATTCGTAATAATAGTAGTATCGACACCGGCCTGGTTCAAGGCGGTAACCGTGATAAATACGAGAATTAAATAGAAAACAATATTGCTGATAATTTTAGAACCACTTAATTCAAATGATTCAAAAACCCCTTTTATGGCCTTCTTCATAAAATTGGCAATGTAAAGTCCGATCATGAAAAGTGCAATGGCACTGAATAATTTTGGAAGGTACCTAAGCAGATTCCCTATTTCCGATGAAATGATGTTCCAGTTCAATATATCGGCCGCCACGATCAAAAAAACCAGGAACATTAGCCATTTTGCAAAACTCAAAATTACCTTTGAGGCCTTGAAGTCTATGTCATGGCGACCGAACAGATCGGTTTCGTTGATCTTTTCGGTAAGACGGTCGACCTTTGCTATTTTCAGAAGTTTTTTCAGAACCAATAATACCACTTTGGTAATCAACCAGCCTACCAATAAAATGAGGATCGCCCCGACAATACTTGGCAGGGCAGCGCCAATATTACCGGCCATTGTGCTAATTGATTCTGTGGCAAGGTCTTTCCATTCGCTAATTGTTTCCATACTCTTTAGTTGATTAATGTTATTCTAATTATACTTGTTTTTGTTTTTTGTTTTCAAAAATTGCGATAACGTTGACGGATAATTATTGGTTACGAGAAAAGTAATATCCATCATCAGTTTGGCAGTAGCCACATCGTCCATGACCTTCTGTCTCATTTCTGGTGGAACTTCTCTAATCGACTCCTCCAATTCTTTAAAAGGATTTCTTTTTGTGTTCGACATCTATCCTATTTTATTATATGCTACTATTACTTTGCTTTTGGCCCTTTTTAACCTCATTTTGACCGCACTTTCACTTACATCGAAAAGTGCTGCCAATTCCCTCACCGGTACTTCATCTTGATACTTTAAAAGCAAGAGTGATTTGTCATCGGCAGGAATTATCTCCAACACTTTCTTCAATTTAGAAACTTTTAGTCGAAGCATTGTTTCTTCGGGCACATGGATCAAATAAGCATCTTCGCTCTCATCGATCGTTTTGGCCTTATCTTGGATTTTACGCTCCCTGTTCCTATTCACATGGTTTGCGCAAAAGTTATAGGTGAAAGAATACAGCCAGGTAGAAAACTTAGATTTACCCTTAAAAGTTCTGAGTTTAACGAAAAGCAGTAAAAAAATATCTTGGGTCAGATCTTTGGCCTCGTCCTCAGATTTAGAAAATCCAAAGCATTTATTATATACTATTCTTGCATACCTATCGTACAATTCCCCAAAAAAATAGGGATTGTTATCTTTTACCACTCTTTCGACAAGCTCTTCGTCAGATAGAGATTCAAGAAGGTCTGCTGTATTCAAGGTTGTGTTAGTCTTGGTCGTTTAATATTTAGACACCGATTTTTTAATAAAGTCACTATTCTGTTCCATTTTTTTTAAAAGTAGGCTAAACTTGACATATTCGATATCTTTGATAAAAACCGAAAGAAATGAAAAAGTACCTATTGACAATCGTTTTACTTATGTGCATAACTATTGCATGCAAAGAAGAGAAAAACGAAACAGCAGCGGCCCAAAAAGAACTTACACTATTGGAAAAAATAGCTTTTGCCAACGGATATGAAAATTGGAAAAACGTCAGCGAGCTTAAATTCACATTCAACGTAGACCGGGATACATCGCATTTCGAGCGTTCATGGAGCTGGAAACCCAAAAGCAATGATGTCATCATGGTATCGGCGACCGATACCGTTTCGTACAATCGGAAACAAATGGATAGCATTGCAGAAAATGCAAACAGTAGTTTTATCAATGACAAATATTGGCTGTTGGCCCCAATCAATATTCTATGGGATGAAAACAACATAACCCAGGAACATTTGTCCGGTGCAGAAGCCCCCATCAGTAAAAAACCATTACAAAAATTGACCGTTGTCTATGGAAATGAAGGAGGCTATACCCCCGGCGATGCCTATGATTTTTATTTCGGCAATGATTACATTGTTCAAGAATGGGTATTCAGAAGGGCGAACCAAGCCGAACCTTCAATGGTGACATCGTGGGAAGATTATGTAGAAAAAGGAGGGCTTAAGATTGCCCAAATGCATAAGATGCCAGAAGCAAACTTCAAACTCTATTTTACCAATATCGAGGTGGTTACCGACTAGCCTCGACTGTTTCGCAGTATACGGGTCGCCAAGAGCACGATTATAACGCAGGCCAATAGCACCATAAAACTGGTCATCAACGAGTATCTATCGGCCAAGAAGCCCAAGATCGGTGGTGCCGCCAAAAAACCGGCGTAACCCGTTCCCGCAATAAAAGCGACCCCTTGCGACGATTCTATACCCTTTACATTGCCCCCGATACGAAAAAGCTCAGGAATGATAACCGAAAAGCCAAGACCTATGAGACCGAAGCCGATTATGGCCAAGAAGGTATAAGTGCTCAATACCGCCATATAACCAGCAGTGGCGACAAGGCTCCCCAAGGCAACGATTTTTACCGAACCGATTTTTTGGCTGATACTATCACCTAAAAACCGTCCGGTGGTCATGGTGACGGAAAAAGCCAAAAAACCAGTTCCCCAAAGGGCCTCAGGTGCCAAACTGATCTCCTTCAAAAATAGTCCGCTCCAATCGACAATGGCTCCCTCGCCCCCCATAACCATGAAAGATACAATGCCTATGACCAATAGCGGTTTGAATAGTTTTAGGCTAAACGGTTCTTTTTCAACGGGAGCCGCTGTAATATGGAAGTAATTTTTATGCAACAGATAATTGATCAACAATACGGCGAACACCACAATTGCCATATGTAAAGCGGGGTTTCCTATGTAAACTATCAGAAAACTGCCCAAGCCGGCCAACACACCTCCAAGACTGAAAAAACCATGGGCGGCGGACATAAAATTCTGTTTATCCTCTTTTTCAAGTTCGGTAACCAATGTGTTCATAGATATGTCGGTAAGACCGTTTGAGGCCCCAAAAAGAAAGAGAGATCCCATCAAACTATAATAGTTCGTTGCAACAAGCGGCAATAAAGCGGTAAAACTACAGAGCAGTACGCCATACCACGTCGCCCTGCCTACACCGAGCCAATTGATGATCCTGGCCGCAACGGGAAACACCGTGAAAACTCCCAAGGAGAGAAAGAAAATGGCAATGCCCAGTTGCGATTTGTCAATGCCCAGATTTTCCTTGACGGTAGGGATATAGATGGCCCAGGTACCAAACCAGATATTAAGGCTGGCAAACACCCATGCAGGGGCAAAATACCGCGGGTTCGAAAGAATAAGTCGGAGTGATTTCATTAAAATAGCCCAATTATGGGTCAAAGCTAATCAAAACGGTTGCTATCAACTAACTGCTTTTTGTCAATATGCCCTCTTTAAAATTTGTCCGAAGTTGTACATATCCTCATAAGAACAATAAAAAGGTGCCGGAGCCAAACGAATGGTATTAGGCTCACGCCAATCGGTTATTACCCCTTGTTTCATCAAATAATCAAAAAGTGTTCTGCCTTGTCCATGAAGAAGGACCGATAATTGGCAACCACGGTCTTTAGGGGTAATCACTTCAAAGGAACCTTCGACCTCTTTATCTACCTCAAGCAGAATGTATTCAAGGTAAGCGACGATCGTATCACGCTTTCGGATCAATGCGTCCATTCCGACTTCTTCGAACATTTGCAACGATGCCAGATAAGGTGCCAAGGATAGTACGGGCGGATTGCTTATTTGCCACGCGTCTGCGGTTGGCATGGGCTCAAATTCAGGTTTCATGAGAAAACGGGTTTCTTTCTTGGTGCCCCACCACCCTTCGAATCTTGGAATGTCATCTTTTTCCAAATGTGCTTCATGAATGAAAACGCCAGAGGCATTCCCTGGGCCGCTGTTCATATATTTATAACTGCACCAGGCCGCAAAATCAACTTTCCAGTCGTGAAGCTTCAATTCAATATTGCCTACTGCATGTGCCAAATCCCAACCGACCATGGCCCCGACCTTTTTTCCTGCTTTCGTTATGCGCTTCATATCGAAGACTTGGCCATTGTAGTAATTGACCCCTCCGATAAGCACTAAGGCAAGCTCGTCGCCCACCTCTTCGATTTTATCAAGTATATCATCTGTGTGCCAAAAATGTTCTCCCGGCCTTTTCTTTAGTTCGACAATGGCATTCGAAGGGTCAAGCCCGTGGAACCTGACCTGACTAAGAAGCATATACTGATCCGACGGAAATGCTTTTTCCTCACAGATAATTTTGTAACGCTTTGAAGTCGGACGATAAAACGAGACCATAAGCAGGTGCAGGTTCACCGAAAGTGTATTCATTGCCGATACTTCTTTTGGCTCCGCACCCACCACCCTGGCCAACGGTGCGGCCAACCTTTCATGGTAGTCCCACCAAGGTTTTTCAGCATGAAAATGACCTTCAACGGCCAATGCCGACCAGTCGTTCATTATTTCATCGACATATTTCTGGGTACGTTTGGGTTGAAGACCGAGGGAATTTCCTGTAAAATAAATGACATCCTTACCATTTATCTGTGGAAAATGGAATTCGTTACGATAGTTGCGGAGTTCATCATTCGCGTCCATTTTTTTTGCAAACGACAACTTATTTTCAAATTGCATAAAATAAATTTATCTAAAATTACGACTTCGAAAGCGATATTTTTAGGGGTTCACGAAGTATGGGTCATTGAATACGCATCTCGCTGATATGTTTTTTGAACCCTATTTTTTCATAGGCTTTGATGGCCGAAAGGTTATCTTCATACACGGTCAAGCGTATTTCTTTCAAGCCTTTGGCATAAGCCCAATTCTTTAACCTTTCGATAATAATGGCGTTCACACCTTGCCCTCTAAATTGGGGATCCACGTACATTAGGCCCAGATATGCATAGGTTTTATGATCTAAATAATGCCGGGCTTCTTTTTCCATACCGATTCCACAACCTATTGGCCGACCACCGGCTTCCGCAATGAGTACCATGGCTTCTTCATTTGAAATCAGCTTTTCAATGTCATAATAAGACACATGCCTCTTGGCAATCGTTGGGTCATACTGACGTTCCCAGGCTACGACTCCTTGTTGAAATTCAAGCAAGGTATGCACATCTTCCGGCCGGGCCTCACGTATCAGAATATCTTGTTCGCTCATGAAAATATTTAAAGGCAAAAGATAGCGTATTAATCTATATTTTTGAAAAAATCAGGGCATGCACTTTTTATCACCATTATTGGAAGCGTACATTCAAGATCATTCCGAAGATGAACCGAAAATCTTGCAAGACCTTACGCGTGAGACCCATTTGAAAGTATTGCGGCCTAGAATGTTGACAGGTCATTTTCAGGGCAGGGTACTGAGCATGTTATCGAAGATGATCAACCCAAAATCCATTCTCGAAATAGGTACTTATACAGGGTATTCCGCCATCTGTCTTGCCGAGGGACTTCAAAAAGAGGGTCGTCTGCACACCATAGACATCAATGAGGAGTTGACCGCCTTGCAGCGCAAATATTTTGATTTAAGTGGATATGGCACCCGAATAGTGCAACATTTGGGCAATGCCCTTGACATAATACCCAAGCTGGAAGCCACATTCGACCTTGTTTTCATCGATGCGGAAAAAATGGAATACTCAAAGTATTTGGAAGGGGTTCTGCAAAAGACAACATCGGGAAGCATCATTTTGTCAGATAACGTACTTTGGTCGGGTAAGGTCGTAGAGCCGTTGGACCCAAAGGACAAGGCAACAAAAGCTGTTCTTGATTACAACAAAAAGTTAAAAGAAGACCCACGGTTTGAAACGGTTTTGCTACCCATTAGAGATGGTCTAACCCTAAGCAGGGTACGATAAGCTGTTTGTACAAAAGATGTATGAATACCGCCGAGGCTATACCGACCAATGCGCCTACGATAATATCAATTGGGTAGTGTACCCCGACATAGATCCTACTCATTGCAAAAAGTATCGGCCAGATATAAAAAAGCCAAGACCATCTTATTTCACGCCTTAAAAATAAAAATACCAAAGTCGTAATCGAAAACGAACTGGCTGCATGTCCCGAAAAAAAACTGAAGTCGGTCGGACTTTTGACAATACGGATCAAGGTATTTATTTCTTCATTGTTGTTGGGTCTGATCCTTGCCACGGCTTCTTTGGTCAGGTCGGTCAAAGTGGTAATAAAAAGAGCCAAAAATAGTACCGTGCCCAAAACGGCCAAAGCCTTTTTTGTTTGAAATTGCCTGAAGAAAAGAAAAATAAAAAGGGCAAGTAAGGGAATCCAATGGTTAAAATTCGTTACGGCCGACCAAAAGGCATCATACCTTTCTATTCCCAGTCCGTTCAGATAGATGAAGGTTTCTCGATCCCATTCGAGTATCGCCTCGAGCATAATCTCACGACCCTCTTTTTATCGTACCGGTAACATCGTTGACATTCTTTTTCACATCGTCAAAACCTGTCTTGATATCATCGCCGATACCCGAGGTGAGATTGCTTTTGACATCGTTGATATCTTTCTTGATATCGTCGACGATCTTGGTATCGATTCCTTGTTTTTCGGCACTTCTTTGAATCTCTTTCTTAATATCTTCGGTGGCGTCTTTCAACTGGCGCATACCCTTGCCCAACCCTTTGGCAATGCCCGGGATCTTATCGGCACCGAAAACCATGACCACGATGAACATGATAAAGAATATCTCACCGCCGCTGATAAACAAAAATTGGATCAAATACATGTTACAAATATAATGAAGTTTAAAACAGAGAAATAAAAAAGTCCTGACAATAAAATTGTCAGGACTTTATGATATTTATTGCTTAGGATTACCCTTTGATATTCTCCTTAAACTTGTCAAAATCGGAGTTCTCTTCTTTTTTAGGCCATGAATTGTTGGTTACATCGATGTCGGCAGTCTCGGCCTTGGGATCGACTATGACGCCCGTCAATTCTTTTTCTGAAGAAATTACGACACTCACCTCTTTATCATTTTTCCTCCATATTTCAGGTGGGTAGGTAATATTCTCGGTACTTCCGTCGGCATAGGTGTATTCTACGATCAATGGCATTGGTATTCCACCTGGTTTGTCGTACGTGACCTCATAAAAATATTTAGGCTCCTTGACATTTCTTCTTTCTTCGGCCGTCATATTGTCCATCATGAATTCTTTCAAGGTCTTCGAAGTCTCGGATGGGGATTTACCCTTCAAACTTTCGTCAAAATCTTCGCTGCCCTCTTCGGCCAAATATACCAATGGCGGTAAATCGGCTTCCGTTAAATTACGTGCCGCCATATATTCCTCCATTTTTTTCGTGGGTTTGTTCGACACGTAGTACTTTTTAATACCCTTAACACCGATATCGACATAGTCGGTGGTATAGAACCAACCTCTCCAATACCAATCAAGATCTACCGCCGAAGCATCTTCCATTGTGCGGAAAAAATCTTCGGGAGTCGGGTGTTTGAACATCCATCGTTTTGAATATGTCTTGAATGCATGATCGAACAATTCCCTTCCCATGACCGTCTCACGTAGAATGTTCAGAGCGGTCGCCGGTTTTCCATAGGCATTCGGGCCCAATTGATATACATTTTCCGGGTTTGACATAATGGGCGAAATCGTACTTTGATCCCCGCTCATATAGGGTACTATCTTTGATGGGGCGCCCCTTCTTGATGGGTATGCATCGTTAGGTGCGATTGCTTCGGGATATGCCTCGCCAAATTCTTGCTCGGCCATATATTGCATGAACGTATCAAGGCCTTCATCCATCCAACCCCATTGACGCTCATCTGAGTTTACGATCATCGGGAAGAAGTTATGCCCCACTTCGTGGATGATTACACTCATCATTCCATATTTGACCCTGTCGGAATATGTTCCGTCTTCATTAGGCCTGCCGTAGTTCCAACAGATCATCGGGTATTCCATACCTTGGTTTTTGGCATGTACCGAAATGGCCTTTGGATAGGGATAATCGAACGTATGCGACGAGTACGATTTCAACGTATGCGCCACGACCTTTGTTGAGTATTCTTCCCATAGCGGATTTCCTTCTTTTGGATACAAAGACACGGCCATCACATCTCGATCGCCCATTTTGACCGCTTGCATGTCCCAAATAAATTTCCGGGAAGTTGCAAAAGCATAATCACGAACGTTCTCGGCCCTGAATTTCCATGTTTTTTTCTCATCAGAAAATCCTTTTTCAGCCTTCTCGGCTTCCTCTTGGCTAACAATGATTACCGGCTTGTCGTACGATTTCTTGGCCTTTTCATAACGGCTCATCATTTCTTTTGAAAATACCTCTTTTCGATTCAGTAAAGTTCCGGTAGCATCGAGCACGTGGTCGGCGGGCACGGTAATGTTCACGTCGTAATCGCCGAAAACCAATGCAAATTCGCCATTGCCCCAAAACTGGTGGTTCTGCCATCCTTCAACATCATTGTACACACACATTCTCGGAAAGAATTGGGCGATTACATAGGCGCGATTGCCGTCTTTGAACTCTTCATAGCCCGATCTCGCCCTATCAACGGTATGGTCGGGAATGTTATAATTCCATTTGATCGAAAAAGATATTTGATCCTTGCTTTTTAGGGGTTGCGGTAAATTGATGCGCATCATCGTAAAATTGATCGTGTACGACATCGGATTACCAGATGCGTCCTTCACATGTTCGATGACAAAGCCCCCGTCGAAAGGCTCACCCAAATACTTACCGGCAAATGTACCCGGTTGTTCGGCCAACGGCACACCATTGCCATTTTTCAAAAGGGCTTTTGAATCTTTCGTTCTTATGTTTTGATCCAACTGTAGCCACAAAAACTCGAGGTCATCGGGGGAGTTGTTGATATAGGTAATGGTTTCTTCACCATAAAGTCTGTGATTCTTGTCATCAAGCTCGACATCTATTTTATAATTCGCCTGCTGCTGATAATAGTCGGGGCCCGGAGCACCCGAAGCCGAGCGATACGTATTGGGCGAGGCAAATTCTTCGTAAAGTTGTTTGAACTTGCTCTGGTTGGTATGGCCCGGTTCTTTTTCCTTTGGAGCTTCCTCTTGCGCCCAAGATGCACAGGCGAACAAGAAAAGAACGGAAGCAAAACAATACTTGATCTTATTCATTTTTTTATTTGATTTTTAAAGCTGTGAAAAATAATGGTTTTTTAAGAAATTGTTAAGCTAATGTTATAAGTTTAACATTCCTTTAGTATCAGATTTGATCAATACGAAGCTTTTTTTCTTTTCTTTTATTTTGAAGTGCACTACATTCTGCTGCTCATCAAAAAGATCGGTAAGTATTTCATTCTGTATTTGAATCGACTTTATTTTATCCATACCGATTTTAGGAATTTCAAAGTAGCATATCAGCATATCGGTATCGTACTTCTTCCCCAAAAACTGATATTCGGCCGGTTGCCCGTCAATTTCGAACAAGAGTTTTGTTCTAAAATATTTTTCCAGATACTCGTCGGCCGATTTCGATTCGACATCGGTACCCAACTGAGCCTTAAGTCCATAACGTTCGTCCAGTAGTTTTTCCATGTCATCGATAAAAAGACGTGTGGTTATTTGCAGCGCATCATCTTTTTCGGAATAGCCTACATGGGTTACGCTCAGATAGAATTTATGGGCGGCGGTGAAGGCCATTAAGGGCAACATCAGAATCAGAAAACTTTTCTTAAAGGTCGTCATAGAATCAATTTACACATCGCTAAAATAAACAATTGCCATGCCAAATTGGTGAAGTAGTTCAGTTCGATTACACGACTGCCAAAAACTATGAATTAGGTCTAATCACGATATTATATAAAAATCTAATCTTTTGAAGATTCTTGGAGGTTATTGTTTTCACGATAGGTTACACTCCGTTTTCGCATATAGTCCCATATTTTCAAACGGTCATGGGTATCTACCGTGGACTGAAAAATGGAATCGATCTCACAGAAATACATAAAATCGGAAATCTTGTCCTGAGGAATCTGAAAATCGATCCGAAAAAGTGAATCGGCATACATTTCGCGTACCCGCTGGGTACGGGCGTACGTATTGTTTCTTGCAACGCGTCTTTTCAACATTTTGGTGCGCCCTGAAATACCGTTCAAAATCGGATTTAGAGGTAGCAGTCCACTTCCTGAAGTGGCCTCGAACAGCTCCCTTTCAGCCTTCGTCGGCACCCATGCATAAGCGTTGGGCAGACCTAAGGTAGAAGCGGTCACCACTTCTTTATCCGTACCTATACGCTCAACATCCCTCGACATATTACCTGTCAGGTTATAGGGCATGATCACCACTTCGTCGAGCTCGGTCAACGCTTCTTCCAAAGGTATCGACAACATTTTGCTTTTTAGCATATCGGCACTCACCACAATTTCCTTCCTTTTGAATTGGACCGCCGAAAAAACGATCGTGTCGTTCAAATTGGCAGATATGGAGAAAAATCCGTTTTCGTCGGTAATCGTTGCCCGTTGCATGGTCGTGTTCAGAACATGTGTGGCGGCCACATCGGCATTGGCACTATAGACACGGCCCTCTAGCCTACCTGACAACAAAGTTTGCCCACTCAAGCAAGTGGTGAACAAAATAACAACCCATGGAAGTACTTTACTTTTCGTCATCTAGGGTTTCACGAAAATTCTTGCTCTGGGTAACCAAAAAATCAATCAACTGAAACTCGTGATCTTGCCTTAGCAATTCTTGCTCGGGCGCCTGGGCGTCGCAATAGAGCAAAAAGGCATCGATTTTGTCTTGGGGTATTTTCAGGTCGAGCACAAAAAAAGCATCGTCATAAACATGCCTGAGCACCTCGCTCACCTTTAACTTGGGGCCTGGTGCAGCTTTTTCTTTATTGGTTTTCAACAATACCTTAAATAAATTCTTGAGGTTCAAACCATCGCGCAGAATGTTTCCCGTACGTGGCATCGCGATGTTTTCGACTTCCGTCGAACGATCTTGCTCGTATTCGAATTCTTTCAGCTCTTCGTTCTTGACCTGAATAAAGCGCTCAGGGTCATCGGGAGTTACCACGACCTCGTCCAATTCGGTCACTTTTTCGTTGACTTCGACCACAAGTCGGTTCTTTTGAAGAATGTCGTTTGTAATTTTGACGACCATCAATTGATAATTGACCGCAGTAAAGGCAAGTTCGTCACCTTCTTTGACGGCAATCGCAAATTCACCCCTATCATTGGTTATGGTGCCGGCCTCTGAAGTAACATTGATGACATTTTCGTTGGGCACGCTAATATTTCTGTAGAGCACCTGACCTCGCAGCAAACGACGATCATCTTGGGCATGAACATTTATCGCACCGGTCAAAAATAAAAGGAGTAGTAATCGTCTCATGTATTATAAAGTTCTGGTTGATAAAGAAAATACAAGTTAAGCCGATAAAAAAAACGAAGCCACTAAACTTTTGTTAATTTGTTTTTCACAGAATTTTTTCACCGCGATCAACGGTTATAAGATTCTATTATAATGGCATGTCCGTTTGTCGAAGATTCCGTTCACTTTACCCATTGATAGTTATATTTTGGGGCTGAAAACTAGGTAAATGACTAGATAATTCTATTTTTGTTTCGTTTGGTTTTTAACGGCAAATCGTTTGTTTTTGGTTGATTAAAAAACCTTAATATACATTCTTGATTTTTTGACAAACACCCGTTCGACCATTACTTTATAAACAAGCACGCTATGAAAATGTACAACATTCCCGCCCTTCTCGGACTGCTGTTTTGCTGTACGATCTACGGACAAATAAAAATCGGCGATAATCCGCAGATCATTGACCCCAGCTCGGTTTTGGAGTTGGAAAGTCGTGAAAGGGTATTGGTCATTACCCGGGTAAGCACCGCGGAAATGAATGCGATTATGCCCCTTCGAGGTGCACTGGTCTACAATACCGATGTTGAATGCGTACACTATTATGACGGAAACCAATGGGTAAACCTTTGCGAAAACAACGGAACTGCCAATATTACGGCCGACCCGATCATTCATGATATTCCGACAATTGCGCTGACCCCTTCGGCCGATGGCACCAATATTGAGATTGCCGAAAACAGTATTCGAAGCGAAATGATCGTCGATGGCGGGATAAACGGAGTGGATATTCAAAATGGATCCATCGGGCCCGGAAAGTTGCAGAACAATTCAGTGACCCAAGATAAATTATCGGAAAACTCGGTCGGGGCCTTCGCTCTTGATAATGCCAATATCGGTCTGACGGACTTTACCAATGATGCGGGTTTTATTACCAACGCCAATATTGTCAGCACGGCGGCCAACAATGCGATCACAAATAATGGGGGGGCCTTTTTTGACGATACCGACTTGGCCAATGGTATTCAATCGAATACGGATGCAATCAATGCTCTCGTCGACCCCACTTTACAACAGGTTTTGGCTCAGGGCAATATAGCAGGAGATTTAATTCGGGGATTGGAGGATCCACAGGCGCCACAGGATGCCACGAACAAAAGATATGTCGATGCGGAGATTTTGGCTGCTATTACAGCCGGGGGAGGCAACCCGAATGACGAGTTGATTACCGACGTAGAATTCATCACCTCTACAAATGTTCTGAGGATAACCGAAGGCGGTAATGTATTCGATACTAATTTAGGAGCTTTGGCCGGAGGTACCGAAAATACAACCGATGAACTCACAGACCTTGCTTTTAACCCTGCCACCAATATATTGACATTGACAAATCCAGCCACTGGGAATAACGAGGCAGATCTCAGTTCATTAGCTGGTGGTTCGGGTTCTACCCAACTTGCCGATCAGAATACAATTATTGGGGACGGTTCGTTGGGAAATGAATTTCAAATAGCCAATAATGCCATCAATTCTGCGCGAATTGCCAATGAAACAATTCTATCTGAGGATATTCTCGATGGAACTTTAACCACTGCTGACTATGCGGATCGTAGCGTCACCAATCTTAAAATTGCCCCTGGTGCATCAAATCAAATTCTCAGAACAAACGTAGGGGGTACCGACGTTGCTTGGGTCGATTTGCCCGCATCAGGAAATCCCGCTGCCTCGGATGTGACTTTTACCCCGACGGGAAATACAACCAGTTTTGATGTACAAACGGCCATTGAAGAACTACAGACAGAAATCGATGGTATTTCAACAGGTGGTGCCGCAAATCCTAACGATGAATTGATAACGAGTTTTGCCCTGAACGGTACGGGTCTTGACATCGCGGAAGGAGCTACCATTCAACCAACCGTAGACCTCAATCCCGTGTTTGCGACCGATATCGAATTAGCCGCAGCAATAGCGGCTTCTAACCAGATTATAGTAAGTACGGATGTTCCAAACTCGATTACCGCGGGCATCGATGGAGGAGCGCTTTACGACGACCCGGACAATGACCCCGGAAACGAGATCCAGAACTTGGCAGAGGTCCTAACCGATGGCAACGATGCTGGTGGGGCACCCATAAAGAACATTGGAACACCCATCGACCCAGGAGACGCAACTACAAAGGCATACGTAGACGCACAAGTTGTATCCGCTGGAACAATCGTCAGTACAGATACCCCTAATTCGATTTCTCCAGGTACAGATGGTGGGGCACTTTATGATGACTCGGCCTTGGTAACGGTTACGGCGGCAAATTCAGCTGCTTTGGCCTTGAAAGAAGATTTAGCCAATAAGTCTACCGACATCGCTCTTGGAAATTCCGATACGGATTACCCCTCGCAAAATGCGGTCAAAACGTATGTAGACAACCAAATAGCCAGTGTCTCCGGGGGTCAAAACCTCTCCAATACTAACCTCACGCAACTGGTCGGTCAGAACCGAACTTATGATTTAAATGGGCAAGAGTTAATATTTTCGGGATCAGGAAATGTGGGAGTTGGTGATTTTGGAAACTCCGGACCAGCTTCTATAAGGTCCAAATTTGATGTTGATGGACAAATAACAGCGTCCAATGGTTTCGCCTCTACAGAAGGCACAGTTGGAAATCCCGGTTACGGTTTTTATACCAACAATGACACGAATACGGGAATGTATAGAAATGCCGAGGATGAACTGAGTTTTAGTGCCGGTGGACAAGAAATGATGCGCTTGGCGGAATCCGTAGGAAATGGTCTGGAAATAACGGCCTTTGGCAGTCTGGAATTAGAAGATGAACTCAGAGATATAAATGGAAATGCTGGAACCGCAGGCCAAATTTTATCTTCGACCGGCGCAGGCGTGGAGTGGATTAACTCGCCCGCTGTAGGGAATGCTGACTGGACAACCATAACCAATATTCCAGCTGGTTTTGCTGACAATATCGATGACAACACTCAATACACCGCTGGTGCAGGACTTACACTCACAGGTACGACATTCGCCTTCGATAATTCATCGATAACTCCCGACTGGAACACCCTAATAAATGTACCTGCGGGTTTTGCCGACGATACCGACGACGATACAACTTATTCAGCTGGCGCTGGGTTGACACTTTCAGGTACCACTTTTTCCTTAGATGGAAGCTCTATTTCAGTCGATTGGAGCAATATTATAAACATCCCGACAGGTTTTTCAGATGATATCGATGATGATACAACATATACGGCTGGTATCGGGATATCACTCGTTGGCAACACATTTGCTTTCGATGCGACCTCTTTGCCTGTTGGCAGCATCGATGGAACAAGAGTTAATCCGGATTTTGGCGCCCAAAACATTGTTACCACAGGAAATCTTACCGTTAACGGCCCAGTTACTGTTGGTGGTATACCTGTTCATCCTGACTATGTTTTTCAAAAATACTTTTTGGGCAATTCAATATTGAATGATAGTTACGATTTTCAAAGCCTTGAAGAAATTGAAGCTTTTGTAAAAAAATACCACCACCTGCCTGGCATTAAATCGGCCGCTCAAGTCAAAAAAGAGGGTTCTTGGAACCTCAGTGAGTCCAACATACAGAATCTTGAAAAAATAGAAGAATTATTTCTTCATACCATAGAACAAGAAAACAAGATCAAACAGTTACAAAAAGAAAACCAAACGATTTCTAACGAACTTATCGCTCTCAAAAAAGAATTGGAGGCTATAAAAAACCTGATAAAAAAATCGAATTGAAAGCGATACTGAACATTCTATTTCTTTCAGTAGGCATTCTCGCCAATGCCCAACCCGCCTTTTATAATCAGGGGAATATACGAATTCATGAAAACGGGCAGATCGGCTTTCATACCGACCTGATCAACGATGGTGTCTTCGACGAGAATCTTGGGTTGGCCGGGTTTTACGGCAATGAATTCCGAGATATTTTCGGGGCCTTCCCCCCTACCTTTTTTGATGTCGAGTACGATACGCGCATTGGTACAACGCTCAATACCACGGTCAATGTGGTCAATAACGTCAATTTTATCGACGGCAACGTCTTTTCGCCTCGAATACAATCGGGTATTGCCTTAAATTTTCTTGAAAACGCCTTTTATACCGGTGAAGGCGATTTCAATAAGGTCGATGGTTATGCCAGTATCAATGGTCAACAGAACTTTACCTTCCCGGTTGGCGATTTTGAGCAGCTGCGCCCCTTGATACTTACTTCTTCGGGAATCAATACTTTGGCCAAATGTGCCTATTTTGCCGAGAACCCGAATAATCCGCCAAGTTTGGACAATGGCTTTGATACCACGCGAAAAGCAAGCAATATCGGTGTTATAAGTCCGGTCGAATTTTGGAGGTTGGAAGGTGAGGTGCCCTCAACAATAAGCATCAGTTGGAACGAACGTAGCGCTATGGCCGCCCTCACCGATGACGTGAGCACGATAATCCCCGTTGGGTTTAGCAAAAGTACGAACCAATGGATAAGTCTGGGTGTCACCGGGCAGGCAGGGGATCTTTCCCAAGGTTTTGTAACCTCGGCCGAGTTCATTCCTGACAATTTCAGGGCCATCACATTTGCCGGTGCCGGTGAGCCCGTAGAATTGTTGAACCTTGACAATTATTTGGTCTCCGCCAATGGTGACGGCATCAACGACTTTCTTGAAATTGCGGAATTGGAACAGTCGCCGAACAATGAACTTTTCATCTACGATCGCTTTGGAGTGAAGGTGTTCGAACAGGTAAATTACACCAATGAATTTAAAGGTTTTGCCAATACGGGCGATTTTGTGATCCAAAGGGAAAAAGGGCTTCCGTCAGGGGTCTATTTTTACGTCGTTTCAATGAAAGATGTCGGGTTGGATTTTCAAGGGTTTTTCTACTTGACCCGATAAATTTTCCCGATAATGTCCTCGTTTAAAGGCCATATTCTTAGGCGATTGGTCTTCAATTCTCATTTTACAACATTTTAGAAGGCGCTTACAACATTTAATGGTGATTTTGAGTGCCAGCATCTAATTTTACTTCTTGATTAGATAACCGATCCAAATCTTATCTAAAATGGACTTAAAAAAACTTGGGCTGTTATTGCTCTTCTTTGCCTACATAAATGTGGCGACCGCACAGTTAAAAATTGGTGAAAATCCAAATTCCATCGATCCCACTTCGATCGTAGAAATGGAAAGTACTTCAAAAGCTTTGGTCTTGACACGACTGACCACGAACCAAATGCAGAACATTGTTCCACTTCGTGGTGCTATGGTCTATAATACCGATACAAAATGCATTCATTATTACGATGGAATGCAATGGAACAACCTTTGCCAAAGCTCTAATCAAGGAACTTTTTCATTTGTAAATAATGGTAATGGCACCTTTACCATAAATTATTCCGATGGCACCTCGTTTACCTCCCAAAATCTGACAGGCCCACAAGGAATACAAGGCGAGAAAGGTGAAAAGGGTGACCAAGGCGACCAAGGGATACAAGGTATCCAAGGAGAGAAAGGTGACCAGGGAATCCAAGGGATAAAGGGAGAAAAGGGTGACCAAGGGATACAGGGTATCCAAGGGGAAAAGGGTGACCAGGGCGACGTAGGCCCACAGGGTATCCAAGGCGAAAAAGGTGACAAGGGTGACCAAGGGGAAGTAGGTCCACAGGGCATCCAAGGGGAGAAAGGTGACAAGGGAGACCAAGGTGTCCAAGGTGAGAAAGGCGACCAGGGTGACCAAGGAATCCAAGGGGAGAAAGGAGACCAAGGTGTCCAAGGTGAGAAAGGCGACCAGGGTGACCAAGGAATCCAAGGGGAGAAAGGAGACCAAGGCGACCAAGGGATACAAGGTATTCAAGGTGACAAGGGTGACCAAGGAATCCAAGGTATCCAGGGAGAGAAAGGTGACAAGGGCGACCAAGGAGACGTAGGTCCGCAGGGCATCCAAGGTGAGAAAGGAGACCAAGGCGACCAAGGGATACAGGGTATCCAAGGAGAGAAAGGTGACAAGGGTGACCAAGGAGACGTAGGTCCACAGGGAATCCAAGGTGAAAAGGGTGACCAGGGCGACCAAGGGATACAAGGTATTCAAGGAGAAAAGGGAGACCAAGGAGACGTAGGTCCACAGGGAATCCAAGGAGAGAAAGGCGACAAGGGTGACCAAGGAGACGTAGGTCCACCGGGAATCCAAGGTGAGAAAGGAGACAAGGGCGATGTTGGCCCCCAGGGTATCCAGGGGGAAAAAGGTGACAAGGGCGACCAAGGAGATGTTGGCCCACAGGGCATCCAAGGCCAGAAAGGCGACCAGGGCGACCAAGGAATCCAAGGTATCCAGGGAGAGAAAGGTGACAAGGGTGACCAAGGGATACAAGGTATCCAAGGGGAGAAAGGAGACCAAGGCGATGTCGGTCCACAGGGTATCCAAGGAGAGAAAGGTGAAAAAGGTGACAAGGGTGATCAGGGAGACGTAGGTCCACAGGGCATCCAAGGAGAGAAAGGTGACAAGGGTGATCAGGGCGACGTAGGCCCACAGGGTATCCAAGGCGAGAAAGGTGACCAAGGAGATGTAGGTCCGCAGGGAATCCAGGGAGAGAAAGGCGATAAGGGAGACCAAGGCGACGTAGGTCCGCAGGGCATCCAAGGTATCCAAGGAGAAAAGGGAGACCAAGGCGACGTAGGTCCGCAGGGAATCCAAGGAGAGAAAGGTGACAAAGGCGACCAGGGAATCCAAGGTGAGAAAGGCGAAAAGGGTGACCAAGGGATACAGGGTATCCAAGGAGAGAAAGGCGAAAAGGGTGACCAAGGAATCCAAGGTATCCAAGGTATCCAAGGTGAAAAAGGCGATAAGGGTGACCAGGGCGATCAAGGGGTCCAAGGTATCCAAGGCGAAAAAGGCGACAAGGGAGACCAAGGCGACCAGGGTGACGTAGGTCCTCAGGGAATCCAAGGTGAAAAAGGCGATAAGGGTGACCAGGGCGATCAAGGTATCCAGGGCGAGAAAGGCGACAAGGGTGACCAGGGCGATCAAGGGATCCAGGGTATCCAGGGAGAGAAAGGAGACAAGGGAGACCAAGGTATCCAGGGTGAAAAGGGCGACCAAGGCGATCAAGGAATCCAGGGTATCCAAGGTGAAAAAGGCGATAAGGGTGACCAGGGCGATCAAGGGGTCCAAGGTATCCAAGGCGAGAAAGGTGACAAGGGAGACCAAGGTGACGTAGGTCCACAGGGGATCCAAGGGGAGAAAGGAGACCAAGGGGACGTAGGGCCCCAGGGAATACAAGGTGAAAAAGGTGATCAGGGCGACCAAGGTGTCCAGGGAGAAAAAGGAGACAAGGGTGACCAAGGAGACGTAGGTCCACAGGGAATACTAGGTGAAAAAGGTGACAAGGGTGACCAGGGAATCCAAGGTGAGAAAGGCGAAAAGGGCGATCAAGGAATCCAGGGTATCCAAGGTGAAAAAGGCGATAAGGGTGACCAGGGCGATCAAGGGGTCCAAGGTATCCAAGGCGAGAAAGGTGACAAGGGAGACCAAGGTGACGTAGGTCCACAGGGAATACAAGGTGAAAAAGGTGACAAGGGTGACCAAGGAATCCAAGGTATCCAAGGTATCCAAGGTGAAAAAGGCGATAAGGGTGACCAGGGCGATCAAGGGGTCCAAGGTATCCAAGGCAAGAAAGGTGACAAGGGAGACCAGGGCGACCAAGGCGATGTTGGCCCCCAGGGTATCCAAGGAGAGAAAGGTGACCAGGGCGACCAAGGAATCCAAGGTATCCAAGGAGATAAAGGTGACAAGGGTGACCAAGGCGATGTCGGTCCACAGGGAATCCAAGGAGAGAAAGGCGACAAGGGTGACCAAGGAATCCAAGGTATCCAAGGTATCCAAGGTGAAAAAGGCGATAAGGGTGACCAGGGCGATCAAGGGGTCCAAGGTATCCAAGGCAAGAAAGGTGACAAGGGAGACCAGGGCGACCAAGGCGATGTTGGCCCCCAGGGTATCCAAGGAGAGAAAGGTGACCAGGGCGACCAAGGAATCCAAGGTATCCAAGGAGATAAAGGTGACAAGGGTGACCAGGGAGACGTAGGTCCACAGGGCATCCAAGGCGAGAAAGGTGAAAAAGGAGATGCTGCGAATCCCTCTTGGGAGCTATTGGGCAACAATGGCACGAATGCTACGACCAACTTTATTGGAACAACAGATGGCCAAGACCTTGTTTTAAAATCAAATAATTCCGAAAAAATTAGATTGGTTCAAAACAAGGGTCAGGTGCTTATCAATCAAGCACGGACATTCAACAATCATCCTCTTGTAATCAAGGCAAACGGTGTTGATGTACTTGCATTTCAAGATAATACAGGTACGCCAAAATGGCACTGGAACCTTCTTGCCAACGGTTTGAATTTTGTGGAATCCAATGTTGCGGATTATCGTCTATTTCTTGAAAATGGAGGTCAGGTCGGAATCAATACAAATGCTCCTTCTGAGCAATTGGATGTAAACGGGAATGCAAGAATACGAACTTTGGGCAATGCAGTAGATTCAGATAACATAATAGCTGCCGATGCCACCGGGGTTCTGAAAAGATCCAAAGTGAATTATGGCGCCCGATGGACAAATTCGAATACCAGCACCGATCTTAACGTAAACAATACGGTCGCTCCTATTTTTGGGAACCAAGATTATAAAGACGACGGAAACAACCTGTACCAGGTAAGCGGCAATACCTTGATCGTCAAAGAATCTGGAAGATATGACATCAGGGCCAATTTATCGCTAGAAGGAATCAACTCAAGCGCGTCATCCGAACAAAGAACCAATGCCAATGCGCGTATTGCCATAAACGGAACTCCTATTGGAGCAAACGCCGCTTCAGGCTACATCAGATATGCAGGCGGACATGAACAATCCAGCATTCATGTGAGTGAAATATTACAATTGAGTGCCAACGACGTCATATCAATAATCATGTTTAGAGAGGCAAATTCCGGTACGGTGCGATTCAGTGGAGCTGGAGAATCCAGTTTTATAATCAACAAATTAAGATAGCGCCATGCGAACAAGAATCATCTTATTCTTTTTTTGCTTGGGTTACCTGGTCAATGCACAAGACGCCATACATAATTATGGATCAATGCAACTTCATGAATCCGGTGCCGTCGGATTTCATACGGACTTAATAAACGATGGGAGTTTTGATCAGAACAAAGGCCTCATCGGTTTTTATGGGTACGATAGGTCCATGACGGTTTCAGGTGCCTTCGCCCCTGTCTTTTACGACACCGAGATCGTAGTCGACAATGGACTTTATCTCGATACCGGTATCGGGGTCATTAACAATGGCAATTTAATTACCGGAGACGTTGTAACCCCTAGAAACAATACAGATATATTTCCCAACTTCATCGACAATGCCTTTTACGTTGGGGAAAACGATGTTTCCCTTATCGATGGATATGCAGCTATAACCAATAAATCTACATTTACGTTTCCGGTAGGCGACGATGAACGCCTTAGACCGTTGACCATTTCTTCGATGGTAATTAATCCTTTGGTGAAATGCGCATATTTTTATGAAAGCCCGAATACGCCATCGACATTCTCTAAAAGCTATAAGACCTCGAGCAAGGACTCCGAATTTCTGGCGATAAGTGAAAAGGAATTTTGGCACCTAGAAGGTGCGCTGCCCACCACTGTGACACTAACATGGGATGATTGGAGCGATATAAATACTTTTGCCACCTACATAAGTGACATCAAGGTAGTCGGATGGAACAAAAAACAAAAGAAGTGGATAAACCTGGGGAATACCGATGTTCAAGGTGAAATGTCATATGGTTCGGTAACTTCCGAAGAATTTGTTCCGAACGAATATGAAATCATCACACTTGGTGGAAACGATGACAAATTGGAATCATTCTCCACCATTGAATTGGACAACTATTTTATGACCCCAAATGGAGATGGGCAAAACGACTTTCTCGTATTTGACGGAATCGAAAACTCTCCGAACAATACGATCCAAATCTTTGACCGATACGGCGTATTGGTCTATTCCAAAAAGAACTATCAAAATGAGTTCAATGGTGTATCGAACAGAAATTCGGTGATCGGCAGGGAATCAGGCCTGGCCTCAGGAATCTACTTCTACATTATCACCTTTGTCAATCTAAGACAAAAACATCAAGGTTATCTATATATCTCCTCAAAGGTGAAAAACTGATTTTTTACTTTCTACTCCTTCAAAAGCTATTCTTACATTGTCAAAAATTATCGCGAAATAGGTTTATTTCCTTAATTTTAGAACTTCCAACGAACCATCAAAAATTGGCAACCTTTTTGATAGTGTTAAATAAAGTTTCCACAAGGTAAAAAACATCCATGAAGAGAAGATCATTTATTAAGACCGGGGGCATTTCGTTAGTCGCGTTTGGCGCGGCACCCACGCTTTCTTTTTCGCAAATCCAGGAGAATGAATTTAGCATAACGGAACTTATGGGAAAAGCCAATGTCGACCTGTACGGAGAAGGAATAAATCTTCGCAAGCCGGCCCATGATGCATTCTTGGAAATGAAAAAAGCCGCCTACAGCGATGGTATCGACATAAAAATAGTATCGAGTTACAGAGATTTTTACCGCCAAGAGGCCATTTGGGAAGGCAAGTATCAAAGATATACCGATGAAGACGGCATGGAACCCATTGCCGCTATCGACAAGATTATCGAATATTCGACCATACCCGGAACAAGTAGGCATCACTGGGGCACCGATATAGATATTATCGACGGATATCGAAAAACCGAAGGTGATGTGCTCGTACCCGAAAAATTTGAGGCAGGGGGGCCGTTCGAGGATTTAAAAAAATGGATGGATGAAAACTCGAAAAAATTCGATTTTCATTTGGTATATACCGACGACCCAAAAAGAAAAGGGTTCAAATATGAACCATGGCACTATAGCTACGCACCAATTTCGATTCCGATGCTGACGGCATTTCGAAGTAAGAATATACAAGCCTTACTCGAACGCGAAGAATTTATGGGCATAGAACATTTTACGAACGGTTTTGTCAAATCGTATATACGCAATAATATTTTGGATATTAATACTGACCTATTATAACGGTTTTGTATCTTGAACTTCAATACGAACACTAACAAAAATGAGAAGAAGTAGTTGGAAAATCCGTATTCTGATCGGACTTGCCATTGTGGCCTTTGCTTTCATCAAACGTTGCAATAGCAAAGAGACCAATGAGTACACAGGCCGTGTACAAACTATAAACATGACCGCCGAACAAGAAATTGCCATAGGCCTTCAAAGCGCCCCTGAAATGGCCCAACAACATGGCGGACTATACCCTGATGAGCGGTTACAGACCTTTGTAGATGCGGTGGGCAACAAGCTGGTCAACAATAGTATGGCCCGGGAAACCCCATACCAGTACGATTTTCACCTATTGGCCGATGAACGCACCATCAATGCGTTCGCGCTTCCAGGAGGACAGATATTCATCACCTACGCCCTTTTTTCACAACTTAACGAAGCTCAACTAGCGGGGGTCTTGGGCCACGAAATTGGCCATGTTATAGGTAGGCATTCTGCCGAACGCATTGCCGAAAGCGACTTTTGGAGGACCTTGACCATGGGCGCCTCGGTAGGTGGTGACATGGGAGGGCTCGTCAGTGGCATCGGTCAAAACACGCTGCTCAAAAATGGTAGGGGCGATGAGCTCGAAAGTGATGATCTAGGTGTTTTGCTTATGATCCGGTCAGGCTACGATCCACGGGAAATGATAAGAGTGATGGAAATTCTTAAGTCCGCCAGCGGGCCCAATCGCGTTCCAGAATTTCAAAGTACACACCCTGATCCCGAAAATCGGATCGAAAAGATAAAGGAGGCAATCGCAAAGTACGGAGGCTAAGCGCTAAGATTCATATTAAATACTGAACATCGATACTATTGGCCTTTTATCGTATAAACCTGCTTTTTCCTGTTAAAATAAGGCCTTAGAAGTAATTCTTTGCCAATTTTGGCTATATTTGGAAATCCCCGGTCTTTAGTGCCTCAAATTTAACCCTTGTAGCTTTGATTTAAATAATATATGCCGAACCTTGGTTGGGTATTTAAATGAAACTATATGGGAACACTTTTACATTTTAAGAACATCTACACCGAAGCCTTTGAAAATTGTAAGCCCGACATCGTTGTAATGATATTGAAAGCTTACTCGGTTTTTTGTGTATTGATGTTATCTATGGCCGTCTACGCATTTATGTACAGGGCGTTCACAGGATTTGACTTTTAATTGATTTTTTTTGCGCTCTTTTACTTGAACACTATTTAGAGTAGTTAAATTAAAAGTTAAAAACCCGTTCTGAAAAGATTTTGCAGAACGGGTTTTTTGTGTTTACGGCAACCGTAAATCACATGGCAGCCTCAAGAACCGCAAGGGCATCCTGGGCATTTGAAAGCTCGGCATATTTTTTAATGGTATATCCTTTATCGCTACGTATGCTCAAATCGGCCCCATTGGCTATGAGCAATTTTAATATTTCGGCCTTATTGTAGCGTGCCGCGAAAATGGCCGGGGTCATCCCTAAGGATTTCTTGTTCACATCCTCGCCCAAGGCGATCATGCGCTTGACGGTTTCCAAATCTCCCTGCATGATCGCTTTGCAAAACGAGTTTAGCTCAAAGGAACTTGTAACCGTACTTTGTTCAAAAAAATTGTGATTTGGTTTTTGGTCGGCCTTGGCCACCGCGATTACCAACAGACATGCCGTGGCAACCGATACGATTGTTTTTTTCATGATGAACGATTTGTACCTGTCAAGAAACAGGCTGATTGATGAATAAATTTTGATTATTTAAATATAAACTTCTTCTATGCCACTTTGGTAGACCGTTAACAGTTAAATAACTAAAATTTAACAAGGCTCCGCTTTTCAACGTTAAAGAATTAACAATTTATGTGTTATCACCATAAAATAGCATTGTAAAAATCTAGTTTAACTACTCAAATCGGCTTATTTTTGGTCCCTCAATACACGCCAACATGGATAAGAAAGTTATTTTGATGATTCTCGACGGATGGGGTAAATCGCCAGATCCAAAAGTTTCGGCGATCGATCAGGCCGATACGCCCTTTATAGATTCGCTTTATCTGAACTATGCCGATGCGAACCTTCTGACCGATGGTATGAACGTAGGTCTTCCCGAAGGCCAAATGGGCAATAGTGAAGTAGGACACATGAACCTTGGGGCTGGTAGAATCGTTTATCAAGATCTGGCAAAGATAAATTTGGCCGTCAAAGAAAATACCCTAAAAGATGAGGAAGCATTGCAAGAAGCTTTCAAGTATGCCAAAAAAAACAACAAACCAGTTCATTTTTTAGGCCTATTGAGCAATGGCGGGGTGCACAGTCACATCGACCATCTAAAAGGTCTCATTTCGGCCGGAAGCAGTTTTGGGCTGGATAACATGTTCGTGCATGCCTTTACAGACGGTCGTGATGTGGACCCTAAAAGCGGGAAAGGTTTCTTGGAAGACCTCAACACCTTCTGTTCTGATAAGAATGCAAAAATAGCTTCCGTAATCGGTCGTTACTACGCCATGGATCGCGACAAAAGATGGGAACGCATAAAACTTGCCTATGATGTAATGGTCAATGGAATCGGTGAAAAATCGACCGATATTTCCCTAAGCATGCAACAAAGTTATGATAATGGTATTACCGACGAGTTTATCAAACCTATTGTAATGGTCGACCCCAATTCTAGGCCGCTTACAAAAATAGGGGAAGATGATGTGGTTATCTTTTTTAATTTCCGTACAGATCGCGGCAGGGAATTGACCCAAGTGCTCAGCCAAGAAGATATGCATGAACTCAACATGCATAAATTGAACCTTTATTATGTGACTTTGACGAACTATGACGACTCTTTTGAAAAGGTCCATGTGGTTTATGACAAGGAAAACATAAGGGAGACTTTGGGGGAAGTCTTGGAAAAATCAGGAAAAAAACAGATACGTATCGCAGAGACCGAAAAATATCCCCACGTCACCTTTTTCTTCAATGGCGGAAGGGAAATACCGTTCGAAGGTGAACAGCGAATTCTCTGTCCCTCGCCCAAAGTCGCTACCTACGACCTCAAACCTGAAATGAGCGCCTATGAAATACGTGATGCCATCATTCCCGAATTGGAAAAACAAGAGGTGGATTTTGTGTGCTTGAATTTTGCCAACCCCGATATGGTAGGCCATACGGGAGATATGAAGGCGGCCGTCAAAGCCTGTGAAACGGTCGATAACTGTGCAAAATCGGTAATCACCGCCGCCATCGAAAACGGGTATTCCACCCTGGTCATTGCAGACCATGGCAATTGCGATACCATGATAAACCCCGATGGAAGTCCGAATACGGCCCATACTACGAACCCTGTTCCCCTGATATTGGTCGATAAGGACATTAAGGAAATAAAGGATGGTATTTTGGGGGATATCGCACCGACTATCCTCCACTTAATGGGAATTGACCAGCCCAAGGAAATGACATGCCATTCACTAATATGAACTGACCGATCAATACTAAAGTGGTTTTTCAAACGGATAAAATTAGGGGATTGTTTACCTTTACGGGCCTATGGTAAAACTGAAGACCCCGGAAGAAATCGAATTGATGCGCGAGAGTGCCCTTGTGGTTTCCAGGACATTGGGAATGTTGGCCTCTGAAATCAAACCTGGTGTAAATGCCCTATATCTTGATAAATTGGCCGAAGAGTTTATTCGCGAACAGGGCGCCGAACCCGGATTTTTGGGTATGTACGACTTTCCGAATACATTGAATATGAGTCCGAATGCACAAGTTGTGCATGGTATTCCCAATAGTGAACCTCTAAAAGACGGTGATATCATTTCTGTTGATTGCGGTTCGTTAAAAAATGGGTACTATGGCGATCACGCCTATACCTTTGAAGTCGGTGAAGTGGCACCGGAGACGAAAAAACTGTTACAGGTCACCAAAGAATCTTTGTATTTGGGAATACGTGAATTCAAACTAGGTAACCGCGTTGGCGATGTGGCCTATGCCATTCAAAACCATTGTGAGGGCCATGGCTATGGAGTGGTTCGTGAACTTGTGGGGCACGGACTGGGCAAAAAACTGCATGAAGGACCTGAAATGCCCAATTACGGTAAACGGGGAAGGGGAAAAAAGTTCGCCGAAGGTATGGTCGTGGCCATTGAGCCTATGATCAATATGGGGACCAAAAATATCAAACAGCTGAAAGATGGCTGGACCATTTTAACCGCTGACGGCAAACCTAGTGCCCATTTTGAACATAATGTGGCCATTGTCAACGGAAAACCCGAATTGTTATCAACCTTTCAATATATTTATGAAGCCTTGGGTATTGAAAGTGATGAAGAAGATGAATTTCGACAAAAGCAATTGAAGTTGTAGCTTTTCGGCATGAAGAAAATCTTCAAACGCATTCTGAATACCGTTCCAAGACCCATTCTCATTACATTGAGCTATTATGTTCGCCCGATATTGATTTGGTCGTACAAAGGCTCAAATTACATCGACCCCATTGATGGCAAAAAGTTCAAAAGTTTTCTCCCCTACGGATATGAAACGCCTCGTGAAAATGTACTCTCACCCTCTACCCTTTCACTCGAACGGCATCGCCTGTTGTGGCTGTATTTAAAAAATGAGACAAACTTTTTTACCAATACGCTCAAAGTATTGCATTTTGCCCCAGAACAAGCTTTTTACAAACGTTTTCGAAAATTAAAAAACCTTGATTACGTCACTACCGACCTCAATTCTCCACTGGCCGATGTGAAAGCCGATATTTGCAACCTGCCTTTTGAAGATAACTCGTTCGATTTAGTACTATGCAATCATGTATTGGAACATATACCCGAAGATACCAAGGCCATGCACGAATTGTATCGCGTTATGAAACCTAACGGCTGGGGCATATTTCAAATTCCGCAAGATTTGAAACGGGAGAAGACCTTTGAGGATGATTCGATTACCGATAAAAAAGAACGGACCAAAATCTTCGGGCAATACGATCACGTACGCATTTATGGGCGTGATTATTTTGACAAGCTTCGAAATGTCGGATTTAAAGTAGATGAAGTCGACTATACCGCCAAACTTACCCGTGAAGAAATTGAGAAATACCGGTTGGCAAAGGGGGAGATTATTCCGCTCGTCAGAAAATAATGGTGCTATTTTACCACCAAATCCTCAAACCCCTCGGTCATAAATTCTTGGGTCGTTCCGTTTTCGTCGATATAGATGATATATCCTTCCAGTTCCTTTAATTGACTGAGCAGCTTGAACGAATCATCAAGGTCCATCGCCATAAAAGCTGTGGCATAGGCATCGGCCTTGGCGCATGTATTGGCAAGTACCGTAGCGGCCAAGGTATTGCCGTTTTTGGTGAAGCCCGTTTTAGGGTCTATGGTATGTACATATCTTTTACCAGTCGCTTCATCGATCCTGAACTTGCGATAATTACCGGAAGAGGCCAGTGCCCTGTCTTTTAAATAGATCAGTTTTTTCAATTCTCGCGTAACCCCCATTTCGGGATCGTCAATACCCACGACCCAAGACTTATCTTTGATAATGTTTTCTCCCTTGGCTACCAGTTCGCCTCCGACTTCCAAAAGATAGTTTTGAACTCCTTTGGAATCCATCATATGGGCGAGACGGTCGATGGCATACCCCTTTGCTATGGCATTAAAGTCAAAATAGATATTAGGGTTCTCTTTTTCAACGGTCCCATTATCGGTAATACAGACTTTGTCAAAGCCAACAAATTCCAAAAGGCTATCTACCCTAGTGCTGTCCATTGCTATTTGTTCTTCAGGCCCAAAACCCCATGCATTGACCAACGTACCTACCGTCGGGTCAAAATATCCATTGGTTTTCTGATACACATCTTTTGAAAGCACGAACACGTCATCGAACATGGCATCAATGACCAAGGTCGAATCGCCCTTATTTATTTTTGAAATATCGGAATCGGATATGTAGGTCGACAATGATTTATTAATTGCAGCAAAAACGGAATCGATCTCTGTTTTAAAATCCGATTCAGTTTCAGTAATGTAGATCAATCTATAAGAAGTGCCGAGAGCGCCACCTTCACTTACATTTTCTACAGGACCATTATTGAGACTACATCCCATTATGCCAAGTGAAAGAAAAAACACCAAGAATCTACTCATCATCCTTAATTTCTATAAGTCCTTCATAATCTACTATATATGCCTCATTTAAATACACAGGCAACGTTCGGTCATTGGCATTCGAGAGGCCCACACCGGCATAATACGCCTTTGCCTCATGCTTTTCGGCATGCTCTTTCATCTTTGCCATCAAATTTTCATCGTAGTTCTTGGGATCCTCGGGAAAGGACACATTCCTGACCACTATAAAATGAAGTTGTTTCTCTTTGAGACAAACGAATTGCGGATTTTTTTTGGGCTTGCTGTTTACCCCCATAAATTCGTACCCGTCTGCCTCTAATCGCCTACCGACGATATTCATGGCGAGATTATGCAATTCTTGTTGGGTCAGGGGTTTTCCCATTTGATAAACTTAATCCGAAAAAAGCCGACGTTAAAAACATCGGCATTTGTTATTTATGTAGTGGCAAACCAAATCGGGTCCCACCATAATTTTATAGTAAAACCACTATCTACCCTCCAAAATCATCGAAACGTATGTTTTCATCGGGTATCCCGAAATCTTCGCCCATTTTTTGCACCGCTTTGTTCATCAATGGGGGGCCGCAGAAATAAAGCTCTATATCTTCAGGTGCCTCATGGTGGTTGAGATAATTGTCGATAACACAATTGTGGATAAAGCCGACAAAACCATCACCTGGGGCATCGATATTTTCCTTTACCTTCCAGTTATCTTCGGGTAGCGGTTCAGAGAGAGCCAAATAGAATTTGAAATTGGGGAAATCTTTTTCCAGTTGATAAAAATGATCCAGATAGAACAATTCCCTTTTTGAACGCCCACCGTACCAATAGGTAACTTTTCTATTTGTTTTCAAAGTTTTGAAAAGATGGTACAAGTGCGAACGCATCGGGGCCATACCCGCACCTCCGCCAACGTATAGCATCTCGGCTTCTGATTCGTTTATAAAGAATTCTCCATAAGGTCCGGATATAATAACCTTGTCACCCGGTTTTTGCGCAAAAATATAGGAAGATGCCACACCGGGGTTTACATCCATCCATCCATTTTTTGCACGATCCCAGGGCGGGGTAGCGATACGCACGTTGAGCATAATTTCCCTTCCTTCTGCAGGGTAAGATGCCATGGAATAGGCACGCTCAACCGTTTCAGGGTTTTTCATGACCAACGGCCAAAGGTTGAACTTGTCCCACTCGGCCTGAAATTTATCCGGAGTCTCATGTTCTTCAGGGTGGGCAGTAATATCGATATCGGAATATTTGATCTCACAGGGTGGAATCTCAATTTGGATGTAACCCCCCGCCTTGTACCCCATATCTTCAGGTATTTCGACCACAAACTCCTTGATAAAAGAGGCAACATTATAATTTCGGACCACCGTGGCTTCCCATTTCTTGATCCCGAATACTTCTTCGGGAATGGTAATCTCCATATCTTGCTTTACTTTGACCTGACAGGCCAAGCGTGCACCATGATCCAATTCCTTTTTTGAAAAATGGGGCGTTTCGGTAGGTAGGGCCTCTCCCCCACCTGAAAGCACATGACATTCACATTGAATGCACGTTCCGCCACCACCACAGGCAGATGGCAAGAAAATCTTCTGATTGCCAAGGGTGGTCAACAAAGAATTGCCGGATCCTACTTGCACTTTCTTTTCGCCATTGATAGTTATGGTTACGGGACCTGATGGGGACAGCTTTTCTTTGGTGAACAACAATAAGGCCACCAACAGCATGAGCAATGTCAAAAATGCTATTACGGTAATCAGAATGGTACCTCCCGTACTTGCAGCTAAGATCATATTTATTCTTTTATGACATCATTATAGGAAATCTCATTTTCATCGATTTCCTTCTTTAATTCTTTCTCTTTTTCAATTTTCTTGGCGGTAGTATCATCAACGGGAGTCTCGGCGGCATCATCTCCACCTGTCAACATTCCTCCAAAACTTTGAAACCCGATCCCCATCAATCCTGTAATAATGAAGGTGATTCCCAAACCGCGCAGAGGAGCGGGCACATTTGAATAACGTATTTTCTCACGAATAGCCGCAATGGCCAAAATCGCCAAGAACCAACCGATACCCGAACTGATCCCATAGTTGAATGCCAATCCCAAAGTTTCTATCTGTCTGGCCTGCATGAACAAAGAACCTCCCAGAATGGCACAGTTAACCGCTATCAATGGCAAAAAGATCCCGAGGCTATTATATAGCGAAGGTGAAAATTTTTCTACCACGATCTCCACCAATTGTACCATAGTGGCGATAGTGGCGATAAAAAGTATGAACGACAAAAAGCTTAAATCGTAATCGGCATATTCAGGGCCCAACCAAACCAGAGCACCGTCTTGCAACAAATATTTATCGAGCAACCAGTTCAGGGGAACCGTAACCCCGAGCACGAAAATTACCGCCGCGCCCAAACCAACGGCAGTGGCCACCTTTTTCGAAACCGCCAAATATGAACACATTCCCAAGAATACGGCAAATACCATATTGTCTATGAAAATGGATTTGAAAAACAATTCTATATGTTCCAACATGATCGTTTGCTAAAATTCTTAATTAATTTTCTTCGACAAGATCCGGATTTCTTGAACGTTGCACCCAGATTATTATACCTACGACTATCAGTGCGGCAGGAGGAATAATCATAAATCCGTTATTCTCATACCCAGTTGAATACAAACCTGTCTTGGCGATGGGATCTCCGAAAACGGGATATCCGAACAACGTGCCCGATCCCAGCAGTTCTCTAAAGAAACCGACAATAACAAGTATTACCCCATATCCTAAGGCATTGCCGATACCATCTAAGAACGACCTCCATGGACCATTACCCAAGGCAAAAGCCTCGAAACGCCCCATAATAATACAGTTCGTAATAATCAGGCCTACAAAAACGGCCAAAGTCTTGCTCAGCTCATAGGCGAATGCCTTGAGCACTTGATCAACGATGATTACCAAGGTGGCGACCACAATCAATTGCACGATGATCCGAATTTTCGAAGGAATGATATTACGCATCAAGGATATGACCACGTTGCCCAAGCCAAGAACGAAAATAACGGCCAGTGCCATAACGACCGATGCCTTAAGCTCGGCAGTGATCGCCAAGGCGGAACAGATACCCAAAACCTGAATGGTTATGGGGTTATTATCGGCCAACGGATCCAATATTAGATTGGTGTCTTTCTTTGAAAGTAGTGCCATGTTACTTCGTTCTTATGGTTTCTAAATAATCTTTGTATAAAGTGACCGTTTCTTTGATCATTGCAGATACGCCATTGCCGGTTATGGTAGCCCCTGCCAATGCATCGATCTCATTATCATCCTTGACCTTGTTCAATGGGTCGTTGTTACCCTTGACAACGGAAATACCTGAATACCGGTTACCGTTCAAAATGGTCTCCCCCGAAAAATCATCCATGAAATAGCGTTGCTTAATATTGGCTCCCAAACCAGGTGTTTCGCCTTTATGGTCAAAATAAACCCCCTGTACCGTCATTTTGTCGTCTAGCGCAATGAACCCCCAAATAGCATCCCAAAGACCCTTGCCGTACATTGGGATGATATAGAATTTCTTACCGTCTTTTTCACCAATGAAAAGCGGCAATTCTGGAGTCTCGCCTTTTTTGGCCAATGCCAATTGCTTTTTCATATCGATAAGATAGGCTTCGTCATTATTAAGAATTTCATCTCCCTTAATAACCAGTTGCTCTTTGATATACTTATGGAATTCTGCTTCTACTCTATCGGTGGGAACAAAATTCACGCTTCCTTCCCCTTCATTTTCATTGACGCCCATAGCGTAAAGAATGTTCTGTTGTTTTTCGAAACGCTCGTTTTCCTTTATCGCAGGTTTCAGGGCCGATGCCAAAAAGGCCAAGATGGTACCCACCACGATAACCATTATTGCCGCGAATAGTACGGTGTACGTATTTTTTTCAGTATTGATCGCCATAGTTAAACCGTTTCTGCTTTAAGTTCTTTCGCCTCTTGATCGGAATCCTTGGGTAAGACAACTGCATTTTTCAAGCGCTTCATCCTTCTTTTGATATTGCCCCTCACCACGTAATGATCGATGGTAGGTGCAAACACGTTCATTAGAAGAATTGCCAAGAAAACACCTTCGGGGTAAGCGGGGTTGAACACTCGGATCATTACCGACATAAATCCGATTAGAAAACCATAGATCCATTTTCCGCGATTGGTCTGTGCCCCGGTTACTGGATCGGTCGCCATGTATACGATACCGAAGGCTAGGCCACCAACCAATAAATGTTTCCAAAATTCGTAGCTCATCAAGCCGTAAAACTTGCTTGTTTCGGTTATCCAACCCATTTCTACCACCTGGTTGAAAATGAGTCCCATGAACAGCGAACCCAAAACTGCGCTGAGCATTATGCGCCAGCTCGCTATTTTCGAAAATATCAAGAACAAGCCCCCCAGCAGAATCAAGAATGTCGGGGTCTCACCAACGGAACCCGGAATAAAGCCCCAAAAGGCATCCCAGGTGGAATAAGACATTTCAGCGCCCTTGTTCTGTGCCAAAAACCCAAGAACGGTCTCACCAGAAATGGCATCGACATTCGTGGCACCCTCGGCAATCTGATCTGCCCTTTCGCGTGCCCCGTGCACCCAGACCTTGTCGCCACTCATCCAGGTCGGATAAGCAAAGAATAGAAATGCACGAATGGTCAAAGCGGGATTCAAAATATTCATTCCCGTACCCCCGAAAACCTCTTTGCCAATGACCACACCGAATACGACGGCAACGGCCAACATCCATAGTGGTGTGTCAATAGGAACTATAAGCGGAACGAGCATACCAGTAACCAAATAACCCTCTTCAACTTCATGCCCCTTGATTACCGCAAAGATAAATTCCACCAAAAGTCCGACACCATACGAAATGACCAAGAGGGGAAGTACTTTAACAACCCCTATCCAAAAATTATCCCACGTCAAGAAATGTTCGGTCACCGAAAACTCTTGAGGAAAGCCATTAATTGCCGAATAATGCTGATACCCTGCATTGAACATGGAGAAAATCAATACGGGCACAAGTGCCATTATGACCGTATTCATCGTTCGTTTCAAGTCATCGACCGCCCGCACATGTGAGCCGTTGTGCGTAGTCTCATCGGGAGAGAACAAAAAGGTATGGAACGCATTGAAAGCGGGAGCCATTTTTTTGTCACGGTACCGATGTTTAAGTATGTGCAGTCTTTTTTTGAATGTCAGTCTTTTGTCACTCATATTATCCTATTTCTTTATGCAATAGATCTAGTCCCTCGCGAATAATCTTTTGATGCGGTTGTTTCGATACACATATGAACTCGGTTAGCGAAAAATCCTCTGGAGCCACTTCGTAAAGACCCAATTGTTCCATTTCGTCCAAATCTTTGACCATACATGCTTTCAACAATTGCATCGGGTAAATATCCAAAGGAAAGACCTTTTCATACATTCCGGTAACCACGAATGCCCTATGTTCACCGTTTGTATTGGTATTAAGGTCGTACTTCTTGTTCGGTTGCAACCACGAAAAGGTCATGGCCCTAGTTGCGGAAATTTTATTGAAAACCGGTTTGTTCCATCCGAAAAGTTCATAGTCGTCACCTTCGGGTATGCAGCTTACCGTATTGTTATAATAGCCAAGGTGCCCATCTTGACTTGATTTTTTACCTGTGAGCACATCGCCGTTTATGACCCTAAAATTTTCATTGTTCACTCCACTTGCATAAAGAAACGTAGAAATCTCTGTCCCGATTTTGGTGGTGTAATATCTTGGTTGTTTTACCGAAGACCCCACAAGCGCCACTATTCGCTCGCCGTTGAACTTTCCGGTCAACAATAGCTCGCCGATTATGACCAAATCTTGGGCGCTGACCGTCCACACAATCTCACCTTTGTTTATCGGATCGATTTTGTTGATCTGTGTACCGACCAACCCCGAAGGGTGCGGTCCTGAAACTTTGTGCAGCTCAACACCTTTCAATTCGGCAAAAGGCGAAGATGATGACCTTCCAATCGATATATGTACCTTGCCAGGTGTCATTTTTGATAGTGCGTTGATCGCCGCCTGCAATTCTTTTTCTTTTCCTTTCAAGACATAATCAAGATCAGCCGACAATGGGGCCGTATTGGTTCCGGAAATGAAGATTGCTTTGGGAGTACTATCGGGATCTGCAATGATATCGTAAGGTCTTTGCTTGATGAAGGGCCAGCACCCTCCCTTAAGCAAAAATTGCTTTATAGCGGGTATCGAAGCTTTTTCTAGATCCGGTACGGCATGTTCCAAGGTCTCCTGATCTTTATCAGCTAATATTTTCAGCGTAAGAATACGTCTTCTTGCACCTCTTTCTATTTCCACCAGTTCACCACTGACCGGGGAGACGAACAACATACCCTCGCGGTTCTTATTGTAAAAAAGTGCTTCTCCCGCTTTGACTTCGGCACCTTCCTTGACCATCATTTTTGGGGTAATTCCGTGAAAATCTTCAAGATTTAGGGCGTAAACATTACTTAAAACGGCTTTTGAAGTAGTTTGCTCTGCAGCACCGACAAGGTTGATGTTCAAGCCTTTTTTGATCCGGATGTCTTTGGACATATTCTAGTAGACCTTAGGTTATCAAAATTTGGGGCAAAAATAGCATATAAAAGAAAGTTTTCATAATTATTGCCCATAAATTTGGGCAGTACAACGATGATAATTTGTTCGGTATGCTTTTTGTTTACCTTTGCCCCAAATTAGCTTTTAAATGCGCCTAATTCTTAGCAAGGTTTTGTTTCTTTTGTTCGTTCAGGTGTTTTTTGCGCAAGTTCAAGAAGAAGTCGATCCGCCAGAGAACATCAAATCGATTATCTTCAAAGGACCTACGGATGACCAATTTCCGGTAGTAAAGCTCGGCGACCCGATTTACCTTGAATTTGACGATATCACGGCCAAGGAAAGCGATTATTATTATAAAATCGTTCATTGCAATTACGACTGGAAACCCTCAAACCTACTGAAATCGCAATATCTGAATGGCGTGGACAACCAGCGCATAATCGATTACGGCAACAGTTACAATACGCTACAACCTTATTCGAACTATAGATTGACCCTACCCAATAATAATGTAGGTCTAAAGGTTACCGGCAACTATCTATTAGAAGTCTATAACGACAGTTATGACCTACAATTCAGCCGAAGGTTCGTTGTTTACTCTGATGCCGTGAAAGTGGCCGCAACGGTCAAGCGCTCACGTGATTTCGACTTTTTGAACGAAAAGCAAGTGGTACAGTTCAGCATCAATGCTGGCAATTTTCGCTTGGTGAACCCTAAAAAGGAGGTTAAGGTCGCTATCATACAAAATCATTACTGGCCTACAGCCCTTTACAATATTCAACCCCAGTATACCCTTGGCTCTGAATTGGTCTATAAATACGACCAGGAGACCAGCTTTTTTGGTGGCAACGAGTTCTATAACTTCGACACCAAAGACCTTCGCGCCCCGACTTCGGCGATTTCGCACATTGAATTGACCGACATTTATAACCACTATCTTTTTTCAGATCGTTTTCGCTTTGACAGGCCTTATACCTACTATCCTGACATCAATGGCGATTTTGTCGTCCGCACGTTGCAAGGTGATGATATTTCACGCGAAGCCGAGTACACCAATGTGCATTTTAGTCTTCCCTATGAAGAGCAATTGGGCCTTGACGACGTGTACATTTTTGGAAAGTTCAATAATTATGGGCTTAACGATGAAAACAAAATGACCTACAATGAAGATAATGGTATGATGGAAGTCAGCTTAAAAATGAAACAAGGCTTCTACAACTATAAATATGTGATAAAACGCGATGATGGCATTATCGATTTAAATACTATCTGTGGCAACTTTCACTTTACCGAGAACAACTATCTTATTTTAGTGTATTACCGCAATTTCGGAGACCTATACGATAGTATTATCGGGGTCGGCTCTACCAACTCAAGAAGTATTAGCAATTGACGTATATTTATCCCCATTCACGGATAGATGGACGAGAATAAACCAACCATAAAGACTACCGGAAGGTACAAACTTCAATATCGGGGAACGGAATGTACAAATTGTGCCCACCCCCTCGATATGAGCGACAAATATTGCCCCAATTGCTCACAGGCCAATAGCACCAAAAAATTGACGCTTAAGGACTTTTTCGATGAGTTCTTTTCTTCCCTTATCTCCTACGACTCGAAACTTTTGAACACACTTTCGGCGATGCTTTTAAAACCGGGCAAGATTACGAGCGATTACATCAATGGAAAAAGGGTACGATATACAAATCCGTTTCGGTTTCTATTGAGCCTTTCCATAGTATATTTTTTAATGCTCAATATCGGTGGCGATTTTAGCACATTGGATCGTTTTGCGGCTGACAATGAGACTGGAGACTTTAATATGGAAGAGGGCATAATGAACCTAAAGTTGAAAAAAAATGATGTTGGCCAAGACATTGTAACTTCTTTGGATTCCATCCCCGAATTGGAAAAGATCAACGAACAGATCAAAAAGAAGGATTCTTTGATGATTGCAGATCCAAAGGCACATTACGATACCCTTGCACAAAAGGGACTTATAGAACGATTTTTTGACAAAAGGGAACTTTTCGGCACGTTGATAGACAAAAAAGGGGTTCGCGACCTATCGGAAATAACGACCAAATACGATATTCCCACAACTACTGAAAACAAGACAGTCTTTAATGCGGCCAAAAGTATTTCAAAGGCAAAAAAGCGGCCAAGTGAATTCTTCAGCTCACTGATCTCAAAAGTTCCCTTCGCCATATTTTTCTTTTTACCACTCTTCGCACTGTTCATTCAACTGGCGTACATCAGAAAAAAATATAATTATACCGATCATCTCATCTTTAGCTTTCACAATACCTCGGCGTTGATTATCTTGCTCATTATTAGCTATTTGATCGATTCTGTTTTTGGTCTTTCCAGTAACGGTATTTTCTTATTGCTATTTTTGATTTACCTGTTTTTGGCCATGAAAAGATTCTATCGCCAAGGCATTTTTAAAACAGGTGTCAAGTACATGTATTTGAATACGGTTTTTTTTATATTGGCAACGTTTTCAACGCTCCTATTTTTCATTGGAAATATTTTTACATTTTAGAGATAAACTATGATCACACAGGTAACCAAAGGCATAAAGATTTCGGTACAGACCAGTTTTGAAGGCACTTTCTTCAAGAACTATAAGATGCATTTTGCGTTTGGCTATAACATTACCATCGAGAATCAAAGTAAGGATTCGGTGCAATTGACCTCACGCCATTGGGATATCTATGATGCATTGAATGAAATGGAGGCTTTGGATGGCGAAGGGGTGATAGGGAAAAAGCCGGTAATCAAACCCGGAGAGTCACATACTTATAGTTCAGGTTGTCTTTTGGCCTCTCCTATCGGTGCCATGAAAGGTTATTACAACATGGTTAATTTCAGCTCTACTGAAAAGTTCAGGGTTTACATTCCTACCTTCAAGTTCAGTGCGCCCTTTGCATTGAACTAACGACCCTCTTTTGGCCTTAAATTGGTTTTAAACGAATTGCATTTAGTACCTTTGCAGCGATTTTTAACTTAAAAAACTGCATAATGGGTAAAGGTTTTTTCCAAGTGCCGACAGCGTTCAACGAACCGATAAAAAGTTACGCTCCCGGCTCACCTGAAAGGGAAGAAGTACTTAAACAATACAAAGAATATTATAACGGCAAAGTAGAAGTACCGCTCTATATTGGCAGTGAAGAGATCGTGACAGGAAACACCAAACCGATGTCGCCACCGCATGACCACAAACATATCGTGGGCAAATACCATTTGGCCGAAAAAAAACATGTCGCCCAAGCTATAGATAATTGTCTGCATGCCCGCAATGAATGGGCAAATTTGAAATGGGAGCAGCGCGCCGCTATTTTTCTAAAAGCTGCCGAGTTGATTGCCGGGCCGTATCGTGCGAAAATCAATGCTGCGACCATGATCGCACAGTCAAAGACGATTCATCAGGCAGAAATCGATTCGGCCTGTGAGCTAATCGATTTTCTTCGGTTCAATGTGCAGTACATGTCTCAGATCTATGAAGAACAACCCGATTCTGCCGCGGGTATTTGGAACAGGGTCGAATACCGTCCGTTAGAGGGATTCATATATGCGATCACCCCGTTCAACTTTACGGCAATTGCCGGAAACCTACCTGCCAGTGCGGCGATGATGGGCAACGTAGTAGTTTGGAAACCCAGTGACAGTCAAATTTTTTCCGCCAAGGTCATTGTAGATGTCTTTAAAGAGGCCGGTTTACCTGATGGTGTCATCAATGTCGTTTATGGCGACCCCGTAATGATTACGGAAACGATTTTGGGCAGTCCTGATTTCGCCGGGATACATTTTACGGGGTCTACCCATGTATTCAAGAGTCTTTGGAAACAAATCGGAAACAACATTGACATTTACAAAACATACCCAAGAATTGTTGGTGAAACCGGCGGAAAAGACTTCATTATTGCCCACCCGACCGCGAATACGCAACAAGTTGCCACTGCCATTACGCGAGGAGCTTTTGAATTTCAAGGCCAGAAGTGCAGCGCCGCTTCAAGGGTATATCTTCCAAAATCAACATCAAAAGAAATTCTAGGTCTGGTAAAAAAGGATATTGAATCCTTTAATAAACCAGGCTCTCCGGAAGACATGTCCAATTTTATTACGGCGGTGATCCATGAAAATTCTTTTGATAAATTGGCGAAATATATCGATCAGGCCAAGCAGGACAAAAACGCCGAAGTTATTGCCGGTGGCAACTGTGATAAAAGTAAAGGGTATTTCATTGAGCCGACGGTCATATTGACCACAGACCCCCATTACACAACAATGGAAACCGAATTGTTCGGTCCAGTGGTGACCATTTACGTTTATGAGGACGCCGATTGGTCCAAGACCCTAAAACTCGTTGACGCAACATCTGAATACGCCTTGACCGGTGCGGTACTGTCAAAAGACCGTTACGCAATCGAAGAGGCCACCCAAGTACTTCAAAATTGTGCCGGAAACTTTTATATAAACGATAAGCCGACAGGTGCGGTCGTAGGCCAACAACCTTTTGGCGGCGCTAGGGCTTCGGGCACGAACGACAAAGCAGGTTCGGCCCAGAACCTTTTGCGATGGGTCTCGCCCAGATTGATCAAGGAAACATTTGTGTCGCCTGAAGATTATCGATACCCTTTTCTGGGCTAATTAAGAAGTTAAAGAATTAGGTTTTAGTAATGATTAGTTAGATTTTTATTACTTTTCATAAATAATACATACAAACACAGGACATTATTAAAAAACAAAAAAAATGAGAAAATTAGTATTAATGGCAGCGATGCTCATCGTAGCGTTCGGCTGCTATGCACAAGATAATTTGGCCCAAAACACAATTCAAGGTCTATTGGCAAGTAATCAAGAACAGGTGATACAACTTGCCCAAGCCTTTTCAGAAGATCAGTATGACTGGCGACCAATGGAGGGAGTAAATTCAGTTCGTGAAGCTCTCCTGCACATTGCGGGCGGCAATTACTTTCTTGCATCAAAATTGGGGTTCGCCCCACCCGCAGATGTTGATGTGATGAAATTGGGCGAGATTACGGGAAAGGAAAATGTCATCGCAGCACTGAGAAAATCGAACGAATTTGTGTTGAAAAATATCCCGATGGTTGAAAGTGACCAATTTGGCGAAGAGGTCGATTTCGGCTTTGCCAGAATGAACAAGCTTGGTGGTCTTTTGGCCATTATGGAACATAACGGCGAACATAAGGGCCAACTCATCGCCTATGCCAGATCCAATGGTGTCACTCCGCCTTGGAGTCTTCAATAATACCGAACCAATGATACCATATCGAGCCTTCGAAGCAATGTCTTTGAAGGTTTTTTTTATTTAAAATGACAGGAGCTATATACTTATTTGGCAATTTCATGGCCAAAAGGAGGTACGGAATATAAAAATGCAAAAGAACCATTAAATCAAGTGTCCCTATGAAAATCAATCTTTTAAGATGTTCTTTCTTCTTGATCCTATCATTTACGGCAACAATATCATGTTCCGATAGCGATGATACCCTCAATACAGTCTGTGGAACCACCGATCCCATCGAGGAACTCGATTGGTTAAGATCCGAAATAGCCATAAGGAGACGTGATGTTTCAGAAGATGCAAAATACCAATATATTTCAAGTGCCGAGTTTGAAGGCCAGACTGTCTTTCTCTATCGTAGTTGTGACCCAAAGGCCAACGTTATTGTTCCCGTGCATGATTGCGAGGGCCAAAATTTAGGGGAAATAGGCAATGAGTTCGTTTTAGATGATTTTACGAATATTCAACTGCTATTCAAACCCTTAAATTTTGCCTGTGAATAGCTACGCATTGAAAAGTCCATATACTTAGGTCGTCCCTATAATTGGGCAGAAAAACTACGCTTTTGTCGCTTTAGGACAATCTAAATGTAAATTTAACGTTAAGTAATTGTAAATTTTAAGTAATTTAACTTTAGCCGTTGATTACCTAACAATCGCTAACAATGAAAGATAATACCCATGTGACACAAAAAAGTGAGCCGAGGACATCGTTCTTAATACGCGTTCAGAGCTATGTAAGGTCTTATGCCAGAAAGTGCAGAAATTCTTATTTGAGTATGTTGAGCGTATAAGTTTACCCTTTGAATTTCATTGGCAGGTAGACCACTTTTTTCGTCTCAAAGAAACCCTCTTTAAAATAATCCGAAAGGTCATAAATCTGTGCCGTTTTATAGTCCGCCATCTCTTCGGTCAAATCACCCCCTTTCAAATAAAGTATTCCGTTACGTCGATTCTCGTCGATAGATTCCTTTTTTATACGTCCCTTTACCCACCAAACAAAAGTAGGCATGGCCGCTACGGCCCGACTGACAATAAAATCGAACCGGGCATCTAAATCTTCGACCCTGCTATGTATTGCGGTCACGTTGGTCAGTTTCAAACCGTCCACCACTTCTTGCACCACTTTTATTTTCTTACCGATGGCATCGACCAATGTAAATTGGGTATCGGGAAAAAGAATGGCCAATGGAATACCGGGAAAACCTCCGCCCGTGCCAACATCCAAGACTGAACTTCCCGGCCTAAATCGATGTATTTTGGCGATTCCCAATGAATGTAGCACATGGCGCAGATAGAGTTCTTCGATATCTTTTCTAGAAACGACGTTTATCTTTTGGTTCCAATCTTGGTAGAGCACCTCGAGCCGTTCAAATTGTGATTTTTGGCTTTGGGTCAAGTTTGGGAAATATTCGAACAATATTTGTGCACTCATGCTTATCTTTGTATTTGAACAAAAATAGTATATTCGAAGGCGCGATTTCCTGTCCATATTAAATCCCTTCGACAAAAAAGGCGATTGCTCTTTTTTATTTAAAAGATTTCATCCTATGGAGAATACGACCATTAGATTTTCCCGAAAAGATTCAGCTAAATTTTTCAAGACCTTGAACCAAAGGGTCAATGACTATTTCAAAGAGAATAAGCTTAAAAAAACCGGTAATTGGCGTTTGCACCTGAAAACCGTCATCATGTTCGCCCTTTTCTTGACCCCTTATTTTTTGATATTAACATTAGGGTTGCCAAATTGGGCAAATCTTTTATTGACCATCGTAATGGGAATCGGTATGGCCGGTGTAGGAATGAACGTCATGCATGATGGAAACCACGGGGCGTATTCGAACAAAAAATGGGTCAATAAAATAATGGGGAGCAGCATTTACATCTTAGCGGGAAACGTTTACAATTGGCAAGTACAGCACAATGTGCTCCACCATACATATACGAACATCCACGAACATGATGAAGACATGGAAGCGGGCCGTATACTGCGTTTCTCAAAACATGCCGAGTGGAAGAAACACCATAAATTCCAACATTTTTATTCCATTTTCCTTTATGGACTGCTAACCTTCAATTGGGCCGTAACTACCGATTTTCAGCAAATGTATCGTTATATGAAGCGAAAATTGGCCTATGGCAAGTTGCCCAACCCTGTCATCAATTGGAGCACGTTGGTAATAACAAAGATGCTCTACCTGACTATTTGGATTATCATTCCACTGATATTCATTGACATAGTTTGGTGGAAAGTTCTTTTGGGCTTCTTTATCATGCACTATGTCGCAGGGGTCATTTTGAGCGTCGTTTTTCAATTGGCCCATATTGTTGACGAAGCGGAAACGCCCCTACCCGATGAAAGCGGCAACATGAAAAATACTTGGGCCATACATCAGTTGTTCACAACGGTCAACTTTGGCACCAAAAACCGAATCGTCAATTGGTTTACAGGTGGGTTGAACCATCAGGTCGAACATCATATTTTTCCTAATATCAGCCATATTCATTACACAAAAATCTCAAAAATCGTTAAACAAACGGCCAAAGAATTTAATTTACCTTATAACGAATATAAAACTACTAGAAAAGCTATAATTTCGCACTTCAAACATTTAAAGGAATTGGGCAAACAGCCTTCACTGCAGTACTAGTAATTTTAAATTCACAATGAACGAACAACTTTCGGACAGGATTAACAGCGTTACTCCTTCCGCTACTCTAGAAATGGCCGCAAAGGCCCGTGAACTAAGGGCTTCGGGCAAAGATATCATCGGATTAAGTTTAGGCGAGCCCGATTTTGACATTCCTGACTATATAAAAAATGCCGCAATTCAGGCCGTGAACGACGGTTACAATTCGTACACTCCGGTCGATGGCTATGTCGAATTAAAACAAGCTATAATAACCAAGTTCAAGCGAGACAATAACCTCATCTATGAACCGGCACAGATCGTGGTCTCCACGGGTGCCAAGCAATCATTGTACAACATAGCTCAGGTTTGCCTGAACAAAGGTGATGAAGTCATTCTGCCCTGTCCGTATTGGGTAAGTTATTCCGATATTGTCAAATTAGCCGATGGAGTTCCCGTAGAGGTACCAACCTCGCTTGAAAACGATTTCAAAATGACCCCCGAACGGCTAGAAGCTGCCATTACGCCCCGAACAAAGATGTTATGGTACAGCTCTCCTTGTAACCCCAGCGGGTCTATTTACAGCAAAAATGAGCTCCGGGCCCTGGCAGATGTCTTGCAAAAACACCCACAGATCATCGTCGTGAGCGATGAGATTTATGAACACATTAATTACGGTGTCACCGCACATGCCTCAATGGCCCAATTTTCAGATATGTATGAGCGAACGGTAACCGTGAACGGGGTGGCCAAGGCATTCGCGATGACAGGCTGGCGTATCGGGTATATCGGTGCCCCCGCTTATTTGGCAAGAGCCTGCAACAAACTTCAAGGTCAAGTTACCAGTGGTGCCAACTGCATTGCTCAGCGTGCCGTGATAACCGCTTTGACCGAGTCGCCGGACCGCATCCGATATATGGTCGATGAGTTTCAAACACGTAGAAAATTGATATTGGATCTTCTAGGCGAAATTGAAGGATTCAATTGCAATGAACCCGAAGGGGCATTCTATGTTTTTCCCGATGTCTCCGCTTTTTTTGGAAAGACCTTGAACGGTAGTTTAATCAACAACGCGTCCGATTTTGCAATGTATCTTTTGGAGGCCGCCAATGTTGCTACCGTAACCGGTGATGCCTTTGGCAATGGCAATTGTATTCGTATTTCGTATGCCGCATCGGAAAAAGAGATCCGTGAGGCCATGGCAAGGATCAAATCAGTAGTATAGTAAGCTTTTCGCACCACTACCCTCTTAACCCCTAGACTCAAGAGTTCGCTCACAGAGCCTATGACCAGTGACAATTTTGTTGCGTTTGTTCAAACGAAAAATATGAAATTTCGAAGGTTAAAATTGATAAGGTCTCTACAGAACCGATATTATCTTTAAGTTCGTTTCCAAAAATAGGGGGTCAATAAGATCAAGACCGTAAAAAGTTCCAAACGACCGGCCAGCATCAGAAATCCGCACCACCATTTACCAAGATCGGGCAATCCGTTAAAGTTGCTCAGTGGATTCAAACTGCCAAAGGCCGGGCCCACATTGCCCAACGATGAAGCCGCCCCTCCAATAGCGGTTACGAAGTCCAATCCCAGAGCACCCAAGACCAGGGCACCGATGATAAAAAGTAGCATGTACAAAATCAAAAAACCGATAATGTTGTAGACAATATGCTCCTTTACCGTCTTATTGTTATACCGCACCGGAATAATGGCACTTGGGTGCAAGGTTCGCTTAAATTCGAGCAGACCGTTCTTAATGATCAATACATGCCGCATCACCTTGATACCGCCCGCAGTGGATCCGGCAGATCCCCCCAAAAACATCAGCCCGAAAAAGAAGATGGTCAAGAACGGCGTCCAACTAGTAAAATCGGCTGACACAAATCCAGTTGTCGTAATTACGGCAATTACCTGAAATAGGGCATGTCGAAACGAACTTTCGGCCGTACCCAGAACTTTTGGATGATATTCTGAAACCGGAACCTCGGCCTTAAAATAAATCACCAATGTGGCAATCAATGTAAAAAATACGATAAGCGCACCATAATATTTGAATTCCTCATCTTTCAACACACGTTGTACCTTACCTTTAAAAGCGAAATAACTGAGTACGAAATTCGTACCTGCCAAAAACATAAATAGTATAACGATATATTGAATGAGCGGCTGATCATTCCAAAAGGCAAGGCTCAGATTCTTGGTTGAAAACCCCCCCGTTGACAATGTTGCCAATGAATGGTTTATGGCATCGAAAAAAGACATGCCCGCAAGTTTCAGCAGCAAGGTTTCGGCGAGGGTGTACCCTACATAGATATACCACAGCCTTTTAGCGGTATCGGTAATACGCGGGTGCAATTTATCGGCGCTGGGGCCGGGGGCTTCCGCCGCGAACAACTGCATGCCACCTATGCCCAAAAGCGGTAGTATGGCAATGGCCAAGACAATTATTCCCATACCCCCTATCCAATGTGTAAGGCTGCGCCAAAAAAGAATGCCTTCGGGCAATGCCTCGATATCGTCTAAAATAGAGGCTCCTGTGGTCGTATAGCCCGAAATAGTCTCGAAAAAGGCATTGGTAATGGTCGGTATCGAACCTGAAAACAAATAGGGCAACATGCCTGATAAAGACATTACTATCCAGCCAAACGTGACTATTATATACCCTTCTTTACGTTTGACTTCTTTCTTATGTCCGCGGGTAAAATACATCGCCGTAACCCCTGTGAACAAGGTTGTCACTGCGGCAATGGCAATGTCAAGGGTAGCCCCATCATCATATATGCCACTCACCAGGGCGGCCAAAAGCATAAAACCGCCGTTGCAAAGCAATAGCAGGCCCATTAAATGTATTATGATTCTGGAGTTCAGCTCCATTTTATAAGAATAAACGCTCTATGACGGGTATGACTTCGGGCAGGCAACATACGACCACCCTGTCGCCGGCCATAATCTCAAAACCACCAAGGGCAATAATACCTTGGCCATCTCTTACCACCCCCCCTATGGTAGCCGATTTAGGAAAATCGAGTTCGCGTATGACGTTGCCCGTAACTTTTGAATCAGGCTTTACCACAAATTCCAAAATCTCTGCATTGAGATTGTTCAGGCGCATCAACGCAACGATCTCACCTTTTCTTATATGCCGAAAAATGTTATTGGCGGCCAAAAGTTTCTTATTTATCAAAGAATCGATACCAATGGAATGCGACAGTTGAAAATAATCCATATTCTCTACTAAAGCGATCGTCTTTCTGATATGTTTGGACTTGGCGACCAAACAAGACATAATGTTCGTTTCCGAATTTCCAGTAACGGCGACGAAGGCATCCATCGAGTCTAAACTCTCCTCTTCAAGAAGTTCGACATTTCTACCATCACCATTGATCACCAAGGCGTTCGGAAGTTCATCTGCCAAATCAAAGGCCTTTTCTTTATCCTTCTCGATCAATTTAACGTTGAAACTTTTTGCACATAGGTCTCGGGCCGCTTTATACCCCACTTTACTGCCTCCCAGAATCATTACATTTTTTACTTCGCGCTTCTTTTTTCCGGTAAGCTTGTAAAGTTCATCAACGCCTTCCTTCACGGTAATAAAATATACCCGGTCACCCTCCTTAAAAATAGTATCCCCACGCGGAATAACCGTGAATTGCGTACCCAAACGTTGCAGGGCTATCGGCATAAAATGTAGTTCGGGAAAAATTTTCGCGGCCTCCTTTACCATTTTGCCGACAAAAGGGGCGGTTTTACCCAAAGAAACCCCGATCATGATCAACTCGCCTTTTTCGAATTCATAGGTGTCGTTAAAGGCCGACTTGTTCAACAAAAGCTGAATTTCGGCCGCTGCCAATTCTTCGGGAGAAATAAGTTCGTCGATTCCCAACTCCGAGAATTTAATGGCATCTTTATTTTCGATGAACTCGGTATTCGATATTCTGGCAATGGTTCGTTTACTGCCCAACTGTTTGGCAAGCATACAAAGGGTGATATTCGTCGTTTCAGAAGAAGTGACCGCGATAACCAGGTCTGAGGTCTGTACCTTTGCATCGGTCAATACCTCTATCGAGGTGGCATCGCCACGTAACACCCTGATATCAAGATGGCTGTCTGCATATGCAAGGCTTTCCTTCTTTGTATCGATCAAGGTAATATCCTGCGATTCATAAGAAAGAAGCTTTGCCAAATGAAAGCCTACCTCGCCTGCGCCGGCAATTATTATTTTCATTTAGAATTTAAGTTGTATTTACGCCGAAGCCAAATATCTTCAAACAAGAATCAGAAAGAAAAACCCAATCGGGTTCGAAAGCCATAGTAAAGCCCATTTCGCAAAAAATTCGCAAATATTGCAATACGAAATTACACAAATAAATTCGATTGCCCTTTAAAAAACACAAGTAAAGAACTCTGAAGGATCTTCATTATTGTCTTCATATACCATTAATCGAACCTGTCTTATAGTATCTTTGACGAAAATTACACGATGGCAAAAAAAGTAATTCCCTATAAGGACTCCCAACTCGGCAAAAAAGAGCAGGTTACAAAAATGTTCGATACAATTAGTGACAATTATGACGGACTGAACCGAGTGATTTCTTTTGGCATTGACGTAAAATGGCGTCGTAGGGTAGTCGATCTACTGAAGACAAAAAAGCCGAAAAACATACTCGACATAGCCACGGGAACAGGTGACCTGGCCATCAATTTAACACAAACCGGGGCAGAAAAAATCGTAGGTCTCGACATTTCCCCGGGCATGCTTGATGTTGGTAGAAAAAAAGTGCGAAAAAAAAATATGGAAAATGTTATCGAAATGGTCGTCGGCGACAGCGAAAACCTCCCTTTTGAGAAGAATTCTTTCGATGCCGTTACGGTTGCCTTCGGGGTGCGAAATTTCGAAACTTTGGAAAAAGGACTCTTGGAAATATACCGTGTTTTACGGCCAAAAGGCACTTTTATAGTATTGGAAACTTCTATTCCGACGAAACCCCCCTTCAAACAGGGCTACCGATTATATACGAAATACATTTTGCCTGTCATCGGCCGCATTTTTTCAAAAGACAATAGCGCATATGGCTATTTGAGCGAATCAGCCTCGGTTTTTCCGCATGGTGAGGACTTCAACAATATTTTGCGCAAAATCGGGTTTATAGATGTAGAGAACAGGCCTCAGACGATGGGCGTCGCCTCTATCTATATTGCAACTAAGGCCAATTGACTTGTTACACTACAAACCAATGGTCGTTATCAAAATTTGAGGTCGGTTCGGCAGGATTCATTTTCCCATTTCCGGCCCTTTTAATTTGCGTAAATGAAGAAGTTGTTTTTTCTGGTGGCGTTAGGTGTCATTTTAAGCCAAAATGGCTATTCCCAATTTAAGGAAAATCCGGTACTCAATTTAGAGAACGAAGATGAGCCTTTGCTCAACTGGGGTTACTTTTTGGGATTCAACCGTTATGATTTCAAGTTTGATTACAAAGATTTCACCGATGACATTTTGGTCGATCAGTCAATAGGATTCAATGTCGGACTTATAGGTGAATTGCGGCTAAATCGCTTTTTAGATCTACGTTTCGAACCCGGATTACTTTACAATTCGCGAATACTGAACTTTCCAGGGTTTACCGGGGAGGATGACATTAAGCGCAATACGGTCAGGGAGGTCAAATCGACTTATATCAACTTTCCGCTGTTGCTAAAAGTAAGTACAAAACGCTTCGGAAACTGGAAGCCATTCATAATTGGGGGTGGATCCGCATCTCTAAATTTAGGAAGCAACGAGAGCAGTATTGATGACAATTCGGCCGGAACTTTTCGCATGACAAAATGGGTCTATAACTACGAACTCGGTTTCGGCATCGACTTTTATCTTGAATATTTCAAATTCACCCCGTCGATCCGCGGTGTTTTCGCCATTACCGACGAACTTGTTCGCGATTTGGAGCCTAACAGTCCTTGGACCGGTAATTTGGACGCCATGCGAACCCGAGGCATATTCATCAATTTTACCTTCGAATAAAATCGATCAAGCTATTTTCTCCTGATTTCATTCAATAAAATTGCCGTAGCGGTGGCGACATTCAGGCTTTCAGTTGTACTATCGCCAAACTGTGGAATGGCTATTTTAGAAGATATCAATTTTTCCACGTTCTTTGAGATCCCATTGGCTTCGTTGCCCATGACCAATATTCCGCCCTTAGGAAGTTGCTCTTTGTAAACCGAACTTCCACTCATAAAGGCGCCATATAAAGGTTTACCTGTATTATCCAGAAAATGCTCCAAATCATTATAGACAACATTTACCCGTGCTATCGAGCCCATACTGGCCTGAAGTACTTTTGGGTTATAACAATCGACCGTGTTCTTCGAACAGACCAAATTTTTTATGCCGAACCAATCACACAGCCTGATAATGGTACCCAAATTTCCAGGATCCCGAACATCGTCGAGCACCAATATCCAATCATCAAAATCAACCGTTTTCGATTCAGGAATGTAAAAGGCCCCCAAGGCCTGATTAGGATTCTTAAGGCCGCTCATTTGGCGTAGTTCAGAATTGGAAACAACCTCAACAATATCTGCCCGAGTCTTGAAATTCGACAAATCGGTGGTAAAGATCTTAAAGACCGTAAAATTTGAATTCAAAAGCTCTTGAACCATCTTGATTCCCTCTACCACGAACATTCGGTTTTTACTGCGGTACTTTTTTTGCTGTAAGCTTTTGATAAGTTTTATTTGGCTTTTGACAACCATACAAAAAATGTATTTTTGATTTCTATGATGACCCCGTTGCGCAATCCAAGATGCATGGCTAAAATAAGCTTATTATTGCTAGCGGTGGCGATTTCATCGTGCAATACGCTTCGACGCGTTGAAGATGACGAATCATTAATCGTCAAGAACACGGTTTTCGTTGACGACGAAAAGGTCAACAACGAAGAGATAGAGAGTTTGATCATTCAAGAACCCAATAGCAGTCTTTTGGGGTATCCACTGCGCCTAAACCTTTACAATTTGGCCAAAGTGAATCCTGATTCTTCTTTTCAGGCATGGCTTTACCGTAAACAGAAGCGCAAGCAACGTTTGGTCGACCTGCTATCGGAAAAACAGGTCAATAGACTGGGAGAGTCATTTTTGGTCAAAGGCATGAGCGAATGGCTCAAGAACATTGGCGAGGCCCCTGTGATATTGGACACAAGTGCCACCCGCAAGACCTTGCAGCGTCTTAGTGCATATTACAGCGGCAAAGGTTATTTCAACAACAGCACTACCTATGAAATTGTTGGTAAAAAGCGAAAACAGCGGGTCGGGGTGGCTTACAAAATAAACCTTGGACAACCCTATTTCATTGATTCAATTACGCATGATATTTCTTCTAAGGCCATCGATTCATTGTACTTTGCCCACAGTGAAGCATCGCTGATCAGCAAAGGAAAACAGTTCAATTCACTAGATTTTGCCCTTGAACGTGAAAGGTTGACGGCGATTTTCAAAAATTCAGGGGTCTACAATTTTCAGGAAAGTTCCATTGGTTTTGAAATTTTACGCGATTCGACAGCTAAAGGCGTCGACAAAGAACTTGATGTTCTTTTACAAATAGATGATCTAAGGGCGAGGCAAGAAAATGTCCTGACCACTTCTGAATATAAGGTCCATAAGTTCGACAAGGTCAATATCTATACCGATTTTCTTTTTGACGAGCGCGATGGCGAGCTTAAGTTTGAACGTTTTGGTGACTATACCATATTTTACAGAAATAAATTACGCTTCAAACCCAAGACCCTTACCGATGCCATTTTTTTTGAAAAGGATAGTATCTACAGGGAAATAGACCGCATACGAACCTATCGTCAGATTACCAACCTAAATGTATTCAAATATCCGAGTATCGTGATAGAGGAAGATAGTACGAATACAGATCTGACCGCCAATATTTACCTTTCCGCAAGGCCTAAATATTCATCGGGTTCAGAGTTCAATGTAACACGTTCAAACTTCCAGCAGATAGGTATGGGGCTCACTCAATCGCTACAGGCCAGAAATTTGTTCAGGGGAGCCGAGAACCTAAGCTTGTCGGGGCGTGTAAACCTGGGAGCGTCAAAAGACCCAATAATCGATGACAACCGTTTTTTCAATATCCTTGAATGGGGGGTCGACCTTAGCCTCAATTTCCCCAGAATCTGGTTTCCTTTCATTAAGACCGACAAAATCATAGCCAACTATATGTTGCCCCAGACCAGGGTCACTTTGGGCACCACTTCGCAAAGAAATATAGGTCTCGATAAACGGACTTTCAATACGATTTTTGGCTACAATTGGGCACCATCTGATTTTAGGCGACATTCATTGGAACTATTGAACGTTCAATTCGTGAAGAATCTGAATCCGGATCGTTTTTTCAACGTGTACACCAGTGCTTATAATCAATTGAACGACATTGCAACAAATCCGGTTAAAAATTATATCGGCAACCCCTTAGTATCTGATTTCTATACTTTTGATGATGACGGAAATGCCAGTTTGCTATTGCCCGATGATGACCCCGATACACCCGATGGTACGGCCGGTTTTATAAAAGCCGTCAAAAACCAAGGACTTATACCGACATCGGATGAGGATTATATTGACGTTGTGCGCATTGAGGAACGTCGAGAAAGGCTGACGGAGAACAATCTTATTTTTGCCAGTAACTATACCTTGAACACCAATAATAGGAATGGCCTGACCGACAATAGTTTTTATAGGTTCCGTTGGAAGCTCGAAAGTGCCGGAAATCTTCTATCGGGGCTTTCATATTTGATACCCTTTGACCAAGAAAATGATAAACTTTTGGTCTTCAACGTTCCTTATTCACAATATATAAAGACCGAGTTCGACTATGTGAAGTATTGGGATCTTAGGCGGTCGAATGTTTTGGCGTTCCATAGTTTTTTGGGTATCGCCGTGCCTTATGGCAATTCTGACAATATTCCGTTCGTGCGAAGTTATTTCGCCGGCGGTTCTAACGACAACAGGGCTTGGTACCCATATTCGTTGGGGCCCGGAAAGACCCGCGCCATCAACAATTTTAATGAGGCCAACTTGAAACTTGCATTTAATTTGGAATACCGTTTTCCGGTGGTCGGTGATATCAATGGCGCCCTGTTCGCCGATGCCGGCAACATTTGGAACGTCTTTGATAATGTTGATGACCCCGATGCCACTTTTAACGGTATCGGCTCATTGGCCGACATAGCATTGGGTACGGGGTTCGGCCTACGCTACGATTTTACGTATTTTCTTTTCAGGGTAGATTTGGGTTTCAAGACGTATAATCCTGCTGAAGAGCAGTCAAAAAGATGGTTTCGAACATATAACTTTTCGAATTCCGTACTTCAAATCGGCATCAATTATCCTTTTTAGAGTTAATAATTTATTACTTTAGCCGTTCAATTTACAAACCGATAGACCTAAAAATTATGGCCCACAATATAAAACCGGGTGTAGCCACCGGCGATGACGTTCAAAATATTTTCAATTATGCCAAGGAGAGGGGGTTCGCACTTCCGGCCGTTAATGTTATCGGCTCCAATACTATAAATGGAGTACTCGAGACCGCGGCAAGCTTGAATGCTCCTGTCATTATACAGTTTTCAAATGGAGGAGCCCAGTTCAATGCAGGCAAGGGACTTTCGAACGAAGGCCAAAAAGCAGCGATTCAAGGAGCCATCGCAGGTGCCAAACACGTTCATCAACTTGCCGAGGCATATGGTGCCACGGTTATTTTGCATACCGATCACTGCGCCAAGAAATTGTTGCCGTGGATCGATGGCCTTCTTGACGCCAGCGAAAAACATTTTGCCGAAACCGGAAAATCATTGTTTAGCTCGCACATGATCGACCTTTCAGAAGAGCCGATCGAGGAAAATATAGAACTCTGCAAGGTTTACTTAGAACGCATGGCCAAAATGAATATGACGCTCGAAATCGAGTTGGGCATAACCGGCGGAGAAGAAGACGGCGTCGATAATTCAGATGTAGACGATTCAAAACTATATACCCAGCCCGAAGAAGTGGCCTATGCCTATGAAGAACTCTCGAAGGTCAGTCACAGGTTTACGGTGGCCGCGGCATTTGGCAATGTGCATGGTGTCTACAAGCCCGGCAACGTAAAGTTGACCCCGAAAATTCTTAAGAACTCGCAAGAATATATTTCCGAAAAATATGGCGTTGGCCATAATCATATCGATTTTGTGTTTCATGGCGGTTCAGGTTCGACCATCGAAGAAATACGTGAGGCCATCGGCTATGGCGTAATAAAAATGAATATCGATACCGATATGCAATATGCCTTCCTTTCGGGTGTTCGTGACTATATACAAGACAAAAAAGATTTTCTTCAATCCCAAATAGGAAACCCGAACGGGGCCGACGAACCCAACAAGAAATTCTATGACCCCCGAGTTTGGCTTCGCGAAGGCGAAAAAGCCTTTATCGATCGTTTGAAAAAAGCTTTCGAAGACCTTAATAATGTGAATACGTTATAGTAGTTGAACACCAATTGCCAAACCCAAAAAATCGATACTATGTCGTCTTGGTTCAAAAGAAAAGAAAAGGGAATTCAGACTTCTACCGACCAGAAAAAAGATACCCCGAAAGGACTTTGGTATAAATCACCGACAGGTAAAATTGTCGAGTTCGAAGATCTCGCCAAGAATTTTTATGTAAGCCCCGAAGATGATTACCACGTACGTATTGGAAGCAAAGAGTATTTCGGAATTCTTTTCGACGATAACAAGTTTACCGAATTGGATGCAAAGCTTACCTCGAAGGATCCATTGAAGTTCGTTGATACCAAGAAGTATTCGGAAAGATTGAAGGCTGCCCAGAAAAAAACGTCACTTAAAGATGCGGTGCGTACCGCGAGGGGAAAATCGATGGGCAAAGACCTTACCGTGGCCTGTATGGATTTCAGTTTTATCGGTGGATCGATGGGGAGTGTGGTAGGTGAAAAAATAGCCCGTGCCATCGACCATGCGATCAAGAAAAAGACACCATTTGTAATGATTTCGAAATCTGGTGGGGCAAGAATGATGGAAGCTGCACTTTCATTGATGCAATTGGCAAAGACATCTGCGAAACTGGCACAGCTTTCCGATGCGGGGCTACCTTATATTTCGTTGTGCACCGACCCTACCACTGGAGGCACCACGGCTTCGTATGCCATGTTGGGCGATATCAATATTGCAGAGCCCGGTGCACTGATCGGTTTTGCCGGGCCAAGAGTAGTTAAAGAGGCCACGGGCAAAGAACTCCCCGAAGGCTTTCAGACCGCCGAATTTGTTCTCGAACATGGTTTCCTTGATTTTATAGTTCACCGCAGAGACCTTAAGAAGAAAATAAATCTGTACATTGATTTGATCCAGAATAACCCGATTCGGGCCTAAGCGGCAATCATGAAACCTTTTCATGTTATTCCCTTTATAATCGTATGGTTTTGTTGCTGTTCAACCGATAAAGAAAATACCATTGCCATTGCCATGACCAAGGAAATGGCCATGTATCAACAAAATACCGGATTGGCCGAAGTTACGAACGTGACCGTATCGGGTGGTGAAAATTCATATACCTTAAGCGTAACCCTCAAAAGCCCGGACACAGGTTGTAATCAATATGCCGATTGGTGGGAAGTATTCGATCTGGACGGAAATCTTATTTATAGAAGGATTTTGACACATAGCCATACGAACGAACAGCCTTTTACGCGAACGGGCGGCCCTGTCGAAATCGCGGCCGATTTGGAAATCTACGTTCGTGTGCACATGAACAATTCAGGATATTCTAACAAAGTGTTCAGGGGTTCCGTGACAAAGGGATTCTTGGCCGAAGATCTTGACATTGAATTTGCCAAAGATTTGGAAACGGAAGAACCACTCCCGACAGGTTGTGATTTTTAGGAGGCGTACCGGTCTACGCGAAATTCTTCCACCTCAAAAAAAATCACATAATCTTACGTCAAAGCCATAATAATCTTATCTTTGCCGCCTGATTGTCTCGTCCTGAGCTTGTCGAAGGAAAAGACAGTCGGATACATAATAATCATTTAAAATAATATTGGAATGTATTTAACCAAAGAAGTAAAGGCCGAAATCTTCAAGAAACATGGGGGTAACGCTGAAAACACAGGTTCGACCGAAGGGCAGATCGCATTGTTCACGCATCGCATCAACCATTTGACCGGTCACCTAAAAAGAAATCACAAAGACTTCAACACCGAGCGTTCACTGGTACGTTTGGTAGGTAAAAGAAGAAGTCTTCTCGATTATTTAAAAAAGAAGGATATTGTAAAATATCGAGAGCTTATCAAAGAATTGAATATAAGAAAGTAATTTATAAAAGTTAAGGGTCGGTAATTTCCGGCCCTGAATTTTATATATATTCCAAGTCCTGAATATGAAATCCGAAAATTGGTTCGGAGGGCAAGCATAAAAAGCTACACTTGGTTTTTCATTGGTCGACACAACAACACAACCTTCCGGTCTCAACATCCGGATGACCATTGTTTAACAGTTCCGCACGTGCGGAATAAAATCAAATTTATGATTCCAAAAGTATTTAAAGAGGTCATCGACCTTGGCGATGGAAGGGAAATTTCCATCGAAACCGGAAAATTGGCGAAACAGGCGCATGGTTCTGTCGTCGTGCAATCCGGCAAATGTATGTTATTGTGTACGGTAGTTTCAAACTACAAGCAAAGCGATGTCGATTTTCTACCGCTTACCGTAGATTACCGTGAAAAGTTCGCTGCCGCCGGACGTTACCCGGGCGGCTTCTTCAAAAGAGAGGCCAGACCTAGCGATGGAGAAGTCTTGACCATGCGCTTGGTAGACCGCGTACTGCGACCACTTTTTCCAAAAGATTATCATTCTGAGACCCAGGTGATGATCCAATTGATGTCACACGATGAAAACGTAATGCCCGATGCCATGGCCGGTCTGGCGGCGTCGGCAGCGATACAGCTATCGGACTTCCCGTTCGAATGCGCCATTTCAGAAGTTAGGGTAGGACGTGTAAACGGTGAGTTCATCATCAACCCCACTAGAGCACAATTGGAAGAATCGGATATCGATATGATAATCGGTGCTTCTGCCGATTCCGTTATGATGGTAGAAGGTGAAATGGACGAGATTTCGGAGGAAGAAATGACCGAGGCGATCAAATATGCGCACGAGGCCATTAAGGTACAATGTGCCGCCCAATTAAAATTGGCCGAAGCTTTCGGTAAGAAAGAAACGCGCGAATACGAGCCCGAAAGAGAAGACGAGAACTTGGCGAAAAAAGTACATGAGCTTACCTATGACAAAGTATATGCAGTCGCCAAAGCAGGTTCTGCCAAGCATGAAAGAAGTGCTGCTTTCGAAGCCATCAAAGAAGAGGTCGTAGCAACTTTCTCGGAAGAAGAACTCGAAGATTTTGGCGATTTGGTCTCTAAATATTTTTACAAGGCCGAAAAAGCTGCCGTCCGCGACCTTACCTTAAATGAAGGTTTACGATTGGACGGTCGCAAGACCGATGAAATTCGTCCCATCTGGTGCGAGGTAGATTACCTGCCGTCGACGCATGGTTCGGCTATTTTTACCCGGGGCGAAACCCAGGCTCTTGCTACCGTAACCTTGGGAACATCGAGGGATTCGAATCAGATAGACATGCCTTCACATGAGGGTGAGGAACGTTTTTACCTACACTACAACTTTCCACCTTTCTCGACGGGAGAGGCACGGCCCATCCGTGGTACATCTAGAAGGGAAGTAGGTCATGGTAATTTGGCGCAGCGTGCCTTAAAAGGCATGGTTCCCGATGATTGCCCTTATACCGTGCGTGTGGTTTCAGAAGTATTGGAATCGAATGGTTCTTCCTCAATGGCGACCGTATGTTCAGGTACTATGGCACTAATGGATGCCGGTGTACAATTGAAAAAACCCGTTTCAGGGATTGCAATGGGACTGATTACCGATACCGATTCTGGAAAATATGCCGTCCTTTCCGATATTTTAGGCGATGAAGATCATCTTGGTGATATGGACTTCAAAGTTACCGGAACCGCTGACGGAATTACGGCTTGCCAGATGGATATCAAGGTGAAAGGCCTGTCTTATGAAATCTTGGTTAAAGCTTTAAAACAAGCTCGCGACGGTCGTTTACATATTCTAGAAAAATTAACCGATACCATTGCCGCTCCGAACGCAGATGTAAAAGCACATGCGCCCAAAATGGTCACTAGAACCATCCCTAATGAGTTTATCGGTGCACTTATTGGCCCCGGCGGAAAAGTGATTCAAGAGCTTCAGAAAGAAACGAATACTACCATCGTAATCAATGAAGACCCTGTGACCGAAGAGGGCATTGTTGAGATTTTGGGCACCGACCAAAACGGAATCGATGCCGTACTGGCAAAAATCGATTCGTTGATGTTCAAACCCGAAGTTGGCAGTGTTTACGAAGTTAAAGTTATCAAGATGCTCGATTTTGGGGCCGTGGTAGAATATACCGAAGCTCCGGGCAATGAAATTTTGCTTCACGTATCTGAATTGGCATGGGAACGAACCGAGAACGTTTCCGATGTGGTAAACATGGGCGATGTTTTCGACGTAAAATATACAGGCATCGATCCCCGTACCAAGAAAGAAAGGGTCTCAAGAAAGGCTCTTTTACCAAAACCAGAAGGTTTTACGGAAAGACCACCACGAAGGGACAATAATCGCGGAAGGGACAACCGTCGTGACAACCGCGATCGTAAACCTAGAAGGGATTAACGATCTCTGATTATTAGAAATTTCTAAAAAGGCTCCGATACATAAATCGGGGCCTTTTTTATGTCTTTTACCCGATAAATCGAAGTTTTTAATCTGTTTTGTAACATTCCTGCGAATTTTACGTATAAGTATATGCAGTCTATACAATTTGAACTTAATTTACGTACATGAGACAGCTCAAGATCACAAAACAGGTTACCAATAGGGAAACCGCATCTTTGGACAAGTACTTGCAAGAAATAGGCAAAGTTGACTTGATTACCGCAGATGAAGAAGTAGAATTGGCACAACGCATCAAGGCAGGCGACCAGATCGCTCTTGAAAAACTCACAAAGGCCAATCTTCGATTCGTGGTATCGGTCGCCAAGCAGTACCAAAACCAAGGACTTACTTTACCGGATTTGATCAACGAGGGAAACCTTGGCCTGATCAAGGCCGCCCAACGTTTTGACGAAACACGTGGATTTAAATTTATTTCGTACGCCGTATGGTGGATCCGTCAGTCCATCTTACAGGCATTGGCCGAGCAATCGCGTATCGTGCGCTTGCCTTTGAACAAAATCGGATCTATAAACAAGATCAACAAGACTTTTGCTTTTTTGGAGCAAGCACATGAGCGTCAGCCATCCGCCGAGGAAATTGCAAAAGAGTTGGACATGACCGTCGAAGATGTAAAACAATCCTTAAAAAACTCAGGGCGTCACGTCTCGATGGATGCCCCATTGATCGACGGTGAAGATTCAAATCTCTACGACGTACTTCGTAGCGGTGAATCTCCAAATCCTGACAAAGAATTGTTGCATGAATCACTAAGAACCGAGATCGAACGTGCCCTGGAAACTTTGACACCAAGGGAAGCTGATGTAATTCGTTTGTATTTTGGCTTAGCCGGACAACATTCGATGACGTTGGAAGAAATAGGTGAAACCTTCGACCTTACAAGGGAAAGGGTGCGTCAAATAAAAGAAAAGGCGATTCGAAGGTTGAAACACACTTCGAGAAGTAAAATATTGAAGACCTATCTTGGATAGATAACCCGTCAAACTGGCGGAATTTACAGGCCAAGACACAAGTTAGATGTTAAATTTTCCATAAATTGGAAAAATGGAACAAAAGTTGTAATTTGTGAAGCACAACAACAGTTTATCATGACTGTTCGTTTTTTGATTGATGAATAAACTCCGGCTGATTACCGGAGTTTTTTCATTTAAGGCGTAGATCAATTCCTTTTTTAAAGCACTTGACCATGACTGAAAATCATGAACAACCGAACAATCCACTTCATGGTGTAAAATTATTGGACATAATGGAACACCTTACCCAAAATTACACATGGAATGAATTGGCATCCGAAATAAATATCAATTGCTTCAATAACAACCCTTCCATAAAGTCAAGTTTAAAATTCTTGAGAAGAACGCCATGGGCCAGAAAAAAAGTCGAATAGCTGTATTTAAAATCGATTATTAGTTAAATGGGATTCAATATTGTGCTAATAGAACCTGAAATACCCAATAATACCGGTAATATCGGCAGATTGGCACTGGCTACAGGTTCAAGACTGCACTTGGTAAAACCTTTCGGGTTCGAACTTAATGACAAACACCTTAAACGGGCGGGACTTGATTATTGGAAATATCTTTCACCATCTATTTATGAGAACGTTGGTGATTTCTTCTCACTTCATGCGGATAAAAAAATGGCATTCTTTTCAAGTCATGGAAAAAAAGAGCATTGGTCCATCGAATTCGAAGAAGATATGTTTTTAATATTTGGAAAGGAGTCCGTTGGACTTTCAAAAGACATTATCGGAAAAAATACCGACATGCTCTATAGAATTCCCTTGTACAATAGTCGTATACGCAGTTTGAATTTGGCAAATGCGGTTGGTATCGTCGTTTATGAGGGTTTGAGAAAATCTATTCCTTAAGCTATCCATCTTTGTTCAATGGCCTTGAAACTTAATCATTGTTTTAAAAAAAATAAAAGTTTATTTTGGCCGTACAACAAATTAGAATTTGTATGAAACATGCTATTCTTGGATTCTTATTGATTACAATCCATTTTTTAGGATGTTCTCAACAAAAAAAAACTAGTTCACCCTATGTGCTTATCATTCAACCGATAGTAGTACAAAGCGACAAAGGTGACAATCCGGCCTCCATTGCTGTTCCAGAAGAACTAGTTGATAGATCGTACGAAAAAGCAGGGGTCGATTTTCGCTTTCTGGAACCTATTTTCTACAATGACACCAAGACCAGAGATGGTCTAATCAATCTTGATGAAATAGTCGAAAATGTGAGAAAAGAAGGAATATTGAGAGGACAAGATGATGTGGTCAACATGTTTTTCGTTAACGCGGTAGATGGAAATAAAGGACCTCTAGGAAGGGGGATGATGAATGGAAACTTTACATTTATAGCTTTAGGAGAGCGTACCGAAGAAGAGGATGACCGTGAACTTAAATACATGCAAGCTTTTGTAATCGCCCATGAAGTAGGGCATAATCTTTCCCTTAAGCATATTATTGATGATGATAATATACCAGACGATGTTCCTAATATTCAAGGTGATGGGAATTTCAAAGATCGTATTGATCCAAAATATAGTCTTACCGATTATCAAATCGATATCGTTCGCAAAAGCAATTTGGTACACCCCAGAATAGATTTTCTGAAGAAAGAAAAAGGAGAAATCGCCATTTTGGACGAAACTTTTGAACCCTATTTTTCTCAACTCCAGATTCGTGAAATATCAGCTTTTGTAGGAGAGAATCCTCCATTGCAGCAAGTTGATAGTGCCCGAGTGTTTGCAAGAAAAAAATTCGCCTCGGCAGTTACCAATTTTACACCAAAGGAAAAAAAGTGTATTTCATATGTTACCGAAAGGGTAATAGAAATTCTTGAAAAAAATAGTATTTCGCTGATGGCGGATCAACCATGGCGTTTCATAAAAATAGAGGATTGGTTATGTGGTGGCTTCGCCCATACCAGAGGAACTTATATTATTTTAAGCCAAAGGCATATCGACTATTTGACAAAGGAATGGAGCGAAAATATGACTCCTGAAGATGAGCAAGCACTTGTCGTCAAATTAGGCGGGCTCTTGGTACACGAGCAAATGCACTCGCTACAGCGAACATATAAGTCAAGATTTACAAAACTCTATACCGAGAATTGGAATTTTGTACGCGCAGATATTACGGTCGATGAAAGTATTAAAGTTGATCAGGTATCAAATCCTGATGCACCTATTGCAGAGTGGCTAATTTCGAATCCCGTAGATAAAGATTCGTATTATTGGTTGCGCACACTTTTGAAGAAAGGCAAGGGAATTCCTGTTATGGGCAAAGACTTCGTAGATAAGGTTTTTATCATAAGAAAAATGAACGGCAATTACTTCGTTCAAAAAGACTCATTACAAAATCCTAATTATAAAACCGTTGATGACATTCCCTTCTATAAGAATTCTTTCCCGACCTCAAGAGGTCTTGACCATCCCAACGAAATTTCTGCATACATGTTTTCCGATTACTTTAAGGCATTGGCAGAAGAAAAAAAACCATTTTCAGATACTGCACCTGAGGCCTCTAAAAATGCGAAGGCATTTACTGATTGGATAAAGGTTTATATGAAGTAATAAATAGTGCGGTAACGAACTTTTGTTTCACTCAAGATCTTATACCATCGCCGTCCTTATTTTCATTGGGCTCATTAAAAGGTATTTTTGGTATATTAGTTACATTAAATTTCAGGTATGAAGAAGGCCACCCAATTAATCGCCCTTATTTATTTTTTTATTTCATGCAAGCAAGAAAAAGAAGTTCATTCTATCGAACCCCAAAAGATTACGATAGATGACATATCATTAAACGTACCCAATGGATTTGAACTAGAGGAACTCTACAGCCCGAGTGAGAATGAACAGGGATCATGGGTCGCTTTAGCCCAAGGTCCGGACAATTGGCTTTTTTCCTGCGATCAGTACGGAAAAATATATAAGTTCAAAGCACCATCGGAAGGCAGCGTCATAAATGCCGATGAAATAATACCGCTAAATCTTAAAATTGGTCATGCCCATGGCCTACTTTGGGCCTTCAACAGCCTTTACGTTGCGGTAAATAAAAATTGGAGCGACGACCTGCCCGATGAAAAGGAATATGGTAGTGGGGTGTATCGTCTAACGGATACCGATGGCGACGGTACGCTCGACAAAACCGAAATGTTATTAAAATTAAACGGTGCCGGCGAACACGGGCCACATAGTTTTGTGCTTTCACCAGATGGTACACAAATCTATTTTATTGCCGGGAATCATGTTTTGGTACCCGAAACATTGAAGGAAAATAGCTTGTTGCCTACCAATTGGGGCGAAGACAATCTTTTCGAACCTTATTTAGATGCCCGTGGACACGCCAATGACATCAAGGCTCCTGGAGGGTGGGTCGCGAAGTTCAATCCGGATGGAACGGATTGGGAGCTTATCTCCGCAGGATACCGAAATCCTTTTGATATGGCATTCAATCAAGACGGTGAACTTTTCGCCTATGATGCCGATATGGAGTGGGATATAGGAATGCCTTGGTACCGCCCAACGAGAATATGCCATGTGACCAGTGGCGGTGAATACGGATGGCGTACGGGATCCGGCAAATGGCCGGCTTACTATCCTGATAATCTTCCAGCTGTTCATAATCTAGAACAAGGTTCGCCGACGGCGGTTCTAGCAGGGAACACCCTAAATTTTCCATCGAAGTACAAAAACGGACTTCTTATCATGGATTGGAGTTTCGGCACCATCTATTTTATCGACCTGCAGCCCAATGGCAGCAGTTATACGGGCACTCGGGAAGAATTTCTGTCAGGCACTCCCCTACCCTTGACCGATATGATCGCAGGCATTGACGGAAACCTATATTTTGCCACCGGGGGCCGCCGGATCGATTCGCACCTATTTCGATTACGATATACTGGAAATGAGGAAACAACTGAAGCAAAAATAGTGGATTCGGAATCGGAAAAACTCCGCGAACTAAGACATAATATTGAGCGATATCATATAGAAAAATCGGAAGAAGCCATTCCATTGGCTTGGAATAATCTGAACCATAAGGATCGGTTTATCCGCTATGCATCGCGAATCGCATTAGAACATCAACCGACCGCACAATGGCAAGATCGTTTTTTTAGTGAACAAGACCCTACAAAAATCATCGAGGCCGGAATTGCCCTAGCGCATCAAGGTGATAAAAGTTTACAAAAGAACATACTCGAAAAATTGAACCAACTGAATCTTGAATCACTTTCAAAACATGATCAAGTTGCACTGTTACGCACCTATGCCCTCTTATTCATAAGAATGGGCGAACCCGAAGCTGGTATTGGAGATGCGACCGGCCGCAAATTAAATTCTTATTTCCCGCACGCCAACAATACCATTAACCGAGAACTTGGGCAATTATTGTTGTTCCTCAAGGCAGATGGTGTTACCGAAAATTTGGCCGACCTACTCGAAAGACATGCCAAGGAAAATACGATTACCGAGGGTGTTGAAATGCTTTCCGAAGAGGCCACTTTAAGAAGTGAGCAGTACGGGCCGCTCATTCGCGATGTTATTGCCAAAATGCCCCCGAGCGAATCGATTTACTACGGCATGTTATTGAGCCATGCCGATGAAGGTTGGACGAAAGAAGCCCGTGAAAAATACTTCAAGTGGTTTTTCGATGTGATGAATGCAAAAGGTGGCATGAGCTTTAAGGCCTATATCGAGAATGTACGACAGAAGGCCATGACACATGTGCCAAAAGCAGAAAGGGAATACTATGAGAGGCTCTCGGGTATCTATTCTCCAACCGATGCTTTGGCAGATCTTCCCAAACCCATAGGCCCTGGTCAGAATTACACCATGCAGAATGCCAATAGTATTTATTGGGAAAAAAGTAAGGAATACAAAAGTACCATTGCAAAAGGAGAAAGGGCCTATCGGGCCGCCTTGTGCATTTCATGCCATAGAATGAAAGGAGAAGGAGGGGCCACAGGGCCTGACCTCACACAAATACATTCCAAATTCAGCAGTTACGACCTGACTTTTTCGCTCATAAGCCCTAGCGACGAGATTTCGGATCAATATGCGAATACTGTTTTCCATAAAAAAGATGGTTCGCAGGTTATCGGAAGGTTGTTGTCCGATTCGGGTGATTCCCTGAACATTATGACAAATCCATATAACCCGTCTTACACCTCAAAATTGGCCAAGACCGATGTTGAGAGACAAGAGCTTTCGCCGGTTTCGCCGATGCCTCCAGGACTTTTGAATCGCCTGAACGATGAAGAAATCATAGACCTCTATGCATACCTATTGTCGGGCGGAGATGAAAACCATGAAATCTATACGGGCAAAAAGAGCGAGTAGTAATCAAGAATCGAAAAGTTAAATAGTTTCTTTAATGGAAAAACATAATGCCGAAACATGTGATTCCTTTTAGGTGGCTACAAATCTTTATTCTGATGGCCGTAACGCAAGTTTTCTCCCAAGGAAAAAGAATAAGGGACTACGGTATTGAAATCGGTGTTTTAAAAACAGGGGCTTACAATGCGATAACCGACGTCGAGGGGGTTCTGGTAGGCCATACTACCTTAATTATGGGCGATAGCATAAGAACCGGGGTAACGGCCATACTGCCCCATTCTGACAATATCTTTCAATTAAAAGTTCCGGCGGCCATATATATAGGTAACGGTTTTGGAAAATTAGCCGGTTACAGCCAAGTCAAAGAATTGGGAAATATTGAGACTCCCGTTGTTCTCACGAATACCTTGAGCGTACCAACAGCTTCAGATGCGTTGATAGGTTATACGTTGGATCAACAGGGAAATACAACCGTCAGGTCAGTCAACTCCGTAGTAGGGGAAACAAACGATGGCTATTTGAACGACATACGAGGAAGGCATGTAAAACATGAACATGTTATTGCCGCCATTAAAAATGCCAAGAACGGCCCTGTTGAAGAGGGCAATGTCGGTGCGGGCACCGGAACTGTGTGTTTTGGTTTCAAAGGCGGAATCGGGACATCTTCACGAATTGCACCCGAATCTTTTGGCAGTTATACTGTCGGCGTTTTGGTGCAAACAAATTTCGGTGGCGTACTTGAAATCAATGGAGTACCCGTTGCCAAAGAATTGGGCAATATTCCAAGGCAGTTCAATTATGATGTCGATGGCTCTTGTATGATGGTCGTTGTTACGGATGCCCCACTAAGTTCAAGAAATTTAGAGCGTCTCGCCAAAAGAGCGATTATGGGATTGGCAAAAACAGGGGGCATTGCCTCCAACGGTAGTGGAGACTATGTCATCGCCATGTCAACGGCCAAAAGCAACTTGATTCCCCATTCCAGTGATTCGTTGCTTCGCGAAACCAAAATTTTGCGTAACGACGGATTGTCCCCCTTATTTCTAGCAACCATAGAAGCGACTGAAGAAGCAATTTTAAACTCGCTCTTCACAGCTGAAACGATGCTTGGGAGAGACGGTCACAAAATATCGTCGATTCCAATCGATACGGTTCTATCCCTTATGAAAAAATACAATAAACTCAAGGATTAATCTCAATGTGATCTTTCTAAATCAATAAATTAACGCCGACTAAAAATATCCAGAAAATTTTCCGATCCAAATTTCGCTCTAAATTTGTTGCGCAGAAAACGAACAAGCAAAAACTATAATCAAGTAAAATGGGTACCATACGATTTTCGGTATTGGTCTTCTTTTTTCTTCCATTAATTACAGGCTGTAAAGGGAATAACAAGGAAAAAGTAGCAACCATAGAAAGGCAAAATACTTTTAAAACACCATTGGGCAAGGAGTTTTCATTGCCGGAACCATCCCCGAAAATGATATCCCAATATGATTCGGCCAAAAAAGATTATGAAAAGGACGAGGATAACGCCGATAATATTATTTGGTATGGCAGAAGAACGGCCTATTTAGGAAATTATGAAGATGCCATAAATATCTTCTCGGAAGGGATTAGGAAATTTCCCGAAGATGCGCGATTCTATAGACATCGTGGACATCGGTACATTTCGATCCGAAAGTTCGATGAGGCAATTGCCGATCTTGAAACAGCCGCACAATTAATTGCAGGCACGGAAAACGCAGTAGAGCCCGATGGCATTCCGAATGCAAAGAATATTCCGGTAAGTACGCTGCATGGCAATATTTGGTATCATTTAGGTTTGGCCTACTACCTCAAACATGATTATGAAAAGGCCTTTGATGCGTACATAAAATGTAGACAATCGGGCGAACTGCCCGACAATATCGTTTCAAGTACCCATTGGCTCTATATGATCCAACGTCGGCTTGGCAACGAAGAAATAGCCAACAAAATGCTGGATCCGATAATGAATGAAATGAACGTCATTGAAAATCAAAGTTATCATAAGCTTTGTAAGCTATATAAAGGGCTGATATCTCTTGACTCACTTGAAAATACGGTTACGGGAAACCCAACCGGAGACGCCATTGCCTATGGGCTCTCGAATTGGTATTTCTATAACGGTGAAAAAGCAAAGGCAAAAGAAGCCATGGAAGCACTGATCGAAAGCAAGGCTTTTACCTCGTTTGGTTATATTGCCGCAGAAAGTGATCTGACCCATTATTTCAACTAAATCTTCGAACATTATCCATGGCAGAAAACAAAGCTTACATTTTAGGAACGGACAGGGAGGAACTTTTTAGGTTGGGCGTGCAGCACCAAGTTTGGGCCGAAGAAGCCCAACAAGGGTGGAAATCGGCAAATTTTAAAGCTGGACAAACGATTCTCGATCTGGGGTGCGGACCTGGCTACTGCACCAAGGAATTGGCATTTCTTGTGGGCCAAAAAGGAGAGGTCATCGGTATCGACAAGTCGGAAGCATATATAGAATTTTTGAAACAGGTAAGACAAAATTACAGCCTGAATATCAGGGCGATCCATTCGGATTTTGACCAAATGGCGCTTGAACCCGAAAGCTTGGATGGTATGTACTGCCGCTGGGCCTTGGCATGGATCCCGAATCCCGAAGAAATACTTGCCAAAGTCCATAAGGCGTTGAAACCGGGCGGTAGAATGGTCATTCAAGAATACTATGATTGGTCTACCCTTCAAACGGAGCCTAGAAAAGAGTCGTTGGCAAAAGCCATCGCCATGGCGTTAAAAAGTTTCAAAGATTCCGATTCGGAGGTCGATATCGGAAGACATCTTCCCAAGATGTTACACGATATTGGCATGAAGATAGTCGGTTTTCGACCAATGTCTAAAATAGGTACTCCAGATAACGGGGTATGGCAATGGCCAAAAACCTTTTTCGAAAGTTACTTTCCGCGCCTAGTGCCTCAAAACTACCTGACCGATGATGAGGTGAGAAAAGCACTTTCAGAAATGGGGGAATTGAAAAAAATTCCCGGGGCTTCAATCTGCACTTGCCTAATGTCAGAGGTTATTGCCGAAAAAGTGTAGCGAATAAACGCGGCCAACCTGTTATTTTGAAATGTTATGTACACCGTTCGACATATCATTTCACTACTTTTGTAAAAATCCTCACAAGCAAATGAGCACTATTAAAATAGCACCTTCTCTTCTCGCCGCCGATTTCGGCAATCTTCAACGTGATGTAGAAATGGTCGAGAACAGCATGGCCGATTGGCACCATTTAGATATTATGGATGGCGTTTTTGTACCTAATATTTCCTATGGAATGCCCGTAATGAAAGCTATTGGAGAGCATGCCGTTAAGCCTTTGGACGTGCATTTGATGATCATCGATCCAGACCGCTATATCAAGACTTTTGCCGAATTGGGCGCCCATGTGCTTACCGTGCACTATGAAGCCTGTACCCACTTACATAAAAGTCTACAGGCCATAAAATCTGAAGGAATGAAGGCGGGGGTAGCTTTGAATCCGCATACCAACATCAATGTTCTCGAAGACACCATCAACGACATCGACCTGGTCTGCATGATGAGTGTAAATCCGGGGTTTGGAGGACAGTCCTTTATCGAAAACACCTATAAAAAGGTGCGCGATTTAAAAGCCTTGATCCAACATAAAAGGGCAAAGACACTTATTGAAGTGGACGGTGGTGTTACCTCAAAAAATGCCAAAGCCCTTATAAATGCCGGAGCCGATGTTCTAGTGGCCGGCAGTTTTGTCTTTAAAAGTGAAAATCCTACCCTGACCATACAAGAGCTAAAGGAAATTACTTCGTAATGGCACAATTCGATATTGTAATTGTTGGGGGAGGGCCGATCGGAATTGCCTGTGGCCTTGAGGCAAAGAAAAAAGGATTGAAGTATATCATTCTCGAAAAAGGGCCGATCGTAAATTCCCTTTTCAATTATCCCGTGAACATGCAGTTCTTTTCGTCTTCCGAGCGGCTGGAAATCGATGATATACCCTTTATCAGCAAAGAGGCCAAACCCAAACGCAATGAAGCCTTGGAATATTACCGTCGTATCGTGACCGGTAACCAATTGAACATCCGCCTATTTGAAAAGGTAGAAAAAGTCGCAAAATCGGATAACCAATTCGAAGTTCGGACCGACAAAAACACATTTACGGCCACCAATGTGATTATCGCAACAGGCTTCTACGATCTTCCCAATTTGCTCAATGTACCCGGTGAAGATCTTCCCAAAGTTTCCCATTACTACAAGGACCCTCATTTTTATGCGAGTCAAAAATTAGCCGTCATCGGTGCAAGTAATTCCGCTATCGATGCAGCTTTGGAATGTTGGCGAAAGGGATCCGATGTAAGTCTGATCATTCGTGGGCCTGAAGTCGGTCAACGGGTCAAATATTGGGTACGGCCCGATATCATCAACCGTATTGAGGAGGGGAGCATTAAGGCCTATTATAACGCTACGGTTAAGGAAATCAAGCAGAACAAGATTGTCATAGACACACCAGAAGGTACCATTGAACTTAAAAACGACTTTGTGCTCGCACTCACGGGCTATATGCCCAATTTTGAATTTTTGGAAAACTTGGGAATCGAACTCTCCGATGATGAAAAAAGACTTCCCAATTATGATCCTGAAACCATGGAGACCAACGTCAAGGGATTATACCTCGCCGGAGTGATCTGCGGGGGCATGGAAACACATAAATGGTTCATCGAAAATTCGCGGATACATGCCAAACTCATTATTGAGCATCTTCTTAAGAAAGAACTTTTTTGATTTAAGTTCCAATCAGGCCTATACTTTTTTGATTACCGAAATTCCCTAAGGTGTATCTTATACAGTAATTTCTTAAAAGGTTTAGAGGTAAAAAAAATTTAATTTTCTATAGAACTTTTGAACCCAGCAACATTTGGTATTAACTAAATCAAAAAGCGTATATTTAAATATATCAAAATCAACTAGTTGTATTTTTTCTCATTAATAGGCCTTATAGATAATGGAAGTTCATAAGCCTAACCGGAAAGAGTTAGACCATTACATAACAATGATGTATGTAGTAGGTGGAGGGTCGAATTCAAGAGTAAGGCCATATAGCGAAATGTCTCTGCCAAGTGGCCACCCTTTTATAGTCTTCAAACACTCAGGAGATTTCACTATTCATAATAATATTTTAAATAAGACTATTGAACTACCCAAAATGTATTTTACCGGGCAACAGGTCAGTAGTGCCAATATTACCTCAAAGGACAAGTTTTTCGAGGCCTTTGTAATCTGCCTCAGACCTACGGCCGTTTGGCATATTTTTGGAATTGACGTATCAACTTTGGAAGATGAGGTAATGGACCTTGAGATTGTCATCAAGAATAGCCAAGACCTATTCGGCAATCTATTGCGAAAAGATTTGAAAATAAATCAGCGGATAGAAATCTTTGAAAATGGTCTAATTGAACATTTGAATGACAAAAAATTTGAATCAAACATAATAGATATTGCAGTAGATAAAATTTTGAAAGCAAAAGGCTGCGTAAAAATCCAAGACTTGGCGTCAAAACTTAACATAAGTATTAGATACTTCCGTAAAAAATTCAAAGAAATTGTTGGGGTTACCCCATCGGTCTATACCAGAATCATACGTTTCAATTATTTATTTTCAGAAATGAATTCTCAAAACAAGAATGATTTTATATCACTTGGCGCATACTATGGCTATTTTGACATTGCCCATTTTTCAAGAGATTTCAAAAAATATTGTGGCCACGCCCCAACTAAGTTTCATTTGGACAAATTCAATTTCTTTAAAGAAGTTTGGATTGACGATCCTCTCATATTGAAAATCGATTAGCTTACCTTTCTCAAAGAAAAGACCGATTTATACAACAAGGAGGGAATTCTTTGCCTTAATTTCATCTTAACTGTATTCTTATCGCTATTATTTTTTAGGTTTTTACCCCTAGATCCCCCTTCAAGCATTCAGAACTATGAAGAAAATTGTTTTTGGGTTAATCGTCATCCTATTTTTATTGTCATCGCATGCCCAGGACAACAATGCAAAAACAGGTGATAATGGAGCCTCCAAGAAAACTGTCACCTTTCGGAGTTTGCCAGTGGCGAAATCGTTAAATCCAAACTATATAGGTCTGGGAAACTTCAATCCTCTTTACCCAAATTTCTATACATATTGGAGTGATAAATTTTGGCCCATCGAAGTCATAAACATTCAATATTTGCCCAGTTCAAACCTTACGGTGCCCACAAATAAAAAAGGCATGTCAATTGAAATATCGGGCAAAACCCAAATTCCTGGTCAGGAATTTATAAATATAGGGCCTCCCGTATACGAAACATCGGATTTGGCATTTTACGAAAAGCTTTTTCGTGAAAGTAAAGAATATATCCTCGTTTTTAACTTTAACGGTAGGGGTCATCTCATGTACTATCATAAGTCCCTCTGCCCAGATTATTTTAAATAATAATGAATCTTATGAAGAATTTTCTTGTACACCTGACCATCCTTGTTATGTTGTGTTTTTCCCTAGAAAAAACATCGACAGGACATTACGGAAAATCCATCGAACAAAAAGGTTTAGATGAAAATATTGCCGGAACTTCACCGATGGCCGCCGTCAACATTCCTGGGCTTGGTCTTTATCTTTTTCGGGGCAGCGAGTACTATAAATACGAAATGATAAATAATGAACGGGTGCTATTGGCCGGCTATCCAAAAAAACTGCCCGGTGGTTGGCAAGGGTTGCCTGACAGCTTTCTTTCAGGAATAGATGCAGCGGTATACCACCCCCCCAGTGAGACCACCTTTTTTTTCAAGGGAAGCCAATATGTTAGGTTAAAAGGTATAAAGGTGATGGAAGGTTTTCCCAGAAAGTTGCCGGGTGGTTGGCAAAGTTTGCCTTCAGGGTTTTCCGAAGATATTGACGCTGCGATGTATTATCCTGGAGAGGATGGAGTGGAAGGGCATATCATACTTGTAAAAGGCAACAAATATGTGAGCTACAAGAATTTCAAACTTCAAGTGTTGGACGGAAATGTGAAAGATCTGTGGAACGCGAATCTACCTTCTCCTTTTAATATAAAAATAGATGCAATGCTTGAAAATCCCATTGGGACATTTCTAATTAGCGGTAATAATTACGTAACCGCTTTGGGCAATAAGTTGAACGAAACATCAGATGGGCTAAGTTTCGCCCGTCGCTCTCAAGTGGCCTTTGGCGGAATAAATTCAATGAACGATTGGCACGTAAAACTATATAACCTTGCCCCGCCTGATTATTCAAAAATTTCAGCGGATGCGGGAGTTTATATTCCCGATATGGGCACCTATATTTTTGCGGATGACAAGTATTACAAATATACACCTGATTTGAGTGGCAAAAAGGAACCAAAGCTTGCCAATGGTTATCCATTGGCCTTACCAGGAAATTGGCAGGGCCTACCTAAAGAATTTCACGCCGACATTGATGCAGCTTTTTACATCGGGAATAAAAAAACCTATTTGATTAAAGGAAATCAATATTTACGAATTACCGGTCGAAAAGTGGACGAGGGATATCCCAGAACATTCCCGGGCAATTGGGAAGGCCTTCCCAAGTCGTTCTATTCCGACATCGATGCGGCATTTACCGTAGGCGGGGAAGGTAAAACCTATGTAATTTTGGTAAAAAACAAGTCTTTTGTGGCATTCCATAATTGGAAAAAAGTTGCTTCGGGTAGTACAAAGGATTTATTCAAAGGTCTGCCAAAAGGATACAACAATGAAATACAAGCAGCTATAGGGCTATTGGTAGGTCAAACGCTCTTTTCCGGAGACCAATCTATGGTGGCTTTACATGGTTACGCCACGGAAGGTGCTTCATTTTCTTTGAAGGAGTTACCACAGGTCGAGCCCTTTTATGAAGCCAGACCAGCAGATTTATGGAAGCTGCCCGTCCGCAAAAGACCGTTTAAGAGTTCTGCCAATGGAAATAATGATGGTATTGATATAGCTGTATTGCCTGAATCGAGCAAAGAAAAACCGAATAGAACAGAAAAAAAGGACGAACCAAAGGAAGAAGGTAATTACGAGTGCGTTACAACGCACGTTGACGAAAAACTGGTATCCCCAGAACAGGTTTTGTTAAATCCAACTAGTGAAGTTATATGGCTGGGTGCAATTGTTGACGGAACAAGTATTCCTACCGGTGAGTATAAATTATTGAGTTTCCCCCGAAATCCCTATACAATAAAAATCAACAATGTATCACAGGCAAAAATCGCCAGTGCCACGATCTCAAATACCCTGGCGCAATCGCATATCAATGATAATGTAAACAAAATTCTAAGAAGTATACCGCGAGGCCAAATACCAAATCTCAGTTCATCATATAAGGAAGATGAGGTTTATAGTGAAAAACAGTTTCGGTTAAGTTTTGGAGGCAGTTATAATGCGGGTTTGTATAGCATTAGTGCAGGCATGAGCATGTCATCGACCAAAAAAAAGCATCGGCTGGTCATAGAATTTGCCCAAAAATGTTTTACCATGTCCATGGATGATATCGGAAGCTATAAGCAGTGGATCAAAGACCCATCAAATATTGATTTCTATAATACCATGCCAATGTACGTTTCCTCCATTACCTATGGGCGACGTGCGTACATGAGTATTGAATCCGATGAATCTATTGATGCTTTGAGCACTTATTTTTCAGGAAGGTATACAACAGCTGAAATCGAGGCAAAATTGAGCAAAAGTGAGGTGATTAAAAATTCCACTGTTAAGGTTTACATTGCCGGTGGCGACCCGAACAAAGCAGCTGCCGGTATCACGGGTAACTATAATGATTTTCTCAACTATATTAAAACAGCACCACAAACAGATAGGGATGTGGTGCCAGTATCTTACACCATGAAATTTTTAAAGGATAAATCAAATGCAAAGGTCAGCCTAACTTCGAAGTATGCCATAAGAAATTGTACGGCCAACCAACTAAAATGGAAACTTACAGTTGATGAAATTGGCGTAGCAGGAAATGCTGATTTATACGGAAGTATAAACATCTCTTTTTGTAATAACGATAGAAAAAAGGTCAAAGAAGTACGAGGGATCTGGGATGTCGATGCAGGACAAGCAACTACCCATAAATCCATTATCGTTGGCAAAGCGGTGAACCATGAGTTTAAAGATAAAAATGAATTAAAGGGTGCCTACGTTCGAATCGAATGGCACTATGTAGATAAAAAAACACTTGGCAATGAACACTGGAACGGGTCGAAAGAAATCTTTCTTTCAGACGTATCCGATGGGATAGAAAAAATTTCGATTCCAACCTATAATAAGGATTTACAGGTCACGGGCAATTTTACGCTTCAGTCATATTAACAATATTGAATTAGTAATGAGTACATATAAAAATTACCATTTTAGAAGATTTGAGGATTTCATTCGAAAACTGCTTGTAATGTCGTTCATTATTGTGAGCGGTGAAATAATTGCCCAAATGCCTCCATTGGCCAAAGAATATGTAAAACGTGAGGCCGGTGCTTCGGCCAGAATTAAACAGGACTTAAAAGAACTCCGGCTCAAAGGAAAAAATGAGAACTGGACCTTTCAAGTTGGATACACGGGCATGTATGAATTAAAAACAGATTGGATTACCGGTCATGTCAAGGGTAAGGGACTTGAAGGTTCACCAGAAATTAAATTGGTTGCAGATGATATTAGTCTAGTGACAGGTAAAAGATTAACGGAAATCGAACAGTTAAGGTCTTTTGATCTAAGGGAACACCAAGTTGTCACAATCCCCAAAAATCAAGGTATTTGCGGTTGCAATTGGGCCTTTGTGGCCACTTCGCTTGCTGAGACAGCCATATTAATAGAGGACAAATCCTCAAATAAAGACCTTGACCTATCTGAACAGTTTGTATTAGATTGTTCTGAAGCAGGTGACAGTGGCAAGGGATCAATAGTACAAGCACTAGGTTTCTTAAAAACAGCCTATCTGCCAAAAGAGGAAAACTACCGCGATTATGACAGAGAAAAAAAACAGTGTACGGATCCGGTTAACCAGAATTCTGAGTTTTACAAAATAGGTGGATTCAAGCGTGTTTGGGGAGATTATGATGCTGATAAAATAAGTGAAATGGTCATACATATTAAATATGCCCTATATCGATATGGTGCGGTTTCAAGCACAATTATTGTAAATGATGAGTTTAAAAAATATGCTGGAGGAGTTTTTAATTATAATGGAGGATATAGTCCATCTTCAGCCCTTCATTTAATTCAGATAATTGGATGGGACAATGCTAAAAAAGCTTGGCTCATAAAAAATTCTTGGGGAACGGATTGGGGTGAAGAAGGATTTGCTTGGGTAAACTATGAATTTCTAAATATTGGAGCTTCAAGCATTTGTATATTTAACAAAGAAGATATCGGCATTACGGGTGATATTGTAATCACAGGTGACAATGAAGATAAAAATGGTATCGGAAGCACCGATAATAAAAAAGGAAACGGAGATGGTAGCACAATAGATGGAAAAGTTGATGATGGCACTGGCGATGGCCGAGGGAAAGGGGATGAGAGCGGAGATGACATTGACGATGATATTAGGAAAACTGATGATAAAAAAGGTAACGGTGGGGGCAGTACTATCGATGGCAAAGGCGATGATGGCACCGGTGATGATAGGGGAAATGGCAATGATGAGGATAAAACTAAAGTAACCATTCCAGACCCGCCAACTAAAAAAGGTTCGGAACATATCATTGATGCGGCCATATATCACAATGGCCATTCCTATTTTTTTTCTGGAAATAGATATTCTCGCTTTACGGGAACAAAAATAGACAAGGGCTATCCCAGAGAAATTAATAAAGGATGGAAGGGGTTGCCAAATCATTTTCAAGAAGGTATTGACGCAGCGCTCTTTTATCCCCCTACTGGACAAATTTATTTTTTCAAGGGTCATGAATATGTGCGATTTACCCCTCAATCAAATACCATGGATTGGGAAGAAAATCGTGAAGAACTTGCCGAAAATCAAGAAACGAACAGCCAATCTGGAAAAGGGTACGTTGTTGATGCAAAATATCCCCTGGACCTCCCTGGAGGATGGAAAGGGCTGCCGGCAGACTTTGCCTCTGGTATTGATGCGGCCATTTATACTAACGGTTTTACCTATTTTTTCAAGGGAAACAAATATGTCAGATTTCGAGGGACAACAATAGATGATGGATATGAAACCCCAAAAACGCTTCCCGGAGGTTGGAAAATGGATGATACTTTTCATGAAAATATAGGTGCGTCATTTTACTATCCTGATTCCGAAAAGAACTATTTTTTTAAAGGGAACAGGTATCTTAGATTAAAAACATACCAAATGGATAAAGCTCCAACCGATTTACCCGGCGGTTGGAAAGGCCTAGAAATAGACTAACAGAAATGCATGGTTTCTTTGAAGATTGTGGGATGGCTAATCAAAAAGTTTGTACAAAATAAGAGTGGTATAAGAATCCCTTAAAGCAAAGCTTCCATAAACATAAGCTTATCTGAAACTTTTTTAGCCTTTACTACTCCTTTTTGCAGTTCGGTCAAGAATGAAACAGCACATAAATTGGGATTACCCCAAAAAATAGGATAAGGCAGATTTTAACCAAGTTTGATTGCGTTGAAAAAACCTCATCTTTTAAATTCCCAATGTTTCGATTCATTTTTTTATTAATCAAAATAATCGAGATGATGGCAAAGACTAGAAGTATTACGCGTCCGATTATGATATAGTTGACAAAGTTTATTTCCTTGATTTTTAGGATGAAATCAGCTTTTGAAAATTGATATGCAAGAGCTAAACTTTGAAGAATTACGAATCCGGATATTGCGTTCGATTTCTTTTCTAGATTTTCATAAACAAATTTTGCTTTGTCATCCATGGATCTAATTTTGATTTTAGAAGGGTGGTTGTTTGATCAAAGTGTTTAGTTTAACTTTTTAGTTTTGAGCATTATTCATGCAAATTAAGAATATATTGCTAAAAAATACTTGTGCTTGAGGTTCGGGCGCATCTAATCCTTTAGAACCGATAGTTCACATGAGATAATCCTATGAACCTCATTCAAATTTGCATTATTATGGGGTTGTTTATGCAAGTACGCGCTTAATCAAAAAAACGCTAACCCAAAATAAAAGTATTCCAGCTTGGCTAATAATTTTACAATAATGCCTTCAAAAAAGGGTAGGGCCCCATGAACCCCTTTATTGTATATATTGGGCTATCCATAAAATATATAAACTTAAAGTTAGTCTTTTATGTGACCGCGGAGGTGAAGGCTGTGTCTTTAGCTACACCGCTCCACATTGAAAACGCAAAAAAGCTGCATTTACTTATTTCAAGCATAACAACCCCAATATGTGGAGTTAACTTCGTGACCGCGGAGGGATTGGCCGCTCCTTTCCCTATAACTATCCGCATTGAAAATCAAAATCCCACAAAATCAAAAAAGCAAGCTATTATTTTGCTTGCTTTCTTATTTATTCGTGACCGCGGAGGGATTACCTTCGGTTTTCCCTTGAGCTCCGTTTTGAAAACCACAAAACGAAACATTCGCCTTCTTCAAAAAAGAAGCGAGCTTCATTTTTGAAACTCGCTCATATTTCCACTTTTTTGTGGTTCATTCGTGACCGCGGAGGGATTCAAACCCCCAACCCTCAGAGCCGAAATCTGATGCGCTATTCAGTTGCGCCACGCGGCCGATTCTTAATATATTCTCTTCCTTTTCCTGTTTTTAAGAACTTCTCCCTTGCCAAAGCGTCTTCCTTAATCTCAAAAGTCTCTATAAAAAGTATTCTCCAAGGAACATATGGTTTAGTCGATTTTGTCTTCCCTGAATTATGTTGTCTTAAACGTTTCTCAACATTTCTTGTAAATCCAACATAATTCCTTCCAAAATCGATACTCTTCAAAACATAAACATAATACTCCATCTGATGCGCCCCGACCGGGTCGGGCCCGTATTCAGCGCGTCCGCCTATGGCGGATTGCGCCACGCGGCCTCTTCATTTTAGCGTCGGCTAAGATAATTTATTCTTTACAATTGTAGAAATCGTTTTACCATCGGCTTGGCCGGCCAATTCTTTGGATACGACTCCCATTACCTTTCCCATATCTTTCATGCCCGAGGCACCCATCGAATCGATGGCCATAATCACTACTTTCTCTATTTCTTCTTGCGTCAATTGTTCTGGAAGGAATTTTTCAATGACCGCGGCCTGCGCCAATTCGGGTTCCGCCAAATCGGCCCTGCCCTGTTCGGTAAATATGGCCGCACTGTCTTTTCGTTGCTTGACCAATTTCTGGACTAATTTAATCTCGTCCGCTTCGGTAAGTTCACCTGCGCCACTTTCCGTATTGGCCAATAACAACGCCGACTTTATTGCTCTCAATGACTCTAAGGCAACACTATCCTTAGCTTTCATCGCAATTTTCATCTGTTCCATTACCTCTTGTTGTAAGCCCATAGCATACAGTTTTTAGGAGTGCAAAGATAAAAAATAAACCCGAAAATAATCGGTATTTTCGGGTTTATGGTTATGGGAAAACTTAATTTGAACTAGCCTTAATCTACATTGTCGTTTAGAAAAGAATTATTGGATCGCAATTGGATCTCACCATTACTATCCTCTCCTAAAGTCGTTCTAGATACTTTTTTTTCCTGTGGTATATCGTTTAGGTTGACACCCTGACGTTTATACGCTGGCTGTTTTTCAATTTCGTCAATATTGTTCACTTGATTTTGAAACTTATAATTGAAATCTTTAAGCTTTCTTCGACGCTCATCGGCCCTTTGTTTCAACAATTCTTCAAGAGGCGTATCCATTGGATCGATTTGTTTGTCATCGAAAGTTTGTTGCGCTTGATCCATAGACACAACCTTTCTTTCAAAGACCAATTCGTCTTCAATGATCTTGGGTTCGAATTCTTCCGCTTTTGATTTGGCCCCGGTAAGGCTATTCTCCAATTCCATATAGTCGTCAAGGCTATATCGAGTCTCTCCTTCTTTATTGTACTCCAATACCGGAATCACCTCGATATGATCGTTCACGTCAAGATCTTTCACTTCTTCATCAAGGTCAAACGTAATTACATTGTCCGTATATTCTTCATCATCTTCCGAATTGACCAACGGCAAATCGAAACTCATTTCGATTTGGTCCTCTTCAACTTGCCTTGTAGGTGGCACGTTCCGATCACCGACCTTGGAGTTTTCAATTTCATTCTTCGATTCAATGATTACGAAGTCATCTTCCGAAACATTTTCTGCCAATACCTCATCATAGAAAACATTGAAGTTTCTAATGTAGTTAGAGGTCGGAATCAACTCCATTTCATCTTCACCTCCAAAGTCCTTCAAAATAGGCTCTTCGAAAACTTCAACATCTCCCAGTTGATGAACAACGTTACCGGAAGATAGATTATGTACCGCTTTTTGTTCATCTTCCAAGGTATGGATAATCTTCTTCGATTCGGTATTTACAATGTCATCTTGTTGATCGACATTGAACCCTGTGGCAATCACGGTAACCGCAATGGCGTCTCCTAAATCTTCATCTTCACCCACACCCATAATGATGTTCGCGCCATGACCGGCCTCGATCTGAATATGATCATTGATTTCGCCAATTTCATCAATGGTAATCTCTGAAGTACCCGAAACGATCAACAGCAGTACATTTTTGGCGCCAGTAATCTTATTATCGTTCAACAAGGGGGAATCAAGTGCTTTCATTATCGCCTCATTGGCCCTTGCGGATCCCGATGCCATGGCCGACCCCATAATGGCAGTACCGCTATTCGATAGCACCGTCTTGGCGTCACGTAAATCTATGTTCTGTGTATAATGATGGGTAATCACCTCGGCAATTCCGCGGGCAGCGGTAGCCAGAACTTCATCGGCTTTTGAAAAACCGGCCTTGAACCCTAAATTACCATATACTTCACGTAACTTATTATTGTTGATGACTATGAGCGAGTCAACATTACTTCTAAGTTTTTCGATACCTACCTGGGCTTGTTGACAACGCATATTGCCTTCAAATTGAAATGGCATGGTTACGATTCCTACGGTAAGAATATCCATTTCCTTTGCCTGTTTGGCGATAACGGGAGCAGCACCAGTACCTGTTCCCCCACCCATACCGGCAGTTATAAAGACCATTTTTGTATTATGGTCCAACATGTTCTTGATATCTTCCATACTTTCCAAAGCCGCTTGCTCGCCTACCTCTGGGTTCGCTCCGGCACCCAGTCCTTCGGTCAATGAAACTCCCAGTTGGATTTTATTGGGCACGGTGCTATTGGTCAACGCCTGCTGATCCGTGTTGAGAATCACGAAATCAACACCATTGATTCCAGCTTGGAACATGTGGTTTATGGCGTTGCTTCCTCCTCCACCGACCCCGATGACTTTAATAACATTGCTTTGGTTCTTTGGAAGGTCAAAAGCGATTCCTTCTAATTCCATGTCGTTGCTCATAGTAGTTGTATTATGTATTACTGGTTATTGTTTATTCGCATTATCTACTCGGCGTTATCCAAAAAATCCTTTAGCTTTTCAGACCACTTATCAAAAACCGATTTACGCTCTCTTTTCACTTTGGCAGTTGCTCCGGCCTCTTCATCATGCCCGGCATAGGCCATTTCATGTACTTCTTCTACATCTCTTTTGCCGATAGTCTTTCCTTTTGCCTCGTTTTGAACGGCATTCATCAAAAGGCCCACTGCCGTCGCATATAGCGGACTGGCGATTTCTTCATCGGTATCTCCGGCCAAATGCTCGTTCGGGTACCCGATTCTGGTATCCATTCCCGTAATGTACTCGACCAATTGTTTTAGGTGCTTTAACTGACTCCCGCCGCCTGTAAGTACAATACCTGCAATTAATTTCTTTTTCTGTTCCTCATGGCCATAGTTCTTAATTTCAACATAGACCTGCTCTATAATTTCGACCACACGCGCATGAATGATCTTTGATAGATTCTTAAGCGTAATCTCCTTGGGCTCCCTTCCCCTTAAACCTGGGATGGATACGATTTCATTATCCTTGTTTTCACCGGGCCATGCCGAACCGAATTTGATTTTCAGCAATTCGGCCTGTTTTTCGATTATCGAGCACCCCTCTTTGATATCTTCGGTAATCACGCCGCCACCAAAAGGGATTACCGCGGTATGACGGATAATACCATCCTTGAATATGGCGAGATCCGTGGTTCCGCCACCTATATCTATCAATGCAACACCAGCTTCCTTTTCTTCTTGGCTTAATACGGCTTCAGATGAGGCCAACGGTTCCAATGTAATATTACCGAGATCCAACCCGGCGCTCTTGATACACCTGCCTACGTTCTTGATCGACGACACTTGGCCAACGACCACATGAAAGTTTGCTTCGAGCCTACCACCGTACATTCCGATGGGTTGTTTGATTTCGGCCTGCCCATCGACCTTATACTCCTGTGGGAGAACATGAATAATCTCTTCACCAGGCAACATGACCAATTTATATACCTGGTTCACCAATTTATCAAGATCATTTTCATTGATCACTTCCTCCGAATCGGACCGGGTAATGTAGTCACTATGCTGTAAGCTTCTAATATGTTGTCCTGCGATACCGACGACCACCGAACCTATTTTTAGGCCTGAGTTGACCTCGGCCTCTTCGACCGCCTGTTGGATCGATTTTATGGTTTGGGTAATATTGTTCACCACACCTCTGTGAACACCAAGACTTTTGGACCTACCGATGCCCAATATCTCGATTTTACCATATTCATTTTTACGACCAATTATGGCAACGATCTTTGTCGTTCCTATGTCAAGCCCTACTGAATAATTACCCTGTTCCATTTGATTGATTTATATTTTTGTGCACACTACCTGATTGTTGAACTCAAGACTTACTATGGCAAAGTCATCGAGCGTACTGTCTTTATCGGCCTTTATGTAAAAAGCCTTGAAATTCTTGAACTTTTCCTCGAGATTATCGATACCGCCAAGGTTTACCACGAAGTTTTCCATTCTGAATTTCAATTGATAATTTTCTTCGTCTTCGACATGTATGCCGATTACATTTTTTCTAAGGAAATTGTCATCGTTGATGTACTTTAGAATTTCATAGACATCCTCTAGACTTTTGCCCGTAATCTTACCTGTTATGATGGGCACTCTTGCGGAGTGGCTCATGGATAACGGCATGCGTTTTCCCTCATCATCAAGATAAAACTTTGTACTCCCCTCAATTCTTCCGATTGGCCGTCGCTGAACGATCTTAGACGTAAGCTCCCCATTTACAGTAAGATACACTTGGGCGTTCTTTACCATTTTATTGGTCTCAATGACCTCTTCCATAGTATTCAAAACTAATTTTTCTTTGGGCATGTTCGTGAGGCTCCCATATTTTTGTATTAACAATTTATTAACCATGGCCTCTGTTATATAAAGGTTCTGATCACCAACGAATTCCACGTTAATACCTGTGACAGCCCTTTTTTTACTTCTTTCGTTCGAGAATGCGAAGAGGCCGAAAATGACCAAGAGAAGGGCCATTAATTTGATATAGTCCCAATTAATGCGCATGATCCAGTTCTTTTTTGATTTTTGATATTTCGAGTCCGATGTCACCTGCACCCATGGTGACCAGTACTTCGGGATTTTGTTTTTTAATTTCATCCATGATCTTTGATTTATCGATCAGGGTTTTGTTCTGATTTTCTATTTTATCCAATAACCATTGTGAGGTAATGCCTTCGATCGGTTCTTCTCTTGCCGGATAGATATCAAGCAGCGCAACGCTGTCAAATTTCGACAAGCTCTTGGCAAACTCATCGGCAAAATCTTTCGTTCTTGAGAATAGGTGGGGCTGAAAAATAGCAAGTACACGTTTACCTGGATGCATTTCACCAATAGCATCATAGACCGCACTGATCTCTGCCGGGTGATGGGCGTAGTCATCGATAAAAATAAAGTTGTCTTCTTTGATATGGTATGAAAACCTTCGTTGCACCCCTTTAAAAGTTTCCAAAGCCCCTGCAAGGCGGTGCCGGGGGGAACCAGCTTGTTCCGCCATTGCAAAAGCGACCAGTCCATTAAGCAGATTATGCTTTCCGGGCTTGTTGAATTTTACTCCCGATAGGGTAGCATCGGGAGTATGCAAGTCAAAAATGTAGGCGCCATGTTGTATTTTTAAATTTCTGATACAGTAATCAGAATCGTCTTCTATACCATAGGTAATTCCTTTAAGCGGCAATCCATTGCGAACAAATAATTTTCCGTCGGGCGCTATTCGTTCGACAAATTCTTGAAAAGATTTTTTGAGGGCATCGTGATCTCCATATATATCCAAATGGTCTGCATCCATCGAGGTCACACAGGCCACATCGGGAAACAATCGCAAAAAAGAACGGTCGAACTCATCGGCCTCAACAACCGAATAATCAGCGCCCTCAAAAAGAAAGTTGCTGTTGAAATCTTCTGATATACCTCCTAAAAACGCCGTAAAGGGGGTGCCCGCCTCTTTGAGCAAATGTGCCAGTATACTTGATGTCGTGGTCTTTCCATGCGTTCCTGCGACGGCGAAGCAAAATGTATCTTTCGTTATAAGGCCCAAAACCTCGGACCGCTTTTTGACCTCGAAATCATTTGATAAGAAATATTGATATTCAGAATGACTATTCGGGACTGCCGGAGTATATACGACCAATGTATCGTCAACCTTATCAAATCCTTGCGGTATCAAATCAATATTGTCGTCGTAATGGATATCTATATGCAAATCTCCCAACACTTTGGTCAAAGGTGTTTCGGTCTTGTCGTATCCCGCTACATTTTTGCCAACGAACTTGAAATAACGGGCCAACGCCGACATACCGATGCCCCCGATACCGATAAAATAGACGTTATGTATGTTATTCAGGTTCAAAATATCCGTTATTCTTTGATGGTTGTTTCTTGATGGTTTTTGCTTACCGTTTGCTGTTTACCATTCGCCAATAATCGCTCTATTTCGTCAACGATATGGTCGGTAGCCCTTGGCATGGCCAGTTTTTTAATATTCAGGCCCAATGCCCGCTGTTTTTCTTTTGATTCGTACAAACTTGAGAACACCGAATCGAATTCCGTATCCAATTCTTTTTCCTTAATGAGAATCGCCGCGTTCTGGCCAACCAACGCTTCCGCATTCTTGGTCTGGTGATCCTCGGCAACGTTCGGCGAGGGAATGAATATTACCGGTTTACCAACGATACATAATTCAGAGACCGAACCGGCCCCCGCCCTTGAGATGATCATATCTGCGGCTATATAGGCAAAATCCATTCGATTTAGAAAATCAAAGACCTTTACATCTTGTGATCCATATTTCTTGTACTCATCAAAATAAAGTTTGCCACATTGCCATATCACTTGAACCCCCTTTGCTTTAAAAAAGTCGAGTTTTTGTTCGATCAGTTGATTGATTCTTCTGGCACCTAGACTCCCCCCCAGAATCAACAGGATGGGTTTTGTTCTATCCAGTCCGAAAAAATCCACGGCTTCTTGATTGTCCTTTTGCAGATCGACCAAATCGCCACGGACCGGATTGCCGGTCTTCACGATCTTATCAGCCGGAAAGAACTTTTCCATACCGTCATAGGCCACACATATTTTGGCGACTTTATCTTTCAGCAATTTGTTGGTAATGCCCGCGAACGAATTTTGTTCTTGCAATACACAGGGAATGCCCCGCCCTGACGCCACCTTCAATAAAGGGCCACTGGCAAAGCCTCCTGTGCCCACAACCGCATGGGGCCTAAACCGCGAAACTATTTTGCCTGACTTCACCAAACTACTTATCAGTTTAAAGGGGAACATTAAATTTTTAAGGGTCAGTTTCCGTTGCAACCCTGTAATCCATAATCCTTCTATTTCGTACCCTGCTTGGGGCACCTTCTCCATTTCCATTCTATCCTTCGCACCAACAAACAAAAACTTGGCATCAGGATGCCTTCTTTTCAACTCGTTGGCGATCGCGATGGCCGGGTAAATGTGGCCACCGGTACCCCCGCCCGAAAGTATGAACCTATAATTGCCCACTTAGAACCTCCAATGGATTATTACTGTTCATATCTACCGCCTCTTTTTCAGATATTATATTCTTGTTGCTCACGCTCAAAATAATGCCAATAGCCAAGCAAGTCATCCACCCCGAAGTACCGCCACTACTGATCAACGGCAAATTCTGTCCGGTCACCGGAAACAGTTCGACGGCCACCGCCATATTTATAAGTGCCTGAAAAATAATGGGCAAACCAACCCCCAATGCCAATAATTTTCCGAAAATTGTAGGCGCCCCATTGGCTATGACAACAATTCTGAACAACAGGAACATATAAAAGAACATCAGCACAAAACCGCCCAAGAGGCCATATTCTTCAACAATGATGGCGTATATGAAATCAGAGGAGCTCTGCGGCAGAAAGTTTTTTTGAACGCTCTTACCGGCCCCTTTGCCTACAAGACCTCCTGAAGCGATAGCAATCTTCGCCTTTTCTATTTGGTATACATCTTCGCTATCCTCAGGGTTCCAAAAACTTTCTATACGACTCGTCCAGGTATCCACCCGGTTCGGAAACATATCTGGAAATGCCTTGGCCATAAGTATAAAAATTGTCAAAAACAGGATTCCCGTTCCTACGATTCCTATCAAATATTTAATAGGATATCCTCCTAAAAAACAGAGCAACAATACCATGGAAAAAATAATCGCCGCAGTCGAGAAATTAGCCGGCAAAATGAGTACCACGGTCAAGAAAACAGGAACCCACAAGGGCAAGATACTTTCCGTAAAGGTCACGACCTTATCTTGGACCTTTGTCAAGTATCTGGCCACATAAATCATCAGGACCACGGCCGCCAAGGTCGATGCCTGAAATTTTATACCAATTAAAGGTAAACGGATCCATCGGCTCGCATTGGCACCTTCGACAGTAGTGCCCTGGGCCAATGTGAAAGCCAATAGAATAATAACGATGGGCATTGCGATAAGAGAAAGACCTTTAAAAAAATGTGTAGGAATGCGGTGAACGCCATAAATGATACCGAAGCCCAAAAACAAAAGAACGGCATGTTTGACCAACCAACCCATGGGCGTACCACTGCCAACGACATAGACCAAGTTACTACTGGCACTATATACCGGAAGGAACGAGAATAACCCCAAAAGGGCCACTACCGCCCAAAGTGCTTTGTCACCTTTAATATTTTTAAAAACTTTAATCACTGTTATAAATTTCTTATCGCCGCTTTAAATTGATTTCCACGATCTTCGTAATTTTCAAAAAGGTCGAAACTGGCACAGGCAGGAGACAATAAAACGGTATCGCCCCGCTCCGCAATTTTATAGGCCACTTTCACGGCCTCTTCCATGGCGAAGGTCTCGACCAACAATTCGACCACATTACCGAAAAAATCCTTGATTTTAGAGTTATCGGTACCCAAACAAATTATTGCCTTTACCTTTTCACGTACCAAGGGCATCAGTTCACGGTAATCGTTTCCCTTATCGACGCCGCCAACGATCCAAACAATCGGTGTTTTTACACTGTCCAATGCATAAAAAACCGAATTCACATTGGTCGCCTTGGAGTCATTGATGTACTGTACATGCTGAATTTTCAGCACCTTCTCCAATCGGTGGGGCGCCCCTTGAAAATTCTCGATGCTCTGGCGAATGGTCTCCTTTCGTATCCCCACCAACTTGGCCGCCGTGGCCGCCGCCATCGTATTTTTTAAATTGTGCTTGCCTTCCAATGCCAATGTGTTCGTAGTCATTTCAATCGTATCGTTAGTTGTCGTTATTCTTATATGGTCGTTCTTGAGATATGCTCCTTCATCCAATTCTTTTTGAATCGAAAAAGGCATCAATTTTGATTTGATCGGGTGTTTTTTCAACCAATCGACTATTACATCGTCGTCCGCATCATAGATGAAGTAATCATCTTCGGTCTGATTTTCGGTAATCCGAAACTTTGAGGCGATATAGTTATCAAACTTGTAATCATATCGATCCAAGTGATCCGGCGTGATATTGGTCAAAATGGCGATGTGCGGTTTGAATGTATCAATACCGTCCAGTTGAAAACTGCTGATTTCCAAAACGTAGTAGTCAAAGCTGTTTTCGGCCACCATTTTGGCAAAACTATCGCCGATGTTTCCGGCCATTCCGACATTAAGCCCTGCTTGTTCGAAAACATGGTCGGTAAGCATGGTTGTCGTGGTCTTTCCGTTGCTTCCGGTAATGGCAATTATCGTAGCATCGGTATACTTCACGGCAAACTCTATTTCCGATATTACCGGAATTGCATTTTGTCTCAATTGAACCACTATTGGCACCTTATCGGGTATACCCGGACTTTTCATTACCACATCGGCATTCAGAATTTTGGATTCCGTGTGTTTTTCCTCTTCCCAATCAATCTCAAAATGTTCAAGAACGTTTTTATATTTTTCCTTTATCTTTCCTTTATCGGAAACAAAAACCTCATATCCTTTTTGTTTGCCCAAAATGGCCGTACCTACTCCGCTTTCTCCTCCTCCCAAAACCACCAAACGTTTCATCCTATCTGACTTTTAAGGTCACGAAGGTCACAATGGCCAAAAGGATGCCTATAATCCAAAATCGGGTTACGATCTTACTTTCGTGATATCCTTTTTTCTGATAATGGTGATGCAATGGTGCCATCAAAAAAATGCGCTTGCCCTCTCCTAATTTTTTCTTGGTGTACTTGAAATATCCAACCTGTAGCATTACCGAAATCGACTCGGCAAAGAAGATTCCGCATAACAAGGGAATCAACAGCTCTTTACGAACAATAATCGCAATTACCGCGATTACACCACCAATAGTAAGGCTGCCCGTATCGCCCATAAATACTTGGGCAGGGTAGGCATTGTACCATAAAAACCCGACGAGGGCCCCTGTAAACGCGGTTATAAAAACCAACAGTTCACCCGCCCTGGGGATGTACATAATATTCAGGTATTCAGAAACGATGGTATTACCCGAGACCCAGGCGAAAATACCCAGGGTCAATACGATTATCGCGGATGTACCCCCGGCAAGACCGTCGATACCATCGGTTAGGTTGGCACCATTCGAAACGGCCGTCACGATCAATATTACTATAGGTATGAAAATCAACCAAGCATAATCTTTAGCACCTTCACCGGCCCAAGAAATCAATCGACTGTAGTCCAACTCATTGTTCTTGAAGAATGGTACGGTTGTCATCGTTGATTTTATCTCGGGCCCTTCAACCTTTTCTACAGTATACCGCGCCGTGATCATTGTGCTATCTTGATCTTTCATGGTCACTTCAGGATGAAAATACAAGGTGGCCCCAACGGCCAAACCCAGTACCACCTGGCCCAAAACCTTGAACCTGCCTTTTAAACCCTTTTTATTCTTTTTGAATATTTTGATATAATCGTCGGCAAACCCGATCAGGCCCATCCAAATAGTGGTGACTATCAACAAAATGACATAAATATTGTCCCACCACCTGGCAAATAGCAATACCGGTATCAAAGTCGACATGATGATGATCAAACCTCCCATGGTCGGCGTACCGGCCTTTTGTTGCTGACCCTCTAATCCTAAATCACGAATGGTCTCCCCGATCTGCTTTCGTTGTAGAAACAGTATTACCCGTTTACCATATGCCGTCGCAATGATCAAGGAAAACAAAATTGCCATGGCCGCCCTGAACGTGAGGAACTGAAAAAGTCCAGCTCCCGGCACTTGGTATTCGTTTTCCAAATATTCGAACAGGTAATACAGCATTTATTACTTCTTAATCTATTTGTTCATACTCTCCAATAAGTCTTTGACAATCTCAAAATCATCAAAGTCAATTCTTTTGCCATTGGTTTCTTGATACGTTTCATGGCCTTTTCCGGCAACTAAAATGATATCGTTCGCCACTGCCAATTGGCACGCAGTCTTAATCGCCTGTTTTCGATTTTCGATGGACAAGATTTTTTTGGTGTTCTGGGGCTCTACCCCCGCTTCCATTTCATCGATAATCGCATGAGGGGGTTCAGACCTGGGATTATCGGACGTAAAAATGGCCTTATTGCTCATCTCAGAAGCGATATGACCCATAACCGGACGCTTAGACCTGTCTCTATCGCCACCACACCCCACAACGGTGATGACGTTTTCATTTCCAGTTCTCAACGCGTTGATCGTATCAAGCACGTTTTTTAGTGCGTCCGGAGTATGGGCATAATCAACTATCGCTATAATTTTTTCTTTTGAAACATAGTACTGAAACCTTCCGTCGACATTTTCGAGTTCGCTGAGTAAACGGAGCGTTTCCATTTTTTCCAAACCCAATAGATCGGCCGTGGCGTAGATCGCCAGAATATTGTAGGCATTGAAATTGCCGATGAGTTTTGTCCAAATTTCATTGTCATCGACCTTTATGAGCTGTCCGTCGAATTGATTCTCTAAAACCTGGGCCCTGTAATCGGCGTAAGTCTTTAGTGCATAGGTATATTTTCGCCCTTTTGTATTTTGCAGCATGACCAATCCATTCTTATCATCGATGTTACTTAGCGCGAACGCCTTTTTCGACAGGCCGTCGAAAAGTATTTTTTTAGTATCTCTGTACTCGGCAAAAGATTTATGGTAATCTAAGTGGTCATGTGAAAGGTTAGTAAAAATCGCACCTTCAAAAACCAGGCCCTCGGTTCGTTTTTGATGTATTCCGTGTGAGCTTACTTCCATAAAACAGAACTCTACCCCTATCTGGTTCATCATCTTCAAATGATGGTTAATGGTCAAGGCATCGGGAGTGGTATGCTTGGTGGGCAAAGTTTCATCATCGACCATTATCTTAATTGTAGAGATGAGCCCTACCTTATATCCGGCTTTTTTGAAAAGCTGATATAATAAACTACTAATAGTGGTTTTGCCATTGGTACCTGTAACACCTACCAATTTCAGATTCCTAGAAGGGTTATCGTAAAAATTGGAGGCCATAATGGCCAAAGCTTTGTTGCCATTATCGACTTCGACATAGGTAACACCATCGATTATTTGCCCAGGAAGTTCTTCACAAATAATCGCCCTAGCCCCCTTATCAATCGCCTTTGAGATATAGTTGTGCCCATCGGTCAATGTGCCCTTGATGGCAACGAAAACATCGTCCATACCCACTTCGCGCGAATCAAAACGAATCTCGTTTATCATAACATTGGTGGATCCGCTAACAGCGGTAAGGCCTACACCGTACAATATGTCCCTTAACAGCTTCATGAAAGTTCCAAGACAATTTTATCGACCTTATTGATATCGGTACCTTGATTAATGGACTGTTTTCTTACCTTGCCGTTACCCTTTACCTCAACTTTAAGTCCTAAATTCTCTAATATGGAAATAGCATCCATACCGCTCATTCCCCTCACGTTTGGCACCTTGTTATATTTCTTCTGTGCTTCGGCATAGTATTTTTCATAGGCATCTTCCAAAGTAGGCTCTTCGGCAATCTTCATTTCGACCTCATCGATCAAGGGATTGTTGGCGTATATTTTTTGTGCTATGGATTTAAACACCGGTCCGGAAACATCGGCGCCATAATACCCCACACTTCTGTCGGGTTCATGAATGACCACTATGCACGAATATTTCGGATTTTCCGCGGGAAAATACCCTGCGAAACTTGAGATATATTTCAGTTTATCGGGGTCTTTGGCCACGTAGTTCTTTTGTGTTGTGCCTGTCTTGCCCGCCATTGAGAAATTTCTGGAATATAACCCATGACCGGTACCATGTTCTTTCTCCACCACATTCTTCAAAAGCTGTTTTACCTTATCGATGGTCTCTTGTGAGCATATCGATGGATCTATAACTTCTTTTTCAAAAGTCTTTACCCTACGGTTCATTTCCCTAACCTCTTTGATCAATCGTGGTCTGACCATCTCACCATTGTTGGCAATGGCGTTATAAAATGTCAAGGTCTGCAAAGGAGTCAACGAAACCTCATATCCATAGGCCATCTGGGCCAAAGAAAGACCCGACCAACCCTTGTCGCCAGGAAACCTTATCACCGGAACCCCCTCGCCCTGAATGGGCAATCCGAGCTCCTTGTTCAGTCTCATGCCCATCAATCCGTTAACATACTTTCCAGGATTTTCCTTGTAGCCATTATGTATCATTTTGGCAAAAGCGGTGTTCGAAGAGACCTCAAATGCCTTACCAACCGAAATTTTACCATAGCCACCATGCTTGGAATCTTTTACCCTGTGGTTATAGATTTTCCAAGACCCTTTCTCGGTATCGATGACCGTGCTGGTATCGATTACTTTATGCTCAAGGGCGTTCACCAAATTCATAAGTTTGAAAGTCGAACCCGGCTCATGCGACTCACCGATTGCGTAGTTCAAACGTTCATAGTATTTATCCTCCTTGGTCCTCCCCAAATTGGCAATTGCTTTGATCTCACCTGTCTCGGTTTCCATTACAATAACACACCCATGATCGGCCTTGTAATGTTCAAGCTGCTTCAAAAGAGCGTGGTGGGCAATATCTTGAATGTTCACGTCGATGGTCGAGTACACATCATAGCCGTCTTTTGGTTCAATAATGTTATCTAGGCCGATCGGCTTCCATTGACCCTTTGCTATTTTCTGTTTTAAGCGCTTACCTTCGGTGCCTCTGAGGTATGGGCCGAAAGCCCGTTCCAATCCGACCCCGGCATACCTATTGTACTCATTCAAACGTTCGTAACCCACGCTGCGCTCGGCAATTTTTCCCAAAGGATGTTCACGAACCGTTTTTTGTTCGATGATCAACCCCCCTTTGTAGGGCCCTTTGTTGAGAAGTGGAAAATTCTTGACCGCCATATAATCGGAATAGTCAAGATTTCGGGCCAATAATGCATACCTATTTTTGTTCTCTTTCGCTTTGCGCAGTAACTGCTGGTAATGTGATGATGACTTGCCCAGCAATTTTGCCAAAGCGTCGGACAATGGTTTTACATTTTCCTTAAAATCGATATCACTTACGGTTTGAGCATCAAATCGAATTTCATAGCGTGAGACCGAGGTGGCCAACAAACTGCCATCATCGGAATAAAGATCTCCGCGGTTCGGGGCGATCGTGAACATCTTTGTGGTTCGCTTTTCGGCAAGACCACGGTATCTTTCACCTTCCATGACCTGAATAGTGACCAACTTAAAAAGAACGGCACAGGCAAACAAAAACAGAAATGCCACAACAAAGTATAACCGGTTCAATATGCGTTTATCGGTGACTGCCATTTATTCCTTAACTGATTTTACCCTGATTTTTTTCGGGGGAACTTCTGATGGGTACAATTCTTTCCCAGCCAAATTTTGGGTGATTGTCGATTCAAGTTTCAATTTTTGTATGTCTTTGTGAATATCGACGAACTCGCTTCTCAATTCTTTTACCTCTTCGCTCAGAACCGCGATCTGATGTACCTTTTTATCTGCACTGTGCGAACTACCGATCATCACCGCCGCCAAAAAGGATGTAAAAATGATGAACAACCAATTCTTAGGGGCGTCATCGCTCACCAAGAATTTTCCTTTCAACAAGTCCAATAGTCCTTTTTTCATCACACCTTATATTATTGTTAGATACGCTCCGCTACGCGGAGCTTGGCACTGCGTGCCCTATTGTTCTTTACTATTTCTTCACTCGACGGTACGATAAGCCCTCCAATTTTTTTAAAGGGAACATCGATATTGCCGTAAAAATCCTTTACGGGCTCGCCTTCGAATTGCCCTGCCCTAATGAACCTTTTCACCAGACGGTCTTCAAGCGAGTGATAACTCAAAACGCTCAACCTACCTCCAGCCTCCATCAAAGTAGCGGTCTGCAACAAAAATTCTTTGATGACCTCTATTTCTTGATTGACCTCAATACGAATAGCCTGGTAAACTTGTGCCAATATTTTATGTTCCTTCGACTTGGGCAAAAATGACTGCAAGGCTTCCTTTAATTGCCCCGTAGTCTTCAAAGGTGACTTTTCGCGTTGCTCGACCAATTTCTTTGCTATGGCATTGGCATTTCTCAGCTCACCATACTCGAACAGAATTCTACGCAAATCATCAAATTCATAACGATTGACAACATCGTGGGCCGACACTTCGTTTTTCATGTTCATGCGCATATCGAGTTCGGCTTCAAAACGGGTCGAAAACCCACGCTCCGCCTTATCGAACTGATGCGATGAAACACCGAAATCGGCCAAGATTCCATCAACTTTCCGAATGCCATAGAACTTTAAAAACTGTACGATGTACCTGAAATTTTCATTGATCAACGTGAACCGCTCGTCAACTATCTTATTTTCAAGGGCATCTTCGTCTTGATCAAAGGCTATCAACCTACCTCGACTTCCAAGACGTTTCAATATCTCTTTTGAATGCCCTCCTCCACCGAAGGTCACATCCACATAAATGCCATCCTCCTTAATATTGAGTCCATCAACGGACTCTTGCAACAGTACCGGATTATGATACATCGTTTTCATCATCTCCGTCCTCGCCCATCACCTCTTCGGCAAGCGCGGCGAAATCTTCCGCCGTTTCCTCCAGTACTTTCTCATAGCTATCCTTATCCCATATTTCGACAATATTGATTGCCGAACTCAGTACCACCTCTTTAGAGATCCCTGCAACCGAAATCAAGTTTTTAGGTATCAAAAGTCTTCCCGTGCCATCGATTTCAACAACCTTTACCCCTGCCGAAAAACGACGGATAAAATCGTTGTTCTTTTTCTTGAATCGGTTCTTTTTGTTCATTTTCTGCATGAGCAGATTCCATTCGTCCATTGGATATAGCTCCAAACAGGGCTGAAAAACCGATCTTTTGATCACAAACCCTTTGTTCAATACCGGAGACATCTGATTTTTTAGCGCAACAGGAAGCATTATTCTACCTTTGGCATCGGCCTTGCAATCGTATGTTCCAATGAAATTGATCACCTAAAATGGTTGGTTTGTCTTTTAATAACTCAAATATATAAATATTATTACCACATTTTACCACAAATTACCACTTTGTTGCGAAATTTTATAAATATTCGCTCCAATATGGTATTACGACCATTTGCCGGCACCTTCAAAACCTCAGTTTTCAATGTGTTATCTTGATGCGTAGGGCCTACAAAAAATGATTGTGCGATAGTTTCTATAAGATGGGTATTATGTGGAATTGTATATATTTGCCAACATAGACCAGACACATCCTGAATGGAAGAAAAGATTATTACCGAGGGCAATTACAGGTATATTGAAAAAGGTGAGGGCACTCCGCTAATTATCTTGCACGGTCTAATGGGCGGGTTAAGTAATTTTCACGGGGTGACCGATTATTTTCCTGCTAAAGGATATAAGGTATTGGTACCCGAACTACCCATTTACGATATGCCCTTGCTGAAGACCAATGTAAAACAGTTCGCGAAATTTCTTGAAAAGTTTATTGAATTCAAGGGTCTTAAAGATGTCATACTTCTTGGAAACTCATTGGGCGGACATATTGGACTATTACATACCAAAATGTACCCGAAAATGGTAAAGGCGTTGGTCATTACCGGCAGTTCAGGACTTTACGAAAGCGCAATGGGCGATGGTTATCCAAAACGGGGCGATTACGAGTTTATCAAAAAAAAGGCCGAAAACGTTTTCTACGACCCCGCCGTTGCCACTAAGGAAATTGTCGACGAAGTTTATGCGACCGTTAACGATCGTGTTAAATTGGTCAAGACATTGGCCATAGCCAAAAGTGCCATAAGGCACAACATGGCACAAGACCTTCCTAAAATGAGGACCCCGACCTGTATAATTTGGGGTGAAAATGATGGCGTGACACCCCCCGACGTCGCTGAACTTTTTCACGAACTACTGCCCGACTCAGACTTGTTCTGGATCGAGAAATGTGGGCATGCCCCAATGATGGAACATCCTGATGAGTTCAATAGCATTCTCGCTACCTGGCTAAAAAAACGAGGCTTTTAAACCCTCCCATCCATGTTGATCAAAACGGCCAATTTCGTAATGAGCAACTCAGATGTTGCCAAATGCCCACAAGAACCGATACCTGAATACGCCTTTATCGGCCGATCCAATGTAGGTAAGTCTTCTTTGATCAATATGTTGACCGATCATAAGGGTTTGGCCAAGACGTCGGGTAAGCCCGGTAAGACTCAACTTATCAACCACTTTAAAATCAATGACAATTGGTTTTTGGTAGATCTGCCCGGTTATGGATATGCCAAAGTCTCAAAAAGGGACAAAAAAACATTTCAAAAGTATATTACCAATTACTTTCTTCAGCGCGGGCAATTGGTCTGTTCTTTCGTATTGGTCGACATTCGCCATGAGCCCCAAAAAATTGACTTGGAATTTATGGAATGGCTTGGTGAAAATCAGATACCGTTTTGCATCATATTCACCAAGGCCGATAAATTGAAACCAAGGGCTATACAGATAAATGTTGAAAGCTACATTCAAGAATTGTTGAACGGTGTATGGCAAGAGGCCCCCAGATACTTTGTTACATCTTCTACCAATGGCAGCGGCCGTGAGGAAGTCTTAAGTTTTATCGGCACAATCAATGCCGATTTTTTTGAACAACAAAAAGGCTAAGGCAATTCTTGTCTTTCCTTGATCAATCGAATCAAAGATTCCACATCATGCAAAGAGTCTATCTCTTCGGTATTTACAAATACCTCTAAACGCATATTGGCCTCCAAAAGAACGATCGGAAATGTAAACTTGCTGCCAAATTTTGACGCATAAAGCCTTTCAAATTCATCTTTGTGCAAAAACTCCATTTCAAAATCTGCCGATTTTCGAAACTTCTTCCAGATTGAGTTCTCGGTCAATACCCCAAAAGTCAATTTACAGAGTTTACACTCATAAGTGCCAGGACTCATTAATTTATGTGCCCCATCCAAGATTAGGTTGCCCAGGCCTGAATTGGCATTGTATATAAAAATCAGTTTTCGCAATTTGGCCCCTTTTAATGTTGAACGGCAAAGCTATATATTTATAACATTCAAAAGCACAATATGCCTTTCAACAAATTTATCTTAACATGTTTAATGCTGACATTGGTTCAGCTAGAGTGTAAGTCACAGGAAAACAATATTGCTTACAGCTCTGATGATCTTAAAATACTTTCCATTTCAGAGAATAGCTACGTGCATGTCTCTTATTTGGATACTAGTGCTTATGGCAAAGTGGAATGTAACGGTCTTATTTATTTGAAAAATGGCGAAGCTATAGTCTTTGATACCCCAATCGACAATAACGTATCCATTGAGTTATTGAAATGGTTGATGGAAGATAAAAAATGTCAGGTCAAGGCAGTTGTTGTCAACCATTTTCACATCGATTGCCTAGGCGGACTAGCTGCTTTTCATGGCGCCAAGATTCCTTCGTATTCGAACAACTTGACCATCACATTGGCTGGAAATATGGGCTACGTTGTTCCGGAAAACGGATTTGATATGCAGCATGAATTAAGTATTGGTGGTACCAAAATCATCAACGGTTTCTTTGGTGAGGCCCATACAAAAGATAATATAATAAGTTATATTGTTGAAGAAGGTTTGATTTTTGGCGGATGTGCAATAAAGTCTTTGAACGCCCAAAAAGGAAATCTTGCGGACGCCAATCTTTTGGAATGGAGCAAAACCGTACAAAAAATAAAGGAAAACTATCCAGATACGCAAATCGTCGTTCCCGGTCACGGAGCCCATGGGGATACGGCATTGCTCGACTATACGATCGAACTTTTTAAAACCGACTAGAATGAAAAAATTGCCTATTGTCTTTTTATCGCTTTTCACCTTTTTGGCATGTGGCGAAAAACCAAAGGAGAGAATTCCCCCGGTGACCTCGCCATTTTCAAATGTCGATACACTTGCCATCAACGATTGGTGGAACCGCGATGACAATGCGATAATCGATTTAAAAGTTGATCGCGACAGCGTGGTCGCCTTCGGAATTTATACAGTTTCGAACAAAATCTTAAAATTGAGCGCCCAACTCTATCCGTTATACCCCGAAGAGACCCGAGAGGTGCGCCTGGAAATCGAAAAAGACGGTCAATGGAAAGAAATTCAAAAACGGAACATCAATGATTTAGGGTGGTCGGCACTTTTCCGTATCGAAAATTGGGACGATTCGAAAAACGTTAAATATCGTATTAGACATGCGAAAAATGCTCTTTTTGAAGGTCTTGTTCGCAAAAATCCCGAAAACGAAGAGGAGATTTCCCTAGCGGCACTTTCCTGCAATTCGAACCAAGATCGTGGTATGCGTGAAAATTATGTACGCAACATAAACTATCAAGATCCCGACCTAATATTTTTTGCGGGAGACCAATCGTACGACCATACCGAACATACGGCTGCATGGTTGAAATTCGGTCTTCAATTTCGAGAGACTTTTAGAAATCGGCCGGCAATTACCATTCCTGACGATCACGACATCGGACAGGGCAATCTTTGGGGTGAAAACGGAAAAATATCCACCTCGCCTGGCAGTCCTGATGGTGGGTATACCTATCATCCCGAATATGTAAAAATGGTCGAACGCTGCCAAACCGCTCATTTACCCGACCCCTATGACCCAACACCGGTCGAACAAGGTATCGGTGTCTATTACACAAATCTGTTATGGGGAGGAGCCGATTTCGCTATTTTAGAGGACAGGAAGTTCAAATCAGGGCCTGAAGGAAAGATTCCTCAGCAGGGGCCGCGGCCCGATCATATTCGAAACCCCGATTATGATCCCGCCTCAATTGATTTACCGGGGCTTACCCTTTTGGGCGAACGCCAACTAAATTTTCTGGAAGATTGGGGAAGTCAAAATACCGATGCCCCAAAAGTTGTTTTATCGCAGACCGGGTTTTGCGGGGGCGCCCACATTCATGGCAGCCTTGATAACCGACTTCATGCCGACCTAGACAGTAACGGATGGCCACAGACAGGGCGCAACAAAGCATTGAGACTGATTAAAAAAGCCAATGCCGTACATATTGCGGGAGACCAACATTTGGCAACTATTATCAAACAAGGTATCGATGAATTCCGTGACGGACCATGGGCGTTTGTCGTGCCCGCCATAGTAAATGATTATTACAGCCGTTGGTGGTGGCCCGAAGATGAAAAAGCAGGTGCAAACCCCAACACGAATACATCGCTACCATGGACGGGCGATTACCTCGATGGTTTCGGCAATAAGATAAGTATGATGGCCTATGTCAACCCCGAGAGTTCATCAAAAGGAGGTGGATACGGATTAATACGGTTCAACAAAAAAGAAAAAACCGCCACTTTTGAATGTTGGCCAAGATATGTCGATGTAACCCAGCCCAATGCGCAACAATTCGAAGGTTGGCCCATGACGGTTTCAATGGAATAGGGTAAAAATTTGTATGCCAAAATTTGTCGATCTAACTGACGACGAAAATCAATTGTTCCCGGCACAAGGATCTTTTTTTCAAAAATTTATGACTTCGGTCATAAAATCAATAGCATTCTATGATTAGTTTTATTCAATAAAAAGATAACCGTTATGAACGAAATCTCGTCTATTCTTATTCCTTTTGATTTTTCGGATGCTTCTAAGACAGCATTGGAGTATGCTGTTCAATTTGCCATTGTCGACGATAGCGTTGAAATTTTACTCGCCCATGTTGTAGGCGAGGCTAGTTCTGAAAATTTAAGCGAACAATTCGAAAAATTGCAAAAGCGATATTCAAGAGACTTGAAAAAGCCTTTGAAATGGATAGATTTGAAAGGTACATTGACCGAATCTTTGGTGGAATTACAACAGAATAAAAAAACCGATCTCGTTATCATGGGTACTTCCGAGGCCCAGGACCATGAAATCAAATTGATCAGCAACACTTCGAAATTCGTGTCGGAGGTAGATTGTTCGGTTTTGGTCGTTCCAGAAAAAATGGATGAATTTCAAATCAAGAACATCGCTCTCGTCTTGGGAAAAGAGGAAATCGATGATCGACACGCCCTGGAAACCTTATTGGATATTGCTAGAAAATTCAATGCGAAGGTGCATGTATTGACCATTGAGAACACTTCAGAGATGTATGGTTATTCTGAGACCGATGAAGCCAACGAGAATTTGTTGGAATACTATCTCGAAAGTTTCTATACCGAGCATACCTTTATCGAAAATAGCGACGTGGTCAAGGGTATTCTATCGCATGCCACTGAAAAGGAAATGGATATGATAGCCATACTACCGAGAAATCATGCCAAAAGAAGCAACCCGTCGGAAGGTAGGCTGACCGAAATGCTCACCTTAAAATCGAAAATACCGGTATTGGCCATTGATTGATGATAAGCGAAGTAGTGGTTATGATCAACCTTTTAATTCCAGCTTTTCGGCAAAATAGTCGCAGAAATCCTTCATTGTAGCGGTCATCTTCTCGTCTTGGGTCGCCTTCATAAAAGTATCGGACAACGAGACCAAGGTCTGGTGAAAGAAAACCTTCATTTCGTCGACCGGCATATCTTTGGTCCATAGGTCAATTTTCAATGACTCTTTATTCTTGCTATCCCATACTGAAAGCAACATGGCTTTTGCCTCTTCGTTATCGACCCCACCATCTTGTGCGGACCATGTTAATTTTTCCGGAACACGATTTTCGTCCAGCCCTACTTTTAGCGTTATTTCAGATGTGTGCAGCATTGCCATTATTTTCTTGGTTTGTAGTTGCTTTTCTTGAATATTTCCTCTTCGGGCAACGCTATAAGCTGCTGCAAGGTGATTTCATTCCTCTCCATTAAGGCGCGAACGATCTGCCAACCCATATAGCGCCCGATGCGACCGGGAGATTCGTTGTCAAGTTCGAGTCCGAATTTTGAAAAAGGAGCAGGATCCAAAAACCTAGTGTCCAACTTGTTGTCGGTGCTATAAAGATGTTCTTGTTCGATAAAATTCCGCCAAATTGGTTCTTCGTTCACCTGTGCCCAATCGACCTGATCTTGCGAATATCCTATTTTCAAGGCATCGGAGGCGAACGGCATAATCTTGTCCTTTAGGTATAATATCTTTCCATAGTATATGATTTTAGACAAAAACATGCGTTCCCGAGGCCTACGAATGAATTTATTGGCGAAGGCCGTTGCAACATCGGAGACCATGAACTTTCGATCGAGACCCTGGGCAATGTAACGTTGAATACCCCGATAGAATTTGTGGTCGGCACCGAGATAGCTGTCCAGTTCAATGAACAGCAGCGAATCGGTCAAAATTACTCGGTTTTGGTAATCGACATCATTGATGACCGTAACGATCTTCGGAATGTCATAATTCGGAAAATAGAACTTGATGTGCTTGAACAGGGATTCAAGATCCTGCTGTTCCTTTTCAAAGTTTACGAATGTTTTCCCTACCTCCGACAGAAGTTCAATTTGCAAAGTATCTCTGAGTTTGGCCACCCACACACTATCGGCAAATTGTACGGGAAAAAGATAGGGATAGGTTTTTTTTAATGCCGGAAGGTCCGATGGTTTTGCCTCTGCAAATTCCCTATCAAATCTACTAACTTGAAGATCAATATTGATTTTAGCGATTTCATCAGCGACCCTATCATTGTCATTACATGCAAAAATCATCATTGAAATCAGCAAAACCGCAAAAATCGACCTATTTGCATCAAGTAATTTCCTCAAGATTTTATATTTACGTTAGTACCCTTTATTTTTAGTTCACAAAGTTAACCGTTAACCTATTAAATATCTTCATGCAAACCGAAAAAGTAGTTGCCCATATTGTAAAATGGCTCAAAGATTATGCTACCGATGCCAATATAAAAGGTTTTACCATCGGTATTTCAGGAGGCATAGATTCTGCCGTTACCTCAACATTATGCGCCATGACCGGACTGGAACTCCTCTGTCTCGAAATGCCGATACATCAGGCCGAAAGTCAAATCAACAGGGCCTTGAACCATATCGCCTGGTTAGAAAAACATTTTGATACCGTGCGCTCACGCACAGTACAACTCACCCCGGTTTTTGACAGTTTCGTTGCCGCTTTGCCCTCTGTTAAAAATGAGGAGGAACGTTTTATGGCGTTGGCCAATGCCCGGGCACGTTTGCGAATGACGACACTATATTACTTCGCCGGACTAAAAAATTATCTTGTTGCGGGCACGGGAAACAAGGTCGAGGATTTCGGAGTGGGTTTTTTTACGAAATACGGTGATGGCGGCGTCGATCTGAGCCCCATTGCCGATTTGATGAAAACCGAAGTCTATGAAATTGCAAGATATCTTGGAATAAACGATGAAATTATCAAAGCCGCACCAACTGATGGCCTATGGGGCGACAATCGCACGGATGAGGACCAGATAGGTGCGTCATACCCAGAATTGGAATGGGCAATGAAAATGAATGCCCAGGGAAAAGAGCCCACCGATTTTACCGGACGTCAAAAAGAGGTATTTACCATATATTACAGACTGAACAGGGCCAATAGGCATAAAATGGTTCCAATACCTGTTTGTGAAATTCCAGAATTGTTAAAATCGACCACTTAACTAAGAATCAGGTGTATAAAACGAATATAATGGCATTCTTTGCCCTTCTTTTAGGAAAAAACTACAAATTTGTCTTCTGAATTCGATATTTAAAACTTACATTGCACGTACGTATTTATACCTACCTTTGATAGAATTGAATATCGAGAAAACTAGACCAAAATGATTAAAGTATTGATTGCCGACAACCACCCCATTGTTCGCATGGGCGTAATAAATGTTTTGGAATCCGCATCAGGATTTGAGGTGCTCGACGACGTATCGACCACTTCAGAACTATTTGAAAAATTAAAAGATGTTTCGCCAGATGTGGTGATGTTGGAAATGGATATTCCTGAAATTAATGGTATTGCGACTTTAAGAAAAGTCAAGAAAGAATATCCGAACGTTAAAGTTTTGATGTATAGTGGACAATCTGAAGATGTCTATGCGCTAAGTACGATTCGCGCCGGTGCATTTGGCTATCTTTCAAAAGCATCCGACATTGATTATATCATTTCCGCCGTACGAAAAGTTGCCGAAGGCAACATGTTCATTACCAATGAACTTGCGCAGCGTTTGGCCTTCGATGAAGGCACACAAAAACCGAGAAGATTCTTCAGAAAGCTTTCAACACGTGAAGTCGAGGTTTTGAAGATGTTGGCCAGTGGTAAGCGAAACAAAGATGTCGCCATCGGGCTTAACCTCAACGAAAAGACGGTGAGCACCTATAAGGCACGTTTGATGAAAAAATTGAACGTTGATAATATGGTAGATCTCTTACAGCAGGCCAAAGCTTTAGAGCTGTATTAAAATAGAACTAATACCTTCCAAAAACGCAAGACCCATTTGTCGATGACATTTGGGTTTTTTTGTTGGCCAGACCTTAAGAAAGCACCCTATTAAGTTTTTTGTTCAACAATTTGTTCAACTGAATATAGTTCATTATTTCCTCTAGGGTCTCCTTATGGTCTTCTTCGACATTCTGCGTATTTTTCTGTAAACGCTCCATGCGTTTTTTTATCAAATAGCACCTTAGGGTCAATATGGTCTCGCTGACCAATTGCGCGACTCCGTGTTTTTTGTCCTTGGGATAGATGTCCTTACTTTCCCATTTATGCAGCACATATTTTTCCTCTTCCATTAAAATAGATGATACCTCGGATACCATTTCTTGATCCAATTCGGATAAAAAGGTGTTCACCGAAAAATCTTCCTTCTCGTTCAATTGCTCGATTAATTTGTAGTAGATTTTTCTAAATTGATCGTTGGTCAGTTCGATTTCGTCATCCTGCAGATCGAGATAAATTTTTTCGTAAACCTTTGCTTCCAATGATTCAGGTTCTAAAATCAAATCACCTTCTTCATTCTCTTTGAGAACCAAATCTTCAAATTCTTCTTGTTCCTTTCCGTATAGCAACAACATTTCGATGATCTTTCGCTCGAGTTCATACTGTACATCTACCTTTTCGGCAGCAACTTCGTTCTTTACTACTTCAAAGGCCTTATGCTCTTGCTGCAATTTTTTTGAAACATCGGCGATTTCCTTTTTACCGATCTGTGCCAAAGTACCGAACAGCACCGCTTCGGAAATATTCATGATCTGGGCGCACTCTTGAATGTAGATTTCCCTTTTTATGGCATCAGGTATCTTGGCAATGCTGTTTACGATATCCCTAACGGTATCCGCACGTTTAATAGGGTCATTTGCCGCTTCTTCGGCCAAAAGATGGGCCTTGAACTGTATGAAGTCCTTTGAATTCTCTTGAAGATATATCGTTATATCTTCAAGCTCATTGTTTTTCGCAAAACTGTCGGGGTCTTCCCCTTCAGGAAACGAGCATACTTTTACGTTCATGCCCTGTTCCAAGATGAGGTCGATACCGCGTATCGAAGCTCTCAGGCCCGCGGCATCGCCATCGAACAGAACCGTTATGTTCTTGGTCAATCGGTTGATCAACCGTATCTGTTCAGGTGTCAGGGCGGTTCCACTGGAGGACACTACATTTTGTATACCCCGCTGATAGAACTGTATGACATCGGTGTAGCCTTCTACCAGATAACAATTGTCTTCTTTGTTGATTGCCTGTTTCGCATAGTAAATACCATAAAGCACCTTGCTCTTGTGATAGATTTCGCTTTCAGGGGAATTCAGGTACTTCGCCGCCTTTTTATCATTGTTCAGAATGCGCCCACCAAAACCCAAGACCCTGCCGCTCATCGAGTGAATGGGAAACATTACCCGCCCCTTAAAACGGTCGAATTTTCTCGGATCACCAGGATTGGCCGTATCTTCTTTGACAATTGTCAAGCCGGTTTTTTCAAGATATTCCAATTGGTAGCCCTTATCAAGTGCCGCTTTCGTGAAACCGTCCCATTGATCCAAACAATAACCTAAGCTGAATTTTTTAATGGTCTCATCTGTAAATCCCCGCTCTTTGAAATAGCTGAGTCCAATGGCTTTGCCCAGCTCGGTGTTCCACAGCATTTCGGCAAAATGTTCTTTCGCGAATTCCGATACCAGATACATGCTTTCCCGTTCGTTTGCCTCCTCTTTTTGCTCATCGGTACGCTCGGTCTCCTCAATCTCGATGTTGTATTTTTTAGCCAGATATTTAATGGCTTCGGGATAAGTGAAGTGTTCGTGCTCCATTAAAAATGCCACTACGTTTCCACCTTTGCCGCTGCTGAAGTCCTTCCAAATCTGTTTGACCGGCGAAACCATGAAACTAGGAGTACGCTCATCGGTAAACGGACTCAGGCCCTTGAAGTTCGAACCTGATTTTTTAAGTTGCACAAAATCGCCGATGACCTCTTCCAAACGGGCGGTTTCGTAAACTTGGTCTATGGTGGATTTTGAAATCAATGGCTTCTTGATCTTGTAACGGATAAATGTAGCGAAATAGTTGCGCTTGGGAAAAGAAAATTATGTAGATTGAATTCTAAAATCCAATATTTTGATTCTCTTTTTTGGCACCCGGCCCGGCAAAACGCAATTCCATTCGCTTCCGGAAGTTGCATGTCCTTATTGCGAACAACGGGCAACCATGACCCTCTACAAAACTAGCAACTGGTTTCATTTATTCTGGATCAAACTGTTCAAAATCTCATCGAGCCGAATGGCAGAATGCTCACATTGCAAGAAGGTCTTCTATGAGGAGGAGTTCAGCGATGCCATGCAAGCTGCCATATCGAACTAATGTATTTCTTCAGAATTTCACCTACCACTTAATGCTTAAAAGATTTCATGCGCATCACAGCAACAAACGCGATAGGGCTATATGTCAAACCTCAGGCCCAATGAAATATTATGTTGTTCCACTTCGGCATTTTTAAATATCGGGTTCAGATCGTACTTGGCATACAACAGTACTCCATCAAACCCAATGTAGCCACTTAAACCGTATACAAAATTAGTAGTATCGTAACCCCGCTTTAATTTGTCCTTGACCCTTTCGCCATTTCTTTCATATTTCAGTTTTTGCCTTGTGCCCAGATTGAATCCGCCGTATCCGCCTAATCCAATTCTGAATTGATTGCGTAATGAATATCGGATGGTTTTCTCGGTTTTCCGAAATTTTGATGGTCCAAATTCAAAATGCGCAGGAAAAACAAGATTGTCCATCCGCAACTTTGACTTCTTCAGGTCATATTCAAATTGTTCAAGACGCACCTGACCATCATCGGCCACAAAATATTGGTTATCATTTGGCTTAAGGCCATTGAACTGAAACGAAAACCCATAATTGAACCGTAAAAAATTCGAATTCTTGAAAACCCTTGTCCGCCACTGCCAACCCAACTCAGCAAAGCGGCTACCGCCTATTTTATAGGGTGAATCTTCCAGTGATTGCCCATCGATCAGTGCGTTGTTCAGACCTATGGCGAAAACAAAATCCGAATTTGTACGCCGATCGTATTTCAATGGTCTATTTCTATGTTTGAAAATCGTCCAAGGCTCTTCGTCGCCCCACCGTATGGTTATACCGCCATCGTCATCGGTAATCGAAAACTCGTTTTCGCTTTTTAAAACGGCACCTTCATTTCGCTCTAGCAAAGCTATTTTGTTATCGATAATGGCAATTCGGTTTTCAATATTGAGCGCTCTTTTTTTTGCCGCAGCTTCTTTTAGTTCAATAGCTTCCTCATTATTGATCAGACCCTCTTCCAAACGATCGTTGATATCATTGACCTCAGACTTAAGCGCCTCTTTTTCCTGCTCGGTTATTTTGGTCTTTTGGGTTCTCAATTGCTCCACTCTTTCCCTATACCATTCTTGGCCCAGGGCATTCTGAACGGTAAACAAGGATAATACTAGTACAAGGTAAATGATGATTCTACTCATGATTTTTAGATTTTGATAAGCCTCTGCCCGGCCTCCCCACCAACGGGGAGGCGAATAGAAGCCTGATTGATGAATGATCGATTAATTATTACGGTCGGCTACTGCAGTTCTGACCTTTAGAAATCCTGATTTTAACTTTTCCAAAATTTGATCTCGAAACGACTGATCAAGTTCTTCCTCCACCTCGTTCAACAAGGCCATGGCATCTACCGAAGCACCATTACCCATAAGTTTTTCCAACATTATTTCTTGTTGTGCTTTTCGCAAAAGAGAATCAACTTCGGTATCGGTCAGCAACGGACCCGTTTCTTCAATTGCCTCGACCTGCGCCAACAACTCCGTTATTTTGGCCTCGACCACAGTATCGGGAATCATTGTTTCTTCAATATTCTTATTGGACAATATTTCTTTCCGCGCGCTTGTAATTGAAGCGTTCTCGTTTTCTGTCAAACCAAAATCAACCATCTTATGGGACTCGACATATTCATCGTCGGAAATATCATCAGTTCCATCCTCCAAAACTATTTCCGTCTTATTGGTATCGATAATTATAGGAGTCACTTTTTCAATGTTATTTTTTTCTTTAGCTTTTGTGCCATTGACGGTTTCAGGCGTACCTAGTGCATCATTTTCATTATAAAACAAAGCGGATATAATCAGTAATCCGATAAAACCCGCAGCAACGGAATACCACAAATAGCTCTTTCTTTTCGGGGTTCGCGATGTTTCCAATTGCCCGCTAATTTTTTCCCAAGCAGCGGGCGAAGGTTGAATTTCCCGTTCGTTCATTTTTTTGGCGATATGCTCTTCGAACTTATTGGTTTCCATAACCTATGATATTTTGTTGTTTTAACCGCGACTGCAACAGTTTTCTTGCCTTGAACAATTGCGACCTCGATGTACTTTCGGAAATCTTCAATATTTTGGCGATTTCACAATGCTTATAACCTTCTATGGCATAGAGTACGAAGACCAATCTATAACCTTCGGGCAATCGGTCTATCAACTCTTGAATATGCTCCACGTCCATATCATTCGACAATGGCACTTCATACGTTTCATTACGCTCATACACCTCATCATCATAAACAACGAACTGCCGTTTTCTCAAAAAGGAGATACTCTCCCTTATCATTATCCTTCTAATCCATCCCTCAAAACTACCTTCGAACTTAAATGTGTTCAAATGTCGAAATACCTTTACGAAACCGTTGACCATTACGTCCTCGGCAAAATGGACATCTTTGATATATCGGCGGCAAACGCCCAACATTTTAGGCGCATGGTTCTCATAAAGTCGTCTTTGGGCCCCTGGGTCACCTTCTGCCGACCTTTTGATAAGCTGTCTTTCACTTGTATAAAAAGGAATGATCTTCAATTTTAAAAGCTTCTATTTGTCTAGACGGAGTGCTAGTCAAAAACGTTGCCTTTTTAGCAACATTTTTTTTGAAAAAAATATAAATTTTTGATTTTCAGTAATTTACTTATTTTTTTCTGTCAACGACATAGTTGACCATCAATTGAAGTGCGCTCTTATAATCAGATTCGGGGTAGGCTTCCAGCAAAGCCAAGGCCTTTTCTTTAAAAGCGAGCATTTTCTGAACGGCATATTCGAGACCACCGTTTTGTTTTACGAAAGCGATGACCTCTTTTACCCTCTTTTTATCCTTATTATGATTTTTTACTGAATTGATAAGCCATTTTTTGTCTTTATCGCTACAATTGTTCAGCACGTAAATCAAGGGAAGTGTCATTTTTTGCTCTTTAATGTCAATTCCGGTAGGCTTTCCGATTTTATACCCGCCATAATCGAAAAGATCGTCCTTTATTTGAAAGGCCATTCCGCATAGTTCGCCAAATTTTCGAAAAGTCTCTACCTCGGGCGAACCCGGTTTTACCGAACAGGCCCCTAAGCTGCAGCAAGCGGCGATCAATGTGGCGGTCTTTTGACGTATAATCTCATAATATACTTCTTCGGTAATGTCCAATCGGCGCGCTTTTTCGATTTGCAGTAGTTCACCTTCGCTAATTTCGCGCATGGCCACCGAAATGATCTTCAATAGATCAAAATCGTCATTATCAACGGACAGCAGCATACCCCTGGCCAACAAAAAATCACCGACCAAAACGGCAATCTTATTTTTCCAAAGGGCATTTATCGAGAAAAAACCTCTTCGTTTATTGCTATCGTCCACTACATCGTCGTGAACCAAACTTGCGGTATGGATAAGTTCGATTACCGAAGCCCCTCGATAGGTACGCTCGTTCACCAGACCATTGTTTATCAGCTTGGCGGTCAGAAAAACGAACATGGGCCGCATCTGTTTGCCCTTACGATTTACGATATAGTATGTAATACGATTCAGCAAAGCGACGTTCGAGGCCATGGACTGATGGAATTTCTTCTCGAAAAGTTCCATCTCCTCGTTAACAGGCTCCTTAATTTGGGATACTATTTTCAAAGGATTCTTATGATTTATCGGGTAGGCCAGTGTTAAGCCATAAAAATAGCGAAAATGAAAGAGTAAACCGTACTTAGCATGCAGTAATCGATATGCATCAATGCCTAAAGATCAAGTTCAGGCCCAAAGAGGAAATTTATTGGGTTTCGGGTACAGTTATCAACGAACCGGCCTGAGTTTTACCGAATAAATTGAGAAAAACGAATGTGTTCATATTCAATTATGATTTGTTGGCCAATTGCCCGCAGGCGGCATCGATATCCTTACCTCTCGAACGGCGCACCGTAACTACGATTCCATTACGTTCAAGCTTTTCAACATACATTTCTATGGCCTTGTTCGAGGCCTGTTTGAAAGTGCCCTCATCGATAGGATTATATTCAATAAGGTTTACTTTAGAGGGCGCGAATCGACAGAATTCTACCAAGGCATCGGCATCTTTTGGAGTATCGTTGATACCATCCCATACAACATACTCATAGGTGATCCTACTTTTGGTCTTTTGGTACCAATATTGCAGGGCCTCGCGTAAATCGGAAAGTGTAAAAGTTGCATTGAAAGGCATTATCGAGGTTCTAACCTCATCGATCGCCGAGTGCAATGATACCGCCAACTTAAACTTGACCCCGTCATCGGCCATTTTTCTTATCATCTTGGGCACCCCTGATGTTGAAACCGTTATACGTTTCGGCGACATTCCCAGACCATCGGAAGAGGTAATCCTTTCTATAGCCTTTAAGACATTGTTATAGTTCATCAAAGGTTCGCCCATGCCCATAAAAACAATATTGCTCAGTGGGCGTTCAAAATACAGGCGACTTTCATTATCAATGGCCACTACTTGGTCATAAATTTCATCGGGATTCAAGTTGCGCATTCGTTTCAAACGGGCCGTCGCGCAGAATCGACAGTCGAGGCTGCAACCCACCTGGCTAGACACACATGCGGTGGTGCGCGTTTTCGTTGGAATCAATACCGACTCGACAACAAGGTCATCGTGAAGACGCACGGCATTCTTGATGGTACCATCTTGGCTCCGCTGCATTTGGTCGACCTTGATATGGTTGATGACAAAATTGGTTTCGAGCATTTCTCGGGTCGCTTTCGAAAGGTTCGTCATAACCTCGAAAGAATGGGCGCTTTTTTGCCAAAGCCATTCATAGACCTGATCGCCACGAAAAGGCTTATCGCCTTGCGACACAAAAAAATTGCACAGTTGCTCACGGGTCAAGGCCCTGACATCTTTCTTTTTGGTTTCTTCCATGGTGAAAATAAAAATCCCTCTATACCGGCGTCGGCAAAAGAGGGATTAGCTTATTTATAGCAACATATTTCCGTCTTCTTTGAACGAAAACAATTTTTCTATTAGATTATCAACATGGCATCACCATAAGAATAAAACCTATACCCCTCAAGAATTGCTTCCTTATAACTTTTTTTCATTAAGTCGTGGCCCATAAATGCGGATACCATCATCAACAAAGTGGATTTGGGGAGATGAAAGTTGGTGACCATAGCGTTCGCAATGCTAAAATCATGCGGTGGAAAAACGAATTTGTTCGTCCAACCATTAAAAGTATTCAGCATTTGATCTGAAGATACGGCACTTTCAAGGCCTCGCATGGCCGTGGTGCCTACAGCACATATTTTACGCTTGTTGCGCTTTGCCGCGTTTACGACTTCGGTCGCCCTTTCATCAATGATCAACTCTTCGCTATCCATTTTATGCTTTGACAGGTCTTCGACCTCAACAGGATTGAAAGTTCCTAAACCTACGTGAAGCGTCAGTTCTGCAAAATCAATCCCCTTGATTTCAAGCCTCTTTAATAGATGTTTGGAAAAATGAAGCCCTGCCGTGGGAGCCGCTACCGCCCCTTCGTGCTTTGCATAAATGGTTTGATAACGTTCCTCGTCTTCAGGTTCAACATCGCGTTTTATATACTTGGGCAATGGGGTTTCGCCCAGTTCCTTCAACTTTCTTCTGAAATCGGTATAAGAACCATCGTACAAAAACCTCAGGGTTCGACCTCTTGACGTGGTATTGTCGATTACCTCGGCCACGAGAGTCTCATCATCGCCAAAATAAAGTTTGTTTCCGATGCGTATTTTTCTGGCGGGATCCACCAAAACATCCCAAAGCCGCTGCTCTTCGTTAAGCTCGCGAAGTAAGAATACTTCAATCCTTGCCCCGGTCTTTTCTTTGTTTCCATATAATCTAGCGGGAAAAACCTTGGTGTTGTTCAATACCATTACATCGCCTTCATCAAAGTAATCGATAAGGTCTTTGAACATTCTGTGCTCTATTTTACCGGTTTCCCGATGAACTACCATAAGTTTGGATTCATCTCTATTTTCGGCAGGGCGCTCGGCCAACAGATTATCAGGAAGTTCAAAGCTAAAGTGCGATAATTTCATACTGTTCTATTCGTTATGTGTTTTGCGGCTGCAAATATACGATTCGGCAACAGACGATGTCAAGTAAAAGCTTGATTAAATAACTTTAGACTTCTTGGACCACGAACTTTAGTTTTTCAAGGTCTTTCCAAAAATCAGGGTATGATTTTGAGACCACCTCTGCGTTATTCACATAAAAAGAGGTCTTCATTGCCAAAGGACCAAAAGCCATTGCCATTCTATGGTCATTATATGTATCTACTTCGATTTGATGGTCTGACCATATTTTTGAAGGCTTAAGCGTAAGATCTTTATCGCTCACCGAAATATCGGCACCGAATTTTAGAAGTTCGGTTTTCATGGCCTCCAAACGGTCGGTCTCTTTGATCTTGAGTGTGTGAAGTCCTGTAAGGTGGCAGCCTATTCCCAAAGCAAAACAGGTAACGGCGATGGTCTGTGCGATGTCAGGGGCATTATCCAATCTGTAATCGACCTTTTGCAATTGACAGTTTGCGACTTTTTTGAGGATGATACAATGATCTCTGTATTCTGTAGATACACCAAAATCACCGTATATATTGGCAAGCACGCTATCTCCTTGCAAACTATCCTTTTTATAAGCGGAAAGGGATATTTCGGACCCGACCTCGGCCAATGCGATAACACTGTAAAAATAGGATGCCGAACTCCAATCGGATTCGACTATCAATTCAGTCGGTTCGATGGCTCTTTTTGGAAATACCCTGATCATATTTTCTTCGAACGAAGTGCTGACACCTATACGCTCCAATAGGCCCAACGTCATTTTGATATAGGGTACGGAAGTTATTTTACCAATTAATTCAAGTTCCAACCCGTTTTGCAAACTTGGGGCGATCAACAGTAATGAAGATATATATTGACTGCTGATATCTGCCGGAAGGCTTACCTTGCCCTTGCTCAGCTTTTTCCCCTTGATCCGAATGGGAGGGTAACCCTCAACATTTTCATAGTCGATATCGGCCCCTAGTTCGCGAAGTGCATCTACCAAAACCTTTATTGGCCTTTCAGTCATTCGCTGCGAACCTGTCAAGATTACATCGATACCTTCTTGCGATGCAAAATAACCGGTCAGAAAACGCATTGCCGTACCGGCATGGTGAATGTCTACGAGTCCATTTTTGATCTTCAGGCCTTTTTGCATAACCTGCGCATCATCAGAATTGGAAAGGTTTTCAATGGAAATATTGGGGAAGAGTCCCTGTAAAAGTAATGACCTATTGGTCTCGCTCTTCGAGCCCGTTATTCGAATATCCGTTTTTAAGAGGGTGTTAAGAGGACCCGTAAGGCGTAACTTCAAGGTGATTTATTTAGGTCTAAAAAGAAAGCCCAAATATAGTACTATTTGAGCTTTTTATTATTCTGATGGCGATCATGGTCGCGCTTGGTCTTCAAAGCCAATTTTTTGTCAAATGCCTCTTGCAGATCGACCCCTGTCTGGTTGGCCAAACAGAGTACCACAAAAATCACATCGGCCAATTCTTCGCCAAGATCTTTTTCTTTATCAGATTCTTTTTCACTTTGTTCACCGTAACGTCGGGCGATTATTCGGGCGACTTCGCCAACCTCTTCGGTCAACTGGGCCATATTGGTCAATTCATTAAAGTATCGAACACCGTGTTCATGTATCCAGTTATCGACTGCGACTTGGGAATTTTTTATATTCATTATTCCTTGTTTTTGGTATCAATTATTAGGGTTACAGGGCCGTCGTTCAATAAATCGACCTTCATATCGGCCCCGAAAACGCCAGTACCGACCCTTTTGCCTAAATCTAGTTCCACTTGACGCACGAATTGCTCATAAACAGGAATAGCTCGATCAGGCTTGGCGGCTTTGATATAACTTGGGCGATTTCCTTTTTTCGTAGCGGCATGCAATGTAAATTGGCTAACTATGATAACATCTCCATCGACTTCGAGAAGCGATTTGTTCATTATTCCGTTTTCGTCGTTGAAAATCCTAAGATTGACAATTTTACGCGATAGCCATTCGATATCTTCTTTGGCATCGGCATTTTCGATTCCCAACAATACCAATAGTCCCATTTTGATTTTTGAAATCAAATTTCCCTCAACGGTAACACTAGCCCTTGAAACCCTTTGAATAATTGCCCTCATCTAGTTTTTAGAATAGTTGTCGATTCTATAGGTGTCTTCGTCACCCGTGACCATTTGCACATAACTTTCATAACGGCTCCACGCCAATTCATCGTTTTCGAGAGCTTCTTTCACCGCACACTTAGGTTCATCGAGGTGCAGACAATTATTGAACTTACAGTCGGCCTTAAGCCTGAATATATCACGAAAGTAATCGCCAATTTCTTCTTTTTCCATATCGACGACACCAAAACCCTTTATACCTGGGGTATCGATTATCTTGGCACCAAAACCAAGGTCGAACATTTCGGCAAAAGTCGTTGTATGCTGGCCATGTAAATGTTGCTCTGAGATCTCGGAAGTTTTGATGTTCAATGCCGGTTCAAGTATATTCACCAATGTGGACTTGCCAACACCTGAATTTCCCGAAAACATACTGGTCTTATCTAGCATCAATTTCTTCACAAGGTCCACATTTTCGCCGGTATGGGCCGAAATCAAAATGCACGTATACCCAATACGCTTATAGAGCTCGGCCAAATACGTCACCTCGGCCAATTCTTCTTTATTGTAGGTATCTATTTTATTGAAAAGTAAAATAGCCGTTACGTCGTATGCTTCGGCCGTCGCCAAAAAACGGTCGATAAAAATGGTATAGGTCTTCGGATTGTTCAAGGTAACCATCAAAAAGACCTGATCAAGATTGGCCGCTATAATATGTGTCTGTTTCGATAGGTTAACCGATTTTCGCACAATATAATTCTTGCGATCCTGTATTGCATAAATTACCCCTATTGTCTCATCACCTAAATTCTCTTTTTCGAACTTAACAATGTCTCCGACGGCTATCGGATTGGTGCTTTTTATCCCCTTGAGCCGAAATTTTCCTTTTATGCGACATTTATAGAAATCACCTTCATTCGATTTGACGGTGTACCAACTTCCCGTAGATTTATAAACGGTGCCTAGCATATATTTGTCACAATACGTTTAAACGACTTAAATTTCTGCGTTGATAATCTTCTCTTGATGATTGATCGATTCTTGGTGGATCGCCTTGAACATCTTTAGAATGAATTCTTCGCTCAGGCCTTTTGATTCGCCTTCAAGAATCATGGCACCAAGGATCTGGTTCCATCGATTCGATTGCAGAACGGCAACGTTTTTTTGTTTTTTTAGAGCCCCGATACTATCGGAAACCTTCATTCGCTTGCCGAGGGTCTCGATCAGCTGATGGTCGAAGATATCTATCTGGGCCCTTAGATTGCTCAACTTTGCATTGTATTCAGCTTCGCTGTCACTTTCTTTCCTAATTATGAGATCTTTCATAATCTGAACCAAGGTTTTCGGGGTCACTTGCTGCGCGGCATCGCTCCACGCGTTATCTGGATCGTGATGCGTCTCAATCATCAAGCCATCGAAATTAAGGTCCAATGCGGTTTGTGAGACATCGAAAATCATATCGCGCTTTCCCGTAATATGGGAAGGATCATTGATAATGGGCAGGTCTGGAAAACGTGTCTGCAAATCGATTGCCAACTGCCACTCTGGAATGTTTCGATATTTTGTTTTTTCGTAAGTGGAAAAACCCCTATGTATAACCCCTAACTTTTTGATATTGGCTGTGCTGAGACGTTCAACAGCTCCCAACCAGAGCGAAAGATCCGGATTCACAGGGTTCTTTATCAAGACTACCTTGTCGGTTCCTTCAAGAGCATCGGCGATTTCCTGTACGATAAAAGGACTAACGGTCGAACGCGCACCTATCCATAACAAATCAATGTCATGCTCCAAAGCCAATTCTACATGGGCGCGATTGGCAACTTCGGTCGCCGTCTTCATGCCGGTCTCATCTTTGACTTTTTGCAACCATTTCAAACCCAAGGCCCCAACTCCTTCAAAATTTCCCGGACGGGTTCTAGGTTTCCAGATTCCTGCCCGATAATAGCTCACATCGGTATCTTTCAAACTATGTGCTATGCCTAAAACCTGTTCTTCTGTCTCGGCACTGCATGGGCCCGCAATCACCAAAGGATGACCCAAGTTCAAGTCGTCCAACCATTTTCTCATTTCCTTTGTATTTTCCATTTTATTGTTTGTTATGAGGTATTCCTTTTAGTATTTCCTTTATTTTATTTGTGTCGTTCATTTCATTATAAATGCCCGTATAGTCTCCTTTTTCGAGCAGATCCTTGAACTTTTGCAGGTTATTGATATATTCTTGCAACGTTTCAATTACATTTTCTCTGTTCTGCTCAAAAATCGGTGTCCACATGGCTGGCGAACTCTTTGCCAATCGCACGGTACTTTCAAAACCACTGCCTGCCATGTCAAAAATATCACGTTCGTTTTTCTCTTTCTCGATAACGGTTTTTCCCAACATAAAAGAGCTGATATGTGATAGATGCGACACATAGGCAATATGTTTGTCATGCGCCAAAGGATTCATATAACGTATGCGCATACCCATCTGTCGAAACAATTCAAGTGCCCTTTCCTGCAACTTGAAAGCGGTCTTTTCGACTTCACAGATGATATTCGTTTTACCCTCGTATAATCTTTCAATGGCCGCCGAAGGGCCCGAAAACTCGGTTCCGGCAATGGGATGGCATGCCAAATAATTTCTTCGTTTCGGATGGTCTTCCAAGGTTTCGCAAATTAAATTCTTTGTCGATCCCCCATCGATTACAACACAATCATCGCCAACCTTATGCAATATCTTGGGTAGTTCGGCGACCAAAGCATTGACCGGAATGGCTACAACGACCATATCGGCAACGCCAAGATCTTCATAGTCTGATTTCGCATCGATGATTTTCAAGGCCATGGCCTCATCAAGATGCGACGGATTGCTATCTATACCATAAATTGTTGTGTCTGGATACAGACGCCTTATGTCTTTTGCAAAAGACCCCCCGATCAAACCGATACCGATTATAAATAGTTTCATGGCTTTCCCTGGCCCCTCCAAAGGAGGCAAATTTCTTGTGTTTCGACTTTCTTTTCAAAAATCATAGTACTTATTTCCAAAATCATATTTCGTACCTCTAAAACCTTTCCAACGCTTCTCGAATCTTTTCTTTAGTCACACAAAGTGAAAATCGAATATAACCTTCACCATTGGTCCCAAAAATCGTTCCTGGGGCGATAAAAATGTTCTTTTCGTACAACACCCTGTCAATAAATGCTTCTGATGGTTCGCTACCGGGAGGTAGTTTGGCCCAAACGAACATTCCAACCGCACTGCGATCATACGTACAATCGAGTTTATCAGCTAATTGAAACATCAATTCCCTACGCGAGGTATAAACCTTGTCAAGACCTTCGAACCAATCGGGACCGCTCTTCAAAGCCACGATGGCACCTTTTTGAATGCCGTAGAACATCCCAGAATCCATATTGCTCTTTACTTTGAGAATAGCATTGATATGGTCGGTATTGCCCAAAACCATCCCCACGCGCCAGCCGGCCATGTTAAAGGTCTTGCTCAACGAATTCAGCTCGAGGGCGACATCTTTCGCACCTTCTATGGACAAAATGCTGATGGGGTCATTACTCAACACAAAACTGTACGGATTATCGTTCACCAAAAGTATATCGTTCTTCTTGGCGAAAGCGACCAGTTGTTCGAGCTGTGATTTACTGGCCATGGCCCCGGTCGGCATATGCGGATAGCTTACCCACATCAACTTTACCTTTGAAAGATCTTGACGCTGTAATTCGTTCAAGTCGGGAAACCATCCATCCTCATCCTTCAAATTGTAGCTTCTGTCAATCGCACCGACCAGCTTTGTCACCGCATTGTAAGTTGGGTAGCCCGGATTCGGTATCAACGCTTCATCCCTAGGGTTTAGAAAAGCCATGCTGATATGCATGATTCCCTCCTTAGAACCCATCAATGGCAAAATACCGTTTACGGGATCGATATCGACTTTAAACTTAGATGCATAAAAATCAGCGATCGCCTCCCGTAGTTCGGGCAAGCCCTGATAGCTTTGATATTGATGCGCCCCAGGATCCAAAACTGCATTCTGCATCGCATCGATTATGTCTTTCGAAGGTGCCAAATCGGGACTACCGATACCCATGTTGATAATCGGCTTTCCTTCGGCAATAAGACCGCGTACCTCGCGTAATTTTTTTGAGAAGTAGTACTCTTCAACGGTATGTAAACGATCCGCCGTACGTATCATAATCTGGCATTTTTGTATTCACCAAGTACTTTAAAATCTTCGAGCATGATGTTCAATAACGATTTGGCCTTGGCAAAATGTTCGAACTCGTCAAAAGTGACATCCACAAAAAAAGCGTATTTCCAAGGTGTTTCGATAATCGGCAATGACTGGATCTTGGTCAGGTTCAGGTTACAATCGCTCATAACATTGAGTACCGTGGCCAAACTACCGCGTTTATGATCGGTAACAAATCGTACCGAGGCCTTGTTGATTTCCTTTTTGGGAAGTTCTTTATTCTTTGTTTTTACCACAATGAAACGTGTGGCATTGTTTTTAATCGTCTGGATCTCAGGAACGATAATCTCGAGCCCGTAGAGTTCCGCGGCCCCTTTTGGGGCGATCGCGGCAATACCTTTAAGGTTTTTTTCCTGTATCCGCTTTGCGGTTTCCGCCGTATCGACATCTTCGACCATCTTGATATGGGGCTGTGTTTTCAAATACTCGCGACATTGCAATAGCGCCATGGGGTGCGAACGTACTTCAAAAATATCGGTAATACTTTGCCCTTTCAACCCCATTAGGTTATGGTTGATGTTCAAATAATGTTCTCCGATAATATGGAGCCCGTTATCATCTATCAGGGCGTAATTCGGTATGATGGATCCCGCTATCGAGTTCTCGATTGCCATTATACCTTTGTCCGCCTTGCCCTCCAACAAACGGTCTACCAAATCGTGAAACGACAGACATTCCACCAAATCGATGTCATGGCCATAATACTCCTTGGCCACTTGATGGTGGTTGGATCCCTTGATCCCCTGAATCGCTATCTTCAATGGCATTGTCGTACGTTTAGAATGAAAAACAAAAAAGTCCCGTTTTTCACGGGACTTTAACTTGTTTTATATCTTACAATATCTATAACAGTCCCGTACTTCTTTTGAAAAAGAAGTAAAAATAGAAACCGTTATAAAAATATTGCCTAGTCATAATACACTTAAACTTGGGCTAAAGTAAGAATTAAATTTAAAAATGTCGTTTTTAGAACATTTTTTTTTGTTTTCTCAAGGATTGGGAACATCGATCAAGGTGATTTTTCCATAGCAGTATCCCATAAGAAAGTAATGAACCCCTATAATACAGTCTTTATTGTTTAATTTTGGATAAATTCTCTACACATGTCGATCTGGGTACAAAATATCAGTAAATCCTTCGGGGCGCAAAAGGCGTTGAACGATGTGACATTTAAAATCAATAAAGGAGAAATCGTCGGATTTTTGGGCCCCAACGGAGCAGGGAAATCTACCATGTTGAAAATTTTGACCACCTATCACGAAGCGGATGAAGGTAATGCCGAAGTCAATGCTTTTGATGTGCTGAAGGATAAAAAAAATGTTCAAAAAAGTATCGGTTACCTACCGGAACATAATCCGTTGTATTTGGATATGTACGTCAAGGAATACCTGGCATTCAATGCCGAGGCCTACCAAACAAACAAAAATCGAATTACCGAGGTTATCGAACAAACAGGACTATCACCTGAAGCCCACAAAAAAATCGGACAGCTCTCAAAAGGCTATCGCCAACGCGTAGGCCTCGCAGCGGCCTTGATACACGATCCCGATGTTTTGATCTTGGACGAACCTACCACCGGCCTCGACCCTAACCAACTTCTCGAAATACGAAAACTGATCCGCGAAATAGGAAAACAAAAGACCATTTTGCTTTCAACACACATCATGAAAGAGGTCGAGGCGGTATGCGACCGAGTGTTGATAATCAACAAAGGGGTCTTGGTGGCCGACAAAAAACTCGCCGATCTTCGTGGCGAAGAAGAGCAAATTATCGAAGTGGAGTTCGACTACCGTGTAGAAGAGGCATTTTTAAGTCAATTGCCCAATGTAACAAAAGTAAAGAATACCGGTGGTTTTGTCTATGAGATAACCTTCGACACTCTAAAAGATATGCGCCCTACCATCTTTGATTTTGCCCATGACAACCAACTAAAAACACTTCAATTAAGCCGAAAAAACAGGAATTTGGAAGGATTGTTTACGGAATTGACGAACAAATGATTTAAAATCTCAACGCAAGCCCAACACCGTTTTTATTACTCGTGGGCACTAAACGGAAAGTAGTTTTGTTGTCAAACTGTTTGTTGTAGGCCAAAATCGCTTTCTTTTTTGATTTGCTTGAAGCGTACATGAATATACCGGTGACCACACCCGATCCCAAAACTCCAAAAGCCGGACCTAATGCGTTTTTAGCTTTATCCCGATTGCTCAAATAAGGGTCATCATTCAAGATCTCGGCATACATCCAAAGGGCAAATCCGAATTCGGCCACCAAACCAACAGAACTTATAGTGCCTTGAGTTTTTGATTTCTTCCAATACGCATTTATTTCTTCGTTCTTTGCCATTAAAGCTTTCACTTCTTTTTTACTTATCCGCTCATCATCTTGATAATACTCCGCACTCCAGAACCCTGGAAAAACTGTAATTTCCTGGGCGTTAAGCCCACTTGTCCAAATCAATATTAAAACCGCAATAATTTTAAATTTGCTCATTTGTCAAGTCTATTAAATGAAAAGCACACCAAACGCATGCCTATTTACAACGTACGGCCCTTTTTTATATTTCAAACAAGCAATAAAATCAGTACTGACTCAAGACCTTCTGAAACAAATCGGCATACTCATTGAAAACCAAGGTTTCCCGTTCGGCCATTTCCCGCTCTTTATTTTCTTCGAGTACATCGATCAGTCGTCGATAGCCCTGTAAATCGGCCAAAATCGTTTCGATTTGGACGAATTGTTCATTCATAGGAACGGAATTGCAATAGTCAAGCCGTTCTTGATAGACGCATTTTAATCGATGGAACAATCGGTTCGCTTTTTCGGGCTCGCCCACCTTGTAGTACCCGTCAAAAAAAGGCACTACAAAGGTGTAGTATCCGAAATGTTCAAGGGGAATGTTTACCATCGCCAATTCGATAATTTTTCTGGCCTTTTCGATTTTGTTTTCTTCCAATAATTTTTCCAAAAGGCGCGCCAATGCGATACGGTTCGAGACTCCGCCCTGTTTTCTGGTCTGCGGATCGTGGTAGATATCAGGGCTTCCCGAATTGCCCCAATCCCATTTCATGACGATATCGTACATCAAATCGGAATCTATCCTTCCTTTTTCAAAAATACTGGTATTCTTCGTCTTGATCGGCACCAATTTATAGACCAGGCCATCCAATTGTAGATAATCGCTCATCCAGATGTATTCCTGTTCGTCAAAACTTCCCCCGGAGAAATAAATAGGGCGCTCCCAATCGTTGTTGGCAATAATATCCAACATCAGCAGACTTCCCTTTCCGATGCCGGTCTCGGGCAGGTCTATATCGATATGATCAACGATTAGGTCAGCGTCTTCAGGTTTTACCAGGCCCGTGGCCAACACTTTATCTTTGTTTACAGGTACCCGGATTTTGTTCGTGGGATAAAAAACCGCGTCTAGATACCCATCCGAAAAGTTTGAAATATCCCTTCCCTGCTTTTCCATCAAACTTTTGACCTTGGTCTGCGGACTGTCACTAGCGACCCATTTCATAAAATCCTGTATCGGCCATCGGGTATCGGTCATCGGGGCGTAGTAAATGACATCGCGCGAACCATATCGGTACAGATCATGTGTCAACTGAGACGGAATGGGTTCACTTTCATAGGCCCTTCGTTTCATCTGGTCGATGTACCAATCGGTGTTGAAATAGGTAGTAACGATTACCCGTGTGTCGGTTCTATAGCCTTCGATTTCCTGGGCGTACCATAACGGAAAGGTATCGATATCGCCGATCGTAAAAAGTATCGACCCCGCCTCTTTTTTTGTGGAATCGAGGTAAGATTTCGCCATCGCAAGTGCCGTGTATCTATCCGAGCGGTCATGGTCGTCCCAATTTTGTTGGGCCATCAATGCGGGTACGGCAACAAAACACACGACCAAAACGATAGGAAGCATCATTTTGGGTTTTACAAATTTTTTGAACTCCTCAAAAAGGCCGTAAACCCCTAACCCGATCCAAATGGCAAAAACATAGAAAGATCCGACCAAGGAATAGTCGCGTTCACGTGGTTGGAATATGGGTGGGTTCGTATAAAATTGAATGGCCAAGCCCGTAAACAGGAAGAACACCATCAGCACCCAAAATTGTTTCCAATCTTTTTGGAATTGAAAGACCAAGCCGACCAGTCCCAATAACAAAGGCAGAAAGAAATAAGTGTTTCGCGCCTTATTATCAAGTTCTTCCGAAGGAAGGTTTTCTTGATTTCCCAACCGAAGACCGTCAATAAAACCAATACCGCTCAACCATTCGCCATTGCCATCGAAACGGCCCTGTTCATCGTTTTGTCGCCCTACAAAATTCCACATAAAATACCTCAAATACATGTAGCCCAGTTGAAAGTGAAAGAGGTATTCGATATTCTGCCAAACCGTTGGTGGCCGAACCTCGATATAATCAGAGGCATCTGTCAAAAACTTTATGTAGCCTTCCGTATCGATTTCTCCATCGGCATATTGCGTTCGTATGGTCTCGGCTGCCCGCTGCAAGTCCGAATTGCCTTGAAACTCCCTTTTAACGGTAAATTCGAGCGGCCCATAATAACGCATATAATTTTCGGCATTTTGCGAACTCCACATTCGGGGGAGCCAACCCGTATGTTGGGGACTATCCCCTCGTAAAGCGCCCTTATAAGAATTGACGACAATATATTTTCCGGTGATATGATCCTTTTCATATTTGGGATGGTCATCTTTATCGGGGTGGTCATCGGCAAATTTATCGGAATAATAGGCCCCGTAAAACGGACTTGCCGGTGCTGGATATATTTCACGGTTGTAATAGGCCAATAGGGTACGGGCATTGTCGGGGTCGTTCTCATTGATCACCGTTTTAGCGTTTGCACGAATGGGAAGCATCAGCCACGAGGAAAATCCCAAAACCAAGAACAGCAGTACCAATATAATGGTGTTCGCAGTTCGCAGGTTTCTTTTTTGGGTATGGCGCAAGGCCAAGAAAAATACGGTCGCCAAAAGAATGCCCATAATCAAACTACCCGAATTGAAGGGCAATCCGATGGTATTTACAAAAAACACCTCGCTCCACCCGAACATTTTCAATACATAGGTCAACGAAAATTTAAAGACCAACAGCAACAGGGCCACAGCCGCTACATTCGCGATTATGAAGTTCTTTGGTGTAATAATCTCAAATCGTTTAAAATAAATAAGCAATCCGATGGATGGAATCGCCAAAAAGCCCATGAACTGAATACCGAAGGTAAGCCCGATTACAAATGCGATCAAGATTAACCACTTGTCACTTCGGGGCGATCCGAGATTATGCACCCACTTAAGACCGAGCCAAAGCAGTAGAGCCATGATAAGGCTCGCCATGGAATACACTTCGGTCTCGGTCGCATTGAACCAAAAGCTATCTGAGAAAGTAAAGGCCAACGCACCGATAAAACCACTGCCGAGAATCGCCATATTCTGCACCCCGGAAATCTTGTCTTTTCGGGAAATCAATTTTCGTGCTAAGTTGGTAATCGTCCAGAATAAAAAGAGAATGGTAAAAGCACTCGAAACCACCGAAACATAATTCACCGCTAGGGCAATCTGGGATCTGTCGGTCGCGAACGATGCAAAGAACGCCCCGATCATTTGCAACAAGGGCGCACCGGGCGGATGCGCAATCTGCAATTTGGCCGAAGTGGCAATATATTCGCCAGCATCCCAAAAACTTACGGTAGGTTCAACGGTAATGCCATAGACCAAGAGGGCCAAAGCAAAAACAGACCACCCTAAAATCAGGTTCCAACGTTTAAAACCACTTTCCGCCATTCAAAAAAATACTTTCCCCAAAGTACCTTCGGAAAGCTTGAACCGTAAAATAAAGGAGGTCTGATTTAGGTACTAGTACCCGTACTAATTTTGTGATTTTTGCAGCAACTCTTGTCTATTGGAAACCTTTAGCTTGCCATAAATATTTGTGATGTGGGTCTTTACAGTGCTGACGCTGATAAAAAGTTCTTTCGCAATCTCTTTATTGGTCTTGCCCTGTAGCATGAGGTTTTGCACATTTCGTTCTTGACGGCTCAAATCGGGTAAATTCGCTTCTCTTTTTCTTTTAAAAACAAGTAACACCCCCAACCCCAGTACCAAAAAACCTAGTATAAAGTTGATTACCCTGCTCCAAGCATATTTTTGCTCGACAACCTCTTGGGTCAAAAATGCCAGTTTCTTTTCAAGAAATCGATAGTTTTCGAGTGGCATTTCGCTATGTTTCAATTCATCTAAAAGGGCTAGGTAGAAATCAGGGTTTTTGGCAATGTCTTGATCCAGCAATTGCTTTTCTTCCAATTGTTTTATACCGATCAACTTGACCATCAAAATACGTAATGAATCCTTGGCGTAACCTTTAAGTTGGGCACCTTCGTCATTGCTCTCGATTTTAGATTGTAATAATTCCGCCTCGAAAGCCTGTAACTTCTTCCATTCTTTGTCGGCCTGATTGGTGGTGGAATAGTTTTCAAAAGGTGCATCGCTCTTTTGAAAGACCAGCGTATCGGAATCGGAAAGAATGAATGTGGTTCCATTGATGATGGTATCTTGAATCGCCTTTTCAATTTTGCCGATATACAATCGATATATCGCATCTTTCTCGGAAATATGTTTTCGGTCAAAAGAAAAAGTACCGTCATCCTTTATAGGTGCCCAAGCAATTTGCTTTGCAAACTTTATATCTTGAAGATGTTCCAAATCAAGTTTGGCGAGATAGATTCTAAGTTTCTTTTGTTGTATATCTTCAAGGTCGAGATGACCTGAAATGGCCGGTTGGGCGTATAAAGCCGAGGTACACGATAAAAGAATTGCCAATAAATACACTTTGAACATATTCTTGCACTTTGATGAACCGATTATAAAACCTTAATACGTACATTCCTGAACTTAACGGATCCTATTTGGTCGGCCTGAAGGCCGATATACCCTTCCTTTAACTCATCATTACGAAGGTCGGCCACCAAAATATCATTGATCCAGGCCTGTATGTGATCTTTCTCGCATACTATCCTATACGTATTCCATTTATTGATTGTCCTTACATATTTCGCAGGATTGGCCCTTGAAACAATCGCCCCTGTTCTATTGGGTTGATCAGGATGTTCATCCCAAATATTAATCTCATAGCAGTCGGTATAGCTCAGCTCATAATCCTTACACCGGACAAAAACACCGGAGTTTATTGTTTCACTGGGATAAAATTCAAGTTCCAGTTCAAAATCCTTATAAACATCTTTGGTCATTATAAAACCTGAACCCTCTAGAAGGCTTGCATATATCTCATCATTGGCAAACTCCCATTTTGCGTCCCCTTTTTGTAACCAAGAGCCGCTATTAGGTTCAAATAAAGGTTTGCTTTGCTTGCAAGAGAACGTGAGCGTGCTCATTAAAATTATCAAGATGGTATTTTCAAGAAATTTCATGTGTTCGGATTATTTGGGTCGGTTGACAAAATAAATATAGTGATATCTGAAATATTACATCCGATCTATTTCGGTACCAGAGCTAAAATCATACTTTGCGCGTAGAAATCAAAACATCAACAACCTTATCCAACTCATCTTGAATATCGGGATTCGTAGAATTTGTCAATATGGCGAATACCATTTGTTCTTCTGGATATACAAATAGATTGGCGTAGCCTCCCACCCCATTACCTATATGTCCATAAAATTTGCGTCCCTTTTGGTCTTCGCTGACCTGCCAGCCGAGACCATAATAGGTCGGTTTGCCCTTCACCATTTGCGAGGTCAAAAACTCGGTTCTGACCACTTCATTCAACAAAATGCCATCTAGGTACGACCGGCCAAATTTGGCAATATCTTCGGATGTAGAAAGGTAGCCGCCACCAGCCAATTTGTAAAAATTGTTTACGACGATGGCTTCCCTATAATCACCTAACCTATTTTTGGTGTAGAACTTTGTAAGAAACTCATTAGATGTCAGATCTCGACTGTGCTCGGCCTGATAGGGCGTAAAAGTGTTTTTCATCGCAAGTGGATCCAAAACCTTTTCTTCTACATATTTTTCAAATGGAACTTTGCCTGCTTCCTGCATCGCCAATGAAATCAGTACCCAATCGTAGCTGTTGTAGAAATAATCAGAACCGGGTTCGAAAAGCAGTTCGTCATCTTTGAATATTTCGATACTTTCTTTGATGGAAAAAGGTTTATTAAGTCCGTATTCAGTACCACGATACCCTCGGATTCCCGCAGTATGGCCTGCCAATTGGCGGATGGTAAAATCCCATTTCTTTTTTGGATAGTAAGGCACGTAGTCATAAAAGGAAGCATCCAAATCTATTTTGCCCTCTTCCACCATAATGGCCAACGCAGTGGCCGCAATATTTTTTGAAATACTGGCTATTCGAAAAACGCTCTTCTTAGGGTGGACCGGAATTTTGTTTTCAATATCAGAGAAGCCATACCCTTTTTGCATAAGGGTCTTTCCGCCTTCTAAAACGGTGATTGAAATTCCGGGAACTTTCTTTCGTTCAATCAGATCAGCTAGTATGGCGTCTGCCCTTGCCAGCCCCGTCAAATTTATATCATCGCCAATGACCCTTTTCGAAGCGAAAAGATTTTTTAAATATTTGGTTATCGGATTCAAAGTATTTCGTTATTGGTCACTGGTAGATTAATAACCAAGAATTTGCCTTGGGTTTAATCCTTAAAAATTAGCTTGCCCTTGAACAATTCCTCCACTTCAACCGTGCTAGGTCTATTCGAACTGATTACATCACCATTGCCTCGGATGACGCCGCGAATAGATACCTGTGGGTCTATGGACATGTCATTGCTTCCCCGATGGTCAAGGGTCACATTCTGTGCCGTAACATTTTGTGCCTCGATCCTTGAATCGCCAGCGGCAATGATCAGGCTTAAATTATCGACTGCCCCTTTCAACTTAAAATAGGCAATGCCATTTACGACAACACTTACGTTTTGGGAATCTAGTTGCAAATCAAACTCACCATCGGTGGTCTCGGCATCGGGTTCCAAAAAACTTTCCGATAACAATTCAAGATCCGGGTACGACAATACCCCATCGCTCTCGATCGCCAAACCCGTACTACTTCGAATCTCGGTAATATTAGGTGCGGTGACATAGACCTTCGTAATGCCATATTCCCGAAAAAGATTACATGCATTTTCGTTGCGCAATATTAAACGCCCGTCTTGCACCAAAGCGGAAACATCTTCAAAAAGGTTCTCGCCCGTTTCGATCTCCACCTTTTGTTCATCCCCTTGTTTTAACACCAAACCTACTTTCTCGAATACTGTGATTTTAGAGAAATCGGGTACGGATATTTCTTTACGGACAAGGTCACCGGAAGTTTGAAAACAATCGGGAGCAGAGTCGGTGTTACAGCCAACGAACAAAAGGAAAATCAGTAATACCATCCAAGAGGCAATTACTCTGTTGTAAAGGCTATAAAATTCCAACTTAACCATATTTTGAATTTAACACTTCTAACTTCGTACTTTGTACTTCACAGGCGTACCCCAACTCCGAATTCAACGGCCTCGGCTGCCGCGGCATGTGATTTCAGGGTAATGGAACCAAACATTTTTTTTCCGAAATAACGCTTCATCCCGATACGATTGTAAACCCTGCCCTCAAAATCAAAGGGGTAGTACACATAGTACCCCAATTGGACGATTACGCTCATTTTATTGACAAAGAGCTCATGACCCAAAAATAGGCCGACACGCTTGTAATCATCATTTTGCCCAACTCCTTTTTCAGGAAAAGAGATGGCTTGATACTGGATCAACCCCTTCAAAAAATTCGAGAAAAATATATCGGTTCCCAAATGAATGGCACTTTTGCGGCCAAGACGCTTGTCAACATAGCCCGAAAAAATATAGAACGGATGCTGCCCAAGACCGATTACATCACTTTCATTGACCCCCGTTCGAAAGGCAATATTGTATTTAATCGGTTCGGTAATCTTTTCTCGATCCGCGATGGTCAGGTATTCTTTTTCTTGTCCTCCATCCAAATCATAGGTGAGCCCCGCATTGAGGGCAAAAGTATTTGTGCTAGTGTTCGGTGCCTTTATATTGGCGTTCGAATAGTGGATGACCGAAATCCCAGCTTTAAACCCGAATCCCTTAAAAATATTCTCACGGTGAAAATTCAACATCAAATACGTTGAACTCATTAGGTCTGATCCGTAAGCATTGTTTCGAAAGTTCGTGTTCTTATCATACGGGTTCGTATTATAAGTAATCCCTTGTCCTATCCTTAGTTGCAGGTATCTTTTAAAAAAGTAAAAATTATAATGCGCAAAGAGACCAAAGTTTTTCCCCAAGTTTTCGTTGTTCATATCTTGGTAAACGAAAGAATAACCTACATCGGGATAATTGTAAAGTTCTTCCCATTCTTCATTTCCATAAGTTTTGCGGTTCAGGCCCAATATAAGGCCTCCCGGATGTTCGTTGATCAAGTGGGAGATATCGGGATTGTGCAATAGAATAGAACCATAGAAATGGTCGGCATCCAAAACATACTTTTTATTAACCTTATCTTTTTGCGAAAAACAAAGAACGCCGCACAATAGAGCAATACAGATCAACACTGGCCTCATGGGATGTAAAGGTAAGATTCGAGTACGAAATACGAAGTAATACTCAAAAATTAAAAGACCGATTTCGCGATCGCATGTATATTGTCAGACTTACCCATGGAATAATAATGTAGTACCGGCACCCCTGCAGCTTTCAATTCTTTTGATTGTTCGATACACCACTCGATACCAACTTGTCGCACGGCCTTATTGTCTTTGCAGGAATCAACCGCATCGACAAGGTCTTGTGGCAAGTCTATTTTGAACACTTGTGGGAGCAAATTCAAATGGCGTTTGACGGCAATGGGCTTTATTCCCGGAATAATGGGGACGTCGATACCCACTTCCCTGGCGGCTTCCACGAATTCAAAATACTTTTTATTGTCAAAAAACATCTGGGTCACTACATAATCAGCGCCGGCATCCACCTTTTCCTTTAGCCGTTGCAGATCCGATTTCAAAGATGGTGCTTCCATATGTTTTTCAGGATAGCCAGCCACTCCGATACAGAAATGGGCACAATCATCGGTCTCGATAACATCATGCAGGTATTTTCCGCAGTTCAAATCTTGAATCTGCCGAACGAGTCCGAGTGCATAATGATGCCCGCCCTTGGTCGGTTCAAAATATTTTTCTTCGCGCATGGCATCACCACGAAGGGCCATCACGTTATCGATACCCAAATAATGACAATCGACCAAGAGATATTCGGTCTCTTCTTTGGTAAAACCACCACATAGCACGTGCGGCACCGTATCTACATCATACTTATGTTTGATCGAGGCGCAAATGCCGACGGTACCCGGACGCATACGGGTCAATTTTTTATCGAGCAGGCCATCACGGTCAATATAGATATATTCTTCACGTGAGGTGGTCACATCGATAAAAGGAGGGTTAAACTCCATCAACGGGTCGATATTGTCATAGAGTTCTTTTATGTTCCTTCCTTTTACAGGGGGAATGATTTCGAAGGAAAACAAGGTTTTTCCTTTTGCATCTTTGATATGATCGGTTACTTTCATTTTTAAATTCTTTAATCGTCAGCGATATTCGGTGTTAGCCATTTTTTCGCCTCTTCAAAATCCATCCCTTTTCGCTCTGCATAATCCTTTACTTGATCTTCCTTTATTTTACCTAATCCAAAATACCGCGCTTCGGGATTGGCAAAATAATACCCTGAAACGGAAGCCGCCGGCCACATGGCCAGGCTTTCGGTCAATTTTACGCCAATTCTTTTTTCGACATCGAGTATTTCCCAAATGGTCAATTTCTCCAAATGATCCGGACAGGCAGGATAACCCGGTGCCGGGCGGATTCCTTTGTACGATTCGTTGATCAAATCTTCATTCGTCAAATCTTCGTTCGCTGCGTAACCCCAATGTTGGGTACGGACTTCCTTATGCAGATACTCTGCAAAAGCCTCTGCCAACCTATCGGCCAACGCCTTTATCAAAATGGAATTGTAATCGTCCAGATTTTTTCGGTATTGCTCGGCAAGTTCATCGGTGCCAAAACCTGCCGTGACACAAAAGCACCCGATATAATCTTGTCTGCCGGTTTCTTTAGGAGCGATAAAATCGGCCAATGCGTAATCGGGCACACCCTCTTTTCGCTGGAGTTGTTGGCGCAGGGTTCTAAATATTGCCCCCCCCGCCCCCGAAGGGGGAGCTGTCAATTGTGCGTGTATTCTGTCCAAGACATTTTCGAGATGGCCCAAAACCTCATCGTTCGTAAAACGAATTACCCTAAACCCTTCTTTTTCAAGCCAAATCGTACGTTCTTTATCGCTCTTTTTGTTATCGGGAAGTTGATGGTACGACCCATCCACCTCAACGATCAGGTTTTTCTCCAAACAGATAAAATCGGCAATAAATTCGCCGATTATATGTTGCCTACGGAATTTATGACCGTCCAAATTCTTTCCGGAAAGTGCATTCCATAACATTGTTTCGGCCGAAGTGGGCCGATTTCGCATCTTTTTGGCATGTTCTTTCAACAACCCGTACAGACCAGGATTTGCCGTCATCCAATAGTGCTCCCCCTTTGGGGGTCGGGGGGCTATTTCGATATCATCGTCATTTACGGTATTGGCCGGAAACAATCCGAAAACACCTTTGGCCATCAACTGTTTTTCTTCGATTACCTTTTTCAGCATTTTTTGGGCATCGGAAAACAATTCCGTTGCCTGTGCACCGACTATTTCATCGGTCAATATATCGGGATATTTTCCGTGCAGTTCCCAACTTCTAAAAAAGGGTGTCCAATCGATATAATCGATAAGTTTTTCCAACTCAAGGTCTTCGATCACCTGGATTCCCAATGCTTTGGGTTCAATTATTTCAGAAGTTTTCCAGTCGATCTTGAATTTGTTTTGCCGGGCGGCTTCGATAGATTTATATTCTTTGTGTTGCGAGCGGTTCATGAACTTCTGGCGAAAGACATCATAATCTTTCTTGATGGATTTTTTATACCCCTCGGAAGTCTCTTTTTGCAACAAATCCCCAACCACGGTTACGGCCCTTGAGGCATCATTTACGTGCACCACGGCCTGACTGTACTGCGGATCTATCTTTACGGCGGTATGCGCCTTACTAGTTGTCGCCCCACCGATCAACAACGGTACCTTGAAGTTCTGTCGTTCCATCTCCTTGGCGAGGTGTACCATTTCGTCGAGCGACGGTGTGATCAAACCGCTCAGGCCGATGATATCGACTTTATGCTCTATGGCTTCAGCAATTATTTTTTCAGGAGGCACCATGACCCCCAAATCGACTATCTCGTAATTGTTACAGGCCAATACTACGCTGACTATGTTCTTTCCGATATCGTGTACATCGCCTTTTACCGTTGCCATTAAGATCTTTCCAGCCCCCTCTGAATCTTCGAGTTGAGGATTGAGCAACTTTTCTTCTTCAATATAAGGCAAAAGATAGGCCACCGCTTTTTTCATTACCCGTGCAGATTTGACCACCTGTGGCAAGAACATCTTACCGCTTCCGAAAAGGTCGCCGACAACGTTCATTCCGGTCATCAAATGACCTTCTATGACCTCAATGGGTTTCTTTGCCGATCGTCTGGCTTCCTCAACATCTTCTTCAATGTATTGATCGATACCCTTGACCAGGGCACGAGTTATCCTTTCTTGCAGAGGTTCTTTTCGCCAAGACAAGTCAACCTTACTCTCTTTCGTCTTTCCGATTACCGACTCGGCGAAATCGAGCAATCTTTCGGTAGCATCATCCCGTCTGTTCAACATAACGTCTTCAACATGTACCAACAGATCCTCGGGAATATCGTCGTAAACCTCCAACATAGTAGGGTTCACAATACCCATGTTCATACCTGCCTTGATCGCATGGTACAAAAAAACGGAGTGCATGGCTTCCCGCACCGGGTTGTTGCCCCTGAATGAAAATGACACATTGCTGACACCGCCACTTACGCTCACATGGGGCAAGTTTTCTCGCACCCATTTGGTGGCATTGATAAAATCAAGGGCGTTCAATTTGTGCTCGTCCATTCCCGTAGCGACCGGAAAAATATTGAGGTCGAAAATGATATCTTCTGGCGGGAAACCGACCTTGTTGACCAAAATATCATACGAACGTCTCGCAATTTCTATACGCCGATCATAGTTATCGGCCTGCCCGACCTCATCAAAGGCCATTACGATGACCGCGGCGCCATATCTCTTTATCAATTTTGCATGGTGGATAAATTCTTCCTCACCTTCTTTAAGACTGATGGAATTCACCACACATTTGCCTTGTACCACTTGAAGTCCGGCTTCGATGATTTCCCATTTTGAACTATCGATCATAATTGGAACCCGCGCTATATCAGGCTCTGCCATGACCAGGTTCAAAAACCTGACCATCGCTTGCTTGCCATCGATAAGGCCATCGTCCATATTGATATCGATAATCTGTGCACCGCCTTCGACTTGATCTCGGGCTACATCCAACGCTTCCTCAAAGTTGCCCTCTTTTATCAGTCTTAAAAATTTTTTCGAACCTGCAACATTGGTGCGCTCCCCCACATTGACGAAATTGCTTTCCGGGGTAACGGTTAGTGGTTCAAGACCGGACAAACGCAAAGGGCGTTTATGGTCACTAGTTAATGGTTTGTGGTTTATAGTAGACAATATTCTCGTTTAATTATGAAAATGAATATTTTACCTATTGTATGTCTTTCTAGTTGACAAATAAGAATCAACTATCAAACACAATTTTTCCAATTCTCTCCAGTCTTTTTGAAATGGCGGTGCATCCCAAAAATATAGTATCCTTTTTGAGCATGGTCAACTTCATCTATTTGAGTAACACCATTGCCTAAAATTTGGTGTGTAAATTGACTTTTCTCCAGTAAAGCAACAAAATTTCGATTCACCTTTAAACTAATAACTTCTAACCATTACCTGCCGTGGCTTGTAACCAGCGACAAGCTCGGCAATGGCCGTAATATGTTCAGGGGTCGTACCACAACATCCTCCAACGATATTGACCAATCCTTTTTCTACATACTCCTTTATCTGTTCTGCCATTTGTTCGGGAGATTCGTCATATTCGCCAAAGGCATTTGGCAAACCCGCATTGGGGTGGGCCGAAATAAAATGTTCCGACCTTTTGGATATCACTTCCAAGTGTGGCACCAATTGACTTGCACCAAGGGCACAATTAAACCCGACCGAAAGTATCGGAATATGGGATATCGAAATTAGAAATGCCTCTGCTGTCTGACCGGAAAGCGTTCTACCCGATGCATCGGTAATCGTACCACTGACCATGATCGGCACGTCGATATTCCGTTCTTCTTTGACTTCCTCGATTGCAAAAAGTGCCGCTTTGGCATTGAGGGTGTCAAAAATAGTTTCGACCAGCAATATATCGGCACCACCATCCAACAAAGCTTCTGCCTGTTGTTTATATGCAATTCGTAATTCGTCGAACGAAATAGCCCTGAACCCCGGGTCGTTAACATCGGGTGACATGCTTGCCGTCTTGTTCGTAGGCCCCATACTACCCGCAACGAACCTCGGTTTATGGGGTTCTTTGGCCGTGAACTCATCGGCCACTTTTTTGGCGATCTTGGCCGATTCATAGTTCAACTCATACACCAAATCTTCCATATGGTAGTCGGCCATCGCAATGGTCGTCCCCGAAAAAGTATTTGTTTCCACAATATCGGCACCTGCCGCAAAATACTTTCGGTGCACCTCTGCAATGGCTTCCGGTTGCGTCAATGAAAGCAAGTCGTTGTTTCCCTGTAGCGGATACTCCCAATCTTTAAACCGTTCGCCCCGAAAATCCTCCTCTTTAAATTTGTAACGTTGGAGCATAGTACCCATGGCACCGTCCAGCACTAAAATCCTTTTGCTTAATATTTGTTTGATAGCACTCATAAAACAGATTCATAACCCCCATAGGCTTGCAAGGGTTGTCATATCGCAAACGTTTTGTAAAATCGTATAGTATGATCAGGAAAGATAAAATGAAAGACCTCATTTTTGGGTTATCTGTCCCGAATATTATTACGGGATAGAATGTAGCACCTTCTTTAAAGTTAAAGGGTTGCTAAGGTTTCATAGGGTCTAGTCCCTCCACCTTTCTTGATAACGATTTCAATTTTTATATGAACTGGGTACAAAGTAACGATACGTGTTTCTTAAAAGCAAGAAAACCGCCTGGTTTTTAGAATTACGGAATCCAAAAAAAACCTCCAAATTCAAAATTTGGAGGTCGAAGCTAATTCGGTATCACGGCAAATTTTTCAAACAATGCTTTGTACCACTTCTTTTTTGGCTTCCTTTTTGCTGCCATCAAAACCTTCTACTCCTCCAACAGTGGTGTATTTCATAACGTAACGCTTTCCAGGATTGATAATCTGGTAAGCATACTGGCACATCACGGCCGCTTCGTGGAACCCTGACAATATCAGTTTCAGTTTGCCTTCATAGGTATTGACATCACCAATGGCAAAAACCCCCGGAATATTGGTCTGATAGTCTTTGGCATTGTTCACCTTGATGGCATTTTTTTCGATTTCAAACCCCCAATCACCAATCGGGCCCAATTTAGGGGAAAGGCCGAACAAGGGTATAAAACTATCCACCTCTAAATAGGTTTCTCCTTTAACGGAATCATTGTGCTTAACGACCACGGCTTCAAGTTTTTCATCACCATATAGCTTTTTTACCTCCGCCTCGGTAAAGAGTTTTATCTTGCCCAATTTTGCCAATTCCGATGCTTTTTCAACGGAATCCAATGCACCCCTAAATTCATTCCTTCGATGCACGAGGGAAACTTCAGAAGCAACATCGGCCAAGAAAATCGACCAGTCCAAGGCGGAATCTCCCCCACCCGCAATGACCACTTTTTTATCGCGATAGACTTCAGGATCTTTGACCATATAGGCCACACCTTTATCTTCAAAATCCTGAATATTTTCTATGGGTGGCTTTCGTGGTTCAAAAGAACCCAAACCTCCTGCAATTACGACTACGGAAGCTTGATGTCGGGTACCTTTGTTAGTAGTCACCACAAACGATCCGTCTTCTTGCTTATCAAGGGTTTCGGCTCGTTCACCTAGTGTGAATCCAGGCTCAAAAGGTTTGATCTGTTCCATAAGGTTATCGACCAAATCGCCCGCCAAAATCTCGGGAAAGGCCGGTATGTCATAAATCGGTTTCTTAGGGTAGATTTCGGAACACTGTCCGCCCGGTTGCGGCAGGGCATCTATCAAGTGGCATTTTAGTTTTAATAATCCGGCTTCGAAAACCGTGAACAGTCCCGTTGGACCTGCCCCTATTATTAGTATATCTGTTTTTATCATGCTTTACGTCTATTTAAATCTTTTCGACCAGTTTTTGGGTAATCGCGTTCATTTTATCCACTTTTTGTTCGAAATCGCCCTTTAACGTCTTTCTGTATTCGTTTAAATTGTGTACCATTTTATTGATATCTTCGGGAATCACCTCCTCGAAAAATTGGCGCAACCGTTTTGCCGTCGTCGGCGATTTACCATTGGTCGAAATCGCAATCTTGACATTCCCTTTCGTCACTATACCACCCATATAAAAATCGCAATAGGGCGGATTATCGGCTACATTGACCAATTTGTCAAATGACCTGCAATCATTGTACACCTGTATATTCACTTCGGGTACATTCGTGGCCGCAATGACCATGTGTTTTCCCATTAGGTATTTGGCATGGTACGAATCGGTAATCAGTTCGACATCAAATTTACGCGCCAAGTCTTTGGTCGCTTTTCGGAACATGGGTGCTACTAAGGTCACTTTTGCATCGGGACTCGATTTGGTCAAAAACGTCAATTTCTCCTCGGCAACGTTTCCCCCGCCCACAATCAAAATTTGAAGATTCGATGTTTTGAGAAAAATCGGGTATAGGTTGTTTCTTTCCATCAATACTATTTTAAGGTCATCACTGGGAAAAGGTATCTTACATTAAGACCGCATAACTAAGCCCTTATCGAGGTCTCGACTGCGCTCGACCGGAAAACTAATTCCTTCACTATATTGCGGTGTTTTACCACTTCACCGATAATGATGATTGCAGGATTGGCCAAATCTTGCCGTTCTACTTCTTTTTCGATAGAATCAATCGTTCCGATTCCGATTTTCTCATCTACCCTCGTTCCGTTTTGGATAATGGCGATCGGTGTCCGCGATTTTCCTTCTTTCTTGAAAAGCTCCACGATCTGCGGAAGCTTTGACATGCCCATTAAAATGACCACGGTCGCACTCGATTTGGCCGCCAATCGAACATCATTGGACAACCTGTGTTCTTTGGTGGTGCCCGTGATGACCCAAAAACTTTCCGAAGAACCTCTTTTGGTCACGGGAATGTTTTGGGAAGCAGCCACTGAAAGACAAGAAGATATACCCGGAACCATTTCAACTTCTAATCCGTGGGCGGCGGCATGTTCCATTTCTTCGGCACCTCGGCCGAACACAAATGGATCCCCACCTTTTAAACGCACTACATGGCCATGGGTTCTCGCCCGGCTTACAATCAGTTCGTTGATCTGCTCTTGTTGGTATGAATAACACCCCTTGCGCTTACCCACGAAAATATGTTCGGCCCGAGATGCATATTCCAACAATTCGGTATCGACCAACGCATCGTACAAGACCACATCGGCATCTTTCAGGGCTTTAATGGCTTTGAGGGTGATAAGCTCCACGTCACCAGGACCGGCCCCTACCACGGTCAATTTTGGTTCTTTATACATGGGCCAATTCCAGTTTTCTAAAGTTTTCTACTTTTTGCAAAAAGCTACTTGCATCTTTCAAATAGCTTTTGGCAAATGCTTCGCTCGGTTCATTTTTGTTCAATTGCAGTGCCATTTCCTCAAATCCATCTAGCCCCCTTTCCGTTCCCCCAAAGGGGGAAAACTGACTGGCATTCAATACGATTTTCCCGGTTTCGACAAAAAAGCGGTCAAAATCCTTGATAATGCTGGCATGGGTATTGACTTTCGTCTTTTCGGCGGTCAACAAAGCTTTGGCCGAATTTACCATTGACGAATAGGAGTGATAGATGCTCGCGGCCCATCTTCCTGTTTCGAAGGCCTCCTTTGCGTTGTCGATTTTTTCTTGGCTTTCCAACAGCAACGTAGCGATCAAATCGATAACGACCCCGGCACATTCGCCAATACCGATTTCCTTTTTATATTTCTCGGTATTGCCCCAATCGATGAAGTCTTCGGGAGTCAAATTTTCAATATCGGATAACGGGGTCAGAAAATCATAGAAATACATTTGCCCCTTTTCCTGGTAATAATCGGCGTACGATTTGCCGTTTCCGTTGGCATCGAAATCATCCAAGATCAATCGTAGCGCCTCTGGGCCTCTTTTACTTGGTACTTTTACAACCTTATCGGCAAAACGGCCATTACCGTTTCCATCATTTCCACCTCCCAACAAAACCTGTAAGGCCGGGGCAACCAATTTATCCTTTGTACGAATGCTCATTCCTTGAAAGCCGATGTTTGCCATATTGTGCTGTCCGCAAGCGTTCATACAGCCACTTATCTTAATGGCCACATCAGGATTGGAAATATATTGCGGGTATTCGTTTTTAATGACCCGTTCCAACTCCTCGGCAATTCCGGTACTGCTCGCAATGCCCAGGTTACAGGTATCGGTACCGGGACAAGCGGTTATATCGAGTGCCTTATTATACCCGGCCTCTACAAAACCTAATTTTTCAAGTTCTTGATAAAAGAAAGGAACCAATTCTTCTTTTACATGCGGAATCAAAATGTTCTGCCGCAACGACAAACGGATTTCACCCGCCGCATAATTTTTTACCAAGTCGGCCAACGATCTCGCCTTATCGGTATAGAAATCACCCAACAAAACTTTGATGCCGATTGCCACAAAACCTTTCTGTTTTTGAGGAACGATATTCGTGGATTTCCATTTTTCAAAGGCATCGGCATCCTTTATCTCAACCTTTGGAATTTCGTTTTCGGCCACTTTTACCTTCGGATAGCTTTCTGCATCGATCTCAAAATTCGTGTGCGGCACCGCTTTTTGTTCTTCTTCCAGCAACTTTTTGAATCCGTCAAGACCGATATCCTTCAACAAGAATTTCATGCGTGCCTTGGCCCTACTTTTTCGTTCGCCATACCGATCAAAAACACGGATGACACCATCCATTAACGGAATTATCTTTTCCGAAGGTAGAAATTCAAAAAGTGCATCGGCATGTCGGGGTTGCGAGCCCAGCCCACCACCGAGCATTACCTTAAACCCCCGAACACCATCTTTGATTTTGGCGATAAAACCGAGGTCGTGCATATATGAAAGTCCGGTATCGGCATCGCTCGAAGAAAAAGAAACCTTGAACTTTCTACCCATTTCCTGGCCGATCGGATTGCGAAGAAAGTATTTGAACAAAGCATCGGCATATGGTGAAACGTCGAAAGGTTCGTCAATATCGATACCAGCGGTTTCGCTTGCCGTTACATTGCGCACCGTATTTCCACAGGCCTCGCGAAGCGTTACCTTATCTTTTTCAAGTTGGGCCCAAAGTTCGGGTGTTCGGTCGAGATCGACATAATGGATTTGAATGTCCTGTCGGGTAGTGATATGCAGACGCCCCGTGGAATATTCATCGGAAACATCACAAATACGGTGCAATTGATTGGAAGTCACTTTGCCATACGGCAGTTTGATCCGTATCATCTGTGCACCTTGCTGACGCTGACCATAGACACCACGGGCCAAACGAAGGCTCCGGAATTTTTCCCCATCAAGTTTCCCGTTGTGGAATTCGTGAATCTTACGTTCCAGTTCGAGAATATCTTTTTCGACTACCGGGTTCTCTATTTCTGTTCTAAAGCTTTGCATTTCTTAATCTCAACAATCAATTACTATATTCTTTATTGCCTATAGATTTAATAGATTTATTAGATTTATTAGATAAATCAATCCTAAAATCTTGTTAACCGACCTTATTTAACCTATAAAACCTGCCCCAACGGTATTATTCGTTTGCATATCAATCAAAATGAACGAACCATTGGTGCGATGATTCTTGAACTTATCATAAAAAATCGGCTTGTTCAGTTTGAAGGTAACCTCAGCGATATCGTTCATACCAAGGCCCTGTACATCGGTTTCGATACCCGAATAATCAGGATTTATCCTGTGATGTATATTATCGACCTTTGCCAAAACTTTATTGATCCCATGTTGTACGATATACTTTTTACCGGCCGTTAATTTGTCGGAATCCATCCAAGAAACGGTGGCCGTAAACTGTTTCTCTATAGTGGGCAGATCACCGGCCTTAACCAACATATCGCCCCTGCTCAGGTTGATTTCATCTTCCAAGGTTATTATTACGGAAGACCTTCGCGAAGCAGTTTGATACTTCTGGTCATAAAAGTAGATTTCCTTGATTTTTGATCTGGTCTGTGACGGAAGGGCCACAACCTCATCGCCTACGTTCAATTCGCCGCCGTACACTTTTCCTGCAAATCCGCGGAAATCATGGTGTTCTTCGGTCTTCGGACGTATGACGTATTGCACCGGAAATCTTGGCGTTCCTATATTCGATACAGCTGCGAGATCCAAGCTTTCCAAATGCTCCAATAGGGTTTCGCCCTTGTACCAAGGCGTGTTTTCCGATTTATTCACGACATTATCCCCTTTTAGGGCACTGACCGGAATGAACGTAATTTTCTGATCTTGATAATCGCGTTTCGCCATCAACTTTTCGAAATCGGACTTTATTTGATTATATCTTTCTTCGGAAAAATCGACCAGATCCATTTTGTTGATGGCTACTACGACCTCTTTTATACGCAAAAGGTTGTTGATGAAAAAATGACGGTTGGTCTGTTCGATAACACCTTTTCGTGCGTCGATCAAGATTATCGCCGCTTGCGAAGTCGAGGCTCCAGTAACCATGTTTCGGGTATATTCCACATGCCCCGGAGTATCGGCGATGATGTAACTTTTCGTTTCGGTCGAGAAATAAATATGGGCCACATCAATGGTTATGCCTTGTTCACGTTCGGCCACAAGTCCGTCAGTGGCCAATGAAAAATCAAGATAATCATATCCGTTCTTCTTACTGGTCTTTTCTATGGCCTCCAATTTGTCGGTGGTCAATGATTTTGTATCATAGAGCAATCTGCCGATCAAGGTACTTTTACCGTCGTCTACACTGCCCGCTGTCGCTATCTTTAGTACTTGCATTTTTAAAAACTGTTGGCCTCTGGCTTTTTGCCTTCGGCTATTTATTGTTTGTTTTTCTATCGGCCAATAGCCGAAAGCCAAAGGCAAAATTTTCTTTATAAAATTTTAGAAATACCCCTGTTGTTTTCTCTTTTCCATTGCCGCTTCCGAGCGTTTGTCATCGATTCGGGCACCCCGTTCCGATATTGTGGAATCCCTGATTTCCTGTACTACCGATTCTATATCGGTCGCTTCGGAAAATACTGCGGCCGTACAGCTCATATCGCCCACTGTTCTGAACCGCACCATTCTTTCAAGTACCTCTTCGTCTTCTTCTTGGAATACGTATTCCGAATGTGACCAGATCAATCCGTCCCTTAGGAATACCTTGCGTTTGTGCGCAAAATAAATCGACGGAATTTCAATTTCCTCCTTTTTGATATAGGACCAAACATCGAGCTCCGTCCAATTCGAAATCGGGAACACACGTACGTTCTGGCCCAATTCGATCTGCCCATTCAACATATCGAACAATTCAGGTCGCTGGTTTCTTTCGTCCCATTGGCCAAAATCATCACGAACCGAAAAGATGCGTTCTTTGGCGCGTGCTTTTTCCTCGTCCCTTCTAGCACCCCCGATACAGGCATCGAATTTGAACTCTTCGATGGCGTCTAAAAGTGTCGTGGTCTGGAGGGAATTTCTGCTCGAATATCGACCCGACTCTTCCTTTACCTTACCTTGATCTATCGAGTCCTGAACATTTCTTACAATAAGTTCGAGACCTAGTTCTTCGACAAGTCGATCACGGAATTCAATGGTTTCGGGAAAATTATGCCCCGTATCGATATGCATCAATGGAAAAGGGATCTTTGCCGGCCAAAAGGCTTTTTGCGCCAACCGAACGAGCGTAATGGAGTCTTTTCCTCCCGAAAAGAGCAAAACCGGTTTTTCGAATTGTGCCGCCACTTCCCTAAAAATATAAATGGCCTCGTTCTCCAATGCGTTGATATGCGATGTGCTGTTATTCATAAAAAAGTTCAAGTTCAAAATCTTTAGATCTATTTTTCTATTAATTCACATTTCGTACTTTCAATTTCGTACCAAGTATTTCAAGTGTGCAATCCACATTCCCGATTTTCCAGAACCTTGGTCGGGTCAAAATATTTATGTTCGTTGGGCAGGTTTCGCTCCTTTAAATAAACGTCCAATTGTGTGTCGGACCAATGATAAAACGGACACACTTTCAATACGCCATCTTTGCTCAGACTCAAAATATCCAACGAATCACGGTGTGCCGTTTGCCCCTTTCTAAGGTTCGTAAACCAAACATCGGGCCTATGGAAATCCATTGCCCTTCTGAAAGGTTCAAGTTTTACCTGTTCGGTAAATTCGGCATGCCTAGGGTCATCAATATTCGGAATACCCATGACCGCATCACGGTATGCCGATGTCTGTTTTGGAACGTACAGATCTATGGCCAAACCTAACCTTTGGATCAATTCTTCGGCATGTTTATAGGTGTTCGGCGTATTGTACCCGGTATCGCACCATATTACGGGAATGTCTTTTTTCACGTCTGCCACGGCATCTAGTATTGCCACCTCATAGGGTCTAAAATTGGTGGTGACCACCGCCTTTTGGGCATTTTTGATCGCCCACGAAATGATTTCCCCTGGCGGGATTCCTTTAAACTGAATGTTCAGTTTTTCAATCTGTTCTTTTGTATAGGCCATGAACTAATATTTTATTTTCCCCAATTGATCTTATTCCAAATTCTTTCGTGAAAAAAGTAGAGGAACATTTTGGTAACAAAGTCTATGGATGCAATTGACGCCGCAATGGAAACCTTACCTGTAAGCAAGTATGAGATCAACAGGGTATCCAAAGTACCTATGACCCGCCAACTTACCGCTTTGGCAACACTTCGAATGGGTTTCTCAGAGTTTTTGTCGGCTTCATACTTTGTTTTAGATTCTTTTTTACTTAGAACGAGTTGGTCAACGATCATTGATAATGCTTTTAATCTAATTACCCCATCTATTTAATAGAGTAAACAAAGATAGATTAAAATTATTGCAAGAAAAGAATCATTTTAGAAAACTTTATAATAATCCTATAGATTTAGTAGATTAATAAAGAATGGCCATAAAATATCAGGAATTTTTACTTGAACTATATATTGCTGGTCAAATGGGCAATAAAATCACATTATACACAAAGCCTCCATGCCCCGGCGAAATCACAGCAAACTAAATGACCAGGTCGGCCAGAGTGTTGTTACGATAGACGGCCAGGTTGGCATCACGTACCTTGAGCATCAATTTATTGACCGAACAGGTATTTTCATCTGGGCAGTCGTCACACTTCTCGTAGAAGTTCAGGCTGACGCAGGGCACCATAGCTATCGGGCCTTCGAGAATTCGCATAACATCGGTCATTAATATCTCCTTGGGGTCTTTGATTAGGTAGTACCCCCCACCCTTGCCTTTTTTTGAGCCTAGGAATCCGGTTTTTCGCAAGGACAGCAAAATACTTTCCAAGAACTTCTGCGAAATGTTCTCATGCTTTGCTATTTCAGCAATCTGAACAGGCCTGTTATCCTTTTGGGAGGCCAAATGTGCCAAGGCTTTCAGACCATATTTTGTTTTTTTGGAGAGCATTGGGCTAAGATAGGAAAATTTGGCCAAGGGTTCTTTCATAGATTCGCGCTCACCATTCAAGAATCGGCACCGTCTTTATTAAATTTTTTACAAATTCGCCGTTAAACTGTTAAACTGCACTTGTCTAACACTATATTTTCGTAACTTCAACACATACATTCAATTAGATAATCATCATGGCAAATTTTACACTTAAAGTCAACGGAAAAACGCAGCAGCTTGAAGTCGACCCAACAACTCCCGTGCTCTGGGTTTTGCGGGACCACCTTAAATTGGTGGGCACAAAGTACGGTTGTGGTATCGCGCAATGCGGTGCCTGCACCATTCATCTTGACGACAACGCAGTACGTTCATGCCAACTGCCCGTTTCGGCCGTAGGTGAACAAGAAATCACGACAATCGAAGGACTATCAGAAAATGGGGACCACCCCGTTCAGAAAGCATGGATAGAGGAAGATGTATATCAATGTGGATATTGTCAGTCCGGCCAGATCATGAATGCCAGTGCCTTCCTGAAAAAGAATCCTAATCCGACCGACGCAGAAATCGAAACGGCCATGAACGGCAACATATGCCGTTGTGGCACCTATACTAGAATCAAGAAAGCCATTAAAAAGGCGGCAACCACTGAAAACGCATAAAACGCAAAAAAATGACACTTATAAAAACAAAATATAACAGACGATCTTTCTTAAAAAGTTCTGCACTTGCAGGCGGGGGAATGATGCTCAGTTTCAGTTGGTTGGCCTCATGCAAGCCTTCACCCGAGCAAATCAAGAGCTTGCCAAAAGAGTGGTTCGACATCAATGGATTCTTGAAAATCGCGGACAATGGCTTAGTGACCATTATGTCTCCAAACCCTGAAATCGGCCAAAACATCAAAACGGCCATGCCCATGATCGTTGCCGAGGAGTTGGATACGGCCTGGGAAGATGTCATTGTTGAACAGGCACCCCTGAATACCGATATTTTCACCAGACAATTGGCAGGTGGCAGCCAATCCATTCGTCAAGGCTGGGAATCGCTGCGAATGGCAGGGGCCACGGCCCGACATATGTTAATAGCGGCGGCGGCAGAAGCTTGGCAAGTGCCCGCAGAAGAAATTACCACCAATGCCGGGGTTCTTTCTCACAAGGCTTCGGATAAATCGGCGGGATATGGCGAAATGGCCTCCGCGGCGGCCAACATCCCTATACCTGAAGAGGTGGCATTAAAAGATATAAACGATTTTAAAATAATAGGTACGGACAGAAAGAATGTCGATGGGCCAAAAATCATAACCGGCAAACCTTTGTTCGGTTTAGATGTGCAGGAAGAAGGTATGCTCATTGCCATGATCGTCCATCCACCTGCATTTGGCATGACCTATAAATCTATGGATGCCGAACCGGTCAAATCAATGCCGGGCATCAAAGATGTCTTTCCTATCGAGGTTTACCCCGAAGAGGTTGAAAAACAATGGTCCGATGGTGGCGGTATTCCGCAATTGGTCGCCATTGTGGGAGAAACTACCTGGCAATGTATGCAAGCCAAAAAAGCGCTGACCGTTGAATGGGAAGAAACATCAAAGCTTGAAAGTAGTGCCTACCACGAAGAGGCTTTGACCAAATTATTAAATACTACACCGCAGGCACCGGCCCGCGAAGACGGTGATGTTAAAAAAGCCTTCAAAAACGCTGCTAAGGTGATAGAACGCACCTATAGTGCGCCTTTCTTGGCCCATAATACGATGGAACCCATGAACTTTTTCGCCAATGTCACTTCGGACAAGGCCGAGCTCAAGGGTCCCATTCAAACTCCTGAATTTCTTGAAAAGACATTGGCATCGCGACTAGATATGCCCCTCGAGAAAATCGACATTATGATGACCCGAATGGGAGGTGGTTTTGGTCGGCGCCTTTATGGACATTTCGGGGTCGAGGCGGCCGTGATTTCCCAAAAAATGCAAGCACCCATAAAATTGGTCTATACCCGTGAGGACGACATGACCCAAGGTACGTACCGTCCGGCCTACAAAGTGCGCTATAAGGCGGGGTTGGACGAAAACGGTAAGTTGATCGCCTGGCATGTCAGAGGGGCCGGGGCCAATGACGACCTAGTTTTCGAAAATCGTTTTCCGGCCGGGGCCGTAGACAATTATTTGGCGGAGAAGCATCGATTGGATTCAAACGTTACTACGGGCGCATGGAGAGCACCTCGCTCCAATTTTATTGCCGGTGCGGAACAGTCCTTTTTGGATGAAGTGGCCGAATTGGCTGAAAAAGACCCCATTGATTTCCGTTTGGAATTATTTGAAAGAGCAATTGCCGATCCGGTAGGAGATCCCGAGAAAAACGACTATGACCCAGCGCGCTATGCAGGGGTATTAAAATTGGTAAAAGAAAAATCGGGCTGGAACAGTGGGTCGAACAGTAATTCACTGCGTGGCGTATCTGCCTACTTCTGTCACAATTCGTATGTGGCGCAGGTACTAGACATGGAAATGGAAGCCAATACCCCTACCGTTAAAAAAGTTTGGTGCGCCGTTGATTGCGGTATCGTAATCAATCCGTTAAGCGGTAGAAATCAAATTGAAGGGGGTATCATCGATGGTATAGGGCATGCCACCTATAGCCAAATGACTTTTAAAGATGGTAAACCCGAACAGGAAAATTTCGACAAATATCAATTGATCCGACAACAGCAGGCACCCAAGGAAATAGAAACTTTCTATGTTGACAATGGAATCGACCCAACAGGTTTGGGCGAACCCTCATTGCCACCGATATCGGGAGCTTTGGCCAATGCCCTTTACAAAGCAACAGGTCGACGACACTATAGCCAACCTTATGCAACCGACAAACAGGTGGTAGGATAGAATTAAGAAGGTTTACCCTATTCAGCTGCGTATTTAATAAGTACGCAGCTTTTTTTATGCCAAGGCCAAAGCTTGAGCAATATCGGCAACGATATCATCAATATGCTCCAGACCAACGGAGACGCGGACCATGCCATCGGTGATACCCGTTTCGGCTCTTTCTTCTTTAGATAATTTACTGTGGGTAGTAGAAGCAGGATGCGTTACAATGCTACGTGAATCGCCCAAGTTCGCCGAAAGCGATAACAGTTTTATGGAATCGAAAAAATTTTGGCCCGCCTTCAATCCTCCTTTGACCTCAAACGCCACTACACAGCCCCCGGCCTTCATTTGCTTTTTGGCAATTTCGTATTTAGGATGCGATTTCAAAAAAGGGTACCGTACCCAATTTATCTTTTCATGGTTTTCCAAAAACTCGGCAAGTTTCAGCGCGTTCTCGCAATGCCTGTCCACCCGAACGGCCAAAGTTTCCAAGCTCTTCGACAGCACCCATGCATTGAAAGGCGAAAGTGAAGGACCGGTAATTCTTGAAAAACGGTAGATTTTATCTATTAAATCTGCATTGCCAACAGTGATTCCAGCCAAAACTCTGCCCTGTCCATCCATTAGTTTCGTGCCGGAATGAATGACCAAATCGGCCCCGAATTTTATCGGCTGCTGTAAATAGGGAGAAGCGAAACAATTATCGATGACCAAAATAAGATCATGCTTTTTAGCGATTTTTCCTAAAACTTCGAGATCCAAAATATCCACTCCAGGGTTCGTCGGCGTTTCGGCATATATAACTTTGGTCTGAGGTGTGATCGATGCTTCCAATTCATCCAACTCATCAATTTTAAAATAGGTATGCGATATATTCCATTTTGGAAAGAAATTGGTAAGCAAAGCATGTGTCGAACCGAAAATACTTCGAGCCGAAAGAATATGGTCACCACTGTTCAATAAGGCCGCCAATGTTGAAAACACCGCTGCCATACCAGAGGCAAAGGCAAAACCATCTTCGGCACCTTCCATTTGACAGACTTTTTCGATGAATTCCGAAGAATTCGGATTGGAATACCGCGAATAGACATTCCGATCTTTTTCCTCGGCAAAGGAGGCCCGCATATCTTCGGCATCCTCAAAAACAAAACTGGATGTCAAATACATCGGACTAGAGTGCTCTAAAAATTGTGAGCGTTCCAATTGCGTTCGAATGGCATTGGTTTCAAACTTGCCGTGGGTGTTTAGCTCTTGGGTTTCGTTAGTTTTCTTGGCTTTCATTGTTTTGGCCGTTTGTTGTTTGCATGTTGGCTTTTGGCCGTTGGCCTTTTGCTTTGGGCTATTTGCCTAAAACAAAGTGTTTAAATATTGCTTTGCACTTCTTACCTCGTACTTCTTATTTCATACTTCCTATAACCGCTCCGCGATTCGTAAAATATCTCCAAAAACGCCCCGAGCGGTCACAGCGGCCCCTGCCCCAGCACCCTGAATGACCAAAGGATGCTCCCCATATGATTCTGTGTAAATTTCTATGATCGAATCGGAACCTTTGACTTGCCCCAAGGCACTCTCTTTGGGCACTGAAATCAGTTTCACATCCAAAATACCTTTTTCCCTTTGTAGATTGCCATGAAGGTCACCGACATATCGAAGTACATGACCGGGTCTTTGGTTTTTTTTGATTTCATTATATTGGTCGTCGAGCACGTCAAGATTTTCCATAAAAAAGTCAACATCACCTTCTTGCAAGGAACTTGGTATCAAATTTTGGATCTTGATATCGGAAAACTCGTTTCTCAAATCGAGCTCACGGGCTAGGATCAATAATTTGCGGCCAACGTCGTTACCCGAGAGATCTTCTCTGGGGTCCGGTTCTGTAAATCCCTTTTTTACCGCATTTTTGAGAATCGAGGAAAAGGGAATATCGACTTCTGAAAACGTATTGAAGATATAACTCAGGCTTCCGGAAAAAACACCCTTGATACGTGTTATATTTTCACCAGACAAGTGTAACAATTTAATGGTATCGATCAACGGCAGGCCCGCACCCACATTCGTTTCGTATAAATACTGCTTTTGGTTCTTGGCAAGTTCTTCCCTCAACAATTGGTAGTAATCAAACCCCAAGGTGTTCGCAATCTTGTTGGAGGACACTAGATCAAAACCATTCTCGACAAAATCGAAATAATTGGAAACAAAATTCTCATTGGCCGTATTATCGACCATAATCAGATTTTCGAGATGGTGCTTTTTTGCAAATTCGAACACATCGCCGACCTTGTATTCGCAACCTTTTCGTTCGATAACAGATTTCCAATTCTTAGGAACGCCATCTTTGCCCAAAAGCAATCTTCGTGAATTGGCCACGGCGAAAACGTTCAAATCGATCGCTTTTCTCTTCTCAATGGTCTTTGACGATTTTAAGATCTGATCGATAAGTGTTCCGCCGACATTGCCATGGCCGAAAATGGCTACGTTCACTTTTTTGCTGATTCCGAAAATCTGTCCGTGCATTACGTTCAAAGCCTTCTTCAGGTCCGATTTTTTAACAACCAAACTCACGTTCTTTCCGGTTACCGTATTGTTGAACAGCAAGGGCACTATTTGATTTTTGATCAATGCATTATAAGGTTTGTGAAAAGAACTTAGGTCTTGGCCGATTATGGAAATGACCGAAACCTGATCAACGACCGTTATCGTATTAATATCCTTGGCATAAAAATCACTGCTAAACTCATGCTGTAATGCCTTTTTGGCCTGCTGTGCCCTATCGGCATCGACTACCAGCCCGATACCTCTTTCAGAAGATCCCTGCGAAATTATGCTAACACTGATATTGTTCTCTCCCAAAGCCCTAAAAATGCGGGCATCGACACCGACCTTGCCCAACAGCCCCCTGCCTTCGAGATTGATCAACGAGACCTTTTCGATCACCGATAGCGATTTAATACCTTCTTTGTTGGTCTTGGCACTGATCAATGTACCTTCATTTTCTCTTTTAAAAGTATTAAGGATTCGAAGCGGAATATTCTTTTCAATTAGCGGAATAATGGTCTTCGCATGAAGAATATTGGCTCCGAAACTTGCCAGTTCATTGGCCTCGGCGTACGAAAGTTCGGAAATACGTTTGGCATCACCCACATAATCAGGATTGGCCGTAAAAATACCGTCAACATGGGTATAGTTCTGAAGCTCTTCTGCATCTAAGAAATTGGCGATCAGGGCCGCGGAATAGTTACTGCCGTTTCTTCCCAAGGTTGTGGTCTCATCATTTTCGGTCGAAGCGATAAAGCCCGTAATTACGGGAACCGTTTCATCATCAAATCTGGCGAATTCAAGCAATACATTCTCTTTTGTAACGGCTTCCAATACTCTCGCATCGCCAAAATTGTCATCAGTCTTGATGAGTTTTCTCGCATCGACGCATATGGCCCTGACACCCTTGCCGATCAACAATTTGGTAATCAGTTTTACAGAGATCAGTTCACCGTACGCCAATACTTGATCTTTGATTTTCTTACTATAATCCCCAAGAAAAGAGACACCCTCCAAAAGCTTGTATAAATTGCCAAACTCCTCTGAAAGATTTACATTTTTATACAAATGGCTTTGGTATGCTTCAAAATCCTTGAAATCTTTTGAGAAATCTTGACCGTTCGCGGCCTTGTCAAGCATGAGTTCCAATTGATCGGTAGCTTTTTCGCGCGCGGATAGCACCAGTGCTATCTGTTCGCCATTATCGACTTTCGTCTTGACGATTTCCAGTACACTGCCAAGGCCTTCGCCATTGCTCAATGATTTGCCCCCGAACTTAAGTACCTTGTACTTTTTTGATCTTCCGTTCTGATTGAAAATACCGTCCAACAATTTTTGCATTTGTTCGAACTCGATCAAAAAAGCATCATGGCCATGTAACGACTGTACTTCACCATAGGTAACATTACTGTTGGCCTGGGCCAATTGTCGAAAGGTTTCCTTATTTTCCTTGGCCGTGAAGAAGAGGTCTGAATCAACCCCGATAATATGTATGTTCGTATCGCTGTTTTGAAGATCGATGAACCTCTGATCGCCATCACGTGTAATATCGATCGTTTTCAACAACTGGTTCATCAATTTATAGGCAGAAAGCTGAAAACGTTCCTGTAATTTTTTTCCATGGTGCATCAACCAACTCTCGACATTAAAGACCTGAAGCTCTTCATTGGTACTTCGTTTAAAACGCTCTTTGAAGGACTCTGGGGTACGGTAGCACAACATGGCATGCATACGGGCGTCGTGAACGGGTTGCTTTGAGTTCACCAAGAATTGTTCCTGGATCTGGCAATTGGCGATGAGCCAATCGGTCGATTTCCAATCGGAAGCCACCGGAATCAAGTGTTCGGTAATCTTCGTATTCAATGCAGCCATTTCCCAGGCTATGCCCCCTCCCAACGAACCGCCAATAATCGCGAACAATTTGTTGACTTTTAATTGCTTCAAGCCCAACAAAAAAATCTTCGCAATATCGCCCGCAACGAAATCCTTATAGTTGTCAATTACAAAGCCATCATAACCATTACCCGGAATATTGAACGAAAGTATAGTATACTTTTGGGTGTCGATACATTTACCTTCGCCGATCAACGCCGACCACCAACCACCGTCACCGGTTACATTTGAGTTTCCTGTTAGGGCATGGTTGACGAGCACGATCGGTGCCGAATGAAGTTCCTTGCCAAAAACCTGATAAGAAAGTTCTATATCTTGAGAAGCACCGCTTGAGGTGCTAAAATTTTCAATTACTAATCGATGCATGGATCATTGTATAAAGCGGAGTCAGTGCGGGCCCAGTGCCGAAATAAAAACACCGACACTGTACCCGTTATGACTTAATTCTTTTAAGCAAAAACCGATTTGTCGATAGTGGCGAACGCACTTTTCAAATCTGCCTTTAAATCTTCCAAATCTTCAAGACCGACAGAAAGACGGATCAAATCTTTCGTTACCCCGGTCGATTCTTGTGCCGCATCATCCAATTGTTGGTGGGTCGTACTTGCCGGGTGGATAATCAATGATTTTGAGTCGCCGATATTCGCCAACAAGGAGAATAATTTTGTGTTGTCGGCTATTTTTTTCGCGGAATCGAATCCGCCTTTTACCCCAAACGTGACGATTCCGCTTTGGCCTTTTGGAAGATAGGCGTCGGCTTGTGCCTTGTATTTACTTGTTTTCAAACCGGGATAGTTCACCCAGGCCACCTCATTTCTGTCTTCAAGCCACTCGGCAAGTGCCAGGGCGTTTTCACTGTGTTTTTTCATGCGTATTTCCAAAGTTTCCAATCCTTGGATGATTTGGAAAGAATTGAAAGGGCTGGGTGCCCCACCGAAATCACGAAGGCCCTCGATACGAACTTTGGCGATAAAAGCGGCAGGCCCCAAGGCTTCGTGATAGACCAAACCGTGATAACCGGGGGAAGGCTCGGTAAACTCGGGAAATTTCCCATTGCCATAATCAAAAGTTCCCGCATCGATAATAGCACCACCTAGTGCAGTGCCATTGCCATTGATGTATTTGGTCAGGGAATGGATAACGATATTGGCGCCATATTCAATCGGATTCAACAAAGCGGGCGTCGCTACCGTATTGTCTACAATAAAAGGAATTTTGGCCGCCTTGGCTTCAGAGGAAATAGCTTTTAAATCGAGAACATCCAACTTCGGATTCCCCAAGGATTCCACAAAAATTGCACGCGTATTTTCCTCAATTGCTTTTCCAAAATTGGTGGGATCTTCGGGGTCGACAAAAGTTGTGGTAATTCCCAGTCTTGGTAAAGTATTCGACAATAAATTATAAGTACCCCCGTAAAGGCTGTTCGAGGCAACTATATGATCACCGGCACGCAAAAGAACCAAAAGCGCCGTTGATATGGCCGCGGTACCGGAAGCCGTCGCAACTGCGGCAATACCCCCCTCTAAAGTAGCCAAGCGTTGTTCAAGAATATCATTGGTAGGGTTGTTCAGTCTCGTGTAGATGAAACCGGGTTCCGACAGGTTGAATAAATTCGCCGCATGGTCGGCATTGTTGAAGACATAGGCCGTACTCTGATAAATAGGCACCGCCCTAGTACCACCATTGGCAGTTGTGTCATGCCCAGCATGAAGGGCGTTCGTTGAAAATTTTTGATTACTCATGATTTTAAGGATTTTTAATCGTTAAACAAATAATTAAAAAGCCAAACCCAAAACGCGGACAATGCGAATCGGCTAAATCAAAAAGTTATAAGAAAGTGAAAAATTACGGATGTAATTTATTTACGTTATCTGCCGGATACCGAATAGAATTCAGCACACAGTAGAATTTAGCACCTTCTTTGAACCGATAGCCATCGGATATTACAAAGGGTTGCTAAGGCTTCAAAGGGTCTATTCCCTCCACCTTTCTTGATAACTATTCAATACGTGTTTGAACTTTGTTGGGGCAAATATATAGTCGGAATATTTAAATTCCCTACTTTTTTTGAAAAATTTATAGTTTGAATGCTTTTTTGACCTTGTCTACCATGTCTAATTTCTCCCAGGTAAAAAGCTCGACCTCTTTTTCAACACGTCCATTATATGGTGATTCATAGACTTTCTTGACCACTTTGGGGTCTTTGCCCATGTGACCATATGCGGCCGATTCAAGATAAATGGGATTTCTAAGTTTTAGACGCTTTTCAATGGCAAAAGGGCGCATATCGAATAAGCTCTCAACCTTTTTTGCAATTTCACCATCGGTCAAATCAACATTCGACCTGCCGTAGGTATCCACAAATATCGAAGTCGGTTCGACCACTCCGATCGCATAGCTTACTTGTACCAATATTTCATCAGCAACACCAGCGGCAACCAAGTTCTTGGCAATATGGCGTGAAGCATATGCCGCACTTCTGTCAACTTTACTCGGATCTTTTCCGCTGAAAGCTCCTCCGCCGTGGGCTCCTTTTCCACCATAGGTATCAACAATGATTTTTCTTCCCGTCAAACCGGTATCACCATGAGGGCCTCCGATTACAAACTTCCCTGTAGGATTGATGTGATAGGTAATCTGATCGTCGAAAAGGTTCTGGACCTTTTTGGGTAATTTTTTCTTGACCTTCGGAATCAAAATCTCGATCAAGTCTTTCTTGATCTTGGCCAACATCTTGTCATCGTTCTTATCAAAAGCATCATGTTGCGTAGATATAACGATGGCATCGATACGTTGGGGCACATTATCGTCTGAATATTCAATGGTTACCTGCGACTTTGCATCAGGGCGTAAGTATTTAATTTCTTTTTTCGCACGTCGCAAGTCGGCCAAAACCTGGAGGATCTTATGTGAAATATCCAAAGCCAAGGGCATATAATTCGAGGTCTCTTTTGTGGCATAACCGAACATCATGCCTTGGTCACCGGCACCTTGTTCTTCTTTTTTGCCCCGATCGACACCTTGGTTGATGTCTTGTGACTGTTCATGGATCAACGAAATAACCCCACAAGAATCGCCACTGAACTGATATTCCCCTTCGGTATAACCGATTTTATTGATAACACCTCGGGCAATGTTCTGAACGTCTAAATAAGTATTGCTTTTTACTTCTCCTGCCAATACGACCTGACCGGTAGTCACAAGGGTCTCACAAGCTACTTTACTCTCAGGGTCAAAAGCTAAAAAGTTGTCTAATAGGGCATCACTGATCTGATCGGCCACTTTGTCGGGATGGCCTTCACTGACCGATTCCGAAGTGAATAAATATGACATACGATTTAAATAATTATAATTTATATCTATGGGGACCTGACCGAGTTACCAAGTAGAATGATATAACCGAATTATATCAACTGCTTTAGCATTTTTTCCGCCGAACTCATCTTCGACATTTCGAGGTTGCAATCAGTCAAATCCATCCTCTCGTTTGAGAACGCAAAAATATGAAAATTGTTATGGTGACAATACTATTTCACTTAAGTTTTGATATGAGGGGTTAAATTTTCGGCAAAAAATCCCTTCAGGACAAAAGAATAGGGCGTTGTAGACCTTCCTAAATTTCATTTTCTTGACTCTGTACAACAAAAGCGTATTTCACCTACTATTTTTTCCAAAACTCGATATACTTCGTATATTGTGCGTCATCATCAAAAGCAAGACACCAACCATAAAATAGTGCAAAAATGCATATTGCCGTTGCAGGAAACATTGGAGCCGGAAAAACCACTTTGACCAAATTATTGGCCAATCATTACAAATGGGAAGCCAACTTCGAAGATGTTGTCGACAACCCGTATCTCGATGATTTTTATAACCAAATGGAGCGATGGAGCTTTAATCTCCAGATTTATTTCCTCAATCATCGCTACCGACAAATATTAAAGATTCGTGAAAGTGGCAAGAATATCATACAAGACCGTACTATTTATGAAGACGCCTTTATTTTTGCACCAAACCTACATGCAATGGGTTTGATGACCAACCGAGATTTCACCAATTATTCAAGCCTTTTTGAACTGATGGAGAGTTTGGTGCAACCACCCGATCTTCTGATCTATCTCAGAAGTTCGATACCCAACCTTGTCAAGCAGATACATAAAAGAGGAAGGGATTATGAAAACTCGATCTCAATCGATTATCTCAGCCGACTGAACGAACGTTATGAGGCATGGGTGCATGGCTACGAAAAAGGTAATTTGCTGGTCATCGACGTCGATGACCTTGATTTTGTAGATAACCCTGAAGATCTCGGAACAATTATCAATAAGATCGATGCAGAGATCAATGGACTCTTTTAATTAAGGGCGAACAAATTAAGCTATAACAATCCTATTTGCTTGGCGTGTAGCTCCAATTGATCGCTGTTTTCCACAAACAAGACCGGGGTACTATCAAATTCAGCGAACAAATCCTTGACCCGGACCATTCTTTTTCTGTGGCCGACATCCCTTAAATAAATTGCCAATATCTGGTTCGGATATTCTTCTGCTATTTCCTTATAAATATCAGCATCATACTCTCCGCTATCCCCGATCAATATAAAACTCAGACCGGGGTACGTTTTGAGAATATTACGGATTTCGTGTTGCTTATGTGGCCTGTCATTATCGTGGTTTTTCGTCAATGCGGCCCGCAAGCTTCTCAAAAGAATCGGCCCTTTGGGAAAGCTATTCTTGATCAGGAAGAATTCGAGGTACCGATAAAGGTTCCAAGGACTGTTGCTTACATAAAAAATCGGGTTTACGGCCTTACCAGATTTTCCGTGGTGTAATCGGTGGTAAAGTTTGGCAGCTCCTTTGAGTGGGATCCGTTGGCCCACATTAGAAAAAAAAGTACGGAGAATGGCGCGCCATTTTAAAAAAGAAGCCACTCCCGTCCACAGAATCGTATCGTCGATATCACTGATGATCCCGAATTCAGCATCTTCATGAGGAATCATCATTTCTCCGGGAAAACGATTTTCATGTAAAATTTCCCTTTTTAACGAATAATCGGAGTATGAAATCGCGTATTGCAACCAACCTTCATCGTTGATTAGTTGACTTAAATCTTTGCTCGGCAGGTCTATCAAATAATATCCGTCATCATTGGTCTCGCCCGAAACGGCCCTTCCGTCGACCAATTTGATATTTAAAGGTGTATGTTTTATTTCATCGGCATCAAAGCGTTGGTATGTGTTACGGATCAACTTGAAGAATCCTTTATCGGCCAAATCGATTTCTTCATCCTCCAAAGCCCTTCCCCTTAAATACAGATGGGCATCGGTACCATAGGTCTGAAAAGCGATGATCTGTAACTTGTCTTTTTTGCCGAATACTCCCATTGGCCCAAATATAGGAAAAGGCCGAATTCACAAAGTAGTTTGCGAAATGAAAAAATGGCTTGTTCACTCGTTCAGATGACCCTTACACTCAATCCTTATTTTATGATGCGGGTACATCTTCTAGATTTATGGTAATGTTCAACCTGTTCGCTTTATGACGAGTTCATTTCGCCGAACATAAAACCACAGAATTATGAAACCAAAAAAGAACCCTAAAAAAGATCTGAACCGAAATAGGAGCGTCTATTTTTTGACCGGACTGGCCTTGGTCATGTTATTGACTTTTATAGCATTGGAATGGAAGACGTATGAAACAAATTACCCCCAATACATCTCAATGGATGTTGATGATGATTTAACGGAAGAAGTGCCTGTTTTTCAGTTAAAGACCCCTCCTCCGCCCCCGCCACCTGTGGCGCCAACAATAATAGATGTTGTGCCCGACGACCCCGAAATCGATGAAACGCCTATTGCCGTTACCGAACCTTTTCCGGATACGCCCATCGCGATCGACAGTGTGGTGGTCGAAGAACCTGAAGAAGATATTGCCATACCCTTCTCTGTAATAGAAAGCGTTCCGGTATTTCCAGGATGTGAAAACGAAACCGACAAACGGGCCTGTTTTCAAACGATGATGTTAAAACATATCAGAAATACTTTTCGCTATCCGGAAATTGCCCAAGAAATGAATATTCAAGGAAAGGTCTATATGAATTTTGTCATTCAGAAGAATGGAAGTATCGGAGAAATACGAATTCTCAGAAGTCCTGATAAAAATCTAGGGGAAGAAGCAACAAGAATCATAGGCAAACTTCCTAAAATGACACCGGGAAAACAAAGTGGCACCCCTGTCAAAGTACCTTTTAGTATTCCTATTACGTTTAAATTACAATAGACCTATTGTAATAAATACAAAAAAAGGGATGTAGTAACCTACATCCCTTTTTTTATTTACTTTGGAAGTTACTGCTTCTTTATATCAACTTTTTCGATAGTAATTTCAGTTTCTTTCCCTTTTGAATCAATGGTAGTATCTTCAAATTCCTTTAACTGGGCTTCCACTTCTGCCTTTGTTCCTTTAAAGGTCTTTTCCTCGGTTACCTCTTCACCGTTCAACATCGTTGTATATTGTACGGTAGCTTCGGCCAAATCACTATCATTAGCATCCATGGTCACCTTTATGGTTTTTTCGATGTTACTGTCATTACCGGCCATGCCCGTAACGTTCAAGGCAATACTTGGCGCAATGACCAAAGCCACAACGGACATCAATTTCAAAAGAATGTTCAATGATGGCCCTGAAGTATCCTTGAACGGGTCACCAACAGTATCACCGACAACGGCAGCCTTATGGGCATCGGTACCTTTTCTACCTTGTTCCTCGATCATTTTTTTTGCATTGTCCCACGCACCTCCTGCATTTGACTGAAAAATAGCCATCAGAACCCCTGCCGTGGTAACACCGGCCAATAGTCCGCCCAACATTTCAGCTCCTCCAATGAAGCCTACCGCAACGGGCACGGCGATGGCCAAAAGTCCGGGCAATACCATTTCCTTGATCGAAGCGGTCGTAGAAATGGCAACACACTTATCGTATTCGGCAACACCATCAGCGGCATCGAAAATCGCCCTTTGCTCTGGAGTCGCTTTTGACATATCGGAATCAACGGCCCTCATTACCTCTAAGGCCGCTTTCAATTGTGGAATGTCCCTAAATTGGCGGCGCACCTCTTCGATCATGGCCATGGCAGCGCGACCTACTGCATTCATCGACAAGGCCGAGAATACAAACGGTAGCATTCCACCGACCAACAAACCGGCCATTACCGTTGGCTTTGAAACGTCGATCGCGACCACGTTGGCCGTTTGCATAAAGGCGGCGAACAAGGCCAAAGCCGTCAAAGCCGCAGAAGCGATAGCAAAACCTTTTCCGATGGCAGCAGTAGTATTTCCAACGGCATCCAATTTATCGGTTCGTTCGCGTACTTCACTCGGCAATTCGGCCATTTCGGCTATACCACCCGCGTTATCCGAAATCGGGCCATAGGCGTCAACGGCCAATTGAATTCCTGTGTTGGCAAGCATTCCTACCGCAGCAATGGCGATTCCATATAATCCCGCAAAATGGTGCGACACCAAAATAGCAGCGGCAATGAACAATATCGGGAACATGGTGGACATCATGCCCACACCCAATCCTGCGATAATGTTCGTTGCAGCACCAGTTTCAGACTGGCGCACGATACTATTTACGGGCTTTGTTCCCGTACCGGTATAATATTCGGTGATCTTACCCACAGCAAGACCAGCGACCAAACCTGCAAGTACCGCCCAGAAAACACCCAATGAAGTATATTCGTTGCCTCCAAAAGTCCAGCTTGCGGGAAGCATCATATCAATGATAAAATAGGAAGCGACCAACATAAGACCGGCAGAACCGAACTCACCTATGTTCAATGCCGTTTGGGGATTTCCGCCATCCTTAACTCTTACAAAGAAGGTCCCTATAATGGACATAACGATTCCGACCGCGGCCAAAACCAGTGGTAGATAAACTGCTCCTAAACCATCAAAAGCTGCTTCAAATGCCGGAATCTGCGTAAAGGCCGCACCCAATACCATCGTACCGATAATCGACCCGACATATGATTCAAATAAATCGGCGCCCATACCGGCAACATCACCAACATTATCTCCTACGTTATCGGCAATGGTTGCGGGGTTCAACGGATGATCTTCTGGAATACCTGCTTCTACCTTACCGACCAAATCGGCACCGACATCGGCAGCTTTGGTATAAATACCACCACCAACACGCGCAAAAAGTGCAATAGAGGAAGCTCCTAATGAAAAACCGGAAAGTACGTTCAGCACCTCACCGATGCCCCAGCCCATTCCACTGTAGAACTTGAACAGACCGCTCAGACCCAAAACACCGAGACCAACTACACCAAGGCCCATAACGGCGCCGCCTGCGAAAGCAACCTCTAGGGCCTTGCCCAACGATGTTCTTGCCGCATTGGTAGTTCTGACATTCGCTTTGGTAGCGACCTTCATACCGATAAACCCTGCCAAAGCAGAACAAATGGCACCTACAATGAACGATACCGCTACCATACCGTTCGAGCCTACCTCGTTACTTCCTTTGACGAATAGAAGTGCAGCTACGGCCACGACGAAAATCGAGAGAATCTTATATTCGGCCTTTAAGAAAGACATGGCACCATCGGCAATGTTTTTGGCGATCCGGGCCATCTTTTCATCCCCGACATCTTGCTTTGAAACCCATCCGCTCCTAACGAAGACATAAATCAAGGCCAAAACACCAAAGGCCGGTAAGAAGTTCACTAGTAAATCCATATTGATCAGTTGTTTATAATTTTAAAATGCGTGCAAAAATAGGAAAACCTATCAGAATAAAAAAGCAATATCTTTTTGAGGGATATTGCTTTCTATTGACTTCTGTCGTAGCCTTTTATTTAATACTGACCTCTTCGCTCGGTACATCGCTTCGGCCGAACCTTCTTATGCATTTTGCAACTATTTCTTTCGCTTCGAGAACATCGCCCCACCCTCCTACATCGACTTTCTTCTTTTCCAAATCTTTATAAACCTTGAAAAAATGTTCTATTTCTTTTATCAAATGCGGATTGAGGTCGCTCAAATCGGTCACAGAATTGGCTATGGGATCCGACACAGGCACACAGATTACCTTTTCATCGGGACCTTTTTCATCGGCCATGTGAAAAACGCCGATCGGTTTGACTTCCATAACACAACCGGGGAAGGTCGGTTCGGTCACAAGTACCAAAACATCAAGTGGGTCGCCGTCCAGAGCCAAAGTTTCTGGAATAAAACCATAATCCGCCGGATACATCATCGACGAAAAAATCATTCGGTCGTATCGGATCTTTTTTAGCTCAAAGTCATATTCATATTTGTTTCTACTGCCCTTTGGAATCTCTATCAATACGTCAAAAGAGGTAATTTCGTCTGCGCTCATATTTATCTGTTTTTTGGGATTACAAAGGTACTTCGATCAACGACCTTTGCGCTATTGAAATCGTTAAAATACCTCTAAAGCGGTTAATGATACTTCTGTGAAGAGAATTGCTTAAAAACTAAAGCCGAAGCTTCCGGTAACGGCAAAAGGGCGTGCATTTGGGGCATCCAAATAATTGCCCCTAAAATTAAAATCGATTCGAAAGATCTTAAAAATGTTTCCTACCCCTACCGAATACTCATAGTAAATCTTGTCTGAAGGTGCCTGCAACGGTATGTTCGTCGGGGAGCTTAGGGCTATATTTTCATTCGATAGTTCTCCCCAAACGCCGCGTAACCCGACAATCTCCCTCAAATTAAGTTTGCGTAGAAATGGTATCCTAGAAAACAATCTACCGTTAAAATTGTGTTCCAAGTGTACCGAAGTATAGGTATCTGTTACAAATTCGTAGAAATCGAGATTGGGAAAGGCATTATATAGCGAAAACAACGTCTGGTTTCCGGGGATTACGTTTAAAAGTCCTAGAGGAACCTCTCCAAATGTCTTACCGACTTCCACGGTACTCAATAACCTTCCGAAACCGCCCAATTGCCATGGCTGGCTATAGGAAAACTGAATTTTGCTGTAATTAAAATCACTTTGCAGAAAGCCATCGAGACCTCTTGTGTAATTCAATAGCAGCGTGCTGTAGTCATCATTGATATCATAACGTTCAACGCCATAGCCGATCACTCTTTTACCTGGCGTATAGATCAGCAGGGTACTGATATCGAACTGTTTTATCTCAGAGGAAATACCCGTAGGGGAATCGGCATCGATATAATCCAAACTGAATGCATCGGGCAGTGCCGAACTCAGCGTTCTGAACGAACTACCGAACCGTATTCTAAAATTGGTCACCGGCTCCATCTCCATACTAAAGGTACTTAGGTCGATATTGGTCAATCGGTTGTTGGACCCTACTGTAAGAACCGATGAGGACGCAACACTCCTCCCCAGCACGTCATTTGTAGAGGTAAGGCTCAAACCCAGTTGTTCGACATCGCGACGATGTCCGCCAGAAAAGATCAACCTTGTCTTTTGGTCTACCAGCCATTTGCCCGAAATACCGTGCTTTACCCTATTATCTTTAAAACCATAGGCCATGTATCCTTCAAGGCGCCATGGATCGTTCTGTCCGAAATAGGTGCGCGCTCCGGCGCGCAATCTTACGCCCTCGGCATCGTTGTATCCAAAAACACTGTAAACGTCCCCGATATCGATGTTCCACTTGTCGACTTCGACATAGCCCGAACCGAGAATACTGATCAGGTTATAATACGATTTGAACTTAGGCACGGTCTTCAGGGTGTCTAAAAGCTGATAAACCCCCTTTTCGTCTTTGTTCAAGGTTTCCAATCGGCTATTTTCCCAAAAAGTACTGTCGCGGTTCATTACCAAAGGGTCGAACGGATTACTCTCTGCCCTGTAAAACGATTTCGGTTTGGGAATATCGAACATATGATTATCGTAAACCGTGGTTCGCTTGCCATAGATACCCCTTGATTCTTCTTTCTTTCGGAAGCTGAAATCGGTCAGCATATAATCGCGCCTTAAAAGAAAGACCGAATCGTTGACAACTTCGAAATCTTGCTCGATATAAAATTCCTTTACCCAGTTCAGATTGGCACTTTTGGTGACTTGCAGATTGATATTCTTGATGGCGTACGTACTATCGTTTACCCAAAAATCGCCTTTGAACGTCAATTCGTTCTTGCGCCGGGGATAATAGACGATATTATAACACCATTTGTTGTCGATAAAGGCGCTATCGCGAAGCGCGTAATTATACACGTCGACACCTGTTCTTGAAAGCGGGCTGGTGAAGCTTTTATCGTAGAATTCTATATAATTATTGTACACATCGTATTCGGCATACATATCTTGAATAAAAGCGGTGAGGGCCTGATTGTTTTCAAATCCGGAATTTTTACTTCCCAGAATATCTTCCTTTTCTTCATTCAATAGGTTATCACCGTAGACTTTAGAGAATTTTTCGTTCAAAAAGATGGGCAGATAGGTTTTTCCTGTTATCCTTGAGGTATCAAGATCTTGAAAAACGAATTCAAGTCCCTTGAAAATCTTACTTTTCATCACCGAACTGTCTATCGTATTCAGGTCGAACTCCACTTTTTCGTACTTATCATATTTGTATTGCTCGAACATACGTAGGCCGTTCCGCCTTTTTTTCTCCCATATCTTTCTAAGGATATCAACCGCAGGATTGTTCTTTTTCGGTTGTTTACCCGCGATCAGTACAACTTCTTTTAGTTGCTCGGTAGCTTCTTTTAAAACGATTTTCATATCGTAATTGACCTTTGAAGTCAACAAGATCTCAAGTTCGGCGAAGCCGATGAAGGAAACGACCAGCGTATCATGGGTCATATCCGATTCCATATAGAACCGTCCGTCATCATTGGTAATGGTACCTTCGGTCGAATTTTTGAAAAGAATGTTGGCAAAGGCCACCGGTTCACCAGTCTCATCGGTCACCATACCGCCAACTTTTGTTTGGGCGTCGGCGAAATATGCCGACAACAAGAGTATGGAAAAGAGAAATTTTTTCATTAAAAGTTTAGTTCTCGAAACTGATTTATCAAATAGCGTACCAATGAACCCGTCTTGAGTTCAATAAAAAAAACTCCGCAGTTTTTTGGCTGCGGAGCAAAAGTAGTCGTACAATTTCTTAAACCTTATTTATATAACACTTTCTTAACAGCCTTGATGACGTCTTCGTGATTCGGCAACCATTCCTCCAAAAGTACAGGGGAATATGGCGCAGGAGTATCGGCGGTGTTTATTTTTTGAATAGGGGCATCCAAATAGTCGAAGGCATGTGCCTGCACATGATAGGTAATCTCGGTGGCGACGTTTCCGAACGGCCAGGCCTCTTCCAAGACTACAAGACGGTTGGTTTTTTTGACCGAGGTCAAAATCGCCTCATAATCCATCGGTTTTATCGTTCGCAAATCAATGATCTCGCAACTGATTCCTTCCTTTTCGAGTTCATCGGCAGCCTTATCGGCTTCCTTGATGATCTTTCCAAAAGATACAATGGTCACGTCGGATCCCTGTCTGCGAATATCTGCCACTCCAAGGGGAATCGTAAATTCTCCTTCGGGCACTTCGCCCTTATCACCGTACATCTGCTCCGACTCCATAAAAATTACCGGATCATCGTCACGAATGGCCGATTTCAACAAACCTTTGGCATCAGCGGGATTAGAAGGAACTACTACTTTCAAACCCGGACAGTTGGCATACCAGCTTTCAAAAGCCTGCGAATGGGTCGCCGCCAACTGACCTGCAGAAGCGGTCGGCCCACGAAACACGATCGGACAAGGAAACTGCCCGCCCGACATCTGTCTGATCTTGGCAGCGTTGTTGATAATCTGGTCGATACCCACCAAGGCAAAGTTGAAGGTCATAAATTCGATTATCGGCCGATTGCCGGTCATGGTGGATCCGACACCTACACCCGCAAAACCCAACTCAGAGATAGGGGTATCGATAACGCGCTTGTCACCGAATTCGTCCAACATTCCCTTCGAGGCCTTATAAGCGCCATTGTATTCGGCCACTTCCTCACCCATCAAGTAAACAGATTCGTCCCTGCGCATTTCTTCAGACATTGCCTCCGCTATGGCCTCTCTAAATTGTAGTGTCTTCATGTATCGATTTGCTTATCGTGTTGTGCGTTCGCTTTTTTGAATGCAAGCAAAAATATGAAAATATCCATCAATAGATCATCGGTACGGACTAAAAAAAGTTTCAAAATTTATTATGCATGCATAATATTTTCGAAAATTAATGGTTATCTTAGCGCAGTCATTTTAAAGCCCTTTTTATGAAGATTTTAGTATGTATAAGTAATGTTCCCGACACTACTTCCAAAATAAATTTTGCCGAAGGCGATACGAAATTCGATACGAACGGCGTACAGTTCGTAATCAACCCTAACGATGAGTTCGGCTTGACCCGCGCCATGTGGTTCAAGGAAAAACAAGGGGCCACGGTGCATGTTGCCACGGTCGGCGAAGCTTCGGTCGAACCTACCATGCGAAAAGCACTGGCCATAGGTGCCGATGAGGCCATTCGGGTCAATGCCGTACCTACCGACGGTTTTTTTGTCGCCCAGCAATTGGCGCAAGTGGTAAAGGATGGCGGCTATGATCTTGTCATTGGCGGAAGGGAATCCATCGACTATAACGGTGGCATGGTGCCCGGAATATTGGCCACTTTACTCGATATGAATTTTGTCAATACCTGCATCAATCTCGAAATTGAGGGAAACAACGCTACCGCTATACGCGAAATCGACGGCGGAAAGGAAAAAATAACCACTACCCTTCCTCTTGTTGTAGGGGGCCAAAAAGGATTGGTCCAAGAAAGCGACCTTCGAATTCCCAATATGAGAGGTATTATGATGGCGCGCCAGAAAAAGCTGAACGTGGTCGAACCTGTCGAAGCGATCAACGCGACCACCGATGCCAAATTCGAGAAACCGGCGCCTAAAGGTGCGGTCAAATTGGTAGATAATGTTGATGATCTCGTAAACCTTTTGCACACCGAGGCGAAAGTGATTTAACGATCTAAAAACCCAAAAATTAAAAACTTTATGTCAGTATTAGTATATACCGAATCAGAAAACGGAAAATTCAAGAAGAATGCCTTTGAGGTCGCTTCATATGCCCATGAGGTCGCCAATCAAATGGGCACAACGGTAACGGCTATTTCCGTAAACGCTGAAGACAATGAGAGCTTGGGCGCCTATGGAGTATCAAAAGTTCTAAGTGTTTCAGATGATAAGCTCAAGACCTTCAATGCCAAGGCCTATGCCCATGCAATTGCCCAGGCCGCGACAAAAGAAGGTTCACAGGTCATTATCGTGAGTTCAAGCACCGATAGCAAATTTTTGGCCCCGATCTTGGCCGCCAAACTTGAAGCGGGCTATGCCCCCAATGTCGTCGCCGCACCAGAAGGTACAAATCCATTGACCGTAAAGAGAACGGCATTTAGCAACAAGGGTTTTGCACATACACGGATCAACACCGATGTAAAGATAATAGGCGTTTCGAACAATGCGTTCGGAACCCATGAAAACGATGCCACAGCTGCGGTAGAAACCTTTGCCCCATCGTTGGAAGACGGTAATTTTAACGTAAGATCCGTTGAAATCGATAAGGCGGTAGGTACGGTAACGATTGCCGATGCCGATATTGTCGTCTCAGGAGGAAGAGGTTTGAAAGGACCTGAAAACTGGGGAATGGTAGAAGAACTAGCCGAGGTATTGGGTGCCGCGACCGCATGTTCCAAACCCGTTTCCGATATGGGTTGGAGGCCTCATGGCGAGCACGTCGGACAGACCGGAAAACCGGTGGCCAGTAATCTGTATATCGCAATCGGTATTTCAGGGGCCATTCAACATTTGGCCGGGGTAAGTGCCTCAAAGGTCAAAGTGGTCATCAATACCGATCCCGAGGCGCCTTTCTTTAAGGCGGCCGATTATGGCATCGTCGGCGATGCCTTCGAGGTTGTTCCGCAACTCACCGAAAAATTAAAGGAATTTAAAGCTCAGAACTCTTAATTTTTGTTAATTTGCGCGTCGGTTCCAATTGCCAATGCATTGGAACGAAAGGGCTGTTTAAATATCTGGTGCGCCCAACTATTTAAACAGCTTTTTGTATTTTTAGTAAGTATATGAGCTTAGTTAGATTAAAGATAAAGGGTATATCGTATAGCCAGACACAAAATGGCGCCTATGCCCTTATTTTAAATGAGGTAGAAGGTGACCGCAAGCTACCGATCGTCATCGGTGCCTTTGAGGCGCAATCGATCGCCATTGCACTTGAAAAAGAGATCAAACCCCCAAGGCCTTTGACCCACGATCTTTTCAAAAACTTCGCGGATCGTTTCGATATTGTTATCAAACAGGTAATCATTCACAAGCTGGTGGATGGCGTTTTTTACTCCAGCATCATTTGTGAAAGAGATAAGATCGAAGAGATCATCGATGCCCGTACCAGTGATGCCATTGCCTTGGCCTTGCGTTTCAACGCTCCCATTTTCACTTATAAGACTATTTTGGACAAAGCCGGAATCTTTCTCAAGTTTTCCTCCAAGGAAAAGGACAATGATGAAAAAGATGACAGCATCATGGTCGATGAAATACTTCAAGAAGGAGAGACCGTAGAAATCGATTCAGGAGTCGCGGGAGCCTATAAAGAACTGACCTTGGAAGAACTGCATAAAGAACTCGACAAGGCTGTGGCCAACGAAGATTATGAAAAAGCGGCCAAACTGCGGGACGAAATCTCAAAGCGCAACTAACCAACCGACAAGCCTATGAAAACCCGTTTATGGATTTTTTCGCTTGTACTTTTTATTCCTTTTCTCGCTTTTTCCCAAGACAGCATTTCCGCCGATACCATACAGAGTTCCATCGACGTAATTTCCAATACCAATGTGGCCGAAATCATTCCCAACGAGGGCTTTTCCATCAGCAGTCTGTGGAGGGGTATCTTGGGTATGTTCGTTCTCATACTCATTGCCTACCTTTTTAGTTCGAATCGAAAGGCCATCAATTGGAAGACCGTCGGTATCGGCCTATCGCTTCAATTGTTGATCGCCATTGGGGTATTGAAAGTACCGGCGGTTCAATGGGTTTTTGAAAAATTGGGCGGCGTTTTCGTCAGCATTTTGAACTTTACACGTGCCGGAAGCCAATTTCTGTTCGAAGGCCTCGTGGTGGACATGGACACTTTCGGTTACATTTTTGCCTTTCAGGTCTTGCCGACCATCGTTTTCTTTTCCGCATTGACCTCTTTACTGTTTTATTTGGGAGTCATCCAAAAGGTGGTCAAAGCACTTGCTTGGCTATTATCAAAGGGTTTGGGAATATCGGGCGCGGAAAGTCTTTCGGTCGCCGGCAACATTTTTTTGGGCCAAACAGAAGCCCCGTTGCTCATCAAGGCCTATCTGGAAAAAATGAACAAGTCTGAGATCCTCCTTGTAATGATAGGCGGCATGGCCACCGTCGCTGGGGCCGTACTAGCAGCGTATATCGGATTTTTGGGAGGGGATGACGAGGCGCTGAGACTAATTTTTGCCAAACATCTTTTGGCCGCTTCGGTCATGGCGGCACCCGGGGCGATAGTTATTTCCAAAATGTTATACCCGCAGACTGAAGCGGTCAATACCGATGTTCATGTAGCTACCGACAAAATAGGGGCCAATGTTTTGGATGCCATTTCGAACGGTACTACCGAAGGGTTAAAGTTAGCGGTAAACGTCGGCGCCATGCTTTTGGTCTTTGTCGCCTTTATCGCCATGGTCAACGGCATTCTCGAATGGGTAGGCGATTGGACTTCGCTAAATGCCTGGATCGGGGCCAATTCATCGTACCAAAGTTTTTCGCTCGAAGCTATTTTGGGCACCATCTTCGCCCCATTGATGTGGCTGATCGGGGTCGCCAATGAGGATATTATGTTGATGGGGCAGTTGTTGGGCATCAAATTGGCGGCCAGTGAATTTGTCGGCTATATTCAGTTGGCCGAACTGAAGGATGTTTTGACCAGCCCCCATTTTAAATTCAACAAATCGGTCATTATGGCGACCTACATGCTCTGCGGCTTTGCCAATTTTGCCTCCATCGGCATACAGATCGGTGGCATCGGCTCTTTGGCACCCGGCCAACGCAAGACCCTTTCGGAATTCGGAATGAGGGCGGTTTTGGGCGGATCTTTGGCCTCTTTGCTTTCGGCCACGATTGCGGGTATGATTTTGGGGTAATCGAATCTGCGGGTTGATTACTGTAAAAAGTAAGGGATAGGCTTATAAACGTTAGTGACAAAGTGCCACATTTTATCTGATTTAAAAAAATTGGTAGTATGGACCGAGTTGGTTATCTATGGATATACTATCATTAATCAGACACCTATGAGCAGCAACTAAGATGGAATAATTATGTCGTACCTGTTAGATAATGAATTGAGTGAAGACAGATTTGGAATCCACACCAATATATCGAAAACTCTCAATGACATTATAACAGATGAAAAACTAGACTTATCAGATGGTTCTTTTACAATCGGACTTTTTGGGAAGTGGGGTTCTGGAAAAAGCTTAATACTAAGACATCTCTTTAAGAATTTCCTAAAGAAGAATGAAGATGTGTGCTACGTCTATATAGACGTCTGGAAGTATGTGAACACATCCTTGTATCGTTCAATTCTGTTTGATATTGAGAAAGAAATAAGGAACTCTTCAAATTTAAGAGTCAGTACGTCATTCTCAGATGGATATAAATATGACGGACAATCTCTTACAGACATTCTCGATAGGAATATTACCATAGAAGAGGACTATGATAAGAAACAGAAAAAGTGGTACCGGAAAGTAGGTGACTTTCTACTCAAGTACTGGTATCTGTTGTTGATTTTCATCGTTATTGTCGTACTCAAGAACATCTCTTGGACAGAAGATATTACCTGGTTAAGAGAAATTCTGAAATCCTTCTATACCATCTTCATTTTTATGGGTGGACTTAAAATATTCGAAGATGTCTTTAAAGAAATTGGAAAGGGATTCCAAAAAGAGACAAGTGTAAGAGTTGTATCCAACCCTCCTACATTTTCACAGGATCAATTTGAAAACATCTTTAAAGACATTGTAAATCAATGTGTTCGAGAAATGGATAAGAATGGTTCTCCAAGTAAGATGGTGATAGTATTCGATAATATCGATAGATGTGAATCAAAGGTTTCATATCAGACACTCACAGGATTGAGAACTTTCATGGAACATAAAAACTGTGTTTACATTATTCCCTGTGACGACAAAGAAATAATGAATCATTTATACCGCGGTAAAAAAGGACTAAAACTGGATTTCATGGACAAGGTTTTCCAAACCTATATGAGAATTCCAGTACTAGAAGAATTTGATAGAGATGATTTCATTGAAGACTTGTTGAAGGAAAGTATTGTTCCAATAGAAAAGAAAGACTTTGACATAGTCAAGTCTATTCTATATAGAGGGTATAGAGGACAAACTCCACGTCAAATCAAAAGGTTTATCAATGATTATATCACTTATTATAGGTTGTCAAAAAATATTGATTCGAAGGAGGAGTTTTTACTCAAGGATTTACGGGTATTCACCTTCTTTATTGTAACCAAACAGGTATTCACAGAAGCAGAAGGTTTATTTGTCCAGTATCCCGACTTTTTCCGTTCGTATCAAGATAAAGCACACCCCTTATATGAAGAACTTAAGAAGGTTTTGGACCGATCTAGTAGTAATGGCTCAATGACGGTTGAATCGGTAGAACGATTCAGGTTATTTGTCAACTCCTTTGGTGAGAGGTTGAATCTAAAGAAGGTTCAGGAACCCATGAACTTTGTCTTTTTGAAGAAGGAGGTACGATTCGACATTTACCGACTTCGGGATAAACTAATCAATCAAGAGGCAATTGAAGTGACTAAGGAAACTCCCAGGATAGTTCAAATTATCCTAAAGAACTTCAAGTCTAAAGAGGAAAAGGTCTACCTTGAAGATAGTATTGATTACCTAGTGGTTCATATCCTGGAAGAGGACAAACGTAATGACACCCTACTTGAGGAAATTTTCAAGATAATTTGGGAGTACCGAAATGATGTTCCATCAAGCTATTTAGTAGGAAATAGTGAACTATTACATTCAAAACTAGATCTTTTACAATCACCAAAACTACGGACAAGTCACATAGAAATACTTCCTCATATCTTATCAGAAAAACACAATCAGAAAGCACAAAAAATTTTCGATACTTTATTGCCATTGTTATCAAAATCAGACTTGAATTATGTTCTAAGAATAAAGGGGGAATTTGACTTGGAAAGTGTGGGTGAGATTTTCCCAATTCCTTACCTTAGGAAATCATCGATTAAAAATCTCAATGAAATTATTCCGATGGAATACATCGAGAAAGTTTTCAATGAGTCCAATTTTAACGAGGATGAGGTTGACATTTCAAACCTTGTCCCTGTATTCATAACGGATTCAGACAAGATGGATTTGAAGTCCAGCAAAAAGCTCACTCAGTTGTTATCTCCTAAAATCCAACAATTAAATGGACAACGAAGATTTTCACCTCACGACAAACATGTGGTCTACTTGTTATCTAAGATATTATCCTCAGACAATTACAGTAAAGACTTCTACAATCAGTTATTCTTAAGAATAAATTACTACAGCGGACAATCCTTTCAACAAGAAGGCAAGGACTATTTCCTTCAGGGTTTAAGACTTTTGAAAGATGAGGGGCATCAAAACAACCTTTCTTCTTGGTTTAGCTCCTCTCGATACTTTGTTAATGAAAATACATTCAAACAGTTTCTAAAATCTCTGTCAAAAGATGATATCGAGTATTTACTTATCAGAAAAACAAAGGATAAGTTCCTAGGGTTAATTAAACAATTCAAATTGACTCTTCCTTTCCTATCGAAGTTTGATTTCTTTCTTTTGGAGAATTACTATTCTTATTTAACATCTGGCAATATCTCCATGTCATTCCATATTATTGAAAGGATTGACAGGTTGAATGACGAGAGATTGAATCAATTGAGAGAACAACTTATTAGTGATATTCTATCTATGGACATTGAGGAAACGAAAAGATACGTCTCAAAAATAACTTCATTCTTAAACTCACCTGTTCGGAAGATGGAATTTTTAGTGAGCGTTATTGAATCCTATCTCCCCGATATTTACAACAATATAGATTTGATTAGCAAAAACCTTGAACGATTAGAGAAACTCAAAGGTGATATGGGGTCAGTGGATAAATCCAGGCTCACAAGAATCACCAAGGGCTGGATAAAAGAAACTAAGGACATTAAGAACATTACCAAAGTTAAAAACCGCTTCAGCTATGTACTTCACCCTCGAAAACCATCAAGAAAGATAAAAAAAACAGCTGCCGACAAAATGTGAAAAAATGAAAAAGATTGGAATTATAACTGCGATTTGTGCAATCATTACAGTGGGTTGCAATACAGACAAATCACGGACAAATACCGAAAGCCCAGAGATTACCAAAACTGAAAAAGAAACACATACACGCGACAAATATCTAAAAGCTTTCAAGCCGGAACTACCAACCATAGGGCTTTTGATGTATGACGGGGTTTTACAGGGCGAAGTCATTGCAACTTCCGACGTTTTTGCCAAACTTACGGTTGACGGAAAACAACTGTTCAATGTTGTGTCCATAGCGGAGACTGAAAACCCGATAACGACCGAAGAAGGAATGCATTTTGTTCCCGACTACACTTTTGAGAACTGTCCTGAATTAACGGCCCTGTTCATACCAAGTGCCTATGATATGAGCGCACAGGTCAATAACGAAAAGATTATAGCCTTTATCACGAAAAAGAACAAAGAGACCCAATATACCGTAAGCAATTGCGCAGGCGCACAATTGATAGGGAAATCAGGCATTGCCGACGGTCATAAAATCGTGACCTGGATCGGTGGCGGCGAGCAGTTGCAAAAAGACTATCCGAACTTAAAAGTACAGAACGACAGTTTGGTGACCTTTGTGGAAGATGGCAAGTTCAGTTCGTCGAACGGAAACTTGGCCAGTTACATTTCAGCTTTGAATTTGCTGGAAAAAATGACCGGTCGAGAACACAGGGAATTTGTTGAAAGCTACCTCTATCTTGACCGATTACAGAACTGGAATAAATAATATCACATGCCAGGGGCAAAATCCATTTACGATGTGGCCTACTTAATAGCTTATCTTTTGGGACACTGAACACGGCATTTGGGCAGAATCTCAAAATATAGTTGACAGATTTTGTTATATTTCCCCGAGAACGGATTTCAACAGAATATCTGTTCAAACATTATTTAGGCTGCAATGTTTGCCACAATTACCTTCAAGTATTAATGAACACCCTCGATGCGTTATATAAGCGAATTGAAAGTCAAAACCTTTGGGACAAAAAGGTCTCATTGAAGAGAAACGAATATTTAAAGGTTGCGGGAACGGTTGAAACAAATCTTTTTTATATTGTTTCCGGAGCTCTAAAAATTTCAATTATTGAAGGCTGCGAAGAACATATAATACGATTTGGGTATAAATACGATTTTTTATCCGCCTTAGATAGTTTTATTACCGAAAAGGCATCCGAGTTCTATATACAGGCTATCAAAAAGACCGAGTTAAAAGTTATCTCAAAACAGAAATATCTAAATTTTATCGATCAAAATAGCGAACTGAAAAATCTTTGGCATTCAATTTTGCAACAACTTATTTTACAACAGCTTGAAAGGGAAAAAGATATTTTGATCACTTCGCCCAAGGAAAGATATAACAGAGTGCTGAAAAGAAGTCCGCAGTTATTTCAAGAAATTCCCAACAAATACATTGCTTCCTATTTGAGGATGTCTCCCGAGACACTGTCCAGATTGAAAAAGTCTTGATTTCGGTCAATGTTTCGTACCTCTTAAATTTGGACATTTGCTGTCAAATAAATTTTATGAAAACACAGGAATTAATCGATGAAATGATCGACCTAACTAACCAAAACATGAATAAAGTTAGGACCTTTAAGGCGCTACCAATCGAAAACCTCATTCAAAAACAAAACGCTGAAAGTTGGAATGTACTGGAATGTATTGATCATTTGAACAGGTACGGAGACTTTTATATTCCAGAAATTGAAGCTAGAATCAAAAATTCGAGCTATGGCGAATCCGAAACTTTCAAAAGCGGACTTTTAGGAAACTACTTTGCCAAGAGTATGCTTCCGAAAGAGAAGTTGAACAAAATGAAAACTTTTAAATCTATGAATCCCTTAAATTGCTCTTTAACGGACCAAAAGGTTCTGGACAAATTCATTAATCAACAAGAGCAGATTCTGGAACTTCTCGAAAAATCCAAAAAAATAAACTTATCGAAAGTAAAAACATCGGTTTCTATATCAAAATGGATAAAATTGAGGTTAGGAGATACCTTTAGAGTAGTTTTATACCATAATTTAAGGCATATTCTACAAGCCGAAAGAGCATTACATATGGCACAAATTAATGATGAACCATCAATTAATGAGGATACAAAGTAACAATGCTGCTTTCAGACAAAAAAAGGAGTACATTAAATATATATGGAGGCCTTAAAGCACTACGTAACCAATTGACTAAACCCGAATGAACAAAATCATAATACTATCATTACTATTGACCATTGGTCTTGTTTCCTGTAAAAATTCCGAAAAGGAAAAAAACAAAGAAACGAGCAAACTTGAAATCGCACAACAATATTACAAGGCTCTTGATCAATCCGATGATTCCAAAATGCGAACTTTGCTAGGAGATAGTATTGTGATTCGGGAAAATGCTGACAATTATGAAGAGCGTTTTTCTCAAAAGGGATATACCGTATGGCTGGAATGGGATTCTGTATTCAATCCAACATACAACATCCTTCAAATTGAACAAGACGGTGAAATTGTCAAAGCAAAGATTTCAAAAATGGACAAAAGAATCTTGTTCCTTCATGAAGAACCAATGGTTTGGAATGAAATCGTACGATTTGACAATAATAAAATAGTCAAGGTTGAAAGAATTGAATACGAGGTTTTCGATGTTGAAAAATTTCTCAAAAACAGGGATGGACTTGTAAGCTGGGTCGATGAAAACCACCCCGAATTAAGTGGATTTCTATATCCTCAAACGAAATCCGTCGGAATGAAATACCTGCAGGCCATCGAACTATATAGAAACAGAAATTAAAAAGATACAACAACGGCCATATCTTTGGCCACTTTGCTTTCAGTTACCATTGCCGGTATGATTTTGGGGTAGGGAGGTCAAGGGTTACAGGTAAAAGATTAAAGTTTGAATATGAGAAACTTTAGGGAACTTGAAGTTTGGAAAGACGCCAGAAGACTAGTTAAAGAAATCTACCTTATCACAAAACAATTACCTCAAGAAGAAAAATACGGGTTGATATCACAGATAAACCGATGTGTTATATCAATACCTGCGAATATCGCAGAAGGTTCATCAAAATATTCGCAAAAAGATTTTGTTAGATTTTTACAGATTAGTCTTGGTTCGGCTTACGAATTAGAATCGCATTTAATTCTCTGCGCTGATTTGGAATTTATCAAATACGAAGAAATTTCTCCAGTTATAGATGAACTTCAAATTTTGCAAAAGCGCATCGCCTCGTTGATAAAATATAATAACTCAAAGCATTAGACCTTTGACCTTTTACCCATAACCCTTTACCTTTAGCCCCATAATGAAACAATACCACGATTTACTAAAACACGTACTCGAAAACGGCAACCAAAAAGGCGATCGCACCGGCACGGGCACAATGAGTGTTTTTGGCTATCAAATGCGATTCGACCTGAGCGAGGGCTTCCCTATGGTCACGACCAAAAAATTGCACCTAAAATCCATTGTTCATGAACTGTTATGGTTTCTAAAAGGCGATACCAATATCAAGTACCTGCAAGAAAACGGAGTCCGTATTTGGAACGAATGGGCCGATGAAAACGGCGACTTGGGACCCGTTTATGGCCATCAATGGCGCAATTGGAACAATGACGAAATCGACCAAATACAGGAAATCGTACATGCTTTGAAGAACAATCCGAACAGTAGGCGTATGTTGATCTCGGCATGGAACCCGAGCGTATTGCCCGATACCTCGAAATCATTTTCTGAAAATGTAGCGAACGGAAAAGCGGCCCTGCCGCCCTGTCATGCCTTTTTTCAGTTTTATGTGGCCGATGGCAGACTTTCATGCCAGCTCTATCAACGCAGCGCCGATATATTTTTAGGCGTTCCGTTCAACATCGCTTCGTATGCCCTGTTCACCATGATGATGGCACAGGTATGCGGGTACGAACCCGGAGAATTCATACATACCTTTGGTGATGCCCATATCTACAACAACCACATGGAGCAGGTCGAACTTCAATTGAGCAGAGAGCCCAGACCGCTACCGAAAATGATGATCAATACTGAAGTCACGGATATCTTCGATTTCAAATTCGAGGATTTTACCCTATTGGATTACGACCCGCACCCACATATTAAAGGGGCCGTAGCCGTATAACTCAAAATAAAAAACCCGAAAGTCAGACTTTCGGGTTTTTTATTGATTACACTTTTCGATTAAAGTTCCAGAACGGCGTTTTCAGAACCGGCGAAATCGTTCCACTGGTAACGGTCTGCTTGATCATCGTTTACGTAGTTGCCATCGATGATGTACTTGAATTCGAAAGTACCTTCTTTAGGAAGTTCCAAGGTACCCTTGAAGTTTCCATTTTTTTGTTTTGTCAAAGCGCTTGCCTTGTTGGCCTTCCAATTGTTGAAATCGCCTACAACGGCAACTTTTTTAGCTTCTTCAGCAGGTACGGTAAAAGTCACCTTACAAACTGGTTTACTTTTTAAATACTGTTTTTTAATAGCCATGATAAAAATATTTTTAATTAAATTGATTCTGTCATTTCAAAATTCGGGGCAAAACTACTACATTAAAATGCTCATTTACAATGATTAATGCCATTTTTATCATTTTCATAATATTTTGGCAACTATTGAAACAGTCCCTTAAAAAAAAGTACTTTAATTTCTAAGTAGGTAAATTCCACATCGTTGTTTTTAAGATTTCCAAGATCTCATCAATATCATTTTCAGTGTTATAGCAATGAAAGCTGAGGCGAATACCATCGCCACGTTGTGCGCACATTACTTTTTTGTTGGTCAAAAGCCTATAAAGCGAATCGTCTCCTTTGATATTGAAGATGGTACTATGTTCTTTTCTTTGCAATATATCGGCGTTCAAAAGTCCGAGGTCGGCAAAGCTGTTTTTTGCCTTTTCGAAAAGTTTTCTATTATGGGCCGTAATCTTGTCCATACCGATAGCGACAAGAAAATCCATACCGCGTTTCAAGCTTCCGAAATTCAGGGTATCTAAATGGCCCGGCTCGAAATGTTTGGCAAAACGAATCGAATCGCGCATATCTTTATTGATATTCGCGGCGTTAAAACCAATGGATTTGACCGAAAAAGAATCCTTTACATGGTCTTTGAACAACATGAACCCATTACCGTAACCTGCCAACAACCATTTATAACCGCTCGCACCGAGTATATCGATGGCCGAATTTTCAAAATCGAAACTTTCGGCACCACAGAATTGGGTTCCGTCGGCAATTATTATGATTTCCGGAAATTCGGACTTCACTTTCTTCAAGAATTCCAGATCAATCTTGATTCCTGTCAACCATTGAACAAGGCTTATGGCGAGAACCGAAAAATTTCCATCTTTTAGTTTCTCCCAGATATGTTCTTCCAACTGCGCATCGATTTTTGCATAGGCTATCGAAAAGTGCCTGTTCTCAAAGGGCCAGTTCACCGAAGGATAATCGTTTTCGAGCAATAAGACCTTGTTATTTCGGTCTAGTCCTTCCAAGAGAAGGTTTAGTCCCAGTGAGAAATTCTGGATCAATGCCACATTTTCGTTCTTGCAATTAAAAAATCGCGCGACCGTTTTTCGCACTTCGGGAATTTGGGTGCGCATTGCCTCGGTCTTCATTTGGCTACCTCCGTTCAAAAACTCAAGGTCATGCCGTCTGCGCCATTCTATCAAGGCTTTGTGCATCAGGCCCGATGAAGCCGTATTTGCATAAATACCGTTTTCAAGCAGCGGAAACTCCCTTCTAATGCCCTGCATAGCAAACTTTTATTAGGTTGATGTATCTTTATGACGAATATAGCCATTCACATGTTCTCTAAAAACAAAAATGAACCGGAAGTAGACTTGCAACAACACGATCTGTTGGAAACTGCCCATGCGCGCATCAAACAAAAAAAACGGTTGTATGTTCATTTCGTCATTTTTTTGATCGGCAGCGTCTTTTTGGTCTTGATCAACAAAATCTTGAAATACGGAGAAGCCTATGATTGGTTTATCTGGGCGATTACCTTTTGGGCTTTTTTGTTCGTAATTCACGTTTTCAACGTATTCGTGACCCAAAAATTCATGGGAAAGGATTGGGAAAGGTCACAAAGAGAGAAACTGGTCCTTAAACAAAAAAAGCGCATTGCCGAAATCCAAAAAGAAATCGAAACGGAATTCCCACTATCCCGGATCAATAAAAAAAAAGAGCTGTGAGTACTATTTGCATGATAGCCGCCGCCGCCGAAGACAATGCTATTGGCAAGGGCAACGATCTACTTTGGCATCTACCCGATGATTTCAAACGCTTTAAAAAAATAACTTCGGGGCATAAAATTATCATGGGGCGCAAGACCTTTGAAAGTTTCCCTAAGCCTTTGCCCGACCGAATACACATCATAATTACCCGGGATAAAGAATACAGGGTTTCCCACCCCGATTGCCAAGTGGTGCATTCGTTGCAAGAGGCCTTGAAAAAAGTCGAGGACGAAAAAACCTCATTTATCATTGGTGGAGGTGAAATTTATAAACAGGCGGCCCCATTCTCCAATAAAATAGAACTAACACGGGTGCATACTACTTTTAAGGATGCCGATACTTTTTTCCCTGAAATCGACTGGACCAATTGGCAATTGGTAGACAAAGAATACCACCCGAAAGACGAAAAGCACCGATATGATTTTACATATCTGACCTATGTAAGGTAACGTTGTTCTCAAATTGAACTAAATAAACCGATTAATTGAATACCACAGTGATATCGCCCGAGGAAAAACAAGCACTAGAAAGGGACGGCTATCTGGCCCTGGGCCAATTGCTATCTGCCGAAGAGGTACAGGCCGTGAACCACCGTATCGCAGATTTGATTTCGAACGAAGGTGACAATGCCGGATCCGAACTTTTCGATTCGAAGTACATGCGGCATCCTAAGGAAACGGGGGCGGATCGCTTGGCCGATTTGGTGAATAAAGGTGAGATTTTCGACATATTTTATACGCATCCTCGTGTTTTGGCCGGAATAAATGCGGTTTTAGGTGGCGATTTCAAATTGTCTTCATTGAATTATCGCGCCGCAAGACCAGGTCAAGGACTTCAAAAATTACATGTCGACTATAAAAATGCCGTCGCAAACAGTGGATATAAAGTCTGCAATACCATTTGGCTATTAGACGATTTTACCGAAAATAACGGTGCCACACGTATTGTACCCGGAACGCATAAGTCAACTGTTCTTCCTGCCGAGGCAATGGACGATCCGGAAAAACCACATCCTGATGAAATTTTGATCCAAGCGCCGGCCGGTTCGGTCTTTATTTTCAATTCACATGTGTGGCATGGCGGAACCACGAATAAAACTGACAAGTTCAGGAGAAGTATACACAGTTATTTCTGTACGACGGACCAACCCCAACAATTGGATCAAAAAAAGTACATCACCGATATGACCAAAGCCCGCTTGACCAGAAGGGCCCTAGAAATCTTGGATGTCCTATAATTTCGTTTCAATAAGTTTACATGAGGTCGATTTGATACTTGGCATTTTTATGATCAAAGGTTTATAAAAAAAGTGGATGTCGCCTCGAGGGCAGTCGACAGGTAGATAAAATCCAAGATCTTAAATGAGGTCTCGACTGCGCTCGACCTGACATGTCTACATAAACGGCAAAGAATCAATACCAGTATTTAGAAGTTATATAGAACTCACGCTACGTTAGTTTTTCCTTTTTAGAAGGAAAAAACCAATACTGGCCTAATTTAGAAATCCAAATAACGGACTTCAGTGTCGGATACCGTTTCAAGGAAGGATTTCAAGATGGAAGCATCCGTATTGGTGTAAAACCTTTTACTGCCTACAATTTTTGTAGTATTCAACAATCCCATTTTGTCTAAAACCGATTTGGTCTGTCGCGCCACCGCCTCGCCCGAATCTATTATTTTGACATTCTCTGGGAGCAGCTTTCGCAGCACCGGAACCAAATAAGGATAGTGCGTACAACCCAAGACCAAATAATCGATACCGGCATCCAGCATTGGTCTTAAATAGGTTTTCAGTAATTGCTTCGTCTCCCTTGTATTTGCCTTACCCTGTTCGATGAGCGGTACAAGTCCCGTACCGACTTGCTCGATAACCTTGATACCCTGGGCATGGTTTTCAGAGGTACTATGAAAAAGACTACTCGATAATGTGCCCTTTGTCGCCAAAACGCCAACCGTTTTAGATCGTGACCAAAGTGCAGCAGGCTTGATGGCCGGTTCGATACCGATGAAGGGAACATCATAGTTCTTTCTAAGATAATCAATGGCATTGGTGGTAGCGGTATTACAGGCCACGACCACAATTTTACAACCCTTGCTCAATAGTAGCTCGGTATTCTTGACGCTCAACGCAACAATGGCTTCGGAGGTCTTTTCACCGTAAGGGGCATTCTTACTGTCGGCCAAATAAATCGTGTTCTCATTGGGCAGTAAGGCGTTTATTTCCTTCCAGATTGAAGTCCCCCCAACGCCCGAATCAAAAATACCAATGCAATGGTCGTTCATTTTCGACACAATTATTCGAGGACTTTGGCAATGGGCTTCCCGGTCGTGCCATTTGGAAAGGCAATGCCCAACAAGGATGCAATCGTCGGGGCGATGTCGGGTATTTCGGTACGTTCGACCGTGCTACCCTTTTTTATTCCCTTACCATAAAAAAGTAAAGGCGAATGGGTATCGTAAATCTGCGGCGAACCATGGGTAGACCCTGTTTTTGAATAAGAAATGAACCCAGGCTGCAAGACCAATAGAATATCGCCCGAACGTTTTTGGTTATACCCGTTCTGAAGTATATAGGGTATTCCATCGGTATATTCGTTCTGCCACATCTGGTGTGCGGTGTAGACCCTTTCAATGTGTTCATAAGTCAACAGTTCCTTGGCCAAGATTTCTTGAACCTCGGCAACCTCCATATCTAAATTTTGGATGATCTTATGATCGAGAAACAGTTGATAATTGGAATTGTTTTTGACAATATCCGTAGTACCGAATCTGTAATTCAAGAATTCGGCAAACCTTGCGTTCATGCCTTCCGTCTCAAAATAACCTGCGGGTATCTTTTGATCGCTCAAATAGGCCGGTACATTTATGGCAGCATGATCAGCGGTCAAAAACACCGTGTATTCATCATCGCCCACTTTTTTGTCCAATGCCTTGAACAACCGGGCCAGGTCCTCATCCAACCTCAGATATACATCTTGCACCTCTTTGGCATTGACACCATACTTATGCCCCACATAATCGGTGCTTGAAAAGCTAATTGCCAAAAAGTCGGTTGTCGTATCGGCACCAAGGTTCTCGCCCTCCAATGCCGCAAGTGCGAAGTCAGTGGTCAAACTATTACCGTAGGGCGTCGCTTTCAGCAAATCATATTTACCGTTCGCTTCCCACAATTTTGGGAGGTCATGCGGAAAAATCGGCATGGTTTCGCCTGTGAAAAGCCCTTCATAGGCATTGTTGTCCGACCCGCTTTCGAGATATGTATTGATATCTTTTAAAGTCGTCCATGGTTTCTTGTACTGCTCGATTTTGTTCGAACTGTTGAAATCTTGAACCCATTTGGGTAATTGGGCCATGTAAAAAGAACTTGTTATCCACTTGCCCTCATCCATACCATGAAACCAATAGGCCCCATTGGCGGTATGTCCGCCAGGCAGTACCGCCCCCCTATCCTTCATTGCAATGGCAATGGTCTTGCCGCGCATTTGCGTATGAAGTCTAAGCTGGTCGGTTATCGTGGTTACGTTCATTCGATGCGGCGACATTTTACCGGCATCTGAAGTAGTGCCGACCGAGGTATAGGCATCATCGGAGGCGCAATAGACCCATTGGCCCGAATCTTTATCGTACCAATCATTGCCAATTATACCATGGGTCGCGGGCGTCGTTCCGGTATATACCGAGGTATGGCCGGGGCCAGTACTTGTCGGCGCATAATTGAAATGATTATTCTTGCAGTTAAATCCATCATTGACCAATCTTTTAAAGCCATCATCGCCATAGTGGTTCCAAAAACGGGTAATGTAATCGTAGCGCATCTGATCCACAACAATACCGACGACCAATTTCGGAGTTGTTCTTAAAAACTGTTCTTCTTTGTCATTGGAATTCTTCTGGGCGAATGAAAAATTGATCAACAGGAGTATCAAAATACCCGTTGAAAAAAGAGATAATGTTCTGTTACGCATGTCTTATTTCTTGATAGCACAAAAATATGTAATTAAAGCCTTTAAAGATTAAAGGAAGGTTAAAAGACATTCATTATTCCTATTTTTACTGTCGGAATTCTATATTTAAGCAATGAACTACCTAGCGTCGATCGGCTCTTACGCACTTATGGTTATTGAGGTTTTTAAAAAGCCTACCAAATGGCGTATAATGAAAGCCTTGATCCTCAAAGAAATAGACGAACTCATCTATGGGTCTCTAGGTATTCTTGTTTTCATCTCCTTTTTTATAGGAGGCGTGGTTGCCATACAAACGGCCCTGAACATTACCAGTGAACTCATACCTAAATATCTCGTGGGCTTCGCCACGCGGCAATCGATTATTTTGGAATTCGCACCCACCTTTTGCTCAATAATCATGGCCGGAAAAGTCGGTTCATATATAACTTCAAGTATCGGCACCATGCGGGTCACTGAACAAATCGATGCGCTTGAGGTTATGGGTGTCAATGCCCTGAATTATTTGGTTTTCCCGAAGATAATCGCCATGATGTTGTACCCGTTTATTATCGCCATTTCAATGTACGTGGGTATATTCGGGGGTTGGATAGCCGGTGTTTTCGGAGGTTTTAGTACCAGCGCCGATTTTGTAGAGGGCGTACAGCTCGATTTTATTCCTTTTCATGTGACTTACGCTTTTATCAAGACCTTGGTCTTTGCCTTTATCTTGGCGACCATACCTTCTTTTCATGGATTCTATATGAAAGGCGGCGCACTCGAGGTAGGTAAGGCCAGTACCACTTCTTTTGTGTGGACCAGCGTTGTGATCATTATTCTTAACTACATTTTGACCCAATTGATGCTAGGCTGATGATAGAAGTAAAAAACATACACAAGTCTTTTGGCGATGCCCATGTACTAAAAGGGATTTCAAGCGTTTTCGACAAGGGAAAAACCAACCTGATCATCGGCCAGAGCGGTTCGGGAAAAACCGTTTTTCTAAAATGCCTTTTGGGCCTTTTTACTCCCGAAGAAGGCACTATATCGTATGACGGAAAGATATATGATGAGCTTTCAAGTAAGGAACAGCGCGACCTACGTCAAGAGATGGGCATGGTATTTCAGGGCAGTGCGTTGTTCGATAGCCTCACGGTAGAGGGCAACGTCATGTTCCCTATGGAAATGTTCACCAAACAATCGAGGTCGGAGATGCAAGATCGGGTCGATTTCGTTTTGAAACGGGTGAACCTCATCGATGCCCATCATAAGTATCCGTCCGAGATTTCAGGAGGTATGCAAAAGCGGGTCGCCATCGCCCGTGCGATCGTCATGAACCCGAAATACCTCTTTTGCGATGAACCGAATTCGGGTCTCGATCCGAAAACTGCCATTCTCATCGACAACCTGATAAAGGAGATTACCGAAGAATATGACATAACCACCGTCATCAATACCCATGATATGAATTCGGTAATGGAAATCGGTGAAAAAATCGTTTTTCTAAAGAACGGATTAAAAGAGTGGGAAGGCACCAAACACGAAATCTTTAAGACCGATAATGAAGCGGTCACCAACTTCGTGTATTCCTCCGAGCTTTTCAAGAAGGTACGTCAGATGTATATCGAAGAGCGCAACTAGTTATTTGACACCCTAAGCAGAACGGTACTGTCGTTCAAGCGAACTTTTAGCCATTCGTGTATTTTTTTATTATTCTCGGCCACCTGGGCCCTAGAAACATTTTGGTTCCATTTGAGTTCAAAAATCATAACGGTATCGATTCTCTTAAAGTCGGTACGAATGGCATGGTCATACTCGATCGATGCCAAATCTTCATAGTTGGTCTTGGCTTCGGCACTTATATTGTAAAACGGAATTTGTTTGCCAGCATATTTTTTCATTCTATTGAGCTCGACCTCCAATAATTTGATTTTGTCGTCCTTGCCCATTAAAATATTTTTTTGCGACTCGTAAAGCTCGTTCACATATTTAAACTGATCTATTTCCTCACCATTGCCACCTTGAATGATTCTTAGGTCACAATTTTTTAATTTCGAGAATTCCTCCATTTGGGTCTTCCAAGTTTCGATGACATTGTCAGGCACTTTTTCATTGCCCATAAAAACGAGTTCAATTATCGGGGTTTCACCATGATTGTACTCGATATCGGTAAAATCTTCAAGAAAACGACCTTCTCCGGAAAACTGATAAGGGGCCACTTTTTCATTGATAAATTCGTCGGCATCTTTCATAAAGAGCGACTCTTGCAACGTATCATAAAAAGTGAAACCTGCCGGCACCATTACCAAAATAGCGATGGCCGAGGCGATCCGCGCCACCAATCGCCTTCTTTTCGAATTCACGTATCGCACCATCGGAAAACGCAACAGCTTGATAATCAAAAAGGTCGCGAGCGCGATAAATATGGTATTAATGGTAAAGAGGTACATGGCGCCCATGGCATAATCAAAATTTCCAATGGCCAATCCAAAACCGACCGTACACAAAGGCGGCATTAAAGCCGTAGCAATGGCCACACCAAAAATGACCGAGGCAATAGTACCTTTTTTGGCACGGGCGATTACAAGGGCCAGACCACCAAAAAATGCTATCAGTACATCTCGAATATCAGGTGCCGTTCGGGCCAATAGCTCTGAAGATTCGTCCCTTAGCGGAAAAAACTCAAAGAACAAATACGCCGTCAATACGCTTAACACGACCATGACGGCAAAATTCTTCAACGAACGTCTTAGCGTGTCTATATCATTGATGGCGACAGACATACCAATGCCCAATATGGGGCCCATCAAAGGAGATATCAACATAGCGCCGATGACCACCGCGGTAGAATTGGCGTTCAAGCCGACCGAAGCTATAAAAATCGAACATATCAAAATCCAAGAGGTATGCCCCTTAAACGGAATATCGGCGATTATCGCTTCTTTGGTCGCCTCTTGGTCGGTGTTCGGGCGTATATCCAAAAGTTCCTTTAAGAACTTTTTCATACTGCCCAACAAACCCTGAAAGTCCTTTTTTACTTCCTCCCCGCTTTCAATCTGATTTTCTTGCAGGGTATTGTTATTTTTGTTTAAATCTTGATCCATATATTATGCATATTCATCTCCAAAAGTATCCTTGACTTTGTTCAAAACTTGTTTGATGTGCTGTTCTTTTGATTTGGGATAGATAAGTAGGACATCTTTCTTATCGACAATGATATAATCGTTCAGGCTATCCACCACAACGATCTTCCCTTTGGGGGAACGGATCATATTGCCTTGCGCGTCTTCCGCTATGACCCGGCCGTTTACCACGGCGTTGTTACTTTCATCTTTATCGAGTTTGTCGTAAAGTGAGCCCCAGGTACCCAAGTCGTTCCAATCGAAGGTCGCCGGAAGCACAAAAATGGACTCCGCAGGTTCCAATATGGCATAATCGATCGAAATATTCTCGGCCTTTGGGTAATTTTCATAAATAAAACCCCGCTCTTCATTGGTATTATAGCAAGAAAGACCTGATTCGAACAACCGATATTGTTCCGATTGATATTTTTTAAAGGCATTGACGATCGTGTTTACGCTCCACATGAAAATTCCGGCATTCCATAGGAAATTTCCTTGGTCCAAAAATTCCTTGGCCGTTTCGTAATCGGGTTTTTCCCTGAACTGGTGCACTTTTTTCAATTCAGTATCACCTCCCTTTTCAAATTCAATGTAACCAAACCCCGTGTTCGGAAAAGTCGGTTGAATGCCCAAGGTGCATAGCACTTCTTCTTTTATACATTTCTCGAAACAAATCGTGACGTCTCGGGCAAAGGCATCCTCGTCTTCGATCCAATGGTCGCTAGGTGCCACGATCATTACCCCATCAGGGTTCATTTTCTTAATTTTCAAGGCCGCATATAAGATACACGGGGCCGTATTGCGCATGGCCGGCTCGAGCACTACCTGTTCTTGCTTGACCATCGGCAATTGCTGTAATACCAGTTCATTGTACCGCTCATTGGTCAAGATGAGAATATTTTCCGTAGGTACAAACTTATTGAGTCGTTTGAATGTTTTTTGGATCAACGTTTCCCCAGTACCCAACATGTCATGGAATTGCTTCGGATACTCCGAAGTGCTTATCGGCCAAAATCGTGATCCTACTCCCCCTGCCATTAAAACGGCGTAATAATTTTTGTTCATGCTTTGTTCAGTTAACTAATTCCACTTCGGCATTTGGTTGCCCTTCGACTGCGCTCAGGATGACAACAGGGAACGACCAAATCTTCCACATCTTTCTAACTTTCGATTATCTCGACCTCCGCATTTGGTTGAAAAAGATAGGTCCTCCCCGTAGCGACCTCAACACATTCATAACGCTTTACCCGTTTGTTGCCCTTTTTGAAGATCTTTCCGTTGTATAACCTAAAAAAACCACCGTGCGGTATCTCAAAAACGAAAGACATATCAAGATGTTGTACATCGTATTCTTTCAAAGCTAGCGATAATCTGGCATCGGTATCGCTACTCGCCTTCGGGTTCTTGAAATGCCGCGCCAAAAGGGGCAACAATCGCGTCGGAAATATCTCGGGTCTGATAAAAGGCAACATTAAATATTGAAAAGTCCGTTTCCATTCAAGACCATGGGGTTTAATGAACCGACCATACTTTTCAAATGCGACCAAATGGGCGATTTCATGGATCAAGGTAATCAAGAATCGATATTTGTTCAAAGTGGCATTGACCGTTATTTGATGGCTGCCATTGGCCAGTTTGCGATAATCTCCATGCCGCGTTACCCTTTTATCTACAATTTTCAGGTGCACCCCCGACTTTTTTATCAACTGCAAAGAGGGTTCTACCGCCCTTTCGGGCACGTATTTTTGAAGAATGTGATCCATCATGGCAAAAATAGGAATTAAACGATTCGTAACTTTACGTAATATGTCCTTTCGAAAAGATAATAAATGATACAGCTGTCAAGAACTGATTCAGAGAACATAGATTTCCAGAATTTGGTTGCCCGTCTCGATGCCGATTTGGCGCAACGAGATGGTAACGATCATGCCTTCTATGATCAGTTCAACAAGATCACTGATATAAAATATGCGCTGGTGGCCTACGAAAATGATAAACCTGTTGGGTGCGGGGCCATCAAAGAAATCGAACCCGGTTCAATGGAAGTCAAACGTATGTACGTTTTGCCCCATCAACGGGGCAAAGGCATTGCCACCAAAATATTATTGGGTCTTGAGCTATGGGCCAAAGAACTATACTACAAAAAGTGCGTATTGGAAACCGGCAAACGCCAACCCGAGGCCATTGCTCTTTACATGAAAAATGGGTATGTAGTGATCCCCAATTATGGACAGTACTCAGGGGTTGAAAACAGTGTTTGTTTTGAGAAGATGTTACTTTAGTCCGTAAAACCAGATCATATCTGATTGACAAAATCATGGTTAAGTGTTGTTCAAGCTACGTCCATTTAGTACATTCGGACTCATAATTTTCCCTGCATATGAAATTTCTAAAATTTGTTTTATCGCTCTTGCTGGCACTTGGCATTTATTATGGTTTGAATACGAAGTTTGGGAGCATTCCTCCTTTGGGAAAATTTTTAGATCCCGCCCATGGTATATGGCAAAATGACAAAAGTGAGTCGGGTGAAACTGACGGACTTGAGTTGGTAGGATTGGAAAAACCCGTAACAGTACATTACGACAAACATTTGATTCCGCACGTTTTTGCCGAAAACGACCATGACCTTTACTTTGCCCAAGGTTACATCACGGCCAGACACAGATTATGGCAGATGGAGTTCCAGACCCATGCCGCGGCCGGACGAATTTCTGAACTTATCGGTGAGGTAGCGATCAATTTTGACAGAGGTCAACGTCGCAAAGGCATGGTCTTCGGTGCCGAGAATGCCCTAAAAAAAATGCAGGAAGACCCTGAAACCCGACAGTTTATAGAAGCTTACAGAGACGGTGCCAACCAATATATTGCACAATTGGATCCCTCTGACTACCCGGTAGAGTATAAGTTGCTCGATTATAGTCCAGAACCTTGGACCACCAAAAAAACCGCTTTGTTGCTAATGTACATGACCGATATGTTGGCCGGTGGTGATTCGGATCTTGAATACACGAACTTTTTGAAAAAATATGGCAAAGAGCGTTTTGACCTGCTCTATCCCGATTTCTTTGATACCATAGACCCCGTAATTCCCAAAGAACGTGATTGGAGCGATTGGGAGGTTTTGGCCCATGATATCCCAAAGGGCGAACTTCCTTTGGATTCTATTTCCGAGACTATGGAAAAGCCCGATCCGGATAATGGAAGCAACAATTGGGCAGTGGCCCCTGAAAAATCGTATTCGGGCAACACTATTCTGGCCAATGATCCGCATCTCGGTCTTAAGTTGCCCTCGATATGGTATGCCATGCAATTGGCGACACCTGAAAAGAATACCTTCGGGGTCAGTCTTCCCGGAGCTCTGGGCATTATCATCGGTTTCAACAATGATATTTCCTGGGGGGTTACCAACGCTACCCGCGATGTCAAAGATTGGTACAAGATCGAATTCGAGAATGAAGACCGAAACGCATATCGATATGATGGGCAGTTAAAGAAAACTACCAAACGTATTGAGGAAATCAAGGTCAGAGATGGAAAAACGGTCTTTGATACCGTCGTCTATACACATCACGGTCCTGTGAGCTATGATTCCGATTTTAAGGGCAATAGTCAAAAAATAGGCTATGCCATGCAATGGACGGGCCATATCGGGGGCAATAACCAACGTACGTTTCTAGAGCTTAACAAAGCCAAGGATTACGATGGATACATGGGTGCGTTGAAACACCATGTCGCCCCGGCCCAAAATTTTGTTTTTGCCTCTGCTACTGGTGATATCGCCCTTTGGATCCAAGGCATGTTTCCCAATAAATGGGAAGGACAGGGCAAATTCTTGATGGATGGAAGCAACCCCGACCATGATTGGAACGGTTTTATTCCCCAGGAACACAATGCGCACATCAAAAATCCCGAAAGGGGATTCGTGAGTTCGGCAAATCAACATCCGGTCGACGAATCGTACCCTTATTATGTTTTCAATGACGGGTACGAGACCTATAGAAATCGCGTAATCAACGATTTTTTCAAATCAAAGGAAAAATTCGATATTCAAGATTTCAAAGACCTTCATAACAATAATTATAACCTCAAGGCGGCCGAACTGTTACCGCATATGATCGAAAACATGGATGTTTCTGCCTTGAGCACTGAGGAGTCAGAAATGTTAGAGGATCTGAAAAATTGGGATTTCAACAATGACATTGAAAAAATCGGCCCTTCGATATGGGAAGCCTGGTGGAATAAATTAGTGCCCCTTACATGGGATGAATTGAAAGTCGAAGACTTGGCCTTGGCCAATCCGTTTCAATATCAAACCGTACATCTTTTAAAAAACAATCCTGATGATACCTTTATGGATCTTTTGGACACTCCTGAAAAGGAAACCGCGAAAGACCTTTTCTTGCTTTCTTTTAAGCAAGCCGTGCAAGATCTTCAGGCATGGAAAATTAAAAACGGTGATATTGATTGGGGAGATTACAAAGCCACGTTCGTCGGGCATTTGCTACAGGCCCTACCTGCATTTTCAAGGTTTGATCTACCCATCGGGGGCAACAGTGGAATCGTGAATGCTACCAAAAAAGATCATGGCCCCTCTTGGCGAATGATCGTTGAAATGAGCTCTCCGCCAAAGGCCTTTGGTGTATATCCGGGCGGACAGTCAGGAAATCCCGGAAGTAAATACTACGACGATTTTATCGATATCTGGGCCGCCGGAAACTATCTTGAACTCGATTTCATGCAAAGCAAAGACCAAGCGCAAAATGTGCTGTTTACCCAAGAACTAAATCCCAAGCCATGAGAAAAAAATTACTCAATTTCATAATTACGTTGGTCCTCGCAGCGGTCTTTTCTGAATTACTACCCTGGTGGGGGGTTATGCTGGCGGCCTTTTTGAGCGGCCTTTTCATTCCACTTAAAAGAATGGCGGTTTTCATGGTCCCATTCTTGGCTATAGCCCTTTTTTGGATCTCCTATGCCTATTCCATCAGCAGTGCCAATGATTTTATAATGGCAAAGAAAATTGCCGTTTTATTCCCTTTGGAAGGAAATGTAAATCTATTGCTATTAATTACAGGAATCGTAGGTGGTCTAGCGGCGGGAATTGCCGGGGTTTTTGGAAATCAATGTGCCGTACTGGTAAAAAAATAGCACTTCAATGAAAAAATCAAGGTGTACTGTTACTGACTTGAAGTAATTTGCCATTGTACAGTTTTTGGCCGTTCAGGGCAAAATCTTTGATATACTTGGCCATTTCCAAAGCCGTTGTCGGTGCTTTATAGCCCGGAAAGGCTTCGGCCAACATTTCGGTCTGTACCGCGCCCAAGGCCAGAACGTTGAACGACGGACCGGTTTCCTTGAATTCTTCGGCCCAAAGTTCTGTCAAGGTTATTACGGCGCCCTTGCTAGAACTATAAGCGGAAAGGCCGGGAAATTTAACACTGCCCTGCACGCCTCCCATTGAACTTATCGTTATGACATGGCCATTTTTTCCCATCTTGGGAAGCACCTTTTTAGTAAGTCGAGCCACTCCGAATACATTGACCCTATATACCATTTCAAACTCGGTCGCCGTAGTTTCCAAAAAAGGCTTGTTCAACAATCTTCCGGCATTGTTTATCAAAATATCGACGTGGGCCCAATCGCCTTGGAGCATATCATCCAACTTTTTCAAATCATCGTCTATCGATAAATCGAACGGTAAACAGTTGATATTTGAATGGTTCAAATCGGCGACCGGCCTTTCATTTCGCGACAATGCCAATACCTTATGGCCATCATCCGCAAAAAGTTTGACCAATTCGAAACCGATGCCACGGCTCGAGCCCGTTATGATAACGTTTGCCATTACTTGTATTTGATCATTTTCGTCATGGAGTTCGAGATACTTTGGATCAATGGAATCGACTTTTTGACCACCTCGGCCATATGATCGAAATCCATTAATCCGACCTCATCGCCGACTTGGTGGTAATGGTCGAAATTTGTAAAATCGAAAGTACAAAAGGTTTGCGAGGGTACATTGAAAACCTCGTGAAACGGGTAATTGTCAGATCTCTTGAAGAGGTTGTATTCCTTGGCCTGCGGTAAAAACCCGATTAGATTGGAACCCACATACATATTGCCCACTCCCGCGAGATTCGATTCTTCATAGCCCGTAACATACATGAAATAATTCTTGTCGACCAAGGGCACCCCGACCATTTCGAAATTGAGCATGGTATAAAGGTCTATCTCTTGCTCCTTCAATTTTTGCGCAAGATGCTTAGATCCCAAAAGGCCTTTTTCCTCGGCACTGAAAAGGGCGAAAATAATACTTCTTCGGTTCGATCTAGAGTTTGCGAAATGTCGGGCAAGTTCAAGTACGGTAGTAGTACCCGAAGCATTATCATTGGCCCCATTGGCAATATTGTCGCCATCTTTTGGCTCTAATATTCCTATGTGATCGTAATGTGCACCTATGATAATAAACTCATTTTTTAGTTTATTATCGCTACCCTCCAAATAACCCACGACATTGAATGCCGTTTTGTCAAAATTGGAAAGCGTGTCTCGATAGTTATTGAAATAGGGTGCAATATTATTGGCTTCGAAAATAGCTGCGATATAATTGGCGGCCTTTTCAATACCTTCACTACCGGAATCGCGACCTTGCAGCTCATCGGATGTCAAATAGTTCATTATTTCCTCGATACGCTCCCGGGAAGTATCTCCTGAAGGAAGTTTGATTTGAGCCGTCTCACCGGTCATGGTTTTGGGTTGAGATGCCTCTGTTCGAATTTCATGAATCTCTTTAGCCCTTTCATCTACATCGGCTGATTTCTCAAAAGATTTCATTATTTTCTTAGAGCTGGTCGTCTCTCTATCATGGAGGGTCACATTTTGCTCCACTTTGGAGGAACCGCAATCCATGAGCAGAAAAAATAACATAATCGGGAGGAATGCCTTCATTTCGATTTTTTTTCAAAGGTAAAAAAGCATCCTATATAAAAAGGATGCTTTCAAGACATTAATTCTATTTTCGTTCTTCACAAGGAAGATACCGGGGATGGCTAAATTTTATATTAGGCCAGCATAGTAACCGGATTTTCCAAATAAGCCCGCAGCGTGAGCAGGAACTGTGACCCTGTAGCCCCATCGACCGTTCTATGATCACAGGCCAAAGTTACCTTCATTGTCTTACCGACTACGATTTCCCCATTTCGAACCACCGGTTTTTCAACAATGGCCCCCACGGACAAAATCGCCGAATTGGGCTGGTTAATGATCGAGGTGAACTCCACAATACCGAACATTCCCAAATTGGATACTGTAAAGGTGCTTCCTTCCATCTCCGCTGGGGTCAATTTTTTAGTCCGGGCCCTACCCGCCAAATCTTTGACCGAAGCCCCAATCTGGGTAAGGTTCATTTGATCGGTAAACTTCAATACGGGCACTACAAGGCCATCATCGACGGCAACGGCGACCCCGATATGCACATGATGGTTATAACGGGTGGTATCACCGTTCCAAGTGGTGTTTACTTGAGGATGTTTTTTCAACGCCATTGCACAGGCCTTGACCACCATATCGTTGAAAGATACCTTGGTATCGGGCAAGTCGTTTATCTTAACCCTTGATGCCCAAGCATTATCCATATCAACTTCGATGGTAAGATAATAATGTGGCGCCGTGAATTTTGATTCGCTCAATCTTTTCGCGATTGTCTTGCGCATCTGTGAATTCTTGACTTCTTCACTTCCTTCCTGACCAACGGGTTGATTTATTGGTGCTGTAATGGCATTGTCAACCTGACCTTTTTCGATTGTCGGTTGTTCGGTTTGGGTCGCAGGTTTAAAGTTTTCGACATCTTTCTTGATAATACGCCCATTATCGCCCGAACCATTTATATCAGATAAGCTTATACCTTTTTCCTTAGCTATTTTTTTTGCCAAAGGTGAAGCGAAAATCCGTTGTCCGTTGTTCGCCATTTTGGTATCGGCAACGGTCGTGTGGGCACCTGTTTCTCGCTTTTCCTCAACTGCATCACTACCGGTCGGTGCTGCTTGTACGCTTTCTTTTTTAGGTGATGACCCTGATTTCAATACTGTATCCACATTGGTGCCTTCTGGCCCAATTATAGCCAATACGGCATCTACGGGAGACGACTCCCCTTCCTCGATACCGATATATAACAATGTACCCGAATAGAAAGATTCAAATTCCATGGTTGCCTTATCGGTCTCTATCTCGGCAAGAATATCGCCTTCTTCTACCTTATCGCCCACTTTTTTCAACCAACTGGCCACTGTACCCTCTTCCATGGTATCACTGAGCCTCGGCATTTTTACGATCTCAACACCCTCGGGCATTTCACTGGAACCACTATCGCCATCATCATCACTCTCTTCAGCATCGGGAGCCGAACCTTCTGCCTCGGAGGCCTGCTTTTCTTCGATTACCTTCGCGCCACCATTCAGTAATGAGGATATATCTTCTCCATCTTCACCGATAATCGCCAAAAGGGAATCGACCGGAGCCCCATCGCCCTCTTCGATACCAATATGCAAGAGTGTACCTTCATGAAAGGACTCGAACTCCATGGTGGCCTTGTCAGTTTCGATCTCGGCCAAAATATCTCCCTCTTCCACTTTATCGCCTACTTTTTTCAACCATTTGGCCACGGTACCTTCTTCCATGGTATCGCTTAAACGGGGCATGTTGATTACCTCTGCCATACTTATAATTTATGTTCTACAAATGGGAAATCTTCTTGTTCGTAAACCATATCATATAATTGGTTTACCGGTGGATACTCAGATTCTTCAGCAAATTTTTCGCATTCCGAAACCAAATTCTTGACCCTTTTATCAATGGCCTTGATTTCCTCGTCGGTTGCATATTCATTCTCTTTGATCACATCCAAGACCTGCGTTATCGGGTCAATTTTCTTGTATTCCTCGACCTCTTCCTTGGTGCGGTAATGTTGTGCATCTGACATGGAGTGGCCCCTGTAACGATAGGTCTTCATCTCTAAAAAGGTAGGTCCACCACCATTTCTGGCGCGTTCAATGGCCTTGCTCATTTCTTCTGCAACAGCAACGGGGTTCATTCCATCGACCGGTCCACAAGGCATTTCATAACCGAGGCCCAATTTCCATATTTCAGTGGAATACGAGGTACGTGCCACCGAAGTCCCCATCGCATAACCGTTATTCTCACAGACGAAAACTACCGGCAGCTGCCATAACATAGCCAAATTGAAGGTCTCGTGCAGCGACCCTTGACGAACGGCACCATCGCCCATGTAGCAAAGCGTAACATTGTCGCGGCCATGGTATTTATCGCCAAAGGCCATGCCGGCGCCCAACGGTATCTGGCCACCTACGATACCATGGCCTCCGTGAAATCGATGTTCCTTTGAAAAGATATGCATAGAACCTCCCATTCCCTTTGAGGTTCCTGTGACCTTGCCATATAGTTCGGCCATAACCTTTCTGGGATCAACACCCATGCCTATGGGTTGTACATGATTGCGATAAGCCGTGATCATTCTGTCTTTGGTAAGGTCCATGGCATGCAAGGAACCGGCTAGAACGGCTTCCTGGCCATTATATAAATGAAGAAACCCCCTTACCTTCTGTTGAATATATACTGCGGCAAGCTTGTCTTCGAACTTGCGCCAAAACAACATATCCTCATACCATTTTAGATAGGTTTCCTTAGTGATTTTTTCCATTCATTCGGTGTTTTTAGCAGGTTTCCGGTTCGGTTAAAAAGAATGTTTCTATAGACTTCATTGAAAATAACCGGAACAACAAAAATACACATATAAATGAATCGGTAAAAAAAAACGGAACAAAAGGTAATCTCTATAAAAGCGGTCGTTTTATAAAGCGGACTATGTAAAAACACGCACAATAAATCCGTTGGACAACTTACTTTAAATAAGAGCTATCGAACGCCAACGGAAGTATATCGGCAACAGAGCCACATTTCAAAACGCTGCCTTTTTCGCCCATCATCAATATAGCAATGGGGCTGCCCTGCCTTACTTCATATTCCGAAATCGATTGTCTACAGTTGCCGCAAGGGGCCGCCGGATCATCAACAACATAATCTTTTGAAGCGGCACTAATGGCTATTGATTTTATGGCTACCCTGGGAAATCTTGCTCCTGCGTGAAATACGGCAACCCGTTCGGCACACAGACCCGAGGGGTAAGAGGCATTTTCTTGGTTGTTGCCGATGACCACCTCACCATTTTCCAAAAGAACGGCCGCTCCTACACGAAATTTACTATATGGCGCATAGGCATTCTCCCTAGCTTCAATCGCGGAAGTCATCAATGTCTTATCGATAGAAGAAAGTTCATCAAAGGAGTCGAACACCAGAAGTTCAAAGGTTATTGTTCTTTTATCCATTACAAGTTTATATGGCCACTAAAAATAAGAAAACCTGCACAACGGCAGGCTTTTCCTATTTTCTTTTTTCTACAACGTTTAATCGTTATAAAATTCTTCCCCTAAACTGAACGTCAGCGAGAAACGCAGCGTATTTTCCAAAGGATTCTTTACCTGTGAGGTCGAGAACAAATACGATAGATCAATCTGGGCCGCCTTGAATTTAAACCCGGCGCCCAAGGTGAAGAACTTTCTTGAACCTTTTTCCTCACTTTCATTAAAATACCCGGTTCGTACCATAAAGGCATCTTGATACACATATTCAGCGCCCAACGCCCAGGTAAATTCTTTAAGTTCTTCACCGAACCCATCAGGTGCGTCGCCAAAGGATTTGAAAAGTCCGTTAAAGAATCCTATTTGCTGGTATTCATCATTGTCTGCGCTGTCGATATTGCCATCACCATTAAAATCTTTGGGTGTTGGCACCAAAAGTTTATTGAATTCAGTAGTAAGGCCTATAACATTGTCTTGGTCCAAAATGAAGTCGAAGCCAACTCCCAATTTCATATTTGTCGGCAAGAAGTTCTCCTGACCGCCTTCATCGTATTGGATCTTACCCCCAAGGTTCGACAGATTGAACCCGGCCCTCCAACGACCATCAAAACTATTGTATGCGATTTCCCGAGAACGGTAAAAACCAGCCACATCAACGGCAAAAGAACCTGCTGCCCTCGAGTCAACATCACCATTTTGAGGCAACTTCAAGTTTGAGCGAATATAACGACCACCAACGGCCATAGAAAATGTAGGGCTCAATTTTAAGGAATACGAACCGTCAAGGGCCAACTCGTTTGGCTTGGCCAATGTACCCGGGTCATTGGCAAATTGTCTTAATTCGATCTCACCAAGTGTGAAATAACGTAACCCAATGGCAAATGCACTCTGCTCGTCAATCTTGTTGTAAAAACTTGCATTTAAAAGCGATATATCGGTAATGATACTTTCTAAATAAGGGGTGTAGCTCAGTCCGATTCCTATTTTGCGCTCGGCGAACGCAAATTTTGCCGGATTCCACTGCTGTGCAAAGGCATCGGAAGAGGTCGCGACCCCCATATCGCCCATTCCAGCCGATCTGGCATCGGCCGCGATGGTCAAAAACGGTACGGCAGTGGTTATTACCCTTTCGTCTTGCGCTACAGATTTTAGGCCGATGGCCAAAACAATAAATACTGCAAATTTCTTCATTGGATAGAATCTAAAGATTTAACTGGTCAAATATTCAAAAATAAGGTGACTTGCCAAAATGATTTTGGTCATATTACAAGATAAACGGGCAATTCAAAAATATCTTGTATTACCAAGGTATTATTTTTAATTCACCGGTTTAGGCACAATATTGATCAAAAAAATAAAAGGCATGAATTTTCAATAAAACAAAGGCCCATAACCATAACGGTTCTTTGTCGCCAAGAACTTAAAAGATAATGTAATATTCCATACTATATCCCTATTTACACCGTTATAATTTCTGAAGCCGGTGCCATTGGAATAATATGTACGAATCTATCGGAAATTATTTCCGGACATATAAAATATAATGGGTAAAACATCGTTTAATATGCCGAAAGTGGTACTAAAAATTAATCAAAATACAAACGTACAAACTGCCTAACCTACAGTTTTTTTGGTAGTTTGGTAATTGAACTCAAGTCCTAATTATGAAAAAACAATTTATCAAAGTTGTACTCTCATTTGCAGTAATTGCAGGAGGTTTTACGGTTACCAGCTGTAAGAAATCCGGTAGCACATCTAAAAACGTATCGAGAGCTACAGGTTGGAAAATCAATGCCAAAGAAGGTGGTTTTCAATTTAATACCGACTTTAAGGAGCAAGAAACCGCTCCAGGACTGGTATTTATCGAAGGAGGTACCTTTACCAAAGGTAAGGTACAGGATGATGTAATGCATGATTGGAACAATACCCCTACAGCGCAACACGTTCAATCATTCTACATGGACGAGACGGAAGTTACCAATGTCATGTACTTGGAATATTTGGACTACTTGAAAAGCGTTTACCCTCCTGAAAATCCTAAATATACCAATATTTATAAAGGAGCACTACCGGACACTTTGGTTTGGAGAAATCGTTTGGGCTTCAATGAAACCATGACGAACAATTATCTACGCCATCCTGCCTACGCAGAATATCCTGTCGTCGGGGTCAACTGGGTACAGGCAACTCAATTTGCGGAATGGAGAACCGACCGTGTCAACGAGATTATGTTGGAACGCGAAGGGTATCTTTCTGAAGATGCCAAATATCAGGCCGTTACCGGAGAAGTACAAGGGACTTTCAGCACGGAAGCTTATTTGAACCGACCTGAATCAGTCTATAATGGTCAGATCGATTCACTTCAGGGCAAAAAGAAGAAGGACAGTGTGAACACTTATGCAAAAAGAAGCAGTGGTATTATCATTCCGGAATATAGGTTGCCTACCGAAACCGAATGGGAGTATGCCGCGCAGGCCAATCAGGGCACACGAGAGTACAATAATTATAGAGGTAGAAAAAAATATCCATGGGAAGGCGATTATACCCGTAACGGACAACGTGTCGGTAGGGGCGACCAATTGGCAAACTTCAAACAAGGCAAGGGTGATTACGGCGGAATCGCAGGATGGTCGGACGACGGTGCCGATATAACCGCGCAGGTAATGTCGTATAAGCCCAATGATCTTGGATTATACGATATGGCCGGCAATGTTGCCGAATGGGTAGCCGATGTCTACCGCCCCATAGTCGATGACGAAGTAAGTGACTTTAACTACTACCGTGGCAACATATACATGAAAACGGCCATCGGTGAGGATGGTAAGGTAAACATATTGAGAGATTCGATAGTTTACGATACCCTGCCAAACGGTAAGATCGTGGCAATGAACTTACCAGGTGAAATCAAAATGGTTCCAGTCGATGAGAACGAGACCTATTTGCGTACCAATTTCTCTTCTTCCGATAACAGAGGTTACCGTGATGGCGACCCGGGTTCTTCGAGATTCTTTGACAGGTTCAGTGACGAAGAACAAGAGGAGGAAGGCAAAAAAATGTACAATTCACCGAAACATAAAGTGGAGCGTGATTCTGCTGGGAACTTGATCCGTCAATATGACAAATCCAACAACAGAACAACCTTGATCAACGATGAGGTCAGGGTATATAAAGGAGGTTCTTGGAGAGATAGGGCCTATTGGTTAGACCCCGCCCAAAGAAGATATTTGCCACAATATATGGCAACCGATTATATCGGTTTCAGATGCGCCATGTCAAGGGTCGGCTCTAAATCGAAAACAAAGAATAAAACAGTTAGAGGCAAAAAGGCAAAATAAACACTGTTACCAAATAAAGCAAAAAAGCACCACTGAAAAGAGTGGTGCTTTTTTTATTTAACTTTACCTTAAAGGTCTGAAATTACCGACCAAACTCTTTTGCCAAACGAAGTTATTAACGTCTACCACCCTCTTTGAATGAAAATAGAAGCAATTCACCAACTATTCCTAAAATTTCCCACAGTCTGTACCGATACTAGAAAAATCACTAAAAATTGTATCTTCTTTGCCCTAAAGGGAACCAACTTTGACGGAAACCAATTCGCCTCCAAGGCACTAAGCGAAGGAGCATCTTATGCCGTTATCGACAATGAAAATTATAGGGTATCGGACAAGTACATTCTAGTCGAGGACACATTGGGCGCGTTGCAACAATTGGCCATCTTTCATCGAAACCATTGCAATGCAAAAATTATCGGCCTTACTGGAAGTAATGGCAAGACCACTACCAAAGAACTTATCAACGCCACCCTGTCAAAAAAATACGATACCGTGGCGACACAGGGTAATCTCAACAACCATATAGGCGTACCATTGACCCTGCTCTCGATAAAACCTGATACCGAATTGGCCATTGTGGAGATGGGGGCCAATCATCAAAAAGAAATTGAATTTCTTTGCTCAATTGCACAACCCGATTTCGGATATATAACCAATTTTGGCAGGGCCCATATCGAAGGTTTCGGAAGCAAGGAAGGTGTTATAAAGGGAAAAAGCGAGCTTTATGAATACCTACTAAAGAACAAAAAAGCGGCATTCTTAAATGCGGACGACCCCATACAATTGGACAAACTCGGCACGTATATCAACAAATACGGATTCAGCACGACCAAGCCGGAATATTATAAAATTGAATTTCTGGGCGCCAATCCGTTTGTGACCTTGCGGGTCGAAAACACTACAATACAATCACAGCTTATCGGGAGTTATAATTTCACGAATTGTGCGGTGGCCGTTCTTATGGGGAAGTATTTCAATGTTCCTGTTCCGGCCATCAAAGAAGCCATAGAGAACTATTTGCCGCAAAACAATCGCTCACAGATCATCAAAAGAAACGGGCATCAGATTATATTGGATGCTTATAATGCCAATCCTACAAGTATGCAGGCGGCCCTTGAAAACTTCAAGGCGATGGACGGAAATTACAAAATCGTTTTTTTGGGCGATATGTTCGAGTTGGGCGAAACTGCCAAAATCGAGCATCAGAATATTGCCGATTTGGCCAATATGATGAATTTCGACCAGATTTTTTTGGTAGGGGAAAACTTTTTTCAAACTAAGACCGATTCAAAAAAGTTCAAATCTTTCGAAGATCTAGCGGGGTATTTGAAAAAAAATAAGCTATCAAAAGGAAACATTCTAGTAAAAGGTTCGAGAGGTATGGCCTTAGAACGTGTTTTAGATTTTTTCTAACGACTTAATGAATGGTCTTGGTGAGACTACCACATGTCAACATTTTATCACCAAAATATGGGTTTCGCACTTTATCTTCAAAACTCAACCAATTCGCACCTTTATTACCATCTGCCATCGGACAAAATTGTACGTAAATAGGTCTATCGAGATTGCTGAAGGTCGAAGCGACCGCAACCATATGCTCCGACATGGGCTTGAAATATTTTCGTTGCTCTTCAATATCGTCTGTTTCTACAATACCCTTGGCAGACTCCTTGATTTTTTCCACATGCGAACTGGAAATATCATTCAACATCCCGATTTCAAGCCTATTCAGCTCTTCGAGTAAAACACGTGCTTTACTGGTTGATTTTTCAACATCTGTCGCTACTAGGGCATCTTTCAATGCTATATAATTGTCAATTATTTTCGAAAAATGTTTTTGAAATCGGCCATCAAATTTGAGTCCGGAACTTGCATCGTCGATCGCCTGGACATTATTACCACCTTCATGCATACGGTTCATCATAGACCTTTTGCCTTGAAGTTGCGCAGCGGCATCGACTGTAAATGTTCCATTTACAACTACCTCATCGCCCGGGGCCAATCCATCGATCACCACATAAGAATTACCAATAACATTGCCCAAGGTAACCTCCGCCATCTCAAAAATCGGCTTGTTCAGATCCGTTTTAAGATAGACCAGTGAACGTTTGCCTGTCCACAAAACTGCAGACTTGGGCACTGTCAATATTTGACCGGCGCCTTTCACTTTAACGGTTCCCTCGACGAACATTCCCGGTTTAAGCAGTTGCTCGCCATTGTTCAAGGTAACCCTGACCGAAACGGTACGTTTAGATGTATCAAAAATAGGTTCTATAAAAGATACTTTTGCTTCCAATTGCCTACCTTCAAAAGCCTTCGAGGCAATCATTATATCCTGTCCTATGTTCAAAAAAGGCAATTGGCCCTCATATGCATCAAAAACTGCCCATACCGTATATAGATTGGAAACTTTATACAAGGGGTCGCCTTGTTTATAGAATTTGCCCTCGGATGCCACAACCTCGGTAACGGTACCCGAAACATCGGCAATCAATGGAAAATTTGCCATAGGTTTGCCCGTTCGAATAACTTCTTCTACCTGCTCATCGGTCATTCTCCAGAGCGATAAGGTGTTTCTTGCCGCCGCCCACAATTTTTCATGGGTATCTTGGTAAGATGAAGAGGTTAGCATTTTATCTTGCGCGGCATACATTTCAGGAGCATAGATCACACCTATCTGCTGTCCCTTTTTGACATATTGGCCTACGTAGTTTATATTTAGCTTTTCGATTCTACCATCGAAAATAGTGGTCTGTACCGCATCTGTTTTTTCATTGGAAGTAATTACCCCGGATAAAAGCAAACTATTGTCGGTCATACTGCCGACCCCTATCGTGGTCGTTTCAATATTGGCCAATGCCATGGCATTTTTAGACATCTGAAATTGATTTGGCCCCAATGAGCCTTGCGAGGCATCAATCGGAATCAAGGCCATACCGCACATGGGGCATTCGCCTTTTTCCGTTTTGTTTATACGTGGGTGCATCGAACATGTCCAATGCGTTGCCTCTTCGACATCTGTGCTGTTTGCATGAGTGTCGATACCGCTACCAGTACCAAAGAGCAAGTAACCTACAATCAAGCCCGCCAACAAAAGTGCCAGATATGTTGCATACTTCTTGATCATACTCCTAAAACTTTATTTTGCGCCGAATATTTCAATTCCGCCTCTTTTCTCCAACTAAACAATACCGGAACGATAAACAATGAAATCAAGGCAATCAGCATACCTCCAAAACTTGGAATGGCCATCGGTATCATTACATCACTCCCCCGCCCATTGGATGTCAATATGGGCAACAAGGCCAACAGAGTCGTTGCCGTCGTCATCAAACAAGGACGAATTCGTTTTTTGCCCGCTTCCAAAACCGATTCACGTATTGCCCCAATATCATTGGGTCTATTCTTTTTGAACTCCTGGTCTAGATAGGTGGCCATAACGACCCCATCATCGGTGGCGATCCCAAACAAGGCGATAAAACCGACCCATACCGCAACGCTCAAGTTTATTGTATGAATGTTGAATACTTCACGAAAATTGGTGCCTGCAATTCCAAAATTCATGAACCATGATTGGCCATAGAGCCATATCATAATAAACCCTCCGGCAAAAGCCACTGCAACACCCGTAAAGACCATCAATGAGATGGATACTGAACGGAATTGCAAATACAGGATCAAAAAAATGACCAATAGTACCAAAGGTACTATAAACGACAACGTTTTTTCGGCATGCAGTTGATTTTCATAGGTTCCCGCAAATTGATAACTAACCCCTACCGGCACCTTCAAGGAGCCTTGCGCTATACCTTCTTGTATCAATTTTTTTGCATTTTCAACGACACCTACCTCCGAATAATCATCTAGCTTGTCAAACAGTACATAACCTACCAAAAATCCGTTTTCACTTTTAATGTTCTGCGGGCCTTGTTCGTATTCAACGGTCACAAATTCTGAAATAGGCACTGAAATTCCATTGGGAACATCAAGGTAGATCTTTTCCAAGTCTTCGGGAGAACCACGAAGTTCCCTAGGATATCGTACCCGTATTCCATAGCGTTCACGACCTTCTACGGTCTGGCTCAGTACTTTACCTCCTACAGCAATTTCTAGGGTTTCTTGAACTTCGGAAATTGATACCCCGTAGCGTGCGATCTTATTTCTGTCAATGTTAATCAAAAGGTAGGGTTTGCCAACGATTCTATCGGCAAAAACAGCCTCCTTCTTGACCCCCTCCACATTTCTCAATATAGCTTCCAGTTGTAATCCGAATGCCTCGATATCCTTTAGATCCTGACCTTTGACCTTAATGCCCATAGGGGCCCTCATACCGGTCTGAAGCATAACGAGCCGGGTTTCGATAGGCTGTAACTTAGGAGCTGATGAAATACCAGGAAGACTGGTCGCTGTTACGATTGCATTCCATATGTCTGCTTTGGTTTTAATTTCTGGTCGCCAATTTCTATAAAAATCACCATGATCGTCTTCGATAAGATCTTCTCTTTTATAACCGCTTCCCGCCTTGACAAAGTCCCCGGAAATTGTTTCGAACAGGCCCCTTTCATCTGTCTTAAAGGTTATGGGAGTACCTTTTTTATCCTGAATAAATTCAGGTTTATAGAAAATAACGTTCTCATACATTGATAGGGGTGCAGGATCCAATGCAGATTCAACCCGACCCGATTTACCCACTACGGTCTCAATTTCGGGCAAATTGGCCACCGCCATATCCAACTGCCTTAAAACACGTTGATTTTCTACAATACCCGAATGGGGCATTGAAGTCGGCATCAAAAGAAAGGAACCTTCATCCAATGAGGGCATGAATTCCTTGCCGGTATTGAACAGAATCAAAATACCGAGAATCAATAGCACCAATGGAGCACTCAAAAACTTTACCTTATTTTCAAGGGCCCATATCATAATTCGTTCATACCTGTTTTTGAAGTAAATAATACCCCCGAGTATCACGGCACAAATCACTCCAACGAACAGTACATTGATCACCAAATTATGGGCATAACCAAAGGGTCGCCAATAATAGCCCAACAGCAATACAATGGAAAGGGCACTCCAAAAGAGCAAATAGGTTTGCTTCCTGTCCTTCGTTATTTTATCGAAGTTACCAAACAGATCAATGATCGCGAATCCTATGATTACGATTCCCACCAAATAGCCAAGAACAACGGCAATCACCCCAATAAGGAACAAGGTCGACCCAAAAAAAATCAAATGATTCTTTTTGGATTTTCTTTTTTTGAACCATTGCGCGGCAAAAGGCGGTATCAAAAAAAGTGCGATTATCATAGACACGGTCAGAGCCACTGTTTTTGTAAAAGCCAAAGGAGTGAACAACTTACCCTCTGCCCCGGTCATTGTAAATACTGGAATAAAGCTGACAATCGTGGTAAGCCCTGCGGTCAAAATAGCTCCGGATACTTCTGAAGTCGCCTCATAAACTACCTTATCAATATCGGATGTTCCAATATCACGATGCGCCTCTAAATGACGGATAATATTTTCGGAAAGTATAATGCCCATGTCAACCATGGTACCAATGGCTATTGCAATACCTGACAAGGCGACGATATTGGCATCGACCTTGAACAATTTCATCGCAATAAAAACGGTAAGTACGGCAATCGGCATCAGGCCCGAGATCAGTACCGAAATTCGTAGGTTATACAATAACACCACCACCACAAGAATTGTGATCAAAACTTCAAATGTCAACGCATTGCCCAAAGTGCCCAAGGCTTCTTCGATGAGTTCGGTACGATCATAAAAAGGGACTATGGTCAGTTGAGATTTGGTACCATTTTTCAAAAGTTTGGTCGGAAGTGCCGTTTCAATTTCATCGATTTTTTGCTTGACCCTGGTAATGGTCTCCATAGGGTTTGCCCCATATCGCGATACTACGACCCCTCCAACGACTTCGGCTCCCTCTTTGTCAAGAATTCCCCTTCGTTCGGCCGGGCCCAAAGTAACATGTGCAATGTCCTTGATTCGGATCGGGGTGAAATTTTCTGACCTGACCGCGGTATTTTCGATATCCGTAGTACTTTTTACGTAACCTAGTCCGCGCACAAAATATTCGGTCTGGTTTATCTCAAGTGTTTTTGCGCCAACATCCCTATTGCTATTCTTGACTGCTTGTACGACCTCTGAAAGTGATATTCCGTATTGCCGCATTAGCTCGGGATCTACATCGATCTGATATTCCCGAACATAACCCCCAATGGAAGCCACTTCCGATACCCCTTCCACTCCTGATAGGGCGTTCTTCACATAGAAGTCTTGAATACTTCGAATCTCATGAAGGTCCCAGCCACCCGTAACATTGCCGTTTTCATCCCTTCCTTCCAATGTATACCAAAATATCTGCCCCAATGCGGTGGCATCAGGGCCAAGGGTTGGTTTGACGTTTTCTGGAAGTAAACCATTTGGGAGGGCGTTCAACTTTTCGAGAAGACGGCTTCTTCCCCAATAAAAATCTATGTCTTCGTCAAAAATCACATAGATGCTCGAAAACCCGAACATCGAAGAGCTGCGAATCGTTTTTACCCCTGGAACACCCAGTAAGTCGGCGGTAAGCGGATACGTAATCTGGTCTTCAATATCCTGTGGAGATTGCCCATTCCATCGTGTGAAAACAATCTGCTGATTTTCCCCGATATCGGGAATAGCATCCACCGATACGGGATTTTTCGGAATTATACCAGCACCAAGATCGAAAGGGGAATGTACTAGCCCCCATACTAAAAACAATAGCATCAAAATGACGGCCATCAGTTTGTTGTCGATCAAGAATTTGATGCCTCTGTCAAGCATTTTCCGTTGTTTGCAAATAGAGTTCCGTTCGTCGAAAAACTCCCGTAAACCTTAACGTTCAAAAGTAACAAATGATTGTGGTGAAAGGCGAACTATTTAAACGAAAAAGATATACAATGATATGGCCCACAACACAGAAGGGCCGTATAGGCAATCGCGAAAACAATATTGAAGAATAAAAAAACTATATACGGCGATATAATGACAACTGTCAACCCCCAAAATGAGAAAGAATGTGGGTCATATTGGATTCGAACCAATGACCTCTGCCCTGTCAAGGCAGCGCTCTAAACCAACTGAGCTAATGACCCAAAAGAGGTCGCTAAGGTATAACTATTTTTGCATTCAAAAAAGACGGTTCTTTCATAAGTTTATGAATTGCCAAACTAGAAAATGATGATTTTCTAGTCTAAAAAACGTAATTTAGGGCAACACCATCTCGCACTGTAAGATGCGGGACACAACTAGAAACGTTATGAAAAAAAATAATAGCCGAAGGGATTTCTTAAAAAAGTCAACTATAGTGGCCGGGGCGACTTTGGCCGCACCTAAATATACTTTTGGAATTACACACTCAACAAAAAATATGGGGGAAATTGTAGGGCATGGAGAATTCAAATATCGCGTAGATAAAGAATGGGGAGTACAGGACCCATCTAAAATACCTGTAAACGATTGCCATGAAATGGCCATGGACCATAAGGGCCGTATTTTTATGACAACGACCGGTGCAAACAACAACAATGTTCTGATATATGATAAATCGGGAAAAGTATTGGATTCTTGGGGCACCGAATTTCCTGGAGCGCACGGGTTGACCATTACCGGTGAAGGCAGCGACCAATCTCTTTTTATAACGGATCCCGAAACACACAAGGTAACAAAAACAACCTTGGATGGCCGTGTCTTGATGACCTTGGAAAGACCAAAGGAGGTCAGCGGATATGAAAAGGACGACCAATTTCTACCCACCGAGACCGCCATTATGCCCAATGGTGACATTTACGTGGCCGATGGTTATGGAAAGAATTTTATCATTCACTACAATTCGAAAGGTGAGTACCTAAATCATTTTGGTGGAACGGGTGACCAAGATGACAAATTCAATTGTTGCCATGGCATCACCTTGGATACTAGGGACAAAACCAATCAAACCTTACTGATAACCTCTCGGGCCAGCCAAGAATTCAAGCGTTTCTCTTTGGATGGAAAACACTTGGAAACCATATCGCTGCCGGGTTGCTCAATCTGCAGGCCGGTAATACGTGGCGAGAATCTTTACTTTGCCGTAATCGTAACCAAAACCTGGGACAGCTATGACGGTATGCTGGCCGTTCTCGATAAGGACAATAACGTCATCTCCTTTCCCGGAGGGAGCATTCCCGAATATAAAGGAGGTGTCTTGGTTGCTCCACAATACGACGGAAAAACTTTTAAAAACCCGCATGATGTGTTCGTTGATAACGATGAAAACCTTTACATTCCACAGTGGGCATCCGGAAAAACTTACCCTGTCAAGCTACATCGCGTCTAATTTCATCTTGCGTTTGAACTTTCCAAAAAAGTCGTATCTTCTTATGTTCTTTTGAATTACTGTTATTATTAACAGCAACAAGCAGATAACTATGTCAAAATACAACATTGCCGTTTTGGGCCCAATCCCTAGGGATCATATTACAACACATAGGGGTGAAGTCATAGAAAAATATGGATGTGCCACCCATACGGCCATTGGTTTGTCGAAACTTCTTGGCAATGAAGGAACGGTTCACCTGGTATCACATGTTCGCAAGAAAGACGAACAGGCCATCAAGGAGATTCTTGCCGACTATGAGAATATAAATGTCGCCAACATTACTTCAGATCAGGACCAAGGTGATGTTATCAGCCTTAAATTTTTGGACCAAAACAATCGATTGGAGAAACAAACAGGTTTTATGAACCCAATCATCCCCAAAGACGTAAAAAATCTTTTGCATTGTGATGTTTTCGTATGTGTACCGATCACCGATTACGAGGTACCCCTCGAAACCTTGAAGTATATCAAGAAAAAAAGTGACGCTACGATTATTTTCGATGCCCATGGGCCCACAAATACCGTTACGATGACCGGAGATCGATTGGTCAAATTTTGGATCGACCGTGATCAATGGCTGCCCTATATCGATGTGCTCAAAATGAATTTAGAAGAATCGAAATGTTGCTGGTTCGAAAAAGAATACCATTCGGAGAGTTTGGTAAATCTACATGATGGGTCTACCGAACATCTTCCTGAATTTGCAAATCATGCCCTTGAAAACGGGGTAAAATCCTTAATCGTTACCTTAGACTCGAATGGCGGTGCCGTTTTTTTTAAAAAGGAAGGTGAAATATATCATGAAAGGGTCAAATCGATTCATGTAGACCATGTGGTTGACACCACGGGCTGCGGCGATTCGTTTGCAGGCGGCCTAGGCTACGGGATTTTAAAAAACCGAACCGATTATATAACCGCCACCAAGTATGCAAATGCCTTGGGAGCACAACGAACGCAAGGGCGAGACTTTAGTGTTTTCAAATCTATTGAAGAAACCGATCAGATGATTTTGGAAACTTATGGAGCAGTATAACTACAAAACTTCCGGATGTAAGACTATATGACCTTAAGGATACGAATACAACCCGTCAAAAGTACCTACGTAATATTGCTTTGCCAAAGATATCATATTCAATTACTCCGAACCAATCTATTTTTCTGCGCTGAATTAGTACTAGAAACTTTTTGTTTATAAATCAGAATAGGCCCTTCGTTCTGAGTAACGATATATAACATTTCACCCAAAGCACTTCTCAACTTAGCAATTGCTTTCGCATCACCACTAGGCGTAAAACCACTTGCCACAGGATGAAGGCTTTTAAATCCTCCATTTTGATTACCTAAGAGTAGGCTACCGTTCGAGGCATCATACCTGCCAATAAAAATCTCATTGCCAAAGTCATTTCCGATTACGAGAACGTCCATAAAGCCGTCATCATTGAAGTCGCCTGTCGAAAATCCATTGACAGGTGCCACCTGAACATCCAGGGGAAGGGCTGATAGTCTGAATTCTCCTTGGCCCATATTTTCGACATAAGTACTTTTGTCAGTATTTCCGGTCAAAGTTATGGCGTCTTTTAGTTCTTCTTCTGTGAACAAATCATTTTTGGTCGTTCTGGCGTACTCCTTGTAAAGATTGAATTTCGACCTAAACAAAGGGCTTTGAGCATTCAAATCGCCCCAAAAATTTACTGGAAATGCTTCGTAACTATCTTCATCTTGCTTAAAATAAGCGAACATTACGGGGTCGATACTACCGTTAGCATCAAAATCTTTTGCTATAATGGTAACCGGCTTTTCCTTTGTTGGCCGATAGAAATTATTAGACCCCAAATTGCCCACCACAAAATCCGTATCACCATCGTTGTCAAAATCATTGGCACTAACGGTTTCCCACCATCCCAGATTATTATCTAGTGTCGACGATTTTACCTTTTCAAACGAGGTTTTCTTATTTTCAAAAATCGTAAAGGGCATAAATTCACCGACAACAACGAGATCTAACAAACCATCTCCATTATAGTCCGACCAACTGGCATCGGTAACCATGCCGACCTTTCTTAGACCCTTTGCATATGTGTCGGTAATATCAACCAATTTACCCGCTTCATTCTTAAGTAGAAAACTACTGTCTGGTAATGGATATTTCGCAATAGGGGTACGGCCTCCAACAAACAGGTCCGTAAATCCGTCATTATCAAAGTCCTCGGCTTTTACTACTGAGCCATTTGCTCTTACTTCGGGCAATACATCATTAGTCAAGGTAAAATTGCCCTTACCGTCATTCAGTAAAAGCCTGTCGACATAGAGTTCACTTTTTTCTTCAAACTCCGCACTACCCGAAACCAAATATAGATCGAGGTCCCCATCATTTTCAAGATCGAACAAAACCATTGACTGTTCTTCATATCGCATATCCGAGTCTTTGTCAAAAAGCTTTTTTTCGGCAAAAGTACCATCGCTTCTTTGAAAGAATATACTTGGCGAAAAAGTGGAGGAGCTGCCAACGATAAAATCTTCATACCCATCGCCATTTATGTCACCCACTTCAAGGCATGGGCCATTCTGCGTAAGTTTATGTGGCAAAATACGCTGGATATTGTAATCGACAATGTCTTTTTCTTGATGAACAAAATCAACCGACAGTTCTTTTGATATTTCTTTAAAGATTGTTTTTATTTTCTTTGGCACCAACGGGAAAACTGGCTCAGTGTCAACAATAGTATCGGAATCGTCATAGTCCAATTTCAAAGTCTGGTTTGTCTTTATGCCGATAACTTTTTGCAATTTGCCATCTGGCCAAAGTATTTCGACCGAATCAACCGACCTTATATCGCCAAGACCGAAATGAATGACCTCTTCTACAGAGGACATATAGCCCCTTGTCAAATAATGTTCGTAATACTGAAATTGATTTTCGCCGTATCTTATCACTATTTTGGCACCAATACCCATACGGTTCGATTCAGGGCCATTCAACGATATTCTAAGAGATTGTGGAGATTCGGCACTACCTCCGATCGTATTTTCAAATACGAAGGCCTCATCGTTAATATTATTTACTACATAGTCCAAGTCACCATCCTGGTCTAAATCAACATATGCGGCACCGTTCGAAAAGGAAGGTAAGTTCAGCCCCCATTCTTTTCCCATATTTTGAAACAGTCCATCCTCTGTGTTTTTGAAAGCGTAGTTCTGTACTTTGGCAACGGGAATAGAATCCAAAATCTTGTAAGGACTCAAATACTGACTTACGCTCAATCTAAAATCTCCAAAATCTTTATCCGTAATATCCCTAGGAAATCCGTTGGTTATCAACAAATCTCGAAATCCATCGTTGTCAACATCAGCAAATAAAGGTGACCAACTCCAATCCGTTCTAGACACACCTGCTTGAAGGCCAATTTCACTTAAGGGTATACCGGGTCCATTGCCAACATGCAGCATATTTCTGCTATATTGATATTCATAGCCCCAACGTTCATTCAACACATATTTGATATAGTTGTTCATACCGATTGTGGTCTTCATCCTATAGTTGGTCTCTCCCAACATATCCAGAGTAACTATATCAAGATATCCATCATTGTTGTAGTCAGAAATATCGCAGCCCATAGAAAACTTACTCTGATGCTTTATAAAATCTTCGATATCGTTTGAAAATGTACCATCTCCATTATTTATATAAAGCAAATCATTGGTAAGATAGTCATTACCTATGTGGATATCGGGCCAACCATCATAGTTCAAATCACCAATAGCTATTCCAAGGCCAAAACCTTCATACCTTATTCCGGCAGACAGAGTGACATCAGTAAAGGTACCGTTACCATTATTCCGATATAAACGATCGTTACTTACGGCGGTTCCATCATCAACCTTTTTTCTATAGTTAGTTGGAAGTATGTGCACCTGTTCATTATTCAATACATACAGATCTAAAAGACCATCTCTGTCATAATCAAAAAAAGCTGCCCCCATACTGTTGCCTTGTTCAGCAATTCCGTAAGAATTTGCAGATTCCTTGAATACAGGAATACCGTGTTCGTTAAGGCCCTGATTGACAAACAGAAGATTTGCCCTTCGTTTTAAATCAGCTTCGCGAGCAGCACAAACGTAGATGTCAAGCCAGCCATCTTGATTAATATCAACTACTGTCGTTCCAGTACACCATCTATCGGTTGCTTCAATACCGGATTCAGAAGAAATATCCATAAATCTGAACTCGCCCTTGTTCAAATATAACTTATTCGACACCTGATTTCCAGTAAAGAACAAATCTGGAAGTTTATCGTTGTTAAAATCTCCGACTGCGACCCCTCCACCATTAAAAATATATTCTTCGGTAAGAATATTGGCACTGTCAGTCTCAACAATACTGTTATTAAAAGTTATTTGAGTAAGAGTGCTTGGCTTATTCTTAAACAGAACAAGCTCCTTACTCTCATTGCAGGAAAACAAGAAAATCGAAGCTATAAAAACATACAATAAATAAGTCTTCATGAATTTAAATAATGCTAAGAAAAAACTAATTTACAAATCTGTCTTTGTTGTCTACAAATATAAAATGGTGTTTTTCAAACAAAACGGTGATAGGATGTTTCCTATCACCGTTATTCAAAGTTTATACTATATATATCCTAATCCTAATAGGCGGGATCTTGTGTTAAAGTAGGTACTCCTTCCTTGAAAGAGCGATCAATGGCCTGGGTCGGAATAGGAAAATACTCATGTTTACCCTTAGTAAAAGATTTACCGGCCATATACTGGCGATGTTGTGACTCACTAGCGATATAAGCATTAAGTGTTTCTGCTGCAATTCCCCAACGTACCAAGTCCCAAAATCTATGGCCTTCCATAGCGAATTCTAAACGAGTTTCAAATCGAACTGCCTTACGGGCCGTCGCCTGATCAGTCCATGGTGTGCTGTATTGTGATATCTCATAATTGGCGGCAGCTTCACCATCAACAACGGTAAAATCGTTACGATCGGAACCTTGAATAGTTCTTGGCACCCAACTATCAGGATTCGAAGCCCTCTCACGAATCAAATTGACAAGTTCACGGGCCCTTTCCAAGCTTCCTATCTCGACCTCAACCTCGGCTAACCAAAGTATAACCATTCCCAAGCGCATGTAGCGATAATTGTTTGCAGTAAGATTACCCCAACCACCTATACCAAACCCTTCTGGTTCAGCAACATGCTTTTTTGAGAAAAATGGCCCAGCATATGACAAATCACGAACAAAGTCTGTCTGATAAATCTTGAAGCCCTTGTACAAAATTCCAGGGCGACCTACCGTGTGGTCCAACCTTGGATCCAAGGTTGTAGTAACAACAGAAGTTCCATCTGCATTGGTATCGGGCGAAACATCATTAGCATCAAACGTGTCAAGCAATGGCAATCCATCTTCAGTCTGGTAGGCATTTACCAAGTTTTGAGAGACCTGATAGAAACCACAGCAACCCCAAGGATCAGTATATGGGTGCGCAAGGCCCATACCTCTACTTGATGCTTGATCGGCCGCACTACTGACCGCATATTGAATTTCAAAAATAGATTCTGAATTATTTCGTGTTGCGACCAAGAAGTTGTCTTCAAAATCAGCTACCAAACTAAAAGGCCCATTATTTAAGATATCTTCCAATAAAGGTTTAGCCTCCTGCAGCTTAGCAGTATTCGCAGAACCATCTTCATTCCACCCTTGATACATTTTTGACTTTGCCAAAAAAGCTTTTGCCGCCCAACTGGTAGGTCTCCCTACATCAGATTGTGTATCGGGCAGTACGGCAATGGCCGCTTCGAAATCAGCTTCGATTAAAGGCCAGATTTCACGGTCATTGGGCACCAATGTGCTATTTACGTCATTGATGTCAAAAACATCATCGCCAATATACGGAGGCATTCTCCACATCTTACGAGCTTCCATATGAAAAATACCTCTCAAAAATCTAGCTTCGGCAATTATTTGTGCCTTTTCGGCATCACCCAAGCCCTCTATGGCGTTTGCAGAAGTAATAACATCATTTGTTCGAGCCACGCCTTTGAAAAGCGACCTCCATCGGTTATTAATATGTCCATTAAACGCTTGAAAGTCATATGCCTCTATAAAAGATTGCTCTGGCTGGTCTCCTGCATCGGTACCTTTCAAGGCATCATCGGAAGCTAGGTTAAAGGCCCAATTTTCCACAGTTACATTCCAATCTGCAGTTCCATCAAGACCAGAACCATCAATCATTGCATAGGCACCTATCAATAAACTTCTCACACCCTCTGGGGTCTGCAAGCTGGGCTGGCCAAATTGGCCTTCTGGCTCGCGGGTCAAAAATTCATCATTGCACCCCGTAATCAGGATCACCAATGCGATGAACATCGTTAAAATTGATTTGTTCTTCTTCATTTTTACTATCATTTATGTTTGTTAATTTTCTTGAAACGAACCATTTTCTGTCCTACTTACTTATTTTCAATTCGTAAAACATCGATTCATTCCGTTTTCATGCAATTATTATTTAAAGCTAACTCTTAAACCAAGAGTATAAGTTCTTGCGACCGGCATGTAGCCTCCATCAAAACCAAGTGTATCATCATCTCTGTTAGCCGCCTGAATCTCAGGGTTAAGACCTGTATACTTTGTCCAGGTATATAAGTTCTGGCCTTGTGCATATATCTGAAAGTTTGAAATACCTCCATTGCCCAAAAGCTTTTGAGGAAGTGTATAGGTCAAAGAGACATTTTTCAGCCTAAAGTAGCTTCCATCTTCGATAAAATAGGATGAAGGCCTACTACTCACCTGATCGTTCGCATCCATAATTGGCACAGTTGCGTTAGGGTTCGCAGCTACCCAAGTACTTGGGTCTGCATTACGGTCTGTTGGTTGCCAAGCTTCATATAATGCTCTTTTTGAACGGTTACCTTGAAAGGTATTAAAGTCGGCAAAGTATCTCACATAATTATAAATATCATTCCCCTGAGAACCGTTACCAAAAACGTTTAGTGCCAAATTTTTGTAGCTCAAATCCAAATTGATGCCATACGTAAAATCAGGGTGTGGGCTACCAATAATGGTGCGGTCATCGTCATCGATTACACCATCTCCATTGACATCGGCCACCTTCAATTTTCCTGGCGCATTGTAGCTTCCGTAAGCAGGCCATGCATCTGCCTCAGCCTGTGATTGAAAAAGACCTACTGTCTTGAAACCATAGAAGGACGAAATAGGAGTTCCTGCCTCTGTTACCGTTAAAGAAGGCACACGAGAACCGTCACCGAAAAGACGGGTGTCGGCATTTTCACTCAACTTATCAACCTCATTCTTGTATTGTGACAAGTTAAAGCTGATTCCGTAACTCCAGTCTTCTCCAACACTATCATCCCAAGAAATATTAAGGTCTATACCCTTATTGGTCATTTGACCTACGTTGAAGAAGGGAGCCGATGCATCACCAGCACTATATGTAACCGGCGACTGAAACAACATGTCGGAGGTAACCCTATCCCAAATGTCCAAATTGAAATTCAATTTTCGATCTAACATCAATAAGTCAATACCAAAGTTGTTCGATGTTGTGGTCTCCCACTTCGCATCAGGATTTCCAAATCCAGAAGCGTCAAAACCAATTGTAGGGGCACCAGTCGAGCCATCGATGGGGTATCCTGCATTGAAAATATTAGAACGATAAGTAGTAAAGGCATTGTAATCACCAATTTCTTGGTTACCGGTTTTACCCCAACCGTAACGCAACTTTAATTCATCGATCCAATCAACATTTTCCATGAACTTCTCGTCACTGACACGCCAACCCAAGCTAAAGGCAGGGAAAACAGCGCTTCTTGAAGCCGCTTGAAACCTTGATGAAGCATCGTTCCTAATCGTGAACTGTGCCAAATATTTACCATCATAGTCATATTTGAACTGACCGAATTGCGAAAACAAGGAAAAATCCCTGAATGAGGCACCATCATTGCTAGCTGTCGTGGCATCCCCAAGTCTTAAATACCTCAGAATGTCCGTGGTTTCAAAAGCGAACTGATTTCTACTTGCATTAAAGAACTCACCATAGGCCTGAATACTCTCGATACCCACATAGGCATTGAAATTATGAACCTCATTGAAGGTTTTATCATAGGTCAATACCGTATTCCATTGCCATTGGTATTCATAGGCATTATCAGATGTAGAACCATTGATAAAGTTACCCTCAACATACTCTGGCTGTGGTCTGCGCAAATTGATTACCCTTGAGTTAGCCGCATCGATTCCAAAACTTGTTTTTACCTCTAAATTATCCAAGATATCGTAAGACGCGTAAACATTACCGAAGACCCTAGACCGATATCTTCGATCATCTTGATCCCTGTGCAATACGGCATAAGGGTTGAAATTGTTTCCTAGGTTCGCCCCTCTACTTCCTGCGAAATTACCGGCGATATCATAAATCGGCAGCAACGGGTGATGCTTGTAGGCTCCAGAAACGGTGTTCTGCTCCGAGTCATTGGAAAACCCTCCCTTTCTATTGTCAAAACTTACCGTTAGGTTCTCTCCTATCGCCAGTCTATTGTTTAAGGCCCTGAACTCGGTATTTGCACGAATCGATGTTCTGTTATACCCAACAAATTTGGTAATCGCATCTTGGGCGAAATGGTTCAAAGTAAATGCATAACGAGCACTTTCCGTGGCCCCGGATGCCGAAATCTGATAATTCTGAATAGGCGCAGAACGCGTGGTTTCTTTCCACCAATTAGTATCGGCAGATCTAGTTATTGCATAAATATTTCCAGGCTCCAATGCATAGAGACTTGGATCCACACCTGGATCGCCTTCAAAAGCACCACTTGGAAAAACATAATCAGGAATGATGACCCCGTTCGGCCCAAATGTATACTGGCCGTGACCAGGAGACTTTCCTGCATAAAGATCCGCCAAGTAGAGGTAAGAACCCAATTCTTCCGCATTAAGGGCCTCTACATCCTCCGAAGAAGATTGTGTGCCATAAAATGTTTCAAAGCTGATGACAGGCTTACCCATTTTACCTTGCTTCGTGGTAATAATGATTACCCCATTAGCGGCACGTGAACCATAAATCGAAGCCGCGGACGCATCTTTCAGCACCTGCAATGATTCAATATCGCCAGGGTTCAAATTAGCCTGAGAACGCGAAGGCACCCCATCAATTATATATAAAGGATCGTTGTTACCAATTGTACCGAAACCGCGAATACGGACCGTTGCCTCACCACCGGGTGTAGCATCGTTTACAATTCCAATACCCGCAGCCCTACCTTGCAACTGCTGGGCAAAGGTAGTGGCCGGAACGGCTGTCAACTCCTCGGCGTCAACGGTAGCCACCGAACCCGTAACATCTCTTTTCGTCTGAGAACCATAACCGGTCACAACTACTTCGTCAAGTGCAGCGGCATCTTCCTCCATAATTTGGTCGATTGTGGTTTGTCCGTTTACGGGAACTTCGACAGTTCTATAACCAATATAGCTAAAAACCAAAATGCCATCGGAACCCACATTGTCCAACGTATAATTTCCATCAAAATCGGTTTGGGTACCATTGGTCGTACCCTTTACAATAACATTGGCTCCCGGTAAAGGACCAGTTTCATCCGAAACGGTTCCGGACACGGTCTGCGCTTTTGCCAGCCCGAAGCATAAAAATGCCCCTAAAAGCAAAGAACTTTTAATCAATTTAATCTTCATAAAAAGTTGAGTTTTAAGTTAGTTAATACTGCAATATATTAAAATTAAAGTATTCCCACTTGTTAACACAGATCAATTTCCCTGTTCTCATAAATAGGAATACAATAATCCTAAAATTTTGCTAAAATTAGAATAATTCTTTTAAAAAAAAATCATGAAGTGCCTTTTAACACCAATTTTCTACAAAGAGTTATAAAATTTATGTCCTTTAAAACTTGATTCCTACGTCAAATGGTTCTGGCAAAAAGGTCTGAATTTCTTAAAATGTTAATTATTGACAAAAAAAGCACCTTTAAATATTTTATTTAGGTGTATTATACAAAAGTGAAAAAATTGTCAAACGACCAATTTCAATAAATTTCCAAATCTTGAATGAAAAGCTTGATTATTGCCAAGTAAAAGATATGTCTTTGACATCAGTTCATTTACAATTAAATAATCTGTTTCGACCCCAATCATTGTGTATTTCCCACACATTTTAATCCAAAGCTTCAATCACAAAAATATACAGGTTGCCCAGCCATTATATCAATTTGTTTTTTAATACTTTTCACGAATCAAAGTACTTCAAAGCTAAGTCCAGTTCGACCGAAATCCACAGAGCATTAGAAAGACGTGAGAGATGACTACAAAGATGAAAATTTAACCTTGTAGCCCAACAATTAGTAATAAAAAAATTAGAAGTAATATCACAGCTATAAAAAAACGACCCGCCAATGGCGGGTCGTTTTTGTGGGCAATGAGGGACTCGAACCCCCGGCCCCCTCGGTGTAAACGAGGTGCTCTGAACCAACTGAGCTAATTGCCCATAAAAAGGTGTGCAAATATAGAACAGTTTTGGATACACCCAAAAGAAAAAAAGAAAAAATCACACTACCTCGGCCACAACGAAAGTGCTTCCACCCACGAAAATGAAATCGTTTTTTTTTGCGTTTTTCAAAGCAGCCGTAAATGCTTTATCAACCGAGGAAAAACCTTCACCTTTAAGCCCTATTTCTGCAGCTTTTTGTTCTAAAATGGCAACATCAAGCCCTCTTGAAATATTCGGGCTTGCGAAATAATAATCGGCATTCTTTGGAAAAAGTGGAAGTATGGTATCTAAATTTTTATCCTTGACAAAACCTAGAACAATATGGAGTTTATCATACTTCTGTTTTCTAATTTGCTCCAAAACCAACGATAGCCCTTCACTATTATGCGCAGTATCACAGATTACTTTCGGATCGTCTTTGAGCATCTGCCACCTTCCCAAAAGCCCTGTATTCTCCACAACTTTGAGAAGGCCTGATCTTATTTCTTTTTCACGAACCTTTAGACTTTTTAGCTCCTTGACGGTTGCAATGACGCCCTTGACATTTTTGTGTTGGTACTCCCCTAACAATGATGTATCGAACGCATGTAAAATTTCTTTTTGGGCAAATACAAGTCTTGCGTCTTTGTCTTTGGCAACCGATTCGAATATCGAAGCCACGGCATCTTGATATTCACTAATTATTACAGGTACTCCTTCTTTAATAATACCGGCCTTTTCCCATGCTATTTTTTGAAGTGTATCGCCCAAAAAATCGACATGGTCCATACCTATGTTCGTAATCAGGCAAACTTCAGGCACGATAATATTGGTGGAATCCAAACGACCGCCAAGGCCAACTTCGATGACCGCAATATGAACCTTGCCCTCGGCAAAATACTGGAAGGCCATTCCGACGGTCATTTCAAAAAAAGACAGCTGCCTTAATTCAAAAAAAGATTTGTTTCGCGCCACGAAATCGATGACGAATTTTTTGTGAACAGGCTTGCCATTGATCCGAATACGTTCGCGGAAATCCTTTAAATGGGGCGAAGTGTACAATCCGACCTTATAACCGGCCTCTTGAAGAATGGATGCCAACATATGACTGCTCGAACCTTTACCATTGGTTCCGGCTACGTGGATGCTTTTAAACTTTGTTTCAGGATTTCCCAAATACTCTGAAAGTGCCTTGATATTGTCAAGCTTTCCGGTGTAGGCCGTCTTACCTTTTTGTTGGTACATTGGAAGCCTGGAGAACATCCAATCAAGCGTCTCTTCGTAGGTCACTCGCCCAGTTTGAAATTGACCACTACGAAACCTATTTGCTGGCTGGGCGCGTTGGAATCGAGGTTCCATTTGTGCATAAAAGCGGTTTTCTTAGCTGGCTCCAGAAGACAGGACGCAGTGTTGGTTGTACCTTTTACGCCCGGTTCCGCCTTGACAACGTTTCCATTTTTGTCCACCCATATTTGTACCACAACCCTTCCCGCTTCATTACATTCTTGCTGAACCTTACCCTTACTTACCAATGACCGGCCATTGAGTCCATAACCGCCCGTACCACTTCCTGAACCGGGGCTGCCATAATAACTTGTTGCATAGGGATCCCCGTCAGGAGAGCCCTTATCACCGGCCCGATCATCATCTCCCTCACTACCCGAGGCGCTACCATCGGATTTGTTCAGACCGCCCATCAACTCGTCCAATTTTTTCTTTTTGGCCTCTTGTTCCTGTCTTTTTTTCTCTTCAGCCCTGCGCTGCTCTTCAGCTTTTCTTTCTGCTTCGGCCTTTGCTCTTTGAGCCTCGGCCTCCTTTTTGCGTTGAGCTTCCCTAGCAGCATCCTCTGCCTTTCTTTTGGCTTCTTGGGCCTGCTTTATTTTAATGGCCTCCTCATTTTCTTGAGTAAGCACTTGTTCGGAAGGGGCTTCTTTCGGTACAGTTTCCTCCGGTTTTTCTTCAACGACTTCCTCCACAGTTTCCTCGACTACCTCTTCTTGTTTGGTCGGTTCTACAGGCGGAGTATCCAATGGTTCAGAACGTATTTTTTCCTTGGGTTGTACTTGACCACTACCAAAATCGGTCGTACCGAAATTAATGGAGATTCCATTTTCGATGGGCGGATCCATATAGGTAAGTCCAATGTAGAATAAAACAAGTAGGAGTACACTTAACAATAATGTTGTAAGCGTAAAGGATTTTTTCTTGTGTCTCGTATCTAAGAACGACATGCGCTAATTGGGTCGCACTGCCAAGATAACCTTATAATTGTTACGGTTCGCAATATCCATGACGTTGACGGCCTCCTTAATAGCAACGCTTTCTTCGGCCCTCAAGATAATGGTAGGTTTGTCTTGACCTTCAAGTGCTTTTTTTAATTCAATTTCTATGTATTCACCGTTGATTCTCTCGTTGTTCACAAAATATTGTAAGTTCTTATCGATACTTACCGAAACATTCTGGGTATTGGTCGATTTTCCCTTTGCCTTGGGCAACAACAGATCCAATGCATTGGGTGAATTTGCCGTCAGCATGAAAAATATCAACAACAGAAAAACGATATCGGTCATCGATGACATGCTGAAATCAGGACTCACCTTATTTCTTCCTTTCAATTTCATACTCAGGGATTAAAGCGGTTCATTCAACAAATCAAGGAATTCAACCGCATTGGCCTCCATTTTATGAACGACCTTGTCGGTACGGTTGACCAAGTGGTTATAGCCCATATAAGCGATAATTCCAACGATCAATCCGGCTACCGTAGTCGTCATAGCGGTATAAATGCCCGATGCCAAAGATCCCATTTCAGCTTGACCTCCACTTGTGGCCATTTCATGGAAAGCCAAAATCATGCCGATAACGGTTCCAAGAAAGCCTATCATAGGTGCCGCACCCGCTACTGTGGCCAAAATGCTCACATTTTTCTCCAACTTATAAACTTCCAATGTTCCCGCATTTTCAATTGCGGTATTTATATCATCTAACGGCTTACCAATTCTAGACACTCCTTTTTCGGTCAATCGGGCAACAGGTGAATCTGTCTGGGCACATAATATTTTGGCCGCCTCCAATTTGCCGTTGGTCACGTGGTCACGAATTTGGTTCATGAAGTTACTATCGATTTTGGAAGCCGCATTGACCGCCAGCAGACGTTCAAAGTAAATGTAAAGTGCTACGGCCAGCATAATGAACAAAACGGAAATAATTACGATACTCCCGGTACCGCCGTTAAAGATCAAATCCATGACCGAAAGGGTCTTTTCTTCAGATAGTACTTCGCCTGTAGTTGGGTCAGTGGCAAGGTCTTGCATCAAAAACATATAATTTCTCTTAGTTGATTTGCCCTTATAACGGTATTTTATCGATTAAATTATGCGTTCAACACTAAATTTCGCATCAATATAAAAGCAACCGCGCCACCAATAAATCCGAGGAACGCCAACCAAGCGATTTTTTTAAGATACCAAAAGAAGTCTATTTTTTCCATGCCCATGGCTACGACTCCTGCGGCTGAACCTATTATCAACATGCTACCGCCCGTTCCGGCCGAATAGGCAATAAAATGCCAGACCGGATCATCGATCGGCACCGAGAACATACCCATGCTGGCCGCGACCAAGGGCACATTGTCGATGACCGCAGAACCGATGCCTAAAATCAAGACCACAAGATCGGAAACATGTTCCCCAACCGATTCTGTGCCCAACATAGGCATGGTTTGGTCCAAACTTTCGGCAAAATGGAAAAGCAATCCCAAAGATTCCATTGCCGCGACCGCCATCAATATTCCCAAGAAAAATAGAATACTGGGCAGCTCGATTTTTGAAAGCGAAGCATGAACCGGACTATGGTGCCCATGCGAATCGCTCTCACCGGGAATATCGACCGCATCGGAAATCGTGAACTTCGAATTACTATAGATCTCGGCAAAAGTCGCAACGACGGCCAATGAAAGCATCATGCCAACATAGGGCGGCAAATGGGTAATCGTTTTGAATATGGGCACGAATACTATGGCTCCCAAGCCCAAATATAACATGGTCGAGCCGAATCTCGATTTGGGTTCTTCCAAAGTATCCATATCGCCTTCGAGCTCACCTTTAAAAGCTGTATAACGACTAGCGACCAATACGGGAACAACCATACAAATGATGGAAGGAAGTAGTACATGTTCTATCAACTGCAATGCGGATACCTTATTTCCAATCCAAAGCATCGTTGTGGTAACGTCGCCAATAGGTGACCACGCCCCTCCTGCATTGGCTGCAATTATGATCATACCCGCAAACCAAAGCCTGGTATTTCGATCATTGATAACTTTTTGCAAGATCGTGATAAGCACTATCGTCGCGGTCAAATTATCTATTATGGCCGAAAGAATAAATGCCAATATTGAAAAAAGCCATAACAATCTACGCTTGCTCTTCGTTCGTATAAAACCCTTGATCGTAGCAAAACCATCAAAATAATCGATGATTTCCACTATTGTCATTGCCCCTAATAAAAAGACAAGGATCTCGGCCGTCTTGCCCAAATGATGCAATAGCATTTCATCCAAGTGGCTCGGTTCCAATTCCTTAAGATCCGCATTGACCTCGAAGACCGGCATATGTGCCAAAGCGATAATCGCCCATAAAATAGCCATCATGGCCAAAGCCGGTATCAGCTTATCGATTTTAAGGTTATGTTCCATGGTTATCGCCAGATAACCCACAACAAATACAATTACAATGATGGTTTCCATATTCGGTCGGTTTTAGTGGTCCGCTTGAAATATATCAAATATTGATCAAAAGAACCTATTCGTCAAATCAGTTGTTTCAGCGCAATTTCAAATCCGGTTTTGCTCAAATCGGTTTTTGAAGGATTCTGCCTAAAGATATTTAAAATTGCTTTTCTAATGGTATCGGAAGTGTCATTAAATATTAAATTATCATCGATACCCACCCTTTTTTCCATAAAATATGCAAAAACACGGGCCATACCACAGTTTGAAATAAAATCAGGAATAAGGCTTACGCGTTCGTCGGTATATTCCATAATAGGGCCAAAGAAAATTTCCTTATCGGCAAAAGGCACATTGGCACCACAAGAAACAACCTCGAGCCCCGTATCGATCATTTTGGCAATCTGTTCCTTGGTTATGAGCCGGGAAGCTGCACAGGGCAAGAATATTTCCGTCGGTAGCGTCCAAATGCGTTCATTGATCTCTTCGAAAGGAATCATTTGGTCCGCATCGGCCATCAAGTTATTTCCTTTTTTATTGAGAAAGAAAGATCGTATTTCTTCAAATGAATAACCTTCTTCCTTAATGACCCCACCGGCACGGTCGATAATACCCACGACCTTTGCCCCCATTTGCGCCAAATAAAAGGCCGCCGCGCCACCAACATTGCCGAAACCTTGTACTACGGCCCTTTTTCCCATAACATTTCCGCCAAAAATATCATAATAATGCCGTACCGCTTCTGCAACGCCAAAACCGGTGATCATATCGGCCACCCTATATTTTCTTGAGATATCGGGCGAATACTTCTTGCTTTCCAATGCTTTGATAACACCCAGCCTCAGTTGCCCGATCCTGTTGATCTTATCGGCCTCGGTAGGTTTGAAATGTCCGTTGAAAACCCCTTCTTGCGGGTGCCACACCCCTGCATCTTCCGTTATGGGTATGACCTCGTGGATTTCATCTACATTTAAATCGCCCCCTGTACCATAATAACTTTTTAGCAAGGGTGCCACCGCATTGTACCATCTCTCAAGCACCCCTTTTTTTCTAGGGTCGTGCGGATTGAAATTAATACCTGATTTGGCACCACCTATCGGGGGGCCCGACACCGTGAATTTTACCTCCATTGTCTTGGCCAATGAGAGCACTTCGTTCATATCAAGGCCCTCACGCATTCGTGTACCGCCGCCTGCCGCGCCGCCGCGCAGTGAATTTATGACCGCCCAACCTTCGGCTTCGGTTTCGGGGTCCTTCCAATTGAAAACTATTTCGGGCTGTTTGTCTTCATATAACTTGAGTAATTCCTTCATCTTAGTGATTTAAAATAAAATTATGGATTATTCGCCCCTTGGACGATCTAGCAAATCTCGATTATCATTTTTTCCCCTTGCGGGGCTAATGCTGTCTCATAATTTTTTTTATTAAATCGATTATCGAAGCTTGGCGAACAAATATAAAAATTTGGAGCTGTTTATTCGATATGTGTAAAAGCAAAAACCATTGAATTATTCTTAAAACCTGACCATATTGTCTCTTGAATTTTCAAACATACCCTTATCTTTGCATCACTGACTAACAATTCCTCAAGATTATGGACTTTACACTTTCCGAAGAACAATTGATGATACAACAAGCCGCAAGAGATTTTGCGCAGAACGAATTGCTTCCCGAAGTAATCGAAAGGGATGATGCACAGCGTTTCCCTTCTGAACAGGTTGCAAAAATGGGCGAACTTGGTTTCTTGGGTATGATGGTAGACCCGAAATACGGGGGAAGTGGGCTGGATACCTTGTCTTATGTGCTCGTTATGGAAGAACTTTCTAAGGTCGATGCGTCGGCCTCGGTAGTCGTATCTGTCAACAATTCGCTTGTATGTTATGGTTTAGAAGCCTACGGAACGGAAGAGCAAAAACAAAAATACCTGCCTCGATTGGCAACTGGTGAGACAATAGGAGCCTTTTGTCTGTCCGAACCCGAGGCAGGAAGTGATGCCACTTCCCAAAAAACGACGGCAATCGACAAAGGTGACCATTATATCTTGAACGGCACCAAAAATTGGATAACCAATGGAAGTACGGCCGGGATCTACTTGGTAATCGCCCAAACCCATGTGGATAAAGGCCATAAGGGCATCAATGCACTTATTGTTGAGAAAGGTGCAAAGGGTTTTGAAATCGGCCCAAAAGAAAATAAACTGGGCATTCGAGGAAGCGATACCCATTCGCTTAATTTCAACGATGTAAAAGTACCCAAGGAAAACCGAATCGGAGAAGATGGCTTCGGATTCAAATTTGCCATGAAGACTTTAGCGGGAGGGCGAATCGGTATTGCCGCCCAAGCTTTGGGAATTGCGGCCGGAGCCTATGAACTGGCAAAAAAATACGCGAAAGAAAGAAAGGCGTTCGGCACCGAAATAGCCAATCACCAGGCCATAGCCTTTAAATTGGCCGATATGCATACCCAGATCGAAGCGGCGCGACATTTGGTCTACAAAGCGGCATGGGATAAAGATAATGGTTCTGACTATGATCTTTCAGGGGCCATGGCCAAACTTTATGCATCACAGGTCGCAATGGAAACGACCATAGAGGCAGTGCAGATCCACGGCGGAAACGGTTACGTAAAGGACTACCATGTCGAGCGATTGATGCGTGATGCCAAGATTACACAAATCTACGAGGGAACTTCGGAAATTCAGAAAATCGTTATTTCACGTAACATACTAAAAGGTTAAAATTGCATTGTGGCAACTTCTAATCATTGACACTTCAACAGCCATACTGCCCGTAAAACTTAATACCAACTGACTTTTAAAAGCTGTAATGCTTCAGATTGAGACAGTGAACAATTGCCAATTTGTGCAATCTTTACGTAATCAATAAAACATCAGGTTTGCCAATAATATCTTATCGCCATGAGCATTTTCAACATATTTACAAAATAAAGAGGCTACGTCATCCTGATATTGTTCACACATAATACATCTGTGAATCATTAAGAAAAAGAGGTAAGGGTGTTTTCAAAAATTCTTATCTTATTTCCCCGTGATTAAAAAATGCTTTAAAATTGATTCAGATTTTACTTCAAAAGGATTGGTAAAAAACAACTATAATATTGGCTCCACATCGTCTTCTCAATGGTGTCAGCATTACATAAAAGCTATACTTGTAATGCTTTTTTTATTGGCATCATCATGCCATTGTTTATCCCAAACCAATCAGAGCTGCGAAAAAATCAACTTTAAAAACATTGGCCGCCGACATGGACTACCAAGGGACTTGGTCTATAGTGTTTCAAAAGATAGTACAGGTTACCTATGGATTGCTAGCTTAAACGGTATTAATCGATACAATGGAAAAGAATTCAAAGTTTATGGCATTTCCATGATCAGCTCAACGGATGAGTTTGTGAATGACCAGAAAATCTATACAGATAGATTAGGTCGAATATGGTCTATCGTTGGCAATAGACCACTTGCTATTTACGACAAAGAATCTGACAGTTTTGACGATATAAACGCTATCGATAAGGCCAAATGTATGATTCAAGCCAAAAATGGAAATTACTTCATTGGCACCGTCGGAAATGGTCTATACTCGATAAACCAAAAAACCAAGGATACTTTACAGCTCTTGAAGAGACAGGAAATTCCTGAACAAATCTTTGAGATTATCGAATACAAAGAAAATATATTTGCCTCTACGACAAACGGCATCGCAAAGTCTGAGAATGGCAAGTTTAGCTGGTTGAAGATACCGTCGCAAAACCCCAATGGATATAGTGCCATAACCTCTTCCGAAGAACACGGCGTTTGGCTGGGTACCCGCAAAAATGGCTTATACAAACTCAATGGCTCCGAGTCAGGAATTGAAAAATTCGAAGGGTTTGAGCACTATTCTTTTTCAGACGACCTAGAAATAGTCGACCTGTTGTTCGATAGCGATCACAGTTTATGGGTTTCTACTAATGGACAAGGTGTTTTTTTGATTGATCTTAAGAAAGAGAAGATCAATCACTTGACAAATAACAAATATGACAACAACAGTCTTCTATCGAACAAAACCTTAATGCTGTATGAAGACTCCCATAAGGGTATTTGGATTACCAATACCAGGGGCATCAGTCTGTACGACCCCTTTTTATTTAAATTCAATCGGCTTACTCAAAATGAATTACCACATGATCTCACAATGTCGACCATCACTGAAATCCAAAAAGATTCTGAAGGTCATATATGGCTTGCTTCAATGGAATCTGGAATATTCAAAATTGATGGAACAACAGGAGACATAACTAGTTTCAATAACGAAAACTGTGGCCTGACCGGTAATGGAATTCTATCTATGGAGTTTATAGGAAAAGAGCTATGGGTCAGCAATACTGATTCAGAAATTCAGGTTATGAACTATGACCAAAACGGGGTATTAAAAAATGTCGGCACAAAAAAAGTACTAAATTCTTGGGTCGAAAAAATAAAGAAGGATTCTGAAAATAATATTTGGCTGCAAATAGCCAATAATGGTTTGGTGAAATACGATCCAGAAAGCACGATTCCGCCAGTTATAAGAATAGAAGCCGAAAACATAAATACATTCCCTTCAAAAAAGATATTCGATTTTAAAGAAGGTAACAACAAGAAAATGTGGATAGTTGGCGATGAGGGACTTTTTAGCTATGACTTAAGATCTTCTAAAATTGAACATTATGATCTAGATCTTAACAACTACTCGAAGATATTACCTTTTGAGGATAATACTTTATGGATATGGAACCACAACTCTGGCCTTCTCAGATACGACCCTGAGAAAAACAAAACAACATTGAAATACGATTTTATACCAGAATTTACGGTGCAATCAATCAATCATCACAATGAATGGTTTTGGTTGGCATCTAGTCAAGGTATTATAAAAATACCTGAGCGCACAGGAGAATTGTTCAAATACGATGACCAACAGGACCTTCAGTCTCTTGAATTTACTTTTGCCAACTATTGGGACAATGAAACCCAAACTCTTTACCTTGGTGGCAAGGAAGGCATCAATTGGTTCAAACCTGACGAAATAACTGAAAATCCATATGCCCCAGAAACGGCCATAGATAAAATAAACCTTTTCAACAACCCGATAGACGGCACGGTAAGAACAGATTTCGAATATGACCAAAACTCCTTCACTTTTGAAATATCTGCCCTACAATTTTCATCTCATGACAAAAACAAATTCAAACATAGGCTATTGAACTATGATGCGGATTGGGTCCATAGCCAAAATAAATCTTTGATAAGATACTCTAACCTTCCACCTGGAAAATATGAATTTCAAGCACTTAGCGGTAATTATGACAATATATGGGACCTTACTCCCGCTACCTATAAATTTGAAATAAAAAACCCTTGGTACTTGTCAAAGACCGCAAGGGTTACCTACGGTATCGCCTTTTTGTTGTTGATATTCTTGATATATCAGTATTTTTATTCAAAATGGGAACTACAATCCAAATTGAAGATTGAATTTCAAAGGTCTGAACACTTAAAAGAACTGGATAAGCTCAAAAACCGTTTGTACATCAACATCTCACATGAGTTTAGAACGCCGCTTACATTAATTTCAGGACCAATCGAACGTCAGCTACAAAATCCTGATAACCCAGAAGGCCTTAAAAATGATCTTCAATTAGTTGATAAAAGCACGAAAAGACTACTTAAGCTTGTAGATCAACTTCTAGACCTTGCAAAGTTGGAAAGTGGAAATCTGAACATAAGGGCAAAAGAGGTTCAAATTTCTTCGTTCTTTAAACAGATTATGAGCCTTTTCGAGTATCAAGCCAAGCAAAAAAAGATAAACTTTGAATGGCATTCAAATGGGTTGGGCAAGGCTTGGATAGATTTGGATGTACTTGAAAAGATAGCGGGCAACTTACTATCCAATGCATTCAAATATACACCAATAGATGGCACAATTCTGTGCCAAGTAAAAACGGTAGACGATCAGCTCATTCTAATTGTTATGAACAACGGTGTTTCTATCTCTCAAGAAGAAATACCAAAACTCTTTCGGCGCTACTACCAAAAGGAAAGTACAAAAGACGGATCGGGGATCGGGCTATCCTTAGTAAAGGAACTCGTACAATTGTCACATGGCACCGTCAAGGCAGAATTAATTGTAAACGGCCATATTCAATTTACGGTTAAATTACCCATCTCAAAGCACGCTTACGATCAACATGAGATTGAAGAACATAGTTCGTCATTGGTTACTTCGACCCCATTCACAAACCATAAAAATGATGATACCCCTAGTGTGCCAAATACCGAAAAACCGGTATTACTGATAGTTGAAGATGATGAGGACATTCGATCTTTCCTTAAGTCCTTATTCAAGGAAAGGTATAAAATTAAGGAATGTACCAATGGTGAGGACGGATTTGCGTCGGCACTAAAGTTAGTTCCTGACATCATACTTAGTGACATTATGATGCCAAAGTTGGATGGCGAAAAAATGACAAAAAAGTTAAAAAACCATGAACTCACAAGTCATATTCCAATAATTCTGCTTACTGCGAAGTCTGGAAATCCCAATGAGATTTCGGGGTTAAGATCAGGTGCGGACGATTATATTACCAAGCCCTTTAAAGTAGAGGTGCTAAATCTAAAAATGGAGAATTTAATGAGATTGCGCAATAATATCAAATTGAAATATCGCCAAGGGTTTGTTTTAAAAGATATACCCTTTTCTGACATGGACGAGGCCTTCTTAAAACGTCTTCAGCAGATTCTAGATGAGAATATTATGAACCCGCAATTGTCTTCTAAAGATCTAGCAAAAAAAATGAATGTTAGCCGCACACAACTACATAGAAAACTAAAAGCACTCGCAGGCAGATCAACTACTGAATTTATAAGAAACAATCGTCTACAACTTGCAATAAAGCTTTTGGTCGATTCTCGTTTGACCATAAAAGAGATAGCCTATAACGTTGGCTTTAACACACCCTCCTACTTCGTTACTTCCTTCAAAAAAGACCTTGGCGTCACACCTTCAACTTATCGTGAACAACACAGACGTTCATAACATGAAGGTAACATTGTCAAACTAGTTTGAAACATATTTGAAAGGCAACGACGAGGCACTTCCTTAGCTTTGATATATCAAGTTTAACCAAAATCCAGTATGAAGAACAAAGCAATCGCAGTTTCGGCAGTCCTCCTTATCTATCATCTCTTATTTGCTCTTGGTTGTTCTAAAAATAACGACCTGCAAACAACAGATGAAACCGAGGCAAGTTGTGATGTCGCAGGTATAATCGACAAAGACATAGTCGGAGCATGGACTGGAGAAATCTATTTCAATTCAAATTCTACCGCGTACCCCCAGACGCACAATTTCAAAGATAACGGAACTGTACTTGCCTCTGGGGAAGGCGTTCCATCATTAAATGGTTGTTGGAGAGTATCAGGTAGTAATATTAGTTACATTGGTTCAATAAACTATAATGGCAGTACAATTAGAGCTTCTTTCCAGGGAAGAATAATAACTCCGGACAGCATCTACGGAACACATAGCGGAGACAACGACGAAAGCGGTACAATATGGATGGTAAGGTAAATTACGACCAACAGGCCCATTGGCCAAATGCTCGCCTGTACAAAGAAGCCTAAAGTTCTATTATGAAAGTTGAGATATCAACCTAATCAAATTAATTTCTGAATCCAGATTAATACGCGGCGTACCCAAACGCGATGAGTGTATTATCAATATCTCAATTATTGGCGTCCGAAATTTCGGAATTCAAGATTTTTTAATGTTTTATTACAATCGTTGCGTTTTTTGTTGGATTATAGCCAAAACAGCATAAATAATTCAACAAAAATGATATTTTTATAGGCTTGGAATGCCCAAAATGGGCCTTGAAAGTAAATATATTGTATATGGTATTGAAGGAACAAGGATTGTATTTGCCCGAATTTGAACACGATAATTGCGGTGCCGGTTTTATCTGTAGCCTAAAAGGCGAAAAGTCGAATGACATTATTCATAAGGCTTTGGAAATATTGGATAAACTCGAACATCGCGGTGCGGTCAGTGCTGATGGCAAAACAGGTGATGGGGCCGGTATCCTCATCGATATTCCCCATGACTTTTTTGTCCAAGTATGCAATTTTGAACTTCCGGAACCAGGCCACTACGCCGTAGGCAACATATTCATGCCCCAAAAAGAAAATCAGCGGCAGTTCTGCATCGATATTTTTGAAGAAAATATCGAGAAACAGGGGCTTCGACTTCTAGGTTGGCGCGATGTACCTGTAAACCGTACGGTACCGGGCCGAATTGCTATGGAGACCGAACCTTTTGTAAAGCAGATTTTCATTGCCAAGGAAAATGAAGGGCAAGACGACTTCAATTTTAATCTGAAGTTGTACATAGCAAGAAAATTGACCGAACATGAGATAATAAATTCTAAATTATCTGAAAGCGGATTTTTCTATGTACCTAGTCTTTCAACCAAGATTATTATTTTCAAAGGGCTTTTGATGCCCAAGGACATCAGCCTGTACTACAAAGACCTTATGGATCCAAGGGTAGTGACACGGTTGTCATTGGTGCACCAGCGCTTTTCGACCAATACTTTCCCTACTTGGGATCTAGCCCAACCGTTCCGGTATATGTGCCATAACGGTGAAATCAACACCTTGAGGGGCAATGTTTCGCGCATGAAATCGAGAGAAGAACTATTAAAAAGTGAATGGTTCGGCGATGAGATAAAGAACATACTACCGATAATTCTTCCTAGAAAATCAGATTCGGCCACAATGGACATGGTGGTGGAACTTTTATTGATGACAGGGCGCTCACTTCCAGAAGTGATGATGATGTTGGTACCTGAAGCTTGGGAGAAAAACCCTGATATGTCTGAGGCAAAAAGGGCATTTTACGAATATAACTCCTGCTTAATGGAACCATGGGACGGCCCGGCTTCGATTCCCTTTACCGACGGTAATTACATCGGTGCGGTATTGGACAGAAACGGACTGCGACCTTCTAGATATTCGGTTACTAAAGATGGTTATGTTGTCATGTCATCAGAAACCGGTGTACTTGACATCGCCCCTGAAAACATCGAGTTTCACGGGCGGCTCGAACCAGGAAAAATGTTCTTGGTGAATATGGAAGAAGGCCGAATCGTCAATGACGAGGAAATCAAGGAAGAAATCGCCTCGCGACATCCTTATAAAAAATGGCTTGACAATAATCTGGTACATCTTAGGGATATACCGTACAATGATTGCCCGCTATTTCTTGGCGAAGAGTCGGTTGAAAAAAGAAAGTCGGTATTCGGCTATACCCTAGAAGACATCAATACCATTATCCTTCCGATGGCGCAATACGCGAAAGAGCCCATTGGCTCAATGGGTTCAGATACTCCAATAGCCGTACTATCGCAACGCCCACAATTGATCTATAATTATTTCAAGCAACTTTTCGCACAGGTAACCAACCCCCCCCTCGATGGTATACGCGAAGAGTTGATTACCGATATCAGTCTGACCTTGGGCGCCGATCAAAACATTTTTAACATAAATGAATACCACTGTAGAAAATTAAAAATACAGAATCCCGTAATTTCAAAAGAAGACCTTGACAAGATCAAGAACTATGATTCAAGCCCTGACTATAAGGTGGTATCAATACCGATTCTATACACAGTCGAAAAAGGACACAATGGTTTGGAAGATGCCCTTGAATCGATTCTTGACCAGGCCTCAAGGGCCATTGACGAAGGTGCCAATATCATCATACTTTCAGATAGAAATGTCAATAAAGACAATGCACCAATTCCCGCATTGCTTGCCTGTTCATATGTCAATAGTGGCCTACAGCGTCTAGAAAAAAGGTCTAAGCTTAGTATTATCGTCGAATCTGCCGAGCCTAGGGAAGTACACCACTTCTGTCTACTTTTCGGGTTTGGGGCCAGTGCGATCAACCCATACTTGGTCAATGAGATTATTGGGGAACAAATCGAAGAAAACGACATCACCGAATTTACATTTGACGAGGCCATCAAAAATTACAACAAGGCAATTGGAAAGGGTATCTTAAAGGTAATGAACAAAATAGGGATCTCAACACTCAACTCGTATCGAGGTTCACAATTGTTCGAGTGTATTGGTATCAACACCAAGGTAGTCGATAAATATTTTCCGAATACCCCGACAAGAATACAGGGTATCGGGCTTTATCAGATTGAAAAAGAAATCGCCAAAAGGCATCAAAAAGCATTTGCCAAAAAAGAAGTTGCCGCAAATTTAGATTTGGAAATCGGCGGGGAATACCGCTGGAGACGCGATGGCGAAAAACACATGTTCAATCCGCTTTCGGTGGCAAAACTGCAAAAGGCCGTTCGGGGCAACGAACCCGAAACCTATAAGGAATTTGCAGAAATGGTCAATGGGCAATCAAAAAACTTAATGACCATTCGCGGGTTGTTCGAATTTTCGAATTATGACCCTATTCCGATAGATGAAGTAGAACCGTGGACAGAAATTGTAAAACGCTTCAAGACCGGGGCCATGTCATATGGATCCATAAGTAAAGAGGCCCATGAAAATTTGGCCATAGCCATGAACCGTATCGGTGGTAAAAGTAACTCGGGAGAGGGTGGCGAAGACGAAGAAAGGTTTTATAAAAATGCCACGGGAGACTGGCGTAACAGTGCGATCAAACAAGTGGCCTCAGGGCGTTTCGGTGTGACTTCGAACTATCTGACAAACGCGAAGGAAATACAGATCAAGATGGCACAAGGTGCAAAACCTGGGGAAGGAGGGCAACTGCCCGGCCCAAAGGTCAATCCTTCAATTGCCAAAACTAGAAATTCAACACCTTATGTGGGGTTGATCTCGCCGCCGCCCCATCACGATATCTATTCAATCGAAGATCTATCGCAATTGATATATGACCTTAAATCAGCGAATAGAAAAGCTCGAATCAATGTAAAACTGGTTTCCGAGGTGGGTGTAGGCACCGTCGCGGCCGGGGTTTCAAAAGCCAAGGCCGATGTCGTATTGATTTCGGGATCCGATGGAGGCACCGGAGCATCGCCTTTGACCTCGTTGAAACATGCAGGCCTTCCATGGGAATTGGGCATTGCCGAAGCGCAACAGACCTTGGTAATGAACGATTTGAGAAACCGCATTGTTTTAGAGTGCGACGGGCAATTAAAAACGGGTCGAGATGTTGCGGTAGCATGTCTTCTAGGAGCCGAGGAATTCGGTTTTGCCACGGCGCCTTTGGTCGCATCGGGTTGTATCATGATGCGCGTCTGTCATTTGAACACCTGCCCGGTCGGCATTGCAACCCAAAATCCCGAATTGCGCAAAAAATTTGAAGGCAAGCCTGAGCATGTAGTGAACTATATGTACTTTGTTGCCCAAGAGCTTCGAGAGATCATGGCGCAGTTAGGCTTCCGAACTGTGAACGAAATGGTGGGCCAAGTACAAAAATTGGATCGTAAAAAGGCCATAGACCATTACAAATCAGCCGGAATCGACTTAACCCCGATCCTGCACCAGGTCGATGTTCCGAAGGGAACCAAATTTTACAACACCGAAAAGCAAAAACACGATGTCGACAAATCAATCGAATTTGAGATAATCGCAAAAGCGAATCCGTCGTTGTTCAGAAAAGAAAAATTGAGTCTTGATTTTCCGATACACAATACAGATCGTGCGGTAGGAGCGATTATTAGCAATGAAATATCAAAAGTTTATGGCGCCCAAGGGCTTCCTATCAACACATTACGGTTGAATTTTACGGGCTCCGCAGGACAAAGTTTTGGGGCCTTTGCCACTCGGGGACTGACATTGACCGTAAACGGGAACACCAATGATTATCTCGGAAAAGGACTATCAGGCGCGAAATTGGTCATTAAAGTCCCCGAAGGATCGACCATTGTGCCCGAGGAAAATATCATTACTGGCAATGTAACCCTATACGGCGCCACAGCCGGAAGAGCCTACATCAACGGTAAGGCGGGTGAGCGCTTCTGCGTTCGTAATTCTGGGGCCAAGACCGTTGTTGAAGGTATCGGTGATCACGGTTGCGAGTATATGACAGGGGGTGTTGCCGTTATCTTGGGCGAGGTAGGAAGGAATTTTGGGGCCGGTATGAGCGGTGGCATTGCCTATATCTATGACAAGAACAAGACCTTTGAAAGAAAATGCAATAAGGAGGCATTGAACCTTTTACCCGTTCAGAAAGCCGAAGACATCAAACAGCTTAAAGATCTTATAGAAAGTCATTACAATTATACGATGAGTCCTTTGGCGCAACGCATCCTTGAGAATTGGGAAAAATGTCTTCCTGATTTCATTAAAGTCTTACCCGAGGAATACCGTCAGGCACTCATACGATTGGAACAAGAAAAATTGCAAACCATATAATATCGATACATGGGAAAGATTACCGGATTTTTGGAATTCGATAGAAAAGTTGAAGCTTATTCACCTGTAGAGGAACGTGTAAAAAACTATAAGGAGTTTACCTTGCCCTTGAAGGAAAAAGAACTTAAGGAACAGGGGGCGCGATGTATGGATTGCGGCATTCCCTTTTGCCATAGTGGATGCCCTTTGGGCAATTTGATTCCCGATTTTAACGATGCCGTGTATCGTGGCAAATGGGTAAAGGCAGCTGAAATTCTCCATGCGACCAACAACTTTCCTGAATTTACGGGAAGACTTTGTCCGGCTCCTTGTGAGGAGGCCTGTGTGCTTGGTATTAACGAAGACCCCGTCTCAATTGAGAACATCGAAAAAAATATCGTTGAAACGGCCTTTAAAAAAGGGTGGGTGGTCGCCAAACCTCCTGTAAATCGAACAGGTAAAAAAGTTGCTGTCGTAGGTTCTGGCCCTGCCGGCCTTGCCGCCGCACAACAATTGAACAGAGCAGGACATTTGGTCACCGTTTTTGAACGTGATGAAAAACCGGGCGGGCTGTTGCGATATGGAATCCCTGATTTTAAATTGGAAAAACATATTATCGACCGAAGACTGAAAATTTTAGAGGAAGAAGGTATCGAATTTAAATGTGGAATCCATGTCGGTGTAGCTATAAAAGCGGATAGTCTAAGGAAGGATTTTGATGCCGTGATCTTATCGGGAGGTGCCACAGTGAGAAGGCCGCTTTCAATTGAAGGTGCCGAACTAAAGGGGGTGGTACAAGCCATGGATTTTCTGGCCCAGAACAATAGGCGTGTTGATGGTATCAAAAACCTTGGCGAAGAAATAAAAGCCACCGATAAACATGTAATCGTAATCGGTGGAGGAGATACCGGATCTGATTGTATCGGTACCTCTTTTCGCCATGGTGCAAAATCGGTTACCAATTTTGAAATCATGCCCATGGCCCCTGAAGGAAGGCCCGAAAACCAGCCTTGGCCTTTTTGGCCCATGCGATTGCGAACTAGTTCTTCGCACAAAGAAGGAGCCGAAAGGATATTCAGCATTTCCACCAAAAAATTCATAGGCGACGCTTCAGGAAATTTGACGGGTTTGGTTACCTCCGAGGTGGAATGGGTCACTGTTCCCGGACAAAGACCCCAGTTGAAAGAAGTCGAAGGCACCGAAAAAGAGTGGAAATGTGAATTGGCCCTTTTAGCCTTGGGGTTTACGGGCAGCGAGACAACGATTGCAGATCAGCTGGGCCTTCAAATAGATGCCAGAACCAATATACAGGCCACCGAAAACGATTACAAGACCAATGTACCCGGTGTTTTCGTGGCTGGTGACCAACGGCGAGGACAGTCACTGATCGTTTGGGCCATATCGGAAGGAAGACAGGCGGCGCACCATGTGGACAAATATTTAATGGGGGATTCGGCATTGCCATTAAAAGGGGATGGAGATTTGCCGAGGATTTAGGGAATAAGAAAATTAATCTTCGGTAACCTTACTCCCCCACCAGTCTTCATTGGGTTCAAAATTTTCGGTCTGAAACTCCATACGCTGGGCCTCTAGTGCCGGCCATCTTTCATCAATAATTGTTTGACGTCGATTGGCGGCAAGAACGGAATCATATTCTGGGTCCGATTGCGGCATGTTGGCATTGACGCTTGTCAGCCAGTCGAACAGTTTTTTACTAAGGGTTTTGGCCACATCGGCATGTTCTTTGATTACGTTGCGCTGTTCGCCGACATCGCTTGCCAAATCATAGAGTTCCTCAGTGCCGTCTTCCCAGTAATGAATAAGTTTCCATTTGCCTTCCCTTATAATTGATGAAGGATTACCACCCTGATTCCCATAATGTGGATAGTGCCAATACAAAGGGCGTTCTATATCCAATCGCTTTCCTTCCAAAAGAGGTTTAAGGCTAATCCCGTCCACATGCTGTTCAGGCAAAAGCTCGATTCCCGCCAAATCAAGTAGCGTGGGATAAAAATCGGCCCCGGTGACCGGAAAATCATTTTCGAAACCATTATTGTCCAACCATGGTACTTTTATAAAATAAGGTTCCCGAATACCACCTTCCCATTGATATCCCTTTCCGCCGCGCAGTGGCAGGTTCGAAGTAGAAAATGCATCGCCTGAGGCTACCCCTCCATTATCCGAAGTAAAGACCACGATTGTGTTCTTCTCCAAACCTGCATCTTTCAAAGTCTGTAGTACAACGCCCACGGCATCATCCATACTCTCCACTAACCCGGCATAAATCGGATTATCCTGAACTTGTCTTATAGGCAGTACCCGTTCCATTATGTATCCTTTTTCCGCAATGCCCCGAGCTTCGGCCTTATCCCTATATTTTTGCCATTTTTGTTGCGTGGTCTGAATAGGACCATGAACCGCATAGAACGAAAGAAAAGCAAAAAATGTAGTATCCTTATGCTGTTTGATAAAATCTGCTGTTTCTTGGGCCAGTCGCATTGAAAGATTTTCGCCGTCAATTTTATTCGCTAATTTTGGATTCTCCCAAGGAGAAAAATAGCCTCCCATAGGACTCCCCTTTTCCCAACCACCCTTGTTGATATCGAAACCGTGATCTTCAGGATAAGACCCCTCATTACCTAAATGCCATTTACCGGAAAAAAAAGTAGTATACCCAGCAGCCTTCATAGCTTCGGCCAAGGTTACTTCATCATTTGGCAAGCTATGTACGTACTCAGACGGAAGCAGTTTATCATGACGGTTATGTTTTCGCCACGCGGTACCAGAAGCAGCACCGATCCAATCGGTAATACCATGTCTTGCCGTAAATTTTCCGGTCATGATCGTTGCCCGAGAGGGACTACATACCCTACTTGCCGCATAGCCTTGGGTGAACATCATACCTTCTTTGGCTATTCGATCAACATTGGGGGTTTCGTAGAATTCACTTCCCGTAACACCTAAATCGTGAAGACCAAGGTCATCGACCAAAATAAAGACAATGTTGGGTTTCTTTTCAGATTGAACTCCTTCTGTTTGACAGCCCGTAACGAGCAAAAACCCCAAAATTAATATTGTATGGAAATAAATGGCTTTGAACATTTTATTCGTTTTGGAATAAAAATAGTAAAACCCTGTTGTTTTTTTGGACTCCTGTGAAAGTAAGAATTTGTTTACTTCGGATATAAAACAAAAAAAGCCCCTTACAGTTATGTAAGGGGCTTCGAGGAAGGCGGCGACCTACTCTCCCACCTGGTGTGGCAGTACCATCGGCGCTGACGGG
>JAIOUW010000003.1 GCA_019931105.1 Flavobacteriaceae bacterium NBU2977 | reverse complement strand
CCGCCATCCCGCTGCAGAACAACCCGAACCTGGTCATGCACCTCCCCTTTGACGAGACATCGGGGTCGGTGGCCGCCGACGTCTCGGGCAATGGCAACGACGGCACGGTCCTGTTCGTAGACGACAACGGGGCGACCAAGACCCCCAGCGCCACCAATTGGACCTCACAAGGGCTTTTCGGAGGGGCGGTTCAGATGGATGGTAACGAGTTCGTGAGCAATACTATCATCGAAGCCGCGAACTCCCCTTCGCTAACTAGTATACAACAATCCATGACGGTTATGGCCTGGGTGAACCGAGACAATATTCATTACAATGTTGGGATATTAAGCCATGACTACCCGGCCATGTTCTTCGGTTTCCACAACAGCCTTTATAAATGGGAATTTCCAACGGATAATGGAGGTAGTGCTCATTGTTACTCAGGCTATTCGCCAGCGGGACAGTGGGTCCATATCGCGGCCACCTATGACGGCGCGACGGCAAGGCTCTTCGCCAACGGCGTCGAGGTGTGCACACAGGCAGTTAACGGTAATTTTAATTTCAATAGTACAGAACCAAACTTCTCTTCATTCACTTCCTCAGGCTTCTATGAAAGAAGGAGTTTGGCACAAATTTCTAACCTGGTAAGTTATACTCCTAATGGTAGCGGGGTAACTGACGAAATTTCAGGAAAGATAGATGAATTGAAAGTGTATAATAAGGTATTGGGCCCACAGGAAATCAGAGCTTTCTATGAACTTGGCGTTGGAATGCCAAATGTCCCCGAATGTCCCGAGGGGATTATAACAGTTGAATATAAGCTTGGTGACGGCCCTTGGCTTGACGTCAACGGTAACAACATAAATGCTCCGGAAGGTTCAAGGGTCTATGTCAGGGCGCAAACAACCGGAGAATATTTCGTGACTACAGCACAAAAAGACTATCAAGCGCCTACGTTGAGTTCTCTGATCGATTTTACCCAAACAGAAGGATATCAAGTTGACACGCAAGTCTCCGATCCGGGAAGCAATAACCCTGGTAGGAACGATGGGCTGATTGATTCAGGTAATCAAGGCCAGTTCGTAATTACCACCGCTGGGGGGTGTCCTACTGTAATTAACCTTAACGTAGTGCAGGGCTGCGACCCGGGCGATGAACCGATTTCGGCGGAATGGAGAATAAACAACAATCCATATCAAAATGGTCCGGTTGGTGAAAACGTATCTATAACGGCCCAAGTAGGTGAAAATGTTAGGTTAAGCATTCTTCCGAACCAAGATTCAAATGGTAACATTTTAAAGTTTAGTGTTACATTGCCAAATGGATCCATAGTCAGTGATATTACAGGAGATTATATAATGGGAAGTGTAACTGAAGGAAATTCCGGTGCTTATATCCTTACCTCTGCTGAAGGGTGTTCCGTAATAATCGATTTAACGGTCGATTCTGCCGGATGCCCTGACGGGCTTTCGAACGAGGACGGTTCGCTGCCCCTTCCCCCGGGCATATTCTATTCGGGCCTTGACCAGGCGAACGGGGTTTCCT
>JAIOUW010000002.1 GCA_019931105.1 Flavobacteriaceae bacterium NBU2977 | reverse complement strand
CCTCAGGCATTTCCGCGCTTGATATTTGGCTCTATCCGAACTACGGCAGCACGGCCCCTGGGAGCTCGCTCTACGACAACCTGGTGGTGAGTAAGATGGCTGGAAGTAGTAATAAAACTTCTCAAGAAGGGAAATCTATACTGAATTCTTACACAATATTCCAAGGTCAAGAAAATAAAAATAGTCCCAATATTGGTATTTCGATTTCACCAAATCCTACCACCGGAACAATGTATCTAGATTTGCAAAACTTAGAAGGGATAGAAGTGAATTGTATAATTTATAATTCGGCACAGCAAATTGTCTGGACAAGGAAATTCTTTTCGAACCACGAATTGATAGAGGAAGTTAATCTTGGAAATAGTTCGGAAGGAATATATTATTTGATGATTCAGAGTTTGTATGGAAGTGTTTTTAAAACCGTGGTATTAAAGAAATGAGTTTTTACAATTCATTGTGTTTTTTTTCTATATTCTTCAGGACACGAGTAAATTTTTCACAACTAAATCAAATACATCCGATAAGTACACATATAGTGAATTGATATGATTTTGGTACGTTTTTGCGAATGTCTTAAGAAAACTGATAAATTTAAATGAGTTTGCCAGTTGGCAAACTAAGTTCAAATATTCAGGGCTTAAATTTAAATAAATCTATTATGAAAAAGTCATTTCTTTTTTTTCTTTAAAAAGGTCAGGACGACATTATCAAAACCTATTAAACATAGAAAAAGGAAGATTTTCTCTTTAGGTTTGAAGTACCAAACATATTTTAAAAAACTGGTAAAATTAAATCCCAACTCATTTTTAAATTCTTTTGCAATTTTTTTCCTATTGCTTTTATCTGGTAGTGAGTGCAGCCAAGAAATCATTGTCAATGAATAAAAGACCCTGAATAAGTATATATTCAGAATTTGTCTCCGCAAACCTGATTTTATCGGTAATTTTTTGAGGTTTTTTATTTTAGATTGAATACCATCCCAATTATAACCCTCTGATTCATTTATCCTTTTAGCACTTTTATTATAGTTTGACATTGAGTTACTATGTTTCCTATAGTAGTAATGTACTTTTGGATTTATGCCAACTCTAATTTCATCATAGAACTGCATGATGAATACTGCTAACTCACCTAATGGATAAGAATACTCGTACTTGTCAAGAATATCTTTTTTCAACAGCTTAAACCAAGTAGCGTACGGTGTTCTCAATAGAATCTTATATTCTGAGTCATTTAACAAAACATTGGGAATTTTCAACGTGCTTAATGCTGATGAACCTATTGGATTATCCTCTTCATCTACAATTTGAACATTACCCAAAACAATATCTAAACTATTTGTTTGACCAAATGAATATAAGACCTCCAAAAAGTCAGAATCTATGTAATCATCGGGGTCTAAATTAATTATATACTCACCCGTTGCAACAAGATATGCCGATTGACGAGCACGACCTAGACCTTCATTGACTTCCTTGTTTATATATTTTATTCTTGGGTCACTCAAAAATTCGGAAATAATCATATCACTAGAATCAGGTGAGGCATCATTGACTATTATGATTTCAATTGCTTCTAATGTTTGATTGACAAGAGAATTTAAAAACTTCTTGAGATATAGATCCACGTTGTAAACAGGTACTAGTACACTAATTTTGGGTTTTTCATTCATAAGTTTTGAATTATCTTCAGTTTAAAAATATCTAATCTCCCCTAAGTTTGTATCTATCTAACATGGAATCAATAATTATATTGCAAAAATTGACATTGTTAAGAATACTTTTTTGATGAATTTGGTTGATTTATTATAAGATTTCATGAATTCTCTGGAATCGTTAGCGGTACAAAATTGTTTACAGGGTTCAATTATTCGAACCTAACATTGTAATTATTCATTTTGTTTTTCCATCAACAAATGTTAATATTTAGATACTTTCATCGAAAAAATTAATAATAAGAATAAGGTAATAAACTTTTTTGGGTAATTCAACGTAATAAATATGTGTTTAATCGGGTTTTACCCATTGTCTTGAATAAATTTAGCCCCAAGAATTTATGAAGAAAATTACCTACTTGTGCCTGTTTTTTAGTGTTTTGTTTTCTACGGTAAGCGCCCAAGAGGCGGTTACTTATGAACAAGCATTCCCTAATCTTAGTTTTGAATTTCCTGTAGAGATTCAAAACGCCAATGATTCGAGCAACAGACTTTTTGTTGTCGAACAATCGGGTCGCATCAAAGTCTTTCAAAACGATTCAGACACATCCCAGCAGCACATTTTTTTAGATTTGACCAATGAGGTCAGTTTCTCTTCAGGTCAAGAAATAGGGCTCTTAGGGTTGGCATTTCATCCTAACTATAGTCAAAATGGTTACTTGTATGTCTACTATACCAGAAATAGTAGTGTACCCAATGTGGGCGTTGAAATTGTTGTTGCAAGGTATACCGTGAGTTCTTCGGATAGTAATAAGGTTGATGCTTCCAGTAGATTGGAAATTTTCAGTTTTGATAAAAACCAAAACCATTCGAATCACAATGGTGGTAAAATTGGGTTTGGTCCAGATGGTTATCTGTATGCGTCATTTGGTGATGGGGGCGGAGGCGGGGACCCCAATAAAAATGCACAAAACCTCCAAAATCCGTTCGGAAGTATTTTGCGAATAGATATAGATGTGGATGGCAGCAATCCTTTGGAATCCAATCCTGATTTACCAAATGGCAACTATGAAATACCTAGCGACAATCCATTGGTAGGTCAGGCAGGTATGGATGAACTTTATGCCTGGGGCATCAGGAATACCTGGAAGTTCTCTTTTGATGCCCAGACCAACAGATTGTGGGGAGCCGATGTAGGTCAGGGTGAATATGAAGAAATCAATCTAATTAAAAAGGGAGGCAACTACGGCTGGAACAGATATGAGGCCAATGCTAATTACAATACCTCGACCGACCTGATCACCAGTCCTGACATCAGGCCGATTTATACTTACGGCCATGGTAATGGTGACGTCTCAATAACGGGAGGCTATGTATATAGGGGTTCAAGTAATAATCAGAATATACTGGGCAAATATATTTATGCCGATTACGTATCTGGTAGGGTTTGGGCGCTTGATTACAATGAAGTCAGTGGTGAGGCAACATCTAAATTGTTGTTCAGAACCAGTGGTGAGTATGTTTCCAGTTTTGGTCTTGATGAGTCGGGCGAGTTGTATTTTAGCGGATATGGCTCTTCTGCAAAACTTTTTAGGATTATTGGTGGAAATGAAAATACTGGTCCGGTTACTAATTTGATCGATGGTTTCGGTACTTGGAAAGATGTAGAAGGAGGTAGTAATGGGAATATCGAATCGGTGTTCTCAATTGGAGATGATATTTATGTAGGTGGTAGTTTTACGACCGTAGGTTCTATCAGTGCGAACAATATTGCGGTTTATAATAAGACCCATGGATGGAGGGCCTTGTCAAGTGGTTCGAATGGAAAGGTAAATTCTGTGGCCGTAGCTTCCGATGGCTCGGTTTATGCTGGAGGAGAATTTACAAGTATCGGTGGAATCCCGGCAAACAATGTTGCCGTTTGGAACGGGTCAAACTGGTCCGCACTTGATGCCGGTACCAACGGTCCTGTGGCAACGATCGAGATTGATAGTGATGACAACGTATATGTGGGCGGCGCGTTTGAGACCGCAGGAGGGATAACGGTCCACAATATTGCTTTGTGGAATGAAGGCTGGGCAGCCCTTGCCGATTCCGGCACATTAGAACCAGGAACCAATAATGAGATAAGGGCCATGGACTTTGATGAAAATGGAATGCTTATTGTTGGAGGTAACTTCGATAGTGCCGGAGGGAAGACCGCAAATCGAATTGCCACCTGGAACGGAAATAATTGGGGCACCCTTGGTGAGGGAACCAGCGGGTTTGTGCAGGCGATTATGGCACATTCCGGATATATATATGCAGGGGGAAATTTTGTACTGGCCGGTAACAAGACCGTTAATCGATTCGCTAGATGGAATATATCCACCGGGTCATGGGAGGCTATCGGCAATGGTGTGAGTGGCAGCGTGAACGCCCTGGCGATGGACGACTCATATATTTATTTGGCTGGTAATTTTGAAACGGCATCTGACAATACAGATGTGAACAGTGTCGTAAATAATATTGCAAGATGGAGCATAACATCTGGTTTTGAGGCATTGGGACCTTCAAAGGATGTTGGTTCTGACAATGAAATAAATAGTATATCCTTTGGCAATAACAATAATGACCTCTTTGTCGGAGGCAATTTCGGCACCACTGGAGACATAGCTTCAAGCAGGTTTGCGGTTTGGTCCCAAAATTTTGATTGTTCGGATGCAAGAATTACCATGGAATATTCCCTGAACGGAGGTAGTTGGATTTCAGGCGAAACAAAGATCACCTTGGATCAAGGTACGCAGTTAAAAGTCAAGATGTCGGAAAATGGACAAGAATACGTCATAACCGGCCCTGCGGGAAATAGTAATTCAGGACCACTTGACCTAGGAGCCGTTGGTCCAAATCATAACGGGGTTTACACCATTGTTCAAGATGACGGATGCAGTTCAAATTTCGAAATTGTGGTTATAGCAAATAATGAAGGGTGTACTGAAGGAAGCGTGGTCCCTCAATATCAAATCGATGGCCTTTGGTTCAGTGGCCAAAAAGATGTTACCGTTCAATCAGGCTCCGAGGTTGTGTTAAGTATGTTGCCGGATGGCGTAGGCCTGCAAATTACTTTGCCTAGTGGCGAGATCGTTGGTGATGAATACAATCTTGGGGCGGTTACGGCAGAGAATAACGGCAAATATATCTTGACTTCCGCGGGTGGGTGTACCTCTGAAATCAATCTTACGGTAAATGACGGTCTACAAGATTGTGATGAAAGGTTGATTACCGAATATAGAATAAACGGAGAATGGTTAAGTGGCGAGGCTTCCATTGCGGTCAACGATGGGTCTGAAATAATATTCAGTATGTTGCCCAATGGAGTAGCGCTTTCGATTACACTTCCAGATGGCAGGGTTGTCAAAGACAACCATAAAATCAACAATTTCTCTGCCGAACAGGCAGGAAGCTATATACTTACTTCCGCCGAAGGATGTAGTAAGGCACTAAATGTAACAGTCGTTGACGATTGTACCGAAGATAGCGTCATTCCTGAGTACAGATTGGATGGTACTTGGTCTAGTGGGGAAAATAATTTAACGGTTGATGAAGGAACCGATATAGTGCTTAGCATGTTGCCCGATGCAATGGATTTTTCGATAATCAAGCCAGATGGCTCGGTCGTAGCTGGAGATTATGCGATGGGCAATGTTACTAAAGATCAGGAAGGTACCTATACAATTTTAAGTGTTGAAGGTTGTACTGAAACAATAAATTTGGCTGTTAGCGACCTAGAAAATTGTTCCGTAGGTAGTATTATTCCAGAATATCGAATCGATGGAATATGGCAGAGTGGGAAAAATGTGATACAGGTAGACGAAGGTAGTAACCTGTTGATCAGTATGTTGCCCAATGATGTGGGACTTACGATTATTACCCCCGATGGTCGAGAAGTACCTGATAATTATGGATTTGTAAATGTCACTCAAGCGCATTCAGGCGTATATACGCTTAAATCTGAAGAAGGCTGCAAAACTACTTTGACACTTGAGGTCCAAAGGTTCGGTACATCTAAAACAGCAGGTTTTGAAGAATTTCATGTTGAATTTCAAGGCCAAACAAGCTTTTTGGATAAGGTAAGCGTGTATCCAAATCCTACATTTGATGAGGCCAATGTTAATCTTCAGAGCATTATGGGCAAGTCGGTTAGGGTTTTATTGACCAATATGCAGCAACAGGTGCTGATAGATGAGTTTCTCGAAAAAGACCATTCGGGCTACATGAAATTAAACCTTGGGAATTTTACTCCTGGTATATATATACTCAATCTAGTTTTGGATGATGGCGAGGTGATTACGAATAAAATAGTCAAAAGTAGGTAGAAGGTTGCTTCACCGGCAAAAAAAGTCCTGACCCTTTGGTTTCTTCCCAAGGGTTTTTTTATGCCAACGACCGATTGGCATAACAATTGTCCTGTAGTATGGAAGAATGAAGAGGTGAAAGGCGACTTTTTAATGAAAATGGGGCTTTTCACAGGTTTATGAAAAAATAACGGTAAGGTCAAAGACGTTTTAATGACAGAATGACCGAAAAATATACTATGGGAGATTCCAAATTTTCGAATTTTGACAATATGTCCTTGCATAACATTGACGAGGAATCAGATTTGATTCCATTATTGACACCTGAGGACGAAGAACACATGAACAATGAGCAGCTTCCTGAAACCCTACCTATTTTGCCATTGCGCAACACGGTACTTTTTCCCGGAGTGGTCATACCTATAACCGCAGGGAGGGATACTTCCATTAATTTAATCAAAGACGCAAATAACGGTTCTAAAGTTATTGGTGTTGTTTCCCAGAAAGACGAGGAAACCGAAAATCCTGGGGTAAACGATATCAATACCTTGGGTACGGTGGCGCGGATACTACGGGTATTGCAAATGCCTGATGGCAATACTACGGTTATTATTCAGGGTAAAAAGAGATTTGAGGTTGCCGAAATATTGACCCAAAAACCCTATATGACGGCGACAGTGCGTGAAGCCAAAGAGATACGGCCAGACCAGAACGGAAAGGAATTTTTGGCCATCATCGAATCGATAAAAGACTTGGCCCTGAAGATTATAAGGGACAACCCGAATATTCCGAGCGAGGCTTCCTTTGCGATCAAGAACATTCAGAGCAATTCATTCCTGATCAATTTTGTATCCTCTAACCTTAATTTAGATGTCAAGGATAAGCAAGAGCTGCTCGAAATACCCAATCTTCAAGAGCGGGCGTTGGCCACTTTGAAGTACATGAACGTAGAACTTCAGAAATTGGAACTGAAGAACGATATCCAATCCAAGGTTCGCAGCGATTTGGATCAGCAGCAACGTGAGTATTTTCTTCATCAGCAAATGAAGACCATTCAAGAAGAATTGGGAGGTGTTTCCTATGATGAGGAAATAGAGGAAATGCGTGATAGGGCTAAAAAAAAGAATTGGGGCAAGAAAGTCAAAGAGCATTTTGAAAAAGAATTGGCCAAAATTCAACGAATGAACCCGCAAGTGGCCGAGTATTCGATTCAAAGAAATTATTTGGATCTGATCTTGGATTTGCCTTGGAACGAGTATTCTACCGATAAATTCGATTTAAAGCGTGCCCAAAGGATTTTGGACCGAGATCATTATGGCCTAGAAGATGTCAAGAAAAGAATCATTGAATATCTGGCCGTTTTGAAACTTCGCAACGATATGAAGTCACCGATAATCTGTTTGTATGGGCCTCCGGGGGTTGGAAAGACTTCACTTGGTAAATCGGTCGCCGAAGCGTTGGGCAGGGAATATGTTAGAATGTCGTTAGGGGGGTTGAGAGATGAAGCAGAGATCAGAGGGCATCGAAAAACGTATATTGGAGCCATGCCCGGTCGAATTATACAGAGCATAAAAAAGGCAGGCACTTCGAACCCGGTCTTTATTCTTGATGAGATCGACAAACTGTCGAACAGCCACCAAGGAGACCCTTCATCGGCCATGTTGGAGGTGTTGGATCCTGAACAGAACAGTGAATTCCATGATAATTTTCTTGAAATGGGGTATGACCTCTCTAAGGTGATGTTCATTGCCACCGCGAACAACATCTCTGATATTCAGCCTGCTTTGAGAGACCGAATGGAGATTATCAATGTAACTGGTTATACTATTGAAGAAAAGGTCGAGATTGCCAAAAGGCATTTATTGCCTAAACAATTAAAAGAACATGGGCTTACTGCAAAAGATTTAAAAATAGGCAAGCGGCAGCTCGAAAAAATAGTAGAGGGGTATACTCGCGAATCTGGTGTGCGCGGACTTGAAAAACAGATTGCCAAAATGGTGCGCTATGCCGCCAAATCGATAGCTGTGGAAGAGGATTATAATATCCAGATTAACAATGAAGACGTTATTGAGATTTTAGGTCCCGCGAGATTGGAACGTGACAAATATGAAAACAATAACATTGCCGGGGTAGTAACCGGTTTGGCATGGACAAGTGTAGGTGGGGACATTTTGTTTATCGAATCGATCTTGTCAAAAGGAAAAGGAACCTTGAACATTACCGGAAATCTTGGGAAGGTGATGAAAGAATCGGCCACCATCGCCCTTGAGTATATTAAATCGAATGCGGACCGATTTGGAATCGACCCTAATGTCTTTGACAACTATAATGTACATATTCATGTTCCGGAAGGTGCGACGCCAAAAGATGGCCCTAGTGCGGGAATAACGATGCTGACCTCATTGGTATCTTTGTTTACTCAAAGAAAGGTGAAGAGAAGTTTGGCCATGACCGGAGAAATCACGCTTCGCGGTAAAGTCTTGCCGGTTGGCGGAATCAAAGAAAAAATATTGGCGGCCAAAAGGGCGCGCATCAAGGAAATCATACTATGCAAAGACAATCGAAAGGATATATTGGAAATCAAACAAGAATATTTGAAAGGACTTCAATTTCACTACGTAACCGATATGCACGAGGTTGTCGATATCGCCTTGATGAAAAGCAAGGTGAAAAATCCTAAAAAACTTTGATTCGCCATCGAAGATATAGTCAAAAGGCATGCACATCGTTTATTTCTCATTACTTTTAAGCAATGGAGAAAATCACTATAGCCATAGACGGCTATTCGTCTACCGGTAAAAGTACGATCGCCAAGCAATTGGCAAAGGCTTTGGGCTATATTTATGTGGATACCGGCGCCATGTATCGCGCGGTTACTTTATTCGCTATTCGTAATGGACTGGTCGGTGGAAAACATGAAAATATTCATGCACTGGTGCAATTATTGCCCAAAATAAGATTGAAGTTCATCTATAATGACGACTTGGGGTTTTCTGAAATGTACCTGAACAATGAAAATGTAGAAAATGAGATTCGTGGTTTAGAGGTATCCAAGCATGTGAGCAGGGTTGCTGAAATTGAGGAAGTGCGCCATATGCTTGTCGATATGCAAAAGAAAATGGGAAAAGAAAAGGGTATCGTTATGGACGGTAGGGATATTGGTACGGTCGTATTTCCCGACGCCGAACTCAAAATTTTTATGGATGCCTCCCCAGAAAAAAGGGCATACAGGCGTTATAGGGAATTACTCGAAAAAGGCCAAAAAGTGTCTTATGACGACGTTTTGAAGAATGTGCAACATCGCGACCAAATCGATTCTTCCCGCGAATTCTCCCCTTTAAAAAAAGCCGATGATGCCATCGCATTTGACAACAGTGATATGGGGCTTAAAGAACAGTTCGAACGAATTTATAATTATACTTTGCGTATAATAGAAAATAAAAAAAAGGGGGTCGTTTGACCCCCTTTTGTATTCTTGAAATCGTTCTTTACAAATTTGGAATGACCAATATTTGATCAGGGTGGATCAAATCCGGGTTTTTCAAAATATTGGTGTTTGCCTCGAAAATCTGTTTGTACTTCATGGGATCGCCATAGTAGTGTTTCGCAATTTTACTAAGCGATTCACCACTTTTGACCACGTGCCTGTGATAGACCGATTCATCCGCAACGGTGATATTGGCCTTAAGATCTGACGGGTGCTCACCACCGATTTCCTTGATTTTGTCCCAAAGAATATTCTTTTCATATTGGGTAGCGGCCTGCCCCTTTATTTTTAATATCCCATTTTCCTCGGTTACATTGCCATCTTTTATTCCCAATTGTTCACCAAGATTTAGAACGGGTTGATATTTTTCTTTAACACTCATCATAATAATTTTAAACGGTTAATATTTATGGGCCCAAGATACTAATATTTAACCTATTTATGACCAAAAAACCGGTATTAGTAATTAAATAGTTGGGTCTCTTGACTCAAAGATTGGTAAAACCACTTTTAAATTGTATTTTTGCACTCCTTTTTTGCAGGGTAACAAGAGGAAAAGGGACTGAAAAAACTGATAATATCTTCCGAGGAGTTTTGCTTAACTCTTGTAATTCCAAGGAATACAAACTAGTGATCAGCAATGGCTGAAGAAAAAACAACGGCTGAGGTAGAAGAAACTGTCGAGGCACAACAAGAAGTAAAAGAGGTTAAAGAGGAAACTCCCGTTCAAGATCCGAAAGAATTTCTTGAAAATTTTGATTGGGATAAGTACGAACAGGGCATCGAAAAAGTAGAGGATTCAAAATTAAAGGAATTCGAAACCCTTGTAGAAAAGAATTTTGTCGATACGGCCGATGAAGAGGTAGTGACCGGTACAGTGGTGTATCTTACGGATCGTGAAGCGATTATCGATATCAATGCAAAGTCCGAAGGTGTAATTTCGCTGAACGAATTTCGCTACAACCCTAATTTAAAAGTTGGGGACAAGGTCGAAGTGCTGATCGACATTCGGGAAGATAAAAGTGGCCAGTTGGTGCTTTCCCATAGAAAGGCCCGCACAATCATGGCCTGGGATCGTGTAAATGCGGCCCATGACAATGAAGAAGTAGTAAGCGGTTTTGTGAAGTGCAGGACTAAAGGAGGTATGATCGTCGATGTTTTTGGCATCGAGGCCTTCTTGCCAGGTTCGCAGATCGATGTGAAGCCGATTCGAGATTATGATCAATATGTGAACAAGACCATGGAATTCAAGGTGGTCAAGATAAACCACGAGTTCAAGAATGTGGTCGTTTCGCACAAAGCCTTGATCGAGGCCGATATCGAAGAACAGAAAAAAGAGATTATCAGCCAATTGGAAAAAGGACAAGTTTTGGAGGGTGTCGTCAAGAACATTACTTCATATGGTGTCTTTATCGATTTGGGCGGCGTAGATGGTCTGGTACATATTACGGATCTTTCTTGGAGCAGGATCAATCACCCCAACGAGGTCGTTGAACTAGATCAAAAACTCAACGTGGTTATTTTGGATTTTGACGAGAATAAATCACGTATCCAATTAGGATTGAAACAATTAGAGAAGCATCCATGGGAGGCATTGAGCGATGAGATTAAAATTGGCGATAAAGTCAAAGGAAAAGTCGTGGTGATTGCAGATTATGGTGCTTTCATCGAGGTTGTTGAAGGTGTTGAAGGTCTTATTCACGTTTCTGAGATGTCTTGGTCGACCCATTTACGTTCGGCTCAAGATTTCGTAAAAGTTGGTGATGAGGTCGAGGCGATTGTTTTGACCTTGGATCGAGAAGACCGAAAAATGTCGTTGGGTATCAAACAACTTACACCCGACCCATGGACAGATATAACCACTAAATACCCTGTCGGTTCTCGACATAAAGGTATCGTTCGCAATTTCACCAATTTCGGGGTCTTTGTGGAGCTGGAAGAGGGTATCGATGGTCTGATATATATATCAGATCTCTCTTGGACCAAAAAGATCAAACATCCGTCCGAGTTTACCGCGGTAGGTGAAACTTTGGAAGTAGAGGTTCTTGAATTGGATGTAGAAGGTCGCAAGCTTAGTTTGGGACACAAACAGACTACGGAAAATCCTTGGGACAAGTATGAGAATGAATTTGCCTTGGATACCGTGCATAAGGCTGCGATTACAGAGATAGTCGATAAGGGAGCTACCATTGATTTCAATGATGACATTACGGCATTTGTACCACAACGTCACTTAGAGAAAGAAGATGGCAAGAAACTGGGCAAAGGTGAAGAAGCCGAATTCAAGATTATTGAGTTCAACAAAGACTTTAAAAGAGTCGTTGCCAGCCATACCGCTATCTTTAGGGAAGAAGAAAGGCGCAATGTGAAATCTGCCGCGCAAAGACAGGCGGCCAGTGCCGAGGAGGCTAAACCTACCTTAGGAGACGCCAATGAGCAGTTACAGGCGTTGAAAGACAAAATGGAAGCAAAATCTAAAAAGAAGTAAGTTTAGGTTTCCATTTGCCAAAATTGTATAAGGCCCCGCAAGTCGATCGACTTGCGGGGCCTTATGTTTTGTTTGCATTAACACTGTCCGGTATTTGCCGAGAAATACCTATTTTTGTATTTCAAAAGTGTTGATGGCCTTGGTATGAGTCAAAAAGTGCTGCTTTCCTCAAAAGAAATAAACATCATCCTTCACCGTTTGGCCTGTCAATTGCTTGAAAATCATCTTGATTTTTCGAATACAGTGCTTATTGGCCTTCAGCCGAGGGGAACATACGTTGCTGAAAGACTGACCAAGATTTTAAAGAACGAATACGGCGTTAAAAAAATAGATGTCGGCTTCTTGGACATAACCTTTTATCGCGATGATTTTAGGAGGGGAGACAAGACCTTGGAGGCCACTGAAACCAAGATCGACTTTTTGGTTGAGGATAAAAGGGTGGTCTTGATCGACGATGTTTTGTATACCGGTCGAAGCATTAGGGCGGCTTTGACCGCGATACAATCTTTCGGAAGGCCCGCTGAAATTGAGCTGTTGACCTTGATAGATAGGCGTTTTAGCAGGCATTTGCCCATACAGCCGAATTATCGAGGTCGCCAGGTAGATGCTATCAACGAGGAAAAGGTAAAGGTTATGTGGAAAGAGAATGACGGGGAAGATATTATTTATTTGATAAAGAATTAGCAAATGAGCGAACTGAGCGTAAACCATCTGCTTGGAATCAAGTATCTCAACGAAGACGATATTCAGCTCATTTTTGAAACCGCCGACCATTTTAAAGAGGTAATCAACCGATCCATAAAGAAAGTACCATCACTTCGCGATATCACTATCGCCAATGTATTTTTCGAGAACAGCACCCGAACCAAACTTTCTTTCGAGCTGGCTGAAAAAAGATTGTCTGCTGATGTCATAAATTTTTCAGCCAGTCAGTCTTCGGTGAAAAAAGGTGAGACCTTGATCGATACGGTCAATAATATATTGTCGATGAAAGTCGATATGGTCGTAATGCGACACCCCAATCCCGGTGCTGGAATCTTTTTATCTAAAAATGTCAAGGCGTCGATCATCAATGCCGGCGATGGCGCACACGAACATCCGACCCAGGCGTTATTGGATTCCTTCTCCATTCGTGAAAAGTTTGGTGATGTCGCCGGAAAAAATGTGGTTATCGTAGGTGACATTCTACATTCAAGAGTGGCCCTATCGAACATTTTTGCCTTGAGGCTACAAGGGGCCAATATAAAGGTTTGTGGCCCGAAAACCCTTTTGCCCAAACATATTGAAACTTTAGGGGTCGAAGTAGAGACAGATTTGAGAAAGGCCTTGAATTGGTGCGACGTTGCGAATATGTTGCGTATTCAGAACGAACGCTTGGATATTAGTTATTTTCCGACCACTCGCGAGTATACCCAGCAATTTGGTGTAAACAAGATGCTGCTTGACAGTCTCGATAAGGAAATCGTGATTATGCACCCTGGGCCCATTAATAGGGGTGTCGAGATAACCAGTGACGTCGCCGATTCGAAACAGTCCATCATTTTGAACCAAGTGGAGAACGGCGTGGCCATACGTATGGCGGTCATATATCTGTTGGCATCAAAAATTAAATAATACGCTATGATTTTCGATTCAGACGGTACTACTACCCTTGTTTTTCAAGAGAATATCGCTTTGGATAAGTTTCTGGTCAATTTGAAGGATGGATATTCCAAAATCAAGAACGACCATCTTATCATCAATCTGTTTTCATTTTCAGAATTGAAGGCTGATGATGTACTTGAATTTTTAGAACTTTCCAACGCCCATCGAGCGAAAAACAAATCATTTGTCATTGTCACCGAAAAGGTCTCTTACGATGAGGTTCCTGATGAAATATGTGTGGTCCCTACCATTCAAGAAGCAAGGGATATTATCGAAATGGAAGAGATAGAAAGGGATCTAGAATTGTGAAATGGGCATAGACAGATTTAATTTTTTGCTTACCCACCGAAATAATTAAATTTTTTGTGCGAAAGCGCAGCGGTTGATCTATGCAGAAAATTTTTATTTGCTTCATTTGCAATGAAATAAGAATTTTTAAATAGATGAAACTTACCATTTTGGGCTGCTATGCGGCCACTCCCAGAACGTTGACCAGCCCGACTTCGCAAGTCCTTGAAATCTGTAATCATATGTTCTTGATCGACTGTGGTGAGGGAACACAGGTGCAGTTGCGTAAGAACAAGGTCAAGTTTTCAAGGATAAACCATATTTTCATTTCGCATTTGCATGGGGACCATTTTTTCGGACTTCCGGGATTGATTTCAACGTTCCGTTTGTTGGGAAGAAAAAAAGAGTTGCACATTTATGGACCCAAGGGAATAAAGGAGGCCATTTCCCTACTTCTGAAACTGGGCGATTCATGGACCAACTATCCTTTAAAATTTCATGAATTGACATCGCCCGAACCCCAATCGATTTTTGAAGATGAAAAGGTTTCCGTGAGTACGGTTCCACTGGATCACCGCATATATACGAATGGGTTCTTTTTCAAGGAAAAACCGGCGGAACGTAAGTTGAACGTTGAGGCGGTCGCCAAATATAAGATCAACAAGGCCTATTTTCAAAATATCAAAAAAGGCAAAGATGTACAATTGGAAGATGGCCGAACCATTCCCAATACTGAATTAAGTTTTGATCCGCCCAAACCAAAAAGCTACGCCTTTTGTAGTGATACGGGCTATTATCCTGAAATTGTTCCGCTTATAAAGCATGTCGATGTACTCTACCATGAATCGACATTTCTTGATTCCGATTCAAAACTCTCGATAAAAACAAAGCATGCCACAGCGAAGGAGGCCGCCAAGATAGCCAAGTTGGCCGCGGTCGGCCGACTGGTATTAGGTCATTATTCGACGCGCTATAAGTCAATAGACCTTTTTCGTGAAGAGGCCGAGGCAATATTTAAAAATGTCGAACTAGCAGATGACGGCAAAGTCTTCGAATTTTAGTCAATTTCGATATTGTGTTGTTTAAAAATTGCAGGATTCACTAAAGTTCGCCATACGTTTCTAATTGTCACTACTTTTACTGAACTTTACATATCAATTTCTTTAGTACAAACATGCAGAAAGACTTAGGTGGTTATCGAAGATCGTATGAAAAAAGCGCCTTGTCGGAGCAGACAATTTCCGATAATCCCATGGAGCTTTTTCAAAAGTGGTTTTTCGAGTTGGAGGCTTCCGACAGTATTGACGAACCCAATGCCATGACCATTGCGACAATGGGAATAGATGGCTTTCCTAAAAGTAGGGTGGTACTCTTAAAAAAGTATACATACGAAGGGTTCATTTTCTACACCAACTATGAAAGTGAAAAGGGCAGGGCCATCGCGAAAAACCCCAATGTGTGCCTGTCATTTTTTTGGTCGCATCACGAGCGTCAGATAATCATCAAAGGCAAAGCCGAAAAAATTGCGGAAAACCTTTCAGATGGTTATTTCGAATCAAGGCCCAAGGGAAGTCAATTAGGGGCGATCGTATCTGAACAGAGTACAGTGATACCCTCAAGGGAATTTTTGGAGGAGAAACTACTTGAATTGGAAAAATCACTTGAAGGAAAAGAGGTCGATCGCCCTAAGAATTGGGGCGGCTACATCGTAAAGCCGGTATCTATGGAATTCTGGCAGGGACGCCCAAACCGTTTGCATGACCGTATTCGCTACAGTTTGAAAGAAGATTTCGATTGGAAAATCGAACGATTGGCACCCTAGTCTCTTAATGGTACATCTCTTAAAATAATAGGTAAATGAAACAAGTTACACTGGTAAGACATGGAAAGTCATCCTGGGAATATTCGGTAGGTGACAAAAATAGGCCCTTGTTGGAAAGGGGAATTGACGACGGCCTTTTGGTCAGTTCATTTGCCAAAAAGGAGCAAATTGAAATAGAAGCGGTATTTTCAAGCCCTGCGATCAGGGCACTGCATACATGTATGATTTTTGTTCATCAATTGCATTTGCCATTATCAAAGGTGGAAATTACCGACCATCTCTATGATTTTTCAGGCGATGATGTGCTGGGCTTTATAAAGGGTTTGGATAATGCCCTTGATTCGGTGATGATTTTCGGCCATAACCATGCCTTTACCCACATTGCCAATTCATTGGGAAATAGCTATATTGAAAACGTTCCTACGAGCGGACTGGTCAGATTGCAATTCGATATTGAAAATTGGAAGAATATCGGCAAGGGAACCACCGTTCAAACACTTTTCCCAAAACAGTTACGAGGATGATAAAAACCAAAAATCAATATGTAAACCGTGAGATCAGTTGGTTATGGTTTAATGAAAGAGTGCTTCAAGAGAGTGCCGATAAGAACGTACCGCTGATAGAGCGGCTTCGTTTTTTGGGTATTTTCTCAAATAATCTTGATGAGTTTTTTAAGGTGCGCTACGCAACGGTCAAAAGAATTATAGACGCAGGCAAGTCGGGCAAAAGTGTTCTTGGCGGTGAAGTTGCAAAGGATTTGTTGGACGAAATAACCGAAATTGTCATTAAACAGCAAACAAAAAGTCTTGATATATTAAAGAATATCGAAGACGAACTCGAAAACCAGAACATTTTTATTATTCGAGAAACAGAGCTCAGCGAGAGCCAAGCCGAGTTTGTGAAGAATTATTTTGTCACAAAGGTGAGTCCGCAGCTCATGACCATAATCTTGAACGAGTTGACACAATTTCCTACCTTAAAGGATACCGCCGCCTATCTTGCGGTAAAAATGGTCATTATCGGCAATGGAAGGTCGGAGTCAAAGGAAAAAAGATATGCCCTTATAGAAATTCCTAAGGGGATCGACCGTTTTGTCGTACTGCCCAAAGAGGGCGATAAAAGCTACATAATCGTGCTTGATGACCTCATAAGGTACTGTTTGAGAAATATATTCACCATGTTCGATTATGAGTCGATTTCGGCACATATGATCAAGATTACCCGAGATGCCGAGCTTGATATCGACAACGATTTGAGCAAAAGTTTCATTGAAAAGATATCTTCGAGTGTCGAGCACCGAAAAATAGGTGTTCCGGTTCGTTTTGTTTATGACAAAAAGATCGGCAAGGATACCTTGAAGTTCCTGAAGGATAAAATGAACATTGAGGAGACGGATAGTGTGATTCCCGGAGGTCGTTATCATAATAGACGTGACTATATGGGTTTTCCTAGCCTGGGGCGACATGATTTATTGTACGAAAAAGTCGCACCGCTACCAGTTAAGGGCCTTAGCTTGGAAGGAAGCCTTTTTGAGCATATCGCAAAAAAAGACTATTTGCAATATACGCCCTATCATACGTTTTCGTATTTGATCAAGTTTCTACGTGAGGCTGCACTGGATCCTAAGGTCAGGAGCATAAAAATAACCGTATACCGATTGGCCAATAACTCGCAGGTTGCGGCGTCACTCATTAATGCGGTGAAAAACGGAAAACAGGTAACTGTTCAAATAGAATTACAGGCACGTTTCGATGAGCGTGCCAATATAGAGTATGCCGAAGAACTACAGGCCGAAGGGGTAAATCTTAGATTTGGCGTTCCGGGGTTAAAAGTGCACAGCAAGATTTGTGTCATCGAGCGGGAAGAAGCTGGCGCGATAAAGAGGTATGGTTTTATCAGTACCGGAAATTTTAACGAGTCGACCGCCCGTATCTATACAGACTATACCTTATTTACCGCCCATGAGTCTATCTTGAAAGAATTGAACAAGGTTTTCGATTTCTTCGAGACTACCTACAAGATTAAAAAATATAAGCACCTGATTGTTTCGCCGCATTATACGGCAAAGGCCTTTGGAAAACTTATTGACCAAGAGATTTTGAACGCACGGCAAGGCAAAGAAGCCTATATCAAGATAAAAATGAACAGTTTTACTTCGTACAAAATGGTCGATAAGTTATATGAGGCCAGTAGAAAAGGGGTGAAAATTCAATTGATCGTTCGCGGAATATGTTGTCTAGTGCCCGGGGTCGAGGGCATGAGCGAGAACATAGAGGCTATCAGTATCGTCGATAAATTTCTTGAGCACCCGCGGGTTTTTATTTTCGGTAATGCCGGCAACCCTAAAGTATATATATCTTCGGCCGATTGGATGACCCGAAATTTGGATTACCGCGTAGAGGTCGGTTGCCCTATTTACGACCCTGATATCAAGCAGGAGCTTATCGATACATTTGAGATCTCATGGAAAGATAATGTTAAGGCGCGGGTATTCGGTGAGAAGCGCGACAATGCTTATCGTAAGAGCAACAAGGTCAAGGTAAGATCGCAATTTGCACTGTACGAATATTACAAACACAAATTGAATCAAGCTGAAATTGATTCATAAGTGTATTTTATGATCGATTAAATAGGTTCGTCAAGATGATACGATAGAATGTATTTATCCGTGGATTGCCTCTTTATTGCCTAGGTCTTTCATAATCTGGGCTTCATATTCCAAAAGATTTTGCCATTTTTCATCCACCTCGGTTCGATTGCCGTACTGTCTTGCAAATGACAGGAACATGGTATAATGTGTTGCTTCGCTGACCATCAATTTGTGATAGAATTCCGCAAGCTCCTGATCTTCCAATTGTTCCGAAAGTAACCTAAAGCGCTCGCAGCTTCTTGCTTCGATCAAAGCAGCGTACAATAGCCGATGCACCAGTTGGGTCGTTCGGCTTCCTCCTTTAGGAAAGAAATTATGCAATTTTATGACATATTCATCTTTTCTATCGCGGCCCAATGTCTTACCACGCGCTATTATTCGATCGTGTACCATTTTAAAATGTGCCATCTCCTCGCGTGATAATGCAACCATTTCCTCAACCAAATCAGTATATTCGGGAAAACCGATAATCAATGATATAGCGGTACTGGCCGCTTTTTGTTCGCAATAGGCATGATCGGTCAATATTTCATCGATGTTCTTTTCAACGATATTCACCCATCGCGGATCGGTCGGTAATTTTAGGCCTAGCATGATATTAATTGTTAGATTTGTAAAAATACTTCTAAAGGGATAGTAATCAAAACCAATAACGAGATGAACTCATTTTTTAAGATTTTCGGATGGCTGTTCGGCATACTTAGCTTGGTTTCGGCAGTTTTGCAATATAACGACCCCGACCCATTGATTTGGGTATCGATTTACGTGATTATCGCCGCGATATCCTTCGCTTTTGCCTTGGGGAGGATTAATACCATTGTGCCCCTGCTTGCCGGTGTGATTGCCGTAGTCGGATGTTGGTATACGTTTCCTGAACAATTTGAAGGGTTTACCATTGGTGAAGGGGATATAAAAAATATTGAAGAGGGTAGGGAGTCTATCGGCCTATTGATCGTTGCCGTCGTAATGTTCATTTTTGCTTTTTGGACGCGATTTTCGAAGAGCACTTCAAAAGTCTAGATCGAATTCTTTTCGTAACAGGTCGATCGCAGGATTCTTTTCCCGCAACTTTTGATACTTTTCTTCAGGTGTGAAAGCGAACTTTTTTGCTGTTTCCTCGTTTACCGATATTTTTAGGTCGATGGCATAATTGTTCAATTTTGTGCGTAGATAATTGATCAGTTCAAATTGATCTCTTTCGACCTCCTTTTTCATCGTGCTGTTGGGCAGTTCGATCCAGATGACGTGGTCTTTGAGTAATTTAGGGGTGTCGGTCATGAGGTTCGATGCCATGATTTTTTTACCTTTCACATCGATGTCATTGACATAATCCTTCCAATGCTCTAGCATTTCCGCTTCGGTAAATGGATCTTCGGCTAATTCGGTTTCCGTTCCATTTTCCTCTTGCTTTAATTTTAAGTGTTCTTTTTTTGCCTTTAGGCTTGAAATGGAAAGACCTGATACCCTTTTGTTGGCAACCTTGATGTCAATTGTTTTGGGAGTATCTTCTATAGCTGCGTTCGCAATCTTGACAGGGGGTTCGGCAATTGAGACCGTCACATTCCCTATTTCTTCGACATCGGTGGCCAAAGACGGTCTGGTGACTTCTTCCTTGGGTTCGGTGTTTAAGTTCTTGTTCGGTTCGATGGTCTGCTCAGCGGTTTCGGAAACCGATGAAGTGCGTGTCTTGTCAAGACCGTTGGTGCGATAAAACGAAGCGGGAATAATGAAATCGACCTTTGAATTCGCTAGGGCATTCGATTCAGGATTTTTTTTTTCACCGTTAAAATCGATCGAGGCAAGTTTCATAAGGGTGAGTTCGACCAAAAGACGGTGATTTTTACTCGTTTTATAGTTTAGATCACATTCATTCGCGATATCCAAAGCCTTTAACAAAAAAGGGGCTGTGGTTTTCTTAGCCTGTTCAGCATATATTTTTTTGGCTTCATCGCCAACTTCCAAGAGTTCAATCGTACTTTGATGCTGGCATACCATTAAGTCCCTAAAGTGAGAAGCAAGGCCGGTAATGAAATGATGGCCGTCAAAACCAAGGGCCAAGGTTTGGTTGAAGGCCAATAGTAGATCGGGTATTTTGTGTTCTAAAATCAAATCGGTGACCTCAAAATAAGTATCATAGTCAAGAACGTTCAGGTTTTCGGTCACAGCCCTTCGAGTCAATTTTTTTCCTGAAAAACTAACGACCCTATCGAAAATCGAAAGGGCGTCCCTCATGGCGCCATCTGCCTTTTTTGCAATAATATGCAGTGCATCTTCCTCAGCTTCCACTCCTTGGTTTTCAGCGATATACTTCAAATATTCGGCCGCGTCCTTAACGGTAATCCTTTTAAAATCGAATATTTGGCAGCGCGAAAGTATCGTAGGGATGATTTTATGCTTTTCGGTAGTGGCCAAAATGAATATCGCATGCTTTGGGGGTTCTTCCAAGGTTTTTAAAAACGCATTGAAGGCAGATTGCGAAAGCATGTGCACTTCGTCTATGATATAGACCTTGTATTTGCCCACCTGCGGTGGTATACGAACCTGGTCTATAAGACTTCGAATATCATCTACCGAGTTGTTCGAAGCGGCATCGAGTTCAAAAATATTGAATGCAAAATCTTCATCTTCGCTTTCAGTACCATCGGCATTGATTTTTTTGGCCAAAATTCGGGCGCAGGTCGTCTTGCCCACTCCTCGCGGACCGGTAAACAATAAGGCCTGTGCCAAGTGATCGTTCTCGATGGCATTGGTCAAAGTGCTGGTTATCGCAGTTTGGCCAACAACATCTTTAAAGGTCTGTGGCCTATACTTTCGTGCCGATACGATAAAAGGTTCCAATACGTTTGTTTTTGACTATTTCCAGTGCAAATACAAATATAAAAATCGGAATGTACATAACCCTTCATTTGGGGTGGTTTACCAACTTATTTATCAACAATTGCCGTAACTTTGCGGCCAAGCAGGCCACCTTATCGCTCCCATATTGATGGGAGAGGAAAGTCCGGACACCAAAGTGCAATATAGCGGGTAACGCCCGTCCGTCGTAAGGCGAGGACCAGTGCAACAGAAAGCAAGTACAGTTCGGCTGTAGTGAAATCAGGTAAACTCTATATGGTGAAACGTCATGTAAATCGGTGTTTCGACCCGGATAGTTATCGGGACGGAAGAGGGTTGCACGCCCGAGCCGAAGGGTAGGCGGTTCGAGCCTTGGGGCAACCTAGGGCCTAGATAAATGATAGGGGTCCGTTTCAAACGGAAACAGAATCCGGCTTATGGCCTGCTTTTTTAATGAAATGTTTCGATGACTTCCTTAGGGCGGGGAGTTTTGATTACAGGATTTCGCAAGACCCTTTAATTAGGTTCTTGAGGAACGAAAAAACTAAAAACACTTCCTCCGTATTTCCTGGCATTCCTGAATTGTGGCAATCGCGATAGATCCGTTTGCTTGGCATGTTCTAAAATCAATACCCCATCATTCAATATTAGATTTTTGGTAAAGATTGATCGAACGATGCGCTCAAAATCTTCTAGGGCCATATCGTATGGCGGATCGCCAAAAACTATGTCGAATTTTTCGGTGGTCTTTTGCAAAAAAGAAAAAACATTACTTTTTAGCGGGGTAATCGCTAAATCGAGCTGTTCCGATGTTTTTGAGATAAAGTTTATACACCCCTTGTGGTCGTCGACGGCCATGATCCGCTCGACACCTCTACTGGCAAATTCATAACTGATATTTCCTGTTCCGGCAAAAAGGTCGAGTACCTTGAGGTCGCCAAAATAATACTCGTTGTTGAGAATATTGAAAAGCCCTTCTTTGGCCATATCGGTGGTAGGTCGTACAGGTAGGTTTTTAGGGGCGATTAGCCGTCTCCCTTTATGTATTCCTGAAATTATGCGCATTAAAGGGTACTTAAAATGGTAAAATCGATACTTGCTTCTTTCGGGTCAAAAACGGGGTAGTTGCGTTTTGAAGGAACAAAAACGGAAACATTTTTGATATACCTAAAACATAGTTCATAGATTTCATCACCCTCTTCCACAGTTCCAAAAAGTTTAAGGGGCACTAAATGCGGATCTAATTTTAACTGCTCTAGGGCGAACAGCAGATAATAGATAAAATCTTCCTTTGTATAGAAATCAAAACTGTTGTATAATAAAAGCCTTCTGTTTGAAATGATGGCAACATCCATTTGCCGATACCCTACATTGACATAACAGATGATGTCCTTGGTTCCTTTTTGTTCATTCAATAAAGAGTTTATGGTAATAGTGGCATTGTGCTGAAATTCAAACTCGCCGTATAGATCGAAAATATAGTTGTTGACGTTCGAAAATGGAATATAGACATTGACGATTTCATGGTTCGGAACTTCGTCGTGTACGATTTGGTCGCCCGCTAATATTTTTGTGTTGAACTTTAAATAATTGGCCAATTCATTTTTTTCGAAGAGCGGGCGAGGAACCAAGCTGAACATAGGGTTTCTGTGAATGACCACAACTTCACAAAACCTTTTTTCGTCAATTTTGTGGGCCTTTAAGAATTGCCTTAGCCTATTGTGCAGCTCATGCGGAGGCTGTTCATTTTCGAAAACCGAGTTCTGGGCATCAAGAATAGTATTGGCAATGGTATCGAGAATACAAAAAGAAAGTCCATTCAAGCTAACCTGAATGGACAGTTTTTCAAACGTATCCGCTGCTTGGGCGGCAGTATTATTTGTTATCTTTTTTGTCATAGATCGGTGGCCAGTTTCCACTTGTGCTCACTTCGGTCAGTGACCCTACTTTTATTTCACTTCCGTTGACCTCTTCAACACTTATCTGGGCATTTTCACGCGATAACAAATCTGAAGGCTGATCATGCAACACGACATTCTTGGCAACTTTGGCCTCAAATACCGGTGCCCGATAACCGCCCTTATCTATAATATCGGCTTTCATCTCGAATTTCTCCCCGTTCAGGGCATCGGGTACGTTCATCATACTTTTATAGCGATCATCATTCTTAAAAAGGGAATCCTTGACCGAAACGAAGCCCAAAGTATCGATCAAGACCGTATCGACTTGGAGGTCGATCTGATAGTTCTTGTCGTACCGCATGAAAGACGAATCTTTTTGCTGGGTAATTGTATAATTACCGGTATCAACAAAGCTAATGAGCGATTGAAAATCTTTGGCGTACCTTTTATTGACCGTTTTGTAGGCCTCCTGGGAATTCTTGATGTCATTAAGTTTGGCAATGACCTTTGAATAGCGTTCTTGCTTCACCTCGTTGAACTTGATAGGGCCAGTTACAGAGTTGTAGATCATGTATCCTAAACCGATACAAGCAATCCAAAGTACAATTTGAATTATGGTCTTCATTTCTTAAGTGTTTGTTTAATTTAGCGGTTGACACAAATCTACAATTTTTTTGGAAACTGCCTAATTTTTTAAGGCCTGATTTGGATGTGGGATTTTCGGGTCTAAATATCGCGGTAAACATTTGTTTTTTAGGACGTATTGAGGTTTTTTTCAATTCTCTTTATGATCCCTTGAATTCTCAAACGACGAAGTAGGTTTGATTAAGATATTTCGGGCATACGGAAACATTTACTTCTAAATCATGACTATATTTGGTTCAATATGGCCAATTTGACCGAAACAAATTTTTATAACATACTTGAGGAAAAGTTCCCGCACCGACCGACTGACAAACAATCGGTGGCCTTGCAAAAGTTAGCGACGTTCGTTCTATCTAAAAACCCTAACGACCTTTTTTTATTGGAAGGGTACGCGGGAACCGGTAAAACAACGATTGTCGGCACATTGGTGAATTCTCTTTGGAAAACTTCCAAGAAAGCGGTACTGATGGCCCCGACCGGACGGGCGGCAAAAGTAATGTCGAACTACTCCAATACTCAGGCCTTTACCATCCACAGAAAAATATACTTCCCGAAAAAACAAAAAGGGGGAGCGGTGCAGTTTGTTTTGGCACCTAACAAACACCGCAATACGATTTTCATTGTCGACGAAGCTTCGATGATCCCCGATACCCCGGCAGATTCTAAACTTTTCGAGAACGGGTCTTTGTTGGACGACCTTTTGATGTTCGTTTATTCAGGGCACAATTGCAAACTGATCTTGATAGGCGATAAGGCGCAGCTACCCCCGGTCCACTTAGATTTGAGTCCGGCACTAGATCGTGACAAGCTGTCGATGAACTATAATAAGGAAGTCGTCAGGCTCGAACTGGACGAGGTGGTCAGGCAAGAAGAAGATTCGGGCATTTTGGTCAATGCAACTTTGTTAAGGGAACAGCTGCAGCATAATTTTTTCGATGTATTTAGATTCGATGTGGCGCCCTACAAAGACATCGTAAGGCTTATTGATGGCGGTGAAATATTGGAGGCGATCGAAGAATCGTACGCGGTGAACGGAAAAGAGGAAACGACGTTTATTGTCCGTTCGAACAAACGCGCCAACCTTTACAATGAGAACATACGCAATCGTATTTTATATCTTGAACATGAACTCGCCGTGGGCGATTATATGATGGTGGTGAAGAACAATTATTTTTGGTTGAAACCCAATTCAGAAGCGGGCTTTATCGCTAATGGTGATATCTTAGAGGTGCTGGAAATATTTGCGATAAAAGAACTATATGGCTTTCGATTTGCCGAGGTAGGGGTAAAAATGGTCGACTACCCCAATCAAAAACCTTTTGAAACGGTTTTATTGCTAGACACGGTCAAGGCCGTGACGCCCTCATTGTCTTACGAAGATGGTAATCGCCTTTATCAGGAAGTGATGAAAGACTACGAAAGCGAGAAATCAAAGTACAAAAAGTTCTTGGCGGTCAAGAACAATAAATACTTCAATTCATTACAGGTAAAGTTCTCATATGCCATAACTTGCCATAAATCTCAAGGAGGGCAGTGGGGTACGGTTTTTGTCGAGCAACCGTACTTGCCTAATGGGGTGGACAAAGAGTACCTTCGTTGGTTGTATACGGCTGTTACCCGTGCCAAGAACAAGCTTTATCTCATCGGTTTTAAGGATGATTTTTTTGTTGACTGACAATAGTTTATTTTAGTTCAAACTTTTTTTATGACGTCTGAGACGATTATCAGTATTTTTTTGGGAGTGGGTTTGGCGGCATCGGTCGGTTTTAGGGTTTTCCTACCACTTTTTGCGCTTAGTCTAGCCTCGTATTTCAATGTTTGGGAGCTAAATGAAAGTTGGCAATGGATCGGCAGTCTGGCCGCTGTCATAACGCTTGGCGTTGCTACGGTAGTTGAAATTTTCGCCTACTTCATTCCATGGGTCGATAATTTGTTGGATAGTTTTGCGGTTCCATTGGCCGCAATTGCAGGTACGGCCGTAATGGTTTCGACCGTCGCAAATTTAGACCCCGTGGTTACCTGGTCATTGGCCATTATTGCAGGCGGGGGCACGGCAACCGCAATTAAAGGTGCCGGTGCTGCGGGAAGAATGGCTTCTACGGCCACTACCGGGGGATTGGGCAATCCGGTCGTATCGACAGTTGAGACCGGTACCGCATTGGCGGTAACGGCGGCATCAATTTTTGCACCAGTTTTGGCCATCGTTATGGTGATAATTATCTTGATTATCATTTTTTTGATCTATCGAAAACTTAGGCCCAAGACGAGGCCCTAATATAAATCTGTGGAATAAAGTGAAGATTATTGCAATGATTCCGGCGCGCTATGCCGCCTCACGTTTCCCGGCAAAGTTGATGCAAGACCTGTCGGGTAAACCTGTAATTGTGCGAACCTATGAGGCGGCCGCAAAGACTGGACTGTTCGATGAGGTCTATGTGGTTACCGATAGTCCCGTTATTTTTGAGACGGTTACCGATGCCGGAGGTAAGGCCATCATGAGCAAGAAAGAACATGATTGTGGCAGTGATAGAATTGCAGAGGCCGTAGCCGACATGGATGTGGATATCATTGTGAACGTGCAGGGTGATGAGCCTTTTACCGAAAAAGCCAGTTTATCAGCCGTTTTGGAGGTTTTTGAAGGGGACACGGAACATGAAATCGATTTGGCCTCATTGATGGTGCGCATAACCGATGAAGATGAGATACAAAACCCTAATACGGTCAAGGTAATTGTCGACAACAGAAATTTTGCACTTTATTTTTCAAGGTCACCGATTCCCTATCCTCGATCTACGGAAGCCAAAGCAAGATATTTCAAACATAAAGGTATCTATGCGTTCAGAAAAAGTGCTTTGATGGCTTTTCAACAATTACCGATGTTGCCGTTGGAGGCAACGGAAAAAATAGAGGCGATCCGTTATTTGGAATATGGTAAAAAGATCAAAATGGTTGAGACCACCGTTTCGGGCATTGAAATAGATACGCCTGAAGACCTAAAGAGGGCGCAAGAAGTATGGAAATAGATTACAGCATGATCAAGGTCATCGGTTTTGATGCCGATGACACCTTATGGGTCAATGAAACCTATTTTAGGGAAACCGAAGAAAAGTTCGCTGAATTGTTGGATGCCTATGAAACCAAGAATAAGATCGACCAAGAACTGTTCAAGGTTGAAATCAAAAATCTGGATTTATACGGCTACGGTATTAAAGGTTTTATGCTTTCGATGATCGAATCGGCCCTGGATATTTCAAATAACAAGATTTCGCAAGCAACGATTGGCGAAATTTTGAATCTAGGTAAAAAGATGATCTCACATCCGGTGGAATTGCTCGAGGGTGTCAAGGAAGTATTGGAACAATTAAAGGATAAATACCGATTGATCGTTTTGACGAAGGGCGATCTATTGGATCAAGAACGAAAACTTGAGCGATCCGGATTGTCGGAATATTTTCATCACGTCGAGGTACTGAGCGATAAGAAAGAAGAAAACTACCTAAATTTGCTTGACCATTTAAAAATCGATGTCAAAGAGTTTTTGATGATAGGCAATTCCTTGAAGTCCGATGTGCTGCCTATTACCAGAATCGGGGCACAGGCGATCCATATTCCTTTTCATACGACTTGGCAACACGAAGAAGTACCTGTTGAAGAACAAAACAATAATTATTTGACGGTCAATAGTTTAAAAGATATTGCATCACATTTGTAAATAGTATTATGCATATAAAAAAGGAGATCGGAGCAAATAAAATGAGCATTTCGCAAAAGAAGTATCGAAACTTTCCAATGGTGCCCAGGGTTGTTTTTGGCAATGGAAGTTTTGATCAATTAGGTGAAATTCTAATGCCTAGAAGAAACCATTCCGAAGCTCCTTTCATTTTCTTGGTCGATGATGTTTTTGAAGGAACAGGCCTGATCGATCGACTACCGGTAATATTCAATGACCAAATTATTTTTATCTCTGCCGATGAAGAACCTAAGACCATACAGGTAGATGCCATCGTGAAAAGGTTAAGGGATGAATTCACCGAACTTCCATCGGGTATAGTGGGTATTGGTGGGGGTACCTTACTCGATCTGGCGAAAGCCGTCGCTATCATGCTGACCAATAAAGGTAGTGCCTGTGAGTATCAAGGATGGGACTTGGTCCATCGACCTTCAATCTATCATGTGGGCATTCCCACCATTAGTGGAACAGGTGCCGAGGTATCTAGAACTACGGTACTTCTGGGCCCTGAAAAGAAATTAGGGATCAATTCAGATTATACGACTTTCGACCAGGTATTATTAGATCCCGAACTTACCAAAGGTGTCGGGAAAGAGCAGTGGTTCTACACAGGCATGGATTGTTACATCCACTGTATAGAATCGCTCAATGGTACATATTTGAACGCTTTCAGCCAAAGCTATGGCGAAAAGGCCTTGGAACTTTGCAAAGAGGTCTTTTTGGGTGACCTTTCCCCTTCCGAATCTCGAGATAAATTGATGATGGCCTCATGGCATGGTGGCATGAGCATTGCGTATTCCCAAGTTGGCGTTGCGCATGCCATGAGTTATGGACTTGGTTATTTGTTGGGGGTAAAACATGGCATAGGCAACTGTTTGGTTTTTAAACATTTGGATGAATTCTATCCCGACGGTGTCGCCCTTTTCGACACGATGTTGAAAAAGCATAGAATTCAATTGCCTAAAAACATATGCGCCACATTGAGCGAAAGCGACTTTGAAACGATGATCAATGTGGCCCTGAGCATGGAACCCCTTTGGGAGAATGCCTTGGGTTCAAATTGGCAAAAAACGATTACACCTGAGAAATTAAGGGCCATTTATCAGAAAATATAGTATCTGTTCACCTATTTTATTGCCCTAACCAAGAACCGTTGACCATTTTACAGATTCGATAACTATGTACAAGTTGGCCAAATTTATCTATTATAAATTAATGGGATGGAAATTGGTCGGTGAATTTCCGCAAATAGATAAGTGTGTCGTCATCGTGGTACCGCATACGAGCAACGTTGATTTTTTTCTAGGACTTCTTGTGCGCAGGGTTTTGAACGAAGAGTTTAACTATGTGGGCAAAAAAAGTTTGTTCAAGTGGCCATGGGGCTGGTATTTTAGGCGAATGGGCGGTATGCCAATTGATCGCAGCAAGAGCAATAATTTTGTGGCCGCGTGCGCCGAGCTGATAAAAAATTCGAAGAAGATACACCTTACCTTGGCCCCCGAAGGTACCCGCAAAAAGGTCACCGAGTGGAAAACAGGATTTTATTACATCGCCAAAACGGCCAATGTACCCATAGTTATGGTGGCCTTTGACTATGGTCGAAAAGAAGTGAAAATTTCAAGTCCCTATTTGACCACCGATGATAAGGATGCCGACTTCAAAGGTTATAAATCTTTTTTTAAAGGAGTAAAGGGCAAAGTTCCTGAAAATAGTGATTGACTTTCTCTTAATAAATCTAATATTATTGTTTCTGATCTGATATTTATTTGGCATCCAAAGAATATTAGCGAAGTACACTACATCAAATTTGACAGATTTATACCACAAAATTGAAGTACTTCACAACAAAAATTTAAGGGATTTGGTCGTTCTGTATAGTTTCAACGTGCAAATCAAAAGTTGTAATCTTCCCAGATCTCTTTGATAAACTTTACTTCCTAATAAGAGAATACCCATTAATAGGTATTTACTTGGATGCTTTGTGGTGTTATATTGGCGGTTAGTTTAGTGCCCTATATTAAGCTTGGCCTTCCAATTTTTTGAATAACCAAAACACAACCATTATGAGAAATTTTACAATTACCTTATCATTGCTTTTTCTTTTTTCGTTTTATTCGCTCCACTCTCAAACATGGAAAAATGTAGGTTCTGATGAACCAAACGTACCTACCCTCGGCCCTTCATATCGGCAAACATCAGCACTGAATGACAGTGATGTATTATATATTGCGTATGCTGATATCAATAACAACTCTAAAGGTAATGTTCGAAAATTCGATAATGGAAATTGGACTTATGTTGGAACACCGAATTTCACCGATGAAAACTGTGCGGATTTTTCCTTGGATTTTGATTCACTGGGAAATGTGTACCTCGCATATAGCTGTTTAAATGGTGTGACCGTGCAGAAATTTAATGGGTCAAATTGGGAAATTGTAGGAAGTTCTTTTGTTTCGCAAGCCCTAGGATTTTCACAAATCGTCTTAGACAGTAACGACACTCCTATTCTTGTATACCGTGATTATGAAAATGATGTTCGGATTAAAGTAAGAATGTTTGATGGATCGAACTGGTTACCCGTAGGCGATGATAATTTTTCTCCCCCTTATGCTACTCCTCATCACATTGATATAAATTCAGATGGTTACCCTATTATCTTGGCAAATGTGAACGGGCCAGGGGTTGTCGTATATAGTTTTGATGGCAATGATTGGCAAATTGTAGGTAACGAGGCCGTGGTCGTACCGTCGTTTGCGGCCAATATCGATATGGATTTGGATGCAAACGGAATGCCTTATGTGCTCTATTCAGAAATAGTCTTCCAAGATCCGGTATCCAATTACCAGACCTATGTAAAGCGGTTCGACGGTACAGAATGGGTCTTTGCCGGAACTAACCCTGTAGTAACCGGCACCACAGATACCGGTGTAGGTTTGGGCCAGTCATCTCTATATGTAGGTGATTCTGGAATACCCCACATTTCTTTTTTAGATTATAATAATGAGGGGAAGGCATCTATACTAAGACTCAATGCAAACACATGGGAGCCCTTAGGCTCATTAAATGTTGCAGAAAATACATCGGCTTGGACATCCGTGTTAGTTGATGTCAGCAATGTCACTTATCTTACCTATATGGACAAAGGGCCTAATAATAACGCTTTCAACACTATTGTTCAAAAGTTCGATCCAAATGATACATCTGACGCCCAACCGCCAATAGCCGTTCTAGAACCATTGAACGAACGTGCGAATGTTCCCCTAGATCAAGTATTCACGGTACTTTTTAATGAAATCGTACAAAGCACCGATGATAATCTAATCGCGAATATTTATGAACCAAGCTCAACGGGTGGATTTATTACCTTGGCGGATCTTAGTATTGCCAACGGAGGTCTTTCCTTGACGGATGATGGCAATGTTTCAACTTTGACTATAACACCGCTGCAACCTTTACCGCCAAACAAATCCTTACGGTTGGCCATAAAATCAGGTCATTTTGAGGATTTGGCCGGTAATGATTGGGTCGGTACTAGCTCGGACGGATTTGGTTTTGATTGGCAATTCACTACCGAACTGGGCGATACCCCATGCGTTTCGGGGGACCTGGATTTAGAAATCGTTTTTGATAGTTTCGCCGAAGAAACCTCGTGGCGTATCATTAATGCCGATGGCAGTGCAATTCTAGCAGAGGCAAGTTATACCGCCGCCCAGTCGAACACGACTATAACTGAACAAATTACGGGTTTACCAGATGGCACTTATCAATTTATCATTGAAGATTCATTTGGGGACGGTATTTGTTGTGGTCAGGGTAGCGGAAGTTATCGTGTTACAAAAAACGGTGTAGTACTGTTCGGTGGAGGTCAATTTGCAAACATTCAAGCATTTACTTTTTGTATCGACTCCTCCATAGATTCCGAAACACCTTTAATTACATGTCCATCTGATATTAATGCTATTGCGGGTGCAAGTTGTTCTACCTCGGTAACCCTTACAGACCCAACAGCTAGCGATAACGTATCGACCAATTTTACCTTTGTGGGTATCCGTAGCGATGAAAGACCTTTGACAGATCCCTTCTTTGTTGGTGAAACTACGATAGACTGGACAGCGACTGATGAAGCGGGCAATGTTTCGGAATCTTGTCGACAATTAATCACAGTAACAGGTTCAGGTGATTGTTGGTTTCAGGTGGGTCAGCCTTTTGTGGGTGCCACCGAAAATCAATTAGGGGCGGGAGTTAGTATAAATGCGCTGGGTAACAGAATAGCCTATGTGAGTCCGAATACCAATGGTAATGGAAATGTGGGTGTGGTAACCGTTCTTGAAAGAAGTGGTGATAATTGGAATGTACTTGGTAATTCAGTTTCCGGAGGTCAATTTGGGCGCAGTAGAAGCGGAATCGATTTGAATGACGCCGGCGACCGGCTGGCCGTAAGCCAAGCTGATGGAGATGTTCAGGTATTTCAATTGCTCTCGGATATTTGGTCGCCATTAGGTGCCGAGATTCCTGCCGCAGGGGTGGCTTTTATTCAAAAAGTCGATTTTGATGCGAGCGGAAACAATTTGGTAATAGGTTATGCTGGTGAAAATAATGAGACGGGTCTCGCTGTGGTATATCAATGGGCTGGGAACCAGTGGGAGCAAGTAGGGCAAAATCTAACCGGTTCTGAGTTCGGCGATAATTTTGGTAGGGATGTAAGTCTGAATGCGGCGGGAACCCGTTTGGCAGTGGGGGCTTATCAGGTAGGTAAAAGTGGTTATTCATTGCCCTTGGCAGGCGGTTATGTCAAGGTCTTCGAACTGGTAGATGACAATTGGCAACAACTGGGTACTGATTTGACCGCCGATGGCAATCAAGATTTTTTTGGCATATCCGTCGCACTTAATGATGTAGGTGACCAAATGGTAGTAGGTGCCAATGCTGCCGATTATGCAAAAATCTTTCAATTTGCGAACGGTTCATGGTCTCAATTGGGCAATACAATAGGCCCAGTAACACCTGGGCCAAATACTGAGCAACCGGGTTATCAGGTAGATATTAATGGAATAGGTGATATCGTATTGATCGGAGACTTTGGCCAGCCGACACGAATTTTTCAATATAATGGGGCACAATGGCAGCTACTGGGGCAACCAATTTATGCACAAGTGGGTCAAGACTTGGCCATGAACAAAGAAGGCGACATTATTATCTTAGGAGGCCCTGGATATGAAGGTCAGAAAGGAAAAGTAGCTATTTACGAATATTCCGGTGTTTTACAGACACCTGAGACCAATATTACACTATCAACAGAAGGCATATTGCAGATAACTGATGTTAATGGTAATATTGATGATATATTCGAACTGTCTGTCAACGGTACTAATCTTAGAATTGTCAATACATCCGATTCCATTTCGATTAGTGGTGATGATGTAGTACAAATCGATGCGAACACGGTAGAGGTACCTTTGGCAAATATCACTGGCGGAATCACCGTCGATGGTGCGGGTGGTAACAACTCGATCGCCATTGAAACACCTTTACAACTTTTGGGTTCCGAAAACGGATTGTTCTTGAACAATTTGAATGTCCGGGTTACAGGTTCAGGTGAGTTGGATTTGAACCATTTGAATGTCGACAACAGTGTATTTGATACCAATAACCTGATAATCAATGTTGGCGATGCTGCCAATTTCTCCAACAGTTCCACCTTGGTAGGTGTAGGTTCCATTATTGGTACGGTGAATATAGATGGTTCGTCGATTATTGCTCCCGGTGCAAGCCCTGGTGTTTTGAATACAGGCGATCTTGTCCTTGAAAATGGCAGTACTTTAGATGCCGAGGTAAATGGTCCTTTGCCTGGCCTTGAACACGATCAAGTGGTTGTTACGGGTACGGTAAACATAAACGGTGCAACATTGAACCTGTTAGGTGGTTATGCCAATGGTGACAACGATGAAATTGTCTTGATCGATAACGATGGGATCGATGCCATTACCGGAACATTTGCCGAATTGGCTGAAGGCACCGCGGTAAGTTTTGGCGCGTTTTCTGGAACAATTAGCTATGTGGGTGGTGACGGTAATGATATTACCCTAAATGGCGTTACAGCTTCCGGACCGATAGATTTAATCGTTACCGAGATTATGTATAATCCCGGCGGTACCGATTCCGGTTGGGAGTGGATAGAAGTTTATAATAATGGACCCGACCCCATCGACTTTAGTAGCGGATTTTATTTTGATGATACAAATACCCAACCCTCCGAAGCTAATATTTTAAGTGGTTTACTAGAAGCGGGTCAATCGGCAATTCTCTTTGATGCAGATGACACTTCAGAGCAGGACTTCAAGGATGTTTGGGGAGATGTGTACTTGATTCCAGTTACGGCATGGCCCACATTGGGTAATGGTTCAGGCGACCTGATTACTATCTGGGATACCAACGGAAACATCGTGCAACAAGTGACTTATAAAAACAACGAGGAGGGATGGCCTGTTGATGATGGCCAAAGTTCCATTTATTTGAGCAATATCGAATCTGATAATGAAGATGGTAACAATTGGGCGCTAAGTATCGATGGCGAAGAAGGTGCTTATACCAGTAACACGCCCAGGACAGATGTGGGGTCTCCCGGATTGGTGCCCGGTACAGCTGATGATATCGAGCCCCCCGTGATTACATGTCCGGAGCCTGTTGTTGCTTCCACCGATGAAGATGCTTGTGACGCCAACTTCCCCATTTTAGAGCCTACGGCCACAGATAATATCTCCGAAACCTTCATTTTTGAGGCAATAAGAAGTGACAATTTAGAATTGACCGATCCCTTTCCGATAGGGGAGACGACCATCACTTGGACGGCAACAGATGAAGCCGGAAATACCTCGGAAAGTTGCGAGCAATTGATTACCATTGTTGATGAAGAGGGCCCGACGGTCATCTGCCCGGCCGATATTTCGACGATAAGTAATAATGGCAGTCCGCTGGTCCTGGAAGTAGGTACCGCCGGTGCTACGGATAATTGTCCTGCGGAACTACAGGTCAATGGAACACGAAGCGACAACGAACCATTGAACGAACCTTATCCTGTCGGTACGACCACTATCATTTGGGAAACCATGGATGTGGCCGGCAATGTAGGGCAATGCACCCAGACGATAACGGTCATGTTCGACGCTTCGATGGAAAATGACATTACGGGCTTCGAAATACCGAATCAGGTCGGGGAGGCCCAAATCGACCCCTTGGAAAAAACCATTACAATCACCATGCCCTTCGATACCGATGTGACGGCACTTGCGCCAAGCAATATCTCCGTTTCCGCCGGTGCGACCGTTTCGCCTGAAGAAGGCATTGCTCAAGATTTTAGTCAACCCGTGTCTTATACTGTCACGGCTGAAGACCAAAGTGAGCAACAATGGTCGGTCAGCGTCATGTTGCAAGATGAACCCTTTAGACCCTTTATCACCACTTGGAAAACAGATAACCCTGGTACTTCAGAGGATAATCAGATTATGATTCCGACATTCCCCGGAGCGTTTTATGATTATACGGTCGATTGGGGAGATGGTAGTTTCAACGAAGGGGTTAATGGTGATATCACACATACGTATGAAACACCGGGCACCTATCAAGTTTCAATTTCAGGGGAATTTCCCAGGATTTATTTTAATAACTCGGGCGATAAGGGCAAATTGATTGCAGTAGACCAGTGGGGTGATATTATTTGGAGGTCAATGGAGAGGTCTTTTTACAGCTGTATTAATATGGATTTAAAAACCTTAGATGTGCCAAACTTTTCCCAGGTAACTGACTTATCGCTAATGTTCGGGGATTGTAATAATTTAATTGGTAATGAATCTATTGGACAATGGGACGTTTCAGGAATAACTAATATGAATAGTATGTTTATAACAGCTTATCAATTTAACCAGGATATATCAACATGGAACGTAGGCAATGTCGAGGACATGGGATATATGTTCGCTAGTGCAATCTCCTTTAATCAGGACATTGGTAACTGGGATGTAAGCAGTGTATCTAACATGGAATATATGTTTGATAGTATTCTCTTTCCTGGAATGCAGTTCAATCAGAACATAGGTCAATGGGATGTTAGTAAGGTACAAGATATGACGGGAATGTTTTCCTTAAATGAAAGCTTTAATCAGAACATTGGAGATTGGGATGTAAGTAATGTATCCAGTATGAGAACTATGTTCTCTGGAGCCAAAAGCTTTAATCAAGATTTGGCGCGATGGAATGTAGAAAATGTCACTAATATGCATGGGATGTTCTCCGGGGCATCTTCCTTTAACCAAAATTTAGGCAACTGGAAGATTGCTCAGGTTTTCTCAATGGGCGGAATGTTTAAAGATATAGGTCTTTCGATTCAAAACTACGACAACACCTTAAACGGTTGGAGCACTCAACAACTCCAAAGCGGAGTTGCATTCGATGGTGGCCACAGCCAATACTGCCTAGGCGAAGAAGCCCGCCAAAAACTGATCGACGATTTTGGTTGGACGATTACCGATGGGGGTAAGAACGCCGATTGTGACACCAATTGCACCTCTTCCAACCTAGCGTTGGATAGGCCCTCCTCGCAATCGAGTACCTATGGTACGGGCGAGGCGCTGTACGCCAACGACGGGAACCGCGCGGGGACGATTCCATGGGGCTCGTCGGTGGACCTTCAGCATACGGCCGTGGGCGAGTACCAGCCGTGGTGGCAGGTGGAGCTCATCGAGCTGTCCCAGCTCCTTCGCATCGACATCTATAACCGTACGAACGGACTTGAATCCCGATTGAACAATTTTTACGTGTTGATCAGCGATGATCCCTTCGCCCCGGGTGCGACCCTGGCCTCGCTATTGGAAGACCCCGGTATCACCTCGGTGTACTTCGATGGCGCCGCGGGCCTCGAGGAGAGCTTTCCGGTGGACGTGAACGGCCGGTATGTAAGGGTACAGCTGTCGGGCACGGGCATACTTCACATGGCCGAGGTCGAGGTCTACGGTTGCCCCCTCGGCCCGGACCCCTGTGAGGAGATCCAGGTGGCGATAGACCCCGTAGGTCCATTTTTGGGTACCGAAGGTCCCCAGAGCCTTACGGCCAGCCCTTTGGGAGGCATATGGTCGGGGGATGTCTCCGCGGAAGGTATTTTTGACCCGGGTCAGGGCATTGGCTTCTATTCGGCTACCTATACCTATACCGAGGGTACATGCACGATATCGGCCAGTACGGAGATTATCGTGAACCCTGCCGATTGCATTTCCCCTAACCTAGCGTTGGATAGGCCCTCCTCTCAATCGAGTACCTATGGCACGGGCGAGGCGAGGTACGCCAACGACGGGAACCGCGCGGGGACCATTCCATGGGGCTCGTCGGTGGACCTTCAGCATACGGCCGTGGGCGAGTACCAGCCGTGGTGGCAGGTGGAGCTCATCGAGCTGTCCCAGCTCCTTCGCATCGACATCTATAACCGTACGAACGGACTTGAATCCCGATTGAACAATTTTTACGTGTTGATCAGCGATGAGCCCTTCACCCCGGGTGCGACCCTGGCCTCGCTATTGGATGACCCCGGTATCACTTCGGTGTACTTCGATGGCGCCGCGGACCTCGAGGAGAGCTTTTCCGTGGATGTCAATGGCAGGTACGTGCGGGTACAGCTTGCGGGCACGGGCATACTGCACATGGCCGAGGTCGAGATCTATGGATGTCCGCTCGGTAGTTCGGGCAAGAATTATGTTAATGGAAAGTCCAATGAAATGGAGTTGTATCCTAACCCTGCGAGCAATGTGGTATCGGTTAGTTTTAAGACCCCGATAAAGTACATTAATGTTTCCATTTTTGATGTCACAGGCCGTTTGGTAAAAACCGTGCCAAGCACCAATTTGGGCGATGACCTGAATGTTGAGGAATTGGGGACAGGAATTTATTTCTTGCAGGCCACCGACGAAAACGGAGGGGTTTACCAGGAAAGCCTGGTCATCAAGAAAGAATGATTTGGCCGAAAAATTAAATAAAAAAAAGGGGGAGCCGCAAAGCGGCTCCCCCTTTTTTTAATGTTGAGAAGTTTATTATTCCTGCATCGCATGGCAGATGTTCTGGCCAACATATTTTTCTCATTTTTTTATCGGTATCGAGATTTTTCTCTTTGATTGACACGTTTATTGCATAGAATATTTTTGAGGTTTAAAATAGAAATTTGCATCTGATTTATTGATTACATAATGACCGATGAACACCGAGGTTTTCAAACGCCTAAGCTTTTGTCCCTATAATAATATGCATGGTTTGAACTCATGGGTGACTAAATACAGATGTACTTTTATTTTTATGATAGGAGGTGATTCTTTTTCAAAAACCAATTTTATTACTCAAGCTAGTATGTTGAATGCCAGGCTCTGCCATGCTTAAATGTGGATGCAGGTGTTGGTACGGCATATTATATAAATAGCTCTCATTCCATGGCAATATTATTTTGTCTTTAATAACAATTTAAAATTAGGCTTTTTGGTTTTGTACGTTAAAAGTTTTTTTCTTGAAACTTAATATATTTCTTTAATCAATAGAGAGATAAATGTCCCCGATATTATTACTGAGTTAATTTTGGGCCAATATTTCCATAATGCAGTATTTCGAAGAACTCTTAAATCTTGGATTTGAATTATTTAACACTTTTTTCGTCGTTTATCGTGAAAACCATACCATTTATACAATTTCATTAGCATTATATAAACAAAAACCTATCTTCCATCCTTTCAATTGATTTTTTTGATTAAAATTCATTGATAATCAGTCTGTATTACCCCACACCTTAATTGAACCGATTTACTTCCTATGGTTTTGTAAATGACCAAACCTATAGGAATATGAAACAAAACTACCTGAGAAGGAATTTCCTCAAGAATTCTTTAATAGCCTCTAGTGGGCTTATGTTATTTCCATCCAAAGTGCGGCCATCCATTTCAACGATGCAATTTGAAAGCGGAGTATTGCATGTAAAGGATATACGAAAGAAACTATTTGGTAAACAAATCGAGATATCGGGACAAATTTTTGATGATACTGGCAAAAATATATTGAGAGGTGTCCTAATCGAATTTTGGCACCTATCGCCCGATTCAAAAAAATTGGGTCATAAGGGCAGCTTGATAACAGATGAAAATGGCTGTTATCACATCTTAACCGATTACCCTAACCGTGAGTTCGGTAAGCATACAACAGTACATTTTAAACTTTCTACGGGTGCGAGGTCGACCTTGACAGAGCTGAAATTTTCAGGTTTCGGTGCATATATCACCGATAAACATTGGGAATCCAATCGAAATTTAGAAGACAGTCTACTTTTTCCAAAAATGGAAAAATTATTCTATAAAACAAAAATCAATTTTAATATTTCAATCAACCAATAAATTATTAAACTATGGAACCATTTATAGGACAAATTATAATGTTCGGCGGAAACTTTGCCCCACGCGGATGGGCATTGTGTGACGGTCAACTTTTATCCATTGCAAGCAACTCTGCTTTATATTCAATTTTAGGAACTACCTATGGGGGTGACGGTCGAACAACCTTTGGATTACCTGATTTACGTGGTAGAGTTCCCATGCATGCAGGAAATGGACCTGGTTTGACCCCAAGAAGATTGGGAGAAAAAAGCGGTACGGAGACCAACACGTTGAATGTAAATCAACTACCATCACACAGTCATGGAGTTTCCTTACCTGCTAAGGAAGAAGGTAATACCGATGTGCCCTCCGGTAATTATGTTGCCGGGGCAGGTCTTGATAGTTTTGGTACGACCTCAGACTCCGACATGGCCACATTTCAGACCTTGAATTCAGGGGGTAGCCAGTCCGTAAATAATATACAACCTTTCCAATGTGTGACTTATATCATCGCTTTGACTGGATTATTTCCTTCAAGAAGTTAATATCTACGAGAAATTCACCAACTAAGACAGACCTGATATGAGAAAAATTACATTCTTGTGTGCTTTATTGCTCACTTTTATTACTGCTTTTGCCCAGACAACCCTAAGTGCTGGAGATATTGCCTTTTTGGGTATAAATACCGACGGGGAAACAGATACCGATGACAGCTTTGCCTTCATTTTGTTAAAAGATGTTGACGCTGCCACACAGATTATTTTTACGGATCGAGGTTGGAGTGATGTTACTGGATTCTCTTCTTTTGCCGGTGACGGTGAATTTACCTGGACTTCTGGTGTGGCCAGAACGGCAGGCGACGTTATTGTATTGGATTTTAGTAATTTGTCTCCACCGGCGGCTTCATTTACGGTATTAGGAGATCAACTGTTCGCCATACAGGGCAGTATCGCCAGCCCTACATTTATAGCAGGATTGCATTTTAATGTGGTATCTGGCGTAACAGATGATGCAAACTGGGATGGTGACGCAACGAGCAACACCACTTCAGCGCTTCCTGACGTTTTGACAACAGGCGATACCGCTATCAGATTGACAGGCCCAGGAGGAATTGAACAAGATAACTTTCAATTTAGTTGTGGTATAGCGGGTTGTCCCTTGTCGGGCACGCCCGAAGAAATTAGGGCAACCGTACATAATATTGCTAATTGGGTGAGCGATAATGAAAATGTCTATCCAGGTACGGTTGATGTTAATTTTGCAATTACAACAGGAGACCTTGTTGATATTTTCGCGACCAAACTCCAAGATGATGGAATCGGAGGCGTAAGCTTTGCGAACGATCCAAGACTCCCAGGATGGGAATTCACGCTCTATGATGAGAGTGGCAATGAGTTGGCCGATGGTATAACCGATGCCAATGGCGTGGTTTCCTTTGGTGCCTTTCCCGTTGGGACCTACACCATATGTGAAACCCCACAGCCTGGCTGGACCAACATATTAGGTGGAGGTGATACGGATCCGGAAGGGATGAGTCGCCCATGTACCCAATTCACGGTCGACAATACCGTTAGCAATAGATCGGTCAATTTCTGGAACTATGAGGTAGACCTTGTTGATATTTTCGCGACCAAACTCCAAGATGATGGAATCGGAGGCGTAAGCTTTGCGAACGATCCAAGACTCCCAGGATGGGAATTCACGCTCTATGATGAGAGTGGCAATGAGTTGGCCGATGGTATAACCGATGCCAATGGCGTGGTTTCCTTTGGTGCCTTTCCCGTTGGGACCTACACCATATGTGAAACCCCACAGCCTGGCTGGACCAACATATTAGGTGGAGGTGATACGGATCCGGAAGGGATGAGTCGCCCATGTACCCAATTCACGGTCGACAATACCGTTAGCAATAGATCGGTCAATTTCTGGAACTTCGATACCAATGAGGTGGACCTAGAACTTGAAATGAGCGTTGATAACGCCACGCCCAATGTTGGCGACCCTGTCACATTTACGGTGGTGGTGACCAACCAGGGCCCGAGTACGGCAACCGGGGTAGTGGTTACGGACCAATTGCCCAGTGGGTATACCTATACGGGCTTCACAACTAGCCAAGGAACGTATAACAGTGGTACTGGACAATGGACTTTGGGCAGCCTAGTGGCCGTCCAAAGCGAAACCTTGACGGTGTCGGCCACCGTAAATGCATCGGGGGATTATTTGAACCTTGCGGAAGTAACCGCGCAGAACGAAACCGATGTGGACTCTACCCCGGGCAATGGTGTGGATACCAATGGGGATGGTAATGTTATTGATGACCCGGGGGATGAGGATGATGGCGATGCGGCCACAATAGATGTGATTATTCCATGTGAAGTTTCAATTGACACCCAGCCCCAGGATGTAGAGGTCTGCGAATTTGAGCCCTATAGTTTTAGCGTTGGGGCCACTGGAAACGGAACACTTACATATCGTTGGGAATCATCGACTAGTGGAGGCCAATTTTGGACTAATCTTGATAATCAGACTGAAAGTATTATCAATGCGCCACAGGGTGCATTCGTCAATGCAGATGGATGGCTATACCGTGTAATAATAACTTCGGACAACGGTACGTCGAATGACCCCACGGACGATTGTTCGGTGACCAGTGAAGCGGCCACCTTAACGGTGAACCCGGCCCCTATGGTGGAGATCACCGGAAACGATAGCTATTGCCATGACGGGAACGGGGTTACCTTGGATGCCGGGGCCGGCTTTGCAAGTTATCTATGGTCACCGGGCGGCCAGACTACCCGGACCATTACGGCCTTGGAGGGAAGCTATTCCGTAACGGTTTCAAACGAATTGGGATGTGAGGCCACTTCGGAGGCTTTCATCGTAACCAACAACGAGCCGTTGACCTGTAGCATAGAGCAAGATAGGCTCGCAACGAACCATTTGACGCTAGACGGTGTTGCAACGGTGTACCCAAAAGGGGGCGCGGCAGAGTACACTTACCTTTGGGACAACGGTGAGAACACCCAAACAGCCACCACCTTGACCTATGGAATGCATACGGTGACCGTAACGGATTCCAACGGGTGTGAGACCACTTGTCAAATAGATATTGCCAAGGAACTATACTGTTGGACAAACTTGATACAGAACGTGAGCATCCGCGGAGGTAGCGATGGCGTTGCAAGTGTAAAAGGTAACGGGGGTTATCGGCCATATAGCTTTAAGTGGCAAGACGGCTCAACCGAGGAAGTGAACAAATCACTGTCTGCGGGTACCCATTATGTGACCATTACAGATGCCACGGGGGCCACATCGCAGTGTAGCGTGACCATATCTGAACCTGGTGAGGGTAGCTGCAATGATTTCATTTGCAGTGTTGAACAGGAAGAGCTTGCAACGAACCATCTAACGGAAGACGGGGTGGCTACCGTAAATCTAGAAGGTGGATCGGGTCCATTTACCTTTTTGTGGGACAATGGGGAGATTACCCAAACAGCGACTACCTTGACCTATGGTTTGCATTCGGTTACCGTTACTGATATAAATGGATGTGAGGCTGTCGGTCAAATAGATATAGCTAAAGAATTGTATTGCTGGATCAACCTTTATGGCAATGTAACCGTTCGAGGAGGAAATGACGGTTCCGCCAAAGTGCAAGGAAATGGGGGTTACCGACCATATACCTATCAATGGGAAGATGGTACAACAGAGCAGTTGAACACAAAGTTAAAGGCGGGCACTCACTATGTAACCATCACTGACGCCATAGGATTAACCTCCCGGTGCAGCATTACAATCACAGAACCCAATGGAGAAGTCTGCGATGGTATTGATAATGATGGTGATGGCGACATAGACGAAGGTTTCGACCAAGATGGCGATGGCACGGCCGATTGCTATGATAATTGTGACGATACGATTGACACTGACGGGGACGGCACTCCTGATTGTTCCGACCAGTGTGATGACAGTATTGACAGCGATGGCGATGGAACACCCGACTGTACTGATGATTGTGACGATACGATTGACACTGACGGGGACGGCACTCCTGATTGTTCCGACCAGTGTGATGACAGTATTGACAGCGATGGCGACGGAACACCTGACTGTACTGACGATTGTGACGATACGATTGACACTGACGGAGACGGCACTCCTGATTGTTCCGACCAGTGTGATGACAGTATTGACAGCGATGGCGATGGAACACCCGATTGTACTGACGATTGTGACGATAGGATTGACACTGACGGGGACGGCACTCCTGATTGTTCCGACCAGTGTGATGACAGTATTGACAGCGATGGCGACGGAACACCTGACTGTACTGACGATTGTGACGATAGCATGGATACCGATCAGGATGGGGTGCCTGACTGTATTGACGTTTGTCCTGGATCTGATGATACCCTGGATGCTGATGGTGATGGTATCCCAGATGGATGCGATATTGAGGTTTGCGATGGTGTAGATAACGATGGTGATGGAGAAATTGATGAAGATCTAAATTGCAACCCTGGATCAATTGACAAATGCGAAACGGCTTTTGCGAGATCTTCGGATGAAAATGTAAGGACTTGCTTCTTAGACATTCCCAATATAAGTGGGAATCGCTGGGGATGGACCAATGAGATTCCTTCTATAGATGGTATATATCAGATGGATCTTTATGCTGCTGCCGGGCAATGCGATATTGGCAAAGGAGCCCTGGTAGGAACCGTTGAAGTAACATTTTCCAACGGGTCTGTCAACGTTACGGTATCAACCCTAAACGATTATAAGATGACCGAGGCCCAATTGTATGTAGGCAGTAACTCCATACCTGTAAAACAGAACAATGGTAACTTAACCGTGGCGCCCGGGGATTACCCTTATTCAGATACGGTCAGTGGTGATTTCATTACCTACACATGGCAAAATCTGAATGCAGGCGATATGGATAGTTTTCATGTAATATTACACGCTGAGGTTTGCCCAATGGATGATGTTCAAAAGTATCGTACACCTGCCTTGGAATTGTCCGGATACCCAATTCCATTTAAAAATGACATAACGCTGGTGGTGAAATCACCAAACGATGTGACGGGAGAATTGTCCATTTATGATGGAATTGGTCAAAGAGTTCGAACTTTTGGTAAATACGATCTAAAGAAGGGCGTAAATGAGATTAACCTAACAACTGATAAACTACCGGCGGGAATGTATTATATATATGTTTCTACTGGAAATGGCAATCAGATTTTAAAAGTAATTAACAAACCATAAGGCTGATAAAAAGACAAAAAGCCACCTTGTGCAAGGTGGCTTTTTTTATGGTTTCAGGCGATATCATTTCTACGTCGTATGGTATACGTTCTGCCCATCATCGCCCTCTTTAATTATTCGAGTAGTTGTCGACAACGGCGGCTTCTTCGTCTGTCAATTGATTGGTCACTTGTGGAATACGCTCAAAATCCCGAGGAAAGGATTTCAATGCCCTGGTGCTCCCATTCCTTTAGAATGGCCCCGAAACTTTCGAAAGGCCCATAAATCGGCAATACCACTACTTCCTTATGGCTTCAACTATTGTTCGTACATAAATAGGTCATGATAGGCAATGTCATTCGCCTGAATTTACTTCGATGTAGACCAAAGCCTGCTATTCAACAGTTTAATGGTCCTTAGATATCCTCTACTCGACGATAGATTTCAATGTGCCAAGGGAAGGCCAGTGCATGCGAAACTCTTTTATATCCCTGTTGCTCGAACACTTGTCTGATTTGATTTACAGAGTGCACATAGGGTCGAAAAGAATTGTTTTTAAATCTTATGAATAGAGTGCCGAACCAAGATATGATTCTAGAAATCATACCATCAATGGGGTAACTCAGCGCAACATATGTTCTTGCTTGTTGACAGCTTATTTCAAGTATTTCCTTAAATTCAGGATAGCAGCAGACTACTTTGTCTAGTGTAATATAATCAGGTCGGTCGACTTGAGAATATACTTCGGTATAATCACCAAGAATGAAATGAGTTTTTGTCTCCCATCCATTTTTAGCAGCATGTTCCTCCGCTTGCCGCAGATAACCTGATGAGGCGTCGATAGATATAGTTTTTGACCCGCCCCGTTGAAGGAACCACCATTGCAGAGCACCGATACCGCCGCCCACATCAAGCAATGATTTACCTTCAATAGTCTGCCTAGTTAATTGTTGGATGATTTTTGCCGTTACCCTTGATGGACCATTTTTTAGATAGTGCCGATATTGTTTTTCTGCCGTTTTCCTGTCAAAAAACAAATCTGCGCCACAACAATGTTCTTTTACGGAGGTCATTTATTTGATTACTAAGTTCAAAAATATCAAGTTGCTGCAGGCTATTTAACGGCACTTTCAAAAAATGATAAGCCAATGGGCTTTTAACTATTGACTAAATTATTCTTATTCCTGCATGGTATGATATACGTTCTGTATATCATTAGTTTTTATTTAAAATACTCATAATCAAATAATTAAAAAAATATACAATAATGCTTGTTCGACATTTGTTCGGTAATTTATAAGTAAGCCTATTATAAAATTAAATATTTCTTACTCTTTTGATTTTTTTCTTACCAAAAATTCCTTGTAGATTTTAAGGTCTTCTTTCCAATCCGTTTTATGAACTGACTGTGCAAATACCGAAGGCGCTATGGGAATCATCAAAATAACGGCATAAACAATTCCTTTCCGAAATGAATACCTAGAAATACTCATTTTCTATAAGTTGAAGTAGGTTATACACTAATTTGAGGGTGCTTTTTGAAGCTTCCAATTGATTTAAAGTGCCTGATACGTAGGTGTCCAATTGCGGACAGTACCACAAAAAGGATGCAGTACTACCTGTATGCCCGATTACTTCCAAGTTTGTGTCATTATCAAAAAGGGTTGTAAAAGATACCTTTCGTATCCCATAACCGTATTCCATGCCTACCGTTTCATCGACCCATTGTTGCATCGCGTGGCGTGTATTCTTTTTTACCAATTTATTGGTGTTGTAAGCTTCAAGAAAGGTAATCAGGTCTTGGGTTGTGGACACCAAACCTCCTCCACCCCAATCGGCACTTAAACTTTTTAGCGTTGATAGTTCCATATCGTCAGCATAAAATTGGGCCATGGGCCGTTCATTCTTCAGCGATGATGATTTTAAATTGATATAGGAAGACTGCATCCCTAAAGGCTGAAAAATATGCTGTTTAAAAAACGCATCCAAGGAAAGGCCGCTTACCTTTTCGACCAGCAGTGCCAACAGCACATATTCCGTATCCGTATACTGATAGCCATCACCGGGTACAAAATGAGGTTTCATTTTTTCTTTGCTAAACCGAATCATTTCCTCGGGTGACCACGACTTATCCGTATCCATCAACAGCTGATTGATGATATTGGGACTACCATCTTCGGTTTTGTCCGTAAAATAATCTGGTAGCCCCGATGTATGCTGTAAAAGATGGGCGATGGTAATGTCTTTTGAGTAGTCCTTTCCATCCAATACGTGCAGCTTTTCAATTAGTGATTTTGGCAGATATTGTGCAATCTTATCTTCAAAACTCAGCTTCTTTTGGTCCTTTAACATGCCTACGGCGGTAGCCGTGAGCATTTTGGTAATACTGGCCGTGTAAAATGGGTTTTTAATAGTTATGCCATGTTCCGTTTCCACCTTACTTTCCGCCAACCGAACATCAATTCCTTTCGATTTGGAATGGACGTGCAGAAAAGCACTTTTGATAGGTTCCTTTTGCAATTCTGTCGTAAATAATTCCGCAATCTTTTGAGGTGCCGTCTGCTGACCAAAAGTCCATATGGAAACAAAGAGTACTATGGTTCGTATTACCTTATTTTTCATTGTATTGCTTTCGTTATGTAAGATACTTCATTTAAAATAGTCCTTATTAGAACCAACTGAACCCTAACCCTATGTTAAAGCTTACTGCGTCCCTATGTGCATCTCCTGCTAAAAATGCCCTGCCCATCACTAGCTTGGACTGCACGTTCAGCGCAAAATTTTTCTTCTTGTAGATTTCATAGCCCGTGCTGGCCATCACGGCACATCCAAAATTCCAATCATCATTTTCGTTGTCCTTAATGTCATAGAGTGCCGGTGAATCTATGGCCAAACCTATACCTCCATGAATCCACCAACGATCCTTTACCCAATATTGTAGGGACGGTATAAAGCCTCCAAAATGCCTGTCGTTGTCCTGAAATTCGTATAAGTTTCCAGGTAAAGAGACCGTAAGGGCGAGTTTATCGTTCAACATATGGCCGAACTTTAAATCTGGAAAAACAAACGTTCCCTGGGCTTTGTCAAACGTTTGATGGCCAGCACTATCTTCTATACCGATTATGCCTCCACCTACTTGGAATTCGAAGATGAAACCATCCCTCTGTGTTGTTGTTTCTGAATGTGCGTTTTGTGCATATGTTATACTGGATACGAATGCAAAAGCTACACAAGCCATTTTTAGTAAAATTTGTTCTTTAATTGTTTTACTCATGCCTTTGTTATTTAATTTTAATAGGTATTCGTGAATCTTTGATTTCATGATTGTTCGTTTTTTGATTGTTTTAAATTGATGTTACAAATTTGGGGTACCTATTCAAGCAAATCGTCTTGAATTATTATTTGAAACCTAGCTATTCCTTTTACTTTGGATTGATTACTTGTTGGCCGTCGCCAAAACATGGTATATCAAGTTTTGCATTTCTACCGATTTGTACATCGGTATTTGATGTCCCACATTTTTCAGCCGAAACAGTTGCTTTTTGGGTGCTTCTAGCCTTTCATAAAATTTTTGTGTGAGTTCAAAACCGGTGGTTAGATCGTTCTCCCCTATGAATACATACACGGGGATTTTAAAAAGGGTTCGATGCTTTAATGCCTTAATGCTATACAGTTCTTTATAAAGGGGCATCCATTGTGGCTCCCATTCCTTAAAGAATTTCATGTATTGACCAAATTCATTTTCTGGAATGGGAGTTCCCTTGTAATCACTGATCCATTTAAATTGAACGGCCATATCCTCGACGTTTTCATAAGGTATATGTACAGCTTTAAGTTGCCCAACGGCTTCCTTATTGTTCCGTGCCCTGTAGTGTTTTATCAGTTTGGCTTGGGTCGCATCTTGACTTTTTTGATTATCTATTACGGGACTAATGGCCACCAATGAGGCTATTTTATTTGGATATTTTGATGCCAAATGGAACCCTAAAACGGTTCCCCAAGAATTGGCTACCACTATCATTTTGTCTTTATGAAACGCTTCCAATAGATATTCCAAGATGTCCTCGGCATCTTGTGTCATAACCGAAAGGGAGGGCGATTTTAAATTACCGAGCGATGATTTTCCTGACCCTCTTTGATCCCAATGGACCACCAAGAAATGTTCTTCCAGAATATGGGTGATTTGTTCCCTGTGGGATGAGCTCGCCGCTCCAGGTCCACCATGTAAATACAGCATAAGCGGATTGCTTTTATTCCCTTTTATACTGATGAATTGCTTACTGTCCCTAATTTTCACAAATTGGGTGGTATCCACACGTTTTGAATCCAGCCTAGGGCTTTGCGCGAATAAAGTACAGGATAGCGCAATACAAATTACTGCTAATAGATATTTCATGATGTGGTGGCTAAAAAATTATTGGTTAAATCACTGTAATCCCAATTCTTATTTAATATTCCATGGAGGACTGAATCGCTTTGGGATTTTCATTAAAATTTGATTCCAACGTATAGATTCGGTTCAAAAAGGAAATAGGATTTCCATTTATTGTCTAATTGTTTAAAGGCGTCCGGGGTATTGGTATCGAACATCCAATTTTGAAAATGGACCTGTGGCTCAATAAAAATGCGCTTCTTTTTTCCGAAAGCAATATGATAACCCAAATGGTAAGACGTGTAAAGCTTGAATCCATTGGCTATTTTTTCATTGTTCAGGTCTAGATAGGTTTTGTATTGCGGTAGCACTTCCACCGTTGCAAACAGTCCTTTCCAAAGCATGCGTTGGTATGAAATTCCAATACCCGTTTCACGTAGGTAACCGGGATAGAATTCACTTTCGGAATCTATTTTATCCAGGAGTCCGTCCCACCACTGTATGCCCATGGGCTGAAACAATCTCCAAGTGGCGAATTTTACACCGATGATGTTTTTGGAATCCAATTCGCGCTTCACATGAAGCTCAATATGTTGGGTATTGGTTCTTTCGCCTCCTTTACCAATATTACCTAGGATGATGGCAGGAAAACTCACCCTGTACTTATAATCGGAATCATTACTCAGTATAGACTCCTTGTTACCCTGTGCAAAAACACTTAATGTGCAAAGTGTTAAACCGATGATGAATAGTTTTTTCATTGTAATGTGTTTTTAATTTTCGTTTTTGATTTGTTATGAATTGATGAGGCAAAGAAACTGTACACAGGAAGGCATATCGTCCTGAATTATGATTCAAAACCTTTTTGTTTTCCTTACTAATTCAAGGTTTTTGTATCGTGAAAAGAAAAGTTAGATGCACAAAAAAGGCTTAACCTTTTCAGTGTTAAGCCCTCTGGAACATACTATGTAAGTTTTTAAAACAACGCTTCAGGATTACTGGTGAGTTTCCCTAGATTTTGGGTGATTTTTTCTATATCCCAATCCCACCATTGTAGTTCCAACAATCTGGAAATGGTAGCCTCGGAGAAGCGTTTTTTAATTGGTTTTGCAGGATTGCCCCCCACAATGGTGTAAGGTTCCACATTTTTTGTAACCACCGCTTTTGTGGCAATAATGGCACCATCTCCTATGTGTATTCCCGGCATAATCGTTGCCCCGTGGCCTATCCATACATCATTGCCGATAATTGTATCCCCTTTTGTGGGATAGCTTTTGCCCTGCATGGCATTTTGCCAGGCACCTCCAAATATGGCAAAGGGATAGGCCGTTGCGGCTTCGGTGAGATGATTACCACCGTTCATAATAAAAGTAGCACCGGAGGCGATCATACAGAACTTTCCAATGATGAGCTTGTCCCCAATAAAATCAAAATGGTATTTGACGTTTTTTTCAAAGTTGGCAACATCTTCAAAATCATCGTAATAGGTATAATCTCCCACTATGATATTCGGATTTGTAACGATGTTTTTCAGAAAACAAAGCGTATCGTAGTTTGATAAGGGGAAGCGGGTATTTGGGTCCGGAGCTTTCATGGATTACGTTTGGACATTTTAAATAAACTTAGCGCTAAAATAAGGGTAAGCAGGGCTTGCGCTTTTTCAAAAATACTTTCAGCCAGTACATTCCCAAGGGTATTGAGCACAAAATATACGGAAAACACCAATAACCATCTGTTTAGGGTTTTCTCTTGCCATTTATTGGGAATTACTTTGGTTTTCATTAAAATCAAACTGCCTAAAAACAGCATAACCAAAAGTGCTACCCATTCTAAAATTAGGATTGTTTTGGGTTCCACTATTTTTCCTCCCCAAACCACATGGGATGGGATAAATTGCAATAAAATCAGTATATGAAATAGAACGTAGGCCATTACAATACCCAGCGCAATTCTTCCAAAAACGTTTATTTTTTTCATTTTGGTGCTATATTGTTTTGAACTACTTCCTTATAAAAATCCTCCAAATGATGGGTCCCTAAACAGGGAGCAATACAATCCTCTGCCATTAAGGTGAGAAAAAATTCGATGGGTCCATAGGTTTTGACACTGGTAAAAGTTCGCAAAAACCAAATGGTCAGTTTTCTGGACCAATCCGGCAAATGCACAATTTTAATGGGCTTGTTCAAGGTTTTTAGTGCAAGTTCACTTATTTCATTCAAGCTTAGAACATCCGGACCTCCAATGGTCAATTCTTTGTTGCCATCATCCAAGGCAGCTACAATGGTCCTTGCTAGGTCATCGCCATGGATAGGATTGAATTTTTGATGACCGGAACCGAACAAATAAACACGTCCCGATTTCGCCATTTCTAAAAAATCCTTCATATCCGAGAAAAAACCATTCGGCCGTACGATGGTATAATGCAATCCCGAAGCTTTCAAATCATCCGCAAACTTTTCCTTGGCCTCAAGGATTTTTAGATTGCGGTGTTTGTCCCCATTAATGGCGGACACGTACACAAAGTGTTTTACATTCGACTTTTTAGCTTCTTCCAACAAATTCAAATTGGCCTGATAATCGACATCCATGTAGGTAAGACCGTCTTTTTGCCTGGTGATGCCCACGGTAGAAATTACGGTGTCAATGCCCTTACAGATATCACGTAAGGTCTCAGGTCGTGTTACTTGGGCCTGTTTTATTTCCAAATAATTCTCATGGTCATTTTGCAAGCTATCGGGATTGCGAACAATGGCTACGACCTGATTTTTCCTTTCGATGAGGACTTTCAATAAGAAACCACCCAAATAGCCTGTAGCGCCTGCCAATAATACGTTGGTATGTTTCATCACTAATAAAGATTTAAAGGGTTTTTCAGTCCAGTTTTCTTTTAAAAATATATCGGGTTATAAAAATCCCATTATCGTCATTTCTACCCGCGTCACTTTCCACAGCACTGGTTACGAACACCAAATCCCAACCTTCCGTAAGCATGTCCGTCAGTTTTGATGAAATCAAGGCATCGTTCGCTACAATATTTTGAAAGCGTATGCCGCCCAAATTGTAAAAGTTCAACAGTTTCGTTTCTTCAAAGTTTTTAACCCTAATGTCCTTTCTCTTAGAGGTATTCCGGGAATTATCGTCATCCGTTTGTTCGGAAGTGAATTCTTTGTAGTTCCTTTCATCGTTGGATGAGAGTATACGTGATCGCCCCAATCCGCTTGAAACAATAGATTCTACACTTGTTATGACTTTAACTTCATAGTCTTGCTGACTAAAAACAGGATTTACACAAAATGTGTACAAGGCAAATAATACTACTAATTTTTTCATGTCTCTATAATTGAAATATTTTTAATTAAACGCTGTGGTCAATACGTGTTCTATAATCGTGTTACGTTGCGTTCCCGTATCGTCTTGCTGATTGCTTAACAGTACAATCGTGGCATCATATTCCGGTATAAAACCGATCATACTCCAATAGCCATTAATATCGCCACCGTGCCAGTACATGGTGGTATTGCCCTCTTGTGTGGTAAACCATCCCAAGCCAAAATCCACATAGCCACTTGGAACATCTTTGGCAAATATTTCCGACTTTTCAGCTTCGGTAAACCAATCCGTTTTTACGGCATTTGTCCAGGTTTCCATATCGCTTGGCGTACTACTGAAATCGCCTGCCCCAAAAGGAATTTCCATAGGATACGAACTGTTAGGGCTTCCATTCAAATAGCCCTGTGCGTGGGTATCGCTGTCAATCTCATCCGTCCCTTTGTAGGATCCTGACATTACCAACGGATTGAAAATTTTCTGCTGCACATATTCGTGATAGGGCATTCCCGATACCTGCTCCACCAACAAGGCTGCAATGAGGTAGTTTGAGTTGCAATACTCTTTGTTGGACCCTGGTGTAAAATCGAGTCCATTTTCAAGAATCAATTCCTTGATAAGGTCATAAATAGTCCCTTCATCCAAAGTTCCCCCTTGTTCGTAAGCGCCTTCAGCCAGTAATTGATACTCTGGTATACCGGATTGATGGGATAGTAACTGGGCAATGGTAATTTGATCACCATTCGGGAATTCGGTATCAAATTCATCCAAGGTTTGATCAAAGCTTTGGATCAACCCGTCACGTTTTAATTGTACTACCGCCGCTGCCGTAAGTGTTTTGGTAACCGAACCTATTCGGTACCCTAGGTTATCCCCTTGGGGCAATTCCGTGTCTTGATTGGCCCATCCAAAACCCTGGCGTACCAAATCCTTCCCGTTTTTGGTGACAATGGCATAGCCTTGAAACCCGATATCGGTGAGGACAGTTTCAATGGTGGTGTCGTTGGGATTGGGTGAAGTGGTGTCGTCTTCCTTAGAGCAAGATGTAAAAAGCCCTAAAAGGGATACCATGAAAACGACTAAGCGTTTGTGTAAAGTTGTCATAATTGTTCGTTTTTTGATTTATAATTTTGATGCAAAGATTGACCGTAAGTACACATCAATCGTTCTGAATTATAATCTGAAACGAACTAAAGAAGATGAATCATGAATTGGACTTCATCCAAGCCCTAGGGGTTATCCCCTCTATTTTTTTAAAGTAGGTATTGAACACACTTTTGGAATTAAAACCGCTGTCATAGGCCAATCCAAGAATGGTCAAATGCGAGTTTTTGGGGTCCAGGGCAATGGATTTAAAGCGTTTTAGGCGGTATGAATTCACAAAATCATTAAAATTTAGATCAAAGGCGGTATTGATCAGGTAGGATATTTTATTGGTGTTGAACCCTAGGACATCGGCCACGAATTTTAAACTCAATTGCGGATTCAAAAAAGGTTCCTCTTCCTCAAAATAGGTAAGCAGTTCCTCTTTTAAGGCCGCTATTTGGGAAGCATCTAATATAGTAGGTGTTGATTTTTCTTCCTCTTCCACGGGGGATGCAATATCCGAAAGGCACAGGTTGGAATGGTGCAAATCCGAAAAACCATTCATCCCGTGTAAGGGTTTCAAAAAAGGTTCTTGCCTGTAATTGATGATTTGGCCACGCCTGCGGTCGATCATTTCCTTCAAACGGGAAAAACCTAGCGCTTTATGGTTGGAATTACTTAAAATATAAAGGTCGTAGGGAACAAGCATGGTTTCGTTGCTTTCACTAGCTGTCCATCGTGATACAATTTCCTTCGGGACTTCAACAGACTTTTCATTGATAAGCCGGAACAACCATTTTTTCTCTTCGACTAGTGGCGTGTCCTTTATAAATTCTTCAAATTGCTGTTCTTGGTTTAACCATATCAAACAAAAACACTTTGAATGATGCGCTAGGGCTAATTCCGGATTAAGGATTAGGGCATAATCTACACTTTCCAAAGCTTTATCAAATTGACCTTGATAGTAGCAGATATGGGCAAAAGTGTAATGATTGTTTGCCGACAGCGGGTCTACATCCAAAAGTTTGTTGGCATATACTAAGGCCTCGTCAAAAAAGCCGAGGGCAATGAACAGTTCCGCCATAGCTTCCAACCCATCGATGTGATTCGGATTAATGGCCAAGACTTTATTGATATGGAGGTACGTATTTTTGAAATCCCATTCCCCCCAAAAAAACTTACCCACAAAGGAATGCGGATATTCGGGTAAGGAGGTGTCTATTTCTTTTGCGATCAAAAGATTGCCAATGGCCAAATCCATAGCTTCTTGGTAGGGCATATACCCCCACATGGCCAATAAGCCGTAGCATTGCAAATTGGCATAATAGGCTTTCGCATAATTTTTATCCAAGGCAATTGCCTGATTATAATAGGTTATGGCCTGGTTAAGGCTTTCCGGGGTCCATTTCAATTGTAACGATCTTCCTTTTAGAAATAATTGATAGGCATCAATATTGCTCGTAGGTTGGTCGATCAAATGCTCCTGAACTTCAAAGTGCCCAAAATTGTTGCGCACCTCGTCTGCAATCGCAAGACTGATCTCATCCTCCAAAACAAAGATGTCTGTCAATTCACGGTCAAATTTTTTTGACCAATAATGGGTGCCATGGGCAACTTCAATGAGCTGTGCAGTGATCCTGACCCTTTTATCGGACTTCTTTATGCTACCCTCAAGAATGGTATCTACGCCCAATTGCCAGCCTATTTCCCGTATATCGATATCCTTTCCCTTAAAGGCAAAGGAAGAGGTCCGGGCAATAACCTTAAGTTGGTTAATTTTTGTGAGTGCATTAATGATTTCCTCGGTAATCCCATCGCAGAAATAGTCATTGTCAATATCATTGCTCATATTGACAAAAGGTAAGACCGCTATGGACTGCACACTTTTCATTTCTTATCGAACTCAGTAAAATGCCGATTAATCTTGACTGAGGTAATTTGGGAAAGTTAGATATTTTGATTTGACCATCCCTAGGGATAAACTTTGTTTTTCAAAATTTAGATAAAAGCTGTGTTCAACTCATAAGTGCAACACACTTATTTTTGAGTACTTCGATAGGATTGTCATAATTAATATTCAAAAACTACGAAACTTGAAGTGTATAATGATGTACAAAACTTATCTTCTAAAATATAATTAAGTTACTGAATATCAGATTAATAAAACTTATTCCTGCATGGTATGATATACGTTCTGTACATCATCGTCTTCTTCGATTTTTTCGAGTAGTTTTTCGACATCGGCGGCTTCTTCGTCTGTCAATTGTTTGGTCACTTGTGGAATTCGCTCAAATCCCGAGGAAAGGATTTCAATGCCACGGTGCTCCAATTCCTTTTGAATGGCGCCGAAACTTTCGAAAGGTGCATATATCAAGATACCGTCATCATCGACAAAAACCTCTTCGGCCCCGTAATCGATCATATCGAGTTCAAGTTCTTCCGGGTCGATGCCCTCTGCCGGAACCCTAAAATTACAGGTATGGTCGAACATAAATTCAACAGAACCCGAAGTGCCCAAGCTACCGTCACATTTGTTAAAATAGCTTCTGATGTTCGCAACGGTACGGGTATTGTTGTCAGTGGCCGTTTCGATAAGAATGGCGATGCCATGCGGTGCGTAGCCTTCAAAAAGCACTTCTTTGTAATCGCCCAAGTTTTTATCGGATGCCCTTTTTATGGCACGTTCGATATTGTCCTTGGGCATATTGACCGATTTTGCATTTTGAATGACCGCACGTAAGCGTGAATTGGAATCTGGATCTGGCCCACCTTCTTTTACGGCAATGACAATATCCTTTCCAATACGTGTAAAAGCCTTGGACATGGCCGACCAACGCTTCATTTTTCTTGCTTTTCGAAACTCAAAAGCTCTTCCCATTTCTTTCGTTATAGATTATAATGGCTGCAAATTTAAGAAAAAGTCGAGGTATCGTTTTGCAATAACGCTCTATTCAGGGTCTATAATTCGTTCTATCGCATGGGCGAGCTCAAAGTCTTTTTCGGTAACCCCTCCCGCGTCATGCGTATTCAACCGTATATTCAAGGAGTTATAAATATTGCTCCAATCCGGATGGTGGTTCTGGGCCTCACATTCAAATGCGATAAGGGTCATGACTGAAAAAGCTTCCTTGAAATTTGTGAACTCGAAAGAGGTCTCGATGGCCCCGTTGACATATTCCCAACCTTCAAGTTTTTCCAATCGCTCCTCTATGGTTCGTTCCGACAATTTTTCCATGGATTCTTTTTTGGCCAAAGATAAGAAAGACCGTTATTTCTTCAACCTAAAATATGGTGGTCGATGATATCCTGGGCGGTTGCCCCTAAATTTTTAGGAAGCTTGTTGTACTTGGGCAGAACGGCCAGATATCGTTCTTCATTTGTAGTGTACACTCTTTTGTAAATCGGGTTGAAATTACCTATCCGTTCCACAATTTCTTTGATAAGATCTTCATGGTGTACCAAGTCGATACTTCCCAAATGGAATATACCTGTTTTATTATGGTTGATAAGATAATGTATTTGTTGTGTCAGTTTGTCATCATTGGTGACGTTGATGACGAGATTCGGAAATACCTCGACAGGTTCATTTAGTGAGATAAGGTTTTTTATTTCCTTAACGCGCGGCGAACCATTGCCAAAGACCATAGGTAATCTGAGAATGGCCATTTTGTCTTTGGGAAGTCGCAACAACATGTTCTCGATCTTTATTTTTAAGCGTCCATAAATGCTTTCTGATAGGGTTTTGTCATTTTCGTACGAAGGGTATTTGCTATAAGCGTCAAAAACATTGGCCGAAGAAAGAAAATAGAGTTTGCAGTCATGCCCCGAAACATATTCGGCGAGATGCTGGTGTAATTGTGCCTGTGCCGCAAAATTGCCCCGTAGGGCAGAAATGATTAGTTGTGGACGTAGTTTTTCCAACAAGTGAAAAACATCATCCTCTTGCATGTCGTATCTGAAAAATTTTTGGTTTTCCTCAAATGTCCTTCGGGCACTGAAGTAAGTGCCATAGGTATCGAAATAGTTGCAGAGTTCTTTGTAAATGGCATGGCCCAGAAATCCGCTTCCTCCTAAAATCAATATTTTCTTGCCTCCTTCTTCCAAGCTTACCCTCCGTTTGGCACAGTTGGATTATCCTTTATAAAAAGGAAGTTTGACCACCGTGGCCGGTACGGCGTTTTTACGTATTTGAATATGGATATTACTCCCGATTTCGGAAAATATCACTGGTACATAACCTAGGCCGATACCTTTTCCTAAAGAGGGCGACATGGTACCCGATGTCACTGTTCCAATTTTTTTGCCGTTCCCATCTACAATGTCATAACCTTGACGGGGTATTCCCCGATCATCCAATTCGAAAGCGACCAGTTTCCTTTCGGGGCCATGGGCTTTTTCTTTGGCAAGGGCATCGCTATTGACAAAATCTTTGGTGAATTTGGTTATCCAACCTAGACCCGCCTCGAAAGGAGAAGTGGTGTCATCAATATCGTTTCCATAAAGACAATAACCCATTTCTAGACGCAACGTATCCCTGGCGGCCAGTCCTATCGGTTTGATACCAAAATCTGCACCTGCCTCGAAAACCCTGTCCCAGACTTGTTTTACCTCTTCGTTCTTGCAATAGATTTCAAATCCGCCAGATCCCGTATAACCGGTCGCGGAAATTATCACGTAGTCGATTCCGGCAAAATCGGCGACAACAAAATTATAAAACTTGATTTCGGAGAGATCTGCCGAAGTCAAACTTTGCATGGCCTCGATGGCTTTTGGCCCCTGAATGGCCAAAAGGGAATAATTCTCGGAAAGGTCGCGCATCTCGGCATTGAATTCAGCGTTGTATTTAGAAATATGGTCCCAATCTTTTTGAATGTTCGAAGCATTGACCACCAATAAATACTGTTCTTCTTTGATGCGATAGACGATAAGATCATCGACAATGCCCCCGGTTTCGTTGGGCAGGCAGCTATATTGGGCCTTTCCGATAGTCAACTTCGACGCATCGTTCGAAGTGATTTTTTGAATAAGGCCCAAGGCCGTTGGCCCTGTAATCAAAAACTCGCCCATATGCGAAACATCAAAAACACCTACGCCTTTGCGAACGGTATCGTGTTCTATGTTTACACCCTCATATGAAACGGGCATATTGTAACCGGCGAACGGTACCATTTTGGCACCAAGGGCTTCATGTGTCTTTGATAAGGCGGTATCTTTCATAACCTTCATGTTTTGCTGGGCAAATTTATTGAAATAAAAAGGGAAACACTTGCTCGAAACCAGTATGTTTTTACAATTTTATGCCGGCTGGGGCATATTTGTTTAGCAAAATTGCTACTTTGAGCCATTAAAACCTTTGAGATGTTCCGAAGTACAGTAGCTTTTTGCATTGCCCTTTTCATGATGACAAATGCTGGGGCGCAGAATAGACCGACCGACTTCTTGTCGGCAGATTTTCATAAGGAAAGAAGGGATTTAGTCCGTCAGATGATGCCGGCCAATAGTGTCGCCGTGCTTTTCGCGAATGCAGAACGTAACCGTGCCAATGATGTTGACTACATATATCATCAGGATCCGGATTTTTATTATTTGACAGGATATAAAGAGCCCAATGCCGTTTTGATATTATTCTCTGAAAACCAAAAGGATAGAGAAGGTAAGGAATATAATGAATTGATGTATGTGCAAGAACGTGACCCATTGGCAGAGCAATGGAACGGCAAGCGATTGGGCGTCGAGGGTGTAAAGAAGCTATTGGGTTTTGAAAAAGTGTTCAATGGTGGTGAATTCGGCAAAATAGACATCGATTTTACCTCTTTCGACAAAGTTTTGTTTTTTGATTTCGAAAATGATGTCAGGGATAAAAGTGGCGCGGCCGACTTGTACGATCTGATCAAAACTTTCAAGATAAAAACTGAATATCCTGCCGATTACAGCGCAACGAAACAGCGATTGTACAGCCGAATACAGTCCACCGATATCGAGAACAGTGCCAATGTCGCGCAGACCTTGGGCCGCTACTTGAGCTATGACGATAGGCTTAAGGAAGATGAATTGTTAAGCGGATTTGTAAACGCCAAGGATGATGCCATACGCAATGAGATCAAACAAAAAGTAAGTTTAAAACTGGATGCCAACAACCTCGATTCAAGCATAATCTCGGAAATTATGGCGACCTTGCGCGAGACCAAGACCGAAGAAGAAATGGCGTTATTGAAGAAGGCCGTGGAAATTTCGGCGGTTGGTCAAATTGAGGTCATGAAGGCCATGCACCCCAATATGTCCGAAACAGAGATTCAAGGGGTGCACGAATATGTTTATAAAAAATATGGCGCCGAATATGAGGGGTACCCTTCCATAGTCGGTGGCGGCAACAATGGTTGCATCTTGCATTATATCGAGAACAATAAGCCCCAGGTCGGCAATGATCTTGTGTTGATGGACCTGGGGGCGGAATATCATGGGTATACGGCCGATGTCACGCGTACCATTCCGGCAAATGGGAAGTTCAGTCCGGAACAAAAGCTTATATACGATATTGTTTATGATGCCCAGGAAGCTGGTATCAGGGCCAGTGTGGTCGGCGCCCCCTTTCAGGCACCGGGAAGGGCGTCTAGTGAAGTAGTCGCCCAAGGGCTTATCAAACTGGGTATCATAAAAGAAGCCGAAGAGGCCAGAACCTATTTTCCGCACGGTACTTCGCATTATTTGGGACTGGACGTACACGATAAAGGTACTTATGGGGCCTTTAAACCCAATACGGTCATTACGGTCGAACCCGGAATTTATATTCCCGAAGGAAGTGATTGCGACAAGAAATGGTGGGGCATCGCCGTACGCATCGAAGATGATATTCTGATTACCGATGACGGCCCGGTCAATTTATCGGCGATGGCACCAAGAACTACCGAAGCTATTGAAGCCATGATGAAGCAGCCGAGTCCGTTGGATGATTTCGTGCTTCCCGAACTGGATTAACGGCCCAGTAAATACCTTTTCAACTCGTCGTATACTTTTATTGGAATGGATTTTTTTTCTTTGTCCATTACCTTTTGTATCTGGGGGGGAATTTCGGGCACAATGCCCAAAGCCTTTCGCACAACGGGGAGAAACTTCACCGGATGTGCAGTTTCCAAAAAGATTCCATAGTTATTTGGATTGTTTTCTTGATATTTTTTCAACCCCAAATAACCTACGGCACCATGGGGATCGGCCAAGTAACCGGAAGTTTTGTGAATGTGCGATAGCGCCTTTTTAGTCTCGGCATCCGAAAAGGAATAAGAAGAAAGGTTCTTGCCCAACAATTCGAAATCGTCTTGATATAAATGGCGAATCCTGACAAAGTTGCTGGGATCGCCGACATCCATGGCATTCGATATTGTGGCCGAAGAAGCTTTTGGGCGGTACTCGCCCGTTTTCATGAATTCGGGAACCGTATCGTTGATATTCGTTGCCGCAACAAAATGTTTGACCGGCATGCCCAATTTTTGGGCCACAATACCGGCACAGATATTTCCGAAATTGCCCGAAGGCACTGAAAAAACGATTTCCTTTCCCTTCGATTTTGCCTGTTTATACGCAAAGAGAAAGTAAAATAACTGTGGCAACCAACGTGCCACGTTAATCGAGTTCGCGGAAGTAAGTTTCATATGGGCCAAAAGATCTTTATCCAAAAAAGCGGCCTTGACCATTTTTTGACAGTCATCAAAGGTACCATCGACCCGTAAGGCCGTAATATTTTGGCCCAAGGTAGTCAATTGCCGTTCTTGAATATCGCTGACCTTTCCGCTTGGGTAGAGAATGACCACTTTTACCCCATCAACACCTAAAAAACCATTGGCAACGGCACCCCCGGTATCACCTGAAGTAGCCACAAGAACGGTGACTTGAGAATTTTCGCCTTCCGAAAAATAACCCAGACAATGGGCCATAAACCGGGCGCCGACATCTTTGAACGCCATCGTTGGCCCATGAAAAAGTTCCAAGGTGGCTACATTATCCTCGATTTCGACCACGGGAAAGTCAAAATCAAGGATTTTGGTAAGAATCTCTTTTAATTTATCATTGGGTATATCATCTGAAACAAATTGATGAATGGCATTGAAGGCTATCTCTGTGTTCGAAAGCTCTTCGATACGCTCAAAAAAACTGTCTGGTAGCGGTTCAATGAATTCTGGAAAGTACAGACCTTTATCCGGTGCAATTCCTGCAATGACGGCCTCTTTAAAAGGTACTTTTTGCGCTTGGCTGTTTAGGCTGTAGAATTTCATTTATATAGCTCTAACTCCGTTTGTATTGATTTTAGAAACATGTACATCATGGTCGATACCGATATCTTGATAGACTTCTTTCATGCTTTCACTTACTTTCTTGGCAATCGTTTCACCCTTGCAAAAGGCAAAGATCGATGGCCCGGAACCTGAAATACCGCAGCCCAAGGCTCCTGCATTTAGAGCTTCTGATTTCACATTGTCAAAACCGGGAATCAATATCGAACGGATAGGTTCTACGATATGGTCTTCTAAAGACCTACCGATCAAGTCATAATCGTTAGTGAAGAGGCCGGCAATAAGTCCGCCTACATTGCCCCATTGCTTTATACCCTGTGCGAGCGTTATCTTTGTGCGCAGCACACTTCTTGAATCAGAGGTTTTCACCTCTATTTGCGGATGTATTACCGTAGCGTATAGTTCAGGGGGATTTGGTATTGAAACGACGTCAAGTGGATCATAACTTCGAACAAGGGTAAACCCGCCGTATAGGGCAGGGGCCACATTATCGGCATGGGCCACGGCACTTGCCAAACGTTCGCCCTCCATGGCAAACCTTACCAAATCAATTTTAGAAAAAGGCCTGCCGAGCAATTCGTTCATTGCCCAGACCGCTCCGCTTGAACTTGCGGCGCTACTGCCTATTCCGCTACCGGCCTTGATCTTTTTGTAGATTTCGATTTCGAACCCACCGTCGTAGCCACTCGCCTCCAACAAAGTCAGACCAGCGACACCTGCAACATTTCTTTCGGTTTCTTTTGGTAGATCCTGACCTTCCAATTTTGTAATTCGGATCCCTTTTTCAGGAATCTTGCGGACGACCATTTCATCACCGACCGAATCAAGGGCCACGCCCAAAACATCAAACCCACAGGAGATATTGGCTATGGTAGCGGGGCAAAAGACGCGTATTTCGTTCATCTTAAAAATTTCCTATTCTTATTATATCGGCAAAAATGCCCGAGGCGGTAACATCGGCCCCGGCCCCGGCCCCTTTAATGATCATGGGTTGATTCGGGTAGCGCTCGGTATAGAACAAAACGATGTTGTCGCTTCCTTCCAAATTATAAAAATCGTGCCCAACAGGAATCTGCTGCAGGCCAACACTGGCCCTTCCATTTTCATATTGTGCGACATATTTGAGTTTGCTCTTGGCTTCGACCGCATCTTTATACAGTTTTTGAAAATCGCATTCATATTTTTTTAGGGATTCAAAAAAATCTTCGTTGTTTTTGGTATCCAAAGTTTCCTGGGGCAGAAAAGATTTGTTTTTGATATCCTCAATTTCCAATCGGTTGCCACTCTCACGGGCCAAGATCAATATTTTGCGCATCACGTCGATACCGCTCAAATCGATTTTTGGGTCAGGTTCGGTATAGCCTTCTTCTTGAGCCTGTTTGACTACATCATGAAAGGTGGTTCGATCATTGAAATTATTGAAGACGAAGTTAAGGCTCCCTGAGAGTACCGCTTGAATTTTCAGTATTTTATCCCCAGAGGCGATGAGGTTTTTTAAGGTGTCGATTATGGGCAGACCTGCCCCTACATTGGTCTCAAAAAGAAAGGGCGCATTATATTCGCGTGAGGCATTCTTAAGGTCCATATAGTTTCGGTATTCTGATGAGCAAGCTATTTTATTACAGGTTACTACCGAGATACTATTGGTCAAATAAGATCGGTAAGTCGAAGCCACTTCGTTACTGGCCGTATTGTCGATAAATATACTGTTTCGATAATTCAACTTTTGCACGGTCGCAAAAAAGTTGGCCCTATCCGCATTTTTACCATTGGCTAGCACTGATTCCCAGTTATCCAAAGATATGCCGCCGCCGTCAAAAGCCATTTTTCGTGAATTTGAAATACCGATTACCCGAACATTCAGTCTTAACTGCTCTTTTAAGAATTTACGCTGTTGTCTTATTTGGTTCAAGAATTTCGAACCAACATTGCCGACGCCCATTACGAAAAGGTTAAGCTGTTTGATATTTTCTTCAAAAAACTGTTCGTGAAGCGTGTTCAACGCTTTCTTGACATCATCGGCTTTGATCACCGCCGAGATATTTCGTTCAGAAGCACCCTGGGCGATCGCCCTTATGTTGACATTGTTCTTGCCAAGGGTGCTGAACATTTTACCACTAAGACCCTGATGGCTCTTCATTTGATCCCCGATCAACGCAATAATGGCAAGTCCGGTCTCTGAAACTACCGGATATATCTTGCCCTGCGATATTTCAAACGCGAAGGCGCTATTGATCTTTTCTACTACATTTTTAATATCTTTTTCAGATACGCCCACACATATTGAATGCTCGGAAGAAGCTTGTGTAATTAATATGACATTGACCCCTGCCCTTGAAAGCTCATCGAAAAAGCGCGCTGAAATTCCCGGTATACCTACCATTCCAGGCCCCTCCAAGGACAGGAGTCCGACGTTTTCAATTGAACTAATGCCGCTTACCGTCTTCTTATCGTCACCTTGGGCCTTTGTTATCAATGTTCCCTGTGCGCTAGGTTCAAAAGTGTTCTTAATATGTATGGGAATGCCTTTGTACAGTACAGGTTGAATGGTTGGCGGATATAATACCGATGCTCCGAAATGTGAAAGTTCCATTGCTTCTTCATAGGAAAGTTTTGCAATGGCCTTCGCTTGTTTCACGATTTTTGGGTTGGCCGTATACATACCACTGACATCCGTCCATATTTCCAAAACCTTGGCATTGTTCAAGGCAGCTATGATGGCTGCCGAATAATCAGACCCACCTCTTCCCAAGGTAGTGGTATTTCCGTTTTCTGAAGAAGCTATAAATCCGCCCATGACGATTATCTTGGCCGTGTTTCCTTCAAAAAACTCAGAGCACTTTTTATCGGTTGCCTTAAAATCAACCGTTGCCCTGCCATATTGCTCATTGGTCTGAATAAGTTCGCGGCTGTCTTTAAAGCAGACGTCCAGCCCTTCCTCTAAGAAGTAACGGCTAATGATGTACGACGACAATAATTCTCCATAGCTAACTATTTTATCGGAGAGTTTCGGGGTCAGCTCGCCAATCGAAAAGGCACCTTCCAACAGGTTTTCTAGATGGTTCAGCTCCGATTTGACCTTGCTCAGTACGGCACTTTGCGCATTTATCGGGAATAGTTCTTTTATCGTGGCAATATGGCGCGCTTCAAGTTCCTCGACTAGTTTCGAATACGAAATATCATTCGCAGCGGCCTTTTCTGCGGCTTGCAGCAGAAGGTCTGTAATACCCCCGAAGGCAGAAACGACAGTTACCAGTCCATTATTTTCGGTCTGGGCCACTATATTCTTTACCTGTTCAATGTTTTTTGCGTTGGCTACCGAAGTGCCACCGAATTTTAGAACTTTCATGTTTTAAACGATAAGTTGAAATACTGATTAACGGAAACGTACGGACGAGAGATATAATAGCTTACCCCCAAGGGGTCGTAAGAATAACTTTTCTTGAAGTATTTGAAGAAAGTCGAGGCTGTAAATAAGTCCTGAAAAATTTCATACCCTTATTAAAGGGCCAAAAGTAGTACATTTAATACCCCAATCAAATCTTTGACATTATTTTTGCGAAATTGTCAATAATTCAATAAAAGTGTTATTAAATGAAGCTTTTTACCGCCGAGCAAATATATGCTGCTGATAAATCAACAATAGCGAAGCAACAGATAACCAGTGATGCCTTGATGGAAAGAGCGGCAGAACAAATCTTTAACTGGATCCATAGTCGTATGCAAGGTGCACCGGTGAAGATCCATTTGTTCTGTGGAATTGGCAATAACGGTGGTGATGGGGTGGCGCTCGCCCGTCATCTTAAAGAACATGGCTATAATATTGCCGTTTATGTGGTCAATTACAGCAAAAAAAGATCTAAGGATTTTTTGATAAATCTTGAGCGGTTGAAAGATAGAAAAGTATGGCCCGAATTTTTGGAAAAAGGCTCTAAATATCCTGATATAGGTCGCGATGATATTATAGTCGATGCTATTTTCGGTATTGGCCTGAATCGCACCCCGGACGAATGGGTAAAACAATTGATGGAACATTTGCATGTCTCGGAGGCGTTCATTCTGTCCATTGATATGCCTTCGGGCTTGTTTATGGATAAGGTTGCCGAAGATAGCAGGGGAGTTGTGAAATCAAACTATGTGCTCAGTTTTCAAGTCCCAAAACTGGTGTTTTTCTTGCCTGATACCGGTATATACGTGGGCCAGTGGGAAGTATTGGATATCGGTCTCGACCCGGAATATCTCATGACAACGGAAACGGATTATGAATTGATCGGTAAGCAAGAGGTGTTGCCCTTGTATGTGCCCAGACAAAAATTCTCGCACAAAGGCACCTATGGACATTCATTGATCATCGGGGGAAGTTATGGCAAAGTAGGGGCCGCAATCTTAGCGTCAAAAGCGGCACTAGTCTCAGGAAGCGGACTGGTAACCGCCTTTGTACCTAAATGCGGATATGTGCCGTTTCAAACCGCTTTGCCTGAGGCTATGGTGATTGCTGACCGCAACGAGGCACATCTTTCAAATATTACTTTTGAAATTGAACCAAATGTCATTGGAATAGGTACGGGCCTAGGTACCGAAGAAGAAACAATAAGGGCATTTTCTGATTTCTTGGAAAATAACAAAACACCGATTGTCATCGATGCGGATGCATTGAACATACTTTCAAAGAACAAGGCCTTACTTGAAAAATTGCCTAAGCAGGCCGTTTTAACGCCGCACCCAAAGGAATTGGAACGTTTGATCGGAAAGTGGAAAGACGACTTTGACAAGTTAAAAAAGGTCAAATCGTTTTCTAAAAAGTATGATTGCGTACTTGTCGTAAAAGGAGCCCATACCATAACGGTATATGATGAAAAGGGCTATGTCAATGCCAATGGAAACCCGGGAATGGCCACTGCCGGAAGCGGTGATGTGCTCACTGGGGTCATTACAGGCTTGATCGCCCAAGGTTATGAACCTTTGATAGCTTCCGTTTTTGGGGTTTATCTACATGGCAGGGCGGGCGATATTGCCATTGAGAATACCGGGTATCAATCTTTGATCGCTTCGACCATTATCGATAACATGGGAAGGGCGTATATCGATTTGTTCGAAATTCCAGAAGTGCCAGTGCCGGTTGAAGAAAAGTCGAATAGCTCCCGTTCTGACGAGTGATTATACAATCAATGACTTATGCCTAAAAAACGTTGCCTTTGCCGCTCCTTTAGGTATTACTCTTTACACGTTGCTTCACCCAAGCAAGCGCGTTATTGAATTCGATAAAGAATTTCATAGGTCTCTTATAGAAAAGCTTTTCGATCTTGAAATTGTGCATGTCGATTTCCTTCACCGATACAATAGCGAACGCCTTAAGGTTTTTCAATTCCCTTAGGTAGCTGTAAATCGTGGGGTCGATAGCATAGGAGTGCTTTCTAAGGCTGATGAACCCGAAGTTCTTTTCCCTAAAGTGTATTTCCGAAATTCCTATTAATTGATACGCGCGTTCTAGGGTTATGGTAACCCCTTCTTCGAAAATGGCGACCATATAGTTGTCGTAGACTTGTACTTTTCCAATATCCAGCTGGTATTCCCTGACAATAATTGTCTTCTTAGGTGGTTTCACTCTCATAAAATATTCGTTATAGTGTCTGCAACGAATGTAGAAGTAAGCTGAAAAACTTTGGAAAATATTAGATTAAAAGCCTAAATATCGTTCATAATACCTTGCATGTTGAAATACTGTGATTTAATTCTTACGAACGTATTTTATGACATAAAAAAAGGGAGTCATTTTATACGACTCCCTTTTAGAAAAATTCTTACGACAAGTTATGTTTTGGATGATTTTTCAGCTTTTTTGATTTTTATACTCAGCTCATCCTTCTTTTTGTCAAGGTCCATAAAAATGCTGTCGCCTTCTTCCAATTTGGAATTTACTATTTCTTCGGCAAGCGCATCTTCGATATATTTCTGTATGGCACGCTTCAAAGGCCTTGCCCCATATTGCTTGTCAAATCCTTTATCGGCGATATAATCCTTTGCATTGTCGGTTAGGTTAAGGTCGTAACCAATGTCCTTGATACGGGCATACAGCTTTCGCAACTCGATATCAATAATTTTGTGTATGTCTTCCCTTTCTAAAGGATTGAATACGATTACGTCGTCGATACGGTTCAAAAATTCAGGTGCGAACGCTTTTTTCAAAGCACTTTCGATAACACTTTTTTGATGGCTGTCTTCCTGTGACTTTTTGGCCGCAGTACCAAATCCTACGCCCTGTCCGAAATCTTTTAATTGACGTGCCCCGATATTGGATGTCATGATTATTATGGAATTCCTAAAATCGATCTTTCGCCCCAAGCTATCGGTCAAGTATCCATCATCCAATACTTGTAGCAACATATTGAAAACGTCAGGATGCGCTTTTTCTACCTCATCGAGCAGTATTACGGAATAGGGTTTGCGCCGTACCTTCTCGGTCAGCTGGCCACCTTCTTCATAACCGACATATCCCGGCGGTGCTCCGACCAATCTTGAAATGGCGAATTTTTCCATGTATTCGCTCATGTCTATACGTATCAACGCATCTTCCGAATCGAACAGTTCTTTTGCCAACACTTTGGCCAATTGCGTCTTGCCCACTCCGGTTTGTCCTAAGAAAATAAAACTTCCGATGGGTTTGTTGGGATCTTTGAGTCCGGCCCTGTTTCTTTGAATGGCTTTGGCCACCTTGGCAACGGCCTCGTCTTGCCCGATGACGTTGGACTTGATAAGATCTGGCAGTTCGGCCAGCTTGTTGCTTTCGGTCTGGGCTATTCTGTTTACGGGAATACCGCTCATCATTGAGACCACATCTGCAACATTGTCCTCTGTAACCGTTTCTTTATGAAGTCTGCTTTCTTCTTCCCATTTTTCTTGGGCAATGGCCAAATCTTTTTCGATACGTTTTTCGTCATCGCGTAATTTGGCCGCTTCTTCGTACTTCTGCTTTTTAACGACGCTGTTCTTCAATTCGCGAACATCTTCCAACTGCTTCTCAAGTTCCAAAATTTGCTTGGGTACGTCCATATTCACAATATGAACTCTTGAACCCGCCTCGTCCATGGCGTCTATTGCCTTGTCTGGTAGAAAGCGGTCGGTCATATAACGATGGGTCAATTTTACACAAGCAACAATTGCCTCATCAGTAAATTGAACGTTGTGGTGGTCTTCGTATTTGCCTTTGATGTTCTGGAGTATCTCTATGGTTTCGTCTACCGTTGTCGGTTCGACGATGACCTTTTGAAAGCGTCGTTCAAGGGCACCGTCTTTTTCGATATACTGGCGATATTCATCAAGTGTCGTGGCACCGATACATTGTATTTCACCTCGTGCCAAGGCGGGCTTGAACATGTTCGAAGCATCTAGACTACCCGTGGCACCGCCTGCGCCAACGATGGTATGTATTTCGTCAATGAACAAAATGACATCGTCATTTTTTTCGAGCTCGTTCATAACGGCCTTCATGCGTTCTTCGAACTGGCCGCGATATTTTGTTCCGGCGACCAAAGAGGCCAGGTCTAAGGTAACAACACGTTTATTATAAAGAATACGTGAAACTTTTTTATTTATGATCCGCAACGCCAAACCTTCGGCAATGGCACTTTTACCAACGCCGGGTTCACCGATCAGTAAGGGGTTGTTCTTTTTTCTACGACTCAATATTTGCGAGACCCTTTCGATTTCTTTTTCCCTTCCGACAACAGGATCCAATCTATTTTCCTCGGCAAGTTTTGTCAAATCCCTACCAAAATTATCGAGAACGGGTGTTTTTGATTTCTTATTTCCTTTTTGGCTAGATGTCGATCCAAAAGTGCTTTCTTTCGAATCGCCCATATCTTCAGAGTCACCAGGAAAAGATTCCGATGTTGGCGAGTCTATGATCTCGTCATCACTGGTAATCATAAATTTGAACTGCTCTTTGACCCCGTCATAATCAACTTTCAATTTGTGCAACAATTTGGTTGTCGGGTCATTTTCATTGCGAAGAATGCACAACAACAAGTGCGCCGTATTTATCGAGGAGCTCTGAAACAGCTTTGCCTCAAGAAAAGTAGTTTTTAGGGCCCTTTCTGCCTGGCGGGTCAAATGAAGGTTTTTCTTGTCTTTTTGGGAACCACCCGAATTCGGATTCGAAGGGCTCAAAATTTCGACCTTGCGTCTCAAATGATCCAAATCGACCTCAAGAGCGTCGAGAATACTTATAGCTTTTCCATTACCATCGCGCAAAAGACCAAGCATCAAATGCTCGGTACCGATAAAATCGTGGCCAAGCCTAAGCGCTTCTTCCTTACTATATGCAATTACATCTTTTACCCGAGGCGAAAAATTATCATCCATAGACTATCCTTCAATTCAATTATAAAATTAGTAAATCTCGACCAATCATGGACAAATACCGTACCTATATTCGACAAACTTGTTCGAAATGACGAAAAAAGCATTGATTTACAAAATAATTAACAATGTAATTATCAACTATATCTAACGGTAAAAGTGTTGATAAATTATTGAATAAAGTATTTGTTCTTTTCTATGAAAGGATTGATTTTGCGTATATTGGCATGCTTTTTTAATACTTAAACAAAACAGAAGATTCATAGATGGCAGAAGGTGAAAAATTGATTCCGATCAACATAGAAGATGAAATGAAATCTGCCTACATCGATTATTCGATGTCGGTCATTGTGTCACGTGCACTTCCCGATGTCAGGGACGGTCTAAAGCCTGTGCACAGAAGGGTGCTTTACGGCATGCATGAACTGGGTGTCCGCTCAAATAGTGCACACAAGAAATCGGCACGTATCGTCGGTGAGGTTCTAGGTAAGTACCACCCACATGGCGATACATCTGTTTATGACTCTATGGTGCGCATGGCGCAAGAATGGAGTTTACGCTATATGCTGATCGATGGTCAAGGTAATTTTGGGTCTGTCGATGGCGACAGTCCTGCGGCCATGCGGTACACCGAGGCGCGTATGCGCAAGATCGCCGATGACATGTTGGCCGATATCGAGAAAGATACGGTGGATCATCAGCTCAATTTTGATGATTCGTTACAAGAACCTACCGTTTTACCGACAAGGGTTCCGAATCTATTGGTCAATGGGGCCTCTGGTATAGCCGTGGGCATGGCGACCAACATGCCTCCGCATAATTTATCGGAAGTGGTAGACGGTACCGTGGCGTATATCGATAATAACGATATTGAAATAGATGAATTGATCACGCATATAAAAGCACCCGATTTCCCGACAGGAGGGGTCATTTACGGCTACGATGGTGTGAAAGAAGCATTTCATACCGGTCGAGGGCGTGTCGTTATGAGGGCAAAGGCCAATTTCGAGGAGGTGCAGGGAAGGGAGTGTATCGTTGTTACTGAAATACCTTTTCAGATCAATAAAGCGGACATGATCAAAAAGACCGCCGATTTGATCAATGAGAAAAAAATCGACGGAATTTCAATGATCCGCGATGAGTCCGATAGAAAGGGAATGCGCATTGTATACATACTTAAGCGAGATGCTATACCGAACATCGTTCTGAACACCCTTTTCAAGTATACGGCACTCCAATCTTCGTTCAGTGTCAATAATATCGCCCTGGTCAACGGACGACCGGAAATGCTCAACCTCAAAGACATGATCTATCATTTCGTTGAGCATCGTCATGAAGTTGTCGTACGTAGAACAAAGTTCGAACTGAAGAAGGCCGAAGACAGGGCTCATATCTTGGAAGGACTAATTATCGCCTCCGATAATATCGATGAAGTCATTGCGATAATCCGTGGTTCGGCCAATGCCGATGAGGCCCGTGAGAATTTGATGGAACGTTTCAAATTGTCCGAGATACAGGCCAGGGCCATTGTAGAGATGCGTTTGCGCCAACTTACCGGTCTTGAACAGGATAAGTTGCGATCCGAATATGACGAAATTATAAAGACCATCGCCGATTTAAAGGATATTCTTGAGAAGAAAGACCGAAGAATGGAAATCATCAAGAATGAACTTTTTGAGGTCAAGGAGAAATATGGCGATGAAAGGAGATCTGAAATCAATTTTGCCGGTGGGGATTTGAGTATCGAAGATATGATACCCGATGAGCAAGTGGTGATTACCATTTCACATGCAGGATACATTAAAAGAACCCCTTTAACGGAATATAAGACACAGAATAGGGGCGGTGTTGGCCAAAAGGCCTCATCGACCCGTAATGAAGATTTTCTAGAACATCTTTTTGTAGGTACTAACCATCAGTACATGTTGTTCTTTACCCAAAAAGGGAAATGTTTCTGGATGCGGGTTTATGAAATTCCGGAAGGAAGCCGTACTTCTAAAGGAAGGGCGATCCAAAACCTTATCAATATTGAAAATGACGACAAGGTCAAAGCATTTATATGTACCCAAGATTTGAAAGATGAAGATTACGTCAACAGCCATTATGTAATTATGGCTACCAAACAGGGTACGGTCAAAAAAACATCGCTAGAGCAATATTCGAGACCACGCCAAAATGGTATCAATGCCATCGGTGTCAGGGAGGGCGATGAGCTATTGGAAGCTAAATTGACCACCGGTACAAGCCAGATTTTCTTAGGATTGAAATCGGGCAAGGCCATTCGTTTTGAAGAAAGTAAAACAAGGCCTATGGGCCGTAACGCTTCCGGTGTACGCGGTATTACATTGGCCGACGATAATGACGAGGTAATCGGTATGGTATCGGTCCATAATTTCGAAGATGAAATACTGGTGGTCTCCGAAAATGGTTACGGTAAACGCTCGAGTATCGACGATTATCGCGTTACGAACCGTGGCGGTAAAGGCGTTAAAACGATATCGATTACCGAAAAGACCGGTGGACTCGTCGCCATAAAGAACGTTTGTGATTCAGATGATCTGATGATTATCAATAAATCCGGTATCGCCATACGAATGAGCGTTGAGGACCTAAGGGTCATGGGTAGGGCGACTCAAGGCGTCAAGTTGATCAACATCAAAGGTGACGACTCGATTGCCGCTGTGGCCAAAGTAATGAAAGATGAAGACGCGGTAGAAGGCAATGATATACTTGATATCGAAGTAGATACAGAAGATGGCACGGCTATTGATAAGGAAGGTAGCGAAGAATAAAAATCTTTTAAACACTAAATATCTAATTAAAAATGAAAACTAGAATTTTAATGCTAGCGGTTACGCTGATCGGCGCGATCGGATTTGCACAGAAAAACGAAATAAAGGCAGCGGAAAAAGCCCTAAAGGGCGGTGATTCAATGGCTGCAAAAACAGCTTTGGAAGGTGCATCGGGCATGATTGCCGGCGCAGATGAGAAAACCCAGGCCCAATATCATTTTGTTCGAGGTAAGGTATATGCCGATTTGGCCAAGAAGGGAGACGCGACCGCTTTTGAAGATGCGGCTTCTTCATTGCAGAAAGTTATTGAAATCGAGAAAAATTCAGGAAAGTCAAAGTACACTGACGAAACCAAACAACATATGGAGTCCTTGACGGCAGATTTGGTCAACGCGGCGGTAAAGGACAATAATGAGGAAAAATACAAAGAAGCTGCTGAAAAGCTGTATACCAGCTACAAAATCAGTCCACAAGACACTTCTTATCTATATTTTGCCGCGGGAAGCGCTGTAAGGGGTGGACATTATGATCAAGCCTTAAGCTATTACGAAGAACTTAAAGCTATTGGGTATGATGGCGGCGGCTTGGTCTATAAGGCTACCAATGTAGAATCGGGAGAGGTAGAGGAGATGGATAAGATGCAGCGGGACCTAATGATCAAGGCTGGTACCCATAAAGACCCTATTGATGAGAAAACACCTTCGAAAAAAGCTGAAATCGTCAAAAATATAGCGCTGATCTATTCAGAAACCGGTCAAGATGAGAAGGCAATGGCCGCTTATGTCGAGGCCAGGGAAAACAACCCTGACGATGTCAATTTAATTTTGAATCAGGCGAACCTATATTATGCACAGGGAGATTTGGATAAGTTCAAGTCTCTAATGGGTGAAGCGACCACTTTGGCACCAGAGAATGCCGATCTTCATTACAATATTGGCGTTATAAACATGGAGCAGGGTAATATGGAAGAGGCCCGCGCATCTTACAAGAAGGCCTTGGAAATCAGACCTGATTACACCAATGCCCAGTTAAACCTTTCGACTACATATATCAATGAAGGCAATGCATTGATCGATGAGATGAATTCTTTGGGCAATTCAAAGGCTGACATCGCTAAATATGACGAACTCAAAACAAAGAAAGACAATTTCTTTGAGCAGGGAGCCCAAGTGTTGGAAGATGCCCTAAAGACAAGTCCGGATAGCAAGAGTATCATGGAACAATTGAAGAATATATACGGTGCAATGGGCGATAACGAAAATTTTATGCGCCTTAAGAAGATGATGGGCGAATAGAACATCTAAAGTAAAACGCAAATAAAAAAAACCTCCCAAATTTGGGAGGTTTTTTTATAGTACCTTTTTGATTACCCGTAAATTATGGGTGTAATTCCCTTCTTCGGTGTTGAAGATTCCGGTATGGTCCAAACGGTCTATACGAACTTTTCCATTGACATGAATAATATAGTTGTTATCCATAATTAGGCCGACGTGATCGATTACTCCCTCTGAGTTATCAAAAAAAGCAAGATCTCCGGCCTCGCTTTCCTCGATAAAACTCAATGCGGTTCCGACGGTAGCTTGTTCTTGTGCCTTTCGATGTAGATTGCACCCATGTAGTTTATATACCATCTGGGCAAAACCTGCGGCATCTATTCCAAAAGGAGATCTTCCTCCCCATAAGTAGGGCGTGTTCAAATAAAGCAAGGCCATGCTTATCAAGTTGGATTTATCGTGCGGACCGTTTACGGATCCACCCTCAAATTTGTGCTGAAGCAATGCGGTATTGCCAATCGTCGAGCCTAGGACTATTGGAACCAACAAGTTTTTTTTCGTCTCAACATAAGAAATCAGGTCTGAGGAACATTCATTTGAATTTCTGCTTTCTATATCCTTATAATCACTTTCAGAAATTTTATGCAGCTGGTTATTTACGGCCCATCCTTCACATCCGTCAAGAGCGATTCTGACCTTGCTCCAATGTTTGCGCTGTTCCAAAATTTTGAAGTGCTCGCCATACAAGATTTGCGTTACCATTTCACTTTGGTGATCCGGACTAAATCTGACGGGTACAATACTAAGCGCACAGATACCGTACTGCATAAGGCTTTCTTAGTATACGGGATTAGTGTTTTTCAAGAATAATTGCCGAGGCGCCCCCGCCACCGTTACAGATGGCCGCCGCACCGATTTTCCCTTTGTTTTGTTCCAAGACGTTCAATAGGGTCACAATGATACGGGCGCCTGAACAGCCCAAGGGATGCCCCAACGAAACGGCTCCGCCGTTTACATTTAAGTTTTTATCGGTAAGACCTAAAAGTTTCATATTGGCAAGGCCTACGACCGCAAAAGCTTCATTGAATTCGAAGTAATCCACTTGGTCTATTGAAATACCGGCCCTGGCCAAGGCTTTTGGCAATGCTTTGGCAGGTGCTGTGGTGAACCATTTCGGTTCTTGGGCCGCATCGGCGTACCCCCTGATGGTCGCAATGGGCTCGAGGTTCAATTCCTTTGCCTTTTCGGCACTCATTAAAACCAGTGCCGCCGCTCCGTCGTTAATGGTAGAGGCATTTGCCGCCGTGACGGTTCCATCTTTGGAGAATGCAGGGCGCAGAGAAGGTATTTTTTCCATATTTACGTTCTTATACTCCTCGTCCTCATCGACCAATATCGGTTCTCCTCTTCTTTGGGGCACTTCAACGGGCACGACTTCATTATCGAATTTACCGTTCTTCCAAGCATCTGCGGATCTGTTGTACGATTGAACGGCAAAATCGTCTTGATCTTTACGACTGAATTGATATTCTGCGGCACACGAATCGGCGCAGACCCCCATCGCATTTTGATCATAGGCATCTACCAGTCCGTCTTTTTGCATGCCGTCGATTAAAGACGCGGGCCCAAATTTGTGTCCGTTTCGCATATGAATATAATGCGGTATCAGGCTCATATTTTCCATTCCTCCGGCAATTACAATCGAAACATCGCCCAGGGCAATGGCCTGTGCCGCCTGCATTACCGATTTCATTCCCGAAGCGCATACTTTGTTGACCGTAGTGCATGGCACATCGTCAGGTATTCCGGCATAAATAGCGGCCTGTCTAGCTGGTGCTTGACCCGTGCCCGCCTGTACTACGTTGCCCATTAAAACTTCCTCGACCAGATCTGGCTTGAGACCTATTTTATCCATCGCACCTTTGATGGCAACGGCCCCTAATTTTGGAGCTGGAACCGAGGATAACTTTCCTAAAAAGCTTCCAATAGGAGTACGGACGGCCGAAACAATTACAACATCCTTCATTTCACGAATTTTGATGATGCGAAATTAAGAAATTAATGGACAATCGAATCAGGGAGCGGATCAAAAGGACTATGTACGTATATATTTTCTATTTTTGGTATAGATATTCCCTACATGCGAAATTTCTTGGAAAAGCTTTTCAAAAATCAATCACGCATTTACAAATACCTACTGTATCTGGGTGCCATTTGTTGCGTAGTATTTTTTTTTCCAAAGGGAGGAAAATTCAAATACGAATTTCAAAAAGGGAAACCTTGGCAATATGACAACCTTTATGCCCCCTTTGATTTTTCAATACAAAAAACACAGGATGAAATTGCCGAAGAAAAACGGCAGATCGAGAAAGGCCATTTGGACTATTTTCGTTTCGATTCTGAGATCGCCAATCAAGTTTATGAGGACTACAATATTGGCTTTTCCAATGAATTCGATAATTCTAGATATAATGAGGTGCAACGCCGAAGGTTAAGAACGGCCGGGAGGGATGTGTTGGACCGATTATACTCTAACGGAATATTAAAAAATGTGGAGGCTTCCGGTGCGGATCGAGATATCTATCTGGTCAGAAATAATGAAGCCCGGCGAATACCTTCTAAAAACCTATACGTAATCGGCGATGTCGAGCAAGTTATCCAAACGGTACTTCAAGAAAAAGGGCTGATCGGCTTCAAGAGCGCCTTCGACAATATGTTCTTTCGCCTGGTGAAACCCAATGTCTTTTTTGACCAGACCCTTTCAGGGACCGCCCTTTCAAATGAACTATCAAAGATATCGACCACAAGGGGTACGGTCGACGAAGGCAAACTAATCGTGGCCAAAGGCGAGGTTGTCGAGTCTGAGAATCTTAAAATTTTGGAATCTTTAAAATCAGAATACGAATCTGAACTTTGGACTGCCAATAATTATTACTTCATTTTGGCCGGATATACGGTTTTGGTAGCCTTGGTTTTGGTAATGCTATTATTGTTTTTAAAGAAGTATCGTAGGCGCATTTATGATAACAATGTCAAGGTCACTTTTATTTTCTTCAACATCTTGTTAATGGTTTTTGTGACCACCCTTGTGGTAAAGTATGACGAGGCTTATGTTTTTGTAGTGCCCCTTTGCATACTGCCCTTGATTTTGAAAACTTTTTTCGATGCCAGACTTGGGTTGTTTGTACATGTTCTTACCGTGCTGATTTTGGGTTTTGTGGTTCCTAATAGCTTTGAGTATATCTTTCTACAGATCATTGCGGGTATCGTGACCATATTGACAGTTTCAGAGCTGTACAAAAGGGCGAATCTGTTTATTTCGGTAGGGCAGATCACTTCTATCTATATTATCGGGTATTTGGCCTTTCATATAATCCATGAGGGAAATCTCGACAATATAATGTGGTTCACTTTAGGCCTTTTTCTACTCAATGGTATGATTACACTTTTTGCCCAACCACTTATCTATATCTATGAAAAGATTTTCGGATTGGTTTCCGATGTTTCCCTTTTGGAACTTTCGGATACCAATTCCAAATTATTGAAAGAGCTTTCGAACAAGGCCCCGGGAACGTTTCATCATTCGTTGCAGGTGGCAAACCTGGCCGAAGCCGCTGCCAACGAAATCGGGGCAAATGCGATGCTTGTAAGGGTAGGGGCCATGTACCATGATATCGGTAAAATGAACAACCCTACCTATTTTACCGAGAATCAGATTACGAATGTCAACCCCCATGATGAGCTTTCACCCAAGGATAGCGCGAAGATTATTGTCAACCATGTAATCGAAGGAATCGAGATAGCCCGTAAAAACAAATTGCCGGACAGGATAATCGATTTTATCCGTTCGCACCATGGTACTACAACGGTCTATTATTTTTTGAAGCGACAACAAGAAATAGATGAAAATGTGGATATGAAGGACTTCAGTTATCCAGGTCCATTGCCATTTTCGAAAGAGACCGCCATATTGATGATGGCCGACTCGGTCGAAGCGGCCTCCAAAAGCCTTAAAAATCCAACTTTTTCAATTATCGATGAATTTGTCGATAAAATAGTGGCGGGGCAAATGTCTGCCAACCAATTTTTGAACGCGAACATAACCTTCAAGGAGATTGAAACTATCAAAAAGATATTTAAGCAAAAACTTACAAATATCTATCATTTGCGAGTTGAGTATCCCGAATAGGCACTTCGTTTTCGGGAAATAAAAAAAGTAAATAAATTATTGCTTAATAGCTTGGGAAAAATGTACATTTGCAACCGCATTTTGCCGTTATGATTTTGGCGGTATGTTCATTTGAAATAATAGGAGAGGTGCCGGAGTGGTAACGGAGCAGATTGCTAATCTGTCGACGCGCAAGTGTCGCATGGGTTCGAGTCCCATTCTCTCCGCCTTCGCCCTCCGAAACGGATGTGGAGGAGGGCTTTTAAATTTTGATTTTAAGGCTTGGGCGGATAAATCCGCTATAAGTTCTTATTTGAACAAATATTGAATTTTCAGTTCTGATGAACTGTATCGGGGTGTAGGGCCTCGACTTCGCTCGGTCTAAACTCCGCCCGGCGGTCTACTTTAAGAAGTAGTTTTTTGAAAATGGGGTTTTTGAAATTTTGTTTTTCAGTTTTACAAACTGTATCGGGGTGTAGGACCTCGACTAGCTCGGTCTAAACTCCGCCCGGCGGGCTACTTTAAGAAGTAGTTTTTTGAAAATGGGGTTTTTGAAATTTTGTTTTTCAGTTTTACAAACTGTATCGGGGTGTAGGACCTCGACTTCGCTCGGTCTAAACTCCGCCCGGCGGGCTACTTTAAGAAGTAGTTTTTTGAAAATGGGTTTTTTGAAATTTTGTTTTTCAGTTTTATAAACTGTATCGGGGTGTAGCGTAGCCCGGTTATCGCGCCTGCTTTGGGAGCAGGAGGTCGCAGGTTCGAATCCTGCCACCCCGACTTAACTATTTTCATATAGTTGCATGACGTTGCAAATCACCTGATTTGCAACGTTTTATGTTTTTTTGGGGTGCCAAATGAAACCTCATGAAACCATATAAAAACACCGCATTGGTGTCCAAATCGGGAATTGATCTCCATCGTATTTTTTGTACATTGAAGTAGCTTTAGAAGGTATTTAACCCTGTGTTTTTTGCCATTTTATTCACTAATTTAAAGCTATGTAACATGTTAGAAAACAGTAGATTATCAGTCGTTTTCGTTACCCGAAAGCTCAATAAGGAAACAGGAAAACTAAAACTCTATGCCCGAGTCACAGTAGACGGCAAAAGAGCCGAATTCAGTCTAAATCGGGAATTGGAGGCGTCCCTTTGGGACGAAAAACGGAAAAGAGGGAAGGGATTTTCCAAGTACGTTATTTCACTGAACAAGTATCTCGATCAGGTTTTTACCGGACTGCACGAGGCCCATCGGCAACTTTTACTGGAAGATGTGGATATTACCTCTGCAGCGGTCAAGGCAAGGTATTTGAAGGAAGACGATAGGGGCAAAAGCCTATTGGATTTGATTACCTATCACAATACTACTATGAGTGCTGTTCTCAGAAAAGGCACCATAAAAAACTACTATAGTACTGAACGTTGTATCAAAGAGTTTTTAACGGAGGAAAGAGGAGTGGAGGACATACCACTTAAAAAACTCAATTATGGTTTTATCGTTGATTTTGAACAATATATTAGAAAGTACAAACCAGCTACTCGGATGGGCTGTGCCAACAACGGAACGATGAAGCATATGGAACGTCTGAAAAAGATGTCAAGATTGGCCGTAAAACTGGAATGGTTGGAAAAAGACCCTTTCATCAACTTTAAACTGCGTTTTGAAAAAGTGGAACGCCAGTATTTGACCGAACGTGATTTGGGGTTGATCGAGGAAACCATTTTTAAGGATGTTACTGTGGAACGTATCAAAGACCTTTTCGTTTTTGCCTGTTATACCGGATTGTCTTATGTTGATGTCCAGGAACTGAAAGCGGATCATTTGGTAAAGGGCATTGACGGTAATGATTGGCTCTACACCAAACGTACCAAAACCGATGAACCTTTAAAGATTCCATTGTTGCCAAGGGCCATGGAAATCATTGAAAAGTACCATGATGAAAAAGACTTGAAGGAGCAGGGGAAATTGCTGCCCATTTATAGCAACCAAATGATGAACCGCACCTTAAAGGATATTGCCAAAGTCTGTGGGATTCACAAAAAGATGACCTTTCATACGGCGCGGCATACCTTTGCAACTGCGATTACACTATCAAACGGTGTACCCATCGAAACTGTGTCAAAGCTTTTAGGGCATACCAAATTGTCAACTACTCAAATCTATGCCAGGGTGGTTGAAAAAAAGGTAGGGGAGGATATGCAGAATTTAATGGAAACGATGCGGTCAAGAAATAAAACTGCAAAGGAGGTTATTATTTATAATTGATTTTTTTGGCCAGTTTCAATCCTAGTTTCTAATTGGATAGGTATTTAATTTGGTGGCCTCTACCATCTTATAGGTAGTGTCGCGCAGTTTCAATCCTAGTTTCTAATTGGATAGGTATTTAATGTTGGTGAAAATTCGGCCATCTTATTTTTTGTTTTTGTTTCAATCCTAGTTTCTAATTGGATAGGTATTTAATCTAGTCTCAAAGCCCTCATTTATCTGGTCAACGGAAGTTTCAATCCTAGTTTCTAATTGGATAGAGCAGTACTAACGAAAGTGCAGGTTCCAAGTTCGAATCTTGGCAGGGGTTCAAAAAATTTCCCAATTTGTTTCTCTCTTTGGCTTTGCCATTCCCCAATTTTCAATAACGTATGCAGCATTTCTAGTTATTTAATCAAAAACGTTCTATCCATAGTCCCAGGGGCCATAGCATAATACTTCTTGCATTTTTATTTGGGGGAAAGTTTCTCGTAAGAGAATTCCTAAGATACTATGTTTGGATAAAATTTCCTTACTGAAAAGCGTAATTTTCAAAAAATATTTAAACGTTGTCAACCTCCGGAAGCCGGTCAACCTTCCGCTCCAATCCTCCCCATGCGGACGCGCTTCGCCAGTCCGCAACGGTCGTCTTTCCGCTACAGGTTGCCCGACATCCTCGGGGCCTAGCGAAAACACAACTGGCAAAAGGGCCACTTGACCTTTCCTTTCCCTTTCCACAAAAACCTAATTTTCCGCCCGATTATCGACGCGTATGGGATTGAAATATACCTGATAACTGAAAGTGCAGAAAATGAAGGTAACTTTTAATCGACCAAATAATCCAATGGAACTAAATAGCAATGTCCAATTTTACCATTTTGCGTTGGTCAGGTTATCCCTGAAAAAAGTTAAACCCACTAAAAACGGCATGCATCTTGCAATAAAACGTAAACAAATTTGTTTATATTTGTAACATGATTGCGTATGCCGAAAAATATAAGGGAATACATCCGGGCAGGGTGCTGAAAAGGGAACTGAAAAAGCGGTCCCTTAAGCAACGCCCTTTTGCCCTGTCCATTGGGGAACATCCCCAGACGCTTAATGCCATTACCAATGAGCGGCGCGACCTTAATACGGCTTTGGCCCTTAAGATCGAGAGTAAACTAGGACTGAAGGAAGGTAGTTTGGTTCTCTTACAGGCTTTTTATGACATCAAGAAAGAGAAAGAGGGACGGAACACGAGGACACCTGATTTTTCGATTTTGCGAAAATCCCTTTTCTGGGATACGGATATCGAAAAAATCGATTGGAAAGGGAAATACAAAGCGGTTATTCGCCGCGTCCTGGAACGTGGTAATGCTCTGGAAAAAAATGAGATTTCTCGATTTTATGGTGCAAAAAAGGTTGCTGCGGTCACCAACTCCATGAATGATATGACAACTTCACCTTAAACTCATTAATTTGCTCCATTACAAAACCGTAAACAATCTGCTCAAAGAAAGCCTCGTCAAATTAATGGGAGCAAAGGAATTTGAAGGTTTTCGATTGGTCGGTGGAACTTCCCTGAGTCTACAGATGGGTCATCGGGAATCGGTGGACATAGACCTGTTCAGTGATTTGCCCTATGGATCCATTGACTTTAACAGCATCGATAACTATTTGGACAAAGAGTTTCCATATGTGGACGATATCCGGGAACTGTTCCCTGGAATGGGAAAATCCTATCTCATTGGAAAGGATAAGGAAAACGCCATAAAGTTGGACGTATTCCATACCGATGGTTTTATAGCTCCAGTAAAAATCAAGGACGGAATCCGTATGGCCACTGTTGAAGAAATAATTGCCATGAAATTGGATGTAGTGCAACGGGAAGGACGAAAAAAGGACTTTTGGGACCTGCACGAACTTCTTACCGTTTATGGAATAGGGGAGATGCTGGAATTGCACCAAAGGCGATACCCCTATGGCCATGATAGGAATTTGATACTTGAAAATTTAACCAATTTCGAAAGGGCCGATGAGGATTTCGATCCCATTTGCCTACGGGGAAAGTATTGGGAGTTTATTAAGGAGGATATCGAGGAAGCCCTTGAAACATTTCGCATCGAAAACACCTGAAGTTCCTACGAGTATCCTTAATGTTCTTAAGCCCCTCCGGAAGTCGGCCAGACCTTCCGCTCCGATCCTCCCCTTGCGGACACGCTTCGCCAGTCTGCAACGGTCGTCTTTCCGCTACAGCTTGCCCGACACCCTCGGTGCCGCACGAAAGCACATGCAGCAAAAGGCCGCATGACCTTTCTTCTCCCTGCCCACAAAACTTTTTGATACTTCCGTCCAGTTAATCTGGCATCCCATCGATAATCATTTAGAGCACAAATCCTTTTTAACTATCTTGAAATCAATAGCCAGGAAAATTGAAAAAGATTATCGATCATATCGCGGATTGGCTGGTGGCCCTGAACGAAAGGAAAACCAAGGTCAACGATGACTATGCCACCTTTATGAAAAGGGGAAACAACGGTTTCATCTTCGGTATGACCCTTTTCGGGCTGTTCTTTCTATATATGGCCTATGACCTTTATGTAGATTATGGAAAGCTCTGGTTGGCCTCGATTCCGATAATCGCATTTGTCGTTACCGTATTCGGGATACTGATTTCGGATGCCTATAAGGACAAATTAAGAAAACGATATAGGAACCCTTCCATGAGACTGGTCGGTTTACATATGGATTTCAATGAATATATCCTCAGGAGAATATATAATTCATTGATTAACAATGAATTTTTGGACGAAAACCGGAACGAATTCGAACATTTCTACAATGTGCTGGTGTACGATTTCGAAGACCATGAATCCGTGCTGCATTTCAATTGCACTCAGGCCGAACTAAAGTACATATTGGAAAAATTCAAGCCGTTCAAAAAAGGACTACATCTATCAACTTTTGAACGCTCCGAGAAAATCTACAATAAAGGGGAGTTGATTTTCGCCAAGAAGCTTTCAAAAAGTTATAATAAAAACCCCTTAACAAGAGAAACTGAAGAACTTATAGACTCGTTCTTCGACTTTTTGGGGGATATTTAAAAGATCTTAGGGGGAGATTTCCCCTTTTCGCCCTTCCATTTGCTATCATCCATTTACATTGCATCGCACATTTGTAACACAAGTAGGCCGCATTGCGGCTCTATTAAAAGCGAAAATTATGGAAACGGAAAACGACATGATAGAACTCCTAAAGGATATCAAGGGGCTTCTTTCCCATCAAAAGAAAGTGATGAACGTTGATGACCTTGTGGCCTATACTGGACTCTCAAAAAGTAAGATTTACAAACTTACTCAATTACGGTTGATACCTATGGGCGGCAACAAACATATCCGTCAGAAATTCTTCGATAAGGATATTATCGATGCTTGGCTGTTGGGCGAACCTAATCTATCCGATGATTATTTGGATAGGGAGTTCGATAAAAAAATTGCACCTGAAAAGAAGAAAAAATAATTCAATACCGATATCAATTTTTAATCGAGAAAATGATTGAGAATAGTATATGAATACAGAAATACTAAAAATGAAAATAGTATCCAATATTTATTAGTAAGTAGTAATTCGAGATGTGTCATTGTCATGACAAATCTCGCTTTTGCTCCCGTTGGTCGCAAAAGAATAGGAACTAGCAATCGGGTTTTCAATATGTGAATTAAAACAGAATCTCGATTAGGACTATTAAAAAAATGCTCGGAAATAATATCCAGAAATACCAAAAGTGAAAAAGGAGTTCGTACAATTTCGATGTTCCATTTATGAGAAGAAGCTGCTCAGGGTCAAGGCCAAAAAGAGCGGACTTTCCATAAGTGAGTATTGTCGCCGTGCCGCATTTGAGGACAGGATCATCGAACGCTTTACAAAGGAGCAGATCGAAATGTACAAGATGCTGGCCAAGTATGAACTCAACTTTAAACGCATCGGAAATATGTTCCGGAAGCGCAATCCGAAGCTGGCCGATGAAGTAGTGCAATTGGCAAATAAGATACGTAGACATCTTTTGGGTTTCAAGAAATGATAGGTCTTGGGAAATCCATATCGCATACCGGAGCTTCTATGGGGTACGGTTGGAACGATGAAAAGGATGCCGAAGTAGTGTATCGGCAACATCTGTCTGGGGGTGACCCCAAGGAAATTACACAGGAATTCAAGGTCATACAATCGCAAAACCACAAGTGCAAAAAGAATACATTGAGTTTTGTACTGAGTCCCACCATAGAAGATGGCCGGGAATTAAAGACAAGGGAACTAAGAGAAATCACGGAACGATTCGTAAAGGAAATGAAATTACAGGAACGACAGGCGATTGCATTTGTTCATCGGAATATGAGCCACATCCATATCCATTTGTATGTAAACCGCATAAACTTTGAAGGAAAGGCGTATAAGGACAACTTTATCGGAAAACGGAGCCAACTAGCCGCCGAAAAGGTAGCAAGGCAATTGGGCATGACAACGGTCAGAGAGGTTCAACAACAAAAACTGGATAAGGTTAAGGATATACGGGCGGAAATAAAACAAATCCATGAAAAAGTCATGACGGAAATGAGACCAAAGGATTTTGACCAGTATATCAAGTATATGAAGCAACGGCATGTAGAAATCGTTCCGAGCATCAATAAACAGAACCAACTTCAGGGTTTTCGATTTGAGTACAAAGGAGAAAGCCTAAAAGGAAGCCATGTACACCGCTCCATGTCCATGGGAAGAATAGCTGAGCGAATCGGGCTGGATAGAACGGTAGCCCAAAAAAATGCTAAGGAAAACACAATGAACCTTCTTGAAAAGACCGCAGGGGTGTCGTCGAACTTGGCAACGACCCAAGCAAATAAGGCCATCAAAATGGCAGTCAAAAAATCGATTGGATTAGGAATGGAAATATAATACTATGGCAAAGCTGGACGAAATTATGGAAGTGTTTACCCAAGAAATATCGGGGTTCAACAATTCCATTGGAAAACTGGAAGAACTTTCTAAAAAGTTTGATGACGCAGAAATCAAAATAGATACCTCTCATCTAGAATTCCAAATAAAGGAATTCTTAAGGCTTCAGAACCGAACCAAGGATTCCTATGAAGAACGGATGGAGGAAGTTTTAAAAAAGGTTGAAAAATCTAGATGGACTCCCAAATGGGAGCTTGCATTGTTCTACATCTATGTAATTATCAATACTAGTGCGTTCTATTATTTCGGCTACTATAATATCAAATATGAACTTAAAATGCAGGATGCTGTTAGTACAGCGAGACAGGAAGGTCTTGGCAGGGCAAGGGGCTATTTTGAAGACCACGAAGTTATCTACAAGGATTTTGAAAGGTGGGCCAAAAAGCAGGACAGCGTTCCAAATCGAGAGTAGGGGTGCGCCCTATCCGGTTTTTGCTTAACGCTAATCTGCCGGAATCGCTGCAAAAACCGGACAGGATCCAGGCGCAAAGTTTTGGGGTAAGATTTGGGACGGACTTGCCCCAAACATAAACTACCAGCAAGTTGTGAATAAATCAATGTGTTCGGTCAATAGGAATTTGTGACCTGAAGGGCACTTCTTGTGGATAGGGGGAAGGAAGAAAAAGGTTATGAATTGTCATATTTCAATTTAACTTTAGTGATATTTTACATGTAGGGCTAATTTTGGTACAACAGTCTAGGCTAATTTTAGTATAATATTTACCCTGACTTTGTTACAAAAAATTGAAAAAATTACCCTTACTCTGTTACAAATAATCGTGAAAATTCGCCGAATATACTCTCTTTGAAAGACGGACGCTTATTGATTCCAAGAACATTTTTATTTAAAAAGGGTATTATTTTGCTCAAAAATGTTATATTTGGGATAAATATTACCCATAATGAAAAATAAGAGAGCCGTGCTATTTCCAAAATATCAAAAGATAATGGAACAGGTAGGGGAAAATATCAAACTTGCCCGTAAACGAAGAAAGCTTACCACTATTCAGATATCCGAAAGGGCTGGGATAAATAGACGAACCCTTTACGAAATTGAAAAAGGAAATTCGAAGGTCGCGATCGGGTCATATTTTAATGTTCTGATTGCACTTGGTTTACAAGATGATTTCTTGAAGTTAGCAACAGATGACGAATTCGGAAGAAAACTACAGGACCTAGATTTATTATAAAAGGGAAGAATGGCACAGGGTAAATTTGACATATACGTTTATGCACATTGGCAAGGAATGCCAGAAGCTAAGCTGATAGGTGTTCTTGCGGCCCATTATGCCAAAGGGAAAAAAGCCTTCAGTTTCGAATACAATAAGGATTGGATACAATCGGAACAACAGCTATTGTTAGACTCGGATATTCAATTTTATTCGGGTCCGCAGTACCCCAATAACAAGGAAAACTTTGGAGTTTTTTTGGATAGCATGCCCGATACGTGGGGAAGAACACTAATGAAAAGACGAGCGGCTCAACTTGCAAAAGAAAAGGCTCAAAAGGCTCCGACCTTATATGAGATTGATTACTTGCTAGGTGTCTATGATGAAAGCCGGATGGGGGCTTTACGTTTTAAAACGGATCCTAAAGGCCCATTTCTTGATAATAGCGAAAGCAATCCCACCCCACCGTGGTCATCGGTCAGGGAGCTTCAAGAAGCAGTCAAAAATTTTGAGAATGATACGGGTAACGAAGAAGCAAAAAAGTGGCTAGCCGTTCTTATGGCTCCGGGATCTTCTCTTGGGGGAGCAAGACCGAAGGCTAATATCTTGGATGAACACGGAAACTTATGGATAGCAAAATTTCCTTCCAAGAACGATACAATAGATAAAGGGGCTTGGGAATTTTTGGCATATCGATTGGCAGTAAATTGTGGTATCGAAATGGCATCTTCAAGAATTGAAAAGATAGTTGGAAAATATCATACATTTTTTACACAGCGTTTTGATAGGGCGGAAGGGGAGAGGATACACTTTTCATCCGCAATGACCATGACCGGAAACAATGAAGATACTATCCGGGATAGTCCGGCAAGTTATTTGGATATTGCAGCGTTTATACAGTCCGATGGAGTTAATGTAGATCAAAATTTACACCAATTATGGCGCAGGATTGTATTTAACATTGCTATTTCAAATACCGACGACCATTTGCGAAATCATGGTTTTATTCTAACCCCAAAAGGATGGATACTTTCCCCTGCGTACGATATTAACCCATCAATAGACAAAAACGGACTAGCATTGAACATTGATATGGATAACAATGCCTTGGATTTTGAGTTGGCAAAAAGTGTAGGCGAGTACTTCCGTTTGGACAATAAACAAATGGATACTATTATCGAAGAAGTTCTGGAATCGGTGGGGCAATGGAAGGAGATTGCCGAAAAAATTGGAATTTCTAGAGGAGAACAGGAATTAATGGCAGGGGCTTTTATGATTAACTAGCCGTTGTATTTTTTAAATATGTCGATAAAATTCTAAAATTTTGACATATGTAGAAAATATGTCGATGGGATAAACATCTAGCCATTTCACCTTGTTGGAAGTGTCGGATAAAATATGAATTAACGAAACTACATAAAAAAGTCCAGAATTGGGACATTCGGAGAATAGGCCTTTTGATTTGCCATATATGTCTGATAAAACGGCCTTGAGTAGAAACGCCCAAAAAGCATGCTAAAAATCCAATTCCAACTTATGTCAGTTACCTATATTACATAGGTTAAAATAATGAATACCAGTATTTAACATATAATTGGGGTATGTTACCCAAATTACAGGTATCTTTGTGAAGTTAAAATTCAGAAAGCCTAGATTCATTTAGTCTTACCCAATTCTCGATTTATTTTCAGCTCTCTTCATTTTTTAAAGCAATAGTGCAAAAAACATTTTAAGCTAAACGCAGGGTAGTGATTGTGGTTGGGATACAGTTTTTCCAATACAACAAGTCTTCACAATTAGATTTTCTCCTGGTAGCTCAAGGTTTTCATGCTTATACATAATCCTTAAGGTCTTAGGCTAGAAGGGATTCAAAACAAAATTACTAGCAGTATCAAAAATCCGAAATTCTCAAAAAGAGCAAACACTGATTTCTCAAGGACATTGAGAAAGAGGGTGAACCATTATTTCAAAACAAACAACATCAGTAAGCATGCCAACAAGAGCATGGTCACAAAGACCATAGCAATGCTAACCTTTTTCTTCGCTCCGCTGATTATTATAAATATTGGCCTTGTGGCCAGTCAATGGTTACTTTTCGTGCTGTACATCACAAGTGGAATTGGCATGGCGGGAATTGGTATGGGCATCATGCATGATGCCATACATGGCTCCTATTCCAAGCATCAAAAAGTAAACAAGTACTTGGGCTACACCATGAACCTGATCGGTGCAAATGCCACCGTTTGGAAAATACAACACAATGTACTCCACCATACCTATACCAATATAGAAGGAGCGGATGATGATATAAATGCACCTTTCTTTCTACGTTTCTCACCTCACGCCAAAAAAAATAAGCTCCACAGGTTCCAACATTTGTATGTATGGTTCTTTTATGGTCTGTCGACAATTTCATGGGTCACCGCCAAAGATTTCATCCGGCTTGCCCGCTATCGAAAAATGGGGTTTCTCGATAAAAAGAATGAATTTAGAAATGAGCTAATTAAGATAGCCGCTTGGAAGCTATTCTATTATACCTACGCCTTGGTCATCCCTTTGTTCCTGGTACCCCTGGCTCCCTGGATAATCATCCTGGCATTTCTTAGCATGCACTTTGTGACTGGTCTTCTGATCAGTATTGTTTTTCAGGTGGCACATATAATGCCAGACACAGAATTTCCACTTCCTGATGATGATGGAATGGTTGCAGGGGATTGGTCCGCTCACCAATTGGCCACTACCACCAATTTTTCACCAAACAGCAGTTTTTTTTCATGGTTGATAGGGGGACTGAATTATCAGATAGAACATCATCTGCTGCCTAATATCTGTCACGTCCATTACAAAAAAATATCCGGTATCGTTGCTGATACTGCCAGGGAATATGGGATGCCCTATCACACAAAAGTAAACTTTCTCTCTGCTGTCAAAGACCATGTCAAAACTTTGCATAAGTTGGGAAAGATACAGTCGATTCCTATGCAATTGGAACTAAATTTTAAGAACAGTAAAGAACAATGAACATTATTAAATCAAACGAACATTAAATAGATTAACAAACAATAAATATAAAGTAATGAAAGAAGGAACAGTAAAATTTTTCAACAATGCCAAAGGATTTGGTTTTATTAAACCTGTAGATTCCGATGAGGATGTTTTTGTACACCAAAGTGGTCTAGTAGATAAAATCCGCGAAGATGATAAGGTGAAATTCACAGTCGAAAGAGGTGAGAAAGGTTTGAACGCGGTAAATGTTGAATTGATTGGTTAAAACCTGTAGTTACAACACCCTTGAAAAAGCCATCTTTAAAGATGGCTTTTTAAGTCATTACCTCCAAACTGGTATGGATGGAAGTGCTCGAAATTGAAAATAAGGTTGGTTAATATTGAAATAACAACCCAAAGTCGGATATGATGAAATATGACCATAGAAATTTCAATCACGACAGCAAAATTCAGTATGAAGTCCTATCCAGTCATATAAAAAGAACACGATATTTTCTAAATTGACGACCACCGATTGAGCGTTTTAATCGAGCTTGATGCACGGTAGAATCATAGTGTCAAATCATTCGCGTACATAGTGATCATGTAGTCAAAGTTCACATCCGCTTAGCTGTAAATATAAATAGAGTATGTATCTAAAACCTGTTTACTCCTTAAAAATAGTACTCCTATTGACGAGAAAATATATTTATTTTTTTTTCTTAATGTCTATTGTACCGGTGATACTGTATGATGTGGTTGGGTTAAAATGGTTATATCTGCCTTGGCTTCCCATTGGACTCATAGGCACATCTCTCGCATTCATAACCGGATTTAAAAACAATGCTTCTTACGAAAGACTTTGGGAAGCCCGAAAGATATATGGAGGTATCGTAAACACTTCAAGATTATTGGCTACTATGGCCAATGACTTCATTACCAATGAATTTGTCAGAGTGGAGAGAACCGATGAAGAATTTTTTAATATAAAGAAAGTTATTATCATGCGCCATATAGCTTGGATGACTTCTCTTAGATACGCTCTTAGAATCAAAAAGCCTTGGGAAACCCTTGTGGGTAGTAAGTCAAGTAAAGAGCACATGAAAATGATAGAAGTAAGAGAACACGATCTGACGCTACAAGAAGAACTTCATGGATATCTAAATGAAGATGAAAAAGAATTTGTGCTGAGCATGACAAATAAACAAGCAGCGTGTCTCAATATGCAATCTAAGCAATTTAAAGAATTAAAATTAGAAGGATTGATTGATGACTTCCGACACATGGAGTTCAACAATATCATTGGTGAACTATTTACCTTACAAGGTAAGGTCGAAAGAATCAAAAACTTTCCATACCCAAGGCAATTTGCGACGCTAAACTTGTTTTTTCTATGGATTTTCATGATTCTCCTACCGTTTGGATTGATGCATGAATTTCATGAAATCGGACTCAATTTGGCCAATGATGAAAATAGATATTTTATGAATCGCCTAATTGTTGAGAACTTTGTTTGGATGACCGTTCCGATCAGTGTTGTTATATCATGGGTGTTCATGCTTATGGAAAAGGTAGGTGATGTGTCGGAAAACCCTTTTGAAGGGACCAGAAATGACGTCCCGATTACTACAATTTCAAGGGGAATTGAAATTGATGTCCGAGAAATAATTGGGGATGATAAAAATGTAATACCAAAACCCCATCCAAATTATGGTGATACTAAAATGTAAACAGGATACCAACGGCCAACCAGTTGCATAACTAACTGTTTTTGGTCAACAACGCCCTGGACATATAAAATTAAGGTATCGTTCCATCCCATAAAACGAACAGTTAAACTACCTTTTAAAGACATTAAGATAATGATACGTACAATGCTATTCTTTATATCTCTTATCCCATTGGCCATCGCCCCTTCCCAAGGAATAAGCCAAATAAATGAAATAGAAGGGGTCTTTCTTGGGTGTGTTGAGGATGGGTATTCGTTTTGTGGCAAAACAGCATTGGCTATGGAAGAAATAGTTGTCTTTGATGAGATTCTATCTGTTATCCTTGAAAAGTATCCACTACATGAGGATAAACACATTGGGGAAAATTTTATAATCTCGTTTATTGAGCATGTTGAGGTTTGGGAAGATGATGGCAAGGAAATATCCACTTTGATACGCTTACAAAAGCTTATGTCAGGACAACACCTTCAAGAGTGATGTTTCCGTAGTTTGGGGCATTAACCGAAATTTTCAGTGCTAACTATGGTGGATGCATCAACTATTTTACCATATATCGCGAAGTTCAGAGGTTTTAAGTCTTACTAATAGTTGAATCGATAAAAACACTGTTTTTAACCTTATGTGTTGTGGCATTTTTACAGATAGCATTTAGTACCCAATAATAATTGAATCCCATGGTTGCTTCCTTTTGTTGTTAAGCCATTCATTAATACATTAAAGAATAAAAATGCCATAATGGCCAGCAAAGCTGAAATAAGAAGAGTTGTTGTGCTAAAAACGCGATTCAACCCATTGTGTGCTAGTTTACGCAAAAAATTCATGGGAGGGTCGCCATAGTAATTATAATGGTATTTTTCAATCATATGATATCTATATAGCCCTCTAATAATGCCCACCGTCAAGTGAATAAACAATAGCATCGTAATCATGGATCCTGCATCCAAATCCCCAGATATTCCCATCATTAGTTATTAATTGCATCGCCTACTCCAATAAATGGAATTGCGCCTGCACCCGTTACCTCAGGTAAAATCCCGTTCCATTTTTCTATAGCCTTAAGATTTGCCTCTATCTTCCTGAGTTCGATAAGATCGGGTGAAATATTCATTTTTTGTAACCGTAATGCTTCAGCTTCGGCCGTTGCCGCGGCAATGGTCTGCTCTGCTTCTACCTTTATCCTATCCAAGTCCCTTTTTGCCTTTAGTGCATTTTGCTCTGCGGTTTGTTTTGCCTCAATGGCATCGGTAAAGGTTTGGGAAAAACTAAATGAGATAATCGAAAAGGCGTCAACCGCTATGTTCGATGCCAGCAATCTAGAAGTGAGCGCTTGTTGCATCTCGGTGCTGACAGCCGGCCTCTTGGTAATCAATTCCTCCGCAGTATATCTGGCAGACACCGCTTTCATTACTTCCTGAATGGCGGGGTCAATAATACGCTCTTTGAATTCCACACCTATAGTTTGATAAACCAAATTGGCCTTATCTGGTATGATGTGATAATTGAGGGCCACGGATAAATCCACATCCTGCAAATCAGATGAAGATGATGCCGCATCGGTCATTGCCTTTTGAATTTTTACGTCCATAAATATGACGGTCTGCACTATTGGTATTTTGAAATGGATTCCCTCATTCAACACCTTGTCCTGTACGGCGCCAAAATTCTGGACAACTCCTCGCTCACCCGCACCAATTTGAACCCATGGTTTAAATGCAAAAAGCAATATCGCCAATACGGCAATAACAATCAGATTTCTCCTTTGACCTTTTTTCAGTACGTTCTTTATTTCGCCCATAGGGTCATTAACCATAGTAATCAGGTTTATTATAAAGATAGGATTTCACGTATCCAAGTATATTGTACTAATCCAAGACAATCTTACATAAATCACACATTGTAAAGTGGAGATATGACGCTATTCGTCTTGAGTCTGGCTGATTAAAATTTTGGTGCTCTAAAAAAGAGGTGATTTCGGTACAAAAGAAAGCATTGGGCCATTCGCCCTTAGCGGAAGACTTTTTTAGATCCGAAGGGCCTTTTAGGCTTCAACAAGGCGTTCTAGGAATGTTTAACAACTATATGGCATTATGGGCCTTTGAAGGGTATTGTCGGCAGACGAGCAGAATGGTAATTACAAATCCTTAAATAACCAATGTCTCCCATTTTATCTATCCTAGTATCGTGTTAAACTTACCCTAATCATGTAACATTTAGACTATCTTTACGTCTTATAATATGTGTAGATAAGGATGCGTATTGCACCCATCACAACAAGTAAATAGAGAAGGAATAATGAAGCAGACAAAAAAAGGAACTGGAGACGGTAACATTGTTATTGACAGGCCATTGTCCCGCCATGATAGCTGGAAAAATCACCGAAGGCATACTGCCATAAAATTAATACGGTTTTCTTAAGGATCAGAAATATTAAAAAGGGGCGAAAGCCCTTTTTTTATGGAATGCCTTTTTGTCCAACATATCCATTTTTCAGTATGCTCATAGGCACAATTAGGTAATGGGGCCATAAATGGCAAACTCCTTGTCTTTTTCAATGGCCCAAATAGTATTGCCATAATCAAAATGCCAATACTCCTTTAGGTCACATACAAAATCTTCATCTTCAAATAAATTGATCAGCAGGGCTCTATTTTTCTTCGCTTCGGGGCTAATATTCGGATAGTAGGGATAGCACTTTTTTGAAAGATCAATCTCCAATCCTTTGTTGGTGCCAAAATTCATTACACAATCTTCGATCTTATCATAAATCAAAGCGTCCACTGCTCCACCGGTCACATGCATTGACTTTGTAGGGGGCGCGATGAAATAACTAATAATCTGTTTAATATCGCCATCCGATTTTTCTGGATGTTTTTTTTTAAAGGAAGCAAATGTAGTCTCCCAAAGAAGTCGCTGATGTTCAAAAGACCTCCAAGCGGAGCGAATGATCAGAATTTTATCTTGCTTGTCCAATACTTTGCTTATCCGGCCTATTTTTTCAATAATAGCTTCTCGGACCAAGTATTGATAGTTTTTCAAAATTGATGGTTCAAAAATCAAATTAAAATTCGTGTCCATCAAACTCACCAGTTGTGAGTGGTTTTCTCGAATCCAAATGGAGGGGACTAAAAGTTTATGCCGAAGGTCTTTTGTCTCCACCGCGTCACAGTATGCTTGCACATTCATATAGGTTGATCGTGTTTTTTGAAATGTTTGGGGTGCTAAATGCCCTTAATAGCGCACAATAATTGAGGTCGAAAGCTACGGTATCCCCCACTTTTAAACTTGTTTCGGTATTATCTATCAACATGTGATCACTACTAGCGCCGAGCACAGTTATTTTTTGTTTTGGAGTAATTCCTGAAACGATGACGTCCTGCATTCCAATCGCGAGAACGGCCCTATCCATTAAGCCTTCGTTCTCAAACTTTGGGATATCACCATTCGCATTTTGATATACCTCCCCATAGGGTTGTGATGGTTTTCGTTTTGCTTCGATAACCTCGGCAAGTAAAGTAAAGATATCAGTGAAAAGTCCTGGTATTTGTTTTCTACGAAGTGCTTCCCTACCTAAAAAAATGGATTCACCCAATCGTAAGCTATTTATTCTGCCCACATCTTTTGAAGATGTAAACCAGTTGTAATTTGCAGAGTTTCCGCCGGAGATCATTGCCAAGGTAATTTTGAATTTTTCTTCCAAACGAATCGCTATTGAGGACAACTCGTTCATTTTGTCTGCATCAGGGCTTATTCCGCCAAAGCATGCAAGATTCGTTCCTATACCTACCAAGACCAGGCCTTCCAAGTTTAGGACCTCTTTTACCATGGCATTCATTTCCGAAGGCATGATTCCTTCCCGTAAGTCCCCAAGTTCCACCATAAGAACAACCTTATGTATGATATGGTTTCTTAAGGCATATTCCGAAAGTTTTTTTAGAACAGTTAATTCAGAGTTTAAACTTATGTGCGTATGGATAACCACGGCTTCTACCTGACTGAGCGCAGGTGTCCTGAGTAACAGATATTGCGCCCGAATACCCGCTTTGCGCATTTTTATAATATTCGAAATTCTAGAGTCTGCCAGAATTTCAATACCATTTTTGACCAAGATGTCGGCAATTATTGGATTGCCCCCGATCACTTTGGTTACTCCTACTACATTGATTCCCTTAGAACCATAAAGCGTTTTCAACTGTTGTACGTTATGGGCAATCTTTCCTAAATCTATATCTATCCTAGGAAGATTCAAACCAACACCGACTCTCTCTTTAACTCTGGAAATGTTTTGACCAATTCCTTTACCAGTTTATCGCATCCATGTATAAGGACATCCGAAACAGGTAGATTATATTCTGATTCGTACTGCTCTATGATTTGGTTCACTTCAACAGCAGTCATTTTTTCATGGTTAATGGTGATGGCTATCACCTTTGATTTAGAGAATATTTCTATCATTTCAATCTCTTCTACCAAGCCCAGCATTGGAATTTTGGGATAGTCACAATAACTCTTTCGCTTAGGTGGATGCTGTATGATTATTGCATCAGGCGCTGCCCCACGAATTATGGCACTTGAGGAAGTAAATGCGGGATGGCTTAATGCTCCCTGTCCCTCAACAACGATGATGTCAGGTCCTTCTTGCTCATAGGCATTTAAGATGGCGTTTTCAACTTCGCCGGTAGCAAATCCTGATGTCAAAACATCTATAGCCACTCCGTATTTAGAGCCTTGGAGCAAGCCTGTCTGACCGGTGGTCACAAAGACGGCGTTCAGACCTTCATTGCGTAAGGCTTCCACCAATGCCAATGCGGTGGTTCTTTTACCAACCGCACAATCAGTGCCCATTACCGTAATTATCGGAACCTTTACCTCTTGAATGCGTCCCGAAAAATTATGGAGGTCTTCCCGCTTTGGCGGTTTTCTAACATCCAGTATAGTTACTCCATAATTGCGGGCCATACGGGTAAATTGGGTATTCTCGTTAAAAAATTCAGGAAGACCATTAACGATATTCATCCCACTTTTCATGGCGGTAAAAATAATTTCTTGTTGTTCATCGTTTAAAAAGGAAGCCAGTGGGGCGATACCGTAGATAAAATATTTCGGAAGAATGCTCAATTCTTCTAAGGCAAGTGCTATACTTTCGAAAATGGGAATGCCATTTTTTACACCATCAAGATATTCTCCAGCGTCCTGACCAGCCTTCGAACTGTCAATGACCCCAACAATATCATAGGTCTCCGATTGCCGAACAAGTCCATTGGCCACTTTACCGTCTATACGGCCAAATTCATTCTCACAATAAATTAAAGCCTTAGCTTTCATAAGTTGTATTATTTAGGTGTCCGAAGGGATAGTGCCTCCTTCATAAGGTTTTAATTCCCTATCAAAATAGACCTGATCTTTAGCGTTAGGTTGATTCTGAAGGGTACAGTAATAGATTCTGCGAGCATACAGTCGTACAACAAGTGCAATTGAAGGTTTTACCTTCGCGCATACCACGTCTCCTATTTCAAACCTTTTTTCCATTGTTTCATTTCTCTATTATACATTCATGCGCTACAGTTAGATCTTAATAGTAGTACAAATCATCTTGAATTTATGATTTGCTTCTATTGAGCTGGTGGAATACCCTGGTATTAGTATCGAGTCTCCCTTTTGCATAAAGGTGGAGTAATCATTGATAACAACTTCCGCTTTACCCTCAATTATGTGAATAAAACGTGAAAAAGGGGATTTCTCGTAAGATTGCACTTTGCCATAATCGAATACAAATGCCTGTATGACACAGTTGTTTTCGACCATTATGTTTTTTACAACTATCGTATTGGAAATATACTCTAGTGCATCTACCAAGTTAAACTTCTTGGATTCTTCAAATTCGCCCTTTTCCATAGTTGAGCAATTATGGCATGAATAAGATATATGACATCTGCCTTTTTTTTCCTATTCCGCTCTGTTTTTGGCATTCCGTTTTGCCCTTTTGGCGGCCTTTTTCTCTTTGGGAGTGCTTGATGGTGCTGTTTTTCCTGATTTTTGTTTCCCTTCTTTTTCTCTCGACATAATTTTTATTTTTTATTGATTTATGGAAGTGAAACTGCGACCACCAGCATTATTAATAAAAGCACAAAACAGATAACGCATTTTCTCATGGACTATAATTTATCAATGCTACTTTCGATATAAATTTGCTTTACAAAAACAATGGTTACCGCACCACCAACCCTTTTTGCCTTTTAATGAAAAAAGAGCAGTGTTTTTTAGTTCCTGCTCTTTTTTGGGCTTTTGAATAATCTAAAAGCACTTATCAATAAACAAAGTTAAATTCTCTTTCTCCTAGTATGGTTCAGGCCGCGTATTTGAAATTGACCGAAGTCACTTTCTGATTTTGATCAGATCGGGTTGAAGGTTTTTCTCCAATTCCTTCCATCTTGCAGTTTCTTTGCTTGTATTATCGAATACAGGCCTAAAGACATCTCTTATTTTTTTAAGAATACCGTAAACCAAATTGTTCTTTTCGAATATGTCCATACATGTTGTGTATTTAGTCCTGTTCGTTAACATCATAACAGTAGGCAAAGATGCGACAGAACCACGGGAATTTTGCTATATAAATATTTGTGGTCCTTACATATATCACAGGTTTTCCAAATTTTGCTGTCTTTTTTTCTTCATTTTTTTGAAGAATGAAGGTGTGAGGCCAGTGACTTTTTTAAATTGATTTGACAAATGCGCTGGGCTACTATAGTGAAGCTTATGGGCTATTTCGGCTAAGTTGAGCTCATTATATAGCAACAATTCCTTTACCTTTTCAATTTTATGTTTGATAATATAATGCTGTATGGTGATTCCTTGCACTTCTGAAAATGTATTCGACAGATAGGTGTAGTCGTATCCCAATTTTTCGCTTAAATAACCAGAATAATTTGTTTTTGGAATTTCATCATTGTGATGGATCATCTCAACTATTACATTTTTTATTCTTTCGATTAATATACTCCTATTATCATCCAACAATTCCAATCCGGACTTGAGTAGATTATTCTTGAGCTGGATTCGCTTTTCATCAGTAATTTCCCCCATAGTTTCAACCATGCCCAGATTCAATATTACGTAGTCCAGTCCCAACTTTTTTAATTCTTCCTTTACCAACATTTTACAGCGAAGACTGACCATGTATTTTATGTATAACCTCATATAATTCGTTTAAAACTAAAGGTGGTCACTTAGTTGGTGCGTAAAAATCAAATAAGCTTGTACATCCTAAATCCAGGACAATTGAAAATAGGTTTTCCGCCTGAATAATAGGATTCTAATGCCCTTTGAAAAAAGTGAAAGTAAGTCCTTTTTAAAGGTAGTCAATAAATGGTGTTTTGATGTATGAACACAAATCATTATTTAACTGTTGAATCCAATAAGAAAAGATATTGGAAGATTAAAATGGGATATGTTCTCAGTGATAAAGCAATTATTCAAAAACAGAACCTATTCCAAATATTCCTTAAGGAAATCGCATTTTGAGGATTTCCTTAAACGTAACAATGCCCTCGTTTTTATCTGTCTTATCCGTTCCTTCGTAATGCCCAGTTGGTAGGCAATTTCCTCCATTCCCATTGCTTTATTGGCGCCGATGCCATAATACTTCTTGATCACGTAGGCCTCACGATCTGAAAGGATATTGAGCAACCCCTCCAATTCTGTCCTTAATGAATTTTCAATAAGGCCCTTTTCAGGGTTATCCAAATTGCCCGAACTTAAAACTTCATACAACGTGAAGTTGTCACTCTCGGTATTTAATGTTTCATCCATTGACTTGGGCCACATGGAGTGTTTCATGCAGAGTTGGACCTCAGCAAGGGAAACGTCAATCAGTTCCGAGATTTCTTCAGCATACGGCAGTCTTTGGTGAATCTGTTCAAAATTGGAGGAGGCTTTGGTTATCTTGTTGATCACGCTTATTTTGTTCAAAGGCAATCTCACCATTCTTGTAGTTTCTGTCAACGCCTGAAGTATCCCCTGGCGTATCCACCAAACGGCATAGGAAATGAATTTAAACCCTCGGGTTTCATCGAATCGGGTTGCGGCCCTAACCAATCCAAGATTTCCCTCATTTATCAAATCGAGTAATTTCAAACCCCGACCTTGATATTGTTTGGCCACCGATATAACAAATCTTAAATTGGAATTGACCAACTTTTCAAGGGCCAAATTGTCGCCATTTCTTATAAGAATCGCTAATTCGACTTCTTCATCTTCTGTAATCATTGGGATACGGCTTACATCAACTAGATATCTTTTAAGTGATTCACCATCCCTATTGGTAACTTGTTTTGCTATTGAAAGTGGCCTCATGGTATTTGGTGTTTAATCGTAACGAACTTCCGACGTTAATTAGGTTTCAGCTGCCTTTGGGGTCGTTCCTTTGTAAAATTTCGATTTTGCCAATTGATTTGACCAAGGGGGTAATGCAAGCCTCTACGGTATTTGGTGCGTTAATGTTGAAACCTTCAAAAAAATAGCTTAGAATGGACCCCTAGTGATAATTGGAAAATGACAATAGAGAGGGCTCTCTTTTTATTTCAAGACTGGCTCAATTCTCGTGGATGGTCTGTTAAGTTTGATAAAGAAACGGATATTAATTGGATATACTGGGTTAATTCCATTTATTACTATTCGATTAAAACTTTAGATATCAGGTTTCCTGATATCTTATATGTTGAGGGGATTGTAAAAGGAACTTTTTATAAGACAATATTTTACTTTGAGAACAACACTTGGTAGGCATATTTACTACACATGATTGCACAAAGGTAATCTTGGACTTTTATAATATTCGATGATATCGATTTACTTTGTAATTTTGGCTTGTAGACAACACACAATCAATACGTTCTGAAGTTACTTATAAATCGAGTGTCCATAAAGGGATTTGATTTAGACAAGTACAATCAAAATACTGAAAATCAATTATTTGTAACGATACGCGGCATGCTGCCACCCCGACTTTAGCTTTAAAGCCTGTAAACAAACGTTTACAGGCTTTTTTGTGCAATCAAGTTTTGACGAAAGGTTGGTAAATCAATCAATCCACCCAACTTTTCATAAAATCCTCCGCCAATATTTTCTTAAGATAGCATAATAGTTCCCGGGCATTTTCTTGGGTAAAGACCAACGGGGGTTTGATTTTCAAAACGTTATGGTCGGGGCCGTCGATGCTCATTAAAACATGGTGGTCCTTCATTCGATCCACCAGATAATCGGTTTGATCGGGTAGGGGGTTCTTTTTTGAATCTACCAACTCTATACCGAGAAATAGTCCTTGCCCACGTACATCACCTATTATCGGAAACTCTTCGGCCAAGGCTTTCAACTCAACCTTTAGAAACTCCCCGACCAATTGGGCATTTTTACGAAGTCCTTCATTTTTTACCGTTTGCAGAACTGCGCTTCCGATCGCGCATGACACCGGATTACCACCAAAGGTGTTGAAATATTCCATTCCGTTTGCGAATTTTTCCGCTACCTCTTGGGTGCAGACTACAGCGGCTAGCGGGTGTCCATTGCCCAAGGGTTTACCCATCGTAATAATGTCGGGCACGACATCGTAAAGTTGAAAGCCCCAAAAGGTTTTTCCCATACGTCCGCAACCTACTTGAACTTCATCTGAAATACAAAGGCCGCCGGCCCGTCGTACGTAATCATACGCCTTATCTAAAAAGCCGTTCGGTAATTCGATCTGACCGCCACAACTGATAATAGGTTCGATGATAAAGGCCGCGGGTTTTCTATTTTTTTTATGAATGGCATCGATTTGTAGCTGTACTTCTTCGGCATATTTGCTTCCCGAATCGAATCCTCTATATTTACCGCGAAAAGCATCGGGTAAAGGAATTATGTGTGTATGTTCGGGAGCTCCTTTTCCGCCTTTGCCGTCGAACTTATATGAACTGATGTCGATACACATGTTTGTATTTCCGTGGTAGCCGACTTCCGAGGCGATTATATCTTTCAGTCCGGTTGCGGCCTTAACCATGCGCATGGCAAGTTCGTTGGCTTCACTTCCGGAGTTCACAAAATGTACGACATTGAGCGCTTGGGGAAGCGTTTGCAACAATTCTTGGGCCAAAATATTGATTTGATCATGAAGATAGCGCGAATTGGTATTCAGCAGTGCCATTTGCTCTTGCCCGGCCTTTACGACTTTGTAATTCTCGTGGCCGACGTGCGCAACATTGTTGACGGTATCCAGATATTTTTGACCGTATTGATCCAATAAATATTGGGCCTCCCCGCGAACTATTTTAATGGGATTTTTGTATTGAAGGCTTAGACTTTTTCCAAGATGCTTTCTGCGATAATCGATCAACTCTTGATTGGTGGTTTCCTGTTTTTGAGCTAATTCCTTTAATTTGAAAAGCAGGTTGGGGTCTGGACAAAGCCCTTGCCAAACCTCTTTCTGTTTGGGGTAGGTTACGCCCGGAAAGTCTTTTTTGTTGTCTAGTAGCGAATGCATCAGCTGAAAATGCAGGTGGGAGACCCAGTTTCCGTTCTCGGGATAGTTTCCCAAATGGCCAATACACTCTCCTTTGTTTATTCGTTGGCCGACTTTTTTAGAGGATACACTGGCCACCGTCAAATGGCCGTATAAGGAATAAAGTCCAAAGCCATCCAATTCATGCCTTAGAATTAGCAATCCGCCATACTCCTTGTCCCCGGCATCGTTTACCGCAATTACCACCTCACCATCAAATAGGGCATGTACCGGCGTTTTTTCAGGAAGCCAAAAATCAATGCCCAAATGAATTGTGCGGCTTTCAGGACCTGAATTCCCCACTTTGTCATATTCGGTCGATGTGTATAAAGGCCGTGGTTCTAAATACCCTCCGGCAAGAATTCTGTCGGGATACTCTTTTTGTAACCGGTCGATCTTAAACTGAAAAAATTCCAGATCATTGAATTCCTCCCGATGGCCGATCCATTTGCTGGAAACACTTAAATCGAGATGATGGACTTTGTTTTTGTCGACCGTTGGAAATAGATCAGTAAGGGAAAATCTGTTTTGCGCCGCCCACTTTTCAAATTTCCCTGAATCGGGGTGAACTGAAAACCCACAAGCCTGTCGAAAACTGAACAGCGCAAATTCAGGGCTAATTTCCTTCCATTTCATCAAGAGCTCCCAGGCAGGTCGCTCACTGATCTGCAAGTAAGCGTTGTCGGGCTCTTTGATTTTGTTAATGGCCGATTTTGTGACCGAAATAACCAATCTCATGGCTATGCACCAATATAGATGTTCGATTTCACCCTCGGTTAGCGCATATTGCTCGTGATAACCTTTCACTATCGACAAAGAAGCCTCTAGAGGATTGTTATGGCCCATAATACCATAGGCGCAGGCAACGGCAAGATCATTTATAACCTGGGTATGGCAAGAATCGCCATAATCGATGGTCGTTACGACATGTGGGTGGATCAACGCGTCTGAAACGATGATATTATTGTCATTGGCATCGTTATGCACAACGCCTTTTCTTAGTTTTGAATACGATTTTTGTAACGCTTCGAATGTCTGTTGATAGAATAGGATAAGGTCTTTTTCCTTTCCTTTGAACAAATTCAAATGGTTTTTGGTCCAAAGTGATTGGGCGATGTCCCAATCGAATTCTCTATGGGCCTGCGGGTGATCGAAGCCCTGTAGCGCTTTGGTCAGTTTGCCACAATGTTCGCCCAAACTTTTCCTCAAATCGTCGAGTTGAGGATTTACCGTACTCCACAAACGACCTGATACCCATGTGAGCAGACGTACTTTTCTGCTTTTTCCATGCGCATCGGTAATCGTGGTTATCACATTTTCTTGAAGATCGCTAACAACTTTTGGAGCGATTAGGTTTTCTCCGTTATCCGCGATATATAGCAGCAGTTTTTGTTGAAAGTCAAGATAGTCATCGTCTTCTCCAGGCCTTGATATCTTAAGTATGTAGTCTTTTCCGACCTTGGCCTTTATCCTGAAATTGAAATCGATTTCACCTGGGAGGGCCGTCGCGCCACAATTCATGCCAAAATGTTCGAGAACGATATTCTCGGCCATTTCGGTCGTTATTTGAAGATTATTGTAAGCGTCTGGCATTGAGATTCTAAGAACTAACTAAACTGATCAGGGTGTGGATGTTCCCAAGGCCCGCGATATTCTCTTTGAAGCAGTTTCGTGGCTTCGGGATCGTCGATAACCGTTCTTGTTTTTGGGTCATATGAAAGGGGTCGCCCCAACTCCATTGATAAGTTGGCCAAAATACAGCTTGCCGTTGAGATATGACCTTCTTCGATATCGGCTACGGGACGGGTTCCATTTTCTATGGCCGCTAAAAAGTTGCGCATATGTCGTCGAGTTGCCGGGGCGGCATTCAACTCATTGTCCTTTTCTATAAGATCTTCGGGGTATTGTTCTTTTTCGTAGAGTACATCGAAATGTATGGGTTCGGCATCTTTGTCGAAAGGTACAAAATCGGCTTGCATCGTGCTTCCCGACAGTGTTCCCTTTTCACCATATAATTTGAATGACCAGGGATATTCCGGATCGGCCGGTGTGCCCCATGTTCGGTGTTGCCAGACGCAGTTCAGTTCATCGTGTTCGAAAATAGCCGTTTGGGTATCGGCAATATTTGATTTGCCATCCGTTTGCACATAAATACCTCCCGTAGCGGTTATTTTTTTTGGCCATCCCAATTTGAGCATCCAGCGCACGGTGTCGTACATGTGTACACACATGTCGCCTGTTATCCCGTTGCCGTATTCCATAAAAGTTCGCCACCACCTTCTATGCGGAAGCCCATCGTAGGGCCGCAAAGGTGCGGGACCTGTCCACATTTCATAATCCAAAAAATCCGGAACGGGTTCCAAGGGTGGATTCCCATTGGCCCGCATATGATAATAACAGCACATTTCTACATGCTTTATCTTCCCGAGAAGACCCGCATCGACTATTCGTTTTTTTACCTCGATAAGGTGCGGAGTGCTTTTGCGCTGCGTGCCCACCTGTACTACCTTGTTATGTTTTCTTGCCGCCGCGACCATGGCCTCCCCTTCAATAACATCAACACTGATAGGTTTTTGCACATAAACATGCGCACCCGATTCGATCGCGGCGATGCATTGCAATGCATGCCAGTGATCAGGTGTTCCGATAAGCACGATATCCAGATCTTTTTTCTCTAGCATCTTGCGGTAGTCGGAGTACAGCTTGGGTTTCTTGCCTGATTTTTGTCTCTGTGACACAAGAACTGCCACTTCGTTCAAAAATTTACTGTCGACGTCACAAAGCGACACTACATTGACATTGGCAACCTGAATCAATTTAAAAAGATCGCTCGTGCCGTACCATCCCGTACCGATCAACCCTACCCGAATCGGTTTGTCTTCATTGGTCAGATCAAACCCATAGGCGCTAAAGGTCGAGAATAACATAGCGGCCGATGTGCCTTTGATAAAATTGCGGCGATCTAGGTTGAATGTATCTTTTTTCATGGTTCGGTTTATTGCCTCTTTTTTATTGAATGCTTCTAAAGATATTGAAAACTCATTAAAACGGGCCAAAGTTTAGATAGATTTTGTAATTCGATTGATAGTACCTTTTTAATGGGTAATTTAGCGGATATTTAAAGATAGGACATGAAAATTCAATTATATAAGCCATGTTGGGGACATTTACGGTTGTTTGCGCTTGTCTTTTTTATCGCCTGCAAAGGTCAGGTCGAAGAAAAAACAACCGAGCACGAATATACCAATGCGCTCATTTCAGAAACAAGCCCTTATTTGTTGCAACACGCCCACAATCCGGTGGACTGGAGGCCTTGGAGTGAAGAAGCCTTGGAAGACGCCAAAAAAGAAGATAAGCTTTTGCTGATCAGTATCGGCTATTCATCTTGCCATTGGTGCCATGTAATGGAGGAAGAAACTTTTGAAGATGAAGAAGTGGCGGCCCTAATGAACGAGAATTTCGTAAGCATAAAAATTGATCGCGAAGAGCGACCCGATATCGACCACATCTACCAGACCTTCGTACAGCTTATCGACCAGAATAGTGGTTGGCCCCTGAACATTATCGCCCTGCCCAATGGAAAGCCTTTATATGGAGGAACCTATCACACGAAGAAACAATGGAGCGAAGTACTTGCAAAGATTCATCAGTTGTATAAAGATAGCCCCGAAAAAGCCAATGAGTATGCCGACATGGTTGCGACGGGAGTTCAAGAGGCAAATATTGTTTCTCCACAAAACGACACCAAGGGAATCTCACCTGACCTACTAGCGGAAGCAGTGGATATTTGGAGGGCCAACTGGGACTTCGAATGGGGAGGAGATAAGGGGCCCGAAAAATTCATGCTTCCCATAAATTTAACTTTTTTACTTGATTATGCACTCTTGACCGGCGATGAACAGGCAAAGGCCCATGTTAAAAACACGTTGGACAAGATCGCCCTAGGAGGCGTCTATGATCATGTTGGCGGTGGGTTCTTTAGGTATAGCACAGATGGTCAATGGAAAGTTCCTCATTTTGAAAAAATGCTTTATGACAACGCCCAGTTGTTGAGTCTATATGCCAAGGCGTATCAGGTTTTCAAAGATCCGGACTACTATAAGGTCGTTTTGGAAACCATTGAGTTTCTTGAGCGTGAAATGTACAATGGGGAAGGAGGCTTTTATGCAGCCATCGATGCCGACAGCGAAGGTGAAGAAGGAAAGTTCTACGTTTGGAAAGCAGATGAACTGAAAGATATATTGCAAGACGACTTCAGACTGTTTTCAGAATACTACAATATTCGCCCTGAGACCGTTTGGGAAAACGACAACTACGTATTGTACAAAGAGGTCGAGAACGTTGATTTCGCTAAAAGCAACAATGTTTCGGAAAGTGATATGGCCAATGCAGGGTCACGGTGGAAAAAATCACTTTTGGATCAACGGATGACAAGGGTGCGGCCCAGTATAGATGACAAGATAATCACCTCATGGAACGCGCTGTTGATCAATGGCTATCTCGATGCCCATAAGGCATTCGGGAACACCGAATTTCTTGACAAGGCCAAAGAAATATTCGGCTATTTAAGGCAGAACAACTACCAAGAAAAAGAATTGGTGCATGCGTTCAAAAAGGGAAGCAAGCGCAATACTGGCTTTGTGGAAGACTATGCCTTCGTTATTGACGCAGCGCTCAGTCTATATGGTGTTACCCTTGAGGAAGTATACCTCGATTTCGCTTATGAACTGCAAGAAACGGCCCAAAAAGATTTTTTTGACCAAGCTTCAAAAATGTTCCATTTTAACAAAGGTCACGAGTTGATTTCAAGAATAATAAAGACAAATGACGGCGTGTTGCCCTCCCCGAACGCGATAATGGCAGGTAATCTGCTAAAACTCGGGCATATCGGTTATGATTTAGAACTGATTGAAGGCTCGGAGGTCATGTTGGCCAATATGGCCGGAGTCATGCAAACCGATTTGGCCGGTTTTGCGAAATGGGGCCAGTTATCAATGGCCTTCACCCATCCGTACTTTGAGGTTGCCGTGGTCGGTGATCAGGCCTTATCACTGGTAACTGCATTTAATGAGAATTATATTCCGAATGCAATCGTAGTGGGTAGTGCCGAACCTAGTAATCTTCCGCTGTTCAAAGATCGTTTTGATGAAGAAAGCACTTTTATTTACGTATGTCAAAACAGTACGTGTAAACTTCCCGTGAAAACGGTTGCCGAAGCTATCGATCAAATGGCAAACTTTTAGCGAATTCGATTTCCCCAACTGAAATCGGCCTGTATAATTAAGGGTCACTGAGATTGAATTTTATCGATTTGGTCAAACCAACCGACGTTTTTCCGGGGTCAAGCGAGTACCCTAAAATGTAACATCGCTCGCATAAATATTGATTGTCGTTGACCGACGGTTTTATGTCATCTTTGACCGCTTTTGTGTTATTCGGATAAAAAAATAGGAATACTCCTTAATTATTTTTTAAATTGTTGCAAATAACAAAAATCAAACTATGCAAATAAAAGAAAGCTCTGAGGTATATGATGTAATTATTGTAGGCTCGGGTGCGGGTGGGGGCATGGCCACCAAGCAACTCGCGGATGCCGGGCTTAATGTGGCCGTTGTTGAGGCGGGCCCATTTTTTGACCCCAAAGACCCCAAGACCATGACACAACTTAAATGGGCCTATGATTCGCCGAGAAGAGGTGCCGGAACGGATCGTGCATTTGGAGAATGGGATATGTCCTGGGGCGACTGGGAGGTCGAAGGAGAGCCTTATACCCATGAAGAAGGCACTGAATTCAAGTGGTGGCGTGCAAGGATGTTGGGTGGAAGAACCAACCATTGGGGGCGTATCTCACTTCGGTTCGGTCCGAAAGACTTCAAGGGAAAATCACATGATGGTTACGGAGAAGATTGGCCGATAGGGTATGACGATGTCAAACCCTACTATGATAAGACCGAAAAATTGATCGGGGTTTTTGGTTCAAAGGAAGGGTTGCCCAACGATCCTGACGGATTTTTTCTTCCTCCACCAAAGCCTAGATTACATGAACTTTTTTATATCAACGGGGCCAAAAAAAGTGGAATTCCGGTAATTCCCGGTCGGCTTTCCATGTTGACCAAAAAGATAAACGAAGATAGAGGTGTCTGTTTTTATTGTGGACAATGTGGCCGTTCATGTTCCGTTTATGCCGATTTCTCCGCGGGTAGCTGCCTGATATTTCCTGCCCAAAAAAATGGAGGCAAGGTCAAATTGTTTGTCAATTGCATGGTACGGGAGGTAACGACCAACGACGAAGGAAAAGCAACCGGGGTATCCTATATCAATAAAGAAGATAGAAGGGAATACAAATTAAGGGGCAAGGTCGTAGTTCTGGCCGCCTCGGCCTGCAGTACCGCTAGAATTCTATTGAACTCGAAGAGCAAACAGCACCCCAACGGATTGGGCAATAGCAGCGACCTCGTAGGTCATTATTTGCACGATTCTACCGGTGCCAGTGCCGCAGGATTCATTCCCGGGTTGATGAATAGAAAAGTTTCCTACAATGAAGATGGGGTAGGCGGTATGCACGTCTATTCGCCATGGTGGGGAGATCATTCAAAATTGGATTTTCCCCGAGGATATCACATCGAGGTTTGGGGCGGAATGAGCAACCCTAATTACGGCTTTGCATGGAATCCGAACGACTTCAATAAATTCTTCGGTTTGAAGGTCGGCGGCTATGGCGACCAATTGCGTGACGATGTCAAAAAGTACTATGGTTCTGTCATTGGTTTTGGCGGTAGGGGAGAAAGTGTCGCAAGAAAGGAAAATTATTGCGAGATCGACCCCACTACGGTCGATCAATTCGGCATTCCGGTGCTTAAGTTCAACTACAAACATTCCGACCTCGAGATTAAGCAGGCCAAACATATGCAGGACACATTTGAAGAACTGATACACAATATGGGTGGCGAGCCTTTGGGGGAAAAACCTGGCAAGGACAAAGACTATGGACTGTTGGCCCCTGGTCAGATTATCCATGAGGTGGGCACGACCCGAATGGGCAAAGATCCGAAAACATCGGTTACGAACGAATTTCAGCAACTGCACGATGTCGACAATGTCTTTATCACCGATGCAGGTCCTTTTACTTCGCAGGCCGATAAAAACTGTACCTTGACAATTTTGGCGCTTTCATGGAGGGCCAGTGATTATATCATCGAACAACTGAAAAAACAAAATATTTAGAAGAAGATGGATAGAAGAAAAAGCATACAGACCATAATCCTTGGTGCAGGGGCCTCGGCCTTGGCGTTTCATGGTTGCAAGACCGAAGGCGATGCCAATGTTGAAGAAGCGGTCGCCGCATCCGATGAAAAGTATTTTGGTCGAACGCCCAAGGAACTTGAGCGGATCGAAAAACTAAATGCCGAGCGATTGTTCAACGAACACGAAATGGAGACCATCGGGGTCTTGAGTACGGTCATACTTCCTCCTAAAGAACCACATGGCGGACCTTTGGAAGCTGATGTTCCCGAGTTCATTGAATTTATGGGAAAAGACATTCCGGAAATGCAAACCACCCTATTGGGAGGTCTCATGTGGTTGGACCATAAGAGCAATACCGAGTTCGGAACCGATTTCAAATCGGCGACCTTGGAACAGCAAAAACAGATCTGTGATCAAATTTGCTACCACGATATCGAAGTGCCCTTGGACGACCAACCCTTGGAAATACAATTTTTCTATATGATGCGGGGCCTGACGATGACAGGCTATTATACCTCTAAAGTCGGTATAGCCGACCTCGGGTATAAGGGAAATATGCCCAATGTCTGGGATGGGGTACCCCAAGATGTGTTAGATCAGCACGGCGTGGCCTACGATCCCGAATGGATCGCAAAATGTGTCGACCAGAGCAAGCGAGGTGTCATTGCCGAATGGGATGAAGATGGTAACCTTTTAACATAGGCCATAATGAAGAAATTTACCGTAGTCATAATTCTTGCGGCTTTTGCAATGTCGTTGAACGCCCAAGAAGTAGGGTTGCAACTGTACAGCCTTCGCAATCAATTCAAGACCGATGTACCCGGCACGCTGCAATTGATCAACAGTTGGGGCATCACCAATTTGGAAGGCGGTGGAACGTACGGACTTGAGATGGATGAGTTCAAAGGCCTGCTCAAAAAAAACAACCTTGACGTAGTCAGTGTCGGTGCCGGATATGATGATCTGAAAGATGGAAATATCGATAAGATTATTGAAAATGCGAAAACTTTCGGTGCCAAATATGTCATGTGTGCATGGATTTCCCATGAAGGGAACAATTTCGATATTGCCAAGACCAAGGAGGCGACCGAAGTGTTCAATACGGCCGGGAAAAAATTGAAAGAAGCAGGCCTTACACTGGCCTATCATGCCCATGGTTACGAGTTCCGTCCTTATGAAGATGGTACTTTGTTTGACTATATGGCCAAAAATGCAAAGGATTTTGCCTTTGAAATGGATGTTTATTGGGTGCAGCACGGAGGTGAGGATCCCTTGGCTTTGTTGAACAAGTATCCCGATAAATTCGTTTTATTACATCTTAAGGATATGGAAAAGGGAGTGAAAGGTAACGATACCGGTCACGAAGATGTTGAGACCAATGTAGTGTTGGGCACAGGGCAGGTAGATATCGCCGGGGTCGTAAAAAGGGCCCAAGAACTAGGGGTAGTCGAATATATGTTCATAGAAGATGAATGCTCTAGAGTGGTAGAACAAGTGCCTCAAAGCCTTAATTTTCTTGAAGGCCTGGAATAATTTTGAAGCAAATTAGTTGAGAACCTCCCTTTTTTCTGAAGGGAGGTTTTTTGGTTTAATACCTTATCTTTAAGGGGTTCTCAATTTCAAAACATCATTATGTACAAACCGAAACTTGCCAATCTTTTGGGGGCGCTCTTCCTCCTATATATCTCATGCGCCGATAAAAAGCAGAACGAAAACTTGAATGAAAGCGAACTATCACGACCGAATATTATCTGGTTGGTGGCCGAAGACCAGTCCCCTGACTTTTTTCCGATGTATGGCGATAGCACTATTTCACTTCCGAACCTCGAAGCTTTGGCGAGTGATGGTGTCACCTTCACCAATGCCGTATCGCCCGTACCGGTTTGCGCTCCGGCCCGAAGCGCCCTCATTACGGGAATGTATCCAACGACCTTGGGAACCCATAATATGAGAACGTACACACCATCGCGCGAGGTGAACGAACCTTTGCTAGATAGCCTACCAAGTTACTCGCCGATAGTTCCGAACGGGGTACGGATGTTCACCGAATATTTGAGAAAAAATGGATATTACACGGCCAATGGTCCAAAGGAAGATTACAATTTCGAAAAAACGGATGCCGCTTGGGATGAAAGCGGTAAACAAAGGCATTGGCGAAAAAGAAAAGGAGGACAACCTTTTTTTACGGTCTTTAACTTTGGTGTAAGCCACGAATCACAAATTTGGAGTAGGGGGAAGGATTCCCTTTTTGTCGACCCCAAAGATGTGCCGGTTCCTCCCTATTTTCCCGATACTGATACCATTCGGCACGATATTGCGGTCAATTATAGCAATTTGAAACGGTTAGACGACCAGATCGGGGAAGTTATCGCGGATCTAAAAGAAGACGGACTTTACAAAAACAGTATCATCTTTTTCTATGGCGACCACGGCGGCCCTTTCCCACGACATAAAAGGTCATTAACCGATAGCGGGGTTAAAGTGCCTTTGATCGTTAAGTTTCCCGACAACGAAAACGCCGGGGGTATCGATGACCGCCTGATCAGTTTTATCGACTATGCGCCTACCGTACTTTCTTTGGCAGGTATCGAACCGCCAAAAGTGATTCAAGGGGCGGCACAGTTCGGAATATATGAAGCGGATAAAAAACCTGAGTACACGTTTCATTCCTCCGACCGTTTTGATGAATTCTACGATCGGGTACGTGCCGTACGATCCGAACGTTTTAAATACATCAAAAGCTATAACACCGAATTGCCGCATGCCATACCCAATTCTTATCGGGAGCAAATGCCCATGATGCGTGAACTGCGAAGGTTGTACGCCGCCGGAAAGTTGAATGATGAACAATCGATTTGGTTAAAAGCCCCCAAACCTGTCGAAGAATTGTACGATTTGCGCAACGACCCTTATGAGTTGAACAACCTGGCCGATGCCCCCGAGTTCAAAGATACGCTGCTGCACTATCGCAGAACCTTAGAAGATTGGATCAAAGAAACCAACGATTTGGGGCAATATGCTGAGAGGGACTTGTTAGCCAAATGGCTGCCAAATGGAGAACAACCAAAACTATCACCGTTGGAAGTGGAAGATAAAGAAGATGGTATTCGTCTAATTTCAAAAAAACCGGATGCTACCATTGTTTGGAAACAGCCCCAGGATTCTATTTGGAACGTTTATTCAAAACCTTTGCCGAAAGATATTTCTTTTGAGGCCAAGGCCGAACGGATCGGGTATGCCGATAGTGAAAAGCTGATTTATACGCAAAATTGAGTCACTCAATTCTCTTGAACATCAACAACCGCATGTCGATTCCTTCGTCCCCGTCCATTTTCAGGGTTTCTAGGGTAAGTTGATTTCTCCCTTTTCGAAGCTCGATTTTTCCCAAAATATGCGGTTTGAATGCTTTGACATACGATTCGATACGCGGATCGCGATCATTTTCCATTCCGGTTAACGGTGGGTCGTGGGCCTCTGTCACCACGGAAATCAAGGTACGCTCACCATGCGATAATTGAAGGGTAACCCCGGCATCTTTTGATTTTAGCGTGTAATGGAGTTCCACTTCGAATTTCCCGTCGGCCAACACTTCGACATCCCAGGTAATGGAATCGTTTACACTTTTCCAGTTCGTAAAAAAAGTATTGTTCGGGTGAATACTGCTACGTTCTATATTGCCATGAGGAATGCCATCACGCGCGGGAATCTGCGTATATACAAAATCGGGATGCCCCAAGGTTATGGGCCTATCATCCGTTTCACGGGTAAAGGCAATGATTTCGGCAAGCCAATGTTCTTTGACCTTCTTCAAAGAATCGGTCAGTTGTGGAAATTCTTGTGCCACGTCTTTGGCCTGCCCATGATCATCGACCATATCGTAAAGCCGGTCTTCTGCATCTAAACGGTACTGTTGCGTGCGCAGACTTGTCTTACCGTTCCAATGATTGAAAAGTATCCTATCTGTCCATTCCGGGTTTTCGTCAAAAATCAAGGGTGCAAGGTTCCTTCCGTCCAGCGGTTTTTGCGTTTTCGGAACGATACCCACGAGATTCGATAGGGTGGGCAACAGGTCCAAGGCGCTTCCTATCTGTTTTATTTTTTTGCCGGCGGGGATAGAATCCTTCCATTGAATGAAAAATGGGGTGCGCACTCCACCTTCGTCCGTAGACCCTTTTCTGCCACGCATACCTCCGTTCCAGCGCCAACCGTTGGGTCCATTGTCTGAAAGATAAATGATAATTGTGCTTTCTTCCAATTGCAGTTGCCTCAACTTGTTCATGATCCTTCCCACATTGTGATCGATGTTTTCGACCATGGCCAATGCCGCTCGTGTAAAATTCTCGTTTTCTTCCTCGTCTCCAAGATATTTCATCGCCAAATTTTTGTCCCTGAAGTTTTCCCAGTAAGCATCGGGAACCTGCATCGGACTATGGGGTGTGTTGAGTGGTAAATACAGAAAAAAAGGATTATCCCGATTCTTTTCCATAAAATCGATACCATGGTCGGTCAGGTCGTCAACCAAAAACCCCTTGCCTTTGACGATTCTACCATTATGCTCCAACATCGGACTGAAATAATTGCCCCAATGACCGGATGCGAACCCATAATAGTCATCAAAACCCCTAGAATTCGGGTGGTACGGTGGTTGCATGCCGTTGTGCCATTTGCCATAGGCGGCGGTTTCATATCCGGCCTGTTTCAAAAGTTCGGCAATGGTCGTTTCATTCAGGTTCATGCGTTCACCACCGACTGAAGTGCGATATACCCCTAAACGCCTTGCATAGCGCCCTGTGAGCAATTCGGCGCGTGTGGGCGAACATACCGGTTGCACATAAAAGTTTTCAAAAGTCGCCCCATTTTTCGCCAATGCATCGATGTTCGGGGTGCTGAGGTTGGTATTTCCATTAACGCCCAGATCGCCCCAACCCTGATCATCTGCCATGATCAGAACGATGTTTGGCTTAACCTGTGCAGGTATGGGTTTTTGCGTGTGTTCTTTGCAAGCAAAGAACAGCCCCACAAAAAGGGAAAGTATCGTTAAACCTGGCCGCATAAAACAAACTTTTTTTATCGATTTCAAACGAATATTGGAAAAATAACCGACCCATGCCCCTCAAACACTATCGACTGTTCACTCTTTTTTCATACGTCCTTTGAATCTCCACGTCACATTCACGCCCATGCCCCTCAAACACTATCGACTGTTCACTCTTTGACTGCCAACCCTACCATTGAATCGGCCGTGCCATAATATAAAAACCACCTGTTCTTAAAATAGACCAGCCCCTCGATAAAAGTTGTTCCGGCCTTGTATTGACCGCTGATTTCATGCGGAAGGCTAGGGCAGATAAAAGGGGTTTCAAGTCGGGCCAAAAACTTTTTGGGGTCGTTCTTATCAAAGAGTACTTGGCCACCACAGTATGTGCCCTCGGGATATTTTGTCGTTGCCCCTGCACCATTAAGGTTCTTGCCATTGTACAAAAGCAAGATTCCATTTTCGGTGTAGAGCGCCGGTGGCCCTGGTTCGGTGAGATGACTATCGAACTCGTTCAAGGTGGGCTCGAAAACATGTAGCAGTTCTCCTTCTTCATCGAGCAGGGGCGTCCAGTCGATACCATTTTCTGATTGGGCCAAATTGACAAATAGTTCGCCCCAGTACATCAGATACTTGCCGTTGATTTTTTTTGCCGTTAGCCTTCCGTCCACCAATTCGGTCACCACGGATCCCGATTTGCTCCAGACGTCCAAAAATTTACCATCGTATGCTTTTTGAAACACGGGCCCGTGTTTGGTCCACGTTCTCAAATCCTTAGAAGTCGCGCAAGAAAGTCGGGCAACGTCTTTGTTCCAGCTGGTATAGTGCATGATATAGGTGCCATTGGCAGTTTCTACAATACGTGGGTCTTCGATTCCGCCCGGCTGGTCCCATTTTGAAAATTCGTCATTATCCGGATATAGTACCGGTTCGGGATATTTTGTAAAATCGACACCATTGGTGCTGTAGGCCAATCCGATACGCGATGTTCTCCCGCCCAAGATAGCGGCAGGGTTGTCCTCGGCCCTAAAGAGCATAAATACGGTATCGTTTCTGACGATAACTCCAGGATTGAAAACATCGGCCTTTTGCCAGTGGACTTTCTTTTTGGTAACCGGGTCGGTAAAAATGGGGGTCGAATCGGCGGTCATTATCGGATTAACATCCGTTTTTTCAAAACCTAACATCCAAAAATCCTTCACATTTTTTTCGGTTGTTTGTACCTCGGTTTTCTGTTGTTTACAAGAAAAGCCGATTACAGAAATTACGATTAGGAGGGTAATTCTAAAATTCATAGGCTATATTCAAAAAGGATGGACAAATACCGGCATAAAATAATCATTTTATTATAGGTCGAGTCGGATTCTTAGGGATTTAAGCTTTTTAAAATTTAATTTGCGGTATCTTTTATATTTTTAGGATATTATATGACACGATATTGCTTAACCGCCTTCTTATTGTTCATTGCATTTGGATGCAGGCAAGAAACCTCTAAAAATGCAAGCGAAGGAACCCAGTCCGTTCAAAAAGTCGATTCGGCACGTATCAAAGGTACTGCGTCAAAGAAATTCAGAACTTTTGAAGGTCTGACCGATACTACATTTGTACGATTGGCCGACTTTAGTGATGGATTTGCCTTTGACATGCGCTATGCGACCGAAAATAATTTTTTAAAGGAAAAAGTTTATGATTGCGCCGAATGTTACACGCGGGTCAAGACCGTAAAGGCTCTGTTGAACGCCAATGCCGACTTTAGGAAAGCTGGGGTGAAAATAAAGTTTTATGATTGCTACCGCCCGAATTCGGTACAATACAAAATGTGGGAGATCGTGCCGAATCCGCAGTACGTCGCTAATCCTGAAAAAGGATCAATTCACAATAAGGGAGGAGCGGTCGATATAACATTGGTCACTTTGAAAGGCGAAGAACTTGACATGGGCACCGATTTTGATTTTTTTGGAAAGAGGGCCTATCACCATAATACCGATTTACCGCAAGAGATTCTCGATAATCGAAAACTCTTGAAAGAAACCATGGAAAAGCATGGGTTCTGGTCAACACGTACCGAGTGGTGGCACTATAATCTTCAAGGGGCGCACAAAGACCCTGTGGCCAATTTCAAATGGGAGTGCGAATAGTAACTAAAACAATCGCGATGAACTACAAAAAGAAGTTTAAATTATCCTTGTTAGGATCTATACTAGTTACTTTTATGATAAATGCGCAAGATGCCATCATTCCCTTATGGCCTAACGACAAGATTCCGAATAGCATAGTATCTGATGAAAAAGAAGAGGTTATTTCCGAAGATATTGTGAGGATTGCCAAAGTGCAGCAACCGACCATCGAAGTATATCTACCGGCAAAGAAAAATGCCACGGCAGAGGCCATGCTGATTTTTCCAGGTGGTGGTTACGGTATTTTGGCCTATGACTGGGAGGGTACCGATATCGCTAAATTCTTGAACGGAAAGGGAATAGCGGGCATCGTGGTAAAATATCGTTTGCCCTCAAGTGTGTCGCAGACAGAAAAGCATAATGTACCCTTGATCGATGCGCAACGGGCGATACGGCTGGTGAGGAGCAAGGCATCTGAATTTCATATAAATCCCACTAAAATTGGAATTATCGGATTTTCCGCGGGAGGTCACTTGGCCTCGACTCTGGGCACCCATTTTGACGAAAAAGTATACGAACCGGTGGATGAAATAGATACGCTGACCGCTCGCCCCGACTTTATGGCTTTGGGATATCCTGTAATCACTTTCGGTAATTCGACCCATAGTGGATCCAAAAAGAATCTATTAGGGGAAAACCCCAGTTCTGAAATGGTCGAACATTTTTCAAATGAGAAACAGGTGACCGAAAAAACGCCCCCAACGTTTATAATACATGCAACCGATGACATGGGCGTACCGGTCGAGAATAGTCTACTTTTCTTTCAGGCATTAAAAGATAAGGGGGTTTCAGCGACTATGCATATTTATCCCGAAGGAGGCCATGGCTTTTCATTGGCGAGGGAAAATGTGCATTTACGCGGTTGGACCGAAAGAATGTTCGAATGGATCGAAAGTTTGAGGTAGTTTATCTTTTTCGAAAAAGATTGATGGTAGTACAGTTAACTTTTATATTTTTGCAATCCGATTTCGGGATGTAGCCCTTCGACTACGCTCAGGATAAACTGCACTACGATGCGGTTTTTTCTAGTCGAAAAACTGCAAAGCAAACCTATATTTGGTTTTTTAAACTCTATTTCGGGATGTAGCGCAGTCCGGTAGCGCATCCCGCCTTAGGCGGGATGGTCGCAAAGGAGTATGGAATATGAGGTTTACATATTGTTCAGTGAAAAACTGGGGCGATATTATTGCGGGCAGACCGATAACCTTACGAAACGTTTTGCCACTCACAACAGTGGAGGCAAAAAATATACGTCTAAGGGAATTCCCTGGAAATTGATCAAATCATTTCCGGTTGAAAGTAGGTCCAAAGCGATAGAGCTGGAGCGAAAGATTAAAAAAAGAGGTATCGAACGATACCTAGATGAAAATTAATTTTCGGGATGTAGCGCAGTCCGGTAGCGCACACGGCTGGGGGCCGTGTGGTCGCAGGTTCAAATCCTGTCATCCCGACGAACCACTTTTCAAGTGGGTAGCAAAGCACTGTCAACTGACTGATTGATAGTGCTTTTGTTTTTACTGGATTCATCTGATATCATCGGAAATATAAGGGTTGAATATTAAAATTTTAAAATATGAGACAGTTATTGATTTTGATTTTAACAAGCTGCTTGCTTTCATGCGCAACAACCAATGAGTCCGAACCATTGGCCTTTTGGGATTTTAGTACGGATAATTCTTTGGTTAGTGAAGGACAGGTTAATTATAAGTTGACCAAAGCCAATGAGTTGGTAACTTTCAAAAAGGATGAAACCACCAGCTATCTCAATATAGAAGAAGGAGGATATCTGTACATACCAAGAAAAGATTGCCCCGCTTTGGATTTTCATGGCGACAATTCCAAATTTACCATTGTGGCCAAAATTAACCGACGAGAAAAATCATACGAACAATGTGAAGCCATTGCAGGAATGTGGAACGAGACCCGAAAGAAACGCCAATATTACCTGTTTTTGAACCTTTTGCAAAAAGAGAGCGGTGACCAAGTCTGTGGGCACGTTTCCTATGTGGGCGGCCCCACTCCAGGACATAAATGGGCCATGGACGCTTCCATTGGAAAAACACCAATTGAATATGGTGATTGGGTGACCGTTGCTTTCAGCTTCGATGGCACATATGCCAAGTCCTACTTAAATGGAAAATTGGACAAACGGGAAGGGCTCAACCCTTACAAGTTTGAATATCAGATTTATGATGGGGGAGAGGACGGCTCTGATTTTACGGTAGGTGCAGTAGATAGATTGGGCGAAATTGGAAATTTCTTTGTTGGCGGAATCGCAAAATTGGCCGTTTATGATAGGGCCCTTTCGAATGAAGAAATCGCCAAGTTAAACCTATAGGACGGTAGATTTATTTCTCTGGGTCAAAACTTACAAAACTTTGATAAAGTGCCGTATTGGGGCAAAATTCTAAATCAGTTCCTGACCATTCATGAAAAAAGGGTCGGACGTTAAATAAAGTCCAACCCCTGTTTATCTGAAGTTACACACTTAGTGGGATAGTGTCCACACTTAACGCGATAGTATTCTATTCTATCGGTTTTGCAATTTCCTCGATTTCTTCGGTCTTCTTCTTTATTTTTTCCCTGCCCTTCTTGATAATATCTTCCAGTTCATTCAATTTTTCCTCGGCCTTTGTTATTTTTTCCTCTTTTTCAGTCAGGATTTCTTCATCGACCGTCTTCTCTTGACGCTGCTGTTCGACTCTTTCACGGGCATTTTTTATTTTCTCCCTTCCCTTTTTGACCATTTCTTCTTTCTCGCGAAAACTTCTATCGGTTTCCTCGGCTTTTTCCTTGGCCATAGCTGCACGATATTGCCCGAACTCGCGGCCGGTCATATCGCCTTTATCCTTTCCGTATGCATGGCCTTTGCCTGTTTTTTTCTTGAATTCTTCGTTCTCCTTGACCCTCTTGGGACCATCAAGGTCAGCGGTTGCATCGTCGGCTTCCGCCTTAGCTTCCTTCTTCAATTCCCTTTCCTCTTGTTTTAGGGCCTTCTCTTCTTCCCGCAACTCCTTTTTCAGCTCTTTGGCCTCTTTCTTACTTTCCCTGATATCCGCCTCCTTCTCCTTGATTTTTTCTTTCTTTTCCTTTATTTCGGCTTTTTTCTCCTGTGATTTTCCCTGGGCCTGCAACGAAGTGCAAAATAAGCCTGATATTAATAGAGCCAGAGCAATCGATTGTATAGTATTTTTCATCTTGGTCATTGCTTAAAATTATATGTTATCCAATTCTTGCAAAGCCTCTTCGACATCATTGGCTTTTTTTTCAAGTTCTTCCGACGTTTCGTCAATAGCTTTTTCAACTGACTCGATCTTATCAAGTGTTTCGCTCAATTCTTGCTGTTCGTCAGCGGTTTCTTTGCAGGATATGATTCCTGTAAATAGCAGACAAATAGCCCACATGCCGATTTTCTCCATAATGTTTGTTTTTATGATTAGTACCCCAAAAACGATGAAAATGATATTAAATTGTCTGATTTTGTTGGATTGACGGCCTATACCATAGGGCGGCTTTTGGTCAAGTTGGTTTTTGTACGGTCCCATTACAGGTGCCGAACCTATATTATACCATTGGAAAAGTTCTTAAAACCACGGTCCGGGCAATTATCTTAGAACCTGTGCCGATAAAGACTTTTCTTATAATTGTTATGGATTTTTTATCTGTTCTTTAAAGTATTTATCCAAGTATGCCAATTGATGTATTGTTTATCATCCTGACCCACAATATTTTTTGAAGAAGAGCATTATTGTGCTTAGACCGGACTAACCATTACATTATGCACAAAATCGAGATAAAAGGTTCTTCAGAGGATCTGCAGAGAATTTCAATATTTCTTGACAATAACTACATAAAGTACGACATAGTCGATGATAGGCAAGATTCTATTCTTGAAGAAATCGAGGGCACTATTGATTGGCCTTTTTGACTGTTGAGATCTTTTTTTTATCGTACAGATCTTAATTAATGATTCTTTAAAACCGCCTCACCTGTAATTTCGTAGGTATTTTTGAAATATCTATCTTTTGCTATTCTTCTGAACCAAAAATGTGAGGGCGTTATTATTTCATAGGCTCTTGGTTGCCATCTCATAATCGCACCGGGCAAGTTCGTTGAAAACCCAAATATGTAACCTTTGTTACCGAATCGAATGGCTTGAAGGTTTATTTTTGATTTAAAATTGATCGGAATGTCCGGTAAGGGTTCAAAACTTTACTGTATGTTTTTTTTAAAATTTCAGCGATGCCATAAAGGGGCTTTTTTAGAGGCCAATCCCTATAATTTGGGTAAATTTAACACGGTGAAAAGAAATCGCCCAAATGCGGACTTGAATACAGTACCGAGCCTAATTTAAATTATGGTTCTATGTATGTTTCGTATGCGGTCATAATTGCCGTTGCGGTAGCCATCTATGTGCTTACCCGTTTGTTGGGCCTTGATTTCGGCCCTTTGCAACTTTTTGCTACGATAGTTACGGGCCTTGTTTTGTCAATGCCCTATACTGGAGCCGTTTCAAAATCGATATGGGCCGACTTTTTTCAAATATAATAAGGCCCCATGGCCGATGCCATAAAATAGAACTTTGCATGATACAGGAATTAAAGGAAGGTTACGGACACGTTTTTGAGGATGCCTTGATCAACGAGATTCTGCAGGTGGGTACTTTTAAGGAAATTCCCGAGGGTTTCAAATTGATGGAAATAGGACATTACGTAAAGGCAATGCCCCTTTTGGTTTCGGGCGCCATCAAAGTATATCGTGAAGACACTGACGGTAATGAGCTCTTGCTCTACTATTTAGAAAAGGGCGATACCTGTTCGATGACCTTGACCTGCTGTATGGGCGACGCCAAAAGTGAAGTGCGGGCGGTTGCCGAAACGGATGCGAAACTGATTATGATACCTGTTCATAAAATGGAGGAATGGACGGCAAAGTATAAATCTTGGCGAAATTTTGTTTTTGAGAGCTACCACGGTCGATTAAATGAACTATTGAATACTTTGGATAGTATCGCTTTTGACAAAATGGATATGCGCTTGGTAAGCTACCTCAAGGAAAAGGCAAGGATAAACAAAGGGGATATCGTTCACAATACCCATCAAGAGATCGCCTATGAACTTCATAGCTCGCGTGTCGTAATTTCACGATTGTTGAAAAAGCTCGAACAAATGGGCAAGATCGAGCTTCACAGAAACTACATCAAACTGCTGCAATTATAGGGTTTTTATCTGTAACCAATGTTACTGTATATGTGCATATGGCCATGTATTTTTGTTATTAAATCCCTTTAAATGTCCAAAAGCTATTTGCCTATTTTACAGTGGCTTCCGAACTATAAAAAATCTTATCTATCAGGTGATATCGGTGCCGGACTTACCGTGGGTATCATGTTGGTTCCGCAAGGTATGGCCTATGCGATGATCGCCGGCCTACCGCCTGTTTTCGGACTTTATGCTTCTCTGGTTCCACAAGTGATATATGCGATTATGGGCACATCGCGCCAGTTGGCCGTGGGGCCCGTCGCCATGGATTCGCTTTTGGTAGCATCTGGCCTTGGCGCCCTTGCACTTTCAGGTATCGATGAATATATTGCCATGGCCGTTTTTTTGGCCTTGTTCATGGGAACGATCCAGTTGGGTTTGGGATTGTTACGTATGGGCTTTTTGGTCAATTTTTTGTCTAAACCGGTAATTAGTGGATTTACCTCTGCCGCGGCCATTATCATTGGGCTAAGCCAGTTAAAACATCTATTGGGCACTTCAGTTGAAAGCAGCAATCAAATACATATTCTATTGAAGAATGCTTTCACCACGATTACCGACACGAATATGATTACCTTGGGTATCGGTATAATAGCGATCGTTCTTATAAAGACCATCAAGAAGTTTGGCAAACGAATTCCGGCGGCCTTGATCGTAGTGGTATGCGGTGTTTTGGGGGTCTATTTTTTCAACCTTGGCGATGTAGGTGTAAAGATTGTAGGCAATGTACCCAGTGGTCTGCCATCCTTTGAACTACCTGCCACAGGCTTTTCGAGAATTTCCGAATTGCTGCCCATTGCACTTACCCTTGCTTTGATAGCCTTTATGGAAGCCATTTCGGTGGCAAAGGCCGTTGAGGAAAAACATATTGATTACATCGTTGACCCCAACCAAGAGCTCATCGCTTTGGGAGCCTCGAATATTGTTGGGTCTTTTTTTCATTCGTACCCAGTGACCGGAGGATTTTCAAGAACTGCGGTCAATGATCAGGCAGGTGCTAAAACGGGAATTGCCCCATTGGTAAGTGCACTTGTGGTGGCGCTCACGCTGATGTTCTTAACGCCTTTGTTCTATTATTTGCCCAATGCGGTCTTGGCTGCAATCATCATGGTAGCCGTTTTCGGATTGATCGATTTTAAATATCCCGTTCAATTGTTCAAAAACCGTAGGGATGAATTCTTCCTTTTGATCGCTACGTTCTTGATCACCCTTATCGTTGGTATCAAAGAAGGCATTTTATTGGGCGTTCTGATTTCGTTGCTATTGCTTGTCTATAGAACCTCAAGGCCCCATATGGCCATATTGGGCCGAATACGGAATACCGACTATTTTAAGAACGTGGCACGTTTTCCGGAAGATACCGAGACCTTCGAAGAGTATTTGATCGTACGTTTCGATGCACAGCTCTATTTTGGCAATAAAGAGTATTTTAAAAAGGAATTGTTGAAGCAACTTGATAGCAAGGGTGCCGAAGTAAAATATATCATCCTGAATGCAGAGTCCATTAACTATATTGATAGTAGTGCGGTCCATATGTTACGTCAGCTAATCGCTGAACTAAAGAGCAGGGGAGTAAAACTGGTCATTGCCGGGGCGATAGGCCCGACCCGTGATATCTTTCATAGTAGCGGATTGATCAACGATATAGGGAAGGAAAATTTCTTTGTCAAGACCAACGAAGCTTTTGAACATTGTAGGGCATTAAGTTGCAAAACGGCCATCGAAGAGAAAATAGCGCTACAGACAAAGAAATCCGCTTATGTAACATAAGTAACTGTACGGTAGTAATTTCTAGATTATTTTTAACGGATAAACCATAAAATACGTAACCATGAAAATAGAACAGATTTATACAGGATGTTTGGCCCATGCCGCCTATTACATCGAAAACAATGGTGTAGCAGCGGTTTTTGATCCTTTGAGGGAAGTACAACCGTATTTGGATAGGGCAAAGAAAGACAATGCCAAAATCAAGTACGTTTTTGAGACCCACTTTCATGCCGATTTCGTAAGTGGTCATCTTGACCTTAGAAAAAAGGCAGGTTCCCAAATTGTTTTCGGGCCGGGTGCCAAACCCGCTTATGAGGCCATTACGGCCGAAGACGGACAGCTTTTCGAGGTGGGAGATTATAAGGTAAAGGTAATACATACCCCGGGCCATACCATGGAAAGTACGACGTATCTGCTTATCGATGAAAATGGCAAAGAACACGGAATAATCACCGGGGATACCCTTTTTATTGGTGATGTTGGGCGGCCCGACCTTGCCCAGCACGTGGTTTCGGAACTGACCGAGGAAAAATTGGCGGGGCATCTTTATGATTCACTCCGTAATAAGATCATGCCGCTCAGCGATGATTTGATCGTATATCCCAATCACGGTGCCGGATCGGCCTGTGGGAAAATGATGAGCAAGGAAACGACCGATACCCTTGGAAATCAGAAGAAGGTAAATTATGCGTTAAGGGCAGATATGACCAAAGAAGAGTTTATTAAAGAACTGTTGACGGGCCTTACTACACCTCCGGGATATTTTCCCCAAAATGTTTTGATGAACATAAAAGGTTATGAAAGCCTAGATAAGATAATGGACCGTGCGACCACGGCTTTTTCCCCCGAGGCATTTGAGGCTGCCGCCAATGAGACAGGGGCCCTGGTACTCGATACAAGGGATGCCCAAGATTTTGCAAAAGGCTTTATTCCCAATAGTATCAATATTGGTTTAGAGGGTAGTTTTGCACAATGGGTCGGTGAAATGATTCCCGATGTAAAACATGAAATACTGCTGGTCACTTATCCCGGAAAAGAGGAGGAGGCCATTACCCGACTATCAAGGGTGGGTTACGACAACACCCTAGGTTTTCTGAAGGGAGGTTTTGACTCATGGAAGAAAGCAGGAAGGGGTTACGAAAATGCCGACCGTATTACGGTGAAGGAATTCGAAAAGGCCATGTCAGATGAAAAACCGCTGATAATCGATGTACGCAAGAAAAGTGAGTTCGATTCCGAGCATGTCGTCGGCGCGATAAATGTTCCTTTGAACCAGATCAATCAGAATCTGGCCCAATTTCCAAAAGACAGGCCGTTCATATTACATTGTGCTGGGGGGTATCGAAGTATGATTGCCGCCTCTATACTCAAGCAAAGAGGTTGGAATGATTTTGTCGATGTCATCGGCGGCTTTGACGAGATTGCCAAGACAGATATCCCTAAATCGGAATACATCTGTCCGACTACACTGCTGTAGTCGTCAAAACTTAAATATTATCAAAAAGAGACCTGGCAGATCGCTACAGGTCTCTTTTGTGTAATAATATGTAACCAATGTTACTTTCTTGCCCGGTGATATTTCATAAATTTACATCGATTAACACCTATGTAAATGAAAATAGAGCAAATTTATACCGGATGCTTGGCGCAGGGGGCTTACTATATCGAAAGTAAAGGTGAGGTCGCAATTATCGACCCACTTCGCGAGATAAAACCTTATATCAACCGTGCCAAACGCGATGATGCCAAGATCAAGTATATTTTTGAGACCCATTTTCATGCCGATTTCGTAAGCGGACATGTGACTTTGGCCAAGGAGACCGGTGCCCCTATCATCTATGGGCCGAACGCTAACCCTTCTTTTGAAGCCATTACCGCTGAAGATGGCCAAGAGTTCAAATTGGGCGAGGTTACCATTAAGGTATTGCATACACCTGGTCATACGATGGAGAGTACTACCTATCTTTTAAAGGATAAGGGTGGTAAAGACCATGCCATCTTTAGTGGTGACACATTGTTTCTTGGCGATGTAGGCCGACCCGACCTGGCCCAGAAAATGGGCGAATTGACGGAAAGGGATTTGGCAGGTATGTTGTACGATAGCCTGCGCGAAAAAATAATGCCCCTAGCTGACGATATTATCGTTTATCCCGCCCATGGAGCAGGTTCTGCCTGCGGAAAGAATATGATGAAGGAAACGGTAGATACCCTTGGCAATCAAAAGAAAATGAACTATGCCTTGCGTGCCGATATGACCAAAGAAGAGTTCATCGATGAAGTTACTGAAGGCCTGCTTCCGCCACCCCAATATTTTCCTTTGAACGTTAAAATGAACAAAGAAGGGTATGACGACATTGCCGATGTTCTGAAAAGAGGAACCCGTGCACTTTCACCAAAGGCGTTCGAAGCTGCGGCAAATGAGACCGGGGCCGTTGTATTGGACGTGCGCCATCAGGCCGATTTTGTCAAAGGTCATATTCCGCGTTCCATTTTTATCGGATTGAACGGCGATTTTGCGCCGTGGGTCGGTGCATTGATCGCCGATGTAGAGCAACCCATATTGTTGGTGGCCCCACAAGGAAGCGAAGAAGAAGCGGTGACCCGACTTTCACGTGTAGGCTTTGACAACACATTGGGGTACCTTGAAGGAGGTTTTGAAGCTTGGAAAGAGGCATCTATGGAATATGACACGGTAAGCCAGATCAGCGCCGATGACCTGAGGGAAGTGCTGGAAACCGAAAAAGTACCCGTTTTCGATGTTCGAAAAGAAAGTGAATATAAGTCTGAACATGTATTGGGGGCCAACAATACACCTCTTGATTATCTGAACGACCATTTGACCGAATTCCCCGATAACAAACCTTTTTATGTACACTGTGCCGGGGGATACCGAAGCGTTATCGCTTCATCGATGTTGAAAAGTAGGGGCATACACAACCTTATTGATGTAACGGGAGGCTTCAATGCCATGAAGGAAGCAAATCTACCCGTTTCCGAATATATATGTCCATCGACGCTTTAGAAAGAACCTTTGGTTTTGGGCATATATGACAAGTCTTGTCGACACCGCCAATTTTGTACTTTGTTTAACATAACTGTGTAACCTAGGTTACTGTGCTTTCGATAATACGATACTACCTTTATCGTATGAAAATTTAAAATATGGAAACTACAGATAATACAAACACAGCGACAATGCCGAGAATCGGGGATCAAGCTCCCGATTTTGAGGCGATTACCACAAAAGGAAAGATGAAGCTATCCGATTTCGCAAAGGATAAATGGATAGTCATGTTTTCACATCCCGCCGATTTCACGCCGGTATGTACCACCGAAATGAGTGGTTTCGCGAAAAGAAAAAAAGAATTCGATGCCATGAACACCGAATTGTTAGGATTGAGCATTGACAGTGTGCACGCCCATTTGGGATGGGTCAGTAACGTAAAGGAAAAAACGGGTGTATACTTCGATTTTCCGATTATTGCCGATCTCGATATGAAAGTGGCAAAACTATATGGCATGCTTCAGCCCAATGAAAGTGAGACCGCTGCGGTACGGGCCGTATTCTTTATCGACCCCGCTAAAAAGATACGGTTGATCATGTACTACCCGTTGAACGTAGGTCGAAATATGGACGAGATACTTCGGGCTTTGGAGGCTTTGCAGACTTCGGATAAATACAAGGTAGCGATGCCTTTGGATTGGAAGAAAGGTGATAAGGTCATCGTACCTCCGCCAAAGACCTTGGAAGAAATGGATGCCAGAATGAAGGACGATACCATTGAGTTGGTCGACTTTTACTTGGCAAAGAAAGAATTAAACTATAATTGATTGGTTGGTTGATTCAGGAAATGGCCTGTTTGAAATAGGCCGTTTCCTTTTCATTGAACATTCCATAAAAAATAAAATATGTCATTTTTCAGCACACTTTTTGGTTCAAAAAAAGAAACCTCCGATAAGATTTCCGTTTTGGACAAGAATGCCTATGCACGGGCCATTTCGGGCAACAAAGTACAATTGGTCGACGTGCGCACTGCCATCGAATACAATAGTGGCCATATCAAAAATGCGGTCAATATCGATTTTTTCAATGCGGCGAATTTTCAGAAATCCTTTGAAAAACTGAACAAGGATAAACCGGTATACGTCTATTGCCGTTCAGGGGCGAGAAGTTTTAAGGCTGCCAAAAAGTTGGTCGATATGGGCTTTGCACAAATTTATGATTTACAGGGCGGTTATATGAAATGGGGATAAAATAGAAGTAAGTAGCTCTTCAATGGAAAGCCTATTTTGAAGTTGATCGAAGTAAAACAAAACAATTGAACGATGAAAGAATCTGTAATAGTTCAAAATCTTAAATGTGGTGGATGTGCCAAGACCATAACTTCAAGAATATCTGAATTGGAAAACATTTCCGATGTTTCCGTTGATGTGGAAACGTCAACGGTTTCCTTTGTTCATAGCAATATGAACGATGCGCTTGTAGTGAAAGATAGGTTGAAATCACTGGGTTACCCATCTATAGACGATAAAAATTCCGTAGCGGCCAAAGCCATCTCTTTTGTCAGTTGTGCGACCGGTAAACTGGCGAAATAAGAAAAGAACGTAGTGGCCAACCCGACAATTATCAGGATTCTAAATTTTGTAATTGATTCATAATCAAGTTATTGATAAAAATTTAAATGATGAAAAAAGGCATCCTTTTATTGGCGATACTAGGTATGTTCGGTTGTAAGGACAAGGCTAAAACCATACCACTAGATACGGCTTCTGAAAAAGAGGTTGCACAATCCGGGGAGGAACATCCTGGTAAAAAAATCATGGAGACCGAATGTTACCTATGCCATAATCCCAAGGCATCGCAGGCAAGTATGATAGCTCCCCCCATGATAGCCGTCAAAAAGCACTACATCGATGACAACACGACAAAAGAAGAATTTATCGAATCATTGATTCTGTGGATCAATGATCCCGAAGCGCCGTCAAAAATGCCGGGCGCGCAGCAAAGATTCGGTAAGATGCCATATCTGCCTTATCCAAAGGAAACCATTACCCAAATTGCCGAATACATTTATGACCATGAAATCGAGGAACCGGAATGGTTCAGTGCCCATTTTGAAGAAGAGCACGGTAATGGAAATGGAAGGGGTATGGGAAAAAATCGTAAGCATGCATCCGACGAAGTTGAAAACGATCTTTCCGATATCGGTCTTGGTTATGCCTTGGCGACCAAAGCTGCCCTGGGAAAAAATTTGATGAAGGCCATCAATGAGAAAGGAACCGTAGGCGCTATTGAATTCTGTAATATGGAAGCCATGAAATTGACCGACAGCATGTCGGTCATGAAAAACGCCATAATAAAAAGGGTTTCCGACAAGCCTAGAAATCCTAAAAATAGGGCTGTGCAAGACGAATTGGACTACATCGCTTACTTTAAGAAAGTGGTTGCTTCCGGTGGTGAAATCGAACCCATAATTCATCCTAACGGTGACGAGGTCAACTTTTACTATCCGATCACTACCAATACCATGTGCCTGCAATGCCATGGAAAGCCAAACGAACAAGTTAATACCGAAACGTTGGCTACATTGAAAAGCCTATATCCCGATGACATGGCCACAGGTTATGATGTAAACGAGGTTCGGGGTATTTGGGCCATTGCCTTTGACGCAGAAGCTGGGGAATAATCGCAAAATTTATCCTTGATGAGAACACTGGGTATGATCGGCGGCACCTCATGGCATTCGACAATAGTCTATTATCGAATGATCAACGAACTGGTGGGTGCCGAAATCGGTACGCAGGGTAACCCACCCTTGATTATACACAGTATCAATATTGAATTGATGCGCGAACAGAATCGCGAAAAAATCAATGCGAAATACCTTGACGTAGCGCAGAAATTACAAACTGCCGGGGCCGAGGCCATTCTTATATGTGCCAATACACCGCATATGGCCTACGAGTTCGTACAACCGAAATTAGATATCGCTATTCTTCATATCGCCGATGCCGTAGGTAAGTCGGCCGAAAGACAAGGTCTTAAGAAACTTGGGTTATTGGGTAATCGACCGACGATGACAGGAAATTTTATTCCGGATATTTTATGGAAGAATTACGATATCGAAACGATCATTCCTGAAAATCAATACATTGGACAAGCGCATGATTTTGTTTCCAAAGAACTGACCCGAGGGCAGTTTACGGCCAAGGCAAAAGCGTTTTTTCTTGACCAGATAGAAAAGCTTCGCGTGCGTGGCGCCGACGGTATAATCTTGGGGTGTACCGAATTGCCGATATTGATCAAACCGGAAGAAGTGGACTTGCCTACCCTTGCAACGACCGACCTTCACGCCCAGATGGGGGCTTCCTTTATTTTAGGAAACTAAAAAGTTATCTAATATCCGGTTGTTTCTTTATCTTTAAGCAAAAAGTGATAGGCAAAGTATTGGATCTTCATTTTCCTGAATTGGCAAGAATGCCACTTCTTAAGGAAGAACTGATTTCGGCGAGCCAGGTACGTAACTTCAAGGCAGGGACCGTAATCCTTAAACAAGGTGAATATATTAGGGCGATACCCCTTTTGATTTCCGGATTGGTAAAGGTATTTAAGGAAGAGAGTACAAGCGGTGGTGAAGTTCTTTTGTACTATATCAAACCGGGCGAAAGCTGTGCAATATCTTTGGCTACCCTACTCCGAAATGGTCAAAGTCAGGTAAAGGCGGTTATCGAAGAAGATGCAGAAGTTGTTGTTGTTTCGGGCGAGAAAGTACTGGCCATGGTCAACAACCATCCTAAATGGAATGAATTTGCCTATGATCTCTTTAACGAAAAATTCGAAGAATTGCTCCATGTAATCGAAGTGCTGACTTTCGCTAACAAGGACATTAGACTTCTGGATTATCTGCGGAAAGAGGCTAATCTGAAAAAAAGCAATACCCTGCACACGACCCATCAACATATTGCCGATGAACTTGGATCATCTCGAGAGGTCATATCTCGGTTATTGAAAAAGCTTGAAAATCAAGGATTTGTGATATTAAAACAAGGGACCATTGTTTTAGTTGAATAAACTTGAACAAAAAATTCGCCGGTTGTAACAATTGTCACAAGGGTTGTCTTGTTTTATTTTTAATTTGTGATATGAATATGAACAAAGGTATAAAGCTTTTGTTGATATGCCTTATATGCATAGGCATTGTGACAAGCATTGTTCTATTTGTCCAATTTTTTAATACTAATTAAAACCACATATTATGAAAAAAAACATGGGAGGAGCGGATCGTACCATCCGCATAATAGTTGCTTTGGTCGTTGCCGCCCTATATTATTTTAAGGTTATAGATGGCACTTTGGCCTATGTATTGTTGGCATTGGCGGCCATATTTTTGCTGACGAGTTTTGTCAGTATTTGTCCGTTATATTCCATATTCGGGATCAACACATGTAAGGTTAAGCAATAATTTAAGTGTGATCGAATTTCGATAAAGGCCTGTTCCAGTGTTTGGAACAGGCCTTTATCGTTTAGGTTCCTGCCTTTTTGATCAAACTTGTGTAACCAATGTTACAAAAATGCCGATCATTACTATTTATATTTAACATATTCAAAAAAGAAAGCAACAATGAGCTCACATCATCAAATACTTATTATCGGAGGAGGCACCGCGGGAATTATGGTGGCCGCACAGCTTATCAGGCAAAAAAATGCGAAGGACGTTGCCATCATAGAACCGGCGGATACGCACTATTATCAACCTGCATGGACTTTGGTAGGTGCCGGAGCGTACGATTATGACAAAACGGCAAGGCCCATGTCTTCGGTAATGCCAGATGGTGCCAAATGGATAAAGGACAAAGCAACAGGTCTTGATCCAGAAAACAATAGGGTGCGTACGGCGAACAATGGCGACATCACATACGATTACTTGGTGGTAGCACCAGGATTGACATATGATTTTAGCCTGGTTCCGGGTTTGGGTGAGGCAATGGACAAAGGTGTGGTCTGTAGCAACTACACAGATCCTAAACATACTTGGGAGGTCATCAAGAATTTCAAAGGGGGCACGGCGTTATTTACGCAACCCACAACACCCATTAAATGTGGCGGGGCACCACAGAAAATAATGTATTTGGCCGAAAGTCATTTTAGGAAGAGCGGTGTACGAAAAAAGACCGATGTCGTGTTCGCCACCGGGGGTACGGTTATTTTCGGGGTAAAAGAAGTAGCCGAAACGCTGATGAAGGTGGTCGATAGAAAAGATATCAATTTAAGGTTTCATCATAAGCTTGTGGCCGTTGATGCCGAAAAACAGATTGCATGGTACGAAATGGGCAAGGACATCTCGGCAGGCGGATGTGTGGTGATTACTGGCGAAGAAGGTAACGAATTGCAACTGGATGAAACATTCCAATACAATTACAAAGACGTAAAAGTTACGGTGGATGGCAATCGATATGGTATTCACTATGACATGATGCACACGGCTCCCCCGTCGGTGGCACCTAAGTTTGTACAAGATTCGCCCTTGGTCAATAATGCGGGTTGGTTGGATGTGGACCATAAGACCATGCAGCACAATAAGTTCCCCAATGTATTTGGTCTGGGCGACGTTGCGGCGTTGCCCACGGCCAAAACAGGTGCTGCCATTCGCAAGCAGGTGCCGATCGTGGTCGACAATCTAGATTTGTTGGTCAATGCGAACCACAGGGGCAACAAAGCCTACAATGGGTATTCTTCATGTCCGCTTGTAACCGATTATGGAAAAATGGTGCTGGCGGAATTTGATTACCATAACAATTTTACCCCAGATCCAAAGTTGAAACGCATGTTGATTTCTGATTCTTCAAAGGAACATTGGCGTCTATGGATGCTTAAAAAATACGGACTACCCTATTTATATTGGAACAAAATGATGAAGGGGCAAGATGTATGACGAACTAGACAAAGGGTAAGATTTGAAAAGACGATACGATTCGGTATCGTCTTTTTTTATAAATTTATAAACCTTGTTTCTAAGGGCCTATGAAACGAACAAAAGTCTTTTGAAATGAAAAACCAATGGGGCTTTTGGCCCCATTGGTTTTGTTTAGAATTTGTATTGCAAAAAGGCGGATAAATTCCTTCCGGGGTCATTTATGGGAATCCTGTCGAAATTAGCTTGATTGTTGAAAGCAAAATTAAGATGGTTGTTATAAGATTCGTCCAAAACGTTCAACGCCGCCACACCAAGGGTCAATTTTTTAAACGGTACGACTCCAAGCCGTAAATCCAATATTTGGTACCCCGGTGTTGACCGTTCACCGAATGAAAGTGCAATGTTATCTTGCCTGGAAGTTATGGTGTAATTGGCATTTACCCAAAATCTATCCCTTTTGTAGCCAAGTTTGAACCGGCTCGTCAAGGGCGCAGCCAAAGGCAAAGATTCATTAAGGTCTTTGTTCTTCGCATAAACGTATGCGATTTCGGTCATAAAGTTGAAGTTGTTATAAAAATCGAACCCTGCCATGACCTCAAATCCAGTTTTGTAGGCTTCGTCCAAATTGCGGAAAACCTTTGGGTTCACGGGTTGCTGTGTCGGCATGAATTTTCGCGTCTGGGTTTCATCGATAACGGCTACGATATAATTCTCGTAGAACGAATAATAAAAAGACGTTCCGTAATTGAACCTATCCGAATTATTGTTGGACAAGGGCAGCGACCCTTTGAAGCCGATTTCGAACTGATTGTTGACTTCGGCATCGAGTTCAGGGTTGCCGATGTATTCATAAGCATCTTGCCCGACCGTAAAATGGTTGATGACCCTTTCGATCATGTTGGCCGACCGAACACCCCTTCCAAAGGCCATTTCCATGATAAGCCGTGTTGATGGAACATATTTGACCGATACGGTGCCGCTAACATTGTGCTCTGTACGTTTATCCAAATCAGGATACATAGCTTGAAAATCGGCCTCGGGATCTTTGATTTCTGAAGTAACATTATCATATCGCAGACCTGCGGTCAACATCGTCTTTTCGGTTAAAGGGTATTTGCTTTCTGCGAAAACCCCGATATCGTTGATATACGAATCTTGCCAGACCTTATCGGTAAATTCCATAGGCATGGGCAAGGGTCCCACGGCATTGCGTTTGACCAAACGGGTACGTTGCCCGTCCCTCGCTATATGCAGCACATCCACACCCGAATAAAGGGAAAGTTTCTCGTTTGGCCTCAACTTGAATTCGACTTTTCCGCCAGCGGTGGTCGCATCAATGGCCGAAAGCGCATCGACCATCATAAAGCTTGGTCTTCTTGTGTTGCTCATAATATGGTCTACATAGCTGTAATAGACCTTGACCTCAACATTATTGACCAGCCCGCTCAAACCTGTTAACTTATAGTCTAAAGAGAGAATACTGCTATTGTCTTCATCGGTATCCATGGGCAAGCCAGCATGTAGAACATCGCGCCCGTATGATTGCCTCCAATGGGCCTGTAGGCGTTGGTGCGGTGTAAAATTATAGGCTGCTTTTACCCCGTAATCAAGACTACGGAAAGAAGAAGGGATTTCGGTGCCATCGCCATCTTCATAATTGCCAAAATCGCGAAAACCGACATTTCCGACAATATCATAATTCTCTGTGGCCTGTTGTAATCGCGCCATTGATACGATAGAATTCCCATTGCTTTCGTACCCGGCGTTGACGCTGCCGTGAAGTCCAAAATCCGCTGCTTCGGGCTTTTGGGTGACCATATTAATAATGCCACCGAAAGTTGCCCCATAGCGTACGGTATAGGGCCCTTTGATGATTTCGATTTTCTCGATTTCCTCAGGTATGACATGGGTGGTAACGGGATCCATTCTATTGGGGCATGCATGCATGGCCTTCGTGCCCCCATCGAATTGAACGTTCAATTGTTCGTATTGTGCCGCCCTAAAGCTTGGGTCGATGGCATAGTTGCCACGCTTTATCAATGAAAACCCATTGATGTCATTGAAGAGGTCGGCAACATTTCTGGGTTGTACGATTTTTTCCACGTAATCGTTGGTTTCCATGGTCAGCACGGGATCCGTTTTGGCATTCCCGGTCACCATTATCCCGTCTATTGAAATGGGAGCTTTTTCCATCAGAAAAACAATACGCACGTCACTTGGTCCGACCTTTTGTTGCAATGTTTTGTATCCTACAAAAGAAATGTTCAAAGTTATAGCTACCTCTGAGGGCATTTCAATTTCGAAATTTCCATCACTATCGGAATAAGCGGCCAGTCCCTTTTCGGTCGAGATATGTGCCCCTATTAAAGGTTCATTGTTCGTTTTGTCAACTATTCGCCCTTCAAACTTTTGTGCGTTGACCAGATGCACCCATAGCAACGCCATGAGTGCCCCAATATATTTTAGGTTCATTTTTAAATTCGTTTAATTATACATAGAAGTAGTGCCAGAACACATAAATGAAGTGCCAGGCCAAAATGAATTCGAAAAAATCCCTAAAGTCGGGGAGGGTGGGTTACACGATCGATAAAATTGAAATCATATAGATTTCGGTATTGAAGAAAGTTTGGATCAGAGGTATTGAGTTGTAAAAATAGCACCGAAAAAAATGCTGTCACAAACAATACGGTCTCATTTTTTAGCCAATCAAGGTTTATGGGCATACGCTCGTCTTCGGCTTTTTGCATGAGCATTTGCGAAAGTGCGCACTTACCATCACAATTTAGTTCGGGTCTCGCCTTGTTTTCACAAAAACGCTCCACGAAATCTTCGGTAAAGAGTGCATAATAGCCGATAGTCCCTGTAATTTTTAAGCTACCGGCCAAAGTAATCATAACAAAAAAAGCCGATATGGCCAGATTTGAGATCTTCATGGCACAAAGATAGTTCCGGCAAATAATCCAAAAGGTGACTTTGGTCATGTATTAATAATGAAGTTGGTAAACTTTTTCCAATCGCCAGAATGATAGAGAAGGTTCTCATACCATCTGAAAGATATATTTTCAAATGAAAGTCCATTGCTTGGGCGCTACTGTGCCCTCAGAACTAGAAAATATATGACTTGATTTTTTAATGATGGTTGTTGAAAAGGCACTCTTGTGATGGGGGTGCCTTTATTGTTTTTGCGGATTTCTTTGCGCCAATAGAGATTGAAATCGTTGCCTTTTGCCTGAATGGATGGACTGTGTGTTCCGATTCGTGCCACAACTCTTGTTTTGGTAACATTGGTTACTGTGCAGGCCGTTTTGTCGCTCTAATTTTGTCGCAAATAAATTGATACGATGAAGTATAAACTAATAGGTTTATTGTTATTCGCCCTTTATTCGGGAATGGCGCAAGATACCAGATCCATTACCAAGGAAGAGGTTCTTGCCAAAGTAATGACGGGCAATAATACACTTAAGATGGCCCAAGAAGATGTGCTGGCGGCCAAGGGCGATTTCAATCAGACGAATGCCGTTCTGTTGCCCAATATCAGTGTCTCCCATACAGGGATAGCCACTACGAACCCGTTAATGGCCTTTGGCTCAAAACTCAACCAAGAGATTCTTACGGCAGCCGATTTTGCCCCTGAACTATTGAACGATCCCCGTCAAATCGAGGACTATGCCACACGTGTGGAAGTACAACAGCCCCTTTTGAATTTCGATGGAATTTTTCAACGCAAGGCGGCCAAGGCCAAATGGAACGCCGCCGAACTGCAATCAGAACGTACGCAGGATTATTTGGCCCTTGAGGTCGAAAAGGCCTATATGCAGTTGCAGCTCGCCTACAAAAGGGTGGAAGTGTTGGAAAAGGCCAAGGAAACGGGAATTGAGAACAAAAGGATCGCCGATAACAGTTTTAGACAGGGGTATCTTCAAAAGGCCGATGTACTGCAGGTAGAGGTGCATGTAACCGAAATCGACAATCAATTACAGTATGCCAAGAGCAATATCTTGAACGCCAGCAATTATTTGTCGGTATTGATGAACGATGGCGAGATCGGCACTTTAAAACCGGCCGATTCGTTGGCGGTCGTTTACCACACCGTTCCCGAAACGGATTTCTCGGAAAACAGAAAGGATATTTTGGCCATGCAATCGGCCACCGAGGCCTACCGGCAAATGCACAAAGCGGACCAAATGGCCTTTTTACCAAGATTGAACGCCTTCGGCACCTATGAACTGCACGACGACGAAATCTTTCAAGGCGATGCCAACGGATATCTTTTCGGAGCCGAACTGAAATGGAACCTCTTCGAGGGAAGCAAACGTTTCGGAAAATCACAAAAGAGCAAAGCCGAATACGACAAATCGAAATTACAACTTGAACAGTATAAATCGGAAAGCCAATTGGAACTGAACAGGGCAAAAAGGGGGTTGGGCGACGCCCAGAATAAATTGAAGCTGACGAAGTTGGCCCTGGAACAATCTGCGGAATCGTTGCGGATCAGGACCAATCGCTTTAAACAAGGTTTGGAAAAAACAACAGATATATTGATGGCCGAAACAAAATATGCCGAAAAGCAACTGGAATATTATGCAACGATATTTCAACACAACTATGCCTTGGCCTATGTACGGTTTTTGACCCAGGAGTGACATTGCGAACATGAAAAATAGATAATAGATAAAGGACGATTATTAAAGAATTTGTACAAGTACTATAAACTAAAACAATGAAAAACAAAAGATACATACAAGCGGTAACCCTGGGCATGACCCTATTATTGGCAAGTTGTGGCGGTAAGGACAAAAAAGGGGTAGCCGATAACTCCCCGGCGGTAGCCGTTCAGGTCAAGACCGTTTCAGAAGATAATAGCAGTTCTTTTTTGACCGCCAGCGGCAAGGTAGAAGCGGTCAAAAGTGCCGATATCAGTACACGCATGATGGGTTATGTCGATAAGATCTATGTTCAGGTAGGAGAAAAGGTGCGTAGCGGGCAGCTACTACTGAGTGTCAACAATGCCGATGTATCGGCCAAACTGGCGCAGGTAAACGCAGGAATAACCGAAGCCCGGGCGGCCTTTGACAATGCCGAGAAAGACTATAACAGATTCACGACGCTCTTTAAGGAAAACAGTGCGTCGCAAAAGGAGTTGGACGATGTTACGGCGAACTACAATATGGCCAAGGCGAGGTTGGAGTCCGCCAATCAAATGAAGAATGAGGTGAACGCCCAAATGGGCTATGCGAACATTCGCGCCCCGTTCAGCGGCGTAGTGACCAATAAGTTCATAAACGCCGGCGATATGGCCAATCCGGGGATGCCCTTGCTCGAAGTGGAATCCCCAGAAAATTATCAGGTATTGGCGATGGTACCCGAATCGGAGATTCTTGAAATCGGCAAGAATACTGATGTAACGGTGCAATTAAAGGCCCTTGGCCAAACCGTGAACGGAAAGGTAACCGAGATCAGTACATCTTCGAAAAACACTGGTGGCCAATATTTGGTCAAGGTTGTCCTCGATGCGACCGATGCGAAAATATTGTCGGGCATGTATGTCACGGTACAGTTTCCAGTCGCGCGAAAAACCAAGAGTTCCGCCGTAATGATCCCCGTGGATGCCATCGTGAACAACGGGCAATTGAAAGGCGTCTATACGGTAAGCCAGAGCAATACGGCACTTTTGCGCTGGTTGCGCCTGGGAAGGACTTTCGGGGACCGGGTGGAAGTGCTTTCGGGATTATCGCCCGATGAACAATACATCGTTTCGGCCGAAGGGAAGTTGTACAACGGAGCAAAAATCTCAAATCAATAAACGGGATCCGCGTTAGGGATTGCAGCGGTTACCCCGTATGTGCCTCGATAGGCGCAACGGAGTAAAAGCGGAAAGCCCGCCCGCCTGCCCTTCGGCAGGTGGAAACGCCCCACTTATAATGAATTAAAAATGAAGGAAGGTCTAGCTGGCAAGATTGCCAAAATGTTCATAGGCAGTAAGTTAACGGTACTTCTGATGATCGTTTTCATGGTCATCGGGGTGTACAGCTCGTTCTTGATCCCGAGGGAGGAAGAACCGCAAATCGATGTGCCGATGGCCGATATTTTTGTGGGATACCCCGGGGCGAGCCCTACCGAAGTGGAGTCGCGCGTGATCAAACCCTTGGAAAAACTGATCTCGAACATCAAGGGGGTCGAATATGTGTATTCAACCTCGATGAAGGAGCAGGGCATGGTCATCGTGCAGTTCTATGTGGGCGAAGATATCGAACGTTCGTTCGTAAAGCTCTACAACGAGATCAACAAGCACATGGACCAAATGCCCCAGGGCGTAACGTTTCCGTTGGTGAAGACACGGGCCATTGACGATGTACCCATGTTGGGCCTAACATTGTGGAGCGAGAATTACGACGGGTACCAACTAAGCCAAATGGCGCAGGAACTTGAAAGCGAGATCAAGAAAGTGAACGATGTGGCGATTACCCATAAGATCGGTAATCAAGACCGTCAATTGCGCGTGGTACTCGATAAGGATAAATTGGCCGCCAGCGGACTCGATTTCTTATCGGTTTCTGAAATGATCAAGGCGAACAGTGCACAGTTGAACTCCGGTAGTTTCGATAAGAACGATACCGAGTTTCTGGTTAGCACGGGCAAGTTTCTGGCCTCGGTCGGCGATGTCGAGAACCTCGTGGTGGGCGTGCAGCAGAACCAGCCGATCTATCTGAAACAGATCGCGAATATCATCGATGGCCCCGAAATTCCTCAGAGTTATGTTTCCCTAGGTTTTGGGCAGGCCAGTGACAAGGCGACCGATTACAAGTCTGAATACCCTGCGGTTACCATTTCCGTAGCAAAGCGAAAGGGTGCCGATGCCATGAAGATTGCCGATATCGTTATCGATAAGGTGGACCATTTGCGCAGCACATTGATTCCTGATGACGTGCACGTCGAGATTACCAGAAACTATGGGGAAACGGCATCGCACAAGGTATCTGAACTATTGTTGCACCTTATTGGGTCTATCATCGCCGTAACGCTGGTGGTCATGCTGGCGATGGGCTGGCGCGGTGGTCTGGTCGTGTTTTTATCGGTTCCGATTACGTTTGCCCTGACCTTGTTGAGCTACTATATGCTGGATTATACCCTGAACAGGATCACCCTTTTCGCCTTGGTCTTTGTTACGGGTATCGTCGTGGACGACTCGATTATCATCGCAGAGAACATGCACCGGCATTTTAAGATGAAACGGTTGCCGTTCAAACAGGCCGCCCTATATGCGATCAATGAGGTCGGTAACCCGACCATCTTGGCTACGTTTACCGTCATAGCCTCGGTATTGCCGATGGCCTTCGTTTCGGGACTGATGGGCCCTTATATGGCCCCGATGCCCATTGGCGCATCTATCGCCATGATTTTATCGCTGTTCGTGGCCTTGACCATTACCCCGTATTTGGGCTATATTTTTCTTAGGGAAAAGAACAAATCTGCCAGTTCCAAAGAAGAGAAGGAGGAAAAACCTTTGGAGGACACCTTGATTTATAGGATCTATAACAGATTCGAGCATCCGTTGATAGAAAACAGCGGTAAGCGTTGGATTTTCTTGGGATTGACCTTTTTAATGCTCATAGGCTCGATGGTACTGTTCTTCACCAAATCGGTCGCCGTTAAGATGTTGCCTTTTGACAACAAAAACGAGTTTCAAGTAATCATAGACATGCCGGAAGGTACCACCCTCGAACGCACGGCGGTCGTAGCCCGGGAAATCGCACAATACCTTTCAACGCGTTCGGAAGTTGTGAACTACCAGAACTATATCGGTACTTCCGCGCCAATAACCTTTAACGGTTTGGTACGCCATTATGATCTGCGCGGCGGGAGCAACATGGCCGACATTCAAGTGAATTTGGTCGACAAGGGGGAGCGCTCGGCACAAAGCCACGACATTGCGAAACTGCTTCGGCCCGAGATCCAAAAGATCGCCGCCGAATATAATGCGAACGTAAAGGTAGTGGAGGTGCCGCCAGGGCCTCCGGTGCTATCGACCATTGTGGCCGAAGTCTATGGCCCCGATTATGGTGAGCAGATGAGGATTGCCGATAGCATACGGCATATCTTGAAAAAAACCGACGATGTGGTGGATATCGACTGGATGGTGGAAGCCGATCAGACCGAATATCAGTTCGATATCGATAGGGAGAAAGCCATGCTGTACGGTGTTGCGCCGCAACAGATCGCCTATACCATGAATATGGCGCTGTCGAACCGGGCGATAACCAATCTATACGATGAGAATGCCACCGATCAGGTCGGTCTGGTTTTGGCCTTGGACGAGAAGGAAAAATCGACCATCAATGATATTTCGCAATTGAAAATCGCTTCTAAGCTGGGTAATATGGTGCCCATTGTCGATTTGGTAAACATTGAGGAAACCATTAGCCCGAAGAGCATCTACCGCAAAAACCAAAAGCGGGTGGTCTATGTCCTGGCCGATATGGCCGGAAAGCTTGAAAGTCCGGCCTATGCGATTCTAGGTATGGAAGAAAAATTGAAGGCGATCGATCTGCCACAAGGGTATGAGATCAATGAAATGTACTTGGGCCAACCTGATTTCGAAGACGATTATACCGTTAAATGGGACGGGGAATGGCAAATTACGTTGGAGGTGTTTAGGGATTTGGGAATCGCTTTTATGGGGGCGATCATCTTGATCTACATCTTGATCGTCGGATGGTTCCAGAACTTCAAGGCTCCCGTAGTGATGATGGTCGCGATACCCTTGTCACTGATCGGAATCGTTCTAGGCCATTGGATCATGGGTGCTTTTTTCACGGCCACTTCCTTTATCGGAATGATCGCCCTTGCGGGTATCATGGTACGGAATTCGGTATTGCTCATCGATTTTATCAATCTGCGTTTGGCAGAAGGTGTTCCCTTAAAACAAGCGGCTATCGAGGCCGGTGCCGTTCGTACTACGCCCATTCTATTGACCGCGGGTACGGTGGTCATCGGTGCCTTTGTCATTCTGTTCGATCCCATTTTTCAGGGATTGGCCATTTCATTGATGGGCGGAACCATAGTATCAACGGTATTGACTTTGTTGGTGGTGCCTTTGGTCTATTATATGATCGAGCGGAAGAAGTATCCAGAGCCGGAGCTTCGGCAAACGAAGGGTTCGATTGAGGAAAAAGAATAACCTACCACGTTAGGTAATACCGAAAAAGCGGAAATGACACAAAAACATTTATCTATGAAATTATTAATCGTCACGGTCGTAGAACAGTTCGAAAAAGATATTCTGAAACTGTTCAAAAAAGCGAATATCGAGAGCTTCAGTGAAAGCCACATTGATGGATATAAGAACCCTACGTCCATGGTGCGCACGGCCAGCTGGTTCCCAAGCGAGAAGGGGGGAGTCGAATCGAACCTGTTCTTTTCGTTTACCGAGGAAACGAACATTGAAACACTCTTCGGCCTGATAAAAGAATTCAATGCCAATCTGGAGACCAACAACCCGATCAAGGCTGTCGTGGTTCCTATTGAAAGATCGATTTAATCAATTATAAACATTTTTTTAAAAACAAGAGAAATGCTAAATACATATTTTAGGGTCATTGTAGGTACATTCGTTTTATTGAGTGTCGTATTGGCCGTGTACGTAAATATCAACTGGTTATGGTTTACCGTATTCATCGGGGTCAACTTGATTCAATCGGCGTTTACCAAGTGGTGTCTGTTGGAGACCATCCTGTTGAAATTGGGCATAAAAAAGGGGTAGGGATTGTTATCGGACAAACCTATGAAAAGGGTGATAGTGGTTAGCAAGGGATTTCCTTTTGACTGCCAACTTGATTTCGATTAATCGAAATTAAATAAATCACTGAAAATAGGATGGTTGCAAATTGCCGGGTCGAACGCGGTCGAGATTATCCCAATGGTTAAGCATTCGGATATCGATTTTCGGGGCATCGACCCAATTTATTCCTGTTAAGGATTGTCCGGTCTTTATCAAGTGCAACAATCGAAAAATACCATATAGAATACCTATGTCATCGTTGGCAGTGACCACAAGAACATCTTTTTCGTTGTGTGATACGGATTTAATCACAAATCCTTCGTTTCCAATCTTTTGAAGGTCTTTTTGAAGCGATTTGACAACCGCTTTCGGCAAAAAAGAGCCTTTTGAGACGATTATAGTGTTATCGGAATTTATCGAGTTCGTGAAATCAGGTATCCGCCCCAACATTTTTTCAAGTGCGGTGTCCATTTCTTGCTTGGCTACCTTAAGTGTGCTCGTTCCATCTTGAAAATAAACCGAAGAGGCCAAATCGTTATATGCTTCAATCAAAGATGGTCGTTGAATTTTGGCGTGTCCCAACCAAAGATCATATCCTTCAAGCGATTGTGAAAACGCAGAACTTATACAGAGAAAAGATAATAGAATAAACTTTTTAAACCCCATTTTTGATCTTTGCGCATAGTGAATAAGGGGGAGGCCACCAATGCATTTGATGCAAAGACCTACCCCTAACAGGTTAAAACCAAGATACTTGATAAAGATACTACAGAAGAGACAAAAATCGGTCTACTCATCACGTAAAGCATCGACTGGGTTGGCAATCGCGGCCTTAAAACTTTGCCAGCTTACCGTGAGCATTGCGATTGTCAATGCCGTAATTCCAGCTATGGCGAATATCCACCAGTTCATGGTCGTTTTGTAGGCAAAACCTTCGAGCCACTTGTTCATGACATACCATGAAACGGGTACGGCAATGATAAAGGCCAGGCCTACCCATTTTACGAAATCTTTGTTCAATAAGGCCAATATTTGGGCAATGCTCGCACCGTTGACCTTTCGAACGCCAATTTCTTTTTTTCTTTGTATGCAAGTGTAGGAGGTAAGCCCGAACAACCCCATAGAAGCAATAAGTATTGCTAAAACCGTAAATATTTGAAATGCAGAACCGAAGGTCTTATCCTCATTATACTGCGCTTCGAACTTTTGATCTAAGAAGGTATAGTTGAAGGTGCTTTTTGGAAACAGTTCTTTCCATTTGTTTTCAATCTGTGCAAGGGCGTTGGTCATACCATTTGATGAAAGTGCCGTTTGATTGAATTTTACAAGAAGTTTATCTCCGTTGGATTCGTATCGCAACAGCATCGGTTCAATACCCGTTTTTAGACCGAAATGATGATAGTCTTTGATAACCCCGGAAATAATACGTTCTTCTCCAAAGATTTTCATGGTTTTGCTTACGGCTTCCTGCATATCTGTAATCTCCATAAATCTTACGAACTTTTCGTTCAAGACGACTTTGTCGCTTTCACCGCTCGAGTTTTCCTTAAAAGGTTCTCCGGCAAGGAATTCCAGGTCCATCAACTTAAAATAATCGGGGTGTACCCCATAGTTATAGGTGATTCTTATGTCATCTCGAATCCCATTTGGAAAGGTAATGCCGGCATTTGAATTGAGTTCATCATATCCTCCACCCGGATAGGTTTCAGCCCCTGCGGTAGCTTCGACAAAAGGAAAATTTTCAAGTTCATGTTTAAAGGTTTCCAAATTTTTGACAAATAAGGAATCAGGCATCGCACTCAATATCTGTCCGTTAAGGGCGACGACTTGATGTAAGTCTACACCGATGGGCTGATTCTGAATGAAACGAATTTGTTTTGTAACGACTATAGTACCGATCAATAAAACGATCGTTGCGAAAAATTGCCCCATTATCAAGACCTTTCTAATAATCGGGCCACTTCCGGTGGTTTGTATCTTTCCCTTAAGCGACTTTGCAGGAGTGTACTTGCTCAAGACCATGGCCGGATACAGGCCTGATACCAAAGCCCCGAACAATACAAAACCTAATATTGGTATAAAATCTATGACGTTCGAAAGATCGACCTTTAGTACCATGCCGGCATAGTTGTTAAATATAGGCAAGACAAGTAAGACGATCGAAACCGCGATTATTATGGCCAATAGATTCAGTAATAACGACTCTAAAAATGATTGTAGCATGATTTGAGGTTTCTGTGCCCCTGCCACTTTTCGTATTCCTGTTTCCTTGGCCCTTTCGAGCGATTTGGCCGTGGAAAGGTTTACATAATTTAGCCAAGAGAGTATGAGAATTATCAATGCAATGGCCAATAGAAACGTGACCCGATTTGCACTGCCGTTTGCCTCGGCCTCATAAGGCTTATCTGAGTACAGGTGAATATCTTCCAAGGGTTCGATGTTATGCCTTTCATAAGGCAGGTCTTCTACCTTAAAATTCATTACCTTCTTTTTAAACGCATTGGCATTGGCCAAGGGATCCAGCTTCAAATAGGTAAAATACATGTTTTGGTTCCATGTATATTGCCAGTCGCGTTCGAAAGCCTCCCAGGTATGAAAAGTTTTAAAGGAAATCAAAACGTCATTCTTGATATGGGTATTTCTCGGGCTATCGGCAAGAACTCCGGTCACGGTAAAAAGAGGGCTATCACTGCTAAATACTTTTAACGTCTTGCCCAGGGCATCTTCATTGCCGAAAATCTTTTCGGCCAACGATTCGGTCAAAACAAGGGAGTAGGGCTCATTCAGAGCATTGTTTACATCGCCCTTAGCCAACGTGCGGTCAAAAATTTGGAAAAAGGAAGGGTCTGCCAACGAGCCCCTATTGTCTTCAAAAACCCTATCATCATGTATGAGAACGGCGTCGTTCGTATGACGCAGCCTTACATAATCCTGTACCTCGGGAAACTCATCCTTTAGTGTTGGCCCACTTACAATATACGCATTTGCATCGCCTGGAACCCATTCGCCACCTTCGAGATAATCCATATACACGCGATATACGTTTTCAGAACCCTCGAATTTGTCATAGCTTCTTTCGTAATGCACATAGAGCATGATCAGAAAGAAAGAGGCGATGCCGATGGCCAGCCCAAAAATGTTGATAAACGAGTATAGTTTATTTTTAAGTAGATAGCGTGTCGCGATTTTTAGGAATAGTTTATACATGGCTTTTGTTTATCGGCCTCCCTCTAGCCCCCTCCGAAGGAGGGGGAATGGATTCGGCATTAATTTAGTATTTCAGTTTTCTCCCCTTCGGGGGAGTTAGAGGGGGCTTTTCATTCGGTTCGTAAACTTTTTACCGGGTTTGTATTGGCCTTGGCAATAGTTCTTATACTCATGATTATCAGTGAAATAAAAGCCATGATAATTCCGCTCAATATAAATATCCATGCACTTAATTCGGTTTTATAGGCAAAATCTTCTAACCATTGATGTAGTCCGTACCAAGCGACAGGGGCCGCAATCACAAAGGCGATACCGACGAGGACCAAAAACTCTGTGCAGAGCAAGATGTTCAATTGCAATAGGGAGGCCCCTAGTACTTTTCGTATACCGATTTCCTTTGTACGCCGTTCGGTGGTGTAGACGACCAAGCCAAAAAGCCCTAAACAACTGATGGCGATCGATAACCCCATGGCCCATTTTAATAGGGTAGAGGTCCTGCGTTCACTTTCATAAAATCTTTTAATGGTGTCGTCCATGAAGGTCAATTCAAACTCTACATCGGGATACACATCGTTCCAAATGGACTCTATTTGCGCGATGGCTTCGGACCAACCGCTAACATCATCGGTCTGAAACGAGAAATGAACTGTATTGAACTGGCTACGGTCGGGGTCCCAATCCCCAACGATGGCCATGGGCTTCACAGCCGTTTTTAAGGATCGTTGATTAAAATCGGCCACGACCCCGACTATGGGGTATTTGGCATCGTTCCGACCTATTCTTTTGTCAATAGCTTCTTCGGGTGTCTTAAAGCCTAACTGTTTTCTAAAGGTATCATTGATCACATATTCACGAATGGTATCGTTCAGTCTATCACGTCCGGCCAAAAGGGGAATATCATAAAGATTGAGATATTCCATATCCCCTCGCAGCAGCTGGAGAATGGAAACAATCTCCCTTTCCCCGTCCATATAGGTTACATAAGTGGAACTGGTACTGTTCGACGCTGGAGGATTCCCACTTAAACTTAGTCTCTGCACCATGGGCAACGCCTCGATCCTTTCGGCCAGCAATGTGCGCTTTTCAGGTCCGGGCACATGCCAAGGTGTTCTGACTGAAGCAATGGCCTCAGTTCGAAAGCCCATATCCTTAGTCATTAAATAGTCGATTTGTTTTCCGACCAAGAATGTTGCTATGACGAATACTTGGGCAACACTAAATTGAAAAACGGTCAGGTATTTGCGTAGGGTCGTTTTTTCACTTTTTTGGGAGATTTGGCTCTTAAGTACAGCTACCGGCCGGTAGCTTGAAAGCACAAGAGCGGGATAAAATCCTGATAGCAAGGTTACCAAAGCCAAAAGAACCAATATGCCCACGATTACCCACGGTTCACTGAAAAGCCCAAAATCAAGACCTTCTGGAATGAAATCGGAAAACGCTTGAAGTAACCAGTATGAAAATACGATCGAAAGTGCCGATGCAAAAATTGTCAACAATAAGGTCTCCGCCAAAAATTGAAAGACAAGTTGCTTTTTAGAACTTCCCAACGTTTTACGCACCCCTATTTCCTTGGCGCGCTGAGTAGCCTGTGCGGTATTGAGGTTGATAAAATTAATGCAGCCCAATAACAACAAAAAAAGGGCGATAAAACCTAGACTGATCAATACCGACTTGCTTGCCTTGACCCTGCTAAAATCAAAAGTATAGTAGTTGGGGTCCAAGTGCAGTTCGGTTAGGGGTTGCATGTAAAAGTTTCTGATACGGCCACGGGCCACTTCTTCTTCTTCGTTATGCTCCTTGGCAAGCGCATCGAGGGTAGATTGTACAGTTTCCTTAGTTACATTTTGTTCGAGCTTTACAAATAATTGGGATGAAGAATTGGTATTGTTCCATCCCGCATACTCAACATTGTTCGACATATCAGCCTGTTGGGCGGTTTTCAACGATATGAATTCTTCAAAGACCAAATCGGTACGTTTTTCAAAATTGGCCACAATGCCGATAACCTTTACTGGAATGGTATCTTGATACACCAAGGTGCTTCCTATAATCTCATCGGGCCGCCTGTCTGGAAAATAGATGTTGGCCCTATTTTCGGACAACACAACTTCATTGGGGTTTTCCAATATATTGTCAGGAGAACCGACAATCCAATCATATTCAAAGACGTTAAAATAAGCAGCGTCGGTATACACCACATATTCCGGCCTTTTAAAGATTTTATTGTCTTCGTTATTTCTGACTGTAACGGGGTAGGTCGTGAGTACGGGAGCGACGGCCTCAAGACCTGCCCCCTTTTCTTTTAAGGTCTCCGCCAGTGGATAAGATACGCCGGGATTGTACCCGTTTCCTTCGGGAGAGGTAAATTCAGAAGTGATACGATAAATACGCTCCACATCGGGATGAAACTTGTCGAAACTCAAATCGTAATACACCATTAGGCCGATTACGAAAGAAGCACTCAACCCAATGGCAAGGCTACTTACCTTGATCAAGGAAAACAATTTGTTCTTGGTAATGCTTCGGGATGCTATTTTCAGGTAGTTTTTAAGCATGTTTTTGTTTATAGTTCTTTGAGGGTTATATTTTTTGTCTATGGTCTCATATATGACTTCTCAAATCTTACTTCTAAAATTTATCTTCTTTACTCCGTCCGCAGACTTTTTACCGGGTTGGCCATGGCCGATTTAATCGATTGAAAACCTACTGTTATGAGGGTTATTAACAGGGCAAACCCTCCGGCCAACGCAAATACCCACCATTGAATTTCGATTCTGTATGTAAATCCTTCCAACCATTTTTGCATAAAATAATAGGCCATAGGGGAAGCTATTAAAAATGCAATACCTACAAGTTTGATGAAATCTTTGGTCAATAGCCCTAATACCGAGTTGATGCTGGCTCCCAATACTTTTCGAATACCGATTTCTTTTTTCTTCTGTTCGGCCACATAGGACACAAGACCGAAAAGGCCGAGACAGCTTATCAAAATGGCCAAGATGGTAAATACAACTGATATCTTGCCGAGTCGTTGTTCCTCCTCAAATAACTTTGCTACCTGTTGGTCGACAAAAGTATATTCGAATGGGGTTTCTTTGGTAATTCCCATCCATTTATCTTCCAAACCAGCCAATAATGTCTTAAAGTCGGTGGTTTCGGTACGAATAACAATCCATCCCGGGGTATTGTCGTTGAAAAGGGCAATGGGCGCTATGCTTTCTGTCAATGGCGCAAAATGATAGTTCTCTACCACCCCAATTATATCGTAAAGTTCTGTTTCGCCTTCATAAGTGCTTGCAATTTTTGATGAAAGTGCCTGTTCAAATGGAATGCCCAGCGATTCCAAAACGGCTTTGTTCACGATGGTCTGCGTGCTGTCGTTGGACCTAAAATCCCTACCTGCGATCAATCTCATGCCCACGGTGTTTATATACCCGGGGCTCATTCCGCTATAGTGTATCAATGTTCTTTTGGTGGGGTCGGTCCCGGGCAAATGCCCTCCGAAATCGCCAAAGACGCGTTGCGAGGGGTAATTGTTGGCCCCTGCAATATTTTTTACCCCCGAAACGGTAGAAAACTGCTCCTTAATTGCATCAAAACGACTAGATGTTTCAGAAGTGCCCAAACGTACGGCCAAAAGATTTTCTTGTTCGTAACCCAAATCCTTATTTTGCCCATAACGCACTTGCTGAACTATAATGACTACGGCCACGATCAGCGCTGTAGATGCTACAAATTGAAAAACGACCAGGGCCTTTCTCAATCCGACACCCCCAGAAGCCATTTCTGTAATTCCACCTTTTAACGCCTGTATAGGTTTGATCGCAGCCAGTATCAAAGCTGGATAAATACCGGCCAAAAGTCCCGTAATCAATGCCAAACCAAATAACAATACTGCGATTTTGAAATTTAAGACATCGTAAAGATTCAAATCACCATGTCCCAACTCATTGATAAAGGGAAACAATAAAATAGTCAGGGGTATGCTGATCAGGGTCGCAAAAAAGGTCAGCAGTAAAGATTCTCCCAAAAATTGATAGGTAAGGGAGCTTTTATTGGCGCCCACCACTTTTCTGACCCCTATTTCTTTTGCTCTCTTGTTCGCAAAAGCCGTACGTAGGTTGATAAAATTGATACAGGCCACGACTAGTATTATAGCTGCCAAGATGAGAAGGGTGTACAAGAACCCAATTTCCGAAACGATATCAAGTTGATTATTTATTCCTTTGGAGTATAGATGTATGTCCGTTATGGGCTGTAATAACAATGTCTTTTCAAAACCTGCGGCGGCCAGATCTTTGGCGCCCCGCCTCTGTAAAAATTCGGGAAGCTTGCTTTCCAAATTTGTGGCACTGGAGGCTGGAGCCAATTTTACATAACTGTGGACAAAATTTTGTGTTGCATAGTTTTGGACACTCCTTACAAATTGACCCACCCCGGGGGTATTCATACTTATGATGTAGTTCGGATTTAGATGGGTCTTACCAAAGTCATCTTTAAAGACCGCAGTGACCGTTTTATTGGCAGCTTGGTCACCTGCCCCTAATACGATATTTCTATTTAACGCATTTTGGTTTCCGAAAAGTTTCTTTGCCAAGGTAGCGGAAAGCACGATGGCATTCGGGGCGTCTAAAGCATTTTGGGCCGTCCCTTCCAATAGGGGATAGTCAAAGACTTTAAAGAAAGTTGAATCGGCCACATAACCCCTTTCTGCATAGTAGCTTTCAGTAGATTCTGCTATTCGAATCGGCGATTCAAATTGTTCCATATAAACTATACGGCAGGCCTCTTCAATTTCGGGAAAGTCCTCTTTCATCGCAAAAGCGATTGGAGGTCCTGCCGCTGCTGAATTCGTATCGGGAGAACTACCTCCTATATGTTTTATCTTGGTCCGGATTCTATAAATGCTGTCGGCGTCGCTGAATTGGGTGTCATAACCCGTTTGTGCGAGTACATAGACCAAAATGCAGAGGCAACTTGCCGTACCGACCGTAAGCCCCAGAAGGTTGATTCCGGTTTGCAACTTGTTCTTGGTCAGGTTCCTCCAGGCGATTTTTAGATAGTTTTTGAACATGGTTCTCGTTTTTTGATGATGATTTGAAGACCGAACAGAATTTGTAAATATCGAATTGCCCGTTATAGTATTCCGATTTTTCCACACCTATATTTATGCCAAAAACAAAACCATTTGATAATCAATATTTTATGTTTGACTATTTTTAGTGACAATTCTTAAGATGTAAAATTTTTTTACACAAAGTGTCCAGTATTTTTACGTTGTTTGGGGAGAATTCATGGTGAGATATTGTTCAAAAACAAAGTGTCGTATTTCTTTTATAGCGGAATAAACTTTATTTTTGATGGTGTTACTAATTCAAGGTCTTTTCTAAAATTTTCGAGTCCTTCCAAACCAAACCAACGATATAATGCAGGTAGAAAATGTAGGTGCGTACCTATCCCAAATTGTCGAAGACCATGTTTCAACGGCATTGAAAAACTGGTTGGGGGGAAAAATAAAAAACATCGTAGACGAGCGATCGGCAAAAGACCTTTATTTGACCTATAGCTTGATCGGAACCAAGTTCGGTTCTGAAGAAAATTTGGAATTCGCTACAGATTCCGATGTCGGCCAGTACCTAAAAACTCAAAGGGCGAACATTCGACAGGTGGCCAGAATATATCTTTTGGTAAAGGTTTTGGAGGCCGATACCGATTTTTTTGCGCCCAAAGTGGCCAATATCATTCAGGTGGCCGATACGGGCGAGCTGGAAACTTTTTTAAAGTTTTTGATTTTACTGCCCGATCCCGTGCGATACAAAACGACTGCCGTTGATGCCCTGAGAACGAACATCGCTACAGTTTTCAATGCCATTGCCTACAATAATCCGTATCCATCTTTGTTTTTCAATGACCAACAATGGAACCAGATGTACCTGAAGACGGCATTTATGCAGGGAGATCTTAGCGCGATAATGGACATTGACAAAATGGCCAATACCGATCTGGTCAGGATTATATCCGATTATGCCCACGAACGATGGGCGGCAGGGCGTGCCATCGACCCCTATTTTTGGCGACCGGTTTCCAAGTTTTTGAACGATACGCTTTTAGGAGACATGAAGCGGTTATTGGCAAGCGATGACCCCATGGAAAACAAAGCCGGGGCTCTTTGCTGTTATGGATCGGATTACCCGGAAGCAAAAAAGGAACTTGAAAACCATGAAGATCTCGTTGGTCAAATCGAAAACAAAACATTAACCTGGGAAAATCTAAAAGAATAACATGGAAGAAAAAATGATGTTTATCGACCCGCATGTGCATATGACGTCGCGAACCACTGATGACTATGAGGCAATGGCAAATGCAGGGGTAGTGGCACTGATAGAACCTTCGTTCTGGTTGGGCCAGCCACGAACACAAGTGGGTTCTTTTCAAGATTATTACAGCAGTTTGGTAGGCTGGGAACCTTTTCGGGCAAGTCAGTTTGGCATTCAACACTATTGTACGATCGGTTTGAATTCCAAAGAAGCGAACAATGAGGCCTTGGCAGAGCAGGTAATCGAATTATTGCCCCTCTATGTGCATAAACAAAATGTGGTGGCCATCGGTGAGATCGGTTACGACGACCAGACCCCTGCTGAGGACAAGTACTTTAGAATGCAATTGGAACTGGCCAAAGAGCTGGGCATGGTCGTTCAGGTGCATACGCCCCACAGGGATAAAAAAGCGGGAACCATCAAAAGTATGGAGGTCTGTCTTGAACATGGTCTTGATCCTTCAATGGTCGTTATCGACCATAACAACGAAGAAACCGTAAAAGAAGTCTTGAACAGGGGCTTCATTGCGGCGTTTACCATTTACCCGAAAACCAAAATGGGCAACGAAAGAATGGTAGAGGTAGTGAGAAAATTTGGTAGCACCGATATTATTGTGGACAGTTCGGCGGATTGGGGGGTCAGTGACCCATTGGCCGTTCCGAAAACGGCAGGTTTAATGCTAAGAAGAGGTATTGCGAAGGAAGATGTTGTCAAGACATGCTATCAAAATGCCCTCGATATTTTTGGTAAAAACGGCAAGATGAAAGAATCGGATTGGCTGGACGCCAAAGGGATCGATCAAAGGGAGCTGTACAATGACAATAGCGTACTAAGGGGTCAAGAGCCCAAAATAGATTCCGATAAAATCGTTTAAATGGGTTCTGTGTTCAAGGGCTATTTGCGATTGATGCGTCCCGCGAATTTGCCAACTGCCGCTGCCGATATATTCGCCGGGGCAGCTTTATCGGGCATGTTTTCCATAAATTCCCTCGGACCGAACATCGTTTATCTTGTACTGGCTTCGGTTTTCCTCTATGCCGGTGGCGTTGTACTGAACGATGTTTTTGACTACAAACTTGATAAGGTCGAGCGCCCGGAGCGTCCGATTCCAAGTGGCTTGATTCCATTAAAAGCGGCAGCTTTCTTTGGTATGGTACTGTTGTTGATCGGCGTATTATTTGCCTTTCTTACGAATCGATTGAGCGGCATTATAGCTTTAACATTGGCTTTTTCGATCATACTTTATGACGCCTACTCAAAAAAACATGGCTTTTTAGGCCCCATGAACATGGGACTTTGCCGAGGACTCAATCTGTTGTTGGGCATGTCGCTACTTGGGGAAATAAATGCATGGTGGTACGGCATCATTCCATTGATATATATCTTTGCGATTACCTTGATAAGTAGGGGCGAAGTTCATGGGAACAATTCGAAGCACATTCTTTGGGCGGGCGTTTTATACCTAATCGTCATTTTGGCCGTTTTAGCTATAGTAATGATGAAAACGGATAATATCTTGCAAGCTGTCCCCTTTCTGGCACTTTTTGCTTTTTCGGTATATAGACCTTTGGTCGCCGCCTTTCGATCGAACACTCCTGAAAATATAAAAAAAGCGGTCATAGCAGGGGTACTTTCATTGATTGTACTTGACGCGACCCTGGTTGCCGGCTTTTCCGTTTGGTGGTATGGTCTTTTGGTATTGTTATTATTGCCGTTGTCCATACTTTTGTCAAAACTTTTTGCCGTTACCTAAACCAAATTGACGCCCTTGAGACCCATAGCACAATCATTTTCGGTTCCTTACGAATACAAACTTCATTTTACGAAAGATTTGTTCAATGTTGGGAATCCACTGTTTAAGGATATTTTAAATGCGTACAAAACGAATGAAAGCATAAAATTGCTTTTCATCATTGATGACGGGGTAAGCGAAAATCACCGAGACTTGTTGAACGCTATCGTAGCTTATTGTCGTTCGTATCGACAACATTTGGAACATACAGAAAGTATAGTGATCAAAGGAGGGGAGCACTGCAAAAATGAACATCAAGAAGTAGAGCGTGTTCTAAAGGCCATCAATGACCGGCATATCGACAGGCACTCTTTTGTAATTGCCATTGGTGGTGGCGCGTTGATCGACATGGTGGGCTATGCGGCCGCAATAGCCCATAGGGGTGTGAAATTGATCCGCATTCCTACTACGGTACTTTCACAGAACGATTCCGCCGTCGGTGTAAAGAACAGCATCAATCTATTCGAAAAAAAGAACTTTTTGGGCACTTTTGCCCCGCCTTATGCGATTATCAACGATATTGATTTTTTGTCCACTTTGGAACAACGCGACTGGATTGCCGGTGTGGCCGAGGCCATAAAAGTATCCTTGATCAAGGACAAAACTTTCTTTGAAGATATAGAGAACAATGCAAACGGTCTCCATGTACGCGAAATGGAACCTATGCAAAATCTGATATATAGATGTGCCGAAATCCATATGCATCATATCGCCCAAGGTGGTGATCCTTTCGAAAGCGGTTCGTCAAGGCCTTTGGATTTTGGCCATTGGGCCGCCCATAAATTGGAGCAGATGTCCAATTACGGACTGCGGCATGGAGAAGCCGTGGCAAAGGGCATTGCACTGGATGTTACGTATGCCTATCTGATAGGTATGATTTCTGAAAAAATATTGAAGCGAATCCTTGATTTGATGGAGCGGATAGGTTTCGACCTGCATATTCCTGTTGATTCAAATCAGGAAATGGACGAACTACTATTAGGGCTCAAAGAGTTTCAAGAACATCTGGGCGGAGAACTTTGTATTACCTTGATCACCGATATCGGCAAACAGCAAAACGTAAATACCATCGACCTCGAAGTTATGAAAAGTGCCGTCAACCATTTGAACACACTTTGCCAATTAACCTAAACTCAGGTAAATGCTGATCAACAATTCTTTTCATCTTACCTATTGTACCAACATTCATCCCGGGGCGAATTGGAAAAGTACGTTTGAAAGTCTTAAAACCTATGTGCCCGGCATAAAGGCGAAAGTTTCCAACGGATCGGATTTTGGTCTGGGCCTTCGATTGTCCAACAAGGCAAGCGAAGAACTTGCCGAGGGAAACAACCTCAAAGCGTTCAAACAATGGTTGCATGAAAATGGGGTGTACGTGTTTACCATGAACGGCTTTCCTTATGGGAATTTTCATGATGAAAGGGTCAAAGAAAATGTACATGCCCCTGATTGGACCACGAAAGATCGGGTAACCTATACCAAACGACTTTTTGACCAATTGTCCGAATTGATCCCAGAGGGATTATCGGGCGGAATATCAACTTCCCCAATAACTTACAAATACTGGCACGATACAAAGGAAACCACCCAAAGGGCCTTTGAGACAGGCGCAAAGAACTTTACGGAAATCGCATTACGGCTTTACGACATAGAAGGCAAAACGGGCAAATATTTGCATCTCGACATTGAACCAGAACCTGATGGATTGTTGGAGAACAGTGATGAGGTCTTGCATTTTTACGCCGACTATTTAATACCTATCGGCACGGAAATTTTAAAGGAAAGACTTGATTTAAATGAACCGGAAGCTGAAAAGATCATCAAGCGCTACATCACCGTATGCTACGATATCTGCCATTTTTCGCTGGCCTTCGAAGAACCTTTGGATACTTTCCTGAAATTGCGTAATGCGGGTATAAAAATCGGCAAGATCCAAGTGAGCGCCGCATTAAAAATTATAAATGACGAAACCGACGAAGAAGCCGTATGGGAGTCACTTTCTCGTTTTGACGAACCCACGTATTTACATCAGGTAACCGAAAAAATCAATGGAAAGGTCAAGACTTATAATGACCTGCCAATCGTTTTGAAAGAACGAAAGGCATTTTCAGAACTTCGTGCCCATTTTCATGTTCCTATTTTTTTGGAGCATTTTGGTAAGTTATATTCCACCCAGGACCATATTCTCAAAGTGGTCGATTATCTCAAAGAAAATCAAGTTTCGGAACATCTTGAAATAGAAACGTATACTTGGGATGTTCTTCCGCAAGAATTGAAGAAAAACCTGTCCGGATCCATTGTACGTGAAATCGAGTGGTTCAAAGAAAGGCTCTGACCTATGCAAAAAACCGTTGTAATAAATGTAGTGGGCCTGACCAAAAGACTTATTGGCGAGCACACCCCATTTATAAAATCATTTTTTGAGAAGGGCAAATCGACGACGATTACCCCTGTACTTCCTGCCGTAACCTGTACGGCCCAGTCTACCTACCTCACCGGAAAGTATCCATCGGAACACGGTATTGTGGGTAACGGTTGGTATTTTGAAGATGAGTGCGAGGTGAAATTCTGGCGACAATCCAACAAACTCGTGAAAAGCGAAAAAATTTGGGACAGGCTCAAAAGCCAAAATCCGGGATTCACCTGTGCAAATATGTTCTGGTGGTACAATATGTACGCCAATACCGATTACAATGTTACGCCCCGCCCGAATTACTTGGCCGATGGCAGAAAGATTCCCGATTGTTATTCGCATCCGGCAGATCTACGTGACAAGCTTCAGGATAAATTGGGTACTTTCCCCTTGTTCCATTTTTGGGGGCCGAAAACCTCGATCAAATCGAGCCAATGGATAGCGGATGCCACTCTGGAAACCGATCGTTTATATGATCCGACGCTGACACTGGTGTATCTTCCCCATCTGGATTATAACCTTCAAAGGCACGGACTCGATTTTAAGGTCATTTCGAAAGACTTGAATGAAATAGATCGTGTTGTACGGCAGTTGGTCGAATACTATCAAGAAAAAAATGCCAATATCATTCTGCTTTCCGAATATGGTATTACGAATGTTGACAATCCCATTCATCTGAATCGGGTCTTAAGGGAAGAAGGACTGCTCAACGTTCGGATCGAGCGAGGATTGGAACTTTTAGATGCCGGTGCGAGCAAGGCGTTTGCCGTGGCTGACCATCAAATCGCACATATCTATTTAAATGACAAATCGATAGCGTCGGAAGTCAAAAAACTACTTGAAAAAGTTGAGGGCGTTGAAAAGGTATATTTCGGTGAAGCGCGAAAAGCGATCAATCTGGATCATGAACGTTGTGGTGATCTGGTCGTTTTGGCGGACTCCCGATCATGGTTTACCTATTATTTTTGGATGGATGATAAAAAAGCGCCCGACTATGCCAGAATGGTGGATATTCATAAAAAACCGGGGTATGATCCCGTCGAAATGCTGACCGATCCAAAGGACAAATTCGTGATGCCCAAGGTAATCGGCAAACTGATCAAGAAGAAGTTGGGTTTTAGAACGGTAATGGATATCATTCCCCTGAATGCAAAACTGGTAAAGGGTTCACATGGCCGGATTCCCGATGATGTTGATGACCATCCCATTTTGATTACCAATAATCAAACTTGTAGTCTTGAGAAAAACATAGCACCGACCGAAGTCTTTGAAGTGATCAGAACCCACGTACAGTAACCCATTAGAAACCAAAAGGTTTTGAAAGGTTGAAATTGTGACCAATTGTGTTTATTCAAATAGAGAAGATTGCTTTTTCTGTACAGGTGCAACAAATTCTCTTAAATAGATTGTTGACTTCGATTTTTTACCCGATGTTTCCCTCCATTTGAGCATTTCAGGCGAAACTTGGCTCTTATGGCATTTCAACGATTCTAAGGCTCTTGCGGCATCTTTTTCAGCGTATTTGATACCAACGTTGAGATACGTCGAATCGATTCCGGCCAATTTTTTTCGTTCTGGTTCATCAATGAGATAAGAAGGGGTGCCGACGTAAAATAACTTTTTTGGTTTCTCCCAAATTTTACTGAGAAATACCTGTGTAACCGATGCGCCTACCAAACGGTGGTCCATATGGGTGCTCCCTCCGTCGGGTCCCCAAGTAATCAGAACGTCGGGTTTCTTGTCGGCAACGATACCTTCTAATTCTAAAATCAACTCCCTGGCGTGCGGTACATGGCCATCGTAACCCTCGGCGGCCCTAAGCTGGTCATGATAATCTAAATGTATCAGTTCTACACCAAGTTTTTCGGCGGCACACTGCATCTCTTCTTTACGCAGGGCGGCCAAACCATCCCCGGCCTCATGATCGGTAAAATCATTGGTGCCCAATCGGCCATCAGTGCAAATAACGAGATACACCTTGATACCCTCATCGACATATTTTGAAAGAATGGGTGATACGGTCATTTCGTCGTCGGGATGGGCAAAAATTGCCATAAGTACTTTACCTTCCCCATTATCTTGGGCAGTTAATGGGATAACATTTAAAAGCAATAGCATGGCGAATGTAACCATGTAAGGGATTCCGGTAAATTTTCGTTTCTCGTTCATTTTAAAAAGTTTTGATTGAACCCTTCAGGCACCAAGACCAAGCGAATCACTGCGCGAGGCTTTCGACCGAAAGCTTCTTGTTTATCCAGTATTCATCATCTTTAAATCCGTATGCAGAGGGATTGTACTTTCCGACCAAATCGACATTCGCATTTTCGGGAACGGTTTCATCCATTGTCCAAAAAATACCATTTATCAATAGCCGTCGCACCCCTTCGTTCAATAAATCCGAGGCCGCACCTATGGTCGAGGTAAATGCCTTTCCCCTTTTACCACCGGGCAATTGATAGCTTTTGGTCCACGCAATGGGCATCAGAACGTCATTCACTTTTTCTCCCGCATTGTTTTCGGTAGCCAGTTCATCATCGGTGGGCTTCATGCCGAAAAAGAGGTCGTTTTCGTCATAGTCACCTTTTCTATTGACGACCTGTCCTAGAATTATCGGTTGACCGTCTTCCGGTAACGGTAGCCGAATGCCGTAAACGTCGGTGGGTCCCCAAATTTCGCCATCCTCAATACCGTTTGCTATGGAATGTGATTTGGCATCTTCTGCAATGGTTCCCCGGGTACTTTGATGTTTGTGGTGCCCGTGATGATTCACCCAGTTTTCGCCAAGTACCGACCGCCCGAAGCCATCTTCCCATTCGGTTTTATCGCCTTTGTAATAATTACCGTAATGTTTGAAATTCGAGGTTGAATCTTTTGAAAAATTGAAAGCGTGGGTCGCCGTTCTGATACCGACCACGGGTTTCCCCGCCCTTAGGTAGTCGTCGATATGTTGCATCTGGTCATCGGGCAATGCACGGAACCGTGTAAATATGACCATCATATCAGCCGAATCCAAGGCTTCGAGGCCGGGAATATTATTGACGTAGTTGGCATTTACGATTCCAGGTTTTGAGGGGTCTTGCGCAAACAAGACCGTACAATTATATCCGTGATGTTCAGAAAGTATTTTTGCCAATTGAGGAAGTGCCTCTTCGGAACGGTATTCTTCATCGCCTGAAATCAAAACGATATGTTTTGCATTTTCATCGTCTCCCTCGAAACTCAACCATTGCTTTGGGGTCTCTTCGACTTTCTCAACTACGGTTTCTTTCTTTTTTTCTACACAGGAACCGATTAGAAGACCGAAAACCAATAAAAGGATTGTTTTTTTCACAAATTTTATTTTTAAATGTTTACACACTGCGTTGAACATCTTTCCTTATCCAACTTCCAACTTCCAACTTCCAACTTCCAACTTCCAATTTCAAACTTCAAACTTCCGACTTCAGATACCCATACCTTCTTTTATGAGCTTCAAACCTTTGGTATATATCTCTTCGGAAGGCGAATAATCTCGCCATACGTTGATCGCATTGGCAAATTCGGGAATGATCGTGCTAAAAGCTTCTATGGTCAGCCATCCATCGTAGCCTATTTCCTTTATGGCCGGAAAAACATCGTTCCAATCGACTTGTCCGCTTCCCGGCGTACCACGGTCGTTTTCACTGATATGTATATGTTTTAAAACGGGTGCAATGGTCTTTAAAGCGCTGGACTGACTTTTTTCCTCGATGTTACTATGGTGCGTATCGTACATCGCGCCCAAATTCGGATGATCCACCGCCTCTACCATGGTTTTCAGATCGGCCATGGTATTGTACAAGTAGCATTCGAAACGATTTACGGCCTCGGGGGCTAGCATGATATTCGATCGTTCTGCATATTCGGCCGCTTTTCGCAACATTTCGATGCTCCATTGTTTTTCTTCAAGGGTCGGAGGTTGACGGGTAAAATAAGCGAATGTTGAATGAAACGGTCCGCAAATGACCTCGACATGGGCCGCAGCACTCATATCGATCGACCATTTGAGTTTATCCAAGCCGGCGGCCCTATAATTTTTATTAGGACTCGCAATATTCTCATCAGGTGCCAAGGCGGCCACAGCGGTTACGCCCATTTCCGCATCTGAAAAATATCGGCCCAGTTTGGCATAATGAGCTTCATCGCCTTCCCCTAAAAATAGTTCCACACCATCAAAGCCGGTTTTCTTCAGAGTATCCACAAGGGGGAAATGTGCTTCCGTCACATGGTTGGTCCAGAGGAGCATGTTCATTCCTATCTTCATAACTAAATTGTTTTATTTGATTCCCACATACACAAAAGTAAATGCTGGATTCTCAATAAAAAAATGACCCCCTCCTTAAAAACAGGCAGGGGGTCATTTTAAGTTTCTTTCATTTTTAGTTAGTGTGCGGTTGCCACAGGAGTATCGTCTTGCTTACGGTTCTTCACCCAAAAATATAGTATGGTAAATAGTACGATCAATATAATTGGAAAAATGGTAATGGTCTGCATGGTATCTTGCCCGGCTACAAGTTCCAATTCATCACCTGTAAGTCCGGCTGCCGCAGCCTCAGCTTTGTCAGAATCGATCCATCGCCCGGTTAGGGGTTGAAAAATGGTCTGGGAAAACATTCCCACGGCACCCAGTATTGACATCCCCAAAGCACCACTTTTTGGAATTTTGTCCGCAATGAACCCGATCATGTTCGGCCAGAAATAGGCAACACCGAGCGCGAAAAATATTGCCGCTACATAGGCCATTGTGCCCGTTTGAGTACTGAACAGATAAATACCGACCGTAGCCAAGACCGCGGATCCGAGCAATACGCCGGTCTGGTCGAATTTTGCTACCATTTCGCCACCAAAATAGCGGGCCACTGCCATAATACCCGTTACCAAGGCTAGAATCAACATGGGCTGGGCACCACTTTTAGAAAGGATAACGCTCGTCCATTGTTGCGGTATGAATTCAGTAGCGGCGGTCAGTGCCATACAAACCACCATGAACAGGAACAACGGAGATGCCATGGCCTTTAAATTTCCCATAAGCGTGGCGCCTTCCTGAACTTTTGCCTTGGGCCAACTTTGCCCGAAGAATAAATAAGCGTAAATCAATGTAGGAATCATAATGACCCAAATTTGCGACTCCCAGCTCATACCGGCATCCGTCATGAATTTCGAGACCAAGCTTCCTATTACGATGCCCCCTGGAAACCACATGTGAAAACGGTTCATCATCTTGCTCATTCGGGTTCCTTGATAGGCATCGGCTATCATCGGGTTACAAGCGGCCTCGGTACACCCGTTACCTAGACCGATGAGCAAGGTCGATATCAAAAGGCCTGTATAGCTCCCGGCATAGATGGTCATTATGATACCGATGGCATGGGCAAAAAACGCGAATTGCATAATGGCCTTTCCGCCAACCTTATGATATATCAATCCTCCGATTACCATTGATATGGGAAAGCCCAAGAACCACATTGAATTGATATAACCCAATTGCTCGGCGTTCAAACTCAATTCCTCGCCCAGCTGTGGCAAAATTCCAGCTCTTATGCTGAATGAAAGAGCTGTGGTAATCAATGCAAAACAACTACCATAAAACAGCCTATTGGCATTGGTAGTCGAAGCAGATGCAGTATTTTCCATAATATATTGTTTAAGTAATTAGTTGGTTACACAAGTTTCGAACTTATAAAAAGCGGAATTAAATATCGTCAAAAGTTCGACTTTTTTTTGAACTTTTCATAATTAATTTGTTAAACCGATGTGCCATTGTCATTTATGTTAGGATATTAATCTTGCAAAAATTTTCGATAATCCTATTTTTAGTTAATTTTAGAACAGTGAAAAATAGCCTTTAAACTGTAAAATCCCTATAAAAATGCAAGAGAACAACTTTCCTAAGCTTCATAATGCGTCATGGCCCGGGGTGGTGGGCAAAGGCCCGGATTCTGAACCGCCTATCGATTTGGATACGATGCTGAAATTGACCGCCGATGCCGAGGTAGATGGACAAAAATTCGATGGTGTCGACCTATTCTTGGCCGATCCCCATGTGAGTATCGATTCCTCCGATGATGATTTGAAGCGATTGGCCGACAAGGTCGGTTCGTACAACTTGGAAATAGGAAGTTTTGTGGCTCCGGTCTGGGGGGTTACGGGCGGTGGTTCGGCAATGGGTTCGGCCGAAGAACGTAAAAATTTTGTTACCCAAGTTCAAAAGGCCTGTGCCATAGGGAAAAAATTACGTGATATGGGAATCAGGCCCCATGGCATTGTCAGGATCGACTCTTCGGTCGATCCAGAAAGTTGGGCCAAAGACGCGGCAGGTAATACGAAGCTCATCGCCCAAACCTTTCGCGAGGCATGTGATGTCGCGGCCGACTATGGTGAATCACTTGCCGCTGAAGGCGAAATTTGCTGGGGCGGTATGCATGGCTGGAAAACGATGATCAACACTTTGGAGGCCGTTGATAGGCCCAATATCGGTTTTCAGGCGGATATGGCGCATACCTTATTGTACCTTCTGGGTTATAATAAAGAGGATGAACGCATTCTTCCCAAAGATTTCGATTGGAATGATCGGGAAACTTTAACCGAGGGACTAAAAACTTTGACAGCAGCCCTGCGACCGTGGACGATCGATTTTCACGTAGCACAAAATGATGGTACCGTTTTCGGTTCGGGCTCCCATGATAAGACGGGAAGGCATTGCCAGGCCTCCGATCCCAACGGTAAATTGGATATTGCCGTGGATGCCGGCCACTGGCTACGCGATGAAAATGGAAACCTGACCAAGAAATTAAAGCACATTTGTTGGGACGGATGTATGTTCCCCAACGATGTGATGATGCAACCCAAAACATGGAACGATATTTTAGGGGCGATGTTGAAGGTTCGCGAACTACACGGCTGGAAAGAATAAATCCAAATATTCAAAAGTGGCAATGTGCGCCGTTGGAACGTTGAAATCTATCCCTTTCCTTTTGGGAATGGGAAATCTCAACAGTGGGTTTCCCAAAACGTAAATAGAACGACTACTAAGATTATCAAGATATGGACATGAGTGACAAAAAAGAATTTCGAGTAGGATTGATCGGCTACGGATTTATGGGGCGTACCCATTCCAATGCCTATAAAAGAGTCGGCGATTTTTTCCCCGATTTAAAATACAGACCGGTCTTGAAAGCGGTGTGTGCGCGTAACGAAGAGCGCGTAACCGCCTTTGCCGAACAGTGGGGCTACGAATCGGTAGAGACCGATTGGCGCAAAGTGGTCGCCCGCGACGATATCGATGCCATAGATATTTGTACGCCCAATAATATGCATGCCGAAATTGCCATTGCCGCTGCCGAAGCGGGTAAAATGGTACTTTGCGAAAAACCATTGGCACGAACGGTGGCCGAGGCACAACCTATGGTAGATGCCATCGAAAAGGCCGGGGTCGCTAATACCGTGTATTACAATTATAGAAGAATACCGGCCGTTACCTTGGCCAAACAACTCATAGATGCCGGAAAATTGGGTAAGATTTTCCACTATCGGGCCAACTTTTTACAAGATTGGACGATAAGCCCCGAACTGCCCCAAGGTGGCGAAGGCCTGTGGCGATTAGACAATGATGCCGCGGGTTCTGGGGTTACGGGCGATTTATTGGCACACTGTATCGATACGGCAATGTGGCTCAATGGGGGTATCAAGGACGTTTCGGCCATGACCGAGACTTTCATCAAAGAAAGGGTACACTCCTTGACAGGCGAAAAGCAAAAAGTAGGTATCGACGATGCCTGTATCTTTCATTGTCATTTCGATAATGGTTCGTTGGGATTGTTCGAATCCACACGCTATGCCAGGGGCCACAAGGCCCTGTATACTTTTGAGATCAATGGCGAGCACGCTTCCATAAAATGGAACCTGCACGACCTTACCCGTCTCGAATATTTTGACCATAGGGACGAGTCGATTGAAAGAGGATGGCGTTCCATTCATGTAACCGACGGCGACCAACCCTATATGGACAAATGGTGGGTACCCGGATTATCCATCGGTTATGAGCACAGTTTCGTTCACCAAGTGGCCGATTTTCTGCAATGTTTGGAGGAAGGCAAACCGTGTTCCCCGACATTCAAGGAAGCCCAAGAGACACAGAAAGTCTGCGAAGCCGTTCTTGAATCCGCAAAATCAAAAAGCTGGAAAGATACCGGGGTAAGTTGGTAGGCCGGCAAGACTCCAATAGAAAAATAAGGTAATTATTAAGGAAAGAGGATGTCTAAAAATTTGACTAAATGTCATATTGAGCCTGTCGAAATATTTTAACTTGCTTATTATCAAAAATCGGTTTCGACAAGCTCAACCTGACAATGTAACTAAACTTGCTTTTAAGACATCCTCGAAAAAATATACAATGACCAAAATAAAAGGCTTTTGTCTTCACGGCAAGGAAAAAATTTATCCGAATTCCGATAACGTAACCAAGAATACCTCGGTTGTGGATATGGAAATCCCTGAATTAAAAGAAGGGGAAATTCTGGCCAAAACGTTATATACCGGAATATGCGGCTCCGATAATAGTGCCTCCATCGGAAAGGCCAATTTTGACTGGGTACAACGACCGCGGATCATCGGCCACGAATTCAGCGCCGAGGTTTTGCAATTGGGACCGGGCGACCACGGTGACCTAAAAGTGGGGGATATCTTTACGCCATTGGCCATGTTGGGTTGCCGTGATGAGGACTGTCCGGCTTGCAGTGTTTCCAAATGGAATCTTTGCCCATCGAAGCAAATCATTGGTTTTCATAGAAATGGAGGTTTCGGCCAACAAGTCGTATTGGAGTCCGATAGGGTTGTGCATTTGATCGAGGGCATGACCCCCGAGCAAGGGGCTTTGGTCGAACCCTTATCGATTATCACCAATGCCCTCTATAATAAATGCAACATCAAACCGGGACAAGATGTAATCGTCACCGGCTGCGGAATCATAGGTTTGATGTCCGCCGAAGTGGCACGGGCCGCCGGCGCTAGGGTAGCCGTCACGGGCATCGCCCATGATCGTGATATCCGTTTGAAAAAGGCAAGGGAAAGAGGGTTCATCACTTTAGAGGTTTCTCCAGAAAACAGCTTGGCCGTTCAATTACAAAATGGGTTGACCGATGACCAAGGAATTCCTTTTGGCACGAACGGAAAGGTTGATTTGCTCATCGAATGTTCGGGCGTGCCGGCCGTATTGACCGAGGCTATAGAGGTAGTGCGCCCAGAAGGTGATATCTGTGTGATTGCCACTTATGGGCAAGAAGTGCCTATTAACGCAACGCATTTGACGCGTACATCTTTGAACATGAGAGGGTCTATGGGTTCGTGTAGGGATGACTATATGGCGGCGATGAAGTTGATGGTAACCGGAGTCTTTCCTGCCGAACATTATACCGATTTCTATGATTTTGATGATGTGACGCAGGCCTTTGAAGATTCCATTAAGGCAAAAAATATGAAAGCGGTGGTTAAAATGAATTAAAGGGAGCTATGGGATTTGAGAAGTTAGGCTTGAGATAATACGTTCAAAGTCCCAAATCTAAAATCTCAAACCTAAAGTCTAACATCTATAAAAACATGCAAAAAATCTTTATTACGGGAGGTACCGGATGCATCGGCTCCGTAACTATTTATAAATTATTGCAGTCGTCGTCGGTCGACAAAATTGTGGTCGCGACCCGATCCAATAACACCCAGCCGTTAAAACTATGGTTGGGCGAAAATTTAGATCCGCGACTGGAGTTTATAAAACTCGATGTTTCCGATTATAAGGCCATTGAAGAGACCCTTCACAAGATAGATCCGACACATATCATCCACTTGGGTGCGTATCAGAGTCCGGATTGTTCCAACGACCATATCGGTGGTATGCAGATCAATACGGGCGGTACGATGGCACTTTTCGATGCCGCAGAAAAGCTTCCGAATCTGAAGCGTTTCGTATTTGCCAGTTCTGCCGCGGTCTACGGTATGCGGTCTATGTATTCCGAGCCCGGTATTAAAGAAGATGCACAATTGGCTCCCCCTAACCATTACGGTATCTGGAAGTTGGCCGGGGAACATTTGGCCCGACTTTTTCACGACAATACCAAGGTACCGACAGTTTGTCTTCGTATAAACACGACCTATGGAAAAGGAAGGGACAAAGGTAAGACATCGGCCCCGACCAATGCATTGAAGGCCATAGCGATGGGAGCGGTAGCCAATGAGATATCACCTTTTGCCATGCCGTATCAAGGTCGTGAAAACTACCATTTTGTGGAAGATGTTGGCAGTCATTTTGCTCAGTGTACCTTACAACCGTATGAAGGGTTCGGGGCATTTAACATCAAAGGAAAGACCATTGCGATTGAAGATTTTTTGGAAATAGCCAAACAACAGGCCACGGAATTGGGAATGGGCGACTTTGCCGAACTTTCGATAACCGAAGGGGCTCCTCCGAATTTGTTCGTTTCCGATCTGAGCCATGACAAAATAGATAGTACTTTTGATAACCTTCCCTTGACGGCTATTTCAGAAGGTGTACGCAAATCGTTGGTCGCGTTCAAGACCATGGCGAAAAATGGAATTTTAGAATATTCAAAAGCTAGTTCATGAAGACCTATGGAATCGGATTTATAGGAGCGGGCGACATTGCCAATCTACATGCCGAGGCTATAAACCGATTGCCAGGGGCAGAACTTATCGGGTTATGGAATCGTACGCCGGAAAAGGCGCAAGCCAGGGCTTCTGTATTTGGCTGTAAGGTCTATGGTTCGGTCGAGGCACTTTTGTCAGATCCAAAGATTGATGCGGTTTTCGTGTTGACCAATATGGAAACCCATTGCGAATATACCGTTCGGGCAGCGGAAGCCGGAAAACATATTTTAGTGGAAAAACCGGCGGCTTCCAATATCGCCGAATTGAAAAAAATGCAAATGGCCGTTGAAAAAGCTGGTGTCAAATGCATGCCCGTACATAATTACATTTACGAACCGGGCATCATGCGTGCCAAGCAAATGATCGAAAGTGGTAAACTGGGCGATGTGGTGCAGTTCTACATGATGTACAACATCCACCATGCCGATGAGATCCGGGCGCGGTATCCCGGGGTCATTCGTCAGATACTGACCCATCACAGCTATACGATGCTCTATCTGGCAGGTGCACCGAGAAAGGTTTCTTGTTTTATGAATACGGTCGATGATACCATTGCCCCCCAAGAGAATGTGGCCATGGCCAATGTTCAAATGCAAAACGGCACCTTGAGCCACCTCTGCGCCAGTTTTGCCAACGATGACCATGCCGGAGACCCATGGACATGTATCATCAAGGTAATCGGTACGAAAGGTAGCACCCGATATAGTTATCGCGATTTCGTGATCAACGATCGCAACGGGGCACATTCGCAGACCTATCAATGCTATCCTGAATCGATCAAGAATACGGCGACCCATTTTGTCGACAAAATATTAAGGGAGTCTGAACCACCGTTATCAAGCTTGCAAGATGCGATTACCTGCCAGCGAATTATCGAGGCTTGTGAGCTTTCGGTCAATAAAGGAATACATGTTACATTATAATATCCAATCTAAGCAAAATATGGTACAGAGTTTTAAAAGGATTATCGGATCATCAGTTTTAATCGTACTGTTGGGCATTGCCTGTTCGCAAAAACAGAAAGGTGCGATTGAGGTCGGTAAGAACGACCACATCGTTCTTATCGGAAATAATTTAGCCTCCCGAATGATGGATTATGGATATTTTGAGACCGAAATGCACCTGCGCTATCCCGATAGCACCCTATTTATTAGAAACATGGCTGATGGGGGCAACACTCCCGGATTTCGACCACATTCCTCAAGAAATTTACCATGGGCATTTCCCGGGGCCGAAAAGTTTCATCAGGGTGCCCATGCCAATAAATCGGGGAGCATTGGTTTTTTTCCTTCGGAAGATGAATGGCTGACCAATTTGGGTGCCGACATTATTATCGGTTTTTTCGGTTATAGCGAATCGTTTTATGGAGAGGCCGGATTGCAAAACTTTAAAGACGAACTACATGCTTTCATCGAGCATACCAAAAAACAAAGATACAATGGTGAATCGGCCCCAAGATTGGTATTGGTTTCCCCGACCGCTTTTGAAGACCGCTCTGCAGAAATGGATTTGCCCAATGGAATCGAGGAAAACAAAAATCTTAAGCTGTATACCGATGCCATGCGGGAAGTGGCCGCTAAGGACAGCGTAGTTTTTGTGGATGCCTATGGCCCGAGCAAAAAATGGTACGACTCAGAAAATGCACCAATGACCGCTGACGGATTTCAACTGAATGATCTAGGCTATCAAAAACTTTCCCGACTATTGGCCGATAGCATTTTTGGTAAAAATGGAAAGATTGCAGATGAAAAACGTGAATCTGTGCATGCTGCCGTGATGGATAAAAATTGGTTTTGGCACAATGAGATAAAATTACCGAACGGGGTGCATGCCTGGGGAAGGCGCTATGATCCTTTTGGCCCAGACAACTATCCTGATGAGAAAGTGAAGGTCAACGAAATGACGGCCAATCGTGATACCCTGATCTGGAATACCGCCCAAGGAAAACCGACCGATTTGGCGGCAATGGATGCCATGACCAAAAAACTCCTCCCCGTGGAAACAAATTACAAAGATGTCAACGGTGCCGGAAATCCGGAATATTTGTATGGCGAAGACGCACTGAACAAATTGAAGGTGGCCGAGGGTTACAAATTGGAACTGTTCGCTTCTGAAAAAGAGTTTCCCGATTTGGCGAATCCCGTGCAGATGTCCTTTGACAATAAGGGAAGGTTATGGATCGCCACGATGCCAAGTTATCCCCATTACAAACCGGGGGACAGCAAGCCTGATGATAAGTTGTTGATCTTGGAGGATACCGATAATGACGGAAAGGCCGATAAGCAGACCATTTTTGCACGAGGGCTCCATTTGCCGTTGGGCTTTGAATTCGCCCCTGAAGGTGTTTACGTCACCCAGGGCACCAATTTGGTCTTGCTAAAGGATACCGATGGCGATGACCATGCCGATATAAAGGAAATCATTTTAAGCGGATTCGATGATCACGATACGCACCATGGCATTAGTGCCTATGCCGCCGATCCTTCTGGAGCGATGTATATGGGCGAAGGTGTTTTTCTACATACCAATGTCGAAACGGCTTATGGCCCGGTAAGGGCTACCAATGGCGGTTTTTACCGGTATAGCCCGCAACGGCATTATTTGGAACGCACGGCGCAATTATCGATTCCGAACCCTTGGGGAATCGCTTTTGACGAATGGGGGCAACCCTTCTTTGCACACACTTCGGGTCCTGATATGACCTGGATGATGCCGGGAACGATAAAATCGCGCTACGGGCAGGCCAATCCGCTACCGAAAAACCTGATCGAAGAAGCACATCGCGTGAGGCCGACCTCGGGATTGGAGTTTGTACATAGCCGACATTTTCCCGATAATGTTCAGGGCGATATTTTGATAAACAATACCATAGGCTTCTTGGGTACCAAACAGCATACGATGGTCGATGACCCGAATTCCTCGAGTTATACCAGTAAACATAGAACAGACCTCATTGTTTCCGACGATACCAATTTTAGGCCCGTCGACATGGAGTTTGCCCCTGATGGCTCGCTTTATTTCGTCGATTGGCACAATGTGTTGGTCGGCCACATGCAACACAATGCCCGTGACCCACTGCGCGATCATGTACATGGAAGGGTTTATCGATTGACGTACCCATCCCGACCATTGGTCGAACCGGCCAAAATCGTGGATGCCAGTATCGAGGAATTATTGGACAATTTAAAACTTCCCGAATATCGAACGCGTTATCGTACAAGAAGGGAACTACGGGCAAGGGATGCCGAACAGGTATTGGAAAAGACAAAGGCCTGGGCCGCAAATTTGGATAAAAGCGACCCAAGATTTGAGCACCATCTACTGGAAGCCCTTTGGGTAACTTGGGGATTGAACAAAGTCGATAGGGATCTTTTGGTCCAAAACCTTGATGCCAAGGACTTTCGGGCACGCTCGGCCGCCGTGAAAGTATTGCGATATGCCGGGCATCAAATCTCGGATCAGGCAGATTTGTTGATGGCCGCTGTACAAGACGAAAATCCCCGTGTGCGATTGGAAGCCTTTGTGGCCGCTTCTTGGTTGGATAAAGAAGTAGGGATTCCGATTGTGGAAGCGGCGGGAAAACTTCCCCTGGATGATTGGATGCAAAAGCCGTATGAGGCTGCCTTGGCCCATTTGAACGATCATAACGTTGGAGATGATCCCGAGGGTGGAACCAAGACTGATTTAGAGGGTGCGGCCAAAGAATTGTTCGTCAAGGGTGAGGAAATCTATAATCGCGAAGGTTTCTGTGTTACCTGCCACCAACCTGATGGACAAGGATTGAGCGCCTCTCAATTTCCGCCGTTGGCCGGACAGGAATGGGTGACAGGCAACGAAGAACGTTTGATAAAATTGACCTTGAAAGGTTTGATGGGACCATTGCAATTAGGGGGCAAAACTTATCCCGGTCAAGTGCCGATGACCCCTTTTGGGGGAATGCTGAACGATGAAGAAGTTGCCGCGGTACTGACTTTTGTACGCAATACCTTTGGCAATAAAGCGGATCCGATCACACCCGAAAAAGTGAAAGAGGTTCGTGAAGCCGTTAAGGACAAGGAAGGATTTTATTCGCCTACGGAATTGTTAGAGGAGCATCCGATGGAATAAAATAGGCTGAAATTTAATGTGGCTTTTTCAATAATCTATATTTCATGTCTATGTCTGGTCGAGCGCAGTCGAGACCTCATTTTACATCATGGATTTAATCTACCTCTCGACTGCGCTCGAGGAGACATACTTCAAATTTTAAGTCGAACTCACTTTGATTTATTAGGCTTTGTCATTTTTGCACAATAGGGCCACTTCGATTAGTGCTGAAAGGCCAAGGCCAAAAAACAGAAGTATTTCGATTTCGAAACTTCCTATTTTTGATGGAATACTTCCCATTTTGGCCAAAATAAACAATAGCAATGCCATCAAGGTCACCACAGGCATTAAAGACGAAAGTTTCTTCGCGCTCAAAATTCCGACCAAAATCATAGGAGCCATCATGGCGGTACCGGTAAAGCTTGTTCGGGCCAATAAAACCAAATGTTCGGTACTGATTATTGAAAATATCAAGGCGAGCAAGGCAAATACAAAAATGAAGACACGGGTAATCGATACGGCTTTAATATCATCCATAGAAAGCAAGGACCGCAATTCGGAACCCAGGGCGAATATTTGAGAATCGGAAGTGGAGATAGCTGCGGCAATCAACCCTACCAGTCCGAAAGCGGCAATACTTGAAGCCTGATCATATAGGAGTACGTGTCCGACAAAATCCTGGGTGGACTCTTCGGGATATAAAACGGCCCCGTACATACCCATAAACAATGTCGGAAGAATGATCAGAATGGCAACGATGCCCAAGCCGATCGCCATTTTTCGCAATGCCGAACTACTTTTCATGATGACCACCCGGGTCGAAATCTGAGGTTGGGTAAAGGGAAGGCAAATAATGGCAATGGCCGAAACGATCAAAAATTGAGGCGTGAAAAGTCCTTTAGGTCCGGGAACCGATAATAATTCATTGTTCACCATTTTTACTTTCTCGAACATCGATTCAATACTTCCAAAGTGGTCGATACAATTCCATCCGATAATCCATATCATGATGAAAAGTAGGATCCCCTGTAAGGTATCGTTGTACATAATGGCCCGTAATCCACCGGTCTCACTGTATAGAATCATGATGGCCACAATGATTGAACTCCACCCCCAAACGGGAATGGCTTCCGGAAAGGCTGCATTCAAGAAAATGGAAATGCCACTGATCTGTACCGCGATATACGGAATCAAGAAAACCACTGCTCCCCCGAAAGCCACATATCCTGCCAATTTACTGTTGTAGGTATTCGCCATCAAACCCGACATTCCCTTGAACTCAAGTTTACGGGCCTTTCTTCTTAACAATTCCCCGATCCGGATCAATCCATAGACCATTATGGCATCCGATACCGCAAGAAAAATCCATGCACCCACGCCGTGCGTTCTAAAAAAATCAGGCATGCCTACCACGGTAAACGCACTGAACAAGGTAGCCGCCGTTGTGAACAACCCGATTACAAAACCGATGTTGCCGCCACCCAATAAATAGTTCGAAGTCGTTTTTTCCTTTACGCGCGTGAGCCGGAGCAAGAAAACCAAAATAATCAGATAGGCTATGCCGGCGATAATGAATTTAGTCAGCATGTCGATCTTCTTTATTGACCATTGAAACCAAATAGGCGAGAACTACGAAGAGAACGCTGACCAAGAAACCCATCCACATGGTGTAGGGTATTCCCAAAACATAGGGGCCGGACTCATTTTGTGGTATCACCATCGGACTGAAGGTCGCAATTACTAAAAGCATCGCGAGCACATCCAAAATTCTCAATAATCGGGTTCGTTTTGTTTTCATAAGCATTTTATAATCGGGGAATCGACAATCCGCCATCCACATTGATTACTTGACCGGTCGCGTAGGGCATTTGACCTTGAACCAAGGCCGAGACGACCTTTCCGATATCTTCGGGCAAGCCCATTCTAGGTTCGACGGTGAGCCCTTTGGCAATCAGTTTTTGATATTTTTCAAGTACCGCGGAAGTCATATCGGTTTTTATTAACCCCGGCCGGATTTCGTAAACGGGAATATCATGTTCGCCCAAGCGCGTGGCGAACAATTTGGTCATCATTCCCATACCTGCTTTCGAAATACAGTATTCCCCTCTTTCTACTGAAGCGGTCACCGCGCTTACCGACGATATGTTAATAATATGTCCTTCGAAATCCGCATTTTCCATTTTGCTTGAAACCATGAGATTGGCCACCTGTTGGGTAAGGAAAAATGCACCTTTTAGATTAATGTCCATCACTCGATCATAGCTCTCTTCCTTGGTCTTCAAAAGATCCATGCGTTCTTTCGGGGCGACTCCGGCATTGTTGACAAGCACATTGATGGCCCCAAACCGCTCGGTAACGGTTTTCACGATTTTGTCACGATCTAATCTAGACGAAACGTTGCCCTGGCAATAGATTGTTTCCGCTCCCATTGTTTTGAGTTCTTCGAGAACTTCATTTATCTCCGATTTGTCGCGCATACCGTTGATTGCCAAATTACATCCGAGTTTGGCCAATTCTTTGGCGATGCCCAGACCGATTCCGCGGGAACCTCCGGTAATCAAAACGTTTTTTTTCATAGGTCGGCGTTCTTCTTGAATTGCTTTAACTCGGTCGCTTCCGGCATTTTTTTGTAATAGGAATCCAACGGAAAACAGCCCGAGATCATTCCGATTCTAGGTGCGGTCGTACAGTCTGAAAAAGTCCTGCAAATACTGCCCCGAACCAATGTTTTGCCATTTAAAATATCTTCCGGCATATTCGGATAACTCAATACCATTCTTCCCAAACCGACAAAATCGGCAGCATTTTCCTCGATTACCCCTTCGGCCACATGGGGGAGCCATTCCTGAAGGTACGAATAGGCCGACCCAACGATTGCCAAATTAGGAAACTTCTTTTTGATTTCATTGCTGATACGGATTTGCCGTGCAACGCCCACAAGCGGATCTTCGGGAGGTAAATAACCGTCGGAGGGTGGAAAGATGGCCGGCCGTTGAATATGGGGAACATAATACGGACTTCCAGCGGTAATGCAAACCAATTCAATGCCCAGTTGCTCGAATCGGCCCAGCATTTCGAAAACTTCGGTCAGATTGATACCGGTACCTGTAGGATCGCCTCCAAAAGCTTCTTTATAAGCTTGATCGGTCGCTTCTGGAATGCCAATGTTCGAATCGTCTTTTGTATATGGAATAAAATCAAAAGCACTCAATCGCACAGCAACAGGAATATTACTGGTCGCGCGAATACCTTCCACAATTGAAGTCAGGAAACGCATTCTATTCTCAAGGGAACCGCCATATTTTCCTGGTCTGTTCTTGGCACTTAGAAACTCATGGCCCAGATACCCGTGGCAGTGTTTAATGTCTACAAACTGAAAGCCGGCTTCTTTGGCAAGACCTGCGGCCGATACAAAATCCTTCACCAGTTCATCGATTTCGGCATCGGTCATCACTTCATGACTCTCCGTCAAATTGAATTTTTTGTCAAGTATGGAATGCTTATAAATCGTTTTTGGTTTTCTTACCCTGTCGGGGTCAGGTATGGCAAAACGACCTGAATGGGTCAATTGAAGGCCTATCAACAAATCTGAAGATGTGCCGAACTTTTCTTCATGATCCGAAACTAGGTTCGCATATAGATCCTTGAAGGCTCCTAGATTTTTTTCGTTGATCAACAATTGGTTCGGGTTTGCCCGCCCTTCGTGGCGTACGGCGACGGCCTCACAGCCCCACAACAGTTTGGCACCACTAATGGCAAAATTGTGCCATCTTCTTTTTGTTAGATCTGTCGGAAGTCCATCATGCGTGCCATCCCATCCTTCCATTGGGAGAATACAGAATCGATTGCCGATGGTTTGACCCGATTTCATGGTAAAGGGTCGGCCAAGGGCCAATGACCTTTCGAGGTCTAAATTCTGCCTAAAAGGCATCTTGGCCTTGATCTCTTCAAGATGGGCCAAAAAATCCTCGGCGGACTTCAATTGGGCGACTCTTGTAAATCTCGGTTTTGACTTGGCCATACTAAGAATTTATGCCTTTAAAAAAGGTGTAATACGATTCGCCTTTGATGAGAACGTTCAAATAATGGGCCAGTTCGCGGGCATGGTAATCGCCCCACATGCAAGCCTCCCCATATGGAATTTTGCTGTTTTCAGGAATATGGTCCCAACCATTGGGCCGATGATAGATGCTGTGCAGAATCAATCCTTGATGATCCAAATCGGAACTCAGATAGGGTTCATCGAACAAAGTGTCGGCCACTGTCAATCCTGCCGACCAATATTTTTCAGCTTCGGAAGATTTCTTGTTTCTTAGATAATTTCCCAAACGTAACAGGCCTTGTGCGCCAATAGCGGCCGCCGAACTGTCAATGGGTTCATGTTCATTGAACGGATCGGACTTTTTTTCTTTCCAATCGGGCAGGTCGCCCAATCCGGGAGCGCCCGTATCCCAATAGGGTATACCATCATTTGCCGTATTATCGATATAAAAATCGCATGTGGCCTTTGCAGCCTTGAGAAAGATTTCTTCCAGATATGTTTTTCCTCCAAGTTCGTCAAGTTCAGGTAAGTTCCCTTGACTTTGCAAGAATTCCAATTGCTCGGCAAAGCCCAACATGGCCCAGCTCAGTCCGCGGGTCCACGTCGAAAACCCGCTATAGCCCTGCTGTGTGGACGGTGACCGAAAGTTTCCGTCATTGGTGTTAAAAATGGCTTCATGCGCTGTACGCCCCCAAACATCGTAAATGTCGCGGCCCTCACCATAATAAATAGAATACTTGGCCGTTGCCAGGGCATGTTGATATGCCCTTTTCAGCAAATTGATCTTAATATCGTTTTCACCTGAAGAATGATGTTCGAGCAAATGCCCGGCAACCAAAATTCTAATGGTACGGATGGTGTCAACGAACAGCGAATGCGGCCCGTTAAAGGAATAGATAAAACCACCTTCGGGGATTGTTGTCCACCGTTGTGCCTGCACGGAAGCCGAAAGCTTCAATGCAAGAACGCAAAATTCTTTTAGTCCTATGTCCTGGGTAATCTTACCTTCGTTCATTAATCGCAACAAGTTTCCGTAAGTGCTCAGATTATTGAACCCATGATCATGAACCCCAAAATGGCTTACATGCGAGGTCATTTTGGTTTTTATATTCCCGATGGCAAGATTTAGAAAGTAAGTATCGTCAGTAGCCTCAAATTGAAAAAGTTCGGATCCGAATTGAAAACCCTGCGTCCAGTCGGTCCAACTTCTTGGTTCATATTTTCCGTTTACGGTCACCACAGGAGAACCGACGGATCCTTTTAGCGAAGTGGTCACATTCTTGATCTTGGCACTGGAATATGACCATAGATTGTTGATTTTTTCAGAGAGATGCCCAGGTTCGAGTTGCGTATTTATGATCATGCTTAATTGATTTTGCTTAGTTGCTTTGTCGGCCGACAATCAAATGTCATCTTAAGCTTTAAAATCAAAAACTTTTTTCAACGGCAACCATTTTTCTCCCGGTTGGGCAACGGGCAGGGCCTGTTGATAATTCCACATCAAGGTTTCCCATTCCTGCACTTTTTTATTATCGGCGTCCATTTTCGCTTTTTTATCGAAAGAAAACCAATCTTCAACCTCGATCAGCATTACCAAACGATTGGCAATGCGGTAGATTTCCATATGTACGATTCCAGAATCCCGCAGACTGTCCAGTACTTCAGGCCATACATTTCTATGGTATTCATCATATTTTTCTATCAATTCGGGGTCGTTTTTTAGATCTAGGGCAAGACAATGTTTTTTCACGTGTTTAAATTTTAATTGGTCAATTGATAATAATCCTAAATTATGAAATTGGAATCTCGATAGCCATTCGGATGACCACTTCGTTCTCTATTAAATCTGCCTGCCACCGGCAGGAATTTTAAAAATCCGCTTTGAACAAGAGAATTATAAATATTCAGTTGAGGTATGAATATAACAAAGTTTTACATCTATTTGATTATGAAGTAAAAATTTGGGGCTAAACTAACAATTTTGTATTCTAGTGTGCTTTAAGGGGCGGTGATATCGATTCTAAACAATATGACCTAGAATCCCTAATAAATATAAAATGATAGAAACATTTAGATGGTTTGGTGCGACAGATCCGGTCAGTTTAAGTTATGTCGGACAAACAGGGGCCAGTGGGGTGGTAACGGCTCTGCATCATGTGCCGAACGGCGAGGTTTGGCAGATCGATGAGATTCAAAAGGTCAAAAATGAAATAATGGGGGCCGGGCTCGACTGGGCCTTTATCGAAAGCATCCCTATTCACGAGAACATAAAGCTGCGAACGGGCGATTACCTGCAACGGATCGATAACTATAAAAAGAGTCTCGAGAATGTTGCCTCGTGCGGTGTAAAGAACGTGTGCTACAACTTCATGCCCGTTCTGGATTGGACGCGGACCCAACTTCATTGGCCGCTTAGAAACGGGGGTACCGCCTTGCGGTTCGATAAGGTCGATATGGCAATTTTTGAACGCTATATCTTAAAACGGAAGGGAGCGGAAAACGATTATACGGACGAGGTATTGCAAAGCGCCATGAACCGTTTTTCGAAGATGACCAATGGAGAAAAGCAAGAACTTCAAGACAATGTCTTAATGGGACTTCCTGGTACGGTCGACGACTTGACCATTCCCGTTTTTAAGAAAATGATCGCTGCCTATGCGGGTATTACCCATGACGATCTCAAGTCGAACCTTTCCTATTTTTTGAACGAGGTGATTCCCGTTGCCGAGGAAAATGGAATCAAGATGGCCATCCATCCTGATGATCCGCCATTCGATATTATGGGGTTGCCGAGAATTATTAAATCGGAGGCCGACCTTGATGACTTGGTAAATTTTGTCGATAGTCCTTCTAATGGAATCACTTTCTGTACAGGCTCTTTAGGGGCAAATCCTGAAAATAATTTACCTGCGATGATTCGAAAGTTCTCAGATCGCATTCACTTTCTACATCTCAGAAATGTAAGACGTGAGCATGATGGCAGTTTTTATGAAGACAACCATTTAGATGGTTCGTCCGACATGTATGCGATTGTAAAAGCCATTCTTGAAATTGAAGATGTTAGGGGTGTTGAAATACCAATGCGGCCGGACCATGGCCATCAAATATTGAACGACCTTGACACAAAAAACGCATATGCCGGTTACACCGCGATAGGACGATTGAAGGGATTGGCCGAGATTCGAGGACTGGCATTGGGGATTTCGAAAAGTAGATAATCTATTGTCCATGTACCGTTTATCATTTAACAACCAACTGTCATTATGAAAGGACTTGATACAATAGATTGGGTAGTAATCGTTGGGTATTTTTTGATTCTACTAGGTGTGGCATGGTGGGTCATCATGCAAAAACAAAAGAATACCGAGGACTATTTTCTGGCCGGAAGAAACATTGGCTGGTTCATGGTCGGGGCATCGATATTCGCTTCCAATATTGGATCGGAACATGTCGTTGGCCTGGCCGGAAATGGCGCAGGTGACAAGATGCCCTTGTTGATCTATGAACTCCACGCCTGGATCGTGCTTATGTTAGGTTGGGTTTTCCTTCCGTTTTATGCGAGAAGTGGGGTTTTTACGATGCCGGAATTTCTGGAAAAACGGTTCGATGCCCGATCCAGATGGGTACTTTCGGTAGTTTCTTTGATCGCCTATATCCTGACCAAGGTTTCGGTAACCATATATGCCGGCGGGGTAGTGGTCTCGGCCTTATTGGGTATTCCGTTTTGGATCGGCGCGGTAGCGACCGTCGTCCTTACCGGGCTTTACACCGTTCTGGGAGGTATGCGTGCCGTTGTCTATACGGAGACCATTCAGGCCATTATTTTGGTGCTGGGAGCCGGAGTATTGACATTTATCGGCTTGGATGCCGTTGGGGGATGGGGCGAATTGAAAGAGACCATTGGTTCCGACTATTTTAATATGTGGCGTCCTAATTCGGATCCCGACTATCCTTGGCTGCCTTTATTTATTACGAGTACTATTGTAGGTATTTGGTACTGGTGTACCGACCAGGTCATCGTACAGCGGGTATTGACCGCAAAAAATATCAAGGAAGGAAGACGTGGAAGTATTTTTGGGGCCTTGTTGAAATTGATGCCGGTATTTCTTTTTCTGGTTCCCGGAATTATTGCACTAGGACTCAAAATGCAAGGAAAATTGGATTGGAACAGTCCTGATGAGGCTTTTCCGGTTTTGATGAGCAATCTGTTGCCTTCAGGTTTGAGGGGATTGGTGGCCGCCGGACTTTTGGCCGCCTTGATGAGTTCGTTGGCCTCTGTTTTTAACTCATGTTCGACATTGTTCACATTGGATATATACAAGAAATTGAGGCCCGATAAACCCGAGGAACAATTGGTAAGAACGGGAAGGATCGCTACTTTTTTCGTTGTAGGGTTGGGGTTATTGTGGATTCCGATAATCTCCCGTTTATCCGATGGTCTTTATGAGTATCTGCAGAACGTTCAGGCTTATATTTCACCACCGATCGCCGCTGTATTTCTTTTGGGTATTTTTTACAGGAGGATAAATGCCAATGGTGCCATTGCCACATTGGTGGGAGGGTTCATTATAGGATTCTCAAAATTGACCCTTGAAATTCTAAAATCCAGTTTCTCTGAGGGAAGTTTCCTGTTCAATATCGCGAATATCAATTGGCTGGTCTTTGGAGCCTATTTTTTTGCTATTTGCGTTGCAATGGCCGTTTTGGTCAGTATGTTCTATCCCGCACCAACGCAGACACAACTTGCCGGGCTGACTTTCGGCACGGCCAGCGCCGAACAAAAAGCCACTAATAAATCAAGTTACAACATTTGGGATATTATTGCTTCTGCCTTCGTTATTTTGATCGTATTGTACATAATGGTCTCCTTTAGCACATTATCGCTATAAGAATAAAGATTTTATCGTATGCCGTTTGTATTAAAATCAAGTGAAACCTAGAACAAATATGATATTATCCTTATATTCACAGAACAGTTAATACCAGCTTAGATAACTTAAATTCAAATAAATACGAAATAATGAAAAATGAAAAACGAGCGGACCGTAATTCGGGTTCGGGCAAATCGAGAAGAACATTTGTAAAGCAGACGGCTCTACTTTCGGGAGCAGCAATGCTACCATCGTTCAAAATGAATGCGATGTACAATGTTTTCAATGAAAAGAAACTGAAGATCGCTTTGGTCGGATGTGGCGGAAGAGGCACCGGGGCCGCGGTACAGGCCCTTCGGGCAGATGGAAATGTTGAATTGGTCGCTATGGCCGATGCCTTCGAAGACCGCTTGAAAGGAAGCCTTGCCAATATTTCCAAAGAGATGGGTGATCTCGGCAAGGGAAAGATAAATGTAAAGACCGAGCATCAGTTCGTAGGTTTCGATGCTGCACAAAAAGCGATGGATTTGGCCGATGTCGTCATATTGGCTACCCCGCCTGGGTTCAGGCCGCAGCATTTTGAATACGCCATCAACAATGGCAAGCATGTCTTCATGGAAAAGCCGGTGGCCACAGATGTACCTGGCGTACGCAAAGTCTTGGCAGCGGCCGAAAAGGCCAAAGCCAATAAACTTAACGTAGTCGTTGGTCTGCAAAGACATTATCAAGACAATTATCTTGCCGCCATAGATCAGTTGAAGAAAGACGCCATCGGAAAGATAGTCTCGGGCCAGGTCTACTGGAACAGTGCCGGGGTATGGGTGCGCGAGCGTCAATCTGGGCAGACAGAGTTGGAATATCAAATGCGCAACTGGTATTATTTCAATTGGTTGTGCGGGGATCATATTTTAGAACAGCACATTCACAATATCGACGTGGCCAACTGGTTCATCGGGGAGTATCCGGTATCTGCACAGGGTATGGGAGGTCGTCAAGTACGTACCGGCAAGGATCATGGTGAAATATTCGATCATCATTTTGTGGAATTTACCTATCCGAGCGGTGCGGTGATCGCCAGCCAATGTCGTCATCAGCCGGAGACCATGAGTAGGGTTTCCGAATTTTTCCAAGGTACCAAGGGAACCGTATCGACCGAAGGTGACAATGCCACTTTAAAGGATTGGAGCGGAAATGTTGTTTTCGAACATCGTGGAAAAGATGATCCGAATCCGTATCAAGTCGAGCATATCAAATTGTTTGAATCGATTCGCAATGGCGGTGTGATTTCCAATGGAGAGTATGGCGCCAAAAGCACCATGACGGCGATATTGGGAAGAATGGCCACCTATTCGGGCAAGGTCATTACTTGGGATGAGGCGATGAAATCAAATCTGGCCTTGGTACCCGATAACCTTACGTGGGATTCACAAGCGCCCGTACAACCCAATGCGGATGGTTGGTACGAAATTCCGACTCCGGGCAAAACGGTTGTGCTATAGAATCGAAAGATAAACATATGAAGTTACCCTTATCAATAACATCCCTGCTTTTGGTGGGGATGTTCATTTTGTCTTGCAAAGATAAAACCGAAAACCAAAATGTTGCCGAAGAAACGCAAAAGCCCAATATTATTTATATCCTTGCGGACGATTTGGGCTATGCCGAGATCGGGGCTTACGGTCAAGAAAAAATCGAGACACCCAATATCGATGCTTTGGCCCAAGAAGGAATGTTGTTTACACAGCACTATACCAGTGCCCCCGTCTGTGCCCCAGCACGATATATGTTCTTGACGGGCAAACATGCCGGGCATGCCTATATCAGGGGCAATCACGAGTGGCGCGAACGTGGCAATGTCTGGGATTACGTCAGTATGGCAAAAGATTCTACGCTTGAAGGCCAAAAACCGATACCTGAAAATACCATCACCCTCGGCCATCGGTTGCAAGAAGTTGGCTATACGACCGCAATTGTGGGGAAATGGGGGCTTGGAGCTCCGCATACGAAAGCGGTACCCAACGATATGGGTTTTGATTTTTTCTATGGCTACAATTGTCAGCGTCAGGCACATACCTATTACCCCTTACATCTTTACAAGAACCGAAACCGGGTACATCTAGCGAACGATACGGTACCGCCGAATACCAAATTGCCCAAGGGTGCCGACCCCAATGATCCGAACAGCTACTCGGCATACAATTTAGCCGATTATTCGCCCGATTTGATGTTCAAAGAATTGACCTTATTTGTTGAGGCGAATAGTGACAAACCTTTCTTTTTATATTGGGCGACCCCGATACCACATGTCGCTATTCAAGCTCCGCAAAGATGGGTGGATCATTATGTTGAAAAGTTTGGGGAAGAAGAACCATATTTGGGTGAACGAGGCTATTTTCCGCATAAGAATCCAAGGGCGGGATATGCGGCGATGGTCTCATATCTCGATGAGAATATTGGTAAGTTGGTACAACAACTTAAGGACAAGGGTATCTATGAGAACACCTTGATAGTTTTTACTTCCGACAATGGCCCGAGCTATGCGGGTGGCGCGGATCCCGAATTCTTTGAAAGCGCAAAACCTTTCGATGGAAATTATGGTAGAGGAAAGGGATTTGTTTATGAGGGCGGTATTCGGGTACCAATGATCGCTTCATGGCCCGGTCATATCAAACCGGGTAGCAAGAGCGACCATGTTTCTGCCCACTACGATATGTTGGCCACTTTTGGTGAGGTGACCGGATATGCGAGGCCCGAAGATACCGATGGCATTAGTTTGCTTCCTACATTGCTTTCAAAAGAAAATCAACAAGGGCACGATTTCATGTATTGGGAGTTTCCCGAATACGGGGGGCAAGTTGCCATTAGAATGGGCGATTGGAAGGTAGTAAGACAGAACCTGAAGAACGACGACGAAAATCCTACTTTAGAACTGTACGATCTAAAGAACGACCCTACGGAGACAACGAATCTGGCCGTGTCCCATCCTGAAATTATCGAAAAAGCGGTTGCAATTTTCGCGGCCCAACATAGCGATGCCGAAGAAGAACGTTTTCGAATTCCTGCTATCGAAAATGGTTTACTAGGTTTTGACGAATAGTATTATTCCGCTATTGTAAATTTATATACCGTGGTCGATCTATACTCTTGGCCAGGTTCAAGAACGGTACTCGGAAATTCTTTTTGGTTCGGTGAATCGGGAAAATGTTGGGTTTCCAAACATAGGGCACCTCTGAATATAAAGGGTTCATTGTTTTTTCCTATGGTCGTTCCGTCCGAGAAATTGCTCGTATAGACCTGAACCCCGGGCTCACTTGTGAAAACTTCCATTAAACGGCCACTCTCGGGTTCTTTTACGCTGGCAGCGAAGATTAGGCCATCCTCATTTTTTGGCGTCTCGTTCAGAATAAAATTGTGATCGATACCATTGGCGATTTTAAGTTGTGGATGGTCTTTGTCAATATCTTGTCCGATAGGTTTGGGAGACCTGAAATCAAACGGAGTATTTTCGACCGCCATTGGCGCTCCCGTTGGGATCAATCCTTCGTCCACCGCATTGATATGATCTGCATTGACCTTGAGAATATGGCCATGTACATTTCCCTTGCCCACACCCTTAAGATTAAAGAAGGAATGGTTGGTCAGGTTTACATGTGTTTTTTTATCGGTCGCGGCGAAGTAATCGATTTTAAGCGCATCGTCATCGGTTAGCAAATAGGCGACCTTGACATCAAGATTACCAGGATACCCTTCTTCCATGTCAGGTGAGATTCGACTGAATGCAATATAATTTTGAGCGACCGAGTCCACCTCCCAAACGACGGAATCAAAACCCTTGTCACCGCCATGCAAATGATTCTCACCATTGTTGCGGGCCAAGGAATAGGTTTCTCCGTCAAGTTCGAACTGGCCCTTGGCAATTCGGTTACCGTATCTACCGATTACAGATCCATAAAACTTGCCACTTGGCTTTTGATAGCCCTCAAGGGTAGGAAAACCCAAGACAATATCAACGTAGTTGCCGTTCTTGTCAGGAACCATTAACGAAACCAAGTGTTGCCCGAAATTCGTCAATGAAGCTTCAATACCGTTCTTATTCTTTAAAAGATATAGAGAAACCGATTTTCCATCCAATGAAGTTTTAAAATCTTCAGCATAAATACCTGACATATAGCTTTTTGGTTCTATTTTATCGACAATTTCAGGAGCTTCGTTATTCTTTGGCGTTTGCTTGCAGCTACCGAATATGAGCACCGAAAATAGAAGCAATGGCACGTGGTTTCGTATGATTTTCATGATTTTTCTTTGGATTATGAAGATATAAAATAACTTTACATCTTAGACTTCACAAATGAAATATCACTTTTTTCAATCTAAATATTGGGTAATTGTCTGGAGCATTGCCCTGTTTTTCTTTGCATGTCGCGATCCTAAGCAAAATGCCAAAGAAAATGTAAAAGAAGGTGAACTTAAAGAACCACAGGAGGAAAATGCGCATACCACCGTAATAAAAACAATTCCCGGTGGAGTCGATACTCCGGCGGGTATGGTGTGGATTCCTGGTGCAATGTTCGATCAGGGGGCCGTTGCCCAAGATCAAATGGCCATGGGGCATGAAAAGCCATCTTTTCAGGTGGCCGTTGATGGGTTTTTTATGGATGAGACCGAAGTGACCAATGCGAAATTCGAAAAATTTGTCAAAGAAACAGGCTACTTGACCGTAGCCGAAAGGGAGATTGATTGGGAAGAGATGAAAAAACAACTTCCCGAAGGTACTCCAAAACCTCACGACAGTATTTTGCAACCCGGTTCTTTGACCTTTAAAAAATCAAAAAGCTCGGTACCAAATCTTTATGACTTTTCGCAGTGGTGGCAATGGACTATCGGTGCCAGTTGGAAACATCCGGCGGGCCCCAACAGCTCGATAAAAGGAAAGGAAAACCATCCTGTGGTACATATCGCCTATGAAGATGCATTGGCCTATTGTGAATGGGCAGGAAGGAGACTTCCTACCGAGGCCGAATGGGAATTGGCAGCACGGGGCAATCGGAAGGACAAGATTTTTTTCTGGGGCGATGACCAAGATTTATTGGGAAACCAGGCCAATACATGGGAAGGCGAATTCCCCGTTATGAATACCCAACAAGACGGTTTCGAAAGACGCGCCCCGGTAAAATCCTATCCCCCTAACGATTTTGGACTTTACGATATGGCCGGAAATGTTTGGGAATGGACAGGAGACTGGTACAATACCAATTATTACAATGAAGTTTCTTCAAAAAAACAGTTGCTCAAAAACCCCAAAGGAGCTGCGAAACCCTTTAATGAGCGGGATCGCTATGCGAAGGAAAAGGTGATGAAAGGTGGTTCTTTTCTGTGTAGCGAATCATATTGTGCAAGCTATAGGGTTTCGGCAAGAATGGCGACAAGCCTCGACTCTTCTTTGGAGCATTTGGGTTTTCGAACCGTAGCTTCCGTTGATATGGTCAAAGCGGAAAAGAACTAATTCTGATGGAAATGGATTTCTTAAAGGACTTTGTTCCAACGATCAACGTAGTTTCTCCGGGAAGAATCAACTTGATCGGGGAGCATACCGACTACAATTTGGGATATGTTTTGCCCACGGCTATTGAAAAAAGGATATTGCTAAAGTTTCAAAAAAACGGTACGGATACCAGATGTCGTGTCTATAGCAAAGATTTTGACCAAGGTTTTGAGTTTTTCCTGACAACGATCGCCCGGAGCGATAACGATTGGGAAAATTATGTTTTGGGCGTTCTGAATGAAATAACAAAGCTTACGGACAAGGTTCGGGGTTTTGATTGTGTTCTTGAAAGCGATCTTCCGTTGGGATCTGGACTTAGTTCTTCGGCCGCCCTTGAATGTGGGATGGCCTTCGGTTTAAATGAACTTTTCGATTTGGAGTTGTCGAAAATGGATATCGTAACTTTATCACAAGCCGCAGAGCACACCTATGTCGGCACACAATGTGGCATTATGGACCAGTTTGCCTCGGTAATGAGCGAAAAGGGCCATATGATTCTTTTAGACTGTAGGTCACTTGAATATGATCTGATTTCGGCCAATCTCGACCCTTACAAGATCATTATGCTCAACACGGGCGTTTCACATAGTCTCGCGAACAGTGAATACAATAAAAGAAAGGCCGAGTGCGAAAAGGGCGTTTCCATATTGAAAGCTGAAAATCCTGAAATAAAATCACTGAGGGATGTTTCCATGGAAATGTTGGAACGCTTTGAAGATAAGATAGACCCTGTTGTCTATAAAAGATGCCATTTCATAATCAAGGAAAACCAAAGGGTTTTAGAAATGGCGAAAGTATTGAAAGACAGAGATATTGAAAAAGCCGGTGCCATTTTGTACGAGGCCCATGATGGCATAAGCAAGGAATACGAAGTGAGTTGTAAGGAGTCGGACTTTCTCGTAGACTTTGCAAAGAACAATGCCTCGGTACTAGGTGCAAGGCAGACCGGTGGCGGTTTTGGCGGCTGCACGCTTAATATTGTACATAAAGATGAAGCGGAGAATTTCATAGACCTGGCCATCGATGCCTATAAGAAGGAGTTCGGCAGGGAACTAATGGCGTTTGAGGCGAGCCCCAGTGGTGGAACTTCCAAAATATGAATGTAGTGCTAAGAATGTCAAAAAGGGAATCAATAATTGACCAGTGCTTCCTCGAGGCGATCCTTTTTATGACGGCTCAAGGGTAATTGACGCCCTTTTATCTCAACGATGGTGGTATTGAATTTATCCACCTTTTCAAGGTTGACAATGTATGATTTATGGGTGCGTAGAAACTTGTCTTCCGGTAATTTGGTGACGAATTTCTTCATTGTAGAGAGTACTAGAATATTCTCGGTATCCGTCATTATTTTGACATAATCCCCAAAACCTTCGATCCAGTTGATGTCCTTTAAAAAGACCTTTATTTTTTTCAGGTTGCTGTTCACATAGATAAATTCACCCTCAGTGGCAATTTTCTGGTTGAACTTATGATTCGTGACAGCTCGCTTGATCGCTTCATTGAAGCGGTCTTTGTTGATGGGCTTCAAAAGATAGTCCGTCACATTATAATCAAATGCCTGAAGGGCATGTTTTGGATTACCCGTGATAATTATTATTTGAGGAAGATGGTCAAGTGATTCGAGAAGTTGAAATCCATCCAAAACAGGCATTTCGACATCGAGAAAAATGAGATCCGTATCGTTTTCCATGACAATCTTTCTTGCATTGATACCATTATGGAACTCTCCGATCAACTGAAGATTAGGATGGTCATTAACTTGTTTGACAACTGCCTCTCGCTGCACCGAGGAGTCATCGACGACTATTGTTTTTAGTGTTATGTTATTCATAACGTGCAATATATCAGTTAAGTAGCAATATAGTCAATAATTGTCAATAATGTATAATAGGCCTGGTTAGAAGCTTGCCCAACCTAAATATATTCGCAAATATATGAGGTTTGAAGACTTATGAGACATGATAAAAATCATTAATTTAAGAACTCGCGATATATTCAGGCGGAGCCTCTAAATTTTTTTTGCCTTTACCTATAATATGATATTTATCAATCGTTATTGACTGTAATTGAGGAGGGGGAATGTCTTCTTGAGAGCCATATAACTTTTGATAACTTTAAAGTAAGGTTTTTTGTAAAAAACCTACTTTTGTCCGTATAAACTATATAGAGCAACTTTAAGTCATGTCAGAGAACATAGAACGCATTAAAACATTGATCATCGGGTCAGGGCCTGCAGGGTACACGGCCGCAATTTATGCTGCACGGGCAGACCTAAAACCTGTGGTTTATACCGGAATGGAGCCTGGCGGGCAATTGACCACGACCACAGAAGTTGATAACTTCCCCGGATATCCCGAAGGTATCGATGGCCCCACCATGATGGTGCAGTTACAGCAGCAGGCAGAAAGGTTCGGTACCGATGTGCGAATAGGAATGGTCACGGCGGTCGAGTTAAGCGATGAAATTGGGGGTATTCATAAAGTGACCGTCGATGATTCGAAGGCAATCGAGGCGGAGACCATTATTATTTCTACGGGCGCAACGGCCAAATATCTGAATCTGCCAAGTGAGCAACGCTTGCGGGGCGGAGGGGTATCCGCCTGTGCGGTTTGTGACGGATTTTTCTACAAGGGTCAAGACGTCGCTATCGTGGGGGCAGGAGACACCGCTGCCGAAGAAGCATCGTACCTTGCGAATATCTGCAATAAGGTGACCATGTTGGTGCGAAAAGATTTTATGCGCGCTTCGAAAGCCATGCAACATCGTGTCAATAGCCTAAAGAATATTGAAGTGCGGTACAATACCGAAGTAGATGAGGTGTTGGGAGACCAAGTGGTCGAAGGCCTGCGTATGGTGAACAATCAGACCGGAGAAAAAGAGGATATTGCGATAACCGGACTTTTTATAGCAATCGGCCATAAACCGAATACCGATATTTTCAAAGGTCAGTTAGATATGGACGATGTAGGCTATATCATTACCAAAGGGAAATCGACGAAAACCAATAAACCGGGTGTATTTGCCAGTGGTGACGCACAGGACAAAGAATATCGGCAGGCAATTACCGCGGCGGGAACCGGTTGTATGGCGGCCTTGGATGCCGAACGTTATTTGGCCACCATCGAAACGGCCAAGGAGGAAATGGCCTAATTGAAAAAGGTTTATAACCTACAAAAAAGCCCCCGTTTATCACGGGGGCTTTTTTTAGTACTGTTCTTCATGAATCGGCTCAGTCGATACGCTTATAATTCTCGGCATTGATCCGATTTCCTTCTTCATCGACGAATATTTGGCTATACCTGTGGTTCTTTAAATCAAGTTCCATTTTCCACTCCATATTTGCATTTGCGATTTTTCGCATTGAGGCCGACATATATTCCAAACGTTCTGTCAGCATATTGTCTTCGACCTCATAAGAACCATAACCGAACCATTCTACAGAGTCGTCAGGCACGTATCGTGTCCACATAACCTTACCATTATAATACATCTTAATTTGGCGATAGCCATCGGTGGTCGGCAAGGTATCGGAAACATTTACGCCGTCGGTATAATTATAGAAGCTGACCAGTTCCCAAGTGCCTTCGATGGAAGGGTGCAAAACTGGATCTTTGTCCATGGGACCAGTAGCGGAAATCAATAATAACATTAGAACTATTAGTGCGGATATTTTTTTCATGGCGGTGTTCTTTAGGATTATTACTACGTTAGCATTCAAAAGTTACAAAAAAATATGACGATATGATAATTTTAATACCCAAGAATTAACATATTGTCAGCATAACTTCAAAAGTTTTGAAAAACCTCAGATTTTGTAATCGGCTATCTGCCTTAACAATACTTGAATGTCATCAATATCATGTTGTGCCCCTAAAACGATTCTACTCTTTGTTGAATCTCCATCCGAAGGATAGCTGAAGTTTGTGGTAATAATGCAACGTTGTTCCAAATAAGTCGCCAAATCTTCGTCCATAAAGGAAAAAACGGGATAGTCTTTCATAAAAAAGAAGCCTTCTTTCTGTTTTAAATGTTTCAGAAAGAAGGAGATATTGTGCTGCAGTTTAATCCTTTTTTCCTCAAGGATATTTTTTGAATCGAGTAAGGTAGCCAGACCGGCAGGGGTAGCCGGACTTGCCCCCCCGAAGAAATCGGTTTCCATCAGTGTTCGAATTCTCTCTTTTTTACCAAAAACGGCACCGGCCTGCACGCCAAAAGCCTTGCCTAGGGAAGCGCATACGATAAGTTCTTTTGCCTCAGCTTTGACCAGTTCATTAAATACACCGCCCCCATTGTCGCCGACAATTCCAATACCATGTGAATCGTCGATTATCAATATTACTTGACTTAGGGGAAGCTCTTTTAGTTGAGTGAAATCAGGATAATTGCATCCCGAAAAATCAATGGAATCAAGAAGCACGACAGGTGTGGCTTTTCGATTTGCCTCCAAATGGGCCTTCAGCGCAATGTTCAACGCGGTGTATGTTGCGTAAGGTCTCGACCCCACTAAATGTAAGGCCGAATGCGTATGGGGTGCATAAAAAAGCTTGTATTCCGGGGAACTGAAATTACGGACCAATAATTGTGCTGCCAAATAGCCGGAGGACATAGTAACGCAAGATTCGCTTCCGGCCAGGTTTGCCAAATGGTTTTCGACTTCCTCAAAAATGGTAAAGCGTACATTCGACTTACGGGAAGCGCCATAGCCCGTGCCATATTTTTTAATGTTCTTTATCAGGATTTCTTGAAATTGGGGATCGGTTTGCAACCCCAAATAGGAAGTTCCGCCAAAATACAGGTGTTTTTGGCCATCAACGATAATTTCGCGTCCGGGAAAACCATCGATTCTATAGATCATGACCGCATAGTTATACCGCTACCACCCATTTTTGGAAAGACCAAACCGCCCTCTTTTGTAATGATTATGCCATCTGCAATATCTTCTTTAAGCAATAAAGGACCGTCCATATCGACATAGTCCAGTTGCGGAAGCAGTTGAGCGATCGCGGAAATTCCAACAGTCGATTCTGTCATACAACCGACCATGGTCTTTAGACCCAAATCCCTACCTTTTTGGATCATGCGTAGGGCGGGGGTAAGGCCTCCACATTTGGTCAACTTTATATTGATACCATTAAAATGGAGGCTACATTTTTCCACATCGGCCTCGACGATACAACTTTCATCGGCAATCACCGGAAGTACGCTTCGGTGCATAACCTGTTCCATACCTTCCCAATCATCGGCTTTTAAGGGTTGCTCCAAGAATTCAACGCCCAAGGCCTTAAGTTGTGGGGCATTTTGAATGGTTTCTTTAGCCGTCCATGCACAGTTGGCATCGATACGGAATACGGCATCGGTATGCCTACGTAGTTCTTTGACGATGTTCACATCATCATCGGTGCCCAGTTTTATCTTGTAGATGGGCCATGGTGTTTCTTGCATCTTGGCCACCATTTTTTCTATGGAATCGATACCTATGGTGTAATTGGTAATCGGATAGTTTTCGTTCGAAGTATCCCATAATTCATAGAGGGGTTTACCCTTTAGCTTTCCATAAAGATCCCATGCCGCCAGGTCGAGTGCGCAGATGGCAAAATTGCTCAATCCCTTTTCGACCAAAAAGGAGTGAAAATCTTTAGGGGAACCCATGTCGAATGCTTCGATTTCATCGCGAACGGACTCGATTTCCGAAATCATGCTTTCAATCGTAATTCCGTAATACGGATTGGAAGTCGCCTCTCCATACCCCGTTTCATTTTTTCCACTTAATGAAACGATCAAAGTATCTTGAAAGTCATGCGATTCACGTGAAATGCTAAAGGTATGCTTTAAAACTAGGGTGAACTTTTTAAGGGCTAGGCGCATTGCAAAAATGGTTTGTACTAATATAGCCAAACCTTGGCTACTACAAAATGAAAACCCAGGTTCTTCAAAAGAATCTGGGCCTTATATGCTAGGTGGTTTTGTAACTTGGTCTAATTTCTATGAACGCTTCCGGAAACCGATTTTTTGGTGGTTACGTTCGGATCTCCCGAATACGAGATGTTTCCTCCGCTACTAGCGTTGGCCGTAAGCCTTTCCGATACTTCGATACTTATGTTCGAACCGCTACTGGCCTCAGCATTACAGTTTTCGGAGTGTAGGTTTTTCGCATGGATGTTCGCCCCGCTACTACCATCAACGTAAGTCATTTGTGCGCTGCCCCCTATGTCTAGATTGGCCCCGCTACTGGCATCGATATCCACCTCGTTGGCCTGTATCTCGATATCCAACAATGCACCGCTATTGCCATCTATTTCGAGTCTATCGGATTTAATCGTGTTCTGGGTTATCAAATGAGACCCACTGGTGCCCTTTAAAGCGGTTACATCGGGCAGGGAAACAAAAACCTTTTTGGTGGCCCTGCTGATATTCTCAATGGCGTGTATTCTTAGCGTTCCGTTTTTGATGTCGGTTCCAATAAGATCGATAATGTTTTCATCGGCCTCGACCGAAATTTCAAAATCATTGGCTTGGGTAACATATACTTCTATGCCTTCAGAGGCATGTACTTCGGTGAAGTCGTCGGTTACTTCGCGGTTTTCGGTAACTACGTCACCGTTGCCCCGTACGCCGGTCCCAAAGTCCCCAAAGTTGATATCGAATCCACACGAGGATAGGATCAAAGCCATTATAAGGCCTATTGCAATTCTTGCTAAAGTTGTCATGATAGTTGTTTTTATGATTGATATAAAAGTCGTATTAAAATTTCTCGCTATAAATTCGGTCGAACCGAACTGTCAAATTATCGGTATGAACCGTGATCAACGGTTGTCACCCGCATCGATTTTCACGCCCCTGCCATTTACATTGATGTTCACGCTATCTTGGCTGTCCTTGGCCCTCATCTCTACACCATCTTCGTCGATTTTCATTTTGAACGAATCACCATTGTCTTTGATGTCGATATCCACACCATCGGCATCGATTCGAATGTGATTGTTATCTTCATCATCGTCGCTTTCGAATTCTGGACAGTTTTGGCAGATCCACTCGCCTTGGGGGCTCAACTTCCAGAGATAGTCATCAAACCCGCATCCGTCCATATCTCTATCATTGTTGGCGTGAAGCGCTCTGCAGCGGCCATTTGAACGATCATAGTCGATGATGGTCCCGACGGGCAAATAAAGGTTTATTCTGACTTCTTGGTCTTTGAACTTATTTTCTCGCGGGGTGGTCAAGAAGTTATCGAATACGATGCTGTTTCCTTCTATTGTATAGGAATAATCTATGTTTTCGGCGGTCTCCTTTGCATTTTGAAAGGAACTTCCATCGGCATTTTTTCTGATCTCTAGCCTAGCGATCGTATCCTTCGATTTTTTTAGGGAAATCCTAACATCCTCCGATACTAATATTTCCTGTCCTTCTTCATTGAAGTTCAATACCATACCATTGATACCGATGCGATTGCCGTCATCTTGAATATCGGAAGCCCGCATTACAATGTTCAAGGTATCGATGGGCTGCTGAAAGACAAGTTCGTTTTCAGTAGTTGTGCTTCCCGAATAGGCATGGGCGGCCGCTTCTTTTACACCTAGAACGATCAAAGTGATCAAAGAGATCAACCAAAGGCCCAAAAGTGAGAACTTGGCAATGTTTCCAATCGACTTTAGGTTGTTTACCAATATCTTCAGCCCGAGGTACAGGAGGAAGAAAAAAGGGATCCCGATGGCGAAAAACCCAAGCAAGGATACCAACCACATAGGCGTATTGGTCGCATTGACGATATTATAGAAGTCAACCCCTGGAATATTGACCATACCAACAATACCTACCGTGAACAACCCGATGAACAACCCGATTATGGTCGCTGCACCGATGATGATCAATAAGATACCGATGAACTTTCCGATAATCTTGAAAAAGAACATGATGATATCACCCAGGGTATCGAAAAAAGTCTTTCCACTGCTTTTTACTTTTTTGCCCATGCCTTCGTAATCGACACTTTTAACACGATCGGCTACTTCTTCGAACCCTTCCTTTACTTTTCGCTCGATGTTGCTGATGTTTATGGCCTCGCCGCGCATATCCAATTTTTGTGAGGTCGTGGCCGCTTCGGGAATCAGTATCCAAAGAAGTCCGTAGATCAGAATAAAACCTCCGCCTGATCCAAGGGTCAAGAAGATCCAAAGCAATCGTATCCAAATGGCGTCGATGCCAAAATAGTGTCCGAGCCCCGAGGAAACGCCCGCGACGTATTTCGATTCGGTGTCGCGGTATAGTTTTTTAGTCCTCCTTGCACTGCCTTCATTGGTTCTTTTGGCTTTTGGTTCATCTTCGAAGATGTCTTCATCGACCATGTAATCTTCGGGTTGCCCCATGATAGAAATGACCACGTCGACTTCTTTTTCGGTGATTACCTGGCGCTCGTTTTCGAGTTTTTCGTAGAAAAGCTCTGCGATCCTTGCCTCAATATCGGCCATTATTTCATCGCTGCCGGGGGTGTTGGCAAATGAGCGTTTTATCGATTCAAGGTAGCGCCTCATCTTATTGTACGCTTGTTCATCGATATGAAAAAGTGTGTTCGCTAGATTTATATTTACTGTCTTGTTCATTTTTAGCTGTTTTTTGCATTGGTCACCACGTTGGTGGCATTTCGTAATTCGTCCCAAGTGGTATCCAGTTCCTTGAGGAAAAGTTTACCGGTTTCGGTCAACGTATAGTATTTTCTCGGTGGCCCCGAAGTCGATTCTTCCCAACGGTAGTTGAGAAGTCCCGCATTCTTCAATCGGGTCAATAGGGGGTAGATAGTGCCTTCGACGACAAGCATCTTGGCATCTTTCAAGGTATCCAGAATCTCGGAAGCATATTTGTCCTTTCCGTTAAGGATCGACAGTATGCAGTACTCCAACACCCCTTTGCGCATTTGTGCCTTTGTGTTTTCTACATTCATAATTTCTTTCTTCTTTTTACGCCCGACCTTCCCTTTTTCGAGGGAACTTTTTTCCAATACATCTGAAATAATGGTCCGCATAGTTTAACTGTTCGTTTTTTGATTCCGCCTTGCAGCGGGCAAGCTGATGAATAAACGTCCTAATTGATTGATGATTAAACTCCTATTTGGGCGTGATTAAGACCCTTTTGATTGATGATTCTTCTTTTTAAGTGGGCCAAGCCCTTTATTTGATAAAATTGATAGTGAACGGATATACATACTTTTCGCCCTGGCCGCTTTTCAAAGTCGCCAAAATAGTACAGACGATATCCAAGACCAAGAGCCCGACGCCGATGATTATTGCTGCTACCATGAAAGCGATATGAATGCCCATACCTGAATGATGGTGACTGAACTCGGATATATCATGCCGGTTCACATCAAAAATGTCGATGAAACCAACGAACTCAAAGGCAAAGACAAAAAACAAGATTGCTGTAATCGACGCCATGACCACGCCATATAATAAAATGCTGATCTGAAAATTCAAGGCCTGCTTGCCATTGTGATCGACAAAGTCATGATCGTTCTTATTGGCCGTCCAAAGTACCAACGGTAGCAAAAAGTTACCAAAGGGAATGAAGTACTTTGAAAGGGTCGACGCGTGTATGATCGCGGACAAATTTCTTTCGTGCTTGGTCAATGTATCTGTCATAGCTTAGTAATTTCTTATGCAAATATATATCCGAAAGAAGGTACTATGCAAAACAAAGTACTAAAAATTAACAAAATATTAACATTGTAATTTATGCCTGTTTTGCTAATAAATCTCTTGAAATACAAGTAAATTCAATACTTTTGGATAAAATCGAATGCAATTATGAGCATGACTCCCAAAACGATAAATTCGTTCAACTTTTTTAAACTTCCATCGGTTTGGTGGTGCGGAATTCGCGTAAAACGACTCGACGATACCACTTGCGTAGCTACCGTAAAGCACAAATGGATCAACCAGAATCCGTTTCGTTCTATGTTCTGGGCCGTTCAGGGTATGGCCGCTGAATTGACTACGGGAGCGCTGGTGATGCGACAGATCCAGCAAAGTGGAAAGAAAATTTCAATGCTCGTATTGAACAATAATGCCAGTTTTATGAAAAAGGCCACAGGTAGGATTACCTTTACCTGTAATCAGGGACACGAGGTCGATGCAGCGATAAAGAAAACCATAGAAACAGGGGAGGGGGAAACCATTTGGATGAAGTCCATAGGGGTCAATGAAGATGGTGTAGTGGTGAGTACCTTTAACTTTGAGTGGACGGTTAGGGTAAAAAACGGTTGATTGTTGATAGTTGTCGGTTGATAGTGTTCAACCTTATTGTCACTTATTAGAAATGATTCAGCTTTTCAATCAAGAATGTAAAAAAAGCTAGTTTCATTTGTAACATTTCAAACACAACTGACAACTAACAATTATCAACAAAAAACTATTAAAATGAACGCACACGAAATAGATTACGAGATTTACGGGGAAGAAATGCAGTACGTCGAGATCGAACTCGACCCACAAGAGGCCGTTGTGGCCGAAGCGGGAAGTTTTATGATGATGGATTCCGATATTAAGATGGATACGATTTTTGGGGACGGGTCGAATCAGGACAACAGTGTTCTCGGAAAGATTTTTTCCGCGGGCAAACGTGTGCTGACGGGGGAGAGTCTGTTCATGACCGCATTTTTAAATGTTGGTCAAGGCAAAAAGCAGGTCAGTTTCGCCTCACCATATCCGGGAAAGATAAAGGCCATCGATCTATCTGAAGAAAACGGAAAGTTCATTTGCCAGAAAGATGCCTTTTTATGTGCCGCCAAAGGGGTTTCGGTGGGCATCGAATTCTCCAAGAGGCTCGGCCGCGGACTTTTTGGAGGCGAAGGTTTTATCATGCAGAAATTGGAAGGTGACGGCATGGCCTTTGTACATGCGGGCGGAACCCTTGCCAAGAAAGTTTTGGCCCCCGGAGAAGTCTTAAAAGTAGATACAGGTTGTATAGTCGGCTTTTCACAAACCGTAGATTATGACATTGAATTTGTCGGCGGCATAAGAAATACAGTTTTTGGAGGCGAGGGACTATTCTTTGCGACACTCCGTGGTCCGGGTACGGTCTATATTCAGTCATTGCCTTTCAGCAGGTTGGCAGGTCGTGTTCTGGCTTCGGTTCCGAGAGGCGGCAAGGATAAAGGAGAAGGAAGCATTTTAGGTACCCTGGGCGATATTGTCGGTGGGGATAACCGGTTTTAAATGATTAAGAGTAAAGAGTTAAATGATAAGTTTAAGCAGTAGGCAGTAAACAGTAAGCCGTACGCAGTTTGAATAAGCACTTAAAATGAAGAATTGGCGATTAGCGTAAGGCGAAAATCCAAAAGCCAGAGGCCAGAAACTAGAGGCCAGAAGCTAACGGCAAAAGCCAACAACCAAATTAAATGGATTTCAAAAACCTTATCGACTTTCTAAGGGCACTTCAAAAAAATAATAGTAAAGAATGGATGGACCAAAACCGAAAGTGGTATAAGGATGTCCGGGATGACTACATTTCGTGGTTGGACAGAATGAACGCAAAATTGGCCACGATCGATGATGAATATTATGATACCCCGGGCAAAAAAGGAATCAATCGGATCAACAATAATTTGATGTTCCACCCGCATAAACCGATTTATAAGGATCACTTTGGCGCAGGATTCGACAAACGTCCTGGAACGGGGGATTTTTATATCGAAATAGGTATCGAAAGATCCATCATGGCCGGTGGTTTTTGGCGGCCGGGTCCCAAGACCTTGAAAAGCATTCGCGATGCGATCGATTACGATGGGGAAGAATTAAAAAAAATCCTTGATAAAAAGTCCTTTAAAGACCTTTTTGGAGGACTTTACGAAGATGTGAAATTGACCAATGTCCCTAAGGGTTTTACGAACGACCACCCACATATCGATTTATTGCGCAACAAGACATTTGCCGTCGCTACCGAATTCTCTTCAAAGGAAGTTCTTAAAGATGATTTCGAGGAAAAAGTGATCAAGATTTATAACGAAATGCTTCCTTTTCGACGCTATCTGAACAAAGCGGTTACGGTTTAGATTATCTATAATTCATCGGACGCCCGTATCAATCTGGCCGATAAATCGGGATCTAGCATATCGGCATCCAAGGGAAACATCGGTCTTTTGATGTTTTTGTATCCCAATCGTTCGAGATCTTGATCGACACCACCAGGGGTAAGGGCCATAATCCAACCTTTTCGCATATCGTACAATTCGGGTACGAGGTAACCGATTTTCACGATGACAATATCGGTTTCCCTTGGGTTTAGTCCCAAATCGGTAAAGTCTTTTTCATGGTGATAGGGTTTTCGTTTTTTGGTCACGATGACATTCGCACTTCCGATTTTGACCACGACTTCGACTTCGGCATCGCGATCACCTTCTTTGATTGCGGTAACGGTACCTTCGAGTTGTAGGGGCGGGGCAAAACGGTTATCGACGGCGGCTCCGGCCAAGGCCGAAACTTTTCCGCCAACACCCACTTTCAGGGCCTCTTGTATCAATTCGGGCCCGGGTATCGAAGCGTAGATCAGCGAGGGGCCGTTCTCTTTTTTGAACTCGGGTCTTTTTAATAGTTTTTGCAATGTCCACGTGACATCACCTGCACCTCCGGCCGTAGGATTGTCTCCCATATCACTTATTATAAATGGATTCTCGCTACTGGCGAGGGCCATTTTCAGGCTTTCATCCAAAGTGGCGACAGGTGCCACGAATTCGAATTCGTTGCGCACATCCCAAAAGGCCTTGGCCAATTTTTCCGCTCCCGTAACAACTTTTTCTTTGTCGTCACCGGTAACCATGACCACTGCATGGTTTCGTGGTTCGTCGGCCCAGGCATAGCCGATCCAAATGGCAGCATCGACGATGTCTTCTTGGTCTGCCACGGAAGGAATTTTACCGTAAAGGCTTTTACCCGGTTCGATACGGGTGCTGGTCTTTTCGCCCGGAAGTAAAATGGGAACGGGAATCCAGGCCTTGTATTTGGGCTTTCCTTTACCGCTTTCCAAGCGATCCAATAAGTTGACAATGGAGCGTTCCTTTGATTCGAGGGCATCCTCGTGTGGTGCCATGCGATAGCAGGTGATCAGGTCTGAGTGTTCCGCCAATTGTTCCGAAACATTGCCATGCAGGTCCATTGAGGTTGAGACCAATACATCCGTACCGATGACCTCGCGGATTCGCTTGATCAGATCGCCTTCCGCATCTTGAAGTCCGACAACGCTCATTGCCCCATGGATATCCAACCAAAGGCCGTCGTATGGTCCATTTTCCTTTAGCATTGCCAAAGTTTTGTTGACCATTGATTCGTAGGCCTCGCGGGTAACGATGCCTCCCGGTAACGATTTTCCCAACAAGGTGGGGATCCACTCGGCTCTTTTTCGAATATCGGAACCTTCTTCAAAAAAGGAGTAACGACCGAAAATCGAATCCCCAATCCGAGCATGAAAAGCCTCTTCATGGGTCTGGGCGGGGGAGAAGGTGCTCGATTCTATGCCGATTCCGGCAATAGCGATTCTTGGCAGTCCATTCCCATTTTCCTTGTTCTCGGGGTTTTGCTTACATCCGCTCAGCGCGATAAGAATAAGCAGTGTCTTGAATATTGTTTTTTTTGCTTTGATCATAGTTTGTACAAGTGTATTTTTTATTGAGTATGTACCGAAACGACCATTGCGTCACTTTCCTCAAGCGTAACCTTATAATAAGAAACTGTCCTTCCGTTTACATTTTTTTGATGACATTTGATTTTTTTGCCGTTCAGGTATAGGAATTCATGTTCGCCCGGTATTTCGGCGACCCAGTCGATAGACCTACCTTGTAGATTGGTGGTAACCGTTTTCGTAGTTCCGTGGTGTTTCACGGCAATTTTATTAGAGAGAACGGGAATGTACTTCATTTCGGCCCATTCTTCTTCACTTTCGATTCTAGGGCTCGTGGTAAAAGTATTTGTTTCGGCTTCCACATTTATTCCCATGAGTCCTCGGGTTAGATGTTCGATGATGGTAAAAGAGTTTTCAGGATAGTCCCTACGTTTGTTTTCTACACTGCATAAATCGATTATGGTTCGGTTGGCCAATGCCCACCGTCCATTTTCGTAGAAAAGTATGGGCAGATATGATTTAAGCTCGACAATCAACCTATCAAAATTTTGGGCGTAGGCATCTATGATGTCGGTGATATTATCCTGATTGATAAGCACATCAAAATAGAGTAGGTAGTGCAAAAAGGCCTGATTATCGCCGACCATAAAATAATCGAATTGCCCGCTATCGTATAAAATAGAACGAAATTCTTTTCGCTCCTTGTCCCACCAAAAGTCATGCAGAAATTGAAGTTCGTCTTCGACCTTCGATTTAAAGTGGTCGCCCTCGCCTAAATTTCCTTGCAGTCTTAACAACTCGGCATACGCTTTGTAGGCTGCTATTAGCGAAGCCGTCATGTCGATTCCCAATTGAGTGTCGCCCCTGCCTCCTTCATTATAGGTGGGTATCCCTCGCTTATTTCCGAATCGAGAACTATCCTTGACTTTTACATGCAGATTCCTATTTCTGTTCAAGACCTCTTCATGCCCGAGATCCCAATGATCTACATATTCATTCATGCTTAAGCTATAGAAATTTTGCAACTCTTTGTTTTCGAGGTAGGCCTTATTGCCCGTCCAATTGTAAAGGCGATGGGCATTGAAGATAATATCGAAGTTGGCGGGCAGGTTATACCAAAAGTCTGAATCGTTTTCATAATCGACCGGTGCGGGCCGATCGTATCGATTGATTTCCCAATACGAGCAGTAATCTTTTTCCGCATTGATATTTTGTGCAAATTTTAGAAACATGTTATAGTTATGGTCGCTAAGCCCTAAAATTTCGGCGCCGATGGCCTGATGCGAAATATCTCGCATGCAGAAGGCTTCACGGTTGGGTAGGGCGGCCTCGTACCATAATCCTACGGGATCCGCGCCATCGTGAACATACGATAGGGCCTTATCCTTTGCCCATATAAATGCATTTGTCAATTCTTCGTTTGACGAATCAAAGGTTAAATCGGTGGGTGAATTTTCGTAAGTTTCGTTTTTGATATTTTGGTCCGTGGATTTTTGTTTGCAACCCAGCACCGGCAATGCTAAAAGCATTAGGTACAATATTGATTTCTTCACCCGAATTCTGTTTGCAAGGTCTAAACTAGATACAGCATAAATATAGTGCTAATTTTCTTTTTTCAGAATTTGTCGCGATTGACGATGGATTCTAATTTCTTATCTTCAACCATTAAACAATTTAAGCAGGATGGCCAATTTCAATATTGACGCACAAAAAGATACGGTTTATGATGCCATTGTCATAGGTTCTGGAATTAGTGGTGGATGGGCGGCCAAAGAACTTTGCGAAAAAGGACTTAAAACCTTGGTGCTCGAACGCGGTAGGATCGTGGAGCATGTAACGGACTATCCGACGATGAACCTCGACCCTTGGGATATGGAACTCAGGGGAGGACTGACGCCCGAGCAAAAAAAGAAACATTACAAGAACATCCGTTCCGGATGGGTGGGTTCTGATACCGAACATTTTTGGGCGGATGACGAGGCCAATCCTTATACCGAGGTCAAACCGTTTCTTTGGTTGCGCGGGCATCAAATGGGGGGCAAGTCCTTATTATGGGGTAAACAGACCTATCGTTGGAGCGACCTTGATTTTGAAGCGAATGCCAAGGATGGCCATGGTGTCGATTGGCCCATTCGCTATAAGGATATCGAACCATGGTATACCTATGTCGAAAAGTTTGCGGGGATCAGCGGCGAAGCACTGAGGCTGCCCCAATTGCCCGACAGCCATTTTCTGCCGCCCATGGAGCTCAATTGTGTCGAGAAACATGTCAAAAACAAGATCGAGAACGATTTTCCGGGAAGACACATGATTATAGGCAGGGTGGCACATTTAACGGAACCCCTGAACGGAAGGGGCCAATGTCAGTATAGAAACCGATGCAGTAGGGGCTGTCCCTATGGAGCTTACTTTAGTAGTAATGCCGTTACCTTGCCTGCGGCAAATGCCACGGGAAACATGACGATTCGACCCTATTCGATTGTACAGTCGGTCATCTACGATGATGTCAAGGGTAAGGCCACCGGAGTGCGCATTATCGATGCCGAGACCAATGAGGACATTGAGTACAAAGCCAAGATAATTTTCGTGAATGCTTCTACGCTGAGTACAACACAAATATTGATGAATTCAAAATCGAAACGGTTCGAAAACGGCTTGGGCAATGATAGTGGTGAATTGGGCCACAATCTAATGGACCATACCTATCGGGTGGGTGCCATGGGCCGTATCGATGGTTTCGAGGACAAATATTACAAGGGTAGGCGACCTAATGGTATTTATATCCCCAGGTATTGGAATATCGACGAAAAAACAAGATCCGATAAGTTTCTACGCGGTTTTGGCTATCAAGGGGGAGGTTACCGCGGAGGAAATGCCGCCAATATCGAATCCTTCGGGGCGGATTACAAAAACAGCATTTTGAAACCAGGTCCCTGGGAATTCTTTATTACCGGCTTCGCCGAATGCTTGCCCTACCACGACAATAAAATAAGCCTGAACAACGATGTTTTGGATAAATGGGGGCAGCCGACCTTATCGATCGATGCCGAGTTCAAGGAAAATGAAAAGGCCTTGAACAAACAGATCCAAGAAGATGCCGTAGAAATGCTCGAAAAGGCAGGTTTAAAGGATATCTTGGGCTTCGACAACGAGCATCCACCGGGCTATGGGGTACATGAAATGGGTACGGCACGCATGGGACGGGATCCCAAAACCTCGGTATTGAACGGATTCAATCAGGTTCATGGTGCGCAGAACGTATTCGTGACCGATGGGGCCTGTATGACCTCTTCATCATGTGTGAACCCTTCGTTGACCTATATGGCGATTACCGCCCGGGCCGCGGATCATGCGGTTTCCGAACTTAAAAAAATGAACATATAAGCTATGGATAGGAGAAATGCCTTAAAAAAAACGGGACTATTGGCAGGGGCTACCTTGGCCGTGCCTTCAATGTTTTCATTATTGCAATCGTGTAAAAACGAGCCAAGATTAGGTTGGCAACCCCTGTTTTTTACTGAAGAGGAGGCCAAAACCGTTTCCACCTTGATAGATATGATCTTACCACGGACCGATACTCCCGGTGCTTTGGATGTAAAGGCCGATATGTTCATCGACAAGGTCATCGGCAAGACCTACGATGATGAGGGGCAAAAGCGGATGCGTGATGCAATTGCAGCGTTTAATGAAGACTGCAAGAAGGATTTTGGCGATGTATTCATCAACCTGGGTGAAGATGAACGCATCAAAGTGCTGCAAAAGAACGAGGCGAATTCAGGTAAGTTCAGTAGGGGAGTCTGGGGAACGGCTGTTGGTAAGCAAGAACCCATAGGTTTTTATCGCTCGATGAAATCGATGGCGATATGGGCCTATTTTACTTCTGAGGAAATTGGCGAAAATGTATTGAGTTATGACCCGATCCCCGGTGGGTACGAGGCCTGCAAGCCTATTTCAGAGGTTGGAAACCGTTGGAGCCTGTAATACGCGCGTAAAGGCCATGTTATTCTTTGAAAGGCTCAAATTTAAAGGTATAACTGGTCGGTGACCCGTTTTCGGCGCCACTTATCTTTCTATGAAAAGTCTTTTCATATAAAACGTATTCAACGCGATTAGGATTTTTGTATTCTTTGTTTTCAAAGACAATTCGCGAACCATTGGCTTCGACCGCTTTGAATATCTTGGGGTCACTATTCTCGATAACACTTATCAAGATCAATTCGCCGCCTATGTACTCAATTTTGTTCTGTGATCTGAACAGTACCTTTTTACCTTCTATGTACTTCGATGTCTGTACCAGGTTTTGATCCTTGTCGACAGACCACATTTCGATAAGCTGCCCATCCCAGGCCGGGGAAATCCAATTGCCGACCAAGGTTTCCTTTACTTTGAGATATAGTTTCGATTTTCGGTCTATGTTTTGACCGGTGAATTGACAGGTCAAGTATTTTTGGTTCCATGTGCCATTTTCATAGCTGCCGACGGTAAAATTATAGATGGAATCGTTGACGTATTCCCAGTAATCGGTTACTTTGGAACCTCCGTAATCATACTGATATAAAATGTCTTTCTCCTTTATGATGACCTTACCTTTGGTAACTCCCCCGAAAACATCAAATTCCCAAAAATCTATGCCGGTCGAGTCGGCATTGACTTTTCGAATACCATGGTTTCTATTGCCATACTTGCTTTGCTCTACATTGGTAAAACCCTTTGATCGACTAATTAATATTGCATTTTCCAAATCGTATTCAAAAATAATTTCTTGCTTGAATTTACTTCCATCTCCCCATGCTCCTTCTGCATGCCATTTTTTGTCCAGCAGGTTGTCAAAGGCGGCGAGATTCACTTTTTGACCCCAAGACATCACAGGAATAATTAGAAGGGCGAAGAACAGTTTCCTTTTCATCATAGTACCAGCGTTTTGATTTTGGACCGGCTGTTTCCGAACAGCACAAATACGAAAATAGGTTTTTATCCTTTTTATTGGTGCCAAATAACTACCGACTTTTATTACATCGATGCAAAATCTATCTTTAGGAAATATAAAATATACGTTTTGGGAAATAGAAAAATCCGGAATATCAAAAGACAATTACTATCTGATAATTGGTACACCTTGAACAAGTTCACTTTCGAATACCAAAAAGAGGACGGTACTTGGGAGACCCAACACCGCGAGGCGTACGACCGGGGCAATGGCGCCGCGATTTTACTTTATAATAAACGAAAAAGTACCGTAGTCCTGACCCGGCAGTTCAGAATGCCGACCTATGTCAATGGCAATGAAGACGGAATGATGATCGAAGTCTGTGCCGGATTGTTGGATGGCGACAACCCCGAGGATTGCATTCGCAAGGAAACCGAAGAGGAGACCGGTTATAGAATAGACAATGTAAAACGGGTTTTTGAGACCTATACGTCGCCTGGATCCGTGACAGAAATCCTTTATTTGTTCGTTGGCGAATACGAAGACAATATGAAAGTGGGCGAAGGGGGTGGTGCCGAACATGAGACCGAGAACATCGAGGTACTGGAAATAACTTTCGCAAAAGCACTTGAAATGGTGAAATCAGGTGAAATAAAGGATGCAAAAACCATAATGTTATTGCAATATGCGGAAATCAATAAGTTAGGGCTTAGGAGTTAGGAGTTAGGAGTTAAAAGTTAAAAGTTAAAAGTTGAAAGTTGAAAGTTGAAAGTTGAAAGTTGAAAGTTTGTTTCTTTAACCAACAGCCAACAGCCAACAGCCAACAGCCAACAGCCAACAGCCAACAGCCAACCGCCAACCGCCAACCGCTAATAACTATCCCGAATTGTCTCAAGAATCGCTTGCATGCGCTTTTTGACTTCCGAGGATGGATTTCGAAAATGATTGTTCATGAAACTGAAAATCAAAGTCTTGCCCGATTTTGTGATGAGGTATCCACTAAGACAATGATTGTTGCCCAGACTTCCGGTCTTGGCAAAGATGTAAGGTTCATGATTTCCGGGGTACCAATCTTCCAAAGTACCTGAAACTCCTCCGGCAGGAAAAAAATGGAACAAGCGTTCCCGAGGAATTTCCCCATATAATTTCTGCAGCACATGAACCATCGATTGCGGTGTAAAAAGATTGTAACGCGAAAGTCCGGATCCATCGACCCAGCGAGGGGGGTGCCTTAGATCGACCAACTGATTTTCAAGAATATGGTCGCGCGCCTTGGCGAAATTCAAGGTGTCGGTCAAGGTGCTGGTGGACAAAAGCATCAACTGTTCCGCCAAAAAATTATCGCTTTGGTGCATCATCCGTTTTAAAACGGAATCGGTAGACATACCATAGACGATACTTTTTTCTCCTTTAGGGATTTTGTTTACCACAGTGACCTTTTTGTTCAATGCTTTTTCGAGCAATATGCGTGTCAAAGTGCTATCGATCCGATAGGGAATTTCAGTAGTGTCACGTCGTGAGGCGGCATAGTAGAAGATGTTTTTTTCAGCCTCCCTGTTTTTGGGTAGGTCGAGATCGACAACGTTCTTTTTAAAATGCTCTGGTAATACTTGTGTCGAATCGCCACCGAAAATAGTGGCCACGTTTCCGTATAGGGGGAAAGCCGCTCGCTCAGGTTGATAATAGTATGGATAATCGTCCCAAGACCACCCTGGACCATATTTTTGCTCATGAAAATTGTTGAGATAGAGTGCGATGTTTTTATATCCTTTCAAAAATTCGATTGTCGTGCTGTCATTGAAGTGGGGGTGGAGTAGGGTGGGATCGCCCGTTCCTTCGATAAAAAGTGTGTCGTTTTTGAGAATGGACTTCAAAGCGGGAATCTGGTCGGGCAGCAATTGCAAGGCGGCATAAAGTGTGAAAATCTTGGTATTGCTGGCCGGGGTAAAGTAGCGGGCACCATTGCGGTCGATGAGGGTATCTTTCGTGATGGGGTCGATTACTAAAAGCCCCGTAAACTGATTCTTGAAAAAAGGAGAATCAATGGTTGTGGCGACATGTTTTTGAATTCGATTTTTTGTTGTCCCGCATCCTATTAAAAATAACAATACCAGTACTTTAGATGCACGGTTTGCCCATGTCGATTTGCCAAAAAAATGATCGGTCTTATGCATGTTGTCCAATTTAACATGAATTTATCTAATTTTTAACGCCCGAGGCGCAATATAATATACCTTTTGCTTGTTAACTTTACATTGTAGGTAACAACTAATCTAAAAACAATTTGTAATATGGCTAGAGCTATGCTTGAGTACACGAAAACGGTGCTCAAAAAAGTTAGTTTTGACACAAAACTGTTTTGCAAAGAAGTTAAAAAGGCGGTAGCAAGATTATTACCGGAAGAAATAGAAGAATTAAAACAATGGCTGCTTGGCTTTATAACCGATAAGCCCGAACTACAACAAAGCCTTGTTTATTTAAAGGCATAAAAAAACAAATCCCGCCATCGGCGGGATTTTTTATTTTCCGCTTACCGGACTTATGATCTTTACATCCTGAAAGGCGATGGCGCCCCTGACAATCCCCGATATTACATCGCGCAAGGCCTCTGTGATTTGAATCTTCAGTTCACTTTTATGGTAGATAAGACTTACTTCGCGCGCGGGCGAAGGGTTGTTGAAATGTTTCAGGTTCTTCTTTTTGCCCGTATCAAGTTCCAGTGTATTCAGATAGGGCAAAAGGGTCATTCCCATACCTTCATTGGAGAGATTCACCAAAGTCTCGAAACTACCGCTTTGCAGTTGAAAGTGCTCGTCAGACCTTTTTTTGGAGCTATTGCAAAGATTTATGACACCGTCACGAAAACAATGTCCGTCTTTTAACAAAAGCACATCGGAGATATCAAGGTCACTGGGGTCCAGTTTTTGGGATTTTCCGAGTCGGTGGCCTTCAGGCACATAACCAACGAAGGGCTCATAGTATAATGGGCGTTCTTTGATAAATTCGATTTCAAGGGGTGTCGCGGCAATGCCTGCATCGATATGGCCCTCCAAGATATCACTGATCAAGTCTTCGGTACTCTGCTCCCTGATAATGAGATTGACCTTCGGGTATTTGGTTATAAATGTTTTCAGGAACATTGGCAATAGCGTTGGCATGATCGTTGGTATGATACCTAGGGTAAAATCGCCGCCGATAAAACCTTTGTCCTGATCTACGATATCTTTAATGCGTTCGGCCTCGTTGACAATATTTTTTGCCTGGGTAACTATTTTTTTGCCGACCTCGGTTATGCCTATGGGCTTTTTGCTCCGATCGAAGATCAAGACATCGAGTTCATCTTCCAATTTTTGCACCTGCATGCTCAATGTCGGTTGGGTTACAAAGCTTTTTTGTGCGGCCAAAGTAAAATTCTGGTACTCGGCGACTGCTAATACGTATTGCAATTGGGTAATTGTCATAGGTGATAATATTGAACAATAAAAGTATAAAAACTATCGATAAAATTTATATAAATAAGCGTTTAATATTTAATAAATTTATACAAAACTAAAAGGAAATAGACATGAAACTAAATAGCATAGGCTTAGATGCCCAGAAATCGCAAGAGCTGAGCAATGATTTGAACGCATTGCTCGCCAATTTTCAGACCTATTATCAGAATCTCAGAGGCATACATTGGAACATTAAGGGAAAACGTTTTTTTGACCTTCACATTAAGTTTGAGGAACTCTATACCGATGCCAACATGAAGGTCGATGGGATCGCGGAGCGCATCCTAACCTTGGGTGGCGTGCCCCAGCATACTTTTAAGGACTATATCGATAATTCAAAGGTGCCCGTGGGCAAGAACGTGACCCGGGATGAAGATGCCATTCGCCTGGTCATTGATTCGCTAACGGAATTGTTGGTCATTGAAAGAAGAATACTGGAAGCTTCCGATGTCTCCAATGACGAAGGTACCAACAGTATGATGAGCGATTTCATTAGCGAACAAGAAAAAACAGTCTGGATGATGAAGGCTTGGTTGGCCGAAGAGATATGAGGCCTTGACCTATTAGGGTCGCGCCAAAAATCGATTTCAAATGAAAGACGGGGCAATTTGACTGAAAGGTCCGGTATTTGAGTTGATTAGCTTCCGTCATAGGGTCATGAAATTGATTTTAGCTCAATGTTAAGATAAGTGGCCCAAGGGTAATAAAATCGGTGTTCGGCCTTGAACGCGTTGTTGCCTCGTGGCGTTAAATCCTTCAACTTACCTTCGATCCGTGAGCCAACGTATCGAAAAACGGGCAAAAACATTTTCTTGATACTCGTTCCTTTCAAAGAATATACCGATATCACCATTGGAAAGAACGGTCATTGATGAATAGGCCGCACTTTCTTTATATAGGGTCTTGCCTTTCGACCAGCTTTTACCTTCATCGGTGCTTATTTTAACGGTCATATTTTTACGCTGCCCCTTATCATTTGCATTGGAAAAAAGTAAGATGTACGTACCCGGTTCTTCATTTCTGGATCTGTACCGGATTATGCTGGCATTGCATCCCGGGTCTATAAGCGATGGATCCGGCATGGACTTCCATGTTTTTCCCTCATCCGAAGATATATGCACAAAACGATTGCCCAAATTGTTCACACGACTGTTCACCATCCACGAACCGTCGCTCAATTCGACCACTTTAGATTCGTCCGCGGGTTCGATAGGCGTGTCTATCAAGCTCCAATTCTTCCCATGGTCATTACTTTCAAAGAGGAACAAGCCTTTTTGCAGATTGACCAAAGTGTGTACCAATTTGCCCTCGCGGGTCTGCATACCCCGCCCCGATGTTATGAACTTGAAATCACGGTGCCAATCTTGTTTGGTAATTTGAGAAGTAATGTCCTCGGGGGCGCTCCAGGTTTTTCCGTTATCACTGCTTTTGGTCATTTTTAAATAGTAGACGTCTTTCTCATTTTCCAGATCCATATAGTTGAAGAACAAAATAATTTCACCTGTTATTTTGTCAACTATCATTGAGGGATCTGACGCCGATTTTCCCAATGGGTAATCGACCACAGTTTCAATGGCCGACCAAGAATCTCCATTATCGATGCTACGTCTGACCACAATATTTATATTGTTATTCCATTTTAGATCACCACATGAAGCAACCCTTTCATCTATAGCGGCGATGAGGTCGCCATTAGGTGCCGTCGCCAGGGCGGGTATCCTGAAACACGCGACATCATTTTTCATTGATGAACTGAACAGATTTTTAAAATCAAGTACGGCATTATCCGGTTTTTTTGCTTTTTGTGGATACAGTACCGTACAAATGATGGATAACGGAATAAGAAATAACACTTTCATGACAGCGGTTTTAAAACATGGGTAATACCCCTCGATGCGGCATTTTTTTGTACAATCTGCGAGAAGTTTTAACCTTTTCTGGAAATATAGTGAAATAGGACGACGGGCGTAAAGGAATCTGTATTTATGTGCCTTGCTAGACAATTCTGCCTTGTGCGACCGCGGCCAACAAAACCTGTTTTGGAAAATACTTTTTGCCGCCCGATTCATGCACCTTTGTGCCTTATTGTGCTATTCGTAAATGGCCGCCCCGCCTTTTTAATCTACCCTTATTTGCTTGCCATTTGCCCATGCGAACACGAAAATCGATATCAGATTAATGATGCTGCTTATAATCATAACACTAAAATAATCGGTTTTGTAGTGTTCGTAAATCATGAATATCATAATGGCATAGAAGACGACCAACCCTGCCAATGATTTGAATAGATGATGCTTCTTGCTTGAAACCTTTGTTGGCAGGTAAATTATCACACCTGGTATCAGAATGAACCAAAACAGAAATAGAGTCACCACGTTCCATCCTATCAAGATGGAAAATGGTACTAAAATAATCGCAAGCCCAATGGGAATTATCACCATCCCCTTTAAGATGTCTGCAACTTCACTGTTCATAGTACACCTACTAAGATATGATTAATCTTTATAGGTGAGACCAGGGAATAAAATCGTTCGACCGATCTTTCATTCTTGTTATGAATCGTGTTTGACCACACGTTTTTATGGTATGTCATGGACGCGTTGTCGGGTCGGTGATATTTTAATTTTCTATTGGGAAATAATCTATATTTGCCCACTTTTTTTTAGATAAATTGGAAAACTACCATAGGTTGGAGGATTGGCTTTTCTGGATGGATGAGCTTTCTTCAAACGATTACGTTGTCGTCGATAACTTTTTAGAAGGACATCTATTAAAGACCATACGAGAATTTTTTCAATCACATTTTGATGGGTTTACCAAGGCCGGTATCGGAGCGTTGGGCGACAACATTGTACGTGGCGACATACGCGGGGACTATACTTTTTGGCTAGACAGACAAAGAGATTCGGCCTTGGACGGATTCTGGCGCTTGATCGACGAGACGATGTTCATATTCAATCGCTATTGTTTTCTAGGATTGGCGGGGTATGAATTCCATTTGGCCCATTACCCTCAAGGTGGCCACTACGACAAACATCTGGATCAGTTCAATACGAGAAACAACCGTACGATCAGTATGGTCATGTATTTGAACGAAGATTGGCAAAAAGGCGATGGGGGCGAGCTGGGTATTTTCTTGAAAGACGACACATCGTTCTTGGTCGAACCCATAGCCGCTAGATGTGTGATGTTCAAGAGTGCGGAAGTACCGCATTGCGTCATGGCATCGAACAAACCACGGAACAGTCTAACGGGTTGGTTGTTGCAGCAACCATCGGCACTGGGCCAATTTTTCGGTTGATTTTCATTGATATTTGGCATGCCCCATTAAAAGCCAAATGTAGTTTGGTTGTATATGCTATTTGATTAATGCCGTGAGGCAGGTTAGTGGAGTGGCCCAAAGCCCAAAAATTGACTGCCAATTGCAAGATACATTGAACTCAAGTCTTACTAAGGAGTAATTTTTTGACGGAAAGAACAAATAAACCGGTTGACAGAACAAGGGCGATAATGGACCATATGAAGTGAGCGTCTACACCTGTAAGGCTTATTGGCTTACGTTCAAAGGTGCCGAGAACATCTGACCACCAATACGAAAAATTGACAATGTCCAACGCGACATGACCTATGATACTGGGTAGAAGTGATTTCGAAGCAAAAGCCAAATAGCCCCCCATAAACGAAATTACAAAGAGCAAGACCAAAATTGGGCCACTTGCCCAGGCTTGATGCAGGTGTATAAGCACAAAAACTACCGAAGTTATTGAAATGGCCACAACGGGACCGTATCTTCGCTCCAGGGGTACCTGCATATATCCCCTGTAACCGATTTCTTCGCATATTCCGGCAACAATTGACGCCATGATTATCAATGACCAATTCTCAAAAGACGAATCGTTGAGATGCCCAAATATTTTAAATGTCGCTGGCCGAAACTCAACAATGCGAAAAGTTGATACAAGAAAGGAGTGCCAGAATATAAAAAATGACAAAGCACCGATTAGCCCCCAAGACCATGTTCGACTGTTTAGCTGGGTACGCCTCGTACATGCGCGACGGAATGCTTTTGTGTTCGAAGGGTTCCATCGGCCCCTGAAATACATCCAATAAAAAACAAGAAACGCGCCCATGGGCACAAAGGACAAGCCCTGTGGAACTTTTTCAACAAAAAGTCCCCAAATTGAAACACCAAAAGTAGTGATGCCAAAACCTATTAGGGCCGATCGGATGACCAAGGGAACCGACATCCAAAATCGTCCAAACGCATTTGATGGGTAATGTGATCTTGTTTCTTGTTGCATACCATTGGTTTTTTAAATGCTACAACAAGTATCTCGATAATTTTGATTCAAATCGACCGACTTCAGGATGTCGGTCGCATTTACAGCATGGATCTCCGATATTCTGTCGGGGTCTGTCCCGTTTCTTTTTTGAAGGCGGTATTAAAAGAAGATTTAGAATTAAATCCCGCTTGGTACATGGCCTCGAGAACCGTTAGCTTGTCATTTTTGGCTTCTTTAAGGATTTTTTGAACCTCTTGAACTCTATAAGTATTGATAAAGTCGAAAAAGCTTTTGTTGAACGATTGATTGATTACCTGAGAAAGTTGCTTGGTGGGAACAGATAGTTGTTCGGCCAGCTCCCCGATGTTTAATTCAGGATTTAAAAAAGGCTTTTCGGTCTCCATGAAACCCAATAGTCGCTGCTTATATTTTTCGATTGCTTTCGATGTTAAATTGGATCCTAAATATTTGACCGATTCGGTTCGGCTTATGCCCGCAAAAATTTCCGGTTGTTCCAAGGCCTTGAGAATGACCCTGATAACAAAGTAAAAGATGAATATGAGTAGGAAGATAAGGGCCAAAATATATACATATCTGTTTTCGGCCAACCCAATGAAATTTTGAATCAAAGACGCAAGGCCCATAAATATAAAAGTCTTGAGCGCAAAACTCAACCAACCAAGATTGATTTGATCTATTTGGGAGTATTTGTTCTTGATTACCTTGGCATATTTTGACAAAATTTTATGGGTCATTGCCAGATAGGCAAAAAAATGAATATACATCAAGGCACTGATCAAATAGTACTGCCAGGGCAAATCGTTTGTCATGATTTCTTGTGCAGTACTAGGTTTTTGATTTCTGAACATAAGAAGTAAAATCGTTAGCAATATATAGGGCCCCAGATGCAATAGGTGTCTTCGGGTCAATTTATGGTCTTGGTAGATGATTCCTAGGGCATATAGATAAAATAGAGGACCATAGAGCAGAAAAAAACCGTCATCGATATGTGGTAAAAATTTCCAATTGAATACGACCCCGTTTATTTGTAAGGTAAGAACACCCATATTCCATGCGATCAATATAAATATTGAGGCAAACAAGATGTTGTTACGTCGATTTCCTTTTTTATGTGTAATCAAAAAGATGCCTACAAATAAAAGTTGAAAGGCGGCTAAGAATGAAAGGTAGGAAATGATGCTAAGATCCATTCTTTAAATTTAAGACAGTATTGCCAAAATGGAATAACGAAAAAAATAAGCGACTTAGCCCATGTTAAAACTGTTCGCTGCTAAAACAGAGGATTGCCCCAAACGTAAAAACAAAAAAATCACAAGGACACCTACCACCGTGGGTTGCGGCTTTTTTTTGAAAAGATATTGTTGAAATATTCAGCGAATATCCTTTTTGTCACCGATCATACAGCTTTTCCATTTGCCGTCTTTTAAACCGATTATCAGAAAACCAAAGTCATCTGACATACACGAGCCGCTGGATTTGCCTCCTGAACCTGAAAGCGATTTGATATTTCCTGATTCGTCCCGTGAAAAATCAATCCTTATGTCGCCGTCAAAACCGTGCAGAACATTGATTCGGGACTCGATTTCTTCGTCGTTCATATCCCTGTTTATTCGAATGATCAGATCATATTCCGAATTGGCCACCGCCTGCAACATATTAGCCGATTTGGGTATTTCTGCTTGATTGTTTTGACCGAATACGTTTTGAAAACCGATCAGCACTATAACCGTAAAGAGAATGTTTGCTTGTTTTTTCATGGTTCCAAATTAGAAGTTTACTAAAAGTAAGCATATTAAATAAGGTGCCCCAAGGGTACTACGAATTCAATTGCGGTGTATGATGCCTTTATTTTTCAAATATCCGGTTGAGGGCTTGCTGGCGATAATCAAAAATCTCTTTTAGTTTGGGTTCAATGATAATGCTGTTGGCGATTTTACCCAAAATACCGAACGGAGGCTGATAGCTTACAATATCCCGCATTAGGGTGCCCCCGTCACTTTCTTCCAAAAAATGCTGATGATGCCATAATTTATAGGGGCCAACGCGTTGTTCGTCTACGAAATAGCTTTGATGGCGTACATGGGTTATTTCGGTAACCCAAGTCGTCTTGATACCCCATAGCGGCGATACTTTATAGCCTATGATCATACCTTCGTACATTTCATCGGGGTTATCGTCGGGCACAATATCAAAGCCCATGTAATCGGGGGTTATTTTTTTGAGGTTTACGGGCTTCGAAATAAAATGCCATAGATCGGAGATAGGTTGGTCAAAGTGCTGGGCTCGCTTGAATTGATAGAATGCCATCGTATTATTTTATGGCTAAAAACCTAAGACCCGAGGGACTATTCGCCTATTTTCAGCCGATTTTTCGTTTAGCGTATCAATTTAATAAAAAGTAGCCATGAATTATAGCTATTGTCGGTAATCGAAAGCTTCGCAACCTGTTAGTATCAATGCAGCAATGCAAAAAGTAGTGAATTCTTTTCCTTCAGTTTCATAGTGGTCAATTTCTCAACACTTAATGATCATTGCTCCCAAGTGTGGCCGGTTATTATTTGTTCAACGCCCCAAGTCTTTCCACTTTTTTCAACCACTTTGTTCTGAACGATTCTGTTGATAGCCGTATAGGTCCAATGGTCGTGATCCTAACCTTTTTTATTCCGATAAAATTCAATGTTCCCTTTTTCATGGCGTAGTGGCTTGGGCTTCTATTGATCCACCGGTAATACCACGGGGGTTGATCCAAAGTACAAATAATCCGGGCCGTTTTTCCTTTTAAACGCCTTTCCCACCACAAAGAATTATGCTTCTTTTTAAAAGCGAAACCCGGTAGCAAGATCCGGTCTATAAATCCTTTGGTCATTGCCGGCAGGGCGCTCCACCAAACGGGATAGACCCAGACCAAATGGGTAGCCCACTTTAGTTTTTCTTGGGCCTCAAGCAGGTCAGGTTCCAATTCCATTCGTTTGCGATATCCAAATTCAAGATTTGGGTTGAAATCCAAATCCCTGATGTTTATCTCTTTTACCTCGGCTTTAGAAGCCAGGGCGCCCTTTTTATAAGCCTCTGAAAGTCCGAAATTGAAGCTTTCAGGATCTGGATGACCGTTTATAATAAGTATTCTTTCCATTTTTTTTTTTTTGAATGTTCTATTAAAATAAGGGTTTCATCCTTTCCTCGAAACGAGTACCCGTCAAATTTTCGACGCTAAAGAATTTGAATAAAAGAAAAGAAGTGCTTACGGTCAAGAAGGCAGTGCAAACCATAAAGGTGGCCATGCCGCTTACCAGTGCCAAATATTCATTGCCGATATTTTTGAGGTACAAGTGCACCGCTACCGCATAGTCGTAAAAACGATAAGATGTTTCGTATATAAGCCAAGAGGGATAAAACCATTTTCTGATCGGCGACCACCATTTTCCCCAAATAGATGTTGGCAATTTGTTATTGTCTTCCATTGTTTTGATTTTTTTACAAAGTTCATTGAAATGGAAGTCTTGTCATTTGATATAAATCAAATTCGCATTTTGCGATTTCTTATTCTGCTCAAAGTCTCTAAAGTAATGCCTAAATAGGAAGCAATGTGGGTTAACGGAATTCTTTGGGCAATATCTGGGTAAATGCCTATTAAATGACCATATCGCTCATCGGCCTTTGCAAATTGAATGGTATGTAACCGTTCGCAAAGTCCCAACATGGTTTCGGTCACTACTTTACTGATAAAGCGTTCAAAATCATGATGCTTCTCACAGAGTTCGTCAACCGTACTTTTTGAGAACTCCAAAACTGTTGAATCGTCGATAAATTCAATATAGTGCGGACTCGGTTCATCGCTGAAAAAACTTATTATGGAGGCCATGAACTGATTTTCAAACGTAAACCAATCAGAAATATCCTTACCGTCTTTTAGATAATAGGCCCTGGCACACCCTTTTACGATTAAATACGCTTTTTTGGAATATTGCCCCTCACGAACAACGATCTCACCTTTTTTGAAGTTACTGATTTTAGATGCGGCAGCGAACTCTTGTTGGGCATCGATCGACAATGGGGCATATGCCTTTTCTACTTCAAATAAAATTTTGTCGAGATCCATAATAATGGGTTGCAACTTAAGGCCAAGGCAGTTGAGTCTTGCCCACGAAGATATGATAAATACTTAATGGTGGTGCGGGGATGGCACGGATTTGGAAATTTGCGCCGATGTCAAGTTGAATTATCACCTCTATTACTTACAGCGTTTATTATAGTCGATCAATTCTTGGAACATTCCAATGTTGATAATACGTCCAAACTCAATTTTGCTTTCACAATTTTGGGTGATTAAAGATCACGGCATAAAGTTATCCTTCATTTTTTAAATGGTCAAAACACCTAATGCTACGTTGGGTCGAATATTTTATGATTTGAGCATATATCATTATGACTTTTATATCTGTCTTTTGAGATGGAATCGGGTACCTTCTTTACATAAAATGCATAATCAAAGTGAAATTCATCTGAATGTATTATGACCCGGTTGCGCACGAACGGTCATTTTAATGCCGTTTACAGGTTGTACTAAGATATATACATGGTAAATTAGGGTTATTACAATTGTATTATATACGCCATGGCCGAATATAGGATACCATAAATTTCTTTTATTAAATAAGAATAGCCCAAGATATACTGCACCTACGATCAATGCATTTAAAAGTCCGGCCCCGCCTAATCGATAGTGATATGCGCCAAAAATAATGGCCGTTCCAATAAAGGCAATAGTCGTTGCATATCTACCCGGGACCATTTTTTCAAGTCGGGAAAAGATGAATCCATGAAATACAATTTCTTCATAAAAATCTTATCATCTAAATTTTTTGGTGTCCATTCAGATCAAGATTTAATATCAACGGACACCAACATTGTTAGTGCTATTATGGCATTAAATGTTTCATACATTATTTAATACCTTTAGTTTATTGATTATAAGTATTTCTTTCTCAAAATTGTAGCCAATGGCACGTGTATGATTGACTGCGGGCTTTTCGACGGAAAATGTCCTCCTGGGACTAAAGATATTTGATTGCAGGAAATTCACTTGTTGAATTTCCACCCGCGATTAAATCATATACCGCTTGAATTGCGTTAGTTTTTTTTAACGTCCAATTGAAAGAACATGACCGCATTTTGGTAAAAAATCTTTCTTTTATCCAATTCGGTCAAAAAATCAAAGCTCTCTAGTTTTTTTATACTGTTTTCCAACTCATCTGGCCAGTACATACAATCTGAACCAAACATTACTCGGTCAATCATATCATATTTTTTAACCTTGCGCAAAAAGTCCTCGGCTTGGCTCTGGGTTATTTTGCGGTAGGAATACAATATCCATCCCAAATCCACAAATACTTGTGGATAAGAATCCATTAGGGCAAGGGTGTTTTCATAAAAGGGTAAGCCAGCATGCATCAGATATATTTTCAGTTTAGGATATTTAATCAAAACGGGCTCTAGCAATAAGGGGTCACCTAAAGCTAATCGATAGTTAGGGTAGCGAAGATGTATATTTGTTGGCCCACGCCCAGTGTGCAAGGCAATCGGAATACCTTCTTGCTCACATATTTTTAGGTAAGGTGCATAAGCATCATCGGCAAGAGTCATTCCATTGAACATGGGCTGTATCTCACCCCAAACTTGAATTTTTCCTTGCTTGATCAGTCTTTTAAATTCTATTGTGTCCAGTAATTTGTTCGATTCGTAACCTTCGAGCATATTCGCTTCCATATCCTCATCATATTGTCCGCCACTTTTAACTGCGTAAACAATGTTATAGGTTTCGAACACTTTGCGCATTTCATTTTTAAAATCTTCAAAGGTTGGAGGCGACCCTTCGATGAATTTGTACGTCTCAGGTGTGAATCCATGAAGATGAACATCGATAATGGGTTTAATTCCGTCTTGGCCTAAAACCATTTTGGCCACAAAAAAAAGTAGTAAAAGTATGTATGGTTTTTTCATTTCTGCCATTGTTTACCGAAGGGCCAAACGCAGTTCTGCAAATTTTAACGAAATATAGTGAAATCGCGCAACTATCGTTCGGCGATTCGTTTTGGTTTGACGCCGGTCGGTGGCGAGGATCCCATGTGAGTGTTATATGGCAATTCGGTTTGGCTATGCGCCGTGCCGACGTTTAAGAGGCATTGACATCATAGCTTGTGTTGTAGCGCGTATTAATCCACTAATCGTAAACAATTCAAAATTTTAATTCGGAATTCTCGTATGCCACTTGGGATTTCCCTGACATGCGCCCCATGGAGGCTCGTTTGAAACATAAAATCTTACTTCTACAAAACTGTATAGTTGCTTTGATAATGTCATTATCAAATCTTGTTCTTCCAAGGGTAACTTACCAAGATCAATTTCTTTAACTTCCGCTGATTCTTTAGCAATTTGCTTGGAAAGACTTTGAATCAAATCAACCGATTTTGGTAGATATTCCTTTGCAAATTCTGTTACAAGGAATCGATTTGTGAAATCTTCTGCTATCGGGTGATCTTCAAGCGTCCAGGGGCCAACAATATAGATTAGTCTTTTTAAAGACTCTTCGGCACTTAATTTAGATTCTTCAGTACAACTTAGAACTCCAGCAAAAGGTATAAAAGCAAGCAGTCTATAACTTTGTATTACAAATCGACGTCGCGTTATATTTTCCATAATTATTTATTTTATTCCTTTAAGATGATCCGCCAACCTCAGGGCCAAAGCTGAAATTGTCAGTGTAGGTACATTTGCGCCCATATGAGGGAATACCGAATTGCTGACTATATGCAAGTTCTTGAGTCCAAATACTTTTAGGTTTTCATCACAAACTCCTTTATCTGGATTCTTTGCCATAGCGGTGGCCCCTGATGGATGATAACCTACATTAGCTCCGGGTGGACTGACCTCCGAAATGTCTTGTGCCCCCATAGCTTCACCTAATTTTGTGGCAACTTCCGTAAACTTGTGATACCCTTGCATATCCCAATCCGTCAGTTTAAAAGTGATTTTTGCCACTGGATCGCCAAAAGCATCCAATATATCTTTGTCCAATTCTAGCATACTACCGGTATTTACATTTTCTATACCATATGACACTATGGTTGCCATGCGAGGTATTCGTTCCCTTAGTTCATCGAGAGAAAGCCTATTGTTTTTTGATGACCACATAGTTGCTTCATTGCCTATTGGAAACCAATCCATGGCGGGAGAAGAGAACAAAGAAAAAGTTGGGTGTTCATTTCTATCCGCATTCGTCCTGAAATGATCCGATGTCATGGTCTCAAAGCCCAAACGATTTCCTATCGGCTTTCCCATATCATAGGTTATATAAGGAGACAAATGGTCGCTAAACCCACGGCCAAGTTGCCCTCCCATATTTCCAAGGCCATCTTTATGATGATGATGGTCCGCAGATAATAAAAGCATCCGAGCGGTTTCTACACCTCCCATTGCCACAATAAAATTATTTGCCAGAATTGTGACTTCTGACTTATCTTGAATTCGCAATGCGTGTGCGGCAACTATCTTATTTCCCTCTTGATTAGTCTCTAATCTCCGAACACTTAAATGCTCTATTATTTCAACATTTTCATGTTTCTCCAATATCGGGATATGAACCCTGTCAGGTGAATATCGTGCTCCGGAAGGACAAAATTTACATGCTCTGCAAGCCAAACATCCCGAGCGTCCTCGATAAGGAACTGAGTTTACGGATATCGGACATGAGTGTCCTGCCATCCCCATTTTTTTTAATCCGGGGGCAAAGAACTCACTATCAAAATAGGAAGGTGGATGGCCCGGCATTGGAAAAGATCCCGACCGGTGTGAAGCATAAGGGTTGTCCTCATTTGCGGCAACTCCAATTTCGTATTCAGCTTTCAAAAGCCAGGGTTCCAGGTCAGCGTAGGATATAGGCCAATCGCGACCATAACCGAAAAGCGATCTGACTTTCATGTCCTCCTCTGTGGGCCGCATCATAATTCCCTGAAAATGAAGCGCTGTACCGCCCAGTCCAAATAATCTATAATTAGTCCATTCAATCACATCATCTTTTGCAGTCTCCGAACTTAATGGTGTTATTATAGACGGGTCAACATCATCATTGTAATCAGCAAAATCATTTAAGTCCTTTTTGCTTTGTTGCAACATATTAGCACGATCTTCTTCTGAAAATCGAGGACCCTGGTCTATGATCGTGATCTTTTTACCAGAAGATACTAATTGACTTGCTAATAAAATTCCTGCGATACCTCCTCCTAGGATACAGTAATCTGTTTTAATTTCTTCAGCCATTTTTAGTTCTTTTATATGTGCTACAACCGAAGGGCCAAACGCAGTTCTTCGCATTTTACGGTAATATAGTGAAATCGGGCAACTATCGTTCGGGAATTCGTCGTTTCGTTTTTGACCGAACCATAAAAAGCCCCGTAAAAGGGCTTATATCGAACTGTTCCATGGTCGGTCAGGGGCTTGTGCAACGGTTACCAATGTTAGCAACTTCTATTCCCATTTTTTTATTCTTAAAATCTATCAAAATTTCACTCTTAAAAAAGAGAATAGATCCTAAAAGTCCATCAATATTATCCTCAATAAATAAGTTTCGATGATAATCAGAATCTAAATAATAAATAATCTGTTTTCCAAAATCTTTTCCATTGATTATAAAGTTATCTTTTGAGTATGCTCCAGGGATAGTGTCATAAGTAGTACCCCAAGAGTGAAATTTATGTAAGTCATAGTTTCCTTTGCTCTTATCCGTCAATTCGTCAAACAAAATTTTATTGCTTACCAAAAGAGGAGTGATGCTCGATCCAGTATCAAAATTCACATCATATTCTTGGTTGTTAATCAAAACCTTTAAAATGACTTTGTTATTTCTTATGGTAAAATCAAAAAAATCGAAATTCTTTGCATATTCTGAAGGAATAGAATCTAGGCTTGCTAGTCTATTGTTAACATAGTCAATTATTAAAGCACGTTCAGAAAATTCCTTTGCTCCAATTGTTCCTATAACACCTTCGGCATCATAGTCATTCCTAACTATCCAATCCTTAACTGCACTTATTTTATTTCCTATTTTGATATTAGGATTACGCAACCAGTAATAATAATCTTCCGTATCGACAGTATCAATAATAAAATCTCGGTTAATTTGAGTATGCTTTTCTAGAGTTGACTCATAAAGCATATTAGTATTAGCCCCTAAATCAAATTGTGCATAGCATTTCACAGAGTCATTTATGACGAGTGGAACTTCCATTCCCAGCTTATCATAATATTCACCTCCTTGCTCGCCTCCAATCCATTTAAATGAAATCCAATTTATACCAGTAGAAGTATTTGTGTCTTTTTTTTTGTCGCTCGATTTATTATCTCCGCAACTCAGAATTGACAGACTCAATAATAATAGTAGTAGTTTGTTCATTTAATTCAATTATCAATGTTCGTTAAGAGACATAGTTTATATTATTGCCAACTGAAGGGCCAAACGCAGTTCTGCGAATTTTAACGAAATATAGTGAAATCGGGCAACTATTGTTCGGCGATTCGTCGTTTAGGTTAGACGCCGGTCGGTGGCGAGGATCCCATGTGAGTGTTATATGGCAATTCGGTTTTTTTATAAGAAAGTAGCGGATTTTTAAACACTGACTTTTCGATTTACAACAGTAGCTAAGTTTAAAAAATTCATCCTAAACTAAGTGCTTAAACCTCTTCTTTTTTGTTTTTATTGGTAACTGGCTTTCTAATTAGAAGTGCATTTTCATTCCCTCGTGGGTTGCTTTAAATCCTAAATTTTCGTAGAATTTAATTGCTTTCAGCCGTTGTTTGTCACTTGTCAATTGCAATAAATGGGCATTCCTCTCTTTTGCCCTATTAATTGCACATTCAAACATTGTTTTTCCAATGCCAAGTCCTCTTTGGTCTTTTCTGATTCTGACAGCTTCGATTTGTGCTCTTATACCACCACGATAAGTTAGATATTGGATGAAAGATAACTGTAAAGTTCCAATAATTTCAGAGTTTTCGTTTTCTACAACAACGAGTTCTTGATTTTGGTCGGCAGCTATATTTTCAAAAGCGTTTAGATATTCAACTGGTAATGGTATTTGATAATTCTCTCTTATTTTTCCAAGTTTATCATCAGTAAGTAGTTCTACTATTTTTGGGATATCATTTCTTGTTGCTTCTCTAAAGGTCATCATTTTACAATCTTTTATTATCCAATAGATTCTTTATCTTTTTTGCTTGTGTCACCATACAAGAATTGGTTAGCCAAATACCAATATTTTCTTTTTTGAGGTGAATAATAACGTTAGCTTTTTTATAAGACTTCTGATCCGGAAAATAAGGAACACCATTAAAGATCCAAGTAATTATTCGTAACCATTTTGCTAGTTTTGGAAACCAAATTTTATTTAATTCCACATATTCTAAATCACTATAGTTATAAATACCAGTATTTTGAATTGTCTTTTCATCAATGATTTGAAATACATTCTTCAAAAATTGAATTTCAATTTTTGGATTTTCTTTCAAAAGAACATTTTCACTCATTTTTTCTGGGTTTAATTCTTGTTTAGTTCTAAATTTCATAGGCCTTTTTAGCACTTGCTATTTGCTCTTGTTCAGTTGTTTCTGGATAAAGCACATATTTTGGTGCAAGAATGGGTTTAGTCTTTTCTACTGTAATTTCCGTGATCGTAGTAAAAGGAAAATCGCCTCCTGTCATTTCAGTTAAAATTTTTTCCATTTCCAAGAAGTCAGAATCGACTTTTGTAATTATTCTAGCTTTTCCTTTGATTTGAAATCCTTTTTGTAACAAGATGTCAATGAAACTGACACACACATTTTTGTTCTCCTTGATATTCCTGACAGTTTGAGGCGAAGCGATATTGGCAACAATGATTTTGTCTGTATCGTAATAATTAAAAATTTCTTTTGGAGAAACATTAGGGACATTATCAGGGGAAGCTGTTGCAAGCCAACATAACACACTCTTATTGATGTACTTCTTAATTTCTGGGCTTAATTCCATTTTATTGTGTTAAACTTTTTATACATTTTTCTCTGATAGTCCAAAGCTGAGTAAATTCTAATTTTGAGTTGGTCTTTTTTATCCAGTCTTTAATAAACTCTTTGTGGAAATTAACCTTAAATTTAGCAACTTGTTCTGGTTGAATTTCAAGTTCTCAATGATATCATTTTCAAGTTTGCTGAAATTGCTTTCAGAAGTTGTTACATCAATTCTTTTTTCTCAATATTTAAGTAGCAATGTGCCTCTGGAATAAAATCCAGCTTATTTATAGCTAACACATTTCCAACTTTTGGCGTGTTTGTTTCATTCATTCGATACATTCCAGGAATGAGTTTTATGTTTGGAATATCATTTAATTCTGCTAGTTTTCTTAGCATTGCATGTTTAGAACTACAACTTCCTTTTTGTTCTGAAATGACTAATTTAAAATCTGTTCGATTAGAGTTTCGCCCAAATGGTAAGCATCTTACAAATTCAATGGCTTCTTCCCAAGTTTTAATTCCTTTATCCTTGATTGGGTTGGTTAATTCATCTTTAGATGTTAGTTTTTGTTCGTGAGTTTTTATATTTCTTTTGAGAATACCTCATTTTCATATTCTTTGCCATTGACAAAAAAAGTTGATTTACCAACATCCTTGTATTCATTTCGTTGATAGAATTTAATGGCTCTAATATTATTCCTATGGACCGAAAGCCATATAGAATTTGCTTTAAATTCTTTGGCTTTCCTCTCAAGAAAGGTTAAAAATTGTTGTCCAACTTTTAGTGGGATAAAATCATTTAAAATATAAATTCGTTCTAACTGACAACTATTCTGTGAGTCAACATTTTTATGGGAAGAATTAAAAACCAGTTTTGCGTAGCCAATAGGCAAATCATCTTTACTAATAATGAAAAAGATGTTTTTCGTATCGCTTATCTCTTTTTTAGTTTGCAAAACTGAAAAAGCACTTTCATTGTATTTCATTAGGTCTTTTTCGTTGTCAATAAAATGACCGTGAGATTCAGTATAAGTTACTGTACCTAAAAGAGCCAAAATTTTTGCATCTTTAAAATGAGCTTTATTTATTGAAATCATTATCATCTATTTTTAAACTTTTCAGCCTGTAAATATGGAGAACTACTGCTATAGAGCAACCAATAATTATAGGGAAAGCAATTAATAGTATTCCGTAAATGATATAGATAAAATTGGCAAGAGCTGAAATTAGTCTTAATTTATATTCCCCTTTTACCGACATAGAATATAAATTTATTACCAAAGCAGAGTAACCTATTATGTCAATTGTTATAGATTTTAACATATACTATACTTTTTACAGTGTAAAAATATTTTGATTATTTTTGCCATGCAATAACTGTTAAAATTGATAGGTTAAAGTTTATAGTTATGATTTTAGAGGGAAAACATAAGGCATATAAAATAAATGATAGAGTTTATCATTGTGGAACTGACATTACCATGAGCTACATTGGTGGAAAATGGAAATGTGTGGTTTTATGGTATTTAAGACATGGTACTCTGCGTTTTTCTGAACTAAAACGTTTGATTCCTGATATAACTGAAAAAATGTTGAGTATTCAGCTAAAATCGTTACAAGAAGATGGCCTAATTACACGGCTTAGTTTTGGTAAAAGAGCTCCATTTCGAGTCCAGTATGAATTAACAGATTTTGGTTTGAGTTTAATTCCAGTTATAGAAGTTATTACAAATTGGGGAATAGAACTGGGCAACAATAAAGGAGAAATAATTGAAGTTCTGTGAGTTTCGTCAGCTTACGGCCGACCGAGTAATTAAACGCAGTTCTGCCGTGAGATGAAATGATACTGAATTCCTTTGCGATGTGTAGAGATAGAACTTGAAATGATAGTACGATTATTTTGAGATGCATTGATAGCGGTGGCCAACAAACTACGCAAACAGTGATTCGCCATTACAAAACCTGAACTGCCCTACGATGAGAATTATGTGTCGAAAGCGGCTAAAAGAAGAAACTTATTTTTTTACCTCAGTTCTTTGTTGTGCCTAGAAATTGTTTGATTTTTTTGTTTTCTTATAATGTTTTATCATTTTCCCAAAATCTTTGTCCTTTCTACGCTTTTCGGCTACAGCTGATTCATAATGTTCTTTCTCACGTTCCATTTTCAAAAAGTTCTCGAAATGCGATTTCTCAATCTGTCCATTATCTATCGCTAGTTGAACCGCGCAACCAATTTCAGAAGTGTGGGTGCAATCTGAAAACTTGCAGCTTTGTGCCAAGTCGTATATTTTTTCAAATGTACTTTCTATTCCTAGTGAACTATCTGTAATGCCCACTTCTCGCATTCCCGGATTGTCAATAAGTATGGCTCCATTTATCATCGGAATTAATTCACGACGAGTTGTAACGTGTTTACCTCTATCAATACTTTGGCTAATGTTGGCCGTTTTCATTCGACTTTCTCCAATCAAACTGTTAATCAGGGATGATTTCCCCACACCTGATGAACCAAGAAGACAATATGTCTTTCCTTTATAGAGAAGTTTTTTCAATTTATCTATTCCTTCCTTTGTTTCATTACTTACAGGGATAAGCGGAACATTTTTAACTCTGATTTTTATTTTGTTGAGCAAGTCATTCAGGTTCTCTTCGTCCGTTAAGTCCGTTTTGGTAATAACGATTATTGGCTCAATCCTGGAAGTGTAGCAAAGCGTTAAATATCGTTCCAGTCGGTTGATGTTAAAATCTCTATTTACCGATTGTACAATTAATCCATAATCGATATTGCTGGCAATTATTTGCAGCTCACCAAACTTGTTCACGGCTTGTCTCGAAAGCGTTGAAATTCTGGGTAAAATGCTATTAATAACAGCAAAATCTGTTTCATGATAAATCAAAGAAACCCAATCTCCAACGGCCGGAAAATCTTTACGACTCTTGGCGGAAAATCTCAAATTTCCTGTAATTTCCGCTTCAAATTCACCTTTTTCACTTTTAACAATATACCTTTCCTTTTGCTCGGAAATTACACGTCCAATTTCAAAGTCTTTGAGGTTATTATCGATTCTTAACTTTTCGAAATAATTATTATATCCTAAATCTTGAAGTGTCATATTTACCGTGGTATTCATAATTGACTTTCCTAGTTTAATTTAATGATTTTGGTTCTTTCGTTTACTAAAGTCTCAAATCGATTCAATTCTTCTACATTTTTGATTTCATAATGCATCGGAATAGTAATTTTGGGTCGAATTATATTCACCATCTTAGCAGCCTCTTCTGCATTCATCGTTAGATTATCTCCTCCGATTGGAACCAGAGCGACATCAATACCGCTTAGTTGTTCCATTTCAGAAATATAGTCCGTATCTCCTGTATGGTAAACTTTTAAGCCATTTTTTAATGTAATCACATAGCCTACATTTTCTTTCGATTTAGGGTGTGCTTTAATCCATAAAAAAACGGATTTTGTATTGTACGCAAAAGTTGTCCCGATGCTAAACTCTTCAAATTGCAATTGCTGATTGGGCCTTACGACTTGCACTTTGTCTTTAACATCTCCCAATTTTTTTGAAACTCCTTTTGAACAAATCATCTTTGTTTCATTCTTTAAAAGGTTTTTAATATCCTTTAAAGAGAAATGGTCTGGATGAGCATGAGTTATTAAAATATAATCTGCTTGCTCTGCATTCTCAATTCCGACTGGATCAATGTAAATAACCTTATCATCAATTTTCAGCTGAAAACTCGATGGAAAAAAGTGTGACTTGTTCACCTTGATTGCTCCCCAAGTTGTTAAGGTTGTTTTTTCTTCAATAGTTACCTTTTGAGGTATTGGATTTCTTTTTTCGCTTATTTTTACTTTTACCATGGTACAACCTTGATTAATTAACAAAACCAAGCAGAGCATTAGAAAATGTAATCTGTTTGTCCGCATTTGTAATGGAATATTTTACAAAGTTAAATATCCGAAATGTCAAACTTTAGACGCTTCCGTCTAACTTAATGGTCTTTTGATTTTTGGAAAAGAAACACCATTTTACGAATATCCGAGAAGTATTCTCTTAGCCAATCTCGGTTCAAAGTCTCGTAGGTGATTTGAAGGTAAAAATTTTCCAAACTAAGGTGCAATACCATTTTAGCTAGCGGACTGTTTTCTGATAAACAGATGATATTCTTCCATACAGGTAATAGTCCTTGAATTGAGAATTGATTTATTCGGGACAAACAGTTTTTGAATTCTTGATTGTCTCGGTGAATTCTTAGTTGACGGTTAAATAATAAGTCAATTTTATGTTCGATGATAATGGATATCAACTCTTCTTCATTCTTTGCCTTTGCTTCTTTTGTCGAAATATTTTTTGCTCGGCTTAAGTGAAAGTCCAATAAGTGTTTTGTGAAAATTTCTAAGTCAGCAAACAAATGATAAAAGGAAGATTTATTCTTTCCCACTTCTTTAGATAATCGTTCTATCTTAAGCCCCCTTGGTCCTTCAAAAGCAAAATGCTTATAGCCTGTTTCTAACCATATGCTCTCTATTTCTCTCATTTATAACCAAAGAAATTCTAACTGATTAATGTTTATTGTGTGAGGTTTTGTATTAAGCACAACTAAAGAGCCAAACGCAGTTCTTCGCATTTTACGGTAATATAGTGAAATCGGGCAACTATTGTTCGGGAATTCGACCTTCCGTTATTGACCGAACCATAAAAAAGCCCCGTAAAAGGGCTTATATCGAACTGTTCCATGGTCGGTCAGGGGCTTGTGCAACGGTTACCGGTGTTGTGTGCAGTACTTTTAATTATATTTCAGTTCTCTCATTATCTTAATTGATTTTCTAAGCTGAGCCTCTGAAAACTTTCTGTTCAGAGTGTTTTCAGGATGGTGAATCGAGTGTCTTATATATTTTGGAAGTGATACGTTGTATGTATTATTATTTCTAGAGTCTATCCATTGTCTATCTTGGTCTAAACCATCAAGCCTTGCTTTGTCAACTTCCTCCAAGTAACCATAAAGCTCATTATGATAATCGGTTGTTGGAATATCGAACACTTCAAAGTTTACTTCTGAATATGTACTTGTTGTTCTTTCTATTCTTTCAACTTTAGTTTTCTCATTATTTTCTTTATAAACTTTGAAATTTCTATTCAGATTGTTTTTATCGATTAGATAATTAGAATGTGTTGCATAAATGACAAATGTCGAATCTTGTTTAGATGTTATCTTATTTAATTCCTTTCTCAAATTTAATTGAGCCTGAGGATGTAAATGAGTTTCTGGTTCATCAATTAGCAAAATCTTATTGTTTAATGATTCTGTTTTATCGTCAGCAGATATAGTAAGCAGGAAGCTTATAAATTGTTTAAAACCATCTGACCTTTGAGAAGGTGTTTTCGCTTTGTCGTGAACATTTTTATCTTCAATTAAAAGCGATATTTTATCGCTATCTATTTCAAAGAGTACTGAAATTGGGTGATTCTCCCATATATTATTAATGTGTTCAGTCACTTTTCGACTCAACAACGATTCTAAATTCCTTATACGTGCGTGACTGGTTAAAGAACTTATTTTAGATGTAATTTGTTTTGTTGTTTTAATACCTGCAAGTTTAAAGCAGTTATGTAGAGGAATTGAAGTTGTGGCAGGTTTTGTTGAAAACTCTGTTAAACTAATATCATCTAAAACTAAATATTTTGCTGTTGACTCCCAAAATACCACTGTGTGAGAATACCTGTAAAAAAAATCAGGATTATTGGCTTCCATAAAAGATATTAAATTGAAGTCATATTCTTCACTTTCTTTATCTTTCTTTTGAATCGTAGTTTCTTTGCTATAATAATCTTTAAAAATGGCAGTCTTGAAATTGATTGTTTCCGATATTTCTCTTTCGCTATCAGAATCATTTTTATGAATTACAGTAATTGAAACTTCAGTTGCTGAAACTTTGTTGATTATTTCCTTTGGGCATTTATGATCTTTTACTAAAGTCTCCCTAAGTTCTTTTAAATCATTTTGTTCTAATGAATAATGAAAAGTAATTTCTATATTCTCTAATTCGTCAAAAAAATCTTCAGGATATGCCAACTCTTTGTGGTCATATAATGAAATTCCCATAAGTATACTGCTCTTTCCTGATTCATTAATACCAAATAGGCAATAGGTGTAATTATCACCTATTTTCTTTAATTCAATTTCTACGTGCTCAATGCTTTTGTAGTTTTTGATTTCAATCCTGTTTAACTTCATTCAATTTGTTTGTGTTTGGTATTCTGACTAACGGTTAAATTTAGTATAATTTTCCTACACAAAATTTGACTCGTTAGCTTAACAAATTAATAGAGTTTCTTTATGTAGGGAATTACCGTCATTTATATGAATCGTAGCTTTGGAATGTGCGCTCAGCTTGAGCGGCTATGGTTTCATACATAATGTTGGTAGTCATTTATTCATCAATTCTTTCTTGAATTACACCTCTTTTTATCACTGAATTAATCGATAGAGTATTACCTATGTTTTCCAAAGGGTCTTTATCGAGCAATACAAAATTTGCAATTTTACCAACCTCGACGGAACCTAAGCTATCTTGTGCATTCATCATTTCAGCAGCATTAAGTGTTCCCATTTTTATGATCTCAACTGGTTCCATTCCTCCTAGTTCTAGCAGTTGCATTTCTTCATGTAGACTATATCCCGGAAAATTGAAATCATTTCCAGTGTCGGTACCCAGAACCATGTTAAATCCCATATCGCTTAAAAATTTAATGTCTTCAACCTGTGGAAGCATGAAAGCCTCAATACTGTTTTCATCTATTCCATATTCATCCATGAGAATTCTTATATAAATTTTCGCTCGATCAATTAATTCTGGAGTGAGTTCGTTTACGGCCTCTTTATATACGCCAAGCATTGATTTAGACTCAAACCACTCTGGGTGTAGGGGATAAAGGAACGACTTATCAATCATTAATGTAGTTACCCAATATGGGTTTCTCTTCACAAATTTCTGAAGTAGTCTTATTTGAATGCTATCATGAGGATCAATGTTTACCCCGGTGAAATGAACCAAATTTTGAACACCGCCATTGATGGCCATTTCCAGTTCTATGTTATCACTTACATGCGCAAATACTTCCAGTCCATATTTCGAAGCTTCCTTTACAGTCTTGTCAATAAACAGCTGAGGCATTCTTTCAACGAATGGAGGAGCAGGTCCATCTTCAATTGTAAGCTTGATTCCAACGATCGGATATTGAGATACTTTCTGGACAAGATTTTCAATCTGTAAGGTGTCTTTTAAATAAAAAATTGTTTCGCCATCACGCCAGTTGCTGCCCCTATATGTCTTTGCTGGATGACGTCCTTCCATTGTAAAGTGCTGACTGGTATGATAAACAAAAGGTGCAGGAATGGAATCTTGATTCCCCTGTTTACGCATTGACGCATAGAAGTCATTTGTACATAAACCTCCACCAGTGACAAACACTGAAGTCACTCCGTAATGGATAAACCTGGGAAAATCTCTTTCAAAATATCCGGTGTGAACATGACAGTCAAATAATCCCGGAATAAGAAATTTCCCTGTTCCATCAATGCTCTTTCCGTTACTATTCGAAATGATTGAATCAATCGCAACTATTTTACCTTCAGTGATCCCAATTGAAACTCCAGTTTGTAAAGGTTTTCCAGTTCCATCGATAAGGTTGACGTTGGATATCACTAAATCATATTGTTCTGACTTTTGGTAAGAACAGCCTGTAAGAAAGGCAATCAATGTAAGGATGATAAACTGTTTCATATGTCTTCAATGACCACCAACCGAATGGCTAAACGCGGTTCTACTAATTTTACCGAAATATAGTGAAATCGGGCAACTATCGTTCGGCGATTTGACCTTCCGTTTTTGACCGAACAATAAAAGAGCCCCGCAAAAGGGCTCCTATTTACCTGTACCGTGGTCGGTCAGTGACTTGTGCAACGGTTACCGGTGTTACTGGTTAGTGCTATATTGTTTTCAATACTCCTGCGTCTGCTCTTAGAGTTGCTCCGTTTGTTGCAATAGATAAAGGGCTTGATAAATAAACCGCTAAATTGGCTATCTCTGTCGGGTCAATGAAACGTTGTAACAAGATATGAGGGTTTGACTGTTGAAGTATTACATTTTTCATTTGCTCAACGTCAAGTTTTTGCATTTGAGCAATTTGCTCAACAACTGTCGCAACCCCGTCTGAATAAGTTGGTCCGCCTAAAACTGTGTTTATGGTAACTTCCGTTCCTTTTGTCAGTTTTGAAAGTCCATTTGCAATAGCTGACATTGCTGATTTTGTCATACCGTAATGTATCATATTTTCCGGAACATTTACTCCCGATTCACTACTAATAAAGATAATTCGCCCCCATTTTTTATTCAGCATTTCTGGTAATAGCTGTCTTGATAAACGAATACTACTCATTACATTTATTTCAAAATATTTATACCAATCTTCGTCTGTAATATTTTCAAATTTTTCAATCCCGAAAATACCAAGATTGTTAACCAAAATATCAATGTTAGAAAGTTGGTTTAGCAATTTTTCTACTTCTTCTTTTTTTGAAAAATCTGCTGATATTGCTGCAATATTGGAGTTTGGAAATTCTTTCTGTAACTTCTCTTTGGCTTGATTGGTCTTTTCGGTCTGTCTTCCGTTAATTGTAACGGACGCGCCCTCTTTTAACAACTGCCGTGCAATAGCAAAGCCAATTCCTTGTGTTGAGCCACTTATAAATGCGCTTTTCTCGTTTAGTTCTAAATTCATCGTTTAATTTTGTAATGATTGTTAAATAAATAGTCAAAAAAAATTAGTTTAATATTTGTAGTTGCATTTCTATTTGCTGTTTGAGTATTTTTTCATTAGGGTAAATTCTTCTAAATGAATTAATTCCACACCAAAGCGTAATTAAAAATTTTCCTAAATAATCTGCGGGCAATTTTGATTTTATATTCCCTTTTTTTTGTTCTGTAAGAATGATAGAGGTATAAAGTTTTTCTGTGTCTTTCAATATTTCGATTGCTGATTGTTCTAATTCATTATCTACAAATGCCATTTCAACAACTGTATTAGCAATTATGCAACCTTTCAAATGAGTGCTTTTAGAAGCAACAGCTACAGAAAGGAAAAAGTCCTTTATTAGTTTAATGGGACTATCACTTTTTTCTAATTGTATTTTGAAATCGTTAAAATCTTCTCTTCGTTGTTGAAGTGATTTTTTGAAAAGTTCTTTTTTTCCACCTTTGAATGAGTTGTACAAACTTCCTGCACCCGCACCTGTTGCTTTGCTTAGATCTGCTAACGAAGTAGCGTTGAACCCCTTTTTCCAAAATAGCTCTTGTGCTTTCAGAACGACCTCTTTGTCGTTATGTATGTGTGGTCTTCCTTTCATATTATTGTAATGTTCAATACAAAAATAATAAAAGGTAGAATAAATTGGTGCTTTGCATCAACTTGTTTTAAGCAATTGGTCTTACTTTTTGTTTGGTCAGTTTTGGCATCTGACCGTTCAGCATTAGCGCCAATGGTTGGTGTATGAATCACAAAAGCACCTGAAATTCACCGAAAAACATGTCAAGAGCGGGGCCGGGGCCATAGATCTGCAAAAAAAGCTTGCAAAAGGTCCTTGAAAAGTCCATTTTCGCTATTTTGGGCCACCCAAAATCTCACCTTCACTATAGCTTATTGAACCAAAAAGCCCCGCAAAAGGGCTTGTTCGAGGTCTGTTTTTCTTAAATCAGGGGCTTGTGCAATGGTTACCAATGCTGTAATGCGTTTTTATCTTTCACCTTAATGGTTATCAGAGTCGTTAAACTGCCAAAGTACGTTGACTATTTGCCATTTTCCATTGAGTTTTACAATATGCATATAATCAATCCAGTCATCCGCTATAAGTTTTACTGAAGCAGTTTTGTCATAAACATCCAGTATGATAACCTCTTTTTTTGGATTTTCTGGGAATTTGTCTCCGTCTTGGTTATACGTTTCGGCAAGTAAAATCATAGCATCGGTAAAAGTTTCTCTCAAATATTCTTTTCCTGTGTTTTTGTTTGTCCAAAAAGTCCTTTTCACCATTCTCGGATGAGCTGCACTTGCAAACTGTTCGGGTCTTACGTTATGTTGAGACTCAATATAATTTAACGCAACTTGTTTAATATCCAGAGAGTCCTGTCGAGTTTGTCCCTTCACATAAAAAGTGATTAGACAAAAAAGAGAAATCGTAAGAATTATAGATTTATTCATAATTATATCTGTTTTTGACACTGCTTTAAATGCACTACAATGATAGGCGCATGATCTATGGTTCATTTATAAGGTGCATGACGAAGATAACTTTTTGTAAGAAAATGCCATTGTGTTTTGAGACCAAAGTAGTGCTGCCGTTTTTTTGAAACAGCAGCAATGGCAATACATAAAAAGGCCCGCGTCGCGGGCCTTTTGTTGACTGCTGTCTAAACCCAATGGTTTAAAATCGGATCCTGAATGCTTGGTCGGTATCGGTCACTTCGAATTTGGCACCGTCAAAGGTCGGGGGGCCATAGAGGTTCATTTCGCCGGTGGTGGCATAGCTTTCCTTGGGCATGCCGTTTTCCATATCCATTTGTTTATTGTCGTTCTTGTCGTGCATGACCATGATCGCGTAGGTGCCCGGTGCCACGTTTTCAAAAACCAAGCTTACCTCACCGGCCTTTGCGGGCGACATGGCATTGGCTATTCCGATCCCTTTCATGAAGGTATCCGAGGTATGGAGTCCGGCGAGAATGCTTCCGCCCTCCGACAGTACATTTTCAACGGTTACGGTAATGGTGGCCCCATCGTTTTCTTGGGCATTGGCGGTGATCGCGGTGACGATCAAAATGGCTAATACGGTTAATTTTTTCATGAGATGTTTATTTAGATGATTAATTCTTCAGGGTCAAAACTGCGAAGAACATCCCCGCCCCGGAAAAACAAAATACCCAATTGTAAAATTTGGTGGCTGAACTGTAATGCCGATTTTCCTTTTCAATTCAGCATCGAAAAATTACGGTTCGGTACCCTTGTTTATGATTACCGTTTGCCGCGCCCCAATTTTGCCCCATCGATCAACAAATTGAATACGGCAACCTGCCCTGGGCGCAGTCGAAGGGGCAACAAACGAACAGTCATGTTAAAACAACTTTTTACGCTCACCATAGGTTTATCATTTACTTTAGTAACGGCGCAATCGACCGTATCGGGCAATGTAACGGACAAAAACGGGACACCGATAGTAGGGGCCAATATCTATCTCGAAGGAACTTATGACGGGGCTTCATCAGATGACGACGGCAATTTTTTGTTCGAGACCGAAGAAACCGGCACCCAAACGCTGATCGTCTCCATGCTGTCTTTCGAAACATACGTGCAGACCGGCGACGTTTCTTATTTAAACGGTTTAAAAATCGAACTCCATGAGGCCATCAACCAATTGTCGGGGGTAACGCTCACCGCCGGAACTTTCGAGGCGGGCGACAATTCAAAGGTCTCCGTGCTCAAACCTTTGGATATCGTGACCACGGCCGGGGCGGTCGGCGATTTTGTCGGGGCGCTTCAAACGCTTCCGGGAACCACTACTGTAAATGAAGACGGGCGTCTGTTCGTTCGTGGCGGTGAAGCGGGCGAGACGCAGGTCTTCATCGACGGCCTCCGGGTATTCCAGCCCTTTAGCGCAACGGCGAACAACATTCCCACCCGGGGAAGGTTTTCCCCCTTTCTGTTCAAGGGAATCACATTCAGCACCGGGGGCTATTCGGCCGAATATGGTCAAGCATTGTCGAGCGTTCTCCTTTTGAACACCACCGATATGCCTGATCAAGAAAAGACCGATATCGGTATCATGTCGGTCGGCGGTACGTTGGGGCATACCGAGATCTGGGGCGACAAATCATTGAGCGTCAATGCGTCGTACATCAACCTGTCACCGTATCAATGGATCATTCCCAACGATATCGGCGTGCTTTGGAACAAGCCCTATGAATCTTTTTCGGGGGAGGCGGTTTTCCGGAGCAGGAAAGAGAAAAGCATGTTCAAGTTCTACACCGGCTTCAACCAGGCCAATATGGATATCGACCAAGAGGATATCAATTTTGATGACTTTGTGAACTTTAAATTGAAGAACAACAACCTCTATGCGAATACTTCGTACAAGCATTTTTTGGAAAAGGAATGGACGCTCACCGCCGGGGCCAGTGTTTCTTCCGATAAGAACGATATCGGTTTTCGGGCGAATTCGATAACGACCCAAGAGACCGCGGCGCACATAAAACTGAAATTGAAGAAAAATTTCAGCAGTCGTTTTCAATGGCGCTTTGGGGCCGAACATTTTATGGCAAACTATACCGAGGATTTCTTGTCGCCCGACGGGTTTACCTTTGCATCGAACATTACCGATAATCTCAGTGCGGCATTCGCCGAGGCCGATATTTTCTTCAGCAATCGTTTTGCCATGAAGCTCGGTGCGCGGGGCGAGTATTCCTCTATGTTAAAGGCTTCCACCGTTTCCCCCAGGGCTTCGTTGGCGTATAAGAGCGGCGCTAACGCACAGTTTTCGTTGGCCTACGGCAATTTCTACCAGAATCCGTTCAACGATTACTTGAAGTTCGATAAAACGCTTGATTTCGAGAAGACCTCGCACTATATACTGAACTATCAATATTTGGCCGATGGCAAGACTTTTCGTGCGGAAGCTTATTATAAAGACTATGCCGATTTGATCAAATACGATACGCCCATGGCACAGTTCGATTCGCAGTTCAATAATTTAGGAAGCGGTCATGCAGCGGGACTCGATATTTTCTGGAGGGATAACAAGAGCATCAAAAACCTCGATTATTGGGCCTCTTATTCGTATTTGGATACCGAACGCGATTATCGCAATTTCCGCGGGGCCGCCACACCGAACTTCGCCCCGAAACATAATCTTTCACTGGTGACAAAATATTGGGTCGAGGATTGGCGATCGCAAGTGGGACTCTCGTACAGCTTTGGATCCGGAAGACCCTATGATAATCCGAATACACCAGAATTTATGGCCGAAAAGACCAAGGCCTATAATAGCCTTAGCGTGAACTGGGCCTATTTGATCTCACAACAGAAAATCCTATATTTCTCGGTCAGTAACGTGGCAGGGTTCCGCAATGTAAACGGATATCAATATGCCGATGCACCCGATGTAAACGGAATTTTCGATAGGAGGGAAATACGCCCTACGGCCGATGCCTTTTTCTTCGTCGGCTTTTTCTGGACGATCAGTGACGACAACAACAGCAACCAGTTGGATAATCTTTAGGGAAATAAAGCTGGAAGCACGAAGTTTGAAGTACGAGGTACGAAGCTGGAAGTTTGAGGTGCGGCTAAGAACTTTATGCTGACCTCATTGATAAACAACTTCAATATTTCACAATCGCAAAGGGCGTCAAGCTATTTGTAAAACCCTAGCGCCTTTTGTGGTTAAGTTTTGGCCGTACACATATTTACAGGTCAAATTTGTTCACGGTTTCGATTTTGGGTATCTTTTCTCCTCTATTAAGGTCCGAAATATGCAGGCAAAAGAACTTTCCCGAATTCAAAAAATGTTGCAAGACCAAGGGTATATTGACGATGGCGCCATTGCCATGTCGCTGTTCCTTGCCATGAAGTTGGAAAAACCCCTGTTGGTGGAGGGCCCCGCGGGAGTGGGAAAGACCGAGATCGCCAAGGTCATGGCCAAGGCCATGCAGACCGAGCTGATACGTTTGCAATGCTATGAAGGGTTGGATAGCACCCATGCGCTCTACGAATGGAACTACCAGCACCAATTGCTCTACCTTAAGATGCAGGAGGATGGGGGCAAAAAATTGGAAGCTTTGGAGCAGACTATTTTTTCGGATAAGTTTTTATTGAAACGACCGATACTTCAGGCGATAACCCATGAAAGGAATCCGGTTTTGCTGATCGATGAAATCGACAGGGCCGATGAGGAGTTCGAGAGTTTTTTGTTGGAAGTGCTGTCCGATTGGCAGGTGACCATTCCCGAGATCGGAACGATTTCCGCAAAGAGCAGACCGCAGATCATCTTGACCGGCAATCGTACCCGCGAACTTTCGGAGGCCCTGCGCAGAAGATGCCTTTACCTATGGATAGATTACCCGACTTTCGAAAAAGAGTTGGCCATCGTAACCGCAAAAGTGCCTGAAATCGATGCAAAATTGGGGAACCAGATCTGTGCCTTTATGAAGGAGCTGCGTACCCTGAAACTCGAAAAGACACCGGGTATCGCCGAAACGATAGACTGGGCCAGGGCCTTGGCCGGCATGCATTTAGCGCATTTAGATAAACAAATGGTCGAAGATACCTTGGGCGTGGTCTTAAAAGATTGGCAAGATATTCGGCATACCCAAGATTCGCTTTCCGAACTTTTTGAACGTACGGGGGTGGTTTCCAGAATTGTGTAGAGGTCCGATGCCGGAAGTTTGAAGCACGGTGCAACTATTGGAATACAGGACTCGGGAATCTATTTTTATGGTGACCAACAGAAATAATCTGGACAAATAAATGGAAGATAAGCCAAAATTTAAATTCGAGAAATTGCGTATTTGGCAAGATGCTATGGAAATGGGAGATGAAATGGATGAAATGACAAGTAGATTTCCGAAAAAAGAAATATATAACCTCTCATCGCAGCTTAGAAGAGCGGCCGATTCAATCGCTTTGAACATATCTGAAGGATCTATAGTTCAATCAAAACCGGAATTCAGAAAGTTTATGGGATATGCGATTCGATCATTAGCTGAAGTGGTTACATGTTTGCACAAAGCGAAGAATCGCAATTACATAAATGAAGATATCTTTGAACGGCATTACAACAGATCTTACAGATTGATGAATTCGATGATTGCCTTTAGAAATAAAATTTAAGTAAAACTCCGAGCTTCGTGCTTCAAACCTCTAACATAACCTATCGAACAGCACTCTCGGCCAACATCGTATTGCTCTGCCGTTTCCTTCGAAAAAAGGGGTTTTCGATCGGGGCCCATGAAGAAGCCGAGGCCCTCAAGGCCATTTCTTACCTTCCGATCCATAAAGAAGGTTATTTCCGCGATGCGCTAAAAGCCGTCTTGTCGAAGAATGTCTATCAGCGGCAACAGTTTAACGATTTGTATCTTGAATTTAAGGATGAATTGGCCCGGTCGGTCGATTCGAAATTGAAGGAAAAAGAAGAAAAAAAAGAGAAACGGTCCGATGCCGAAAAGTCCCGTGCCCAGTTCGAATCCTTAAAGGAATGGCTGAACCTCAATGCCTCCGATGACGAAAAGCAAATGGCTTCCTACAGCGATATCGAAGTATTGACCAAAAAGAACTTCGCCGATTTGAGTACGGAAGAAATGCAATTGGTAATGCGTTTATTGCAAAAAATGGCCCGTAAGATCGCCCACCAAAAGAGCCGGCTGCGAAAGAAATCAAAAATAAGGAAGACCGTCGACCTAAAGAACACCATTCGTATGAACATGCGTCGGGGAGGCGATCTGACCGAAATACGTTTCAGTGAAAGAAAGGAAAAGAAATTGAAACTGGTTTTGCTCTGCGATGTCAGTCGGTCGATGGATCTGTACAGCCGTTTTTTGATGCATCTTATTTATGCCTTTCAAAACGCCTATGACAGAATAGAGAGCTTTGTGTTCAGTACGGCTTTACATCGCGTGACCGAACTGCTTGACAATCATGAATTTGATAAGGCCTTTGAAATGATTTCCGATAGGGTGCCGCAATGGTCGGGCGGTACGACTATAGGTTCGTGCCTTAACGGTTTCGTACAAGAATACGGCCATCGTATGTTGGACAAGAAGACCATTGTTCTGATCTTGAGCGATGGATGGGATACCGGGGAACCCGATGTTATGAAAACGGCCATGCAGACCATCCATAAAAAAACAAAAAAAGTGATTTGGCTGAATCCGCTGGCCGGAAGTGCCGATTTCGCCCCTGAGGCCCTGGGTATGAGAACGGCGCTTCCGTATATCGATGTCTTGGCATCAGCACATAATTTGGAAAGTTTGAAATCGGCCATTTCGCATATCCGCAAAAAAAGGAATTTGAAGAATATGCCGTATTTCTGACCTTCACGTAATAGATATTCAAAATACCATCTCCTTTTTTATTTATACTTTGTAAAAATTGCCAAAATTGTGGCAATTCCGCAACATATTTTTTATATTGATAAACATATTTCCTCAATCATGAAAATCAACGGAACCTACAAACTGAATGCCGCTCCCGATGTGGTCTGGAAGATGCTAATGGATCCTACAGTACTTGAAAAGGTGACCCCAGGGGTAAAGCAATTGAAGCCCCTCGGCGAAGATGCTTACAACGCGATTTCAGAGGTTCGTATCGGCCCCGTAAAGGGTACATTCGAAGGCAATCTCTCGGTCAGGGACAAGGTGACAGAGAAAAGTTGTCTACTGGTCATTGACCAAAAGAGCAAGTCGGGCAACGTCGTAGCCGAAATCGGCATGCAGTTCAATGCGCTTGACGACGGCAAAACCGAAGTAAAATATACCGGGGAGGCAAAAATGTCGGGTATGTTGGCGCGCATGGGGCAACGGATTATGAGCGGGGTGGTGAGCACCTTGTCAAAACAGTTTTTTCAGGCGTTTGAAAATGAATTGGAAAAGAATGGCGCATAAACTGAAAAGGAAAAAGAAACAGTAATAGAACTGCAAAGTGCACAGGGAAAGAAAAAGTACGCAAAGAATATCGAGCTTGCGGAAGCTCATGGCGAACCTTGCGTAAACCATTGTGTCCCTTGCGGTTAAGTTTAGCGAAGGCGTTACATACATACCTTTTTCAACAAGCGAAAAAAGATAGAATACATAATTAAAAAAGAACACATATGAATATTTCGATTACGGTGAACGGGAAGGTGCATTCCCATGATGTAGAACCCCGTATGAGCCTGGCCCAATACCTGCGCGAGGTTTTGGACCTTACGGGTACGCATATCGGTTGCGACACCACCGGGTGCGGGGCCTGTACCATAACTTTGGATGGCAATGCGGTAAAATCATGCACCTTATTGGCCGTTCAGGCCGATGGTTGCGAGGTTACGACCATTGAAGGGATGGCCAATGGCCATGCGATGCATCCGATACAGGAGGCATTTAAAGAGAACCACGGATTGCAATGTGGTTTTTGCACTCCCGGAATGGTGATGACGGCCGCTGACATCCTGAAAAACAATCCGAATCCGACCGAAGAGGAAATCCGACACGGACTTGAAGGCAACTTCTGCCGTTGCACGGGTTATCACAACATTGTCAAATCGATACGGCATGCCGCTGAAAAAATAAACGGGTAATTATGGAAACATTTATAGGAAAACCGATTAAGAGAAGGGAAGACGCCCGGTTTTTGAAAGGGGCGGGTACCTATACCGACGATATAAAATTGCCGAAAATGGCACATACGGCCTTTGTTCGAAGTCCGTATGCGCATGCAAAGATCCTTTCCATCGATACTTCGGAAGCTGAAAAATCCGAAGGGGTAATAGCCATTTATACCGGAAGCGATGGTTGTGGGGAATATGGAGTGCCCTGCGGATGGCAGGTCGATTTCAAGAACGGCGAGACCATGCGCGAACCGAAACACCCGTTATTGGCCAAAGACAAGATCAGGCATTTGGGGGAAGCGGTCGCCATCGTGGTCGCCGAGACCTTGGCACAGGCCCGTGATGCCGCCGAATTGGTTGAAGTCGATTATGAAGAACTTCCCGCGGTCACCGACGCCAAAGCCGCCATGGAAACGGGCGCACCAAAGGTTCACGACGAATGGCCCGATAATGCAGCCTTTGATTGGTGCATCGGCAACGATAGGGCCGAGGTAGAGGCCGCACTGGCCTCGGCGCATCACGTGACCGAAATGGAATACCGCAACCAACGCTTGGCACCGAACGCCATCGAACCGCGCAGCTATATCGCCGATTACGATGTCAATGGCGATAAATGGACGCTGTACACAAGTACCCAGAATCCGCATTTGATACGTTTGCTCCTATGCGCTTTTGTTTTGGGAATTCCGGAGCATAAAGTGCGCGTCGTCTCCAAAGATGTGGGCGGCGGTTTCGGAAGCAAGATCTATCATTATACTGAAGAAGCTTTGTTGACATGGATTTCAAGGGAAATCGGGAGACCGGTGAAATGGACCTCCGACCGAAGTGAGGCCTTTTTGACCGATGCGCATGGCCGCGACCATGTCGTGAAATCAAGAATGGGCTTTGATAAAGACGGTAAGATCGTTGCGCACCTCACCGATGAGTATTGTGCAATGGGAGCCTATCTTTCAACATTTGCCCCTGCCGTGCCGACCTATCTGCACGGTACCTTGTTCCAGGGCGTTTATACCACGCCATTGATCCATTTGAACGTTACCGCGCCTTTTACACATACCGTGGCCGTAGATGCCTATCGTGGAGCGGGAAGGCCCGAAGCTACATATTTGCTGGAGCGCATGCTTTCAAAAGCGGCCAAGGAAATGGGTATGGACCCTGCCGAGATCCGTTTCAAGAACTTCATTCCTCCCTTTGACGGCGTGAATGAACCAGGTTATCAAACACAGGTGGCCTTGCAATACGACAGCGGCAATTATAAAGGTGTTCTAAAACGCGGATTGGAAATGCTGGGTTATGAAGACTTTAGAAAAGAACAGGAAGCCGCCCGTAAAAATGGAAAACTTTTAGGGGTCGGTATTTCTACCTATATCGAAGGATGCGGTATCGCGCCATCGGCCGTTGTCGGTTCATTGGGTGCCCGTGCCGGACTCTATGAGGTGGGCCATGTTCGCGTACAACCCACCGGAAAAGTGCAAGTGCTGACCGGCGCGCATTCCCACGGGCAAGGCCATGAGACGGTCTTTGCGCAATTCGTCGCCGATAAATTGGGCATAGCGATGGACGATGTCGAGATCGAGCATGGCGACACCGATCAGGTGGCCTTCGGTATGGGAACCTATGGTTCGCGAAGTTTGGCTGTTGGGGGTAGTGCCATCATTAAAAGTATCGATAAGATCTTGGAAAAAGGCGCCAAGATCGCTGCGCATAAATTGGAGGCGGCCGAAGAGGATTTGGAATATGCAGAAGGAAAATGGACGGTCAAGGGAACCGATAAATCGATATCGTTCGGCGATGTTTCGTTGACGGCCTACGTTCCGCACGATTATCCCGAAGGTCTTGAACCCGGACTTGATTTTTCAAGTTTCTACGACCCTACGAATTTTACGTATCCTTTTGGAACGCACATTGCCGTAGTCGAGGTCGATGCCGATACCGGCAAGGTAGACCTTCAAAGGTTTGTGGCCTGTGACGATGTGGGCAACGTAATGAACCCGATGATCGTCGAGGGGCAGATTCATGGCGGTGTGGTACAGGGAGTAGGGCAGGCGCTTTTGGAAGAAGTCGTTTACGATGGCGGTGGCCAGATGATCTCGGGATCCTATATGGATTATGCCATGCCTCGCGCCGATGACGTGCCCAACATCGAGACCGACAGAACGACGACTCCGTGTCCTCATAACCCATTGGGAGTTAAAGGAGCCGGAGAGGCAGGGGCCATTGGTTCTACGCCAGCCGTCGTGAATGCCGTAGTCGATGCACTGTCACATTTGGGCGTGACCGACATTCAGATGCCATTGACCCCTCAAAGGGTATGGAAGGCGATACAGGCGCAGACGTGAATATGATGCGGGAAGCACGGAGCACGTAGTTTAAGCACTTATGCGAATTAGAAAGGAAAAAAGAGAAAACTTCAGACTTCGGGTAACGAGCTCCCAACTTTGGTAAACACCTAAGGTGAATATTCTAAAATGATATTAAAAATAAAGAGAGAAAACAAACAACATACAAAATGATTCCAGCAAAATTTGATTATGTAAAAGTGGGCTCCGTTAAAGAAGCGGTCGATTTGCTCGATGAATATGGCTATGATGCCAAAATTTTGTCCGGGGGGCATAGTTTGGTTCCCGCTATGAAGCTGCGGTTGAACAGACCGGAGATTTTGGTAGATATCAGTGGTATCAAAGGAATGGATTCCATTTCAAAGGATGGGGATGAAATCGTCATCGGCGCCAATTGTACCCATAGTGCCATCGTCAATTCGGGATTGATTAATTCAGAACTTGCGATTCTCGCCCAGACCGCAAAATGTATCGGTGATATTCAGGTGCGCAACCGTGGAACCATTGGGGGAAGCCTAGCCCATGCCGACCCGTCGGCCGATTATTCGGCAACGGTCTTGGCCTGTGATGCCAAAATAGAAGTAGAGGGTAAAAACGGAAAGCGTACCATTGCGGCGACCGATTTCTTTCAGGGAATTTTCACTACGGCCCTGCAGGACGATGAAATCATAACTGCGGTACGGTTTCCCAAAGTCGTCAATGGAAACTATCAAAAATTCTTTCAGTCCGCCTCGCGTTTTGCGGTGGTCGGCGTGGCCGTGGTAAAAGATGGGGACTCGGTCAAGGTGGGAATCACTGGGGTTTCCGATACCCCGTATCGTGCGACGGCCGTGGAGAACGCGTATTCGGGCAATGCCGGTGAAGCCGCCAACCATGCCGTAGATGGTGTTGAGGTTATGAGCGACCATTTCGCCGATGCCGAATACCGCGCGCATTTGGCCAAAGTGTTTGTAAAAAGAGCATTGGAAGCCTAAAAAAAATAAGAAATGATATTCCTTTCGAACCCCGATGTGCACGTCGGGGTTTGTTATATAGTAATGCTATAGATGTATAATTGTTACCTCTAAAAGGTGTTTATGTCCATCGTTAATTTAGGTGAGTAAAAATATTTTAATATCGCTAAGTGACAATTTTGATCAATTTGTCCACGAACAAATTTCCACATGATGCTATAAAAATGTGGGCGAGGTCATTCGTGCAGGGCTTAGGCTGCTGGAAAAAGAAGAAAGTAATCGCACTAAGGAAAGCGATTCAAGAAGTAATCGATAGTGGAATCGCTCACGACATCGATTGGGAGAAAAACCTGAAGGAATTAAAAGCAGGTAGAAAAGCCGATGGTTAAGTTCAATTTGACCAACAGAGCCGTAGCGGATTTAAATGGAATTTGGTATTGATTCATATTTGGTGTAATTTTACATCAAATAATAAATTTATGGCAAGACAGAGTATTTCGTTCACCAAACCAAACGATGAATGGCTAAAGGCCCAAGTAGATAATAAAGAATATTCAAGCAAAAGTGAGCTTGTAAATGATTTGATCAGACAGGCCCGGAAACAACAGGTTCAAATCGACTGGGTTCGCGCTAAACTTGAAAAAGCTGAAAATAACGGATTCACGACTGCTGGTAAAGAAGAAATTTTAGCCGAATCAAAGTCTTTACTTAATGGCTGAATATCGATTGAGCAATGAAGCTAAAAACGACTTGATTCGGATTCATCATTATGGTGTTCATAAATTTGGAACTGCCCAAGCGGACAAATATTTCGATTCTTTTTTTGAATGTTTTGATCGTATTGCGCAACGACCTTTTTCGTTTGAATCGGTCGATTCTATAAAGAAAGGTTATAGACGTTGCGTTTGTGGCGTTGACAGTATTTACTTTAAAGTAAACAAAAACATTGTGGAGATTATGGCAATCATTGGAAGACAGGATTTAAACGAAAAAATATAGGTCATCTCCATATTATTGTTAAGATTCTATGAGGACGATCATAACAATAGCCCTAAACCATATAATACTACTTTTTGACCTTTTTCTTCTTACTACTTTTTGCCATAGGATTGAAGTCCAAACTCATTTGGATCCACGATTCGAGGTCGTTTTCAGAATCGATGCCTTCCTCCGAAACAAAGACAAAACCCTTCATAGTGCGCCCGGTAAAGGTCATTTCGCTACAATGGGGTCGTTGTAAGGCCCTATCATAATTGGGTTGGCCGACACGGCACATCAAGAGCGATGCGTCGGTATTTTTGTCGGTATGCATACCGAAGCACATTTTGTCATCGACCATAAAACAAAGGCCTCCCATCATTTTCTTTTCTTCAAAGGCCACCGATTTGGTCTTTAAAATGTTCCGGGCCCGGTCGGCCAAAAATTCATCGTACGCCATATGGATTTATTTTAATGTTGCCCAGATCTTTTCCAACAAAGCTTTCGTTGCCTTGATCCCCTCGTGTTCACTTAAATTCTCCCCTTCGTATTCGATACCGATATAACCATCGAAGTTTGAATCTTTGACCAGTTGTAATAATTTTGGGTAATCGATCAGGCTTTGGTTTCCATTACTGTCGAAATCGTAGGTTTTTGCACTGACACCTTTGGCAAAGGGCAAGAATTCTTCTATTGCCTTAGCTTGTGGATAAATTTCGGCACAGTTCTTACCGTTCGCCGTGCTTCCCCATTCGGCCGTTAGGCACCAATTGCCAAAATCGGGAAGCGTTCCCAGAAAAGGATTGCCGATTTGCTTGATGATTCCTGTTATAAAACTTGCATTTGAGGTATGCAGACCGTGATTCTCGACCAAAACATTGATTTCTTCCTTTGCGCCATATTCGGCCAATTGCCCCAATCCGTCCATCAATGAGGCTTCCAGTGCCTTCATGCTTCCTTTTCCGAAGGCATTGACCCGGATCGAATGACAACCCAAAATCTTGGCGGCATTGATCCATTTAAAGTGGTTTTCGACGGCCTTTTTTCGCTCATCGGCTTTCAAATTTCCAAGCTCCCCTTCGTTGTCGACCATGATCAATAGGCTTTTTACACCTTCATTTTCAGCCTTTTGCCTAAGCTGAGACCAAAACTTTTCATCGTTGGCCCTATCGACATAAAATTGATTTACGTATTCAATGGCATCGATGTCATAGGTGTTCTTTGCAATGGCCGCAAAATCAACGGCCTTTATCTCACCTTTTTCAAGGGCACGGTGCAATGACCATTGGGCCAATGAAATTTTTGGGATTGACATGTCGGGCCGCTGGTTCAGGCTTTTCGAAGCATGTATTATTTGAGGGGCCGCCACCATAGTAATTGTGCCCAAAGTAGCATTTTTCACAAAGGTTCTTCGATTGTTCATTTTGGTTGTTATTATTGAAGCCATGGGCTATTATTTAGTTTTTAAGATCGCGATGACGGGCAGATGGTCTGAAATGTGCTTGCCGGAACCAAGTCGCTCATCGATATGTTGATAATCCAAAACCTCAAGATTGGTGACAAAAATGTAATCTATCCGTCGCGAAATGGGGTCTGAGATATTGAAACCATTAAAAGTGCCTACGGGACCGTTTTGCGGTTTTTTCGAAAAGACCAATCCATCGTGCATTTTTCTTTTGATCGATCGGATGGGCTTTTCTTCGGGCATCAGGTTAAGATCACCCATAAGTATTACAGGAAGCTTATCCGTATTGAGCTGGCTGATTTTTTCAAGGATAAGTTTTGCCGATTTCTTTCTTGCCTTCACGCCGACGTGATCGAAATGCGTGTTAAAGACCCATAACTTTGCATGGGTAACCTTATCTTCAAAGAGTCCATAAGTACAGATGCGCTCCAGGGCCGCATCCCAACCGACCGAAATGTTGTCCGGGGTTTTTGAAAGCCAAAAGGTATCGGATCGCAGCAATCGATATTTTTCCGAATTATACAGAATAGGGGAGAACTCCCCCTTTTCCTTACCGTCGTCACGACCCACGCCGATATAGGCATAGTTGGGCAAGGCTTCATCCAAAAATTGTAATTGGTTAAAAAGCACCTCTTGCATTCCGATGAACACAGGCCCTTGTTGCTTTAAGAGACCGACCATACCATCTTTACGATCGTTCCAGTTATTTACCGTGTCGTTGACGTTATCGTATTTGATATTATAGGTCATAACCTTTACCGTCTGGGCGGTCAGCAACATCGGTAATAGAATCAAGGGCAAGGTTACTGTTTTGCAAAGTATTTCTTTCTTTAGGTTCATTCCAGAGGTATTTTAGGTTCTTTTGTTAAGCGGATAATCAAAACGTAATATAGCGATTATCCCTTTAAAATTTTGCGCATTCGACGGTTTTGAAAATTAGCGGTAGGAATGCCCTTTTACTTTTTGGAATAATCTTAAATTGTAATAAATTAATAGGATTATGAAAGTATTGTTTATCGGGGGAACAGGTAATATCAGCACGGCTTCAAGTCGTTTGGCGCTGACGAAGGGCATGGATCTGTACTTGTTGAATAGAGGAAAGTTGAAAGTCGATTTGCCGGGAGCCACATCGATAGTAGGTGATATCTCAAAACCTGAGACACTGACCGAACTGGATACCCACAAATGGGACGTTGTCGTCAACTGGATCGCATTCGACGTCAACGATATCGAACGGGATCTAGAACTGTTCAAGGGTAAGACCAAACAATACATTTTTATTAGTTCGGCCTCATGCTATCAGACCCCTTTGAGCTATCCGGTAATTACAGAATCGACACCGCTCTGTAATAATCTTTGGGATTATTCGAACAACAAGATACAATGTGAGGACCGTTTGTTGAAGGCCTATCGCGAGGAAGGCTTTCCCATCACCATTGTGCGGCCGTCGTTGACCTATGATACCGTGATACCCATTGCAATTGGGGGCTTCGACAAATACAATACGGCAGACCGCATCTTAAAGGGAAAGGAAATCATCGTTCATGGCGACGGCACTTCATTGTGGACGGTCACCCATGCCGATGATTTTGCCAAAGGATTTGTCGGACTTCTAGGGTTGACCCAGGCCATTGGCCATGCTTTTCATATTACTTCCGATGAAGTACTTACGTGGAACATGATCTATAAGATTTTGGCGGACAGTTTGGGAAAGGAAGCCAAAGTGGTGCATATCGCCTCTGATTTCATTTGTAAGGTCGAACCTTCATTCACCGGGACACTGTTGGCCGACAAGGCAGAAAGCGTGATTTTCGACAACACCAAGATCAAGACCTTTATACCGGGTTTTAAGGCGACCATTCCCTTTGCCGAAGGTATCAAACGCACCTTGAAATGGCTGGACGAAAATCCCGAGCGAAAAATTATCGACCGTGATACTGAGGAAAAGATCGAGAATGTACTAAGTGTGTATCATACGCAGTAGTTAATGGCCTCTCATATTATTTTAATCGAAAAGAATTCCCCGATGCTTGGCGTCGGGGTTTCCGATGAAATGTCATTCCCGCAAAAACGGTAATCTAAATAACAGCATTTCAATAAAGTATTTAGTACCGGCCCATTGGGTGTCAAATTAACCTCAAATTGGCCGTGATCACCTATTTATCGGAGACACGATTGAAATCAAGATCGTGAAAGTCGTAACTGAAATCGATTGCGGGTGAGATTCCCTTCATTTTGATCGATTGTCCTTTTCCTTCTTCATCGAGACCGAACATAACAAAGGCATCTGCATCCACAAGACTTGTATCAGACCATTTGACCACGAACGTATTTGCCTTGTAATAGTACATCGGGCCTTTCAATTTTGGTGAACGAAACGACCTGAACATTAATTGGTCGCCTTCTTCGTAAATTTCGATCTTGCCGAACCAGACATCCTCATAAGTGCCTATATAACCGTTCTTGTCAATATTGGAATCATCTGCCGCATTCACCGTTTCCCAGATTTCGGCGACCACCTTGGCGGCCGACCCACCACGTTGCCGCATCCGTTCCGAATAATGACCGACCCAATCAAAATCGTCCAATTCCAAATAGCGGTCGACTATCGATTGTGAAACGGATTGAAATACACCGGCACCGTCCATCCAAGTATTGGTAAGAACGATGATGCCAAGGTTTAAATCTGGAATCAAGGTCGTCTTTGACAGCATACCGATCAGTCCTCCAGTATGGGAAACCATCATGTTGCCTTTGACATCGGTCAGTTGCCACCCTAGGCCATAACCGGCAAAATGTGAATTATACCTCGGATTTGGGTTCGTATTTAGCGTGGTATGGATTTTCCACATTTCTTTTTGGCTACCTTCCTTAAAAAGTTGCTTTTCAAGATTGTTTCCATATTTGCCATGGTTGAGGTGGACCAACATCCAATTGGAAATATCGTTCACGTTCGATTGAATGCTTCCCGCGGCCCCGTTTATTTTCTTCGGGTCCCATTGCTCGGGCTCGGTCACCGAGAGTTCTTTTCCCTCGTTCAAATGAGGTGAGGCAACATTGCTTTTGTCGTTGATGTAGGTGAGTGAGGCATACGAGTTGTCCATACCCAATGGGTCGAAAATACGCTCTTTGATAAACTGCTCCCAAGGCATACCGCTCACTCTTTTGACCACTTCACCGGCCACAAGATAGAGCAGGTTGTCGTAGTCGAATTTTGTACGGAAGGCCGACTCTGGCTTGAAATGTTGAAAACTGGTAACAATATCATCAATACTGAAATCGGCACCGTCGGGAAAAAACATCAGATCCCCTATACCCAGACCTAGGCCACTACGGTGGGTCAACAGATCTTGAATGTTGAAATTTTGCCTGACGTAATCATTGTACATGGTGAATTCGGGAATATGGTCGATGACCTTATCGGTCCACCTAAGTTTTTCTTCCTCGACCAAGATGGCCAGAGCCGTTGTAGTGAAGGCCTTTGAATTGGAGGCGATACCGAAATTGGTATGTTCATCGACTTTCTCCCCTGTCTCGATCGATTTTACTCCGTATCCTTTTTGGTGGACGATCTTTCCATCTTTTACAACGGCGACCGCGACTCCCGCAACCGTAAATTCATCCATAGCCTTTTGTACAATGGCGTCTATTTGCTTGGAGCTTACTTGGGCATTATTGGATTGAATTCCCAGATAGAGCATACATGTAAAGAATGCCGTAATAATTCTATTCATTGGTTTCATGTTTATTTGTTGGTTTTTATGCTATGATATTGTCTTGCGGTGAATTAATCAATCTTACTTCACTAAATCATCGAATGCGGTTTGGACATTTTTAGTATGTATACTTGGTATCGATAAAACTGTATTTGCACGCAAATAGTGAAAATCGATTTCCCTAAAAATAAACCAAATAAGGATAAATTGAGGCGTTTATTCAAAATTCAATGACAGAAACATAAAAAGAATCTTGATTTGAGGCGTTTTAAGTAAATTGTAGGCTAAAATTAAAAAGATGAAACAGTTTTGCACGGCCATTTTTCTATTATGGTCGCTTTCTTGTATTTCGCAGACATCTAAAATCCCCGTTTACGCATGGATGGGCGGTCCGGGTGAAGCCACCGACCAAGAGTTGCGAACGCAATTCAAAGATTTGAAGGAAAAAGGAATCGACGGACTCATGTATAACGGAGGTCACGATCCAGCTACGTACAAGAGGGTGGGTAAATTGGTCAAGGAAGCCGGGATGGAATTCCATACATGGATTCCGACCATGGTACAGGGCGACCCTAAACTAAAACCCGAATGGTACGGTGTAAGCGGTTTGGGCGAATCGGCTCACGAAAAACAACCCTATGTTTCCTATTACAAGTTCCTTTGTCCGAACAAGGAGGAGGTTTATGATTATTTGGCGAATATTTACGGAAGTGTGGCCGATGTCAAGGAAGTTGATGGCATACATTTGGATTATATACGCTACCCCGATGTAATCCTTGCCCGAGGATTGTGGAACAAGTACGGACTGATTCAAGACCGTGAATTTCCGGAATACGATTTCTGCTATTGCGATACCTGTACTTCGGATTTTATGGAGAAAAGTGGAATCGATATTAAATCCGTCCAAGAGCCATCACACGTACAAGAATGGAAACAATACCGGTACGACGTGATTACAAAATTGGTCAATCGGCTGGCCACTTTGGTTCATGATAAGGGCAAGGAAATAAACGCGGCCGTTTTTCCGGGCCCTTCGATTTCAAAGAAATTGGTGCGCCAAGAGTGGAACAAGTGGAACTTGGATGCGTTTTTTCCCATGAACTACAATGATTTTTATCTGGGGAACACTTTATGGGTCGGTAGCGTGGTGAAAGAAGAAGTTGCAGCCGTACCTGAAAAACCTGTCTATAGCGGTTTGTTCATTTGCCCGAGACCTGAGAACAAAACCCAGGAAAAAGACCCAGAGGGACATGGATTGCTGCCGGAAGCATTGGGCGAGGCCATAAGACAATCGATGATCAACGGTGCCAAGGGCATTTGTCTATTTACGCCGGGTAGGATGACCGATGCGCATTGGGATGAATTCGAAAAGGCGATTTATATGGAGTATTCCAAAGAGTAGTGCATTGCCCAAAATATTAGTGTTACGATTCGAGAATGGTGGTACCTGTCTGCTGGCAGAAAGGAATCCCTCACTTTATTCGAAGACTTTGATTTTATCCCCTCCTTTTAACTCCCCAAAGGGGAGGGATGGCCTCTTAAAGTATACTCCTCTCCTTTGGAGGGGTTGGGGTAGGACTTCTTGAGCCTGCTTATAGTCAGCCTTTAGGCGATAGTAGTTTAATCATTGTCTCTTGGTTTGTTGCGGTTTCGGCTTTGATTGTTTCCTCCCTTAAAGTTTGATTTTCCAGATCGGTTACGATTCCGGTTTCTGTTCCGATTCCTGTTTCGATTTCGAGACGGCTTCGGGTTTTGAGGCCTTGAAGCTTCCTTTTCGTTCTGCTCTTCTTCTAGGGCATCATCGACGAACTGATGTTCGGGCATTCTGGGGATCTCTTGTTTGATCAATTTTTCGATATCGCGTAGATAAGGCCTTTCATCCTTGTCGCAAAAAGACAGGGCGATACCACTGGCGCTGGCGCGGCCCGTTCGACCGATGCGGTGCACGTAGGTTTCTGAAACATTGGGCAGGTCGTAATTGATGACCAGTGAAAGCTCCTCGACATCGATACCTCTCGCAGCGATATCGGTAGCGACAAGAATTTTCAACTTACCATCCTTGAAATCACCAAGGGCCTTTTGACGGGCTGTCTGGGATTTATTGCCATGTATTGCGGCCGATTTAATGGTAGCCTGCCCTAACTTTTTTACGATTTTATTGGCCCCATGCTTGGTCCGCGAAAACACTAGAACCGAGTCTTTTGGCCTTTCTTGGAGCAAATGCACCAAAAGTTTTGGCTTGTTTTTTTTTGAAACAAAATAGACCCCTTGTTCGACTTTCTCCGCCGTCGCTTGCTCAGGTTTTATGGTCACCCGCTCAAAATCGCCCAACATTTTACGGGACAGTTCAACAATGGTCTTGGGCATGGTCGCCGAAAAAAACAGGGACTGTCTTTTTGGGGGGAGTTTTGCGATGATTTTCTTGATGTCATGTATGAACCCCATATCGAGCATCTGGTCTGCCTCGTCAAGCACGACAAATTCCAAATCACGAAAAGTGATGAAACCCTGATCCATCAAGTCCAACAAACGGCCCGGGGTCGCTATCAAAATATCTACACCGTTTCTAAGGGCGTTTACTTGTTTACCTTGTTTTACACCTCCGAAAATGACGGTATTTTTTAGTCCTGTGAATTTACCATAGGCCGTGAAGCTTTCGCCGATCTGAAGGGCCAGTTCCCTGGTAGGGGTTACAACCAAGGCCCTCACTTTACTTTTGCCTTGATTTTGGTGCTTCGCAGTATGCAATAACTGAAGTATCGGAATACCGAACGCGGCGGTTTTACCAGTTCCGGTCTGGGCAACGCCCAACAGATCTTTTCCTTTCAATAGAATTGGTATGGCCTGTTCTTGAATTGGGGTAGGATGTGTGTAGCCTTCGGCTTCAACAGCTTTTAGAATAGTTTCGGCGAGGCCGAGTTCTTTAAATGTCATTTGTACGGATAAGCCGCGAAGGTAGGGTTATTTTGGCGATCCATCCCTCAAAACCTACAACTGGGTATCTATTTCTTCATCTTGAACACCATTGAGCTGACCTTTGTACTGTAAATCGAAATAAAAGAACCTGGCAAGGGTTCATGAAACCAACTAATAAAGCAAAGTAGCATGAAAAATCTAACCGTAATTATCGCGTTAATGGCAACCACTTTTCTGACGGCCCAAGACCAATACACCAAGGGTATGCAAAAGGCATTCCAGCTGTGGGGCGAGGGTAAGAACACAGAGGCTTCGAACCTGTTCGAACGTATTGCTACGGCAGAACTTGACAATTGGCTTCCTTTCTATTATGTATCGCAGGTGAATACCGTGGCTTCCTTCGGTGAAAAAGACAAGTCAAAATTGACCCAACAATTGGAAAAGGCCCAGGAATATATCGACATGGCCAAGAATATATCTCCAAATAACCCAGAAATATTGGTACAACAGGCTATGATACATACGGCATGGGTCGCTTACGATGGCGCCACCTATGGCATGACCTTGGCCCCAAAGGTTGTCTCGATATATGCAAAGGCGGCCAAAATAGCACCCGATAATCCAAGGGTAGTCTTTTCAAAGGCGGAATGGGACATGGGTTCGGCAAGCTATTTCGGAGGAGATATTACACCTTATTGCAAAGATGTTGAACGTGCCATTGAACTTTTCGATAACTTTAAGCCAGCTTCTGAATTCCATCCGAATTGGGGAAAAGATAGAGCCGAAGCGACTTTAAAAAGATGTAATAAGTAGGTCAATCAATGATAAGGAGGGTACGAAAAATATTCAAATATGCGACCTTGATTGCATTGGCAATTATAATTGCCGATAGACTCATTAATTGGGAGAAAGACATCGATTGGGGAGAACAGCTGGAATACGCCATAATTGTTTTTGTCATAGCCCTATTTTTGACAATAATCAACTTTTACTATGAGGAGTTCATTTCAAAAAAATTCTCGTGGGAGTCGCATCCTAATAAACGCTTAATAATAGGGTCGCTTGGGTCTATCATTATAACCGTTTTAGCCTATGGCTTGGCCCGTATGGTTCTTATTGTTGGATATTACGGTAATTCTGTAGACTATTTTTGGCAAAATGAGGAGAGATCAGAGTATCTGATTTTCATTGTGATCGCGATTATTATTTCATTGTTCATTCATTCATTTCATTTTTACAAAGCTCTACAAGAGAGTAAGGTAAAAGAACAGAAAATAATCGCTGGTACGGCATCGGCGAAGTTCGATGCCCTAAAGAACCAATTGGACCCCCATTTTCTTTTCAACAGCCTAAATGTGCTAACAAGTCTAATAGAAGAAGACCCGAATCAAGCCCAGAAATTTACTACCTCGCTGTCAAAGGTTTATCGATATGTGCTTGAACAGAAGAACAAAGATCTGGTGTCGGTCGATGAAGAATTGCAATTTGCCAAAACATACGTTAAATTGTTGAAAATGAGGTTTGAGGACAGCATTGTTTTTGATATTCCCGAACAGAGCAATACTTCCGACGCCAAGATTGTGCCACTCTCACTGCAGCTTCTTTTGGAAAATGCGGTCAAGCACAACGTGGTGACTTCAGATAGGCCATTGCATATAAGGGTTTATGAGAAAGACGGTATGCTGGTGGTAGGTAACAATCTTCAAGAAAAGCAAGTGGTCAAGAAGAGTAGCGGTGTCGGGCTTCAGAACATTCAACAACGGTACGAGCTTTTGACCGATAGAATGGTATCGATCGATAAGACCTCTACCGATTTTAAAGTGCGTATTCCGATATTGACCAAGCAGGTATCTTCGCTTAAAACGCAAAAGGCATACATCGACGAAAAGCTATACAAGAAGGCCAAAGAGCGGGTCGAACAGATAAAGGGGTTTTACGGCAATCTATTGGCCTATTGCATAGTGATTCCTTTTTTTGCCTATCTGAACTATCAGACCACTGACTTTCCATGGGTATTGTTCCCCATTGTCGGATGGGGCATCGGAGTGGGCGCCCATGGCATGGAAGCTTTTGGCTATAATCCGCTATGGGGCAAGAAATGGGAAGAGCGCCGAATCCGTAAGTATATGGAAGATGATAATTTTTGATCTCCAGAACAGTTCGTCCTCCAAAATTGACGGTTCAGTGATAAAGAATTTCTCACGCCTTTCTTTTGGCGGAAATTTGATTTAAAATAAAAACCACCAAAATGGAACATTCTGACAAGGAGAATAAATATTTTAGGGCCAAGGAAAAGGTCGAAGGCATAAAGAAATTCTACACCAGTTTATTGGCATATGTCTTGGTAATCGGTCTTTTGGCCGCGGCCAACTACTACATCAATGCGTTTAGATATGCTTGGTTTCTGTGGGCTGCATTCGGCTGGGGAATCGGGTTGATCTTTCAAGGGCTAAAGGCCTTTAGCTACAATCCTTTTTTCGGAAAAGGTTGGGAGGAAAGAAAGATCAAGGAGTTTATGAACGGAGATAAAAACACCGAGCGATGGAGATAGAGGAGAACAGTGAAAGGGCCAAATTAAGACGCGCAAGAAAAAAGGTGGAGGAACTAAAGGGTTTTTATTGGCACATGGCCATTTATTTGACGGTAAATCTATTTATCAGTATTTCGAAAATCAGTAGAAACATGTTTTCCGGTGAGAGTTTTGGCGAAGGATTTCTTGAATTTGAAACCTTTGCCGTATGGGTTTTTTGGGGTGTCGGCCTTGCGTTTCATGCGGTAAAGGTTTTCTCGTTGAATCCGATTTTCGGAAAAAAATGGGAAGAAAGGCAGATCAAGAAATATATGGAACAAGACAGTAAAGAAGTCGAAAAGTTCAGATAAATAGGTCTAGATGAAAAATAAAGGTGTTTCTAAACTTGAAGATGAACAAAAGGTGGTTGCCGAGATCGATTCGTATGACGAGAATATTTCGAAAGCCGAAAGAAGGGCTCGGGCAATAAAAAAGGTCAAAGAACTAAAGGGGTTTTATATACACCTAACCATTTATTTGACCATAAATACAGTGCTATTAATGATCAAGATCGTAGGAAACTCGTACTACGGAGAAGGTTTTATGGGGCCTTTGTGGCACTTTAGCACCTTTGGGTCATGGCTTTTCTGGGGCATAGGTCTGGGCTTTCATGCCTCGAAAGTATTTGGTTTCTTTCCTTTTTTTAGAACAGAATGGGAAAGGCGGCAAATTCAAAAGTACATCGAACAAGAAAAAAAAGAGGCCGAAAAATTTAGATGATTATGGCCATGGAAACGAAAAAGAACCATACCGAGAAATTGGTCCGGGCGCAAAAAAGGGTAGATGCGATCAAAAAATTCCATCGACATCTTAAAGTTTATCTCGTCATCAACCTGTTGCTGTTGTTTGCCAACTATCGGGCATTTGATTTCTTGACCGATAAGGGTGTAAACGACACGGGATTTTTTGATTGGTTTCAATGGCATGTTGTTTCCACCCCCGCATTATGGGGTATCGGCCTGTTGGTTCATGCCGTGTATGTCTTTAGGTTCGGTGCAAGACCGCTCAAAGAACTAAAGCCCCGATTTTTAAAGGATTGGGAAGCGCGACAGATCCAGAAATATATCGATAAAGAGAAATCAGACCCTGAAAAATATGAATAATCAAAGATGCCTGAAAGTGAGAATGATATACGACGGGCACCATTACTATTATTTGACCAAATGAACGTAATAATAATTGAAGACGAAAAACCTGCCGCAAGACGATTGGCAAGGCTATTGGCGGCATTGAATGTCGATGTTTCCGTAATGTTGCACTCGGTTCGTGAGTCCATAGAATGGTTTCAGAACAATCCGCATCCCGATCTTATTTTTTTGGATATTCAGCTATCCGACGGACTATCTTTTGAAATCTTTGAAAATGTCGAGGTAAAGAGTGCTATAATATTCACGACCGCCTATGATGAATATGCGCTTCAGGCATTCAAACTGAACAGTATCGATTATTTATTGAAACCAATCGACGATGAAGAGCTAGAGGCGGCGATGAAAAAATATACCGGTCTAAAACCAGTTGGACAAAAATTGACCTTGGATTTTGAGGATATCAAAAAGTTATTGGTCAATCCATTGGAGCGTGAATACAAAAAAAGATTTACCGCAAGAGTAGGGCAGCACCTAAAGATTATAAATGCGGAAGAGGTCGAATGTTTTTACAGTGAGAACAAAGGCACCTATGCCGCTACCATCGATGGTAGAAATTATCTTTTGGAAACTACTTTGGAAAATCTAGAATCAGAACTCGAACCCAAGATTTTCTTTCGCGTGAGCCGTAAGTTCTATGTGAACATCGACCATGTGAAGGATATCATTTCCTATACGAATTCTCGGCTTCAAATCAAATTAAATCGGTTTTCAGATCAGGAAATCATCGTAAGTAGGGAGCGCGTAAAAGATTTCAAGTTATGGTTGGACTAACGTTATTCAAATAATTGAATAACAGAAAATAAAGTATGGCAATAGATTTTTCTTATAATGATAATATAGGGCAAAATCATTCGTCTTTATCGATTCGGTTATCATCAAAGGACGAAGGCAACAATTTAGGAATCAATTTGATAAAAATAGGAAGCAGAACGGCCCCGCCAGGGAGCATAAAAATTGCCAACGAAGGTATGCTCTTGAAGATATCCAAAAGCTGATTTTGCACTTTTTTCTTTTCCTCTGGTGTTAAGTCTTTGACGGTCGATTTTGAAATAAGTGCCACCAACTCCTTGCTCTCGGCAAGCTCTTTTTGCAGCCTTTTGCTATTTCGAATGATCAGTTTATTGACAATTTTCGACATGCTATCATAAAACTGAACGGCCAAATTGGTGTCTTTCAAAAACGGTATTGTATCCGAATTTTTATTGAAAAACCAGGTAACCTCTTCCAATGACCCGGCAATTTGATCGTCATCAAAACCCAGATCCTTTCCGATTCCGAAAATAAATTCTGATTCTTTGTACTCCAATGTATGGTCTTCCCACACGGTTAAGCAAGCTACATCCAAAAAATACCTATTCTCTGAATCAGAGGTGGAATTGTCGAATAGCTTTTCTCGATATGAGCCATCGAAGTTTTCAGCGCTGCTATCAATAAAAGTCAATGAAGAGGCGAACAGTTGCGCCAATCTTTCATCGTTTTTATTCTTTTCCTTCGAATTTAGGGCATGATAGGTAATATTAATGGCCAGGTACTCTAGCGTGTAGGCATGATCACGTATACCGTTTTGATTTTTCAAATAACGTATGAACAGTAAAACATCTATAAAGAGCAGCGAATTGGTGATGATACTGTTGAATGTCTTGCTGATGACATTGTCATCCAAATAAACCCTGGAATCGATAAGCTTTTCGAGCTGGACAGATTTCTTATTGCCGGTGAAGAGTTTGCCCAGAAATGATACATGGTTGACTTCAAGATCTTTATAGAACTGCAGCACTTTTTCTAGAAAATGCTGAAAATCATTGTCGCCGGTATTCCCCTTAAAAGTGAAGTACAACGATGTAAGAAGGTTGATTTTCGCTTTTTCGTCTTCAGACAGCCTGTGTTCCGGTGATATGAAATCAGGAATCTTGGTATTGATTCCATAAACGAATCCCGTTTTCCGCATGCTATTGTATAGGTCCCGAAAATCAAGATAAGTGTCCTGTTGCTCCTTTATGATCGAACCGAACTTATCGATCCAACCGGCTCCTGAGGGGTTCATGGGTAGGTCGTTTAGAACTGCAAATTTAACTTAAAATATGAGATAAACTATGTGCTCAAAATAGGATCGGGCCATGTATTGTAAAATCATTTTTTCTATCGCTTTTTGAAGATAAAAGTACTTTTGGCCTGAGTGACTATCGTGCTGAGATTTTTGACTTTTAGGCGGGTAATTATGGTTTAATGCCCATTTTAGTATACCGAATTCTGGTAGCAAGCAAGTCGTAGTGAAGAAACATGAAGTAATGTAAATGCCCGCCCATATAACATTCAAACGACGACCTATTTATTTCAAGTTAGACCATTGCCCTCTCATTCTTTTGGTTGCCATGATCAAAGCTCGATCCAATTGTCGAGATCCAAGGTCCAATCGTAGTTTTGGTAGGTGATATCGATTCTTTTTGTGGTAGGTATGATTTCTTGTCGCTTTAAAATTTTCTTTATGCCCTTTTTGCAACCAAAATCACCTCTAAACCAATTGAATAATGAGGTGACGGCAACCTCGTTGTTTTCAGCATTATATTTTGATGTTCTTTTAAGATAAAGCTCAGTGCCTCTATCAAACTGGTCATCTAGCCTAGGAGCTTCGTAGATGGCGACCGGCGGACAGTCTTTGGCGCCACAGTTCAGGGCGAAATGAACGCGATGATCGCGTTTGTCTACGCGCAGTTTTCTTTCAAATCTATCGGGAAACCATTTTCGAACGAAACCGAGCCCCAAAGGCCATTGCGATTTTCGAATGATGCCATGTTCGATTTTTTCAAAGGAAATCATTCTGCCCGCAATAGGAAGCTGTTCTTTTTTAAAAAAGCTTCTTTTATCATCATAAAGCTTCGGGTTCTCAGAAAGTATGACCTGAATATAGGCGTTGTAGACATTCACCCAGAACGCTAATTTCTTGTCGTCGGTAGAGAGTCCATTTACAATATCCTCGAGCGAGAGGCCATAAATTTTCTCCCTGATTTCATTGGTGCTTGCACCATTTTTGATATTCACGAGAAACGCCTCTGAAAGTTCATTTAAATCAAGTTCTTTGCTGGTACTCTGAGCATTTGAATTCAATGTTATCAGCAGAAAAACACAGATTAGGCGGTTAAGTTTCAGACCTATGGTTTGCATGCGACTTCTATTTAGCTTTTCACTACATACGAAAAATGGTGTCCAAAGGTTTGGTCGTCAAAAGAACCAAACCTTTCCTGTAAATTTACGTATATAAGGGGCGCATTGTTGGTCAAAAAATACGTTCCAAGTAATTTTCAAGAAAGACAGGCTTACTTTTGTACAATGGTTTCCATAATTATTCCAGCACATAACGAAAAGAAAAATTTAGAAAGGCTCTTGGGGTATTTGGAAAAATCGAACATTAAAAATGCTGAAGTAATCGTGGCGTTTTCAGAAGCAACCGATGATGGCCAGATTGATGTCAGGAAGCCTTCATTTGCGAATTTTTTGAGATGTAAAGGCCAGGGCAGGGCATTTCAAATGAACAGCGGGGCGAATGCCGCAAAAGGCGGAATTCTTGTTTTTTTGCATGCCGATGTCATTCCTCCTGAGACATTTTTGACTGATATAGCGAATGTTATGAACAAGGGATATGATGCCGGCTTTTTTTCTTATCGATTTGACAGTAATAGTTTACTGCTTAAAATAAATGCACTGTTCACGGCCAGAGATGGATTTTTTACCGGCGGAGGCGACCAATGTCTCTTTATCAAAAAACCAGTTTTTGAACGTTTGGGGCGATTTGACGAAAATCAAATCGTTATGGAGGATTTTGAGTTTTTTCAAAGGATGAAAAAGCATAAGGTAAGATATACGATCATAAAGAACGACTTGATCGTCTCGGCTCGTAAATATCTTCATAATTCGTATATTCGGGTCAATCTATCTAATCTCTTGCTCGTAATCTTGTTCAAATTTGGATATCCACCGCACAAGCTGAAATCGCTTTACGGCAAACTGATTCGAACTCCCTATCAAAATCCGTCCTGATTTTGAAAAAGGTAAAAATCATCAATGGCATACAACAGGTGGGTATTGGCGTGAAAGACGCCAAGCAAGTCTTCAATTGGTATCGAAAAAACCTAGGTTTTGACATACTTGTTTTTGAAGATGTGGCAACGGCCAGTTTAATGACCCGTTATACCGATGGCGTAGCTCATGAGCGTTACGCAATATTGGCTTTGAACATGGTCGGGGGCGGGGGACTGGAAATCTGGGAATATCGCAGTAGAGTTTCCGAGCCATCAAAAACATCCCTGTTATTAGGTGATTTGGGAATTAACGTTCTTAAGATACGATCTCATTCTATCGATAAAGTATATGCCAAGCTTCAAGAACAAGGCATAAATCACTTGTCGAAAAACGGGAAGTCGCATTTCTTTTTTTCCGATTCTTGGGGCAATCTAGTTCAAGTGGTCAAGGATGATTATTGCTTTACGGCCACGAAATCTTGCTCGGGCGGTGTTTCGGGGTCAATTATCGGCGTTTCCGATATGCGAAAAGCATTAAGGTTTTATCAAGGGTTCTTGGGTTATGAAACTCTGATAAGCGACCAAACAGGCGTGTTCGCCGATTTTGAAAGACTACCTGGCGGAGGAAATCAATTTCGAAGGGTACTTCTTAAACATCCGGCAAGACAGATCGGTGGGTTTGGAGAACTTTACGGACCTTCACAAATCGAACTTTTACAAGTTTTGGACCGAACACCCCATAAAATTTATAAAGATCGTCTATGGGGCGACCTTGGATATATACATTTATGTTTTGATGTGAACGGAATGAACGTGCTTCGCCAAGAAGCCAAGTCTTTGGGCTATGAATTTACGGTCGATAGTGCCGATAGTTTTGATATGGGCGAGGCCGCTGGCCGATTTGCCTATGTTGAAGACCCCGATGGAACTTTGATAGAGTTCGTTGAAACCCACAAAGTACCGATACATAAAAAATTAGGATTATATATCAATCTTAAAAATAGAAATCCTTTCAAACCACTTCCAAAGATTTTGGTCAAAGCCTTGAAGTTCCATCGACGAACAAAAGATTTATAGGCGTCACTGAATGCAGTTCTTTAAGGGTTTTGACCAACTTTTTAAGGCCGATGGCATCAACATTGCTTTCGGCCGAACGACCATGTTCAACTACACCTACGAAGTAATCCGCCGATAAGTTTTGTTTGTTGTTCTTATAGGATTTTGAGCGCACTTCGTCGATTGCGGCGCTACGAGCGATGTTCAAAATCCACGTAAAAAAATCGACCTTTGGAGGGGCTATAGGTTTCGGCATTGTTCCAAATTTTAATGAATACATCTTGACGGATTTCTTGGGCAAGCGCATCATTACGCACGATAGTATTGATCACCCCACAGATATTTTCTGCATACATTGTATGTAGCCGTTCTAAGGCGGCAATATTTTTTGACTGAAACTTTTTAACTAGTAAATCTAGTTCTACCATACTTTTTCGTAGCCCAACAAAATAAAAAAGCTGCCAGATAGGCAGCTTTTTAAACCAATTGTTTTACGTTATTCTATAATTCCCGTGCAACTGACCCGGGCACCGGCGGCACCGCTGGGCTGTGATGTGAAATCATCAACTCCCTGATGCACGATTACGGCTTTGCCTACAATATTCTTGTTCTCGTCATCACAGCCGATACACCATTGGTCCCTAGCATTGAATTCAATAGTGGCGTTACCTTCTGAATCGGCCGTAAAATTACCAATATCGCCCCGATGATAACCTTCTGAAGCACCCCACTTACCATGTGGTTCATTGGTAGGGTTCCAATGTCCGCCGGTGGAGTTACCGTCATCGGACGAACAATCGGCCTTTTCATGAATATGTATGGCATGTTCGCCGGGAGTCAGTCCGGTTAAAACCGCGGTCATTTTTACTTCACCGTTTTCTTCCGTAAATGTGACATCCCCCTTTACGTTGCTATCGCTTTTAGGTTCCATTGAGAACTTTATGGTCTCGACCGAAACTTCTTCTTTTACTTCTTCAACAACTGTCTCAACATCTTCGGCTGCATCCTCGGCATCCTTTTTGACTTCCTTGCAGTTATAACCGGCTATCATAACCAGACCCAAGGCCATTATTTTTATTTTTTTCATTGTTGTTCTATGTTTTAGATGGGCAATAAAGTTAAGAATTAAAACACGGCATTTCAAATGCGATTCAAAACGTTTTTAGCCCGGTAAATCGAGTTTCTATTCGGTTTCCGGCATAAGAATGCCAAGAAAATATTTTTCATCGAGATATTTTTTGGCGACTTCTTGTAGGTCTTCAGCCTTTAAATCGGCCAATTTTTCCACAAAGTTCAAAATTGCATTGGCATCTTTATCTTCTTGATCGGCTTCCAATAGGTTGTCGATCCAGAATTTATTGGTTTTTAAATCTTCCTTGTATTTCACCAAATAGGTTTCTTTTACCTTGGTCATGTCCTCCGGAGTGACGCCTTCATTCTTGATTTTCTCCACCTCGGCCAACGCTGCCGCTACCAATTTGTCAACGTTCTCGGGCCCGCAAGGAAAATTAATACTGAAGGTCATACTGGAATATGAGATCTTACTAAGGCTGCCACGTGCACCAACGCCGTAAACGCCACCTTCTTCTTCCCTGAGCTTTTCGATAAGCTTAATGCTCAGCACCTCGCCGAGGGCAGCTATCGCCATTTCGGTCTTGCTGTCATAGGGCATCTCTTCTATCCATGTGATGCTGACGTTGCTTTTGGGATCTTCACCTCTTTTTATGACATGTTTTTGATATTCGTCCTTGCTTCTAAATTTGGTGGGAATGTATTTTTCATTGCTCTGTTTCCCCGGTAAAGAGGCCAAATACTTTTCTGCATACTCGGCAACTTTTTCTTCGTCTAGGTTGCCGACTAGATAATAATGAAAATCACCAGCATCGGCAAAGCGCTCCTGATATTTGGCATAGGCCAAATCGTAATCCGAAGCATCCATTTTTTCGATCGTTGGAAAACCGGTATATCGCGGATTTCCCTCATTTCGGATTTTACCCAATTGATCTTGAAAATAGAACTGTGGATTGGCCATTAGGTTGCCCAAAAAGCTCTTTTGTTTGGTAATGAACGAATTGAAGGCTTCCTTATCCTTGTTCAGTGCGGTAAAATAGAGATGGATCATTTGAAACAAGGTTTCCAAGTCTTTTGGAGCGGCCGACCCCGAAAAGTTTTCACTGAAACCACGTATACTTGGATTGACCATAACAATTTTACCGCTCAGGAATTTATTCATATCCGTTAAGGAAAGCCCGCCAATACCAGCTTCCGCCAGACCATTATTGGCAAAGGTCGTCGCCTTAAGCTCCTCATCTGAATACAGACTTGTTCCGCCCGGACTGAATGCCTTAAACAGCACTTCGTCATTTTTGAAATCGGTTTTCTTGTAAGTCACGGTTGCACCATTACTCAAGATGAGTGTGGTTGTGCCCAAAGTCTCGTTTGTTGGCTTATCGGTAATGGAGCCGGGTTCGGGCAAAGTTTCCAAAAGTTCGCTTCTTACAGCTTCGTCTTCATATTTGGCTATTTCGGAGGTTTCTAATTTTTCGAGCAACTCCCGAACCTGTTCCTCGGTTACTTGGGTCAGCCCCTCTTTTTCAGGGCCGGTAATGACGATAACCCGGTTGTCGTCATGTAAAAATGCGTTGATGAGATCGCTAATTTCCTTCAGCTTTATATCTGGCAAAAGCTGTTTGGTCATGTCAAACTCCCATTCGATACCCGGAATCGGGGCATTCTCAAGATAATTATTGATATACTCACCTACGATTCTTTCACTTTCCAATTTATCGCGATCATTATATTGTTTCTCCAACTGTGCGAGCAGACTTTTTTTAGCTCTTTCGAATTCAGCTTCTTGAAAGCCGAATCTTTTTACACGTTCATTTTCCTCCAAAATGGCCTTCAGTCCATTAAGTTGGCCTTCTGGGCTTGTCATCGCAAAAGATTGATAGGCATTCTTGGTTCTGGCAAACGTTCCCCCATACGATGAAAAACCAAAAACAAATGGTGGGTTCGCACTGTTTCTCAACTCATCCAATCGGTTATTGATCAAGGTCGAAAAAAGGTTTTTTACCAATCTGTCACGATAATCACCAATCGTGGTAAGTGTAGGAGCTTCAAAATGATCCTTGTACATGACCTGTACCTGTGAGAACGCCGCTTCTTTGTCAGACGCAATGGCAATCAAGGTTTCTTCATGATTGGGCAATTCATAAGATTCGCGCTTCTTCGGATTATCGGACTTTTTGATACCCGAAAAGTGTTCCTGGATCTTTTTTTCCATGGTTTCGATATCCAGATCACCAACGGCCACCACCGCCATCAAATCAGGTCGATACCATGTTTTGTAATAATGGCGAACATCGTCATAAGAAAAATTCTCAAGATTTTCTTTTGTGCCGATAGGTAGTCGGTCGGCGTATCTCGAACCATACATCATTTTGGGCAGGTATACTTTCTGCATTCGCTCATCGGCACCCAGACGAAGCCGTAGCTCTTCCAAAACGACTCCTCGCTCACCATCTATTGCCTCTTCGGATAAAGTGGTGTTGTGCGCCCAATCTTCAAGAATCTGAAACCCTTTTTCAAGTTTTTCGGGATCATCACTGGGAATGGGAAGAATGTAAACCGTTTCATCAAAACTGGTATATGCATTTAAGTCGGCCCCAAATTTTACACCGATGCTCTGTAAATAGTCGACAAGGTCATTCTTTTTAAAATTCTTGGTGCCGTTAAAGTTCATGTGTTCCATGAAATGGGCAAGGCCGAGTTGTCTATCACTTTCCATAATAGATCCGGCGTTGACCACGAGCCTTAATTCAACCTTGTCTTCAGGCTTGCCATTATTTCTAAGGTAATAGGTGAGTCCGTTCGAAAGTTTGCCCACTTTTACATTGGGGTCGGTAGGGATTTTACCCTCGGTAATCGTTTCGGATTCAGAAATCGCCGAATCGGTCTGTGCCAATAGGCCTGCCATGCAAAATAGCATCACTATCAGCGTAGATATAATTTTTTTCATGTGAGTTACTTAATGATTAGTTTTTAAATATAGAGCATATCAACGTTCTTACAAAGGTTCGGTGGATTATTATGGTCTTCTTAAGATTTTAGCAGCGCTTTAGGGTCGAGAATCTGGCGTTTTAGGTTCTCACAGATTAAAATCGATTTGTCGATTCTTGTTTGTGGGTTTTTGTAGCGTGCTATTGCGTAGATGAGCCCTCGCTTTTTGCCCGGGGTGAACGATTCAAAAATTTGTTGGCCTTCGGGGCCACTTTCGAATACCGCCTCCATCTACTCGGGCATCTCGACCCCATATTTGGAGTCGTCTTCGAACAATTGCCATTGAAAATAGTGGTTTGGAAAAACACCCGATTCTTTTTGATAGCGTTTGCCGAACGTCATGAGGTAATTTCTCTTTATATTCAGGATGGCCCCATAAAATATGAGCTCCCGGCCTTCAAAGAAGGCCTTTATCTTGACCCTTTTCTTATTCTTTTCGAGAAAGGGCAGCACGATTTCTTCGGGAAGCATCAGGGAGTGGTCGCTACCCGAAACAGATGTCTCAAAGACCTTTCTTTTCAATTTGTAACCTGTGTTTTTCTCAAATCGGTATTTATAAAAACCCCGATCTGTAAACGATCAAAGTGGGCCGACGAAAAATGGTTCTTCAAATAACCCAATTGCAGACTGGTGTTTTTGAATACATGAAATCCTATTGCCCCATAGAGCCTGTTTTGACCAAAAACCTCGTTCTGTAAGTTGATAAAGATTTCATCATAGAAATTTAAGAACACAGCTTTGGCCAGGGGCACGGTAACCTGAAGCCGATAGCGTGCCCGATGTTGGGTGTCGGTACGGTCGCCGAAATCCAAAAAACGTTGCTCAAGCCGGTAGCGATGTTCGAATGCTACTTTGTTGACCTTGTTCTTTAAAATGAACTGCTCAAAAATACGATGCTCCTTCGATTCTGTTTCTCCAGGAATTTTTTCATAAGTACCGTCGGTAACAATAAATCCGTAACCGAATGTTGCTATTGCATTAGGATTGATATGATAGTTCAGCCCGGAACGCAACAATAATTGATTGAAGTTCTTCAACTGTTCGTAATACCGTGCTTGGGCCTCGGTGTGAATGCTCAATTTTTCCGACACCCGGTTCGTTCCGAAATACATATGCCAAGAACCCAATTTGTTTTCTCCCGATTCTTGGGCCGTTGCAAAAAGAACGTTGAACAACATTAAAGTTAACAGTAGTCGATTCATACGGTCAAAATCTTAATACCTCACACTTCAATAAACACGAATTACACAATTTCGAGTCTTAATCATTTTCTAAACTGAAGTTTTCGGTTTCCTTAAATGGGGATAGATTCAGTTGCTCCATGGATTCGCGATACGTTTTCCACTTCTCTTCGAAAAAAGTATTGGTCTTCTGTAGTGCGCCATCAAGTTCTTCTTTGGCAAACTGCATCAAACGTTTTTCGGTGGCTGTAAGCCCATTTTTTCGTGTGCCCACATAATAACTGGCATTGCCGATACGCTGCATGACCGTTATTTCGGGATTTCTCGTGATTCCCTGGCGTTTGTCTTCCTTGCCCAAATACAGGGCGATTACCGAATCGATTTGTTTTACAATATCGGTTGACGCCTTGATCTGGTCCTTGTATTTTTTCTTGTCAAGTTCTTTCAGTTCTTTTTGATATTTATCGGCGGTGTTCTTACTTTCTACCAACTGCTTTACGGCATCTGCCGCAATTTGGGTAAGGTTTTCGAGGTTTTTGGAGTTTTCATAGACCTCGTTTATCGATGCGACGGAAACATCAAGTCTGGGATCCGACTCCACTTTGATCTTCGTTTCATCGCTCTTATCACCAAAAGAAACCTTTATCTTATAATCCCCCGGTTTTACATCGGTGCCGCCGCGTTCATCATTTGATTTGCTGATTTTTCTCGAAGGTCGATCTGGACCTTTTTCATCCATATTCCAATAAATTCTATGGAATCCTGCCTTTTCAGGGGTTTTGTACTTTAACGTGCGGATAACTCGGTCTCCTTCGTAAAAATCGAACTGGATGGAATCTTTTTTCTGCACGCCGGTAAGTTCTTCTTTATCATCGGTTGCCGTGGAATCTTTCTTTGTTTCTTCTTTTTCGGAATCTTTTTTATCCGCATCCTTCTTTTTGCCCTCCTTCAAATAGTAGGTAATCATGGCTCCTGCTTTTCGGTTTTCGGCATTGTACAGGGCATCGCCCCCGAAACGGCTTCCCGTGGGTTGTTGATAGGCCGCTTGGTAGGCCGTTGGCGGTTCGAACAGCTTGATCTCGTTTTGAAGTATGTTCGGATCTTGAGCCATTGCCCGCAAGGGTCTTATGTCGTCCAATACCCAAACGGCACGGCCAAAAGTACCAATGACCAGGTCATGTTCCCGTGGATGTATGACCATGTCTTTCGTTGAAACGGTAGGGAAGCCTTCTTTCCACTTTTGCCATTTGGCCCCGGCGTTGAACGAGATGTAAAGTCCATCGTCAGTGCCTAAAAACATTAAATTGGGATCGATGATATCCTCAACGATCGAAAGGGTGTAGCTCTGCACGTCGTTTTCATCAACGATCCGTTCCCAGGTTTTTCCGTAATTCTTGGTACGATAGGCATAGGGGGTGTAGTTGAACCTACGATAATCGTTGGCGACCAAAAGTGCTTCACCCTTATTTTTGTTCGATGCCTTGATCTGGGCTATCCAACTTCCTTTGGGCAGGCCTTTGATGTTCTGTGTTACCTCGACCCAATTGGCGCCACCATTTTGCGAATAATGTACCCGACCGTCATCGGAACCCGTCCATAGCATATTTTTTTCTACCGCAGAGGGCTCGATCACCAAAAGCGTACAGTGGTTCTCGGCCCCGGTCGCATCCATGGTCAGGCCGCCACTTTCCGATTGTTTTTGCTTTTCGGGATCGTTCGTCGTCAGATCCGGAGAGATTACTTCCCAAGTCAGGCCTTTGTCGGTCGTTTTGTGTACGAACTGACTACCAAAATAAGCGGTACTATTATCAAAGGGGTCTTGGGCTATGGCTGAATTCCAATTGAAGCGAAGTTTGGTCTCGGCATCGGGGGGCGTAGGACGCACGATATAATTGTTGCCGGTAATATGGTCGTAGCGCGATACAAAGCCCTGTTGACTCATGGTATAGCCATAGCGGGAATCATCAGGGTCGGGCACGACATCGAAACCATCGCCGAAGCTGATTTCTTGCCAATAGCTATTTCTAATACCTTGGGCTTTCCAGACATAGGCGGGACCGCGCCAAGAACCGTTGTCTTGTAGTCCGCCATACACGTTGTACGGAAATTCGTTGTCGACATTGATATGATAGAACTGCGCTACGGGGATATTGCCGATAAACCGCCAGGTCTTTCCACCATCTTTGGTAATGTTCATGCCCCCATCGTTGCCGTCCATCATGAACTGTCCGTTCTCGGGGTGGATCCACCACGCGTGGTGGTCGGGGTGAATACCGTTATCGACCCCGTAGGCAGGCATTAATTGGGTAAAACTCTTGCCGCCATCTTCAGAAACGTTGACATAGGTAAATATGGAGAATACGCGATTTTCGTTCTGTGGGTCTACATAAAGCTCGAAATAATAAAAAGGGCGGTTGCCAATATCGTCCTTATCATTGATTTTTTTCCATTTGAACCCGCCATCCTCCGACTTGTACAGCGCGTTCTTTTTTGATTCGATCAAGGCATAGACTATATTCGGTTTTCCAGGGGCAATGGCAACGCCCATACGCCCTAGTTCACCTTTGGGAAGCCCGTCCTCGTCGGTCAACTTCTTCCAATTTTTACCACCATCATGGGTCATGTACAGACCACTGCCAGGGCCGCCCGATTTAAAGAACCACGGATCCCGTTTGTGTTCCCACATCGCGGCTATCAATTTATTCGGGTTGGCAGGATCCATTACCAAGTCGGCAACACCGGTCTTGTTGTTCACAAAGAGTATTTTTTCCCAGGTCTCGCCTCCGTCTGTAGTCTTATAGACCCCGCGTTCGGGGTGCTCGCCCCAGGGCGAACCGATAGCACCGACATATACGGTATTGGGATCTGATGGGTCGATTTTTATGCGATGTATGTGCCTTGTGTTTTTAAGGCCCATGGCGATCCAGTTTTTGCCTCCGTCCAACGATTTGTAAACGCCATAGCCCCCGTTCAAACTGTTTCTGGGATTTCCTTCTCCCGTACCGACCCATATTACCGAAGGATTCGATTGTTGGATGGCCACCGCACCAATTGACGCCGTCAGTTCTTTGTCGAATATAGGCTCCCATTTGATGCCTCCCGAAGTCGATTTCCAAAGTCCGCCCGATGCCGTTCCCACATACATTATATCCGGATTATCATTAACCGCATCGATGGCGGTAACGCGCCCGCTCATGCCACCAGGACCTATATTTCTTGGTTTTAGATCTTGCATTAGATCCATGTTGAAATCTTGGGCGAATAGGGAAAGGGTTGCGAAGAAGAACGCAACGAAGGGTAATTTTGTAGTCATTTTTAGAGTAGTTAATTAGCTGTTCTAAATATACAGAAAACTATTGCGTAAAGTCTTAAAGAGGTGTTAACGGATGGCATGTGATGAGGGAGGCGGTTCATTCATTTTTATAGATAGTTCCGTCTTTCATCACGAACCTTACCTTGCGCATGACAGATATATTTTTGGTAGGATTACCTTCTACGGCTATGATATCTGCCAAAAAACCTTTCTCCAACTTCCCAAGTCTTTTCAAATGGAAAACATTGGCATTCAAGGAAGTAGCTGATTTAAGGACATCCAAAGGTTGCATACCGTACTCGACCATCATTTCCATTTCGCGATAATTCTCGCCGTGCGGAAAAACACCCACATCGCCACCAAAGGCAATATCTACTCCCGATTCCATAGCGAGCTTGAACGATTTTTTCTTCGTTGTAATCCGTTCCGGATCTGGATCGCTTCCCTTTTTCCAACCGCCGTATCGCAAAATAGCATCTCCCGCGGCCAAGGTGGGGCAGAGGGCCACACCATTGGTTTTCATCATTTGAAAGATTTCGGCGGTTCCGCCATCACCATGTTCGATGGTTTCCACACCTCCTAAAATGGCACGTTTCATCCCTTCCGGCGTACTCGCATGGGCCACGACGTACTTGCCGGCCGTCGTTGCAGCGGCGACCATGGCATCGATTTCTTCCTGTAAAAAGGTCGGTTGGCTGGGTGCCCCTTTTTTCCACCGATAGTCTGCATAGATTTTGATGAGATCGGCCCCGTTGCCCATTTGTCGGCGTACAGTTTTTACCGCTTCGTCAATACCGCTAACAGGTTCGGCCCCTAAAGGAACGGTGACCCCGTCATGGAATCCTTTTGGCCCATAGGCTCCGGTTGCCACGATTGCCGGGCCCGCCACCAACAATCTCGGCCCGGGAACAATACCTTCTTCGATGGTCTTTTTGAGATACACATCAGTATAACCTGCACCTTCGGCACCAAGGTCGCGCATAGTGGTAACGCCGGCCATCAATGATTTTTTGGCATGAACGCTTCCGCGGATGGCCCGTTCGACAGGGGATTCCTTCAATACCTGATCGTTCCATTCCGTTTCATTATAGGGATGTAGCAATAAGTGTGAGTGCCCTTCGATGATGCCCGGCATCAGCGTGGTTCCCTTTAAATCAATTGTCTTCGTGTTTTTGGGGAGTTTTACTTCTGAAATGTTACCTGCATAAACGATGGTATTCCCTTCGACGAGAACGCCCCAATTCTCATGGATTTCATGGCCATCGAAAACACGATCGGCCTTTAGGAAGGTTTGCGATTGGAGGCAGGCGTGGCAAATGATGAGTAATAGCAAGAATCTATACATAAGGCTAGTTTTGGGCCGCGTTTTTTGCGATTTCGTTCAGACGTTTTTCGATTTCCGATTTTGATAGCCATTTTCCCTGCCGAAAGACTCCGGCAAGGTCTTGCAAGGCATCCAGATTTTCAAGCGGGTTGCCGTTGACCAAGATCAAATCGGCTTCCAAGCCCGGTTTTACCTCACCGAAAACATCCTCCATGTCAAAATATTTAGCAGGATTTATTGTTCCCGATTGAATAATTTGCAATGGCGACAACCCTGAACCCGACATGCCATCGATTTCATGGTGGATCGAGAAACCGGGAACGTTGAATAGTTGTGGCGCATCAGAGCCCAAAAGCATACCGTGACCGCCTTCCTGCAATTTCTTTAACAACTGTTTTCGGATCGAATCGAATCGTTGCCATTGCATTTCCGAGAATCCTGCTGAGGTAGTCGTGGATTCTTCTTTGCGCCGTTGCCAATTCTCTAGGGTAGTGGTGGGCATGTATTTCATTTCGGGCTGTTGCAACAGTTCGTCGGCCGAAATAGGGGCGAACCAGCGCTCAAAAAGACTTTGGGTCGGTACGATCCAGACGTTGTTTTCTTTTGCCATGGCAACCAATTCATCGATTTTAGTGGTATCGGCCAAAGGTGTAAAATTGTAACCAAAGAAACCATTTTCATCGGGCCTTACATTGGCCGATTCGGGTACAAGACCCTCTAAAAAGCCATCGATATGGTCTATGGACGCGTATTTGCTTTCAAGGGCATGGCGGATACCGACATCGACGGGTACGTGCCCCGCAAAAGGTATTCCGACCTCATTGGCCGTTGCCACCATTTGATCAAAGGCCGCCAACGGCACGCCGGGATGGATCTTTAAAAAGTCGTAGCCATCTTTGGCGTATTGCCTCACCTTGGCCTCTGCTTCTTCGGGGGTGGGAATCGTATTGCCGTTCAATGACGGACTCGAAGTGTAGATTCTTGGACTTATAATTTCTCCGTTCGATGCCTTTTGTCGTAGCCCTAAATGTATCGGGTCGCCCAACATTCCCCGAATCGTGGTGATACCGTTCGACAGGTAAAGAAACAATACTTCTTCAATACGTTTTGCATCGGTCGATGGGGGAGGAATGTGGGCATGCATCTCGGCAAGACCGGGCATAAGGTATTTTCCGGAACCATCGATGGTATTTGCATAGGATTTCGGATTTTCAACCGTCTGTTCGATACGCCTGATTTTGCCGGAATCGATGACCACCTGTCTGTTTTCCAATATACTTCCGGTTCTGACATCGACAACGTTGACGTTCGATACCAACGTGGCCGTCTTACTTGCTTTTTCTTGGGCCTGATTGCAGGAAAAGCACAATAAAATAATCGCAACGAACAATGTTTTTTTCATGATTTAGTCAATTAAGATTATCTATTATAAGGGTATTCGTTTATCCAATGGAAACCACGGTTCATTAAAAGGAAATTTTTCTTGGTAAGAATCCGTGATTCATAATGAAGGGTGTCATTTTCCACGACACCAAAAAAGGTCAGGGTCGAATCGGTTTTTATATAATTGAAAGTAAATACATCAGTCGAATCCCGAAAACTTTTCATCATAAATTTCCCATTGATACTATCGACCTCGAATTCATACCCGTTTCTTTTCATATCTGTTTGTACAACTTGAGCGTATTTATCAGATTCAACGATGAGGTATCTCCATGACCCGGCAAATTTGTTCCGAGGTGTCAGGGTATCTTTGTTTATTACAGAATTTTTGATCTCATAGAGCCCATAAAGCGGGATTTTGACCTTATTTTCTGTTCTTGCGGTATAGGACTTTACGGCCGCGCTCAATGAAGTGAAGAATAACAGAATAATGAATCCCCATTTCAATATTCGACTAAAAGCTACCCATTTTCCGGTATTGAAAAACAATGGCTCCGTTTTCCTTTTTTCCAAACCTTGATCTGCGAGAATTGCTTTGGTAAGCCTACCAATATAAGGGGTAGTCAAAAGCACTGCAATAATCAATAATTGCAGGGAAAATAGCTTAACCGGAATGTCATAGAAAAAATTGATTGCGACCACGTTGATAAGCACACCAATGGCAATCAAACAACCCAGTAGTTTCGTTTTTCGATGAATCAAAAGAATTCCGGAAAAAAATTCCAGCAATCCTGCAAATAAGGCATACCCCTTAGATACACCCATCATAGTCCAATAAATGCCCATAAGTGATCCCTGACCATAAGGTTGCAGCAACTTATAATAGTAAGGTTCAAAAAATTGAACGGGAATAATCTTGAACAAACCATAATGTATCATTTGGTATGCCAAAAAATAGCGAAGAATGATTTCTAGAATGTAATTAAGCCTATCATAAGTACGTGGACCATTACCAACGAAATGCCATAACAAAGTGCCGATCAGAGAGATGATGGCGAAAAGCAACAACAAAAGGTAATCGTAAATCTTGTCTCCACTTCCGGTAGCCGCACTGCTGATCTTTGATTCAATGCCCAATAGATCGTACCCGAACCAGGAAATTAGGTGTTCAAAAATATTGGAATGATGTTCAGTTAATAACGAAAGACCAGGAAGCTTGCTAAAAGGCCAGGGAAAAATGAGTAGACAGAAAAGAATAAATATAAATTTGAAAAGTATTTTGTTCTTGATAAGCATTGCTTCTTTTTTAAGATATTCAAACTTGCCCTAACAAACCTTTATTCTTTTCATTCGGTTGTAACAGGTCCCATAGGTTTCCGTACAGGTCTTTGAATACCGCCACGGTACCATACGCTTCTTCCTTTGGCGAACGTACGAATTCGACATTTCGATTTACCATTTTGTGGTAATCCCTCCAAAAATCATCGGTGTACAAAAATAGAAAAACCCTTCCACCGGCTTGATTGCCGATACTTGCAGCTTGTTCTTTATTGGCCGCCTTTGCCAATAAAAGTGCGCAGTCATTTGCACCCGGAGGCGCGACCAAGACCCAACGCTTGTCTTCGCTCAACTTGGTGTCTTCAATCAATGTAAAATCCAATATTTGGGTGTAGAACGCAATGGCCTCGTCATAATCATCGACTACCAGGGCTATATGCGCTATGTGCTGCCTCATTTGACTATGGTCGAATCCAACAATTCTTGAAGCTTGTTTTTGTCGAATACCGATTTTTCTTTGATTACCATGTATATACTTTCGGTATTCTTGATATTTTCCAAGGGATTTGCATCCAGCAGCACTAGATCCGCAATTTTGCCTGCTTCAATATGGCCATACGCCGCATCTTGCTTAAGGAATTTTGCCCCATTATAGGCCGATGTTCTTAGAGCGTTCAAAGGTGAAATACCGTTCACGACCATTTCTTGAAGCTCTTTGTGCAATGACATCCCGGGATAGGTGTACGAGTTATAGGCCCCACTATCGGAACCGGCCAAAAGGGCTACTCCGGCATCGTTGAGCGACTTCGCCAAGGTGCCGAAAAAGGTATCGAGTTCCTTACGGTCTTGAAGGGTCTTGGACGTAGCATTCTTCACCCTGTTGATTCGGCCTTTATAGGTTTTGATGATACCCTTGCCCATATAATCCAAATAGGGGTCGTTACTATGATCTACTTCATCCAAATAGCTTAGGGTCTTGCCAATATGCAACGTGGGGGTTACGAACACGCCATTGTTCTTAAGGTATTGAAAAGTTTTTGATGCCGTGCTATCCGAATAGCTTTTGCGCAGCAATGGCATGGCGTCCCAAAAACCGATTTCGCCGTCTACAAGTTTTTGGGTAATCTCCCTTTCGTCTGCGGAACAGCCTTTCATAATATAGTAGAGATGTTCGATGCCATCGATTCCCGCCGCGATGGTTTCCTCTAAGGTCACGCTGAAGGGCATGTGTCCGGAAGTAATCAGTCCTCTTTTTTCGGCCTCGGCGATTGTGTTCAGATAATTTTTGCCAGAAATTCGGCTGTCATACAGCTTTACGTAATCAACCGGAATTCTTTGTAATACGTCCAACGCATTATTGATATCGATGTCGTTTTCGACTTCAAGCGAGCCGGCCCAAGTGGCATTGGGGCCATCGATCTTTGGTCCTGAGGTAAAAATCGTAGGCCCGATCAGATGTCCGTTTTCAATTTCAGACTTCCATTGCGTTACAGGCCCTGTCAGATCGCCCCCGGCGTCGCGAACCGTGGTTATTCCGTTGGCGATGAAAAGTTTGAGAAAGTTTTTGTTCGATTTGACCAGTGAATCCCCACCTCGAAAATGAACATGGTTGTCCCAAAAGCCTGGAAGAAGAAATTTTCCCGAGGCGTCGATGGTCTGTTTTGACTCGAATTTTCCTACCGAGTCGGCATTTCCTATTTTTGTGATGCTTCCTTCAAAAATAAAAATATCCTTTTCTTCGACTTTACCACTTTCCAAGTCAATAACCTGTCCGTTTAAGATGGCAATGTCATAGCTTTCCTTTTCTTCCGATTGGCATCCCATTAAAATAAAAAGAACCAAAAGGAAAGTGAAAATTGTAAAAATTCGGGTCGTCATCATTCAGTTTATATCATGCTGAAAGATAGAAAAGAAATACCGATCCCTTAATTTGAAAGACAGAATTGGTACTTGTTTTTCGCAATTTCTTAGTTTCTTGGTACCTTTCTAGCCTATGGGGCAACGATCGGCACCTTGGTACTATCTTGTTTTGTTGATTTTGGCGGGTGAAGCGGTATTCATATTGCCCTTTGTATTGCCAAGGGTGTTCCGCCCTACTGTTTTAGATGTCTTTCAATTGGATAATTTACAATTGGGACTTTGTTTTTCGGTTTACGGAATCATCGCCCTTCTGTCATATCTTGTCGGGGGGCCGTTGGCGGATAAATATCCTCCTCGAAAATTAATGGCCATAGCATTATGGATGACCGCTTTGGGAGGGTTGTTGTTTGCGACTTTCCCAAGTTTTGAGATCCTTCGGGGTTTATACGGTTATTGGGGTTTTACCACAATTTTCTTGTTCTGGGCACCGATGATCAAAGCCGCCAGGGTATGGGGCGGTGACCGGTCACAGGGCAAGGCTTTCGGATTTTTGGACGGGGGCCGTGGTCTTACCGGGGCCTTGTTCGCCTTGATGGGCGTCTTTATATTTTCTTTGTTTGTTTCGGATCAAGTGGATACCGTGCCGCTTGTTGATAGAAGGGAGGCCTTTAGATATGTCATTTACTGTTCGGCCGTGATCATTACCGTAATTGGGATATTGGTATGGGTTTTCATGAAAACCGATATCGAAGATGGGAAAATACAACTGCAACAAATTTCGGGCAAGCAAATCGGACAGGTCTTGAGATTGCCGGCCGTTCAACTGTTGATGGTCATTATATTGTGCGCGTATGTCGGTTATAAAATTACCGATGTACTCTCATTGTATGCCCGTGAGGTAATGCTGTACGATGAGGTGAGATCAGCGCAGATCGGTACTTTTTTACAATTTTTGCGTCCAACCATTGGTATTTTGGTCGGTTTGATCGTCGACCGTTATCGAATTTCGCTTTGGTTGCTGCTGAGTTTTGTCGTCTCCATAATAGGTGGCCTTTTATTCGCCACGGGAATCATAGGCCCTTCTAAAACCATGCTTTTCTTCATCTCCGTGGCAATTGTTGCGGCCGGGGTCTACGCCGCTAGGTCGCTTTATTTTGCCGTTATGGATGAAGGCCGTATTCCTTTGGTATTGACCGGTACCGCTGTTGGACTTATTTCTATCGTTGGCTATACGCCCGATATCTTTGCGGGCCCCGCTTACGGTTATTTTTTGGATACCTATCCCGGGGAAGAGGGCCACCGATATGTCTTTTGGATGTTGACCGCGTTTGCCCTTATAGGCGGAGCGGCAGCTTTGATCTACCACAGACTTTTTCGCAAGTAGGGCTTTCAACGCCCCCCATCGGTGCGTGACTTGATATTTGCTGCACAGAGACGTACGATTTCCGTAATTCTCTTTTGTCTTGTTTCCTCGCGTTTGGCCTGGTTCAACCAATACAGGTAACTTTTTCGTTGTCCTCTGGTAAAGCGCTGATAATTCGTAAAGGCTTTTTGGTTTTTATCAAAAGCTTTTTGCAGATCCTCAGGTATGATTCCATTTTCAACATCGTCGAGTTGCGTCCAAGAACCATTTTTCTTTGCGATTTCAATGGCTTTCAATCCGCTTTTGTGCATCAGTCCATCGGCCTTGAGTTCTTTGATGTGGCCTTTGTTGACCTTGCTCCAGACACTTTTGGGTTTTCTGGGACAAAAGTATTGGCGCCGCTTGCCAGGGCCGATATTTTTGACCGTGCTATCGATCCAACCGTAGCATAGCGCGACGCGCACGGCCTCTTCCCATCGCATACTGTCGTTCTCATGGGCCACGGCATAAAAAATCAGGTAGGCCCCCTCATGGCAATCATGATTTTCGTGCAGCCATTTCCGAAATTCAGAATCGTTCTTGAAATAAAGTTCAGGTCTCTTATGCATGTTTTTAAAAGGAATCGATCAGGGTGACCCCTGCGGTTGTAAAAGTATTCATAGTTGGAAGTGCGGTTGCCGCCTCTTCCAATGATATTGTTTTTGTAATCATTTTTTTGGGATGCAGTTTTCCGTCACTTATCATCTTAAGAAGTTCGGGATATTTGAAAGCTTGCATGCCATGGCTTCCGATTATTTCCAATTCTTCAGCGATTACTTTATCCATCGGGATTTTAGGATGCGCATGGTCTTCCGTCATTAGGCCTACTTGAATATGTTTGCCCCGTTTTCTAAGGTTGGCGATCGAATTGAAGCAGGTTTGTGCGCTTCCGAGCGCATCTAGAGATACATGGGCGCCACCATGGGTAATATCCTTGACTTCATCTATAATATTCTTGGTGCCCGAGGCATTTATTACGGCCATCGCACCAAAAGATTTGGCCAAGGCCAATTGCCCTGGATTGATGTCAACGGCAAGTACTTTTGCGCCAAGGGCACTGGCGATTATTACTGCCGAAAGACCTACGCCGCCACACCCGTGAACAACAACATATTGACCTTCCATTACCTTTGCTTGATGTACAATGGCCCGAAACGAAGTCACGAATCGGCACCCCAAAGTGGCTGCGGTCAAGTCGTCGATTTCTTGAGGAAGGGTCACCAGATTGGTGTCGGCATAATCGAGCGCCACATATTCGGCAAAAGACCCCCAATGCGTAAAACCGGGCTGTGATTGGCGGTCGCAGACCTGATGGTTGCCCGAGGTACATTGCCGGCAAATACCGCAACCACATACAAAAGGTACGGTCACACGGTCACCGATTTTAAATTTCGTGACATTTTTTCCAATGGTTGCGACCGTACCCGCCAATTCATGCCCCGGAACATGGGGCAATAGAATATCGGGGTCATGGCCCATCCATCCGTGCCAATCACTACGGCAAAGTCCGGTAGCGGCTACTTTTACGACCACTCCATCAGGTTTTGGAATCGGATCCGAAACTTCCTGCACTGCAAGCGTCCCCTGAAATTTTTCATAGACCAATGCTCTCATAAACTATATGTGTTGTTTCGCTTAACTACCGAAAAATACCCTTTTCGTTAAAAATAACACTTTCGGCAATATCACTTTGGTATTTCAATTTGGGAATCACTACTTTAGGCAATTGATTGATGCAACAAAACAAATAACAACATGAAAAAAGTAGTTCTATTATTGGCAATGGTATGCGCATTGCTTATCGCTTCTTGTAGTAATAAACGTGAGGGAGACCCCAAGGTACTGGTATTTTCAAAGACCATGGGCTTCAAGCATGCCTCTATTCCGGCGGGGATAGCCGCGATCCAAAAACTGGGTTCCGAAAATGGTTTTGCGGTCGATACGACCAAGAATGCAGAATTGTTCAATGATGATAATCTCAAACAATATTCCACAATCATCTTTTTGAGCACCACCGGAAATGTTTTGGATGCCAAGCAAGAGGCCGCTTTTGAACGGTACATTCAAGCTGGCGGGGGGTATGTCGGAATCCATGCCGCGGCTGATACCGAATACGATTGGGGGTGGTACAACAAATTGGCCGGCGCCCAGTTTTTGAGCCACCCAAGTGGTACGCCCGAAGCAGATTTTATTATCAAGGACAATAGCCATATATCGACCAAAATGTTTGCCGATTCGGTCTGGCATCGTACCGATGAACTGTATAATTATAAAAGGATCAATCCTGATGTCAATGTTTTGATGACGTTGGACGAATCTAGCTACGAAGGAGGCGCCAACGGTGATTTTCACCCCATTGCGTGGTATCACGATTTCGACGGAGGCCGTGCTTTCTACACGGGAGGGGGGCATACCGATGAGAGCTTTTCCGAAGATCTGTTCTTGCAACATCTTTTGGGCGGTATTCAATATGCTATCGGAGATAACGAAAACTTGAATTACAACAAAGCGCTGAGTCAAATACCGCCCGATGTCAATCGTTTTTCAAAAGTACCATTGGTGGGCGGCGATTTTTTCGAACCTACCGAAATGACCATATTGCCGAACAATGATGTGCTGATCGCACAACGTCGCGGCGAGATAATGCTATACAGTGCCGAAAAGGACACCATGACGCAAGTCGCTTTTTTAGATGTTTACCATAAAACCTTGAATACACCCGGAGTAAATGCCGAGGAAGGACTCATGGGACTTCAAAAAGACCCGAACTATGCCACTAATAATTGGATCTATGCCTATTACGCGCCTACTGGGGATGAGTCCGTTAATCGGCTCTCGCGTTTTAAATATAAAGACGGTGTTTTCGATTTGGCTTCGGAACAGAAGATTTTGGATGTCGGTTCTGATCGTGAAATCTGCTGCCATACGGGTGGATCTATTGCCTTTGGCGGAGACGGACTTTTATATCTTTCAACAGGTGATAACTCGACCCCTTTTAACGAAAGAGATCAAAAATATGTCAACAATGGCTTTGCACCATTGAACGATAGCCCAGGGCATGAGCAATACGATGCCCGGCGCTCTTCTGGCAACACGAACGACTTGAGGGGTAAAATTCTGCGCATTAAGGTGAACGATGATGGTAGCTATGATATTCCTGAAGGGAATTTATTCCCTGTCGGCACCGAAAAAACACGACCTGAAATCTATACCATGGGGCATCGAAATCCGTATCGCATTTCCGTGGACCCTAAAAAAGGACATTTATTTTGGGGCGAAGTGGGTCCGGATGCCCGTGCAGATTCTATGGCAACGCGCGGCCCGAGAGGCTATGATGAAATGAATTTGGCCTTGAAAGCGGGCAACTATGGTTGGCCTTTGTTCATCGGCAACAACTATGCCTATAATGCCTATAATTATGAGACGGGTGAATCGGGCGAAGCGTTCGACCCCCTAAAACCCATAAACAATTCTAGGAACAATACCGGTCTGCAAGAATTGCCACCGACCGTTCCCGCATATATCTATTATCCATATGCCGAGACACCTGAATTTCCGCAGGTGGGTACCGGTAGTAGAAATGCGATGGCGGGCCCTACTTATTATTCAGACATGTATCCCGATGGGGGCGGGCTTCCTTCCTATTACGACGGTAAGACCATTATTTACGAATGGATGCGCGGATGGATGATGGCGGTCACCCTGTTTGAAGATGGCACCTTCAATAAAATGGAACCCTTTGCTTCCGATATCAAAGTCCAGAACTTGATCGATATGGAATTGGGTCCCGATGGAAGGGTGTATCTATTGGAATATGGTAGTGGCTGGTTTTCCAAAAATGATGACTCTGGCTTGAGCTATATCGAATACAACGGCGGCAACAGGCCCCCGGTAATCGACCATCTTATTGTTGATGCCGATACGGGAAAAATTCCTTTGACCGTAAATGCAAAAGTACAGGCCGAAGACCTTGAAGGAGATGCAATATCCTATATCTGGGATTTGGGCAACGGTGAGACCAAGGAAACCAGTGAACCCGAATTATCATATACCTACACGACTGCCGGGGAATATAAGTTATCAGTTGAGGCAAAGGATGCGCATGGTGCCGGTGCCAAAAGTGATGCATCGAGTATTGTGGCCGGAAATTCGCGACCTGAGATCGCGATCGACCTCGCGGGCGGTAATTCAACCTTTTTCATTGCGGGTACCCCGATCAATTATAAAGTAATGGTGACCGACCCCGATGGTAACGATGATATCGATTTGGACAACGTTTTTGTCTCTGTGGATTATATGGAGGGAATGGACCAAGCGAACCAATCTTTAGGGCACCAACAAGTATCGGCCGCGGTAACAGGTAAAGCGTTGACCGAGGGTATGGACTGTAAGGCATGTCATAAGGAAGCCGAAAAGTCCATTGGGCCCAGCTATAAGGATATTGCCGAGAAATACAAGAACGATAGACGGGCGACGAGCTATTTGCAAAAGAAGATCGTTGCTGGAGGTTCAGGCGTTTGGGGCGAAGTCGCCATGGCGGCCCACCCCAATATTTCAGAAGATGAAACAAGACAGATCGTATTGTACATTCGGTCATTGGCCGATACGGGGGCTAAACAAAAATCGCTTCCATTGGAAGGAAATATCGTTCCCAAGCCTTCGCCGACCGATAATGTGATGATTTTGACGGCAAGCTATACCGATAAGGGCGTAAACGGCATTCGACCCTTGACGGGCGTAGAATCGGTTGCTTTGCAAGGTAGCACCGTTTCTTTCTCGCCCACCACCAAGGTCGATAATTTTTCACTGGTTTCGTTCGGGGGAATGGATTTGTTGATAGCCCCGGCCGATGAAGGTTGGTTCGCGCTTGAGGAAATCGATTTGAAAGGAGTGAAAAAAGCCACTTTGATAGTAGGTTTTCAAGAGAAACCCGATTTTCCGGTCAATTTTGAATTGAGGCTTGATGCCCCCGATGGCAAGGTAATCGGTAAGGGCGGCCTGCTGCCAGAGACGAGAACCGCACCCGGAGGTTTCATGTCGGGAATGATCCCTATTATTTTCGATGAACCCATGGATGACGTAAAGGCCAAAGCACTCTATTTTGTGCATAAACCCGATACTTCGAAACCTCGTGGAGAGGGAATGGTCGCCGTGACCAATGTAAATTTCGGCAATTGATATTTTTTGATCAGGGCCCGGTTCATGAACCGGGCCTTTCAAATACATGCTAATATTCCCAGTTTTGTATGCCCACTTTTATTTAAGCGGATACAGATACATCGGCAGACTTTCGTCAACTATATCAATGTCTTCAAAAAGACGTAACCCATAAAACTTTTACCGAATTGAATGCCGTCAAGGATAGAATCCGTTGCAATCTTCCAATTCGGCTTTTAGATTTGGAAATCGGTTGTCAAAGGTCGTAAAATTTGTTTCGGGCCAACTTTAGATTTGATACGGTAATACTTCGACTGAAGACTTACCCGTTTCGAAGGCTTCCCTGTTTCTGGCAACCATGTTTCGAAATTGAACTAAAAGAACTTGTTTATTGACCTGGTTCTTTGTTGAAGACGGTTATTTTTTCTGTGTTCTATAAAATAGATTCCACGTTCCAGAATTCGATTCTACAATATCTGGTAAATCATCACCATTCAGATCTCCTATTTCTATATTATAGGTATCGTCCTTTAAATCATCTCTCAACCCCATTTCTTTAAATTCTCCGTTTTTTTGTCCCAAATGAACATAATTTCGTTGTTCTGAGTTACCTTCAATGATGTCTAGATAACCATCCTGATTTAAATCCGATATTTTAATGGATGAAGTGTTGCGTTCTGTTTTAAAATCAAAAATTCGATTAAAAGCCAAATTTGTATCGCCGAAGTAAATACTGTTTTTAGAACCTAAATTACCAGTTGCAATATCCAAGAATCCGTCTTTGTCAACATCGCCAATATCGATTGAACGGGTTTCATCCGCTGTATTGCCAAACGCTATGATTTTTATAAAATTCTGCTTTCCGTCATTAAGATAAATTTTATTTTTTGTTTGCCTTTCTGCCGTAATTAAGTCTAAATGACTGTCTTTGTTTATGTCTACTACCTTAGTTTGTATAGTCTGGTCAGATTCGTTGCCAAAAGTGATAGTGTTTTCAAAATTTCCTTGTCCATCGTTAAGGCAAATTTCGTTTTTAGCTTTTCTATTTGATAGAATTAGGTCAAAGTCTCCGTCATTATCAATATCTGCTATTTCCAGATTTCTTGAAGGCGAAATTGAACCAAAAGTTTTTTCATTGCCAAAGCTCTGGTCTGATGAACCAAAATATATTTTATTGGGAATGTTGTCATTGGCAACAGCAATGTCCATAAATCCATCATTATTGAAGTCGGCACTTTTCATTGCATAGGAGGCATCGAGGAATTTTCCGATAGGTTGGGCCACTTTAAAACCACCTTTTCCGTCATTATAGTAAACATAATTCTGTTCTGCCCAATGTCTTCCATTAGCTACCAGTGCATCCAAATCTCCATCTTCGTCAATATCAAACAAGGTTATTGATGCGGTTCGATTTGATTGCGTTCCGATTGAAAAGAATCCATCTGCGTTGAAAAATGTTATTTCTTGGGCCAATGCGTTTAAGGTTACTGTCAATAGAATTAGAAATGTTAGCTGTACTCGTGTTTTTTTCATAATCATGGAGAAAGGTTCGGCTACGATCTGTGGCAGAATTTCAGCCGAGCGCCTTGCATTTAGGTAAGCCAGTCTTTGACAGGCAAAAAATTCGTTTGGAAAAAAGCGCGACAGCCGGCAGTCGTGTTTTTCGTTTTGTTGTTCGGATTAAAAGTAAGAAATAATCTTCTTCTGAACCATTGGCAGCAACAAACTTTACAAGGCTTGTGGGCAGTATGTTCTTAAATCTGTTCTTTATTTCATAAGTTCTATCAATATCCCTAATGTCCCGATTGTCGAACACAAAGGGGTAAACCATTTTGAATCGGCTATCGCAAATTCAGTACTCTTGATTTTTTTGAAAAATCCGACATATTTAAAATCTCCAATTGCCCTCAAAATAAAAATAGAAGGAATTATCCAATACCCGTATTTAGTCACCAAATTTGGAAGTTGAAGATCCATAAGGCCAGATTTTGGCAGATAAATCATACCGAATAGAAGTAAAACCAAAGCTACTATTAGCGTTGCGAATTTAGGAATTGAAAGCGTACTCTTGTGATTCTCTTTTGTTGGAATTACCTTTTTAAAGCCCCATTTCCCACCGAAAAGCCAGTAAAAATGTATTAAACCTAGTGCGGTGAAAATGGTAAATAAAACAATTGATAATATTGTTGCTATCATATTTCTGCAAGTTGAAAGATTTGTTCGTTCTGTTTTCTATTAACAGAAGAAGGTGTTGATCTCAACATTTGATTACGTAGACCAATTAATATTGGATTTGAGATATGCGCCATTTTGCCAACTAGCCAGCTTGCTTTTACTACTTGATGAGCTTTTGGCAATCTTAATTTTTGATATTGCGAAAATGCCTTGGTAATTTCATATTTGTGCAAGCATTCTGAAAGCACAAAAGCATCTTCGATGGCCTGACAGGCACCTTGTCCCATATTTGGGGTTGTTGCGTGTGCTGAATCTCCAATTAAACATATATTACCTTTAAACCATGTATCTGTTGGTTTTAAATCTGAAATTTCGGCGGTATTTATGTGTTCCCTTTTGGTTGAATTTATGATGTCTTTAATGACTGAATTATAACCGCCGAAATATTGCTGCAAACTATTGATAGAGAATTCATCCTTATTTTTTTTGAATGATTTTAAGGCATACCAATACACTTTGTTTTCTGCGATTTGAACAAAACCAAAACGTTCGGATCCTCCCCAAGCTTCGTTCAATTCATTTCTAAATTTAATCGGCAATATAGATCGAGCAATTCCTCTCCAGCATATTTGATTTGCATTTCTTATGCTATTTTTTGGGAGTATGGTTTGTCGAACAATAGAGTTAAGTCCATCGGCCCCTAAAACCGTTGTAGATTGAACTTGTTTTCCATTTTCAAAGTTCAAATCGTATCCATTTTCGTTTTTAACTATCGAAGCAAGTTTATGGTCGAGATTGATTTCAGTTGATTTTAACTCGTCGATCAATATCTGTTGTAATTTTCCTCTATGAATCGCGATGTTTTTTGTACCGTGTTTCTTCTCAAAATAGGATAAGTCAATTTTGGATAGTGGTGTCAGATTTGGTTTGGTAATATTCATTGAAGAGATTGCATTTCCATTTTCTTCAATTATTTTTCGCAAGCCTAACTTTTCATAAACTTGCATTGCATTGCTGGCTAATATAATTCCTGCGCCAACTGGTTTTATCTGTTCCGCCTGTTCAAAAATTCTTGTTTTAATTCCTTTTTGCCCAAGTGCGATCGCAGTGGTTAATCCTCCTATTCCTGCTCCAATAATATCTATCATATTTTTATGCACTATATTTAGTACAAAGGTACTAAAACAAAAATACAATAGTACAATTGTACTATTGTATTTAATTTTGCCAGTATATGAGTGAGACCAAACAAAAGATATTGTTGCAGTCATTAAAACTTTTTAATGCACGTGGTGTTTCAAAAGTGTCTTTAAGAACTATTTCAGATGCGTTAAATATTAGTGTTGGTAATTTGCAGTATCATTTTAAGAAGCGTGAAGATATAATAGAAGAGCTCTATTTTCAATTGGTAAAAAAAATTGATGATATTCTAGTTGTAAATGAAGGTGATTTATTGAATTCATTCTTTAGCACATCCAAGCAAATGATTTCCATGCTTTATGAGTATCATTTTTTTCTACTAGATTTTGTGACGATTGTAAGGAACAATCAAAAGATAAAACACCACTACGCTAAACTTTCCAAGCAAAGAGAAGAACAGTTTTTAATGCTTGTAGAATTAATGATTAAAAGGAGAGTTTTACGTGAGGAGTTGTTGAAAAATGAATATAAGATGCTATTTAAGAGAATAGAGGTAATTAGTAATTTTTGGTTCTCTTCAGTATATATTCAATCTTCAACTTTATCTGAAAGAGTATTAGAGGATTATTCACTTATTGTTGGTCAAAGTATTTTTCCTTATTTAACAGAAGAAGGAAATAAACAATTTGCTCTTATATTTCCGAATGAGATAGTTTAATTGGCAGGGCCGAGTTGTTTTTAACTGGCGATGTGTTGTAGTTTGGGCTTGATGCCCGTCGATGGCGAGGATTCTTGGAAGGTTGTTATTTGGCAATTTGGTCTGGCCTTTCAGGTGTGTTGCATTTACTTTGATGCATTGCCGGCGACTTTGTTCAACGGAGCTTTAGCGAAGTTGAAAGCTGCGCAGGATAACAATTTGATAAATCAACTTGTTTCCTGAAATTTTAAGGAAAAAGCTTGTTTTTATACGCAGTACCTATGAGTATTTACGTGGTTTAGCACTTAACTTTGCAAGTACACACCAAACTGAAAATCCGCGAGGATTTTCAGAAGTAGGCGATAACGAGCAATTACTTATAGCCATCTTTGTTGTGCAACGTTTTTTTCATTTGTTCTACTCGTTTTTCTGCTTCCGCAATTGTGATTCCATTCTCCCAATCCGAAATCAATTTATGTTCGTTTTGGTGCGGAATAATTTCTGGTCTAATTCCGCCTTTTCTTGTATTTACGTTTACGTGTAATCCCAAAGTACTTTTCTCATAATCTGGAATATCATTACTAATCATTCCGAAATATGTTTTTTCTTCAGCATTATTTTTAAAGTCAGCCTCATATTCATTAAAACTCTTTTCGCTTAAAGACACCCAAACTCCATAATCCAAATTTTCACAAGCATCATTAATTTGAATTGTCAATACAGTTCTTATAAATCTGTCAGTTTGGTCTTCGTGAGTAATTATGCAAAAATCACTTGAAATATCTGCAATTTCTTTTCTGTCCTTTTCATTCAGAGTTTCATAGTAGAATGGCGTTGTAAATCCGAGAGCAGGTAATTCATCGTGTATTTCTCCACAAGTCGAACATCTATATTCACTAGATTTTTGTTTTTTCTTAAAAATGTCAAAAATTCCCATATTTTAATTCAGTTCGATAGTTTTTCAAATGGTGCACAACTCGTTATATCCGTACCAAAATTACCATTTATCATTTCATATTTTCGGATAACAGTACCTTTTGGTTGGGTTTATCCAATACCTACTTTTCCCATTCTGTATGAAAAATACCTTCGCGGTCCAAACGTTCATACGTGTGCGACCCAAAATAATCGCGCTGTGCTTGGATCAGGTTCAAGGGCAGTCGGGTAGCGGTATAGGCATCGAAATAGGTCAATGAATTGGTGATTCCGGGTAGGGGTACTCCATTCGTGGCTGCCAAACTTGCCAATTTACGTGCCGAGCCGACCGTGCCCTGTACTTTTTCTACAAAAGTGGGCGATAACAAGAGATTGGGCAGTGATCGGTCTTTTTGAAAGGCCTCGGTAATATCGGCCAATAGGGCCGCCCGAATGATACAGCCCGCGCGCCAAATTTTTGCGATAATGGCAATATCTAGTTCATAGCCATATTCGTTTGACGCATCGGCCAACTGATGCAGCCCTTGGGCATAGGTGATGATAAACGAGAAATACAAGGCTTCTTCGGCCCATTTTTCAAGCTCGACCTTATCCTGCTTTTTCGTTTCGGGGCGGTCATACAGCATATCGGCCCGAACGCGTTCTGCTTTCAAGGCCGAAATTTCGCGCATGCTCACGGCAATATCGATTGAAGGTACGGGTATGCCCAGATCCATGGCGTTTTGGCTGGTCCATTTTCCGGTGCCTTTTTGTTTGGCTTTGTCAAGGATCTGATCGACCAGATGGCCTTCGGTAAGGTCATCTTTTTGGGTCAATATTTTTGACGTGATCTCCACTAGAAATGATTGCAGCCGCCCTTCGTTCCATTTCGAAAACAGGGCACTCAGTTCCTCGTTCGAGAAATCCCCTGCTTTTTTGAGCAGGTCATAGATTTCAGAGGTCAATTGCATCAATCCGTATTCGATGCCGTTATGCACCATTTTCACGTAGTTTCCGGCGGATTTCGGACCTAGATAGGCCACACAGGGTTCCCCCCTGTATTTGGCGGAAACGGCCTCGAAAATCGGTTTTACGTGCTGATAGGCTTCGCGGTTGCCACCGGGCATGATGCTCGGCCCGAGACGGGCGCCCTTGGCACCGCCCGAGACTCCCGCCCCGAAGAAATGGATGCCTTTTTCCTGCAGATAGGCTTCCCGGAGGTCGGTATCGGTAAAAAAGGAATTTCCCCCATCGATGATGATATCGTCCTTGTCCAAAAGGGGCAACAAGCTTTCAATAACGGCGTCCACGATCTTGCCGGCAGGTACCAACAGCATTATTTTTCGGGGAGCCGAAAGTGCATCGACAAAGACCTTGGCATCCGTCGAGGCGTTGACCTTGTTTGTATCGCCGCCTTCGGCGATAAGGGCGTCGACCTTTTCGGTATCAAGGTCGTTGCCAAAGGCCGTAAACCCGTTATCGGCCACATTGAGTATAAAATTGCGCCCCATAACGCCAAGGCCTACCAGTCCGAAATCGTATTTTCCTTCCATAATTCTTTATGCTGTTTAGTGGGAATGCCCATCAAATCAAAAATAAATGAAAATATCCGGTTTTGGTTCGATACCCCTTGTAAACCCATAAATGATGGTTATATTTAAAATCGCCTATGTTCCGAAAATGAAAAAATCGATTTTCGTATTTCTTATCTTTTTTACAATTGTTTTGGGTGCACAACAAAAATCTTTAAAGCAGACGGAAGCGGTCAAGTCCATCGATGCCATTGTCAACGAAGTATTGCAAATTGTTTCGGGGGAAAAAGGAAAAGCACGCGATTGGGATGCGTATCGGAACCTTTTTTTACCGACCGCTCGCTTTACCATACTGAATCAAGGCGATTCGATTACTACTCCCTACGATTCGTTTTCGTTGGATGAATTTATCGCGTCGTTTCAAGAGAGTTACCGAGACAAGAATTTCCTGGAGTATGAAACCGGAAAGGTAGTGGATGAATACAATGGCCTCGCCCAGGTCTTTCAGAGCTTTCATGCCGAAGATTCCGAGAATCTGAACGTTCGTGGTATTTCAAGCTACCAACTGGTTTTTTACGACGACCGTTGGTGGATCGCCAACATGGTCTGGACATTGGATTCGAATGGGGTAAAAGTGCCTGAAAAGTATTTGGAGAACAAAAATTAGCATGTCACATGAACAAGACCGATAATCAAATGCTCGTCATTTTCGGGGCCTCCGGCGACTTGACGGCGCGCAAATTGGTCCCTGCGCTTTTTAACCTGTACCAAGGCCGTCACCTGCCTGAAAACTTTACGGTATTGGGAGTAAGCCGCAGCGACCTTACCGACGATGATTTTCGAAAAAAGGTCGTCGGACAAAGCAAATATCTCGAAGAAAATATCAAGGAATCAGATGCCGCGTTCATTGACCGCTTTGCCGAAAAACTCTTCTACGAAGACTTGGGGAAGGAGTATGATACCTCGTATGAAAACCTTCGCAAACGTATCTTTGATTTGGACAAGGCGCACGGTACCGGTGGGAATGTCATTTTCTACCTCTCGACACCGCCCAGTCTGTACGAGATCATTGCAAAAAACCTTGCGGACCAAGGACTGAACGAGGAAAAACGAGGTTGGAAGCGTTTGATCGTCGAAAAACCGTTTGGCTATAGTCTGGCTAGTGCGAAAGCGCTGAACGAAGGCCTGCATCGCTATTTCAAGGAATCACAGATTTACCGCATCGACCATTATTTGGGCAAGGAGACCGTTCAGAACCTTTTGGTCACACGTTTTGCCAATAGCATTTTTGAACCGCTTTGGAACCGCAACTATATTCACCACGTTGAGATTACCAACGCCGAGAGTGGTGGGGTGGAGAAGCGTGGGGGGTATTATGACAAGTCGGGCGCGCTGCGCGATATGTTTCAAAATCATCTGTTACAGATCGTTTCGTTGGTCATCATGGAGCCTCCCATAGGGGCAGGGCCCGATGAGATCCGTAACGAAAAGGTCAAGGCCTTGAAATCGTTGCGCATTATGAGAGATGATGAGACCTTGCACAACAATACCATAAAGGCCCAATATATAGCCTCGGTCATCAATGGGGAAAAAATCAAGGGATACCGCGATGAAGAAGGTGTCGACCCCGAATCGAATACCGAAACCTATGCCGCCATCAAGTTTTTTGTCGATAATTGGCGTTGGGCCGATGTACCTTTTTATGTTCGAACCGCCAAGCGTATGCCGACCAAGGTCACCGAAGTGGTCATTCACTTCAAGTCGCCCCACCATCAGATTTTCAAAGATTCGGGCATGAACAATAAGGATAATAAATTGATCATCAGGATCCAGCCCGATGAAGGAATTTTAATCAAGTTCGGCGTAAAAGTTCCCGGGCAGGGATTTAAGGTAGAGCGGGCAAACCTTGATTTTTATTACTCCAGTTTGGTGGAGAACCATGTCATGGAAGCCTATGAACGCCTGTTGTTGGATGCCATGCAGGGCGATGCCACACTTTATGCGCGTGCCGATGAGGTCGAGGCGGCCTGGGAGTTTGTAGATCCCATTTTGGACTATTGGAAAAATAACAAGGATGTCAAAACGTACGGCTATTCCGCGGGAGTTTGGGGGCCGACCAATGCCGATGAATTGATCGAGGGCTTGGGCATGTGGCGCAACCCCAGTGAAAACTTGGCCGATGACCCGGGCTTTTGCGTGATTTGCTAGAAGCTAGAAGCTAGAAGCTGGAAGCTGAATGCAAGAAGCCAATAACCAAAGGCAATATCAATAGGCCGTAAAAGTACAATATGGATTTAAAGATCAACCGTACCAAACAAGAAGTCGCCGATGCGTTCTCAAAATACCTGATCGCTTTCGTTGAGAATCGCAAAGAGGTACACATCGCACTTTCCGGAGGCAGTACCCCCAAAATCGTTTTTGACACCTTGGCCAAGCATTATACCGATCAGACCGATTGGGCCAAAGTTTACCTGTATTGGGGCGATGAACGCTGTGTGACGCCGGAAGATGACGCGAGTAATTTTAAAATGACCAAGGAACATCTCTTGTCGAAATTGAATATCCCGAAAGGGAACATTTATCGGATCAAGGGGGAGAACAGACCCGAATACGAGGCCCGGCGTTATTCGAAGGTCTTGAGCAACGCTCTGCCAAAACGTCGAGAAGTTCCACGTTTCGATTTGGTTATTTTAGGAATGGGTGATGACGGACATACGGCCTCGATATTTCCGTATGAGATCGATCTATGGTATTCCAAAAAATATTGTGAAGTGGCAACGCATCCCGATTCGGGACAAAAACGGATAACGATTACCGGTCAGGTCATCAACAATGCGCAAGAAGTGGCGTTCTTGGTCACTGGTGAAAACAAAGCGGTCAAGCTTGGGGAAATAATCGACAAGAAAGGCAGATTTAAAGACTATCCCGCCAGTTTGGTGAATCCGAGATCAGGAAAATTGATTTGGTTCATGGATCAAGCCGCCGCCGCCAACATTACCTCACCACATTTTTAATACTCTTCACTTGGTTCGGGTTCTGATCGGTTTCATCAGTTGCGAAAATGAGGCGAACGTTCTTTTTCCACTTCGGTGATGAAGTATTTGGTGTCGCCCAACCAGAAAAAAGTGGCGTAACGCTCGGTATAGCTGACTTTTACATATTCGCCCTGATATTCTTTTAGCTTTTCGATGACATCCTGGTCCTTGTCCAGAACCGAGAATGAAAATATCTGGGCCCCGGAGATACCTTGGCTAATTTCACCTTCCCAAGTTTTGGCGATAACGCCCTTACGGCTGATCTTGATCAATTCGCCCGATCGTACCCCTTCACTGTAAGGAACAAAATAGATAAAGGCATAATACAAGGCCAATAGGGCCAAAAGGCCACCGATTACAAGAAATAGTATTTTTTTCATGGTTTAAAGCTTAAGTTTTGGTTCTTCCTCGAAATCGTCTTCCTGGGCGCGTTTTAATAGGGGTTCGGAAATGGATTTTTTAGCCTTGGCCCCCATTTTTTTCAGTCTCTCGATACTCGTTATGATATTGCCCCGGCCTTCTATCAGCTTGTTCATGGCACCCTTGTATTCACTTTTCGCATCGTCCATCTTTTTGCCGACCTTGGTCAGATCACTTACAAAGCCTTCGAACTTGTCATAAAGCGCCCCCGCCTGTCGGGCAATTTCGATGGCGTTGCGCTGCTGTTTTTCGTTGTTCCACATACTGTCTATGGTGCGCAAGGTAGCCAGTAGGGTAGATGGAGTAACGATTACGATATTCTGTTCGAATGCCTTGTTGTACAGCGAGTTGTCATTGTTTATGGCAATCGCAAAAGCAGGTTCGATGGGTACGAACATCAAAACAAAATCCGGACTTTCCATTTCGTAGAGGTCTTCATACTTTTTTGCGGAAAGTTGATCTACGTGCTTGCGGATGGAGGTTATGTGGTCTTTCAGGAATTTGTCTTTTAGGTCATCTTCTTCGGCATTGATGAACCGTTCGTAGTCCGTTAGGGAAACCTTTGAATCCACGATCATCTTTTTTCCGTCGGGCAGGTTGATAATTACATCGGGCAGTACCCTTGTGCCGTCCTCCAACGTAAAACTTTGCTGCACAGTGTATTCCCGGTCTTTTTCAAGCCCTGATTTTTCCAAGACGCGTTCAAGCACCAGTTCGCCCCAATTGCCCTGCATTTTACTATCGCCCTTTAGGGCTTTCGTCAAGTTTTCGGCCTCTTGGGTAATCTTGAGGTTTTGGGTCTGTAAATTCAATAATTGTTCCTTTAGGGCCGAATGGATACTGATATTTTCCTTTTGGCTTTCCTCTACCTTTTTTTCGAACAATTGTATCTTTTCGTTCAACGGGGTTAGGATATCCTTGATATTCTTTTCGTTTCGTTCGGTGAATTTTAGGCTTTTTTCTTCCAAGATTTTGTTGGCGAGGTTTTCGAATTCCTTGGTGAATTTTTCCTGAAGTTTTTCGACTTCCCCCTTTTGTTCTTGGTTCTTGAGTTCGAGGTTTTCCAAATCGGCCTGATAACGAACGATTTGGTTGCCCATCTGCTCTTTTTCGCTTTGTAATTGGGTTTTATATTCCTCGGCGTCCGTTAATTTATGCTCCAAGGAAATGAGATTGGCCTTTAACTGCTGTTCCCGCTCCTGAAGGGCGCTTTGGCTCGATTTTGTTTTAAGTCCGCTTATGTAATTGCCTAAAAAATAGCCGATTGCCAAGCAAATCGCCCCGATTATAACATATGGCAAAAATTCGTTCATTCCCTTTTATGGTGTTTGAAGTAAAGATACATGATCGCCTTTAAAATAGAAGTGTACGCCTGTGCTAACTTTTAAATACGAAAAGATCCTGTGTCGGGATCGAAGGTAATCGTATCTGATGGAAAAATGCGCTCAAATGCCTTTTTTTCAATCAGTTCGTTAGGTTTACCAAAAGGATTGGTATGGCCGTCCAATAACAATATTTCATCACATAACCGAATGGCCATTTCTATTTCATGGGTGGTGAAAATGATGATTTTATCGGTCTCTTTTGCAATGTGTTTTAAAAGTTTCAAGATCCGTACTTTATGGTACAGGTCCAAATGTGTGGTGGGTTCGTCCAATAAAATTACGGGAGTATCCTGCGCCAGGGCGCGGGCTATCATGGCGCGTTGTAACTGGCCGTCACTCAATTCATGGCACTTTTTATGTTGAAGTGAACCCAACTCCATTTGTGTGATGCCTTCTTTTACCTTGGCGAGATCTTGCTCCGATAAGGTACCTAACCAGTTGGTATAGGGCTGTCTTCCCAAGGCCACCAATTCTATGACCGTAAGGTTTTTCGATGCGATGGGCTCAGTAAGCACTACACTGATCTCGGAGGCCAAATCGAACGATTTCATATTATTTAGATCCGTTTCACCGATTTTGATGGTTCCCGCTAATTTGGGCTGTACTTGGGCCAAGGTTCTTAGCAAGGTCGATTTTCCGATACCGTTGATACCGATTATAGCCACCAATTCGCCAAGTTGTGCGTTAAGATCAATGTTCTTGGCAACAAGTATTTCACTGTTCTTTGACGTATATCCGATGGATAGATTTTCTGTCTTTAGTGTAATATGTTGTTCCTTGGAATCCATGGTCAAAAAATCATTTTTCGTTTACGTACCAACAGCCAGATAACGACCGGGGCACCGATTATGCTTGTTATTGCATTGATCGGTAAGACATGGGCCGATGTCGGCAATTGCGCAAGGGTATCGCAAAGCAACATTAAGACCGCGCCATAGATCATTACGGCCGGAAGCAATATTTTGTGATCCATGGCATTGAACAACTGTCGTGTCAAATGGGGTACGGCAAGGCCAATAAAGGCAATCGGTCCGGCAAAAGCCGTAATTCCGCCAGCTAGCAATCCGGTCGCGATGATTATGATATAGCGCGACTTTTTCAAGTCGATTCCAAGGCTACGGGCATAATTTTCGCCCAATAACAGGGCATTCAATGATTTTATCGACAGAACACTGAGCAATACCCCAACAAGGACCAATACCGATAGCAATAACAATTGCGGCCAAGTAAGGTTTCCTATACTGCCGAATGACCAATAAATATAGCGCTGCAATTTTTCGGCATTGGTAAAATAGGAAAGTACGCTGACGATAGCGGCCGTGATACTACCGAACATCAAACCGATGATGAGCAGTGCCATGGTATCTTTGACCCGTGTCGCAACGATTACCACTACTAGAAGTACCATAAAACTTCCCAGACTTGCGGCAATCGCCAGTGAAACGTCATTTACGAACTCAAAGGTCAATAGGCCCGAAATGGCCGTTGAGCCCATAATCAACAGTGCCGCACCGAGACTGGCACCCGAACTTATGCCCAATACGAAAGGGCCGGCCAACGGATTTCTGAACAGGGTCTGCATCAACAATCCGCTTAGCGAAAGTCCGCTACCGACCAATATCGCGGTAAAGGCTTTTGGAATTCGGTAGTTCCAGATGATGTAGTCCCATGATTCGTTCCCAACAGAGTTCCCAAATAGCGAATTCAGCAGTTCATCAAAGGGAATGGATACGGAGCCGAGGCCAATATTGATCGTGAAACTGATCACGAGCATTATCAGCATCGCAATAAAAGGCCAACGATATGTCTTGTTTTTTACAATCAATCCAAAGGTTTAAAAAAGAATAATCGATGTTCGGGCAAGAGTTCGGGATGGAAAATATAAATTAAGTCTTTAAGTACCAGATCCGGCCTTTGAGGGGCCAGTTCATAGTACAACAAACCTCCCGTTTCACCCTTTGTCTTTGAAAAAGTATATACGTTTCTGTTCTTAAAGGCAGTGAAATGCAAATAGTGTTCGTTGGCCTTTTTCATTTCCCCGTATTTTGTGAATTGAGATGGGGAAATCCAGAAATCGGCATTTTGGCCCTTGGTCAGTACACTTTCTAGACCTAGGGAGAGACTCCCCGTCTCTTGGGTATCGGCCCATAAATATTGGGCATTGGCATCTGAAATGAATTGGGCTGCCCAGCTATCGCCACCGGGCAGGTACCATACATCTTTGTAAAGGGCGCCACTTAGAACGGTCGGTCGTTTTTGCGCATTTGCCGCTAATTCTTTGGCCTGTTCATAAGCCTTTTTCGTTTTGTTGAAAATACTGTCGGCAGCTGCTTCCTTTTGAAAGAACGGGGCGAAGAATTTTATCCATTCCGCTTTCCCTAACGGTGTTTTTTCCGTCCAATCGCCATTATAGACAACAGGAATATTGGAACGCTGTAACGTTTCGTATGCCCTGTTCCGGTTATCGATTCCGAAACCGACCACTACATCGGGGTTCAATTCGATGGTCATCTCGGTGTTTATCGACTCATTGTTTCCCAGTTCCTTTATTAGGCCATTATCGATGCGGTTTCTAACACTTTTTGACGAGATATAATCGGTATCGGGAAAGCCGACCAGCTTATTCAATTCGCCCAAAGCCTCCAAAGCGGGAATATGTGTGGTAGAGGTAACCACCAAACGCGATACGGGCACGGCTACAATGGCATCGTATTCATCTTTGTTCAAGGTCATTGAAGCCATTTTATCCTTGTGGACCAGGGCATACTTGAATGCTACCTCGGCATCGGGCCAAGGGGAGGTAATTTTTATGACAGTCAGATTCTCGCCAAATTTTTCAATTGAAAATCCCTTCGCATAATCGATAAGAGTGACTTCGTTCGATTTACCGATATGGCCATTTTGATTTTTATCCGTTTTACATCCCAGAAAAAATAGAAGGCAGAAAAAAAAGAGGATATATTTTGTGGGCTTCAAAGGTGTTCGAAATTTTAGTTTAAAGGGAAAAAAGGATATCAGGGTCTTCTCAGGGATTGTTTATTACCGGTATTCTTTTTCCCTCGCAAGGTAACAAAAGTCACATTTTATTTTGGTGGCAGTCATTAGTTTTGATAAAAATTCACAATATGAGGGGTGATTCGAACACCATTGTCTACATCGTGGCCGGTATCGTACTTCTCCATTTTGTGGTCGGTTTTATCTGGTTGGCCATTAAAATGACAAAGAAGGATAAGATTGACGAAAAATAGTTCTATTTTCGTTTTGAATTTGGTTCCCGACATGTTTTAGGATGTTGGGATTAAAAGGGAATCCGGTGAGAATCCGGAGCTGTTCCCGCAACTGTAAGTTTATGCCAAAAATTTTCTTGGCACCTCTTTAACAGAGGGGGCTATTTTCTTCAAAACCACTGTCGACACTGATTGAAGTCCAGTAAAGATGGGAAGGTAGGATAGCTTTGAACAAGTCAGGAGACCTGCCATTAATTCGGCTGCCGATGGCAGCGAACAATCATTGTTAAACTTTCGGGACAAAAGTTTACGTATGGGTACAGACATACTATGCTCCCGTTTATTGAATTAAACGAAATGAACAAAAAGTTTTTTGGCTTTTGTGCTGCCGCTTTGGTATGCACGAACATGGCCGCCCAGGTCGCCGAGAATGATTCCATTAAAATTCAAAATTTGGATGAAGTGGTGGTAAGTGATTCACGTTTTGCGCTCGAACGACAAAATTCGGGCAAGACGGTGATCAAGATCGGCAACGATGAATTGCAGCGAAATCAAGGTAAATCGGTGGCCGAGATCATTAATGTGAAAAGCGGAATCGAGATTGCCGGTAGCCGGGGTAGGGAAGGGGCGGTTCTCGGTGTTTTCGCACGTGGAGGCCGCGGACGCCAGGTATTGGTGTTGATCGATGGGGTTCGTGTGAGCGATCCCTCCTCATTTTCACAGGAATACGATTTAAGGTTGCTTACCGCCGCGAATATCGAGAACATTGAAATTATAAAGGGGGCGGCAAGTACCTTATATGGCGCAAATGCGGCCACGGCTGTCATCAACATCACCACAAAGAAGGCTTCGCCAAGAAAAATGGAACTGAACGTTCAAACCAGTCGTGGCACCAATCAGACCACTTCTGGTCAAAACTACAACCTTTCAAGCGCTTATAACGGGGTCGACTTGAGCGGTACCTTTGACAAGTTTACCTATAATGTGACATTCTCCAACCGATTTTCAGAAGGACTTTCGGCACTGATTACCCCAGAAAATGAAGAAGATGTTTTTTCTACCTATAGTACCGATGTACGTGTCGGCTACCAATTCTCCGATAAATTCAAAGTGGGTATTTATGGTAACCTTACCGGATTAAAGACCGAGTACGACGAATTTTCGGGCCCAATGGATGCCCCGTACCTTTTTAAAGGGAAGCAAAAACGCATCGGCGCGACTTCTGAATATGCCTATAAAAAAGGATCTTTGCACTTGAACACGGGCTATGCGGATTATGCTTCCGAGAATTTTAGTGCCTATCCGAATTCTTTTAAAGGTGATAATTATGTTCTTGATCTTTATAACAAGCTTAATATCCAAGACAAGCTGTATACCATAATCGGCTTGAACTACGTATTGGATAGAACGGAATTTGAAACCCGAAAAGATTTTACCCTTGTCGACCCCTATATCAATTTGGTATACGTTTCTGAAAACGGATTCAATTTGAATTTGGGCGGTAGGTTGAACAATCATTCAGAATACGGTGGTCACTTGGTTTATAATGTGAATCCGTCTTACGCCCTGAAAACTTCGAAGGGTTATGTTAAATTGCTCGGTTCGTATGCCACTTCCTATATTACTCCTTCCCTGAACCAACTTTTTGGGAATTTTGGGGCGAATCCTGATTTGGGCCCTGAAGAGAATAGAACCCTTGAAGGGGGATTTGAATATGTCGTAAATCAAGATTTACGCTTTTCAAGTGTCTATTTCAATAGGAAGGAAGAAAATGCCGTAGTGTACGATAATCAAACGGGTCTTTTTTCAAATGCCGTGTCAACGATAGATGCCCAAGGTGTTGAATTTGAATTGCATTGGAAACCATTTGTACGTTTTGAATTTTCGGGCAATTACACCTTCACGGAGCGAAAGGGCGATGCCGCCATACGCATACCCAAACATAAAATAAATATTTCTGCCGGATACCGGTTTTCGAATAGAACGTTCGCTTCTCTCGACTATTCGCTAACAGGAAGTCGATTCGATACCGATTTCATGACTTTTGCAAATGTCGAGCTGCCCAGTTATTCCTTGCTCGATTTTTATATTGGGCATGATCTATTGCCGGGAAAGTTGAAAGTTTTTACGGCAATATCCAATCTTTTGAACGAAGAATTCACTGAAATAATAGGGTCGACGACGAGAGGTAGAAATGTAAGGGCCGGTATGAAACTCACGCTGTAAAAGAGAGAGCCCCAACAATCATTGTTTGTTGGGGCTCTTTTTTTTATTGGAATTTAAGGTCCAAAGGTTTGTCCAAGACCATATTGTCTTTTATCGGACCGAACATTTTAGAACTGGTCATTACTTCGGCCGGCACACGTACCGAGAAATCCCTTTTACCAGAGGCTCCCGTTATTTCTTGAATGGCCCTTGCAAGAAAGGGTTCGTTTTGATCGCCCAAGATGCCAAGATCGGCCAAATCTTCCTGTAATTCAATATCAGGTACCAGACCTTCGGTATAATCGGAAAAACCATCGGCATTTTCATTTCTTCCTACCAAGGGCTGAATGGCCCATTGGTTGTTGGAATTTATCTCGTTCTCCCTATCCGGATTGAATATAAAACTGCCTTCGGGGTCGTCTACCATGGTAATCGAAAATTCATTTTTGCCCCGTGTCGCCTCCCCGATATGAACAACATCCATGTAAGGGGTTAGTCCGTTGATGACCAATTCGCTTGCCGAAGCGGTACTGCCTGTTGCCAAAATATAGACTTTATCGAGATTAAGGGTGTTTATGGTCGAGCCATCACCTGTCTTATCACTGAAATAATCTTCCAATTGTTCTTTGTTCAATTGTGACTGCACCTTGGCGTTCCAACGTTGTCTCAAGAAAAGGTTACTGGTATTCGTACCATAGATCATACTGGCCAATAATCTGGCGGTATTTACCGAACCCCCAGGGTTATATCGCAGGTCGAGCACCAAATGGTTTACCCCGGCGGCTTTCAGGTCACCGAACGCATTGTTCAGATCTTCGTCATATTCGTTGGTAAAACCATTGTACACCAGATAGCCGATTTTTTCACCATTGATATCAAAGGACTTTGAAAGAAAAACAGGATTTTCAGCTAGGTTCGGTTGTTTGGTGAGCGTCACCTCCTCGTCATTGGGCGTAACAGTATTATTTGCAATATCGGCCATATTGAGGGTGTAGGTGTCGGCATCACCGAACAATAGATCCGTATAGTTATCAATGTTCAAAGTTTGACCGTTGACCCCCGTAAAAAGATCGCCACGTGCTATATTCTTGGTCGCCGCATCTGAACCGGGTACAATATAGCGAACATAGCCAAAAATGTCATCGCTTCCTTGAAAACGCACCAGACCGAATTCGAGACCATTGCTTTTTGAGATTCCTGAGAGGGCCTGTGTAAGCTCTTTGTAGTCTTCGGAATAAAAACTGAAACGATCCTCATTGAACAACAATTGGTTGTCAAAGAATTCTCCCGGGTCGTTTTCGGTAGCCAAGAATTCCTCATATGAAGAAGCGTTGGTTTTCACCGAGTCGTCCAAATTTTCAACATCGGCCTGCCAAAAGTACCACAGGTTCATCGCCCGCCACATGAAATCTTGTACAGTGAGATTGGCGTTCGGCCCATCGGGAATATTGTCATCATCCTTTTTACATGCGGTAAGTATGATTCCCGAGGCGAGGAACAGAAAGAAAAACTTTCTCAAATTCAAAATCTTTAGATGTTTTTTCATAGCTGTCTTTTAAACTTTCTTTTTTAGGAAACACGTAATCAATTATCATTCCAACGTAAGAAAGATAAAGATTTGGGGTGTCATCATTTAAAATATATAAACGTACTTACGTAAATATTTATTCTATGGTTGTTCAAAATTTACCTTACGTAAAAAAAAGATATTGTTCGAATGCCCGTGTATCTAAGCATTGATTTCGGTCAAATAGTCGTTACGTTATCACAAGACATTACAAATGACAACAAAGAAAGGTCATATGGAGTAACACTAGTCTTTGCCGATTATTCTTTTATTCCCGATTTAATACTTTCTTTTAGGGCTTCAGGAGTCTTGTTGATAACGAGTTTGCTGGCCAAGGGGTTCGAAAGTTTGGAACCCGAAACCAGGTTTACCGGCATAAGTACCTCAAATTCTCTTTTGGTACTTGAACCATTGATTTCGGCCAACGCTCTTGCCAACATAGGTTCATTGGGGTCTCCCAACACGCCAAGGTTCGTTATATCTTCTTGAAATTCTATATCAGGTATTAGTCCGTTGGAGTAATCTGAAAATCCATCGGCATTTTCAGCGGTCACGATAATGGGTTGTATTGCCCATTGGTTATCAGGATTGATTTCACTTTCGCGATCAGGGGAATAAAAATTGCCATTTTCAGGGTCATCGACAAAGGTGTTAGATCCTTGGTTCTTACCTACCGTGGTGGTACCTATATGTACCACATCGATATAGGGTTCTAAACCGACCATGACCAATTCGCTTGCCGATGCGGTATTGTCGGTCGCCAAAACATAAACCTTGTTTAGGTTAAGATTGTTTAGCGGCATGCTTGAATTGCCATGGACGGTTCCGGTTGTCGACAGAAAATAATTCAAGAAATCGTCAGGCTCCAATTGTGCCTCGATCTTGGCGTTGTACTTATCCTTATAGAAAATTTTAGTCTCGTCGGCGTCATAAACGAGACTGGCCAATAATGCGGCGGTATAGCCAGAACCACCTAGATTATAGCGTAAATCCAATATTAAATCAGTGATGTTCTGTGCTTTGAATTCGGCAAAGACGTCGTTGAGTTGCTCACCTGACCCCCCGACAAATTGATTGTACATGACGTAACCTATTTTTTGGGCACCCTGTTCAATGATATTCGTTACCAGTATCGGATTTTCGACCAGCCCTTCTTCTTTGGTCAGGGTAACCTCTTTTCCGTTTGGCACAAGTGTATTATCGACTATATCGACCATATTGAGCGTATAGGTGTCCGAATCGCCGAAAAGTAGGTCGCGATAATTGTTCAAGTTCAAGGAGGTACCGTTCACTCCAACAAAAATGTCACCTCTTTTAATGTCTTTTGTTGAAGCATCGGATCCTTCGACAATGTAGTATACAAAGCCCAGCACGTCCTCTCCAGAGCCATATAAAGAAAGCCCGAACTCGAGTCCGTTGCTTTTGGAAACACCTGCAAGAAAATTGGTCAAATCCTTATAGTTTTCGCTATAACCGCTAAACCTGTCCTCACTGAAAAGTAGTTTGTTCTCAAAAAAGGCGCCGGGATTTGGCTCAGAGGACAAAAACTCCACATAGGCCGCTTCTTCGGCATCTGAAGTCGGAAATACAGAATCTGCCAAATTTGGCACCTCGGCCTGCCATAGGTAGTACAGGTTCATCGTTTGCCACATGAAGTTCTGTACGACCACGTTGACCTCTTCCTGTGGTTCTTCTACCTGTTCTTCTTCTTTCGGAGTTTCAACGGCTTCCCCTTCTTTCGTAGGTACTACGTCATCGTTTTTCTTGCACCCGGTTTGAACAATACCGAGTGCCAGCATTAATAGTATCAACTTTTTCATAATTCATTTTTATTATCGTAGAACGTTACTTGACGAAAAAGCAAAACTTAAAATAAAAGATCACTTTTCCTTGTTATCCATAGCGTTCTCTTTAATTTATGGTCGAACAATTTACTTACATATCTACGATAAAAAAATTTTTTGTAACAAAATTCGTCGTATATCGTCTTCCTTATGTAAACGACCAATAATGGTTTACGAACAACCCGACCAAAAATGAATCAGACTGATTTTTTAAACGTGGTAATGCCTTTTAAGGATAAGCTGTACAGATTGGCCAAACGTCTTTTGGTTTCAACGGAAGAAGCTGAAGATGCCACACAGGAAATTCTGCTCAAACTATGGTCGAAGAACAAGGCGATGGAAGGTTATAATAACGTTGAGGCCTTTGCCATGACCATGACAAAGAATTTTTGCCTCGACAGGTTAAAATCGAAACAGGCAGGAAACCTGACATTGGTGCACAGTAATTATGGTGATGGCAATAGTTCGTTGCAGCAACAGGTAGAGGCAAAGGATAGTATCGGTTGGGTAGAGAAAATAATGGAGGAGTTGCCCGAGCAACAGAAAATGGTACTGCAATTGAGAGATGTCGAGGAATATGATTTTGACGAGATCGGCGCACTTTTAGATATGAAACCTACAGCAATACGTGTCGCACTTTCCCGGGCACGGAAAACAGTACGGGAAAAATTAATGCAAAAACATAGTTATGGAATCGGATAACATTGAAAAATTGTTGGAAAAGTATTTTGAGGCTACCGCAACGGTCGCCGAGGAAGAAACCTTACGGGCTTACTTTGCGCAAGAAAGTGTAGCAACACATCTAGAGCAGTACGCCCCTATGTTTCAGTATTTTTCGAACGCTAAAAAAGAACGGTACACAAAGCAGGTTGCACTAAAACCTAGAAGAAATTATACGAAGTGGCTTTCCGTTGCGGCAGTGGCAGTTCTTATGGTAGGCATTTACTTTGGCAATGATTACCGACAACAACAACTTGAGGAACGAGAAAAGGCTCTTTTGGCCTACAATGAAACTAAAAAGGCATTGAGCCTTTTGGCCGAAAATTTTGAACGAGGCACTGAAAAAGTGGCTTATTTGAACCAATTTGAAGAAACAAAGCAAAAAATTTACAGTAACGATTAAAATCAAAAACAATGAAAAAGATACTTATCATAACAGTAATGGCAATCTTGCCACTGACAGGGTTTTCACAATCTTTATTCGATAAATATGAAGATTTGGACAATGTAAGCGCCGTAGTGGTAAATAAAAGTATGTTCAACCTATTGAGCAAGATCGATGTAGAGGTCGATGACCCCGAGGCCAAAGATTTTATGGATATCGCCCAAAGCCTGAACAACTTAAAGGTATTCATCACAGAAGATAAGGCGATATCGGCCGATATGAAATCTTCGGTCGACAGTTACCTAAGATCGGCCAAGCTTGAAGAACTGATGCGTGTCAAGGACAAAGACACCAATGTGAAGTTCTATATTCGAGAGGGCAAAGATTCTGACCACGTGAGCGAACTCTTGATGTTCGTTACCGGGTTAAAAGATTCAGGTGTCGATGTCGATGTAAACGGCAGAAAATTTGAGACCGTACTGCTCTCTTTGACCGGTAATATCGATTTGAACAAAATAAGCTCGTTGACGAAGAAAATGAACCTTCCCGAAGAGTTGAACAAAGCCGGAAATTAAAATTGAACACACAAATGCTTTCGCAGTAGGTATTCGGTGAAGAAGACCGAATACCTATTGCAACTATCAAAATTCATCAATCAAAAAATGACAATCATGAAAAAATTAGTAGTAATTCTTGCCCTAGTACCGATATTCGGTTTTTCGCAATCTATCTTCGATAAGTTTGCAGACATGAACGATGTTGCCTCGGTGACCATCAATTCGAGCATGATCAGACTGGCCGGTAGTTTGGCCGCTCTTGATGACGATGACCAAGACGCACAAGATTTTAAGGATATTGCCCACAGTTTGAATGGAATCAAAGTTTTCATAACTCAAAATGAGGATGTTTCACAAGATATGGGCGCCACGGTAAAGAAATATCTCAGATCCTCCTCAATGGAAGAATTGATGCGCGTAAAAGACAAAGATGCCAATATCAAATTCTATATCAAGTCGGGTAGCGATGAAGACCATGTCAGCGAGTTGCTGATGTTCGTGTCAGGAATAAAAGACAACGATATTGGTATCAATGGCAGAAAGTTCGAAAGTGTATTGGTATCATTGACCGGTGACATTGATTTGAACAAAATAGGGTCATTGACCAAAAAAATGGATTTACCCCATGAATTGAACCGTGCCGGCAAAAAGGGGGACTAATAAATTGATTAACTTCATGTTCAAAACGGATTTTTCGTTTTGATGGAATTAAAAAAGCGTATCATGAGAACGATTAAATCATTTCTATATGTGGGCATTTTAGTAATGTTCGCAGCCTGTTCATCGACCCAGAGTCTGCAGGAGTACTATATCGATAACACCGAAAATCCGAATTTCTTGATGTTCGATGTGCCAACCAGCGTGTTGAATCTAGAAAATGCCGATTTGACCGAGACGCAAAGAGAAGCGCTCGGATCGTTGAAGAAACTCAACATCTTGGCGTTCAAAAAGACCGCTGATAACGGCGCGGACTATAAAACCGAGAAGGCAAATGTAAAGGCAATACTTTCAGATAACAAGTTTATCGAGTTGATGAAGATGAACACCAGTTACGGCAAAGCCACTATCAAATACTTGGGCAGCGAAGATGCCATTGACGAGGTCATTATTTATGGTGACAGTGATGAAAAAGGTTTTGCATTGATCAGGGTGCTTGGTAACGACATGAATCCTGCGCATATGGTGCAGTTGCTGCAGGCCATTGAAAAATCGGATTATGATGGAGAAGGCCTAAAAAATCTTGGAAAGCTCTTCCAAAGTTAGAATTCAAGTATCAAAAGCTATTCTAGATCCTGCTCCGAATATTACGGAGCAGGATTTTTTTTGTGCAAAAACGGACGTAATATTCCTCTTTAATTTTTGAACAGCAATCATTATATTCGCCCAACTATAAACATTTACACTAAATCAAAAACATGACAATTATGGAAGATGCACAATTATGGATGGACAAGGGAATTGACTTTGTAGCTGAATATGGCCCCAAGGTCTTGGGCGCCATTCTGATTTATATTATCGGTTCTTGGGTTATTGGGAAGATCATCGGTGCGGCAAGAAAAATGATGGCCAAGGGAACCTATGAAGAATCACTTCAAAAGTTTCTGTTGAATCTGGCCTCATGGGCCTTGAAGGTTCTTTTGATAATTATCGTTATTTCTACCTTAGGTGTAGATGTAACGACTTTTGCAGCTGTAATCGCTGCCGCTGGTTTGGCCATTGGCCTAGCCTTGCAAGGCTCACTCGCCAATTTTGCCGGCGGTGTTTTGATTATGATTTTCAAGCCCTACAAAATTGGCGACCTTATAGAGGCGCAAGGTGTTCTGGGTGTCGTTAAGGAAATCGAGATATTTACCACGAAACTGGTTACGCCCGAGAATAAGCTGGCCATTGTGCCGAACGGCGCCATGGGAAATGGTAATATCATCAATTATACGGCGGAAGGAAAAATCAGGGTCGATACGACCATTGGCATCGGTTATGACGAGGATATCAAAAAAGCGAAAGAGGTATTGCTTGAAGTTTTGACTTCGAATCCTCAAGTTTTGAAAGATCCTGCTCCTTCGGTAAATGTTTCCGAACTTGCGGATAGTTCGGTGAATTTTGCCGTTCGACCGTTTTGCAGGCCTGAAGATTACTGGGATGTATATTTTGCGACATACGAAGGGTGCAAACTGGCATTGGATAAGGCCGGAATCGAAATTCCTTACCCACATGCCGTCGAAATTCAAAAGAAAGGATAGTTTACGTTATGTGTACAAACAAAAAAGACCGTTTTTAACGGTCTTTTTTTTGTTGTTTACAAGGTCATATTCCGGTATAATTGGCCGGGGTAATGGTTTTTAGTTCAGTTTTGATCGCTTCTGAAATCTCTAAGGTATCTATGAACTTGGCAATGGATTCTTGATCGATTTTTTCATTGGTACGCGTAAGCCCTTTTAGGGCCTCGTAGGGATTGGGATACCCTTCACGGCGTAAAATTGTCTGGATCGCTTCTGCGACCACGGCCCAATTATTCTCCAAATCCTGCTCGAATTTTGCGGTGTTGATCAAAAGTTTGTTCAATCCTTTCAATGTCGATTGAAAGGCCAAGATGGTATGTGCGAAGGGTACGCCGACATTTCGCAACACTGTACTGTCGGTAAGGTCGCGCTGTAATCTTGAAACGGGCAGTTTGGCCGATAAATGTTCAAAAAGGGCGTTTGCAATACCAAGGTTACCCTCCGAATTTTCAAAATCTATCGGGTTCACTTTGTGGGGCATTGCCGAAGACCCTACCTCGCCCGCCTTGATTTTCTGTTTGAAGTAATCCATCGAAACATAGGTCCAAAAATCCCGGTCCAAATCCAAGATTATGGTATTGATACGTTTCAGGGTATCAAAAAGAGCGGCCATGTGGTCATAATGCTCGATTTGCGTGGTGGGGAACGAGTGGTAAAGACCTAGTTTTTGCACGAAATTTTGGCCGAAGGCTTTCCAATCGATGTCGGGGTACGCGACTTTATGCGCGTTGTAATTTCCTGTGGCGCCTCCGAATTTGGCAGCACTCGGTATGTCGTTCAAAAGATTGAACTGTTCTTTTAGCCGATGCACGAAAACATCGATTTCTTTTCCTAAACGGGTGGGTGATGCCGGCTGTCCGTGCGTTCTTGCCAACATCGAAACGTCTGACCACTCTGTGACCAATGCCTCCAATTTTTCAAGTATCTCAAAATATTGGGGCACATAAACATCGTTCATGGCTTCCTTTATCGAGAGCGGAACGGCCGTATTGTTGATATCTTGTGAAGTCAATCCGAAATGGATAAATTCTTTAAAAGCACTAAGTCCCGTTGCATCGAATTTATCCTTGATAAAATATTCGACAGCCTTGACGTCGTGATTGGTGACCTTTTCGATATCCTTTATTTTTTGGGCATCCTCAGAACTAAAATCAACATATATTTTTCTGAGTGTTTCGAATTTTGAAGCATCGAAACCTTCAAGCTGGGGTAAGGGAATTTCACACAGGGCAATGAAATACTCGATTTCTATGCGAACACGATATTTGATAAGGGCCTCTTCAGAAAAAAAACGGGCCAATGCATCCGTTTTACCTCTGTATCGCCCATCAATCGGAGAAATTGCGCTTAAGGAATTTATAGACATTCGCTTTTGGGTTGATTATTTTTGAAGCTACAAAGATACCTATTAACGCGGTAGATTAAAAGGGAGGTAGGGTATTAGTTTATGAGATTACATTTCGGCCGCCACTACATTACTTAATTTTGGCCAGGGTCATTCTGGCCCTCGCCTTGTAAGCCGCGCTGCCTTCGGCGTAATTTTGTTCAAGGACCATTTTAAGTTCGGGAAGGATCCAATTGAATTTTCGCCCCAAAAGCAAAAGACTGGTCATCGAGTAGGCTTTGGCGGCTACCTTATGGTCTCCGATCAACCAATCAAAACAGGCCGTGGCTATTCGTTCTAGATGTTCTTCGGTCATTTCGATCTGTACATTGGAAGACTTTTTTGAAAAATAAGCTTTCGTCAAGAACTCACAGATCTTGGCTATGGGCCTGACTGATGAGTCCAATTGTATCTTGCCAAGATTGGCTGTAAAATCATCGAGATAGGGTAGTAGATACGATAAATTCTCCTTGGCCGTGAATTCCATCACCCAACAGGCCCGGCTTGAGATTGGGTCATCATCCACAAAGGCGATTTCCAGCAATGGGGCAATGACTTGCGGGTCGTTCAAAACCAACATGGCCATTTGCATTCGTTTTTCACGTGAATGGTCGACGTAGTTGAGCGAATCGTATAGTTCCGTTTTTTTCAAGATACATGGTTTAGACTTGCCTCAAAAATGAATTAATGAAAATAGTAAAAAAAGTAGGGCAAGACTCAGCAAGGTCATTCTCGTACTTAAAGTATACCCTTCGTGCCGAAAAGGGGTTTTTGTAAGGTAATAGCTGGGCCGGGGGAAACTAAAATGTTTTGCCGATTAGGTCTGAGACCAATGATGGCAATCCATTTACCGCAGTTTTTGGTATTATCGTAAGATTCTCAAAATCATATTTCGAAATGCTCGGCCGGGGATCGATAAAATATATCGGAACACCTGAATGTACGTAATTCACAAGACCAGCGGCCGGATAGACCTGCATTGACGTGCCGATAATGATCAGAATGCTTGCCATCGATGTAATTTCGGCCGCTTTTGGCAACAGGGGCACCTGTTCACCGAACCATACAATGTGGGGACGCAATTGATGGCCATGTTCGCTTACATCTCCTAGATAAAGATCTTTCTTCCAATCAATAACCGTATTTTCGTTCTGTGTACACCTGACCTTGAACAGTTCGCCGTGCAAGTGAAGCACCTCAGAGCTTCCCGCGCGTTCGTGAAGGTCATCAACGTTCTGGGTTATTATCGAGACTTTGAATTTTTCCTCAAGTTTGACCAGGGCATGGTGCGCTTCGTTGGGATCGACCTGTAAAAGCTGTTTTCTACGTTGGTTGTAAAAATCCAATACAAGGGCCGGATTGCTTTTGAATCCCGTAGGGGAGGCTACTTCCATTACATTATGGCCTTCCCAGAGTCCGTTGGCATCGCGAAAGGTCTTAAGGCCGCTCTCCGCGCTCATACCGGCCCCGGTCAAAACTACAATTCGTTGTTTCATGTTCTAAAAATAGACTTTTTATTATATTCGATTTATGGACGATCAACGGCTTCTTGCTTATTTGGAGGAATTCATTAGCCCTGCGCGTATCGACAGGTTTTCAGAGGTGCTCAAGGAGAGAACAAAATATATTACCGTGGCCTTGGAAGACGTTTTTCAATTGCACAATACCAGTGCGGTCATACGAAGTTGTGAGGTTTTTGGCATTCAAGAGGCCCATGTAATCGAAGCAAGGTTCGGGAAACGATTGGACAAAAACATCGCAATGGGCGCCCAACAGTGGGTAGACGTACATCGTTATAAGAATACGAAAACATGTATTCAAGAATTAAGGGATAGTGGATATCAAATAATGGCCACTGTGCCTTCAATAAGCGCGACCCCATTGGATGATTTTGAAATCGACAGGAAAACCGCTTTGTTTTTTGGTACGGAAAAGGAGGGATTGAGCGATGAGGTGCTGCGATCATCCGACGGCTTGCTTCGCATACCCATGTTCGGTTTTACGGAAAGCCTGAATATCTCGGTATCAGCGGCGATCTTGTTGCACCAACTGAGTACAAAGCTTCGAAAAACGAATCTTCCGTGGCAGTTAAGCGAAAGCGAAAAACTAAAAATACGTCTCGATTGGACCAAGAAGTCGATCAAAAGCATCGATGACATTTTGAACAGGTACCGGTCTGTGCATTGAATTTTTCAGTATATTTAATTCAACCAACTAATTGATAAACAAATGGCTACACTACTTTATATTCTGTTGGCGGTCGTTGCTTTGGTGGTTTTCTTAGCACTCATCGCACCAAAAACCTATGATGTTTCACGTTCTATCGAAATCGAGAGTCCGAAGAACGAAGTTTTCGATTACCTAAAGTATTTAAAGAATATGGATGAATGGTCGCCTTGGGCCCAAAAAGATCCGAATATGAAAAAGAAGTTCACCGGAACCGATGGCGAAGTCGGGGCCATAAGTTATTGGAACGGCAACAAGGATGTCGGAGAAGGGGAACAGGAAATAACGAAAATAGTCAACGGTGACCGTATCGAATCGGAGCTTCGCTTTTTAAAGCCATGGAAATCGACATCGGATTGTTATACCAAGGTCGAGAATTCAGGTGTTAGCGCTACTAAAGTGACATGGGGTTTTACCGGAAAGAATAAATTTCCGATGAATATTATGGCCCTTTTTATGAGTATGGACAAAATGGTGGGCAAGGATTTTGAAGAAGGTTTGGCCACCTTAAAGGCAACTCTGGAAAAAAAGTAATTATGGATCATAACATGGTGGGTTGGTTCGAAATTCCTGTAACGGATATGGATCGGGCCAAGAAATTCTATGAATCGGTTTTTGAAATAGAAATTGGCATCCATGACCTTGGAGGATTTCAAATGGGATGGTTTCCGAGCAATCATGAAAAATCGGGAGCGAGCGGATCTTTGGTCAAGCACGAGATGTACAAACCCAGTTCTACCGATGGCACTTTGATTTACTTTTCGTGCAAAGACGTTGCCAATCAGCTTGGCAGGGTAGAGGCTGCCGGGGGCGAAATAATGCAACCCAAAAAGGAAATCGGGGGAGGCCATGGTTTTATGGCCTTGATAAAGGATACCGAAGGCAACCGGATTGCCTTGCATTCACAGCAGTAAATGATTCTTGAAAACTATTGTGCCAGTTCGATAAGTGCAATGTCGAAATCGTTTTCCAGGGTCACTTTTCCATTCTTGACCTCTACCTCGGTTCGCGAATAGGTATCGAACAGTTTGGTTCCGTCACCAAAGAAACCTTTTACCCAAAGTGATTTCTTGCCTTTGGGCAAATCAAGCCCCACTACGACCTTATCCCTAAAATCGCCATCGACATATGTTCTACTGAATACATAGGGCTTTTTGCCCAATCTTTTATGTTTTCCCGCACCTATCGCAGGATGGTCGCGCCTGAATTTTCCAAGTTTTTGCCAGTGCTCAAGAATTTGTTGCGTTTCAGCATTGTTCGCGATTTCCTCCCAATTCATAAAAGAACGCAATGTGGCATCGCCCTCTGTTCCCTCAATTATTAAAGGCCTTGCCGATTCGTCGCCATAGTAGATCTGGGAAGCCCCGGGCGTGAGCAACAAAACGTTGCCGGCCCGAATGGAATCTTTGCGCTCGATGTCATAGGGCTGCATGTCGTCATGTGAAGTCAGGTAATTGAGAATACTTTTGTCTTTTAGTTTGGTGCCAAGCAGCGAACTATACTTATTGAAAATCGTTTCATAGTCGTTCAGTGCATCGTCTTTAAGCTCAAAATTGATAAGGCTCTTGAAGCCATGGTCAAAGTAGTCCACTTTTTTGTCCCCGAAATCATATTCCCTTCCCCCTGAAATTCCATATCCATATACCTCTCCGACCATGTAAAACGGATTGTCGTCCAATATCTCTTCGGGATGCTTTTTTTTCCAAGTGTCGAAAGCATGTGAAGCTTCTTTATACAATTCTGACCATGCGTTTTCATCGGCGTGTTTAACGGTATCGACCCGAAACCCGTCGATTCCGAAATCATTGACGTAATCGGTCAACCACTTGATAATATAGAATCGTGGGGCCCTTGGGTATCCTGTACGTTCAAAGAACAATTGGAGTTCATCAAGTTCATTGCTCAACCTGCCTTCTTCTTTCCATTTGGCCAAGAGCTGGTCGGGCAATTCGACCGGTTCGTTCGATTCGGTAAGAATATCAGGCAAATTATCTACCAAGGTACAACTCGTTGTATTCTCATAATTGGTAAATTCACAAGTCGGATCGGTTCGTACCCAATCTTCTGGCCAGACAGGATCTTTCCCGGTCACCGGACCGGTATGGTTCAAGACGACATCCATTAAAATACGGATGCCCTTTTTGTGCGCTGTTTTGACCAAAATCTCAAGATCTTTTTTTGTTCCGAAATTTGGATCTAGTGCCGTCCAATCCTTCGCCCAATAACCATGGTATCCATAGGTGTTTCCAGTACTTTCATCGGTTGAACCATGGATTTGCTCTACAACGGGCGTGAACCAAATAGCGTTTATACCCAGTTCGGAAAAATAGCCTTCGTCTATTTTTTGGGTTATTCCTTCGAGATCACCACCCATAAAGCCTCGTAGAATGCCCGTAGTGTCAGTTCTATCGAAATTGACATCATTTGCAGTATTCCCGTTGTTAAAACGATCGGTAAGTAAGAAGTAGATGTTGGCGCCCTCCCAAACAAACGGAATTTTTTTTTCGGGTGCTGAGATTGGCTCCTGCATCTGTACTGTCGGCTTCACGGGCTCTTTTTTTTCTTCCTTACAGGCAAAAAAAGATAAGGAAATTATAACACCGATCAGCAGTTTTTTCATCTTAAGCTATTTTGGCTAAAGCTATAAAATGCAGTTGGAAATAGAAAATTTTATTTTTCGCGGTTAAGCACTTTGAATTCTTCGTAACAGCTGCTTATCGCATCGAGAATTTGAAGGTCGTTGGCGGTCGTAATAAATGACTTCGAGTAGTTGCAATTGCTTAATATGTCTTCGATATCGACTTTTTCGAGCTGAAGCAATTCGACCAGGGTCTCGCGGTCGAATTTCGAGGCCAAAAGATCTCGAATTTGGTCGTCTTCTTTCATTTTGCGCAATTTTCGCATCTGGTTCGGCTGCCTTCCGAAGAGATTGCGCAACAGATCCGCCGGATTCAAAATCGCCCCCAACACTTTAGTAACCGCACTAGGTGTTTTGTTACCCGCTTCATAACCGACATTCAGACCTGAAATACTGTATTGATACCCATTGTTTACGACCATATTCTTTACATCGATTTCAAGAAATCCGGTCAATTGATAGGGCCTGACGATTACCTCTTCGAGGGCATAGGCGAGTTCGGTCAAGGCTATCTTGGTATCCTCGAACTTGAACATATCGTTCGTGACCCTGATTTTTTGGGGTTTGAAGCCTAGAAAGGTCAGGTAAAGCGTATCGTTGACCGCGGCGGTAATGGCGAACTCGCCTTTTTCATTGGTAATGGTGCCGATAACCTGATTAAGGTTCAAAACATGCACACTTTCCATGGGGTCATCGGTCTGTGCATTGATTACGGTAGCCCTGATTTTTCTATCGATAGTATCACCGTCTTCTTGCGAAAATGCGGTAAAACACAATAAGGTAAGAAATAGCGTAAAATAATTCTTCATTGAACCTTAGTCAGCTTTAAAGGTACTAAACAAAGCAAAAAAAATACGCCGTAGCGTATTTTTAATATAGAATTAACCAAAAAAGTGGTTATGTGCTTACGCGTCAAAAGAAATCGCTTTTTCGTTTACTTCTTCTTTTTCCGGAATAATTCGCGCTGCCTTTTGAAGAATTTTTATCCGTGCGTTTTCCTCGACCCCGATCTTTTCCGCCACGGCCGCGATCCTTTTTTTTGGGACGGCTTCCACGTTTTCCGCCCCCAGAACCGCCGGGAATTGTGGAAACCTCGACATTCACAAACCTTCCATCAACTTTGAAATCCGTAAAATGGGCCAGTACTTTTTCGGTGTCGCTGGCATCGGTGTTGAAGAACGAAAAACTATCCTTGACATCGACTTTGTAAATCGAATCACGGCCGAGGTCCAAAGTGTCTTTGAGAAAATCTTTTAACGACATCCAATCGTACCCATCTTTTTCGCCTACATTGATAAAGTAGCGAACCGAACCATCGGAAGAAGAATTGTCCTTGCGGCCCGATTTCTCACCACGCCCCTGATCTGGAGTGTTCAGATCGTGGGCCTTACTGTAATAATTGTAGAATCGCGTGAACTCGACCGAAACTATTTTTTTGATCAGTTCGTCGCGGTCCATGCCCTGCAGTACATCGTTTATGGCCGGCAGGTAATTTTCTACCTCCTTGTTGATTTTGGTGTCCTTTATCTTGTTGGCCAGATGGTACAGTTGTATTTCGCAAATTTCCATTCCGGTGGGAATCTTTTTTGAAATAAACTGCTGCTTGATCTTGTTTTCGATGGTCTTGATCTTTCGCAACTCGCTTCGCGTAACGATGACCATTGAGATACCTGATTTTCCGGCACGGCCTGTTCTTCCACTACGGTGGGTATAGGTTTCGATTTCATCGGGCAATTGATAATTGATCACATGGGTAATATCGTCAACATCGATTCCCCGAGCGGCTACATCGGTGGCCACAAGCATTTGGATCTGTTTTTTCCGGAAGGCGTTCATGACCAGATCACGCTGGTTTTGACTAAGGTCTCCATGAAGTGCCCCGGCATTATAACCGTCTTCGATCAATTTTTCGGCCACTTTTTGAGTGTCGCGCTTCGTTCTACAGAATACGACCGAAAAAATATCGGGATTCGTATCGGCAAGTCGCTTCAGGGCAGGGTAACGATCTCTTCCCCCGACAACGTAGTATTCATGTTGTACCGTCGATGTTCCTGCATTTTTGGTTCCCACCGTGATTTCTTGTGGGGCGTGCATGAATTTTTTCGCAATTACAGATACCTCTTTTGGCATGGTGGCCGAAAAAAGCCAAGTCGATTTTTCCTGTGGCGTATTCGAAAGAATGTCCTTGATATCTTCAAAAAAGCCCATGTTGAGCATTTCATCGGCCTCGTCCAAGACACAATAATCGATTTTGGAGATGTCGACGAGTTTGCGGCCGATCATATCCTTCATTCTTCCCGGTGTCGCAACGATAATCTGCGCCCCGCGTTTGATCTGTCTTGCCTGTTCGGTAATACTCGCCCCACCATAAATGGCCACGACGTTTATGTTTTTCTCATATTTGCTATAGAGCTGCAATTCGCTGGTGATCTGTAAACAGAGCTCACGGGTAGGCGATAGGATCAACCCTTGGGTAGTGCGGCTATCACCATCGATTTTTTGAATCAGCGGAAAACCAAATGCAGCGGTCTTTCCGGTACCTGTTTGGGCCAGTGCGACGAGGTCGGTCTCACTTTCCAATAAAATGGGGATTGCTTTTTCCTGTACTTCCGAGGGGTTTTCAAAACCCATGTCGGCAACAGCATTCAAGAGGGACTTTTGCAGCCCTAATGCTTCAAACTTTGTCATACTAATGATTATTTAATCGCTAAATAGGCCTGTTGCATTAAGCGATTATCGTATAACCCAGTGGACTCCGCTTCTCGCAACTCCTTCGACCCAAATCTGTTATCGGGTCGGCGTTGTTAATAAAGCGGCAAATGTACTCTTTAAAATCGACTTGGCGGCCAAAAGGAAGTTTTATCGTCAAGGCGCAAGCATATACCCGTAAATTGACATGACTATGCCGACAATTCCAAAAACGATCATTAAGGTTATAAACGACTTCTGCAATTTAGGGTTGTCATAGATGATGATACATACCGCACCCAAAACGATGCTTATTTGAAAGAACAACATGCCCAGGTCGAACCTTTTGGTGGCATTATCGTAGTCATCGGCGAGCTGCTCCCATTCCTTAACACCGACTATCTTGCCGAGTTCCCCGTCTAAATCTTGTACCCATTGTGTTTTCGGAATATTTGCCGAACCCTCTAGAATCTCGAATTTTTCGGCACCATACTTTTGGATCAAGCCTTTGGTCTCTTCGACCTGTTCAAGAATCGACGCTTGCTTGTCTTCGACCACCATGCCTGTATTCAACAAGGCCTGCAAATAATCCAATTCACTTTCTTTCAAACTTTCCTTGATACTTTTTGACTGGTACCAGCTCGAATAGTTTACAACCTTGTTGTGTGCGATCATCATCTCTTCCTCAAGTTCGCCATTGACCATTTGCGAGATGGCCATCAAGGCCGCGAAGAATGCGATCAAGACCCCACCTACCGCCTCGGCACGTTCTGAAGCGACCGAAACCTCGACCATTTCGTTTTTAGGCAATTCGGATTTTTGCTTATGTTCTGATGTCATAATATTGTCTTTAAATAAGCTATTAATTTTTCCATGGCCTTACCACGATGGCTTATCGCGTTCTTGACGGATAACGGAAGTTCGGCAAAAGTCTTGTCATATCCCTCGGGCTGAAAAATGGGGTCGTAACCGAAGCCTTTGGCCCCCGACTTTTTACTTGTTATCTGGCCTTCGACAACACCTTTAAAGTACTGTTGTTCACCCTTTAAGTTTAAGGCGATGACCGTAACGAATTTAGCGGAACGGTCGTTTAGGCCTTCAAGTTCGGTCAATAGCTTGTACATATTGTCACCTGAATTCCTTTGTTCCCCCGCGTAGCGGGCGGAATAAACCCCCGGAGCTCCGTTGAGGGCATTAACAAGTAATCCCGTATCATCCGCAAAACAGTCGAAACCATAGTTTTTGGTTACGAAATCGGCCTTTATTTTCGCATTTTCATACAAAGTTTTACCCGTTTCGGGTATTTCATCGTGACAACCGATATCGTTTAACGATAAGAGTTCGATATTTTTGGGAACCAAAGATTGTACTTCGGTAAGTTTATTTTGATTATGGGTGGCAAAAACCAATTTCATTGAAAGTAAAAAAATGCAAGTAGTAATGTTTCAAAAATAGTAATTTTATAACATGGAGTTAAAAATACCGCCTGCCGTAATCTTTATTATTTTTGCGTTTGGAATGTATCTATTGGATAAATTTTTTCCCTTGGGTGATTTTCATTTTTTCGGAAGAATATATTTGGGGTCTTTTTTATTTTTTTCAGGTATTTTGGTCGGGGTTGTTTCCTTGATCCAGTTTTTCGCTTCAAAAACCACGGCCGACCCGACAAGACCTGAAAAGGCCGCGAAACTGGTGACCAGAGGTGTTTATACTTACACGCGAAACCCTATGTATCTTGCTATGTTATTGGTATTACTGGGCTTAGGCATTCACTTGGGCAATGCTTTTAACGTACTTTTGGCTGCGAGTTTTGTGAGTTATATGAACCGCTTTCAAATACAACCTGAAGAACGGGCCCTGAGTAAAAAATTTGGAAAGGATTATCAACAGTATTGTACACAGGTCAGGAGATGGTTTTAAAACGATTCTTCCATACAATTAAAAATTCAAAACATTATGAGAAAGGTTATTTCAGTAATCTTAATGGTGGTCATAATCGCCTGTGGTGAAGAAAAAAAAGAACAAAGACCATCGTCAGAACAGCTTTCTGTTTCAGTACGTTGGACAAAGGAAAAAGCTTGGGAATGGTATGAAAAACAACCTTGGTTGGTCGGAGCAAATTTCAACCCGAGCAGTTCTATCAACCAATTGGAATTTTGGCAGGCCGATACCTTCGACCCTGAGACCATTGATCGAGAATTAAAATGGTCCGCCGATCTGGGTATGAACCTGCATAGGGTTTATCTCCACAATCTCTTATGGCAGCAAGATTCGGTTGGATTTTTAGATCGGTTGGATCAATATTTGACCATGGCCGACAGGCATGGTATTAAAACCATGTTCGTTTTGTTGGACGACGTTTGGCACCCGATCCCAAAGTTGGGCAAGCAACCCGAACCCACACCCCATGTACACAATTCGGGTTGGGTACAGGCACCTGGTGCCGAGATATTGGGAGATTCCACGCGACATGATGAATTGAAAGGCTATATAAAGGGAGTGGTCAATAAGTTCGCCAATGATGACCGGGTACTTGTTTGGGACATTTATAACGAGCCTGACAACGTTGCGGGACAACCGGGAAGAAAAGAGTTGGAGGTTAAGAACAAGCATATTTATTCGCTGGCACTGTTGAAGAAAGTGTTCAAATGGTCTAGGGAAGCGATGCCTACCCAACCGCTGACAACCGGAATCTGGCGCGGAGACATAGCGCATTGGGGCAACCCCGACAGCCTCCCCGCCTTGGATAGATATATGGTCGAACATTCCGATGTTATCTCGTTTCACGCCTATGATGGCAATATGGACGATGTAAGGCGCAAGATCGAGGAACTCAAGAATTATGAGCGGCCCCTGTTGTGCACTGAATATGTGGCGCGTGGATCGGGCAATACTTTTGAAACGGTAATGCCTATTTTAAAAGAAGATAAGATTGCCGCCATCAATTGGGGTTTTGTGGCCGGAAAAAGCAACACCATCTACCCTTGGGTAAGCTGGGATTCTACATTTACCGCCGAACCCGAAATCTGGCATCACGATATTCTGCGCCAAGACGGTACGCCGTATTCTCAAAAAGAATTTGATTTTATAAGGGAAATTACCGATTCACAATAGAATTTTGTACCAAAACAAGACCTATTGGTTATAGGGGTAACTTTTGATAACATTACCCTGTGGCCAATGGTATTAATCTTTATTTTTACGGCTTAATTTCAATAAAAAAATGGTAGAGGTGGGCAGAAAGTATGTTTTTGACTTTGATAGTACCTTGACAAGGGTCGAGGCCCTTGATGTATTGGCCGAAATGACCTTGCAGGGCAAATCGAACAAAGATGAGGTCATTAATGAAATACAGAAAATCACCAATTTAGGGATCGATGGCGATATTTCGTTCACCGAGTCTTTGGAGCGGCGCATCAGATTGTTGAATGCCAACAGGTCAGATTTGGATGGTCTGGTAAAAGAATTGCGCCAAAAAATCTCTAAATCAATTGAATCGAACAAAGAGTTCTTTGAAAAGTTTTCTCAGGATATTTATGTGATTTCCTGCGGCTTCAAAGAGTTTATCGACCCTATCGTCGAAGAATACAACATTCCTTCTGAACGGGTATATGCGAATACCTTCAAATTCGATAATGAAGGAAACATTATCGGTTTCGATGAAGCGAATCCGTTATCAAGGCACAACGGAAAAATCGATTGCCTTAGACAGATGGATCTTGAAGGAGAAGTGCAGGTTATCGGTGATGGCTATAGCGACTATGTAATGCGCGAGGCCGGTATTGCCGATAAATTTTTCGCCTATACCGAAAATGTGCATCGAGACAAGGCGGCCAATAATGCGGATCACGTAGCCCCTAATTTGGATGAATTTTTATTTGTGAACGACCTGCCGCGAAATATTTCCTATCCCAAGAATAGAATAAAAATTTTGTTGCTTGAAAATGTGCATCCTGCCGCATTCGAAAACCTTTCCGAAGATGGGTTTTCCGTAGAACTGGTAGACAAGGCCTTGCCTGAAGAAGAACTTATTGAAAAAATCAAAGGGGTACACGTTTTGGGAATCCGGTCAAAAACACAGGTGACACAGAATGTCTTAAATGCCGCGAATAAATTATTGGTAGTGGGCGCCTTTTGTATCGGTACCACCCAGATCGATCTCGAAACCTGCAAGAAAAAGGGCGTGGTGGTCTTTAACGCACCTTACAGCAATACGCGATCGGTAGTCGAACTGGCCATCGGGCAGATAATCATGCTAATGCGCAGCATCTTTCCAAGAAGTACCGAGATCCATAATGGCCAATGGAACAAGACCGCGGCCAATTCGCGCGAGGTGCGAGGCAAGAATATAGGGATCGTAGGCTATGGCAACATCGGAAAACAATTGTCCGTTTTGGCGGAGGCCCTTGGTATGCGGGTTTATTATTATGACATTGATGATAAACTGGCATTGGGCAATGCGGTCAAATGTAATACGCTCGAAGACTTATTGAACGTCTCGGATGTTGTAACGTTGCATATCGACGACAATAAGGCGAACAAGAACTTCATTGGTGAGCGCGAGATCGGGCAGATGAAAAAGGGGGCGATCCTAATCAATCTCTCCAGAGGATTCGTAGTGGATATCGAAGCTCTTGTCAATGCACTTAAATCAGGTAAGTTAAGTGGCGCTGCCGTCGATGTTTATCCTGAAGAGCCTAGAAGCAATGGAAAGTTCGAAACCGAACTGCAAGGTTTGGACAACGTGATATTGACGCCGCATATCGGTGGAAGCACGGAAGAGGCGCAACGCAATATCGCCGATTTCGTTCCCAACAAAATAATGGATTATATCAATTCGGGCAATACCGTTGATGCCGTTAACTTTCCGAATATCAGGTTGCCGAAACAACAGAATGCGCATCGTTTCTTGCATATTCACAAAAATGTTCCCGGTATTATGGCCCGTATCAACGAGGTTCTGGCCAAGTATGAAATGAATATTATCGGACAATACTTATCCACAGATAACGAGGTAGGCTACGTTATTACCGATCTTGACAAAGAGTATAACAAAGAGGTGGTCAAAGCACTTAAAAAGGTGGATCACACCATTAAGTTCAGGGTGCTTTATTAAAGCAAGTTACTTTAAGCTTATATGAAGAAACTCCTAGCAATTTCCGTTACTTTTTTGCTTTCTTGTCAAACAGAGAACATAGAAGGAGTTTGGATTGGACAATATAACTCTCTCAATATAAATGGGACCAAGTCATACCATAGCTTAAATACCTTAATCGTTTTTGACAAAAAAGAATTTACTAACTATGTACTAGGTCAAAAACATAAAAAACAATCGTTCGAATTTATTCGAAAAGGAAATAAAATTGTTCCACTTTCACCATCGCATCCCGGATTTAATATTGAATCGTTCTCAGAAGACAGTTTGGTTTTATCGAATCCGCAAATGGAGGAGTTTAACCTTGTCTATAGGAGGTACAATGGAAATTTTGAAAACAAGAGTATAAACATTTCTGGAAAAAGATATGAAAATAAAGCTTTGCAGAACACTTATGTTTTCGAAGCAGACTCTACTCTTTTGGTTAATTCCAAAATGGGGGGATATTGGAAACTAAAATCTATACATTCTATTGATGTATTAGAATTGATTTTTAGCGACAGTACGGAATTTATGATTATCGACTCTGTGAAGAGCAAAAAAATATTCTTGACTAAATATTCACGGAAATTAAATAAAATGATTTTGACAGAATATTAACCGCAACTGGTATTCGTCCAAAACTCTCATATAAGTAGGAGATTTGTCAAGAAGTATTTTCCATAGGCGTTGTGCCCGTCCTGACCGAGTGTTAGTTGGTATTAGTAGGTAGCACTATTTTTTAACGATACCTATCTTGCTAAACATGGGAAATGTTATTGTTTTAGCGGAACTTTGGTTGCCCCAGTATTTTTTGAGCTCCTTAATCAAATCACCCACGGAATTTTCTCGATTTTTCTTTTTATAGTTCTGAACACTTGACCAAGTGTTGAAATACCCTTCGAGTTGCGACAGGTTCATTAGGGCCTCAATGTGATACGGTTTTGATAGTTCGATTTCATCAAAAGGAAAATCGATCGTTTCATATTTTGAGTCAATGTGCCTGCGTTGTTCGTTCCAATAGGGTCCTATGGTTTCGCGATAAAAATGTCCGTTGCCCGTTCCACAATCCCAACAACCAGAACGATTTTTGACAAGACCGAGAATCTCATTAAAAAATTCCTCGGGGTAGTGTGGGCGGTACTTTTTGTATAGTTTCGCCTGTGCCGAGAAAAGGTCGATCGTCTTTTTCATCGATGGTGGTACGGTTCGTTCTTCAGGATCGTAAAGGCACGATAAATCTGCTCGACGGCAAAAAGCCGTACCATCTGGTGTGAAAAGGTCATTTTTGATAAACCGACTTTCCCCTGTGCTTTTTTGTGGACGGCATCACTGAAGCCATAAGGCCCACCAATGGCGAAGACAAACTGTTTGATGCCAGAGTTCATCTTCTTTTGCAGGTATTGCGAGAAATCGACTGAAGAATAATGCTTTCCCTTTTCGTCCAAAAGAACAAGTATATCGGTGGTGTTTATTTTTTTCAATAGCATTTCCCCCTCGAGTTCTTTCTGCCTGTTTTCCGAAAGGTTTTTGGCATTTTTCAGGTCGGGTACGATTTCGAGTTCGAATTTCACATAGTGCTTCAAACGATCTTCATATGCCGAGATCAGTTCCTGCAAAGGTTTGCTATCCGTTTTGCCAATGGCGAGAAGGCGTATCATCATAATCCAAAAATAGAATTTTCAGATTATCCCAAATGAGTTTTGGGTTTTGTTTTTAGTATTTTAGCACGGATCAATGCAGTATCTATGATTTCAGCAACGAAGTTTCAAGAAGAGATAGAAGGTATCATCAAGAATGCCATTCGAGAGGATGTAGGTGATGGCGACCACAGCTCCTTGGCCTGTATACCCTCAAATGCCACCGGTAAGGCAAAATTGTTGGTCAAGGCCGATGGTATTTTGGCGGGTGTGGATTTTGCTCGTCAGGTGTTCGAATATGTGGATCCAGAACTGGAGTTAAATGTTCAAATCAAGGATGGAACACCGGTAAAATACGGTGATATCGCCTTCTATGTAGAGGGCAGTTCACAAAGTATTTTAAAGGCCGAGCGTCTTGTCTTGAACGCGATGCAACGTATGAGTGCCATTGCGACCAAAACGAATTCTTTTGTTAAGCTTTTGGAAGGCACGAATACGAAAATCTTGGATACCCGCAAGACTACACCGGGTATACGTGCCTTAGAAAAATGGGCGGTAAAGATAGGAGGTGGAGAAAACCACAGATTTGCATTGTACGATATGATCATGCTCAAGGACAATCATATCGATTTTGCAGGGGGGATTACGAAGGCAATCGCGAAGACCAAACAATACTTGAAAGATACCGAAAGGGACTTAAAAATAATCGTAGAGGCCCGTAATTTGAATGAAATCAGGGAAATTCTAGAGTCTGATGGTATTTACCGCATCTTGATCGATAATTTCAATTTCGAGGATACGCGAAAGGCCGTCGAACTCATCGGGGACAAATGCCTGACCGAATCTTCTGGCGGAATCAATGAAAGAACCATTCGCAAGTATGCCGAATGCGGGGTCGATTATATCTCATCGGGCGCGTTGACACATTCGGTCTATAATATGGACCTGAGCCTAAAAGCGGTATAGATGTCGATAGAGATTGAAGAGAAGCTTGACAAGATTCCCGTTATTAATTGGGCGGTTCGGCTCTTGAAAAAAATAAAACTTCGCGCTTTTGAAGGACTTTCTTTTTATGATCTTATCGAAATGTACTTTTTGGGTATTGTACAAGGGGCGTTGTCGACACGTGCGAGTGCCATAGCGTTCAGTCTTTTTATGGCGTTGTTTCCGTTGTTGATCTTTCTTATCACCTTGGTCCCGTATTTGGTGCCTTACATAAATCTTGAAAACTTCGATACCCGTTTCCCTGAATTTTTAGAATCGTTTTTGCCTTCGGCGACCAACGACTATTTTGGCGGAATTTATGAGCAGATCAAAGAGCAAAAGAGTGGGGGGCTTTTGTCTTCTTCCTTTCTTATCTCGATTTTACTTATGGCGAACGGGGTAAACGCCATTTTCGGCGGATTCGAACATTCATACCATGTGAACCTAACGCGTAATTTTTTCCGGCAATACCTATACGCCTTAGGAATTGGCCTTATGCTTTCCATTCTATTGATTATCGGGGCGGCCGTCTTTCTTTATTTCGAGTTCTACACGGCACAGTTTTATAGGGAGTTTATGGAAAATGTGTATGGCGTCGTTCTTGACAACGATGATATTTTTCTATTGAAGATCGTCCAGTTTTTGTTTTTTGTGCTCTTGGCGTATCTGACCACGGCGATACTCTATTATTTTGGTACCCGTGAAGGCAAGGAAGCCAAGTTTTTTTCAATCGGGGCATTGATGACGACCATTCTGTTCACCATAACCTCGTACTTATTTGGAATATATGTTGAAAAATTTGCGCGCTATAACGAGTTGTACGGAGCCTTGGGCGGTTTATTGATACTCATGGTATTTATTTGGTTAAATTCGAATATATTGCTACTCGGATTCGAATTGAACGCTTCTTTGAATTCGTTGCGCAAGACTTTTAAACAAGATAAATAGCATGAACAGGGCCATTTTGATAATAATGTTGATGAGTACCAGTTTTTGGGTATCATCGCAAAGCGTGTTCGGAAAATGGAAGACCATTGACGACCGTACCGGAAATCCCAAGGCGATAATATCGATTTACGAAAAAAATGGCCTTATGTACGGTGATGTTGTCAAAATAGTTGAAAAAGGAAAAGAGTATGCCCTTTGCGTAAAATGCGATGGGGATAGAAAGGACAAACCCGTGGTAGGTATGACCATTATAGAAGGACTTGAAGAGAACGAGGACGGCGAGTGGAAGGGAAAGACCCTTTTCGACCCCGAGCAGGCAATGACCTTTCGCTGCAAGATATGGTTGAATCCTGACAATGCGAACGAACTTAAGGTCAGGGGCTATTTGGCTTTCATCTACCGCACCCAAACCTGGATACGCGTCGAAGGATAATGATAATTGAGGATTGAAGATTTTTGGATTGACGAACGGAGAATTGATGATCAACGAATATGGAATTATGGATTAAGGAACGTAGAACGTGGAATTCGGTTCAGAACTCTAAAATCACCATTCGTTGTTCCGCGATTAACTTGTAATCAAGTATCCCTAAATCATGCAGCACTTTATCGACGTAATCTTACCCATTCCATTAGAAAAATGTTTTACCTATAGTGTTACCCCATCGGAGGCCGATTTTTTGAGTCCGGGAATGCGCGTGGCCGTTCCCTTTGGCAAATCGAAAATATACACGGGTCTCGTTTCCGAAATCCACTCAAAGGCACCTACGGTGTACGAGGCAAAGGAAATCCATCAGATTCTTGATGAGACACCCATAGTGAACACCGTACAATTACATCACTGGCAGTGGATTTGCGATTATTATATGTGCACGATCGGTGAAGTACTGCGAAGTGCGTTGCCAAGTGCCTTTCTTTTGGAAAGTGAAACGCTGATCTTAAAAAAACCGCATACAGAAGTTGATGAATCTGATTTAAAAGATGACGAGTTCTTGGTCTATGAAGCACTACAGCACCAATCATCGCTTAAGGTACATGAGGTAAGTGCAATAATCGAACGAAAGAACGTACTGCCCGTGTTGAACAGATTGCTCGCCAAAAATGCCATTGTTCTAAAGGAAGAAATATACGAGCAATATAGGCCCAAATTGGTGCGCTATGTGAAAATGGGCCGGGAATTTCTTTCCGAAGATAAGTTGGAAGCCCTTTTACAAAGCCTGTCGCGGGCACCGAAACAGAGCCAGGTCGTTCTTGCACTTTTTCAATTGCAGGCCAGCAGTAAAAAGCCGATTTCCGTCAATGACCTGGAAAAGACGAGTGGTGGTTCCAAAGCGGTGATCAAGTCATTGGTCGATAAAGAAATATTGGAAGAATACTACGTACGACAGGATCGTATCTCATATGAGGGCGAAGGGGAGAACGCCGAATTCAAACAGCTTAACGAGATCCAAAAAAATGCTTTAGAAACTATAGTTCAAAACTTTGAAAAACAAAAAGTTACTTTGTTGCACGGGGTTACTTCTTCCGGAAAGACGGAGGTCTATGTCGAATTGATCGAAAAATGTATTCAAACGGGTAAGCAAGCCCTATATCTGCTTCCTGAAATTGCACTTACCACCCAACTGATCGCAAGATTGCAACAGTATTTTGGCGATAAGGTATCCGTTTACCATTCCAAATACAGTAGCAATGAAAGGGTAGAGGTATGGAACAACGTACTCCATAAAAACCCAAAGGCACAAATTGTAATCGGGGCACGGTCCGCACTCTTTTTGCCCTTTTCCGATTTGGGACTGATCATCGTTGATGAAGAACACGAGGGATCTTTCAAGCAGTTTGATCCTGCGCCGCGTTACCACGCCCGAGATGCCGCCATAGTGCTTTCTAGATTACATACATGTAATATACTTTTAGGCTCAGCAACGCCGAGCATCGAGACTTTTCACAATGCCCGCACCGGAAAATATGGTTACGCGCGCATCGATAGAAGGTTCGGCAACGTTTTGATGCCTGAAATGGAATTGGTAGACTTAAAGGAGCAGACCAGAAAGCGAAGGATGAAAGGCCATTTTTCGGAGCGACTTTTGGAAGAAATCAATGAAAGCCTAATTGAAGGTGAACAGATCATCCTGTTCCAAAATCGCAGAGGATATGCCCCGATCGTTGAATGCACTACTTGCGGACATGCACCGCAATGTCCGAATTGCGATGTCAGCCTGACCTATCACCAATATCGAAAACAGTTGCGCTGCCATTATTGCGGTCATCATATGGCATTGCAAGAAAGCTGTTTGGCCTGTGGATCTGCGACGCTCGACACCAAGGGTTTCGGTACCGAACAAGTAGAGCAAGAGCTTCATGAATTGTTTCCTAAAGTAAAGGTCGGTAGAATGGATTTGGATACGACCAGGGGCAAACATGCCTATGAAAAGATAATAACGGCCTTCGAACAGCAACAATTCGATGTTTTGGTCGGTACGCAAATGTTGACCAAAGGTCTTGATTTCAGAAATGTAGGCCTCGTAGGCATCATGAACGCGGATTCCCTTTTGAATTTCCCCGATTTTCGTGCCCATGAACGCAGTTTTCAATTATTGACCCAAGTGGCCGGTAGGGCGGGCCGTACGAAAAAACGAGGCAGGGTAATCATCCAATCGTATAATCCATATCACCAAATATTGAAACAGGTAACTACGGGAGATTACGCAGGCATGTACAAAGAGCAGATTTATGAACGGGAGCAATTTATATACCCCCCGACCAATAGGATCATCAAAATAACCTTTAAGCACAAAGAATACAACAGGTTGAACGAAGCGGCCGAATGGTTCGCCAAATCATTGCGCAACACGCTCATGAGTACAATACTAGGCCCTGAATACCCACCGGTTGCCCGTATTCGTAATCAATTCTTAAAAAATGTCATTGTAAAAATGTCGCTCGAAGAATCGATTTCAAAAACAAAAAACAGTATTAAGAGAGTCGAGAAATCATTCAATGCGATTTCGCAGTACAGAAGTGTCCGGGTCATTTATAATGTGGACCACATATAAAATATGCATAAAAAAAATCGCCGCTTCCTTTTCGAAAACGGCGATTTAATATTTTGAAAGACAGTGTTAAACGTTGCTCAGCGCTTCGGCCAATTCTGTCTTTTTATTTCTGCTCAAAGGAATAGACCTTCCACTTACTTCAACATTTTTACTGTTGAATTTTTCTACTTTTTCCAAATTGATGATATACGATTTGTGGATACGTAAGAATTTCTCTTGCGGCAATTGCTTTTCAAACGATTTCATCGTCGATAAGATTACGATATTGGCCTCATCGGTCACCAACTTGATGTAATCGCCCAATGCTTCTATCCATTTGATATCGTTAAGGATAACCTTACGCTTTTTAAGGTTGCTCTTGACGAAGATATGCTCTTCATCTTCATTGACCTTATGCATTTGCTCATACTTGGCAACGGCACGTTTAACGGAAGCATCGAAACGCGCCATGGTGATGGGCTTGTGAAGATAATCCGTAACATCGTAATCAAAAGCTTTTAAGGCATAATCAGGCTTACCGGTGATCAAAATGACCTGTGGACTGTTTTCCAGTGATTCGAGTAGGTCGAACCCGTTGATAATCGGCATTTCTACATCTAAAAAGATAAGATCGATCTCATTGTTCTTAATGCCGTTCTTCGCTTCGATCGCATTGCTGTACTCGGCCACCATAGCAAGATTTGGGTGGTTGTTGACCAGTTTCGCGACCGCCATCCGCTGCATGGACGAATCGTCAACAATAATGCTTCTTAATTTCATAAATGGGTTGATTTGTGGGGTTAAATCATCGACAAAGTACCGAAAAAACCCACGTATCTACAACAAAAGTTGTAAACATTGCGCGGTTTCCTGTGTAAATGGCGGATGACCATAGGTTAAGATTTGGTTAAGTTCAATTTTTATGATTGTTCCTAGCTATAACGAAGAATTTTCCGTTTTCTTGTGAAGTGTGGTAAATATTCTTATTTTTGCGCTCCAAAAAATATAATATTTATGAACCATTACGAAACTGTTTTCATTTTGAATCCCGTGCTTTCTGATGATCAGATAGCGGAAACAGTTAAGAAATTTGAGGATTTCTTAATTAAGAATGGAGCCAAAATGGTCTCCAAAGAGAATTGGGGCCTAAAGAAATTGGCTTATCCCATCCAACACAAAAAAAGTGGTTTTTACCACTTGTTCGAGTTTACCGCACCTGGTGAGGTAATCACCACCTATGAACAAGAGTTCAGAAGAGATGAGCGTGTAATGCGCTTTTTGACCGTAAGGTTGGACAAACATGCCATAGAATGGGCAGAGAAAAGAAGAACAAGGTTAAAAACAGCTAAAGCATAAGTACTATGGCATCTATAGAACAACAGGCTAAAGGAAAAAAGGATGGGGATATCAGATATCTGACTCCTTTGAACATCGAGACCAATACCAAGAAAAAGTATTGTCGTTTCAAAAAATCGGGTATTAAGTATATCGATTATAAAGACGCTGACTTTCTAATGAAATTGGTCAACGAGCAAGGAAAATTATTGCCGCGAAGACTTACCGGAACCTCGTTGAAGTATCAACGAAAAGTGGCCCAAGCGGTCAAAAGGGCACGTCATTTGGCCTTAATGCCTTATGTAGGCGATTTATTAAAATAAAAGAAACGCACCATGGAACTTATATTGAAAGAAGACGTTCAAGACCTAGGGTTTAAAGACGATTTGGTCAGCGTAAAAAATGGTTACGGCAGAAATTTTCTTATTCCAAAGGGTTTGGCCACATTGGCCACCCCTTCGGCGAAAAAAGTCTTGGCCGAAAATCTAAAGCAACGTGCCCATAAAGAGAAGAAAATTGTTGACGCGGCCAATAAGACTGCCGAAGCTTTGAAAAACCTTGATTTGAAGATACCTGCAAAGACAGGAGCCGGGGACAAATTATTCGGTTCGGTCACTACAATAGATTTGGTGTCGGCCTTAGAGAAAGTCGGTCACGAAATCGACAGGAAGTTTATCAATATTCAAGGAGGAACGGTTAAAAGAACCGGACCCTATAATGCAAAGATTCGTTTACATAGGGATGTTATCGTAGATTTTCCCTTTGAAGTTGTGGCCGAGGCCAAATAAACGATTTTGAATTCAAAAGACCGCACATCTCCAATTTTTGTAGATTGTGCGGTTTTTTATTGCTTTTATTTTGCAATAGATCAAAGCAAGACCAAATCATCGAGATCGATCGTTCACTTAACCTTAATGTAATGTTAAGTATTTGTTTTTCAAAATGTTAATAACTTTTTGTATTGAAGTATAGAAGACTCACAAAGCAACAATTGGAAGAACTCCATCCCGAGTTCATAAATTTTTTGGCGACCCAGTCCATCACGGCAGAGGAGTGGCAAAGGTTGAAAACCGAAAAGCCCCAGGTTGCCGAGGAAGAACTTGATGTCTTTAGCGAGCTGATCTGGGAGGGTGTCCTGAAAAACGTTGTGTATTTGGAAAATGTTTCCGCATCTCACATGCATCTTTTTCATTGTGGGGAAAAGGAAATCAAATTGATCTCGACCAAGATTTTGAATCCCGATATCGATTTGACGACCGATATCGGTTTTGAATGGTTCAAGAAAAACTGGCAATCCGATTTTGTGGAATACCTTACGGCTTCAAAAGCATATTCCGAGGATCATAACCTCGACAAATTTAATTTGATAGAGCAGGGGGCGGTCATTACCAAGGGCGACCTCTACCGATGGTTCGATGAAATCATAGACCAGGTTTAGCCTTCTTGATAGGGCAGTATTCTATATGTAAAAGGTAATATTTCCTAAATCGCACATTATTCGCCTAAATGATGTTTCCGCTCCTTTGGAATGGATTGAAGTGAGGCATATATTTGTATCTTGATTCAAGATTATGGCACAAAAACCTAGTATACCAAAAGGCACAAGGGATTTCTCACCAAATGAAGTAATAAAACGGAATTATATTACGGGGATTATCCAGAAGCATTTTCAGGTTTTTGGTTTTCAGCCCATTGAGACGCCTTCTTTTGAGAATTCAGAAACCTTGCTGGGAAAATATGGGGACGAGGGCGACCGACTGATTTTTAAGATTTTGAACTCGGGAGATTTTATCAGTAAGGTCGATGACTATACGTACAGTTCAAAGGACAGTACTTCGTTAGGACCTAAAATAACCGAGAAGGCCTTGCGCTATGATCTTACGGTTCCTTTTGCGCGTTATGTCGTAATGCACCGCAACGAAATCGAATTCCCTTTCAAGCGTTATCAGATCCAACCGGTATGGCGCGCTGACCGCCCACAGAAAGGACGTTTTCGCGAATTTTACCAATGCGATGCCGATGTGGTGGGTGCCAATTCCCTTTTGCAGGAAGTGGAATTCATTCAGCTGTACGATGCGGTTTTTTCGGACCTAAAATTGCAAGGGGTTACCATAAAATTGAACAATAGAAAGATTCTTTCGGGCATTTCCGAGGTAATTGGTGCAAAACATCTTTTGGTCGATTTTACGGTCGCCTTGGATAAATTGGATAAGATAGGGAGGGAAGGTGTTGAAAAAGAGATGCTCAACAAAGGCATTTCCGAAGCGGCCATTGAAAAAGTCGCACCACTTTTTTCACTATCGGGCACAAATCTTGAACAATTGGATGCGCTTGGCCTGATGCTCAAAACTTCGGAAGAAGGAAGTGCCGGCGTAGAGGACTTGCGATTTATCGTACAAACCGTTGAGCAATTGGGGCTTGAAGTAGCTAAATTGGAGATCGATGTTACCCTTGCCCGTGGGCTCAACTATTATACAGGGGCGATTTTCGAGGTTTCCGCACCTAAAAATATCAACATGGGTTCGATTGGAGGTGGAGGCCGTTATGATGACCTTACCGGAATCTTCGGACTTAACGATGTCAGTGGGGTTGGCATATCTTTTGGTCTTGACCGAATATATTTGGTGCTCGAAGAACTGGAACTTTTTCCGGAAAGCATTGAGCAATCCTTAGAGGTGCTCTGCCTCAATTTTGGCGAAAAAGAAGCCTTGGCTTCCTTGAAGTTGATTTCAACGCTGCGAAAGGCAGGTGTCAAGGCAGATTTATATCCATCGGATGCTAAAATCCAAAAACAATTCAAATACGCCAATAACAGAAAAGTACCTTATGTTATCTTGATCGGGGCCGAAGAATTGGCCAAAAACACCTTTGTGGTAAAGAATATGATGGATGGCGGTCAAAAAAGTTTTGATCTTGAAAGGCCCGAAGAGTTTGTTCAAGATCTATAACCGGGACTGTATTTCGCCAATGATTCTTTTATAATATTCCACGTCATGGGGCACGTATTCATGAAGTTTTGCCATACCCCAGGTCTCTTCTGAAAATTGTGTTAAGGGAATAAGCCGCAAAGCCTGCACTTCGTTTACTTGTCTTTTTAAACTTTTCAAAGGTACTTTCAATTCGCTCAAAAAGATATGATGGAACTCGCAATCTGTAAAATCTTCGGCGATTTTATGTACTTCTTTCACGGTGCCAATGAAGTCAAGACCGTTTATTGATACGGCAAGCCCTATTTCCTCTTGAATCTCCCTAATGGCCGAAAGCTCGATATCTTCACCCGCACCAACATGTCCGGCCACTGAAACGTCCCATAGCAGGGGGTGGGTATCCTTTGTTTTTGCACGTTGTTGAATCAATAATTGACCATTTTTGGTATAAAACCAAATATGAACGGTGGGGTGAAACAATCCTTGGCGATGCGCCTCCGATTTAAGGGCAGTCTTTCCCGTGTATTTCCCTTCCGAATCGAGAATGTCAACAAGTTCATCCATAGAAATCAGAAAACTTCCTCCCCAAAAAAGGATCTATACGGCATCATTCAAAATAACTGAACGTTTCGCCCGATTTGATGGTCAGCAAGGTCTCATACATCAAACGGATTACATTCTCCACATCGTCTCGATGTACCGTTTCCACGGTGGTATGCATATAACGAAGCGGCAGCGATATCAATGCCGATGCAACGCCACCATTACTGTAGGCAAATGCGTCGGTGTCGGTTCCCGTGGATCTTGAGGCCGCCAATCGTTGAAAGGGTATCTTTTTGGCCTCGGCCGTTTCGATGATGCGCTCGCGCAACTTGTTCTGAACCGCCGGTGCGTAAGAAATTACGGGTCCTGCGCCGATTTCGGTATGCCCCTGGGTCTTTTTCTCGATCATCGGGGTCGTGGTATCATGACAGACATCGGTGATGATCGCTACATCGGGCTTGATCCTGTTGGTAATCATCTCGGCTCCGCGTAACCCGATTTCTTCTTGGACCGAATTGGTGATATAGAGTCCGAACGGGAGTTTTTTCTTGTTTTCATGAATTAATCGTGCCACTTCGGCAATCATAAACCCACCAGCTCGATTATCGATGGCCCTGCAAACGAACTTGTCTTTGTTCAACACTTTGAACCCATCTGGGTATGTAATAACACAACCTACATGAACGCCCAATTTTTCGACCTCTTCTTTATTCTTGGCACCTACATCGATCGTAATGTTATCAAGCTTCGGGGGCTCCTCTTTTGTCCTGCTTCGGGTATGGATCGCAGGCCACCCGAAAATACCTTCGACAATACCTTTTTTGGTATGGATGTTCACCCACTTAGAGGGAGCTATTTGGTGGTCGCTGCCTCCATTACGGATTACGTAAATAAGCCCATTGTCGGTAATATAGTTTACGTACCACGAAATCTCGTCGGAGTGCCCTTCAATGACGACTTTATATTTGGCATCTGGATTGATAACACCAACCGCCGTACCATAAGTATCTGTTATAAAGGTATCCACGTAGGGTTTCAGGTAGTCCATCCAAAGTTTTTGCCCTTCCCATTCATAACCGGTAGGCGATGCGTTGTTCAGGTATTTTTCGAAGAAATCGAGAGATTTTTTGGTAAGTATTTTCTTATTGGCCATTTTCGAGTTTATTTGTTTACAAACTTAGCAATATTCACTTTTAATTAATAATAACCGCAGTTTATTATCGTAATTTTGGCAGGGCTTTTGTTGTCGTTTTGAAGATGAAAAAACACCTTTTCATATATATATTGGGTTTTATGGTTTTTCTTGGGATGGCCCAGATTCCTGAAGAACCCTTGGATTCCGTTCAAGAGAAAATGATCATCATGGAGGGTGATTCGATCTTCCGTACTGCGATCGATCTTGATGAGGTTTATGTTTTCAATAAGCTTTCCTTTCCAAATTATGAGGAAAAGCTACGTTACTATATACTTCGTAGAAAGACCATCAAGGTTTTTCCGTATGCCAAATTGGCCGCCGAACGTTTGGTAGAACTCAATGATAGTCTTTCGAAGATTACGAAGAAACGTAATCGGAAAAAATATACCAAAAAAATACAACGGTACATCGAAGGGGAATTTTCTGAAGAATTGAAAAAATTGACACGAACGGAAGGTCAGATTTTGGTAAAACTCGTCCATCGGCAGACCGGAATCACCGCCTTCGATCTTGTAAAAGAACTGAGAAACGGTTGGCGGGCGTTTTGGTACAACACTACGGCCAGTTTATTCAACATAAGCCTAAAAGAAGAATATCGCCCCGATCAAGTGGAAGAAGACTATCTTATCGAGGATATATTGCTCAGGGCGTTTGCCGCGGGCCGTCTAAAAAGACAGAATTCTGCTTTGGAATATGATTATTTCGAATTGACGAATAAGTGGAAAGGGAAATCCAAGACCAAAAAATAGAAATACCCTAGATCATTTACTTTTTTTTGAATAGCGCATCAAGTATTAATTTGATACTGTAAAAACCGAGGGCAATGGCGGCAATGGCCAGTATTCCGCCCAAGATGGCAACCGGCCAGAACCAAGGATGCCCTTCATTTTTAAAGGCTTGGTACATTACCACTGGCGCGAGAAACATCAAGAAAACGGTATAGGCAATATGTTTGATTCCTTTGACGAGTAAGGTCTTGTCGGTATGCATATTTTTTGGTTTCCCAAATGTACCCATAAAGGATTATATTTAAAGAGTTCAAAACCCACTTATTTAATGAGAATACTTCTTATACCCGATAAATTCAAGGGGTCTCTTACGGCCCAGGGTGTTATAGATGCCTTAAAGTGTGGTGTTAAAAAGGCATGCCCCAAGGCAGACTTCGTTTCAGTTTTGGCATCGGATGGAGGTGATGGTTTTCTCAAGGCGATTTCCCAGAATATCGTATGCACTGAAATCCATTTGAACACTTTGGATCCGCTGGGAAGAAAAATAAAATCCAACTACCTATTAGATGAAAAAGGCGGAAGGGCATTTATCGAATTGGCAAAAGCCTCGGGACTTGAATTGTTATCGCCAAAAGAAAGAAGTGCCATGGATACTACGACCTATGGTACCGGTCTTGAAATCAAGGATGCCCTGGACCAAGGTATAACGGAAATTTATATTGGGCTAGGGGGAAGTGCTACCAATGACGCGGGTATGGGTATGGCCGCTGCATTTGGCTACCGGTTTTTGGATAGCTACGGTAATGAGCTAGAGCCCATAGGCAAGAATCTTTCCAGAGTAGCGTCCATTGAGAGTACTGATGTAAGTTTACCTTCGGATTTTTCCGTTTTTGCCGTGAACGACGTTGACAATCCGTTGTTTGGCAAAAACGGTGCGGCCCATACCTATGCGAAGCAAAAAGGGGCCACCGATAAACAAATAGAGAAACTGGACAGCGGACTGAAACATTTTTCCGAAGTGGTAAAAAAAGAGATGGCCGTCGATGCCGCTTTCGACACTGGGTCTGGTGCCGCCGGGGGAACGGCTTATGGGTTAAGGACATTTTTGGCGGCGGAATTTATTTCGGGAATCGATTTCGTTATGAATGTGGCCGGAGTTACAAAATTGCTTGAAGAAAAAAAGTTTGATTATATCATTACCGGGGAAGGAAAGTTCGATGATCAGACTTTGAACGGAAAGTTGGTGCAGGGGGTGGTCAAAATGGGCTCACATTACAATATTCCTGTCCTCGCTGTATGCGGACAACTTGAAATCGACCATGAAAACCTACAAGCCATGGGCATTGAAGCGGCCTTGGAGGTAAGCGATACCGATAAATCACTGGCCTATAATATGGCACATGCACGTAGGTTGATCGAAAAAAAGATTTATGATCATTTTATGAAGATCCAACACTTTGGAACGACCTAGTTTTCGGCAACTTCAAGAGAAGCGGTGAATGCTTGACTGATGGCAAAATATCCAAGGGCAAAGTTGTCAGGGTTCGTGATATTGACGATGTTGCCCTTAACCGTGGCCGCAGGAGTCTGAAAGGGACCCTGTTCGCCACCACTTTGCAGAATTATCTGATTCATGTAATTGTAGAATTGTTCGTCAACGCCCAAAATCGAAATATCCAAAATGGTCTGGGGCGCAAGCTCGCTATCGTAGAAATATGAGAATTGAAAAGGTTGACCGGGGTAAAATGTATCCTCGGAAACCAAATATTCATTAAAATCAAAGTCGAAAAGGTAAAAATCGACACGATCCGGCGCATCGGTAAAAGTCAAAACAATCTCCGTTTCCTCACCGGTAAAAAGAGTGGATGTGCCTTGACGCAATTCATCAATAGGCGCCGAAGGCACAAAAATGGCTTCGGCCTCATATAGTTCATCACGATAGTTTATAGAAAGTCTTGAAGTGCCTTCGACCAATCTGTTCGTTGGTATGTCGGCACGGTAAATACCTGATCCGGGTGTTTGTTCGGTCAAGTTTACCACAGTGTTCGATTCTAAGTTTGTAATCGAAATCGAATTTAAGACAGCGGGGTTGATTTCATCAAAAAATGAACTGGTAACGCTTGCCCTTATTTGAACCACGGTATTGGGTTGATCAATATTGTCCATTCGCAATACTGCATCGATAACAAGCCGAGGCGAATCTACAGGTACATCGACTTCAATTACATCTTGGCATCCTGAAAGGGCAAGAAAAATAGCTAAGGCCAAAGTCAATTTCTTCATGGTTCAGAACTTAAAATTATAGGTTACCGCCGGTACGATGCCGAAAATTGAAGTGCGCACCGCTTCGTTTACACCGGTATCTTGGTTACGACTGAAATTAATGGAAGCCGCATTTCGTCTGTTGTAAACATTATAAATACTGAAAACCCACTCGGCCTGCCATTTTCGGTTTCTGTTCTTGCGGGGCTTCATTGTTGCGGAAACATCGAGTCGGTGATAGGCAGGCAGGCGTTCGGTATTTCTAGGGCCGTAGTACGGAATGGTCACCCCTTGAAACTCGAATTGCCCGATCGGATAGTTTGTGGGTTGCCCGGTCTGAAATACGAAATTGGCGTTGAAGTTCCATTTTTCGTTTAGGTCGTAACTTCCGTAAAAAGAAACATCATGGGTTTTGTCATAGGGTGTATTATACCAAGCCCCATTATTGATTCCGATTTCCTCAGGGGTTCTTCCCGGTGTTTTTTGCTCCGATTTTGAAAGGGTGTACGCCAACCATCCTTGAAAGTCGCCTTCGTTTTTTCGCAGAAGTAATTCGAGGCCATAGGCCCGTGCCTTACCGTTCAAGATCACCTGCTCTATGGCATCGTTGGCGATCAGGTTGGCACCGTCGATATAATCGATTCGGTTTTGTACATCTTTGTAAAAGACTTCCGACTCTAAGCTATAATCCCCATTTTGTAGATTTTTAAAGTAACCTAAGGCATATTGATCCAATAACTGCGGTTTAGTAAAAGGTCCGCTTGGGGTCCAAACATCCAGTGGAGTGGGCGAGCTGGTATTTGACATCAAATGAAGGTATTGTGCCAAACGCGTATAACTGGCCTTGAATGAAGCATCGTCATTGAAGGTATAGGCCAGTGAAAATCTCGGTTCGAAATTATTGAAAGTGGCCAAGCTGCCTTTTCGTCCAGGGTCTATGGTCTCCAATGGGTCTTGTTCTTGGTATATTTTGAGCTCACTGTTATAAAACACCGGATTATCGTTTGCGTAAACATTCAGTTCGTTTTGGCCCAACCGAATAAAATTACTGAACCGAAGTCCGTAACCGACGCTTAATTTATCGGTAAGACTGTGTTCTACATCAATGTAGGCCGCAAACTCATTCGCATATTTTTGTACCAGTTGCTCTTCGATGATTCCTGAATTTGGGTTGCTGGGCTCTATTTTTCCAGGGTTGAACCGATAGTAGATATTGTTGAGTCCATAGTTGATCTGTAATTTGTCACTGACATAATTCTTAAGATCATACTTTAGGTTGAAGTTCTGAATTCCAGAGTTCCAGTTAAATCCGACGAAATCCAATTTCAGGCCATAGTAATAATCGGAATAGATCAAGGAAAGGTTGGAAAACAATTTATCGGAAAACAGATGGTTCCACCTGAAGTTTACCAGGGCGTTTCCGTAGGTATTGACAAAACTTTCGCTGATCCCGAAAACATCCCTGCCAAAGTATCCTGATAAAAAAATACTGTTTCGGTCGTTAATATTGTAGTTGATCTTGGTATTCAGGTCATAAAAATAGGCCGTATTGTCAATATCGAACAATGGAAGGAAAAGGTGCGCATACGAGCCTCTTCCACCAATTAAAAAGGCAGATTTATCCTTTATAATAGGGCCTTCCAACAACAATCGGCTGGCCACGGCCCCAATGCCGCCATTGGCATGAAAAGCCTTGCTATTGCCTTCTTTCTGAAATATGTCGAGCACCGAGGAGACCCGTCCGCCATATCTTGCGGGAATTCCGCCTTTATAAAGTTTTATATCTTTTATCGCATCGGGATTGAATACCGAGAAGAACCCGAAAAGGTGCGATGAATTGAAAATGGTTGCCTCATCGAGAAGGATCAGGTTTTGGTCGACTGCCCCTCCACGTACATTGAAACCTGAAGCACCCTCGCCTGCATTCGTTACCCCGGGAAGCAAAATAATGGACTTGATCACATCGGCTTCACCCAGTATAACGGGAATCTTTTTTATTGTCGCCGCGGTCATGGTATTCACGCTCATTTGTGGTTTTCGAATGTCAAGTTGCTCTATATTTTCGGTTACCACCACTTCTTCAAGCTGCTCTGCCTCCTCTAACAACTGAAAATTGATCTTACGGTCTTCGGTGAGCACAATTTGCTCAACAATGTCTTGGAAACCCAAATAGCTCACCTGAACTTGATATTCGCCCTCGGGCAAGGTTATGGAGTAAAAGCCGTATTCGTTGGTCGTTACCCCTGTTCTAAGTTCTGGGATCGCGATGGTAACGCCGATCAAGGTTTCATTGCTTGTAGCTTCTGATATGGTGCCGCTAATGGTAAAGCGATTTTGTGCGAATGAAAGGCAAACGGAAAAAGAGAGAAGCAAGAAGGCAATAATCTTGTCTTTGGTCATTAAGAGCAATTTTTTATAAATGTATTGAGAAAAATAAACCGAATAAAATAGTTAACATTTATTTAAACGGATCTAAAATAAAAGAGCCTTTGCTATTGCAAAGGCTCCTCAGTTATTTTTTATACTTCTATATACTTTCTAAAATATCGTTAAAGGTCTTGCTAGGCCGCATTGCCCTCGAAGCGAGATCAGGATCGGGCAGATAATATCCCCCAATGTTTTGTGCCATGCCTTGAGCCGATCTCAATTCATCGATGATAGCCGTTTCCTGATTTTTCAAAGCACTGTGAACGCGTTCAAAAATGCCTTTTAGTTCAAGGTCTTCGTTTTGTGCCGCAAGAGCTTCGGCCCAATACATAGAGAGATAAAAATGGCTGCCTCGGGTGTCAAGTTCCATCACCTTTCGCGAGGGTGATTTGTCGTTGTCCAAAAACTTTTCGGTGGCACTGTCCAAGGCATCGCCCAATACTTTCGCCTTTTGATTGTTATTCTGTTCCCCAAAGAATTCAAGTGAAACGCCGAGAGCCAAAAATTCACCTAACGAGTCCCATCTTAGGTGTCCTTCTTCCAAAAACTGTTCGACATGTTTGGGTGCCGAACCTCCAGCCCCGGTCTCGAAAAGTCCACCACCGTTCATCAAGGGTACTATCGATAACATTTTTGCGCTGGTTCCCACTTCTAAAATCGGGAAAAGGTCGGTCAAATAATCGCGAAGCACATTTCCAGAGACCGAAATGGTATCCAACCCATCTTTTAGCCTTTGCAATGTATATTCAGTTGCCTTGATCGGGGAGAGAATCTTAATATCCAACCCCGATGTATCGTGATCTTTGAGATATACGGTTACTTTTTTAATAAGTTCAGCGTCGTGTGCACGATTTTCATCCAACCAAAAAACCGTAGGCACTTGGGTAGCTTTTGCCCTGGAAACGGCCAACTTGACCCAATCGCGTATCGGGCCATCCTTGACCTGGCACATGCGCCAGATATCACCTTGATTTACCTTATGCTCGATCAACTTTTCTCCCGAATTGATATCCACTACTTGAACGATCCCCGAATCGGTAATTTCGAAAGTCTTATCGTGGGATCCGTACTCCTCTGCTTTTTGCGCCATAAGACCTACGTTGGGTACGGTACCCATTGTTTTTGGATCGAACGCACCGTTCTTTTTACAGAATTCGATAGTGGCCGTATAAATTCCTGCATAACTGCTATCAGGTATTATCGCCTTTGTGTCTTGGGCCTTTCCTTCGGCGTTCCACATTTGACCTGAGTTTCTGATCATGGCCGGCATTGAGGCGTCGATTATGATATCACTTGGTACGTGCAAATTGGTAATGCCCTTATTGGAATTGACCATGGCCAAGTCGGGGCCATCTTGTATCGCTTTGTCAATATCGGACAATATTTCAGATTTTTTATCATCTGGAAGCACCTCTAATCGATTGATCAAACTTTCAAGTCCGTTGTTGGCATCGACCCCGATAGACTCAAAAGTATCTTTGTGCTTTTCGAAGACATCGGCAAAGAAGGCTTTCATGGCATGACCAAAGATTATTGGGTCGGAGACCTTCATCATTGTGGCCTTCAAATGAACTGAGAACAATACCTGTTTGGCCTTGGCATCGGCAACCTGTTCTTTTAGAAAGGCGACCAAGGCATTTTTGTCCATGACCGTCGCATCAATGATTTCACCGTCTAGCAACGAAATCCTTTCTTTAAGAACTTCTATGGTTCCATCAGTTTTTGCCAACTCTATTTTTACATCCGTCGCCCTTTCAAGAGTAATCGATTTTTCGTTCGATCGGAAATCACCGGAGGACATGGTCGCTACGTGGGTCTTTGAATCGGGACGCCAAGCACCCATTGAATGCGGATTCTTTTTGGCATAGTTCTTTACGGCCCTGGGCGCCCTGCGATCTGAATTGCCTTCCCTTAGAACGGGATTGACCGCACTGCCTTTGATTTTATCGTATCTGGACTTGATTTCCTTTTCTGCCTCATTGGATGGCTCATCGGGATAATCGGGTAATGCATACCCTTTTTTCTGTAATTCTTCGATAGCTTCCTTCAATTGAGGTATCGAAGCACTGATATTGGGCAATTTGATAATATTCGCTTCAGGGTTTTTGGCCATTTTGCCCAATTCTTCCAAAGCATTCGATGTTTGTTGAGTATCGTTCAAAAAGTCTGGAAAGGCGGCCACAATTCTTCCGGCCAGTGAAATGTCCTCGGTTTCGATATCGATACCGGATGTTTTTATGAAAGCTTGAACAATGGGCAAAAATGATTGTGTTGCCAAGGCTGGGGCCTCGTCGGTCTTGGTATAATAAATCTTAGGCATGTATTGAATCTTGTTTTGTCATAAAGCGCTGCAAATATACAATTTTATACACCTGAAAAGACACGAAAACAATGATCGGTGGAGCTTATTGATTTGCGCCCCCAATTCTTTAAATAACAAAAGCCATATCATTGTACAAGTACATTGATATGGCTTTTTAGAAATAGTTTACAAACTTATTGTCTTGCATTTTCAGCAAAACGGCAACCATTGATTGCATTTGCATCACTATTTCAACGTTTGAAATACGTTCGTTCTTAATTATTAAACCAAGCAACTATTTGTATCTCTTCTCACTGTCTTAATGTACTTTTTCCAAACATCGAACCGAAGCCCTGTTTTTGAAAAATGTAACACCCATATGGAGCACACAAAGAGCGACAGCCCTTTGATTCCATACTCGCTATTTTGAAAAACTGGAAGCAATGTAATCGCAACTCAAAATTTCATTCAGCTAAACAACGATATAAAGAACGTAAACTCTATAATCAATTGAATTTATATCCTGCGATATGTCCTTCAAATGATACTTCAATATAGGAAATAATATAGTATCACCAATGTTTTTTAACAAATTAATAATCAACACCTTATGAACCGAACTTTTCAACAATTGTTCATAACAAAAGCCCTTGACTATATAAAATGGCCAAGGGCTTTGTACGTATTTGTTTTGGATGTTTAAGACCGAACTTCCTTGATTCGGGCCTTTTTTCCTGTCAATCCCCTAAAATAGAAGATTCGGGCTCTACGAACCTTACCTTTTTTGTTGACTTCGATTTTCTGAAGGGCGGGCATATTAATAGGAAAAATACGCTCTACACCAACGGTGCCCGACATTTTTCGAATTGTAAAGGTCTCGGTCGCCCCCGTTCCCCGACGTTGAATGACCACACCTTTAAAGAACTGGGTACGTGTTTTTTCACCTTCCTTGATCTCATAGTAAACGGTAATGGTATCGCCTGAAGAGAATTCGGGAAAATCTTTTTTTGGAACAAATTCGTTTTCAACGAAATTAATTAGTGATTCCATGTCTTAATTTTATTGTTGTGCATGAACCAACGTTCACGATTTTCGTCAGAGGTTGATTTAACAGTTTGCAAAAATAGGCTATAAATTAATACCTACAAGGTTTTCAACATGATTTTTATTCTAAATGATCCAATGCGATTGTCTATTTCAAAAGATCGGGACGTAATTTTTCCGTACGCTCAACTGCTTGGTCTTCGCGCCATTTTTCAATTTTGGGGAAATTACCGCTTAACAGTACCTCGGGAACTTTCATACCCTTGTATTCGGCAGGGCGTGTATAGACCGGTGGGGCCAAAAGATTATCTTGAAAAGTATCGGTCAAGGCCGAAGTCTCATTGTTCAGTACACCGGGAATCAAACGTATTGTGGCGTCACAGAGAATTGCGGCAGCAAGTTCTCCCCCCGACAAGACGTAATCACCGACAGAGATTTCACGTGTTATGAAAGTTTCCCTAACGCGATGATCGACTCCTTTATAGTGGCCGCATAGAATGATTATGTTTTTTGATAGTGAAATACCATTGGCCATTTTTTGATCAAGTGTTTCTCCATCGGGGGTCATATATATAATTTCGTCATATGAGCGTTCTTTGGTCAGGGCGCTGATGCATTTGTCGATCGGTTCTATCATCAGAACCATTCCCGCACCACCACCAAATTGATAGTCATCCACTTGGTTATAGCTATTGTCGGCATAATCACGAAGATTGTGAAAATTGACCTCGACCAATCCTTTTTCTATCGCTCTTTTTAATATGGAAGCCTCGAACGGACTTTTCAGAAGTTCCGGTAATACGGTAATGATATCGATTCGCATTGCGGGTGTCTAATTTGAAGGTTCCAAAGTCCAAAAGTAATGAAAACAATGGGTGTCCTTTTTCCACCCTAAACGTTCGTATAGGCCTTGCGCGGGATTATCAATGGCGGTTTCAAGTGCCAGGCCCTTATAACCTTTTGCCCTGCATAACTCTTTTGCATTTTCGAGAAGTGCTTCGCCGATCCCATTTTGCCGATATTCGGGTACTACATATAAATCATTTAGTATATAAACAGGCTGAAGTGTCACCGACGAAAATGTGGTATAGAGCTGCGTAAAACCGGCCGGCTGACCATCATAGTATGCCAATAATATATGGGATTCATTTTTTCGCATGCGTTCAAGCAAGAAATCCATTGCCGATGCCACATCGGATTTTTGTTGGTAGAAAACGCGGTACCCATCAAACAATGGAACTAGATGGTCTAAATTATCAGGGCCGGCTTGAACAATTGTAGTCATATCTAAAACCCAAAAAAAACTCCCGTAGGAGCTTTTTCTATTTTGCTTTTTTGTATTTGTTTATCTCATCTTGAAGCTGTCGGCTGATTTTTTGTTCCCTCTCCAGCGCCCGACGTCTATGGTCTTCATACTCCGACTCAAGTTCAGAGAGATTTGTTTTAGCTTCTTGGGTCAATACATTACTGCGCCTGAACTTGAACATAAAGAACAATGTAAGGGCCAAAAGCCCTGCAATAATGGACCATAAAATGGTATTATAAGTGATTTTTGAGACCAGCATGCCCAGAAACGACATGCTATCTTTTTCCTCGGTCACAGCGGCCAGGTTATTGGTAGTCTCTGCCAATTTTTTATTCAGCCCGGTAATGGTCGTTTCATGTCCCGAAATTGTCGCATTCAGTTCATCGATCTTCTTGTTGAAAACGTTCAAGGTGTCGATAACATTCGATTTCAGCTTATCCAATGAAATTGTTCTGACGACCTCATATCGCTTACCGTCGGCCCTATAGTTCCCTGATTTAGTATATATAAACTCAAACTGACTATCTATGGTTCCGGCATCGAGTGACAATGCATCTTGCGTGTCTTCTTCCTGAGCAAATTGTAGGTTAAAAGCCAATAGGGATAATGCTATGCATAGTATTCTTAAAATTTTCATCTATGTAAGTCTTATCGTTAAAAAATGATTTAGAGAGAACTAAAGTAATCCAATATTATCAATTAAGAAAAAAAAACGATAAATAGGGTACTTATAGGCCAACGGTAATTCAAGCTAACGCTTTTGTACCGATAAAGGTTTAGTAGTAGGTGAATCTTCTAACTTTTGCAATATACTTGGCCAATCGGATCACTTGGTGCGAATACCCATATTCATTGTCGTACCAAATATATAATATGAGGTTTTTGCCATTGTCGGAAACAATGGTCGCCTTACTATCATATATGGAAGGTGCTGAGGTGCCCACGATATCCGATGACACCATTTCTTTACTGAGCGAGTATTTGATCTGTTCGACCAAATCGCCTTCAAGGGCATATTTTTTCAGCATAGTATTAACTCCTTCCAAAGAAGTCTTGTTTTTTACCTCAAGGTTCAAAATGGCCAATGACCCATTTGGCACAGGTACCCTTATGGCATTTGATGTGAGTTTGCCTTTTAATGATGGCAATGCCTTGCTTACCGCTTCACCGGCACCGGTTTCGGTGATGACCATATTGAGCGCCGCAGCGCGACCACGACGATACTTTCCGTGCATATTATCGACTAAATTTTGGTCATTGGTATAAGCGTGAATCGTCTCGATGTGCCCCTTCTTTATACCAAGGGAATCTTCAACTACCTTTAAAATAGGCGTTATGGCATTGGTCGTGCATGAGGCGGCCGAAAATATCCGGGTCTTGTCAGGGTCATATTCCATGTGGTTTACACCATGCACGATGTTCGGTACTTCTTTTCCAGGGGCAGTCAGCAATACTTGGCTAGCACCGTTGGCCTTCAGGTGTCGCCCTAATTGTTCCTTGTTTCTGAAAGCACCGGTGTTATCGATTATCAGGGCATCTTGTATTCCGTATTTCGTGTAATCGATTTCTTCGGGCTTGTCGGCATTGATAATATGAACGGTGGTACCGTTTATCAACAATGCGTTTTTTTTTGGGTCGGTATCGACGGTGCCCATAAATTGTCCATGCACAGAGTCAATACGCAATAGATTGGCGCGTTTTTCGAGTATTTCGTTATCCTTGCCCCCTCGAGTAACAATGGCCCTAAGCCTTAATTGATTGCCTTTTCCGGTCTTCGCCATAAGTTCTCGGGCAAGAAGTCTACCTATTCGACCGAATCCATACAAAACCACATCTTTTGGCTTTATTTCTTGCGCGTCGTTCGCCCCTCGTAGCTTGTTTATCACAAAGGCTTTGACATCGTTGAAGTTGTTGTCATCGGAATGGTATTCATAGGTCAATTTGCCAATGTCTAGCTTAGAGGGAGGCAGCTTTATATCGTTGATGGCGCGAAGTAGCTCTACCGAATCGAATATAGAAATAGGCTTTTGAACAAATTCTCCGGCATATTCATGCAGGTTGATTATATCACTGACATTTTTATCGATCACCTGATTTTTGAATAGTACCACCTCTATCGATTTGTCGTACCATAGATCGCTGATAATCTTTATGAATTCTGTCGTTGCCTTTCTTCTATCTGCTTGAAAAGCAAGTTCTTTTTCGTATGATTTAGTTGTTGCCATTAAAGTTGCGATTTGAGTTTTTAATCATGCAAAAGTATATATTTCAAACGTTTTCGTACAATTATTTGCAACATAAAAGCCCCGGAAATTTCCAGGGCTTTTATAGCTTAATGTGATAGTTTTATTGAAAGATTATCCTTTCGCGCTCGCCTTTGTCATTGACCATGGTAATAACGGTCTTGCCATATCTTGATATGCCGCCAAAGGCATCTCGGGCCTCTTGTATATTGCTAATCTCAGTATCGTCAACAGAAAGTATTACTTTTCCCGCTAGGTCATGATTTCGATATGCTTCAGGTATACCTACTATCTTTACACCTTTTTTGGTCTTGAATTTCTGTTGATCTTTTTTGGTCAGATTTTTGACCTCGACACTAAATGGCTCAGGCAATGTCAAAGTTTGACGTTCTTTTAAAGTAACGGGAAGTACCAAGCTTTCACCATCACGGTCGAGGGTAACTTCTATTTGGTCACCAGGTCTTTTAGTACTGAGATATCCGGTTAGGTCTGGAAATTTTCTGATTTCAATGTGATCCACTTTTTTGATGATATCCCCGACTTCAATACCTGCATCATGGGCCCCTGATTCTTCTTCGATCCGTTCGATATACACACCCTCTGTTTCGTTGATTCCTCTTTCCAGGGCATCTTTTGTATTTAGAAGTGCCGTGTGAATGCCTAGCATTCCCTGTTGTACGTTGCCATATTCCATAATGTCATCGACGACTTTTTTGGCAATATTGCTGGGTACGGCAAACGAGTATCCTACATATGAGCCGGTCTGTGATGTAATCGCGGTATTGATCCCTACCAAATCACCATTGGTATTGACCAAGGCGCCACCACTGTTTCCTGGGTTGACCGCCGCATCCGTTTGTATAAAAGACTGATTTCTTCTCGGGTCAAGATTCCTGGCCTTGGCACTGACAATACCTGCCGTTACCGTCGAAGTAAGGTTGAAAGGATTTCCTACGGCCAAGACCCATTCTCCGATTTTGGTATTGTCAGAATCGCCAAAAGCCAGATAGGGTAGCCTATCCTCGGCATCGATTTTTAACAGGGCAATATCGGAATTTGGGTCGGCCCCCACGAATTCGGCCTCATAGGTTTTATTGTTGTTCAAAGTGACCTGCAATTGATCGGCATTTGCCACCACATGATTGTTGGTTACGATATAGCCATCGGAAGTAATGATCACGCCAGAACCTGTGCCGACTTGGGGCCGGGCACTTTGGCCAGATCCAAAAAAGAACTCGAAAGGACTGCCAGACCCCCTACTTACCGTGACATTTTTTACGTGAACCACGGCGTTTACCGTATTTTCGGCAGCAATGGTAAAATCTACTTCATTGATGCCGGCACCTTTTGACGAAGTAGGTGTCATGCTTGTGGTAAAGGTCGAAGCCATGCCGTCGTCCGAAACAATGGCATAGTGGGTGTTTTCGAAGAAAAGCTTATAGGCCCCCAGGGTTATCGCTCCCGCAAATAGGGCGATCAGTAGCGAACTTCCTATCTTTTTCATAATTTATATGTTTTGATTTTTGAATTTCACAACGTAAAATTAACAGTTTTAGCTTCATACAATTTTCAGTTTAACGACTTTTTAACTGCTAAAGATTCCTTAAATAAAGTCCTATCTTTGTCACGCGATTTTTGCAAATGAAACTCACTTTTTTTAAATATCAAGGTACGGGCAACGACTTTATAATGATCGATGACCGTTCCTGTCTCTTTCCCAAAAATGATACCAATTTGGTTTCTTTTTTGTGCGACAGAAAATTTGGCATAGGTGCCGACGGACTTATTCTTTTACAAAACGACGAAATGTCAGACTTTAGCATGGTTTACTTCAATGCAGATGGAAAGGAAGGATCCTTATGCGGCAATGGCGGAAGATGTGCGGTGGCCTTTGCCAAGTATTTGGGTATTATCGATACTCAAACTACTTTCAAGGCCGTGGATGGTCTACATCAGGCCCTTATTGAAGAAACTACCGTTAGCCTGCAAATGCAAGATGTAGAGGAAATCAAAGCCAAGCCGAATTACTTTTTTTTGGACACTGGCTCACCGCACCACGTTCAAATGGTTGAAAGTCTAGAAGGATTGAAAGTCTTTGAAGAAGGAAAGAAACTACGCTATGGTCTTTATGGCAAAAAGGGAAGCAATATAAATTTTGTCAGCCAAAAAAATGAGGGCACTTTCTCGATAAGAACCTATGAGAGGGGCGTAGAAAATGAAACTTTGTCTTGTGGTACCGGGGTGACCGCTGTGGCCTTGGCAATGCATCGGGCAAAAAACACGACGATGAACTCCATACGGGTGAACACCCTTGGTGGAGAACTGAAGGTGACCTTTGAAATAGATGGTCGTGCATATCGAAACATTAATTTGATAGGGCCGGCCCAACAGGTTTTTAAAGGAGAGATCGAATGTTGAAATTAACGGGCGATACGATTTATTTAAGGGCATTGGAACCTGAAGACTTGGAATTTTTGTATCAGCTTGAGAACAATACCGATATTTGGGAAATAAGCAACACCGTAACCCCCTATTCCAAACATGTTCTTAAATTGTATCTCGAGAATGCCCATCGAGATATTTATGATGTAAAACAATTACGGCTTTGTATCTGCAATAAACAGCATAGGGCGATCGGCCTTATCGATCTTTTTGATTTTGACCCCAAGAACCGACGTGCGGGACTTGGCATTGTCGTACTCGATGAAATAGAACGTAATAAGGGGGTAGGGGCCCAGGCTATCGGTATGGTAATGGAATATGCTTTTGCAACGTTGGGGCTAAGACAACTGTTCGCCAATGTCATCGAAGACAATGAGGCAAGTATACGTTTGTTCGAAAAGATGGGCTTTCAAAGGGTAGGTGTCAAAAAAGATTGGATTTTTAGCGACAAGGGCTATAAAAACGAAATATTGTTTCAAAAAATACATGCGTAATGTATATCAAGAAGATACTGTTGGTAATCGCGTTGTTGGGAGTCGTTGTCGGCGGATATTTTGCCTACACGATATATGACGCCATATTTTCGCCGAATACGAAATTCAACAATGAAGAGGCATTCATATATGTGCCATCTGATGCAAGTTTCGATGAGGTCAAAAAGTCGCTGGAACCTTTGGTGAACAATATCGCTTCTTTTCAGCAGGTGGCCATAAGAAAAGGGTATTCGGCCAATATCAAGGGTGGAAAGTATGCCATAAAAAAAGGAATGAGCAACAACGATATGATCAATACGCTCCGTTCAAGCAATATCCCGGTAAAGGTGGCTTTCAACAATCAAGAAACCCTTGCTAACCTTGCCGGCCGTGTAGCAGGCCAGATCGAGGCAGACAGCATAAGTTTATTGACTGCTTTTGACGATATAGGGTTTGTGGAATCGAATGGATTTGACGATGCCAATAAATTGGGAATGTACCTTCCCAACAGTTACGAATTTTTCTGGAATACTTCCGCCGAACAGTTCAGGGATCGAATGTTGAAGGAATATAAACGTTTTTGGAACGAAGACCGACTCAAAAGTGCCGAAGAAGTCGGTCTATCACCACAAGAAGTGACCACCTTGGCATCGATCGTTCATAAAGAAACTGCCAAAGTGGAAGAAAGGCCCCGCGTCGCCGGCCTCTATCTGAATAGATTGAAAAGTGGAATGCTATTGCAGGCAGATCCGACCGTGATATATGCCCTGAAGAAACATACGGGCAATTTTGACACGGTAATCAAAAGAGTACTTTATAAAGACCTTGAATTAGATTCGCCCTATAATACCTATAAATATGCGGGCCTTCCACCTGGGCCTGTCATGATGCCTGATATATCGGCAATAGATGCGGTGCTCAAACCCGAAAAACATGAATATTATTATATGGTCGCCAATGTCGAGAACTTTGGTTTCCACAAATTCGCTAAGTCCTTGGAGCAGCACAACCGAAATAAAGTGCAATATATCCGTTGGATAAACTCGCAAAATATCAACAGATAGGCTACTTATCCCCATTTTAAGACTTGTTAACTAATTTTTGGTTTTTTTAACGCGGAGATCAAATCCGAAGCCTTCATTCAAACGTATCTTTGTTGAGTGAAATTTTAAGCAGGTCTTGACTGTAAGTCTTAATAAAAACAGAGATATGAGAAGATGTGTCTTTTTTTTCAGTTCTCTTATCATGCTCCTTATCTTAATGAGTTTTAGGTACGAAACCAAAGTGAAGGTACCTAAGAACCTTAAGGTAACTGAACCTACTGAAGTCTTGCACCCCAAAAACAAGACTTATATTGCTACAACGATGATCGCACCTCCCTTTTTGGGAAGTTCGTATATCGGTTTTAAGGAGGCTTTGGCTTTTAAAGAGTCGCAGGGCGATTACTTTTCGGTCAATGCTTTAGGATATTTGGGCAAATATCAATTCGGAATAGGCACCCTTCAACTAATGGGGGTGTATAACGCGACCCATTTCTTGAACAATCCTGAATTACAGGAAAAGGCATTCCGTACGAACATTGCCCGTAACAAATGGATTTTACGAAGAGATATCGATCGTTTCGTAGGAAAGCATATACAAGGTATCGAGATTACCGAATCGGGAATGTTGGCGGCCGCACATTTGGCAGGTGCCGGCAATGTAAAAAAGTACCTGAGGTCTTATGGACAGGTTGACGTTACGGATGAATATGGCAGTACGATAGCCAAATATCTCAGAAGATTTTCGGGCTATGACATATCGCATGTTCCTCCAAAGCGCAACCCAAAGGTTTAACAGCACTATGTATATATGAAAATGGGTAGGCCCTGTCGGTATCGTCAGGGTTTATTTTTATCCCTGTAATATAAAAATCGTGGGTCTTTTGTGCAGATCCGGAGTATCTTTTATCCATTCAGAAACGGCCATGGTCTTTATGTACTCAGAGGCAAGGGTAATATCGGCAGCTACGCATAACAAAGTGTCAGGCCTTAAGGTTCTGAGCAATTCGGTCAACAACTTGTCGTTTCTATAGGGAGTTTCTATGAACAACTGCGAACGTTGCTCATTTTTCGATGTTTTCTCCATCAATTTTATTGCTTTTTTCCGCTCAACGCTATCTATGGGAAGATAGCCATTAAAGGTAAAATTCTGGCCGTTTAGACCACTTGCCATCAATGCTAAAAAAATCGATGAGGGACCGACCAGAGGTATGACTTGAATTCCCTTTTCATGGGCCAATTTCACTATCTCCCCTCCCGGGTCGGCAATTCCAGGGCAACCGGCTTCCGATAACACACCGATGTCATGACCTTGTAGGCAAGGTTCTAAAAAAACAGGAAGGCTTTCGGCTTCCGTATACTTGTTCAGCACCTCCATTACGAGAGAAGGCTGTGATTTTCTCGGACTTATTTTCTTAATGAACCTTCGTGCCGTTTTTTCATTTTCGACAATATAATGATCCGTACCTTCGATTACCCGTTTAATGGAGATTGGCAATACTTCAAGTGGTTCATTTTCTCCCAGTGTCGTTGGAATAAGGTATAGCTTTCCAAAAGCTTCTTTTCTTTGGCCCATTGTCAAGCGTTATTTCCGGTTTTTAAGTTTTTTGCAATGGCATCACACGCGAGGTCCAACATTTGGTAGACCTCTTCGAAACCATTTTCGCCACCGTAATATGGATCGGGAACCTCGTTAACATCGATTGCAATTTCATCGAGAATAAGCTTTACTTTCATTTCTTTTTCCTTGGTATCCGCCAAGGTTAGTACACGGGAATAATTGCTCTTGTCCATTGTATAAATAAAGTCGAACCTGTCGAAATCAACCTTTGTAAATTGTCTGCATCGTTGGTACCTTATGTCGATTCCGTGTTTAAGGCCAACAGCAATACTTCGTTCATCGGGCCGATTTCCTATGTGCCAACTTCCTGTTCCTGCCGACTCGACGATTACTTTTTTTGGATCGACCTTACTTTGTAAAATGCCTTCTGCCAATGGCGACCTACAAATATTTCCTAGGCACACCATCAAGATTTTAACCGGCATATAATTTAAGAGAATTTTTTGGTCAGATCATCTATATACTTGCGGAATTGTTTGTCGGTTTCAGCAAGATTGTCAACCGTTTTGCATGCGTGAAGTACTGTGGCATGGTCTCTTTTTCCGATTTGCGAACCGATACTCGCCAAGGAAGCCTTTGTAAACTTTTTGGCGAAGAACATGGCCAATTGACGGGCCTGGACAATATGTCTCTTGCGTGTCTTTGATTGCAGGGTGGCAACATCCATCTCGAAATAGTCGGAGACCACTTTTTGAATATAGTCTATTGAAACCTCGCGTTTGGTGTTCTTCACGAACTTTTCGACGACATGTTGCGCGAGTTCCAACGTCACTTCTTTTTTGTTGAAAGAAGATTGGGCAATGAGCGATATTATGGCACCTTCCAACTCGCGGATATTGGTTTTTATATGTTTGGCCACATATTCGACGATTTCATTCGGCATTTCTACACCGTCACGATACAACTTGTTCTTAAGGATGGAAATTCGCGTTTCATAATCAGGGTTCTGCAACTCGGCCGAGAGTCCCCACTTAAACCGCGATAGTAGCCTTTGCTCGATATCCTGCATATCGACAGGTGCTTTGTCAGATGTTAGTACCACTTGTTTTCCATTTTGGTGCAAATGGTTGAATATGTGGAAGAAAACATCTTGTGTGCCCGATTTGCCCGACAAAAATTGCACATCGTCAATTATCAGAACATCGATCAACTGATAAAAATGGATGAAATCGTTGCGGGTATTCTTTTTTACGGATTCAATGTATTGTTGGGTAAACTTCTCGGCCGAAATGTACAACACGGTACGTTCAGGATATTTGTCCTTTATCTCGACCCCGATGGCGTGCGCCAGATGGGTCTTGCCGAGTCCAACGCCCCCAAAGACCAAAAGCGGATTGAAAGAAGTACCCCCCGGTTTGTTGGCTACCGCCATACCTGCCGAACGGGCCAAACGATTCGAATCGCCCTCTAAAAAGTTGTCGAAATTATAATTGGGGTTTAATTGCGACTCTATCTTGATGTTTCGGATTCCAGGAATTACAAACGGATTGCGAAGCTCGGGGTTTTTCGATTTAATAGGTACGTCCATTTCTTGAGGGTCGACACCGCTGCGATTCGCACTAGGTATTTTTTCGGTAAAAGGTTCGCGATTGCCATAGGTGTTCTCCATTCTGATGACATACACCAATTTGGCCGATTCGCCCAATTCGCGCGTAAGTGCCACTTTCAGAATTTTAACGTAATGTTCTTCGAGCCACTCATAGAAAAATTTACTGGGTACCTGAATACTCAGGGCATTGTCCGCAAGTTTAACGGGCTTAATTGGCTCGAACCACGTTTTGAATGCCTGCGGTTGGATATTATCTTGGATAAAGGCCAAACAATTGTTCCATACGGAATTAGCAGTAACACTCATTTAAAAAAGTCTCTTATTTTGTTGGTTAGTGGTCTTGTCAGTTGGTCGAAATTCGGTCGGAGCTTACCTTGTTTCTTAGTTGAGCAAATATGTGAACAAAAAAGCTAAAAAAAAAATCAAATCCTATTGAATTTGCCCTTTTTTTTTCGCATGTTCAGCCGCTTCAAATCGAAATCTTTTAAATATATCGTTTTTACCTGAAATTCAATGGATTTTAACAGAATATCTTTCCGTGTGCGTTATGCCGAAACGGATCAAATGGGAGTCGTGTATCACGGCAACTATGCGCAATATCTAGAGATGGGAAGAATAGAATGGCTCAGAGATATGGGAATTTCCTACAAAAAAATGGAAGAATCCGGCATTATGCTGCCAGTGGTGTCATTGAGCCTAAATTTTAAAAAATCGGCGACCTACGACGACCTGATCACTGTCGAGACGCGCCTAAAAAAAATGCCGCTTGTAAAGATCGAATTTGATTATATGATCTATAACGATTTGAACGAAATTCTGGCTGAGGCAAATACCGTTTTGGCCTTTATCGATATGAAGAAAAACAAACCCGTTCGATGTCCCGATTATATTCTTGAAAAGTTAAAGACCTAGTTCAATTTGGTAACCTTTACCTTATGTAAAGACAAGAATGAATCTAACATTTTAGATTCGTTCTTTTTGGCTACCGATAGAATGATACTACAAGCGGCTCCCATTTCCTGAGAAGATATTTCGAGCCTTGACCTTTTAATATTGGCCATGACCACATTCATTTCGGCATATTCAAAATCGAGCCTGTAATGCAAGCGTGTGGTTCTTTTTACGATTTTTGAAGCTTCCAGGGCCATTTTTGCCGATTCACGATATGCACTTATCAATCCGCCGACGCCCAGTTTGGTGCCACCGAATATTCGGGCCACGGCAACAAGAACATTCGTTAGTTCGTAAGACTGTATCTGGCCATAAATGGGCATTCCTGCGGAATTGTTCGGTTCGCCGTCGTCGTTGGCGCGATAGCGAATTTCGCCAATACCTATCTGCCAGGCGTAGCAAACATGATTGGCCGTATGGTGTTTCTTTTTTAACCTGTCCAAAATGGGTTTTACTTCTTCTTCCGACCTAACCGGAAAGGCATAACCATAGAATTTGCTTTTCTTTTCCTTGAAGAGTGTTTCAGGTGATGGTTTAAGAAGGGTTTTATATGTATCGGGTATTTTTGTCATTCAAGTCAGTGCGACCAATAAGATACTAGTAACGGCCAAGGCAATGCCGGCCCAGTTTTTCAAACTTACTTTTTCCTTGAACAACATGACCCCCAATAAGGTAGAGAACATCACTATAGCGACATTGTTTACGGTGAAGATCGAAGCACTGTTCAAAGTACCGTTCTGCAAGGCGCGCATCAAGAAAAAAACGGAGAAATAATTGGGCACGCCCAATATTATTCCGCCCAAAATATTTTTAAGATTGGGCCTCAAGGGATTTTTAATGGATTTTATCAGGATGAAAAGCAATCCGGTAATCGCAGCGGCCCCGAAAACGGTCGCAGAGAAGAGGGGGAATTCGGCCTCTTTTATGTGTATTTCCTGCATATACTTGATCGCTGTATCGATTATGCCCGATCCCAAAAAAACGAGCAATGGCAATAGCAATGACGATTTTTGAATAGTGACCGATTTACCTTTATGGGAAGCAAAATAGACCGCGACCAATGCCAATACAATGCCCAATATTTTTAGGGCTCCCAGCTGTTCACTATACATTATGACACCAAAAACGACCGGAATGACCAACGACATCTTTGTCGCCACCGATGCCACCGATACACCTAATTTTTGCGAGGTAGCCGCCATAATGTTAAATATCGTAATGAACAGGATGCCCAAGGCAAAGGTGCCCCAGAACCAGTTTTTTTCGGGAATTTCAATAACCGGAATATTGCCATGATAAAAAAGAAAACCACAACAAGAGGCGACGATATAATTCGTAATGATCGCATAAAGCGTCTCTATTTTATAAACCGAGAAAAGTTTGAAAATGACAAAGATCAAACTAGAGCAGAGTATGCTCAGACCGAGATCAAACATGTGGCAATCTTGATTTTAAATCGACAATATCCTCTTCGCCCACTTGCAGGTTCCAGCAGCGGATTCCCAACTTTTCGGCTGCATCGGTATTTTCTTTTGAGTCGTCGATGAAAAATGTTTCATCAGTCTTTAGGCCGTTTTCATCGAGTACAAATTCAAAGATGTCGGCATTGGGTTTTCTCAGACCGATCTCTTGCGATAAATAGAACTTTTCAAAGCAGTTCTTGAAGCGGTCGAATCTCTCGGCCCCCCATTTTTTTTCCAAATATGGAATATGTAGCGCATTCGTATTGCTTAGCAAAAACAAACGGTATTTGTTTTCCTTGGCCAGATCGGTAATGAAATCCAATCGATAATCGGGAAAATCCAATAACATACCGTTCCATATATTTTCGATTTGCCGCGTTGTTGCCTTGGGATAGACTTCTTGCAGTGCCGAAATGAACATGTCGGGAGAAATTTCCCCAATTTCAAAATCATCAAGAATCTTCTGTATTTCAGGGGTCAGGTGCAATGCGCCTCCAAATTTTTCTGCTTCTCGGAAAATGATTTGCTTGTCAAGATTGATGAAAATGTCACCAAAGTCAAAGATGATGTTATTGATCATTTCGGTATGTGGTTAGGGTGTCGTTCAATATTTTTTGTTCGCCAACAAGTTTTCCCGAAAAAATCGGTGCTTTCAGTCCTTTTTTAAAGTTTGTCATACTTCTAAAAACGCGGGCTTCATCCCAAAGGTTCGCATCGATAAAAGTCTGTAGGGTCTTTGCGCCACCTTCTACGATCAGGCTAACAATGTTTTTTTTGAAAAGCACCTCATTGATTTGGGGGGCAATGCCCTTCCCAAAATCAATTTCGATATACTCGATGTTTTGTGAATTTCCCATATCTTTTTTAGCGGTCAATACCAATGTAGTGATGCTTCCGTCAAGTACATGGGCTTCCTTCGGAATTTTTCCGTCTCTGTCAAGAACGATACGTATTGGGGATTTTCCTTCCCACTCGCGAACATTTAACTTCGGATTGTCTTCCATTACGGTATGCGTTCCTACCAAAATGGCCTGTTCTTCGCTTCGCCATTTGTGCACCAATTGCCTTGATTTCGAATTGGTGATCCAATGGGGCTCAGGGTTGTCTTTCCTTAAACTTTTATCCGGGGCGATAAATCCATCGGCAGATACGGCCCATTTCAAAATAATGAAGGGTCGCTTCTTTTCATGAAAGGTCAAGAACCGTTTGTGGTGCTTGCGACATTCATCCTCCAAAATTCCGACCTGCACCTCACAACCGGCATCCTTCAATCTCTGAATGCCTTTACCGGCCACTTTTTCGTGCGGGTCCTTGATCCCGATAACCACTCTGGGAATATGGTGTTCGATGATCAGATCGGCGCAGGGCGGCGTTTTTCCAAAATGGGAACAGGGCTCTAAACTTACATACAAGGTCGCTTTCGAAAGTAATGACCTGTCTGTTACGGAATTAATGGCGTTGACCTCGGCATGTGGCCCGCCATAGGCACTGGTAAAGCCCTCACCAATAATACGCTCGTTATGAACGACTACGGCGCCGACCGTTGGGTTCGGCCAAGTCGTGCCGATACCGTTTTTGCCCAATTGAATGCAACGCCGAATATATTTTGTGTGTATATTCACCTCGCAAAAATAGGACTTTAAACCGCACGGATTTTATAATACGCAAAGATGCTGTTAAGGGAGATAAAAAACATTTTCCATCGCGAATTGAATACGATTTACCCGCAAGGTGAAGTCGATAGTTTTTTCTACCTCTTGATCGAGCACTACCTGAAGTTGGAGCGTTTTGTTTTGGCGCTGCGCCCTGATTTGATTGTTTCGAAAGAACAGGAACAACCTTTGTTCGAAGCGCTTGCCCAATTAAAGTTACATCGCCCGGTTCAATATATAATCGGGAAAACCGTATTCATGGATTTAGAATTGCGGGTAAATGAAAATGTACTCATACCTAGGCCGGAAACGGAAGATCTTGTAAGGTGGATCATTGAGGACTGTCGGATCGACCGCGGTCGAGACCTAAGAATTTTGGACATCGGCACCGGTAGTGGGTGCATCGCCATTGCTTTGGCAAAGAACCTTCCGGGGGCAAAAGTCGTGGCCCTGGACGTTTCGCAAAAGGCCCTGGAGCTCGCGAAAAAGAATGCGGAAAAGAACGGGATTGAAATCGAATTTATCAAAGCTGATATTTTGAACTTCAATGTTGAATTTGAGATAGAACTTGATGTTGTCGTATCTAACCCACCTTATGTCAGGGAGTTGGATAAAAAGGAAATGTCGGAAAACGTATTGTGCCATGAGCCCGAACTGGCACTGTTCGTTCCCGATGAGGACCCGTTGCGATTTTATACGAAAATTGCCGACTTTGCCAAAGCAAACCTTAAAGGAAATGGGAAGCTTTATCTGGAGATCAATCAATATTTGGCGGAAGATTCGCAGGCACTTTTAGAAGCGAAAAATTTTCAGGATATTGAACTGCGAAAAGATCTTTTTGGAAATAATAGAATGTTGAAAGCAAGTACATCCTTTTAGCAAGGGGGGTAAAGGGCATGAAGGATCCCTCCGCACACGAATGACAAGTATGAAAAAGTTAGCGAACATCGTAGTATTTTGTGGAAGTAGCGAAGGCAACGATCCTGCCATTCTGCGAGGGGCTTCAGAATTGGGCAAGGTGCTGGCCGAAAGAAAGATTGTTCTCGTCTATGGTGCTGCGAAGATCGGGGTTATGGGCAAGGTTGCGCAGTCCGTACTCGATGCGGATGGGAAGGTAATCGGGGTCATACCAGATTTTTTAATGTTGCGCGAAGTCTACCATGACGGACTCACCGAATTGATCATTACCAAAAATATGCACGAGCGAAAGCTGAAGATGCACGAATTGTCAGATGGTATAATCACGCTGCCCGGCGGATACGGAACGTTGGAAGAATTTTTTGAAATGATTACTTGGGCACAGCTCGGTCTGCATCAAAAACCGATCGGCATTTTGAACACCAACGGTTTTTATGATGACCTATTGAAAATGTTGCAAAAAATGGTCGCCCAAGGTTTTTTGAAGAAGGAAAACTACAAGATGATCTTGGTCGATGACGAAGTTGAGGGACTGCTGCAAAAAATGGAAGATTACAAACCGCTTCCCTTGCCCAAATGGATTAAAAAGGAACAGGTCTGAAAATAGGATTCCTATTGTGTATAAATAGTAAAACAGGGTCTTTTGTCATTCCGAAGTGGAGTGCAACAAAACGAGGAATCCCTCGATTGAGCAAAGACATTAAAAAATAACTCTTAAACGGATTCCTGCCTGCCAGGAATGACATGCATGGAAGCAAAACAAAAAATAGCATCGCTGCGCGAAGTATTGCGGGAACACAATTACAATTACTACGTACTTGACAAACCCACAATATCGGATTATGAATTCGATATGAAATTAAAGGAACTTCAGGCCTTGGAAGAAAAGCACCCTGAGTTTTACGATGCTTCATCGCCGACCTTAAGGGTCGGGGGCGCAGTGACCAAAAATTTCGAAACCGTAGTACATGCGCATCGCATGCATTCTTTGGACAACTCTTATTCGAAGGAAGACCTCGAAGATTGGGAAAAACGCGTTCAGCGGATTCTGGGAGACGTTGAAGTCGAATTTACCTGTGAACTGAAGTATGACGGGGCAAGTATCAGCCTGACCTATGAAGATGGTAGCCTTGTACGTGCCGTAACCCGGGGAGACGGTTTTCAGGGAGACGATGTGACCACCAATATAAAGACGATCCGTTCGGTTCCCCTACGATTGAAAGGCGATTATCCTGCTAAATTCGATATCCGTGGCGAGATTGTATTGCCTTTCGAAGGGTTTGCGAAAATGAACCAAGAACGTATCGAGAACGGGGAAGAACCCTATATGAATCCGCGCAATACCGCATCGGGAAGTTTAAAATTACAAGACAGTGCCCTGGTCGCCCAACGTCCCTTGGAATGTCTTCTTTATCAAGTAACGGGTAATGATTTGGGCATTGAATCGCAGTGGCAAATGCTGGAAAAGGCCCGTGAGTGGGGATTTAAGGTTCCTTCGGTCGCCAGGTTGTGCAAATCGACCCATGAGGTTTTGGCCTTTGTCGAACAATGGGACACCGAACGACACGAACTCCCCTATGAAACCGACGGTGTGGTGGTCAAGGTGAATAACCTGCAACAGCAAGAAGAATTGGGCTATACGGCAAAAGCCCCGCGATGGGCATTGGCCTATAAGTTCAAGGCCGAACAGGTTTCCACGGTTTTGAACGAAATCTCGTACCAAGTGGGGCGAACAGGGGCCATCACCCCCGTCGCCAATTTACGGCCCGTATTGTTGGCCGGTACTACGGTCAAAAGGGCCTCATTGCACAACGCCGACCAGATTGCCAAGTTGGATATCCGCGAGGGCGACACCGTTTTTGTGGAAAAAGGGGGCGAAATCATTCCTAAAATAATCGGGGTCGATTTTACAAAGCGCAGCACCGATTCCAATTCGACTATTTATATTTCGAACTGTCCGGAATGTGGCACTGAATTGGTCCGTCAAGAAGGCGAGGCACAACACTTTTGTCCGAACGACATGGGCTGCCCGCCACAAATTACGGGACGGATACAGCACTTCATTTCACGAAAGGCGATGGATATCGAAGGTCTGGGCAGTGAAACCGTTGAACTACTCTTTAAGGAAGGTCTGATTAAGAATTATGCCGACCTATACATTTTGACCAAAGAGCAGGTCATGCCTTTGGAGCGCATGGCCGAAAAATCGGCGGAAAACTTGGTGGCCGGAGTAGAGGCCTCGAAGAGCATTCCCTTTGAACGGGTATTGTTCGCGCTGGGCATACGGTATGTCGGTGAAACGGTGGCAAAAAAATTGGCCAAGGCCTACAAGAATATCGATGCGCTGATGATGGCCAATATGCTCGACTTGGTCGCCGTTGATGAAATCGGCGAGCGCATTGCGCAAAGTGTGGTCGCTTTTTTCGACAACCCCGAAAATGTTGAAATCGTCAACCGATTGAAATCATACGGATTGCAATTTTCGCTTTCCGAAGCACAGTTGCAGAATCAGACCGATACTTTGAAAGGCAAATCTTTTGTGGTTTCGGGAGTTTTTGAAAAACTTGGGCGCAATGAATTAAAAAAATTGATCGAGGACAATGGGGGCAAAGTTTCCTCGTCAATTTCGTCAAAAACTTCGTATGTGATCGCGGGCGACAACATGGGGCCGAGCAAAAAGACAAAAGCCGAAAACCTCGGTGTGCCGATTATTTCAGAAGATGATTTTTTAGGGATGCTATGAATTTCGTTGATAGTTTTTAGTTGACAGTTTGGGACAATCTATCAACCAAGAACGAACTACCACGAATTATGATTACCAACACCACAAATAGATTTTGGTTCGTGCTCTTATCGACCATCGCACTGCTTGTACGGGATCGTCGCATGCGCAAATGGTTTTGGATGCCCTTTGTAATTATTGCTGTTGGATTTTTATTGCCCCAGAACATGATAATACCCGTAAAGGGCGCCACGACCGAAAGCTGGGCCGATGACTCGTTTTGGGCCTACCCGTGGGGAAACTCGATAACGCATAAAGGCATCGATATTTTTGCGGAAAGGGGCACCGATGTCATAGCTTCTACCCACGGTATCGTAGTTTACACCCATGAAGGCGGAAAAGGCGGGAAGTCCGTAATGGTGCTTGGCCCCAAATGGCGATTCCATTATTATGCCCATTTGGATGAAATTAAGACGTTTCCGTTTAAACCTTTAAAAAGAGGCTCCGTTTTGGGTGCGGTCGGCGATACCGGGAACGCCAAGGGCAAACCGCCCCATTTGCATTATGCGATTACGACGCCGTTTCCTTATTTTCATCTAAGGGATACCGTAGCCGTTCAGGGTTGGAAAAAGATGTTTTATTTGGATCCTGACGTTTGGTTGCGAAAAAAGTGATTTGCAACCTAATGATTTAATCTTTGATTTCCGAAGGGGAGACTTCTTGTAATATCCGACAAGTGCAATGCTATAGCGTTCTGTTTCTTGTATTAAAAAAACTAAAGTTCGGTGGTGAACAATTCCATTTTTTGCTCTTTGCCTTTCAATTCTGTTGTTCCCATTGAAACAACCTTGAACGGGTTAGTAGGGGGCAATACCTTTACCAAATCTTCCGAAACCAAAATGTCTACATTTAATTGGTTACAAAGCCCTTGAATACGTGCTGTGGTGTTCAAGACATCGCCTGTAAAAATAATCTCTTTTTTGAGGGCACCTATTTCACCTGTCGTTACCTTGCCTAAATGTAGTCCGGCTTTAAAAGTCGGCGCCACACCGTAATTTGACCGGTATCGGTCCGCATTTTTTTTGAGGTCTTCCTTCATGGCATAAAAGCAGCTGATACAATTGTTGTTTTTGATTCCGTCTTCCGATTTCCAAGAAATTACAATTTCATCCCCAATATATTGATATATTTCCCCTGAATGACGAATTATTGAATCTGAGAAGTCGGAATAGTACTTCCGCAATAATTCAAAATATTTGACATGGCCCAAGCGTTCGGCAATAGTAGTGGAGTGTTTCATATCGCAGAACAGGAATATCCGGTCTTCCTCGGTCGGTCTGTGGTATTTTCCGGTGAAGAAATTCATGAGTACTCCGTGCCCAAGATTATCGCTGATTCCGGCGAAAAAAAAGCATAGAAAAAGGCTGAAGCACATTGAAGCCAATGTACTTAAAAAATCGAGGGTCGATAGATAATCTGAAAATCTTTGCCAAACGCTTTTGTCGAAAGGAGACACGCTCATTTCAAGACCTGCCGCTATGGGGTAGGTGATACCAATGACAATAAGCATAAAAACGGTGTAAAAACCAGTTTTATAGAGAATTTTTTTCGAAAGGCTTTTTTGGCCAAAAAGACTTTCCAACCAAAGCACTTCAATGCTGCCGACCAAGAGACCAACGAAAAATACCGCTATGCTCGCGAAGACAAATACCTCGATCGTAAGCGCGATTACGCCAGAAGTAATGACGCTTTGGTTTTCAATGGCGGCCTCTTGAATAAACAAAACGAACCAGCCTACAAGAAGCCAGATTATGCCAAAGGGAATTATTCTGGCAATGTTTCTTTTTGTTTTTGGCGATAGCATTCAGTATTAATTTATATCGAAACCGTCATGTGTTATTCTTCTATTTCCGTTTCGATCAATTCCAAAATCACATTTAAATCGTCCATCAATGGATTATAATGTGATGTTTCGGTGGAGTAGCTTGTTAGATAAAACATGAATATATTATTCTCAAATGCCACCGAACGCAATAATTTCAAATTGCTTATGCCATCTTCCCTTTTCGGAAAACTGATTTGCTGGTCGGGGTTTGCGTGCTCAAATATGGTGCGTATACTATTTTCATCGCTCCTGAACATGTCGAGTACTTTTTTCCTTTGATTGTCAAGATCTTCTTCCTGTCCTGAGATATCGTCGAGTGTGGAAATCCAATTGGTCAATTGTATTCTTAATTCTGTATTTGATATGTCCTTTAGGCTTCCGGAGTTTATCATTTCGTTCAAAAGAGAGTTGTTCGGGTTAAAGGCGATATCATAGGAGAAAGATTTGAAAAGCAGGTTCGAAAATATTGCTTCGGTCGGTAATTGATTTTGATCCGCTGTGTAGTCCAATATCTGTTTCGCTCCCAAGTAGTTTCTTTTGTTTACTTCGACCAATCTGGTCAATTTTACTCTGCTGATCTCAAATTCATTTTTTAATCCCTTTAAATAAGTTTGCTCCTTTTTTGCCAAGGTCTTTTTCTGTTGGCTATTGTTGATGGCAAGTGCAATAAGAATTCCAATAACGACCAAAACAATTTCTCCGAGGGCGTATGCAAGATATTGCCCCAGCTTATTTTCGGTCAGTAGTTTTTGACGAATTTTCCTAAAGAATTTTATCATTGGTTATTTTTAACGAGAGCTAAAGTAGTTATAGTGATAGATACTCTACGGGCACAATAAAACTAAGCAATTATATGTATTCGGTCGGTGAGAAGGTAAAACCATATAATACAACTCTTAATATGGCTAAATTCCCATTTGACGCTAAGATTACAAAACTAATTTCCCCTATTTTTGAAAGAAGAAATCAATCTAAATTAACTCGACCGACCAAAAACCAAAGCCCATGAGCGAAATCGGATTAAAAAAAGCTTTAAGTCCTTTAATGCTATGGGGCCTCGGTGTGGGGTACGTGATTTCGGGTATGTATTTCGGTTGGAACCTTGGCCTGGCCGAGGGTGGCACCTATGGTTTGGCCATCGCGACCGTCTTTATCATTGTCATGTATGTCACTTTTACCTTTAGCTATACCGAGATGGCCTGTGCCATTCCGAAAGCGGGAGGTGCCTTTGAATATGCCAATAGGGGGCTGGGCAAACATTTGGGCTTTGTCGCTGGAATCGCCCAGAACATTGAGTTCATTTTTGCCCCGCCGGCCATAGCCGCGGCCATCGGGGCCTATCTGAACCTCGTATACCCGGCAATCGATTTGATGGTTTTTGCCATCGGGGCCTATTTGATCTTCACGGTGATAAACATTCTCGGGGTCAAACTTGCGGCCTCTTTTGAATTGGTCGTTACTGTTTTGGCGGTCATCGAACTCTTGATTTTTGCCGGGGTCACTTTGCCCGAATTCGAAATGTCGAATTTAGAGATGAACCCTTTACCGAATGGTTTTCAGGGGGTATTTGCGGCGATTCCTTTTGCCATTTGGTTCTTTTTGGCCATAGAAGGGGTGGCGAATGTCGCCGAGGAAGCCATTGATCCGCAACGAAGTATTTTGATCGGTTTCGGATCGGCCATTGTGACCTTGGTCATTTTATGCATTTTGACATTCACAGCTGCCGTAGGGGTTGCAGGCTGGGAAGCGGTCGTTTACCCCGAAGGTAGTGATGTGGCTTCCGATTCGCCGTTACCTTTGGCATTGTCTCAAGTGGTCGATAGCGGACATTTTTTATATAAATTATTGGTCGGCATCGGACTTTTAGGCTTGATAGCTTCATTTCACGGAATCATTCTTGCCGGTGGTCGGGCCACTTTCGAGTTTGGTCGAAGGGGTTATGCCCCCAATTATTTGGGAAAGGTACAGCCCAAGTTCAGAACGCCTACGAATGCATTGATCTTCAATACCTTGATAGGTATAGTTGCCATGTTCACGGGGGCTACCGGTGAGATTATAACCATCGCGTGTTTCGGGGCATTGGCCTTGTACATTGTTTCGATGTTCTCTTTCTTCGCCTTGCGAAAGAAAGAACCCGCGATGGAGCGACCTTTTAAAGTGCCGATGTTTCCGGTATTTCCGATGACGGCATTGATCATCGCTTCTATCGCCCTTATCGCGATGGCGTATTACAATCCGATGTTGGCGGCCATATTCTTTGGTATCGTGGCGCTTTCCTATTTGTATTTCCTCCTGTTTTTAAATAAAAAAATGCAGTAACTTTCGGTATGGATAAGAACGAGATCATCAAAAAGGTAAAGGAAAGCAAACATTCGAAAGTAAAGGTCGCCATTGTCGATATCGATGGTGTGTTGCGCGGTAAGTTCATGCATCGCGACAAGTTGCTATCGGCCTTGGAGAACGGATTTGGATTTTGCTCAGTGGTCTTCGGATGGGATATGGCCGATGTTTCCTATACGAATAATGTAAAGGTAACGGGTTGGCATACTGGCTATGATGATTTTGAGGCGCGAATCGATTTGAATACATTTCGAACCGTTCCCTGGGATGATAACGTGCCTTTTTTTCTGGTGGATTTTGGCAGTGACAAGTCCGACGATCTGGCCGTATGCCCGCGAAGTTTACTTAAAAAAATCATTGCGGAGGCCGAACAGATGGGATTTGCCCCGATGTTCTCACAAGAATTCGAATGGTTCAATTACCGTGAGACTTCCGATTCTTTAAAGGAAAAGAATTATCTAGACCCACAACCTTTGACACCCGGAATGTTCGGCTACTCGATTTTGAGGATGTCGGAGAACGCTGAATATTTCAATGACCTCTTCAATTTGTTGCAAGCTTTTGATGTGCCCTTGGAGGGCCTGCATACCGAAACGGGACCGGGGGTTACCGAAGCCGCCATTCAGTACAGCGGTATTCTCGAAGCCGCTGACCGCGCCGTTCTCTTTAAAACGGCCGTTAAGGAAATTGCCTATCGCCACGGTATCATCGCCAGTTTTATGGCCAAACAGAAGAGTGTGCTTCCGGGTTGTGGCGGACACATACATCAAAGTCTTTGGGATCCAAAAAAGAAAGAAAACCTTTTTTATGATGACAGTTCGGAAGACCATATGAGCGAGGCCATGAAACACTTTTTGGCCGGGCAATTGAAATGTCTGCCCGAGATATTACCAATGTTCGCGCCGACCGTGAATAGTTATAAAAGACTTGTAGTCGGCGCCTGGGCACCGATAAACCAGACCTGGGGCCATGATAATAGAACGTGTTCGCTACGCGTATTGGCACCCGGAAAAAAATCGACCCGGATCGAACATCGCGTTGTGGGATCTGATGTGAATCCGTATTTGGCAATGGCGGCCTGTCTGGCGAGTGGACTTTACGGCATCAAGAACAAATTGAAGTTGGATGTTGCCGAGACCAAGGCCAATGGTTATGAAGTCAAAAAAGGAATATTGCCTTCGAATCTGTGGGAAGCTTCCCAAAAGATGAAAAATTCTAAAATCGCCAAGCAACTTTTCGGTATCGAGTTTGTCGATCATTATACAAAAACAAGGGAGTGGGAGTGGAAACGATTTTCAACGGAAGTGACGGATTGGGAGACGAAACGCTATTTTGAAATTATTTAAACGCATTGTCATGCTGGGCTTGTCGGAAGCGCACATTGTGAAAAGGTCCTCGACGGGCTCGCACTAAAATTGTTCCGTTTAGTAAGTTGCGCAACGCACAGAAACTCCGGCGTTGTTGAAAGTACGAAGCGCTTTAATTCAAGTTGTAAAAATAACAAATGAAAACTGAAAGGTCATGCTGAGCTTGTCGAAGCGCAATACAAAAGGTATTATTAAATATTATTAGAAGATAAATTTGAATGGACGTATCTAAAATTCACGGTTTCAATTTCCCTTGCCCGATTCGATTTGGGGCAGGAGCGAGTAAGGAGCTGACCGATTATTTAAAGGCCAACAAACTTTCTAGACCGCTTTTGGTTACCGACGGCACGGTGGCCGAGTTGTCTTTTTTTAAGGAAATAAAGAACGATTTACAACAAAAAGGATTCAGCGTTGAGGTCTTTAGCGAAATGCACAAAAACCCTATAAAGTCCGATGTATTAAAGGGCGGGGACGCCTTTCACGAAACGGGTCGCGATTGTATCATAGGCATCGGTGGCGGGGTGGCCCTTGACGTGGCCCGCGCCATCGTTCTTCGCGTCAATCACAAAAGGGATCTGTTCGATTACGACGATCTGATCGGGGGCGATAAATATGTCACCGAAGACGTTCCCCATTTTGTGACAATCCCCACAACAGCGGGAACGGGGAGCGAGGTTGGTCGAAGCGCCATAATTTCCGAGGATGAGTCAAAGAAGAAACGCATACTTTTCAGTCCGAAATTGATGGCGAGAATGGTGTTCGCCGATCCTTTATTGACCATGGAATTGCCTCCTTTTATTACCGCGGCCACTGGAATGGATGCCTTGACACACAATATGGAAGCCTATTTGGCCAAGAATTTTCATCCTATGTGCGATGGAATCGCTTTAGAGGGAATTGCTTTGATCGCCAATTCCCTGGAGACTGCCACGCACCGCCCCGATGTGGAATCGCGGGCAAAAATGTTGCTGGCTTCGCTGATGGGGGCCGTTGCCTTTCAAAAGGGATTGGGCGTGGTGCACAGTTTGGCGCATCCGTTGTCGAGTTTGTTGGATACCCACCACGGATTGGCCAATGCGGTCAACCTGCCCTATGGCATGCAATTCAATTACGAAGGCTTTGAGGCCCGATTCGATAAAATGGCCGATGCTTTCGGACTGTCAAAAAATAACGGCAATAGGGTAGTGGACCACCTTTTTGAAATGAACGACCGGCTTGGGCTACCGACCAAACTTTCCGCAATCGGTGTGGAAGCCAAGCATATTGAAGAACTTTCAGAACTGGCCGAAGCCGATTTTTGCCATCCCAATAATCCGAAACCGGTTACAAGAGCCGACTTTAAAAATCTTTATGAAAAAGCCCTATGATCAAAATCGGAATTTCCGCTTGCTTTTTATATCCAGATAAAGAGCGGATCGTCTTCGGCCCGAAATCGTTGACCTATATCGAGAGCGATATGGCAAATTACTTGACCAAAAAAGGAGTGTTGCCCGTATTGATTCCAGATGTAAAAGACGAATTACTGGTCGATATTCTTTCCGAAATGGATGGGTTCGTTTTTCAGGGCGGGGTCGATTTGGCCCCCGAAACCTATGGAGAGCAACCCATAGGAAGATGGAAAGGCGATGTGTACCGAGATCGGTACGAAATGAAAATTTTGGATTTCGCCATTAAAAACTCAAAACCGGTACTGGGCATTTGTCGCGGATTGCAATTGATGAACGTATATTTTGGCGGCACTTTGTATCAAGATACGGCCACACAAAATCCGGTTGCCGATGAGCATCGTTCGGCGGAGTTGTACGATACCATCAAGCACCCCATAACATTTGTCAAAGGCACTTTTTTGGCACATTTGTATTCGGAAGAAATAAATCCCTATGTGAATACTGTACATCATCAAGCGGTCAAAGATCTAGGCAATGATTTGGAGGTCTATGCAAATGCACCCGATGGGATCATCGAAGCTTTCGGGTACTCAAAGGAGCCTGACGGCAAGGTGATGGGCGTACAATGGCACCCCGAATTTTCACCTACTTTGGGTACCGAAGTCATCGATGCCGATAGACTTTATGAAGCTTTTTTGAAACATTGTAAATCGAAATGATATTGTCACGCTGAGCTTGTCGAAGCGCATCGCCAATGAAATACGAAAAGGTCCTCGACAGGCTCGGACTGACATTATTCCATTGATTTGGCCGTTTGACAAATCGAAACTATGCTGTCACGCTGAGCTTGTCGAAGCGCAATTCATGTCGAGGCGCATTAGCAGTACATTTTTTATATTTAAATGATGAAATTCTACTTCGTCTACATCCTTTTTTGTTCCGATGGCACCTTTTACACAGGAATGACCAATGGCCTGGAAAGAAGGTTGGCACAACACAAATCGGGTCATAGAAAAGATAGTTATACCTATTCGAGAAGACCGGTGATTTTAAAATGGCATCTTCAGTGTACCAATCCATCAGAAGCGATAAAGATTTAAAAACAGATAAAAGGATGGTCCCATAAAAAGAAAGAGGCCCTGATTAACGAAAATTGGAATGACCTTATCGAGTTTTCAAAGAACTATACGGAATATGGTCGCCCGGGAAATAGAAAAAGGTCCTCGACAGGTTCGGACTGACATTGTTCTGTTGATCTGGCCGTACAACGAACCGAAACTCTAGCGTCATGTTGAAGGTCCGATGCACTAGAATTCAAGTAATGATAATAGCAAATGAAGAATGTATTGTCACGCCGAGCCTGTCGAGGCGCAATTTATGTCGAAGCGCATCCGAAGCACGATATTAGTTTAGCGGAAATTTTGTTTAGTGAAAAAAATAAGCAGATTATGAAGCGTCCGTTAACCGATTTATCAAAGCAACCGATTATGTTTGTATAATATTTCCTTGACCATTAAAACAGTTAAAAAGAACAGATGCAAATAATAAGTCCGGCTACCGAGGAAGTCATAGCAGAATTAAAGGAAACATCAAAGGACGAATTGTCCAAAGTCATGGAATCGTTGCGTAAAGGCCAACGCCCATGGGGCCTTAAACCTGTACAAGAGCGTCTTGGATGCATCGTTCGGTTTGGGGAACTGATTCAAGAAAACGTAAACGAATTTGCCGAAATTATGACTTCAGAGACGGGTAAACCGTTGCAGCAATCACTCAATGAGATCAAGGGTGCCCAAAATCGGATCGAACATTTACGACAAAATGCGGAAAAATGGCTGGCCTCCGAAACCTTGGTCGATTCGGGAAGTACCCATGAAAAGATTGTTTACGAACCATTGGGCGTAATTGCCAATATTTCGGCCTGGAACTTTCCGTACAATGTTGGGTACAATGTGTTTCTGTATGCTTTGATGGCAGGAAATTCAGTTGTATACAAACCTTCCGAATTTGCTTCCTTGACGGGAAAGCAGTTCGAAAAATATTTATGGCAAGCTGGAATTCCGGAAAATGTATTTCAATGTGTTGTCGGCGATGGAAGTTTGGGCCAGCAGATCCTTGAAGCCGATTTGGACGGTTATTTCTTTACGGGATCCCATGCCACAGGTTTGCATATTGCCAAGACGGTGGCACACAAATTGGTTCCGGTGCAACTTGAACTGGGCGGTAAAGACCCGCTTTACGTTATGGAAGACGTAGCCGACGTAGAACAGGCCGCCATGAATGCGGCGGAAGGTGCTTTTTATAACAATGGACAAAGTTGTTGTGCCGTGGAACGTATTTATGTTTCGGATAAAATTTATGACAAATTTGTCGATGCTTTTGTCAAGGAAGTGAAATCGTATAAAATCGGAAACCCGATGGATTTGGGGACTTTTATAGGACCGTTGACCCGGAAACAACAAATTCAGGTTTTAAGGGAACAAGTCGCCGATGCAAGGGGTAAGGGGGCAACGCTATTGGTAGGAGGAAAGGAAATGGACGGCAAAGGATATTATTTTGAACCTACGGTATTATGCGATTGCACGCATGAAATGGAAGTCATGAAAGCGGAATCTTTCGGACCGATCATTGGAATCCAAAAGGTTGCTTCGGATGAGGAAGCCTTGCAATTGATGGCCGATACTGATTATGGGTTGACGGCCGCCGTATTCTCAAATGACGAACAGCGGGCGTTAAGGTTGTTGAGCGAATTGAATGTCGGTACGGCGTACTGGAATTGCTGCGACCGTGTAAGCCCTAATGTACCGTGGTCGGGCAGAAAAAATTCCGGTTTGGGGTCGACACTTTCGTCCCAGGGCATCCGTGCTTTTGTACAGCCAAAATCATTTCATTTAAGACCTTGATTTATGGAGCTGCCCGAGAATTATTCCGAGTTTCAAGATTCGTTATCCGAGCAAAACCCTTCCAATAACTGGCCCGAAGGCCTAAAAGCCCTATGGCATGAAGCCAAAGGCGATTGGGAAGCCTCACATGATATTGCCCAAGAAATGCAAAGTACTCTCGGCAGTTGGATCCATGCCTATCTGCACCGAAAGGAAGGCGATGAATGGAACGCCGGCTATTGGTACCGCAGGGCCGGAAGGCCTTTTCCGAAAATTACTTTGGAACAAGAACTTCAAACGTTGGTCGAATTTGTTCTATATCAATAATCGGAATACTCGGTAGGGTAAAGAAAGGTCTGTTCGTTGCGCGAAACGGTATTCTGGTATTTGGGCATTACCTTCAATTTGCCCCATTCTGGCGAGTCTACGAAATTTTTCCAATTGGTATCTCGTATTTCTTGGTTTTCGTGGGTCGTCATGTACATCAAATTGGGCATTCGACTTCCGGACAATACTTCGGCATAAAAAACCGCATTGAAACCCAACCGATCGAACAGTTTTACTTCCCCACCGGCATTGAACATATCCACTTTTTTACGATAGAGGTCCTCAGTGGCCCCTTCGTAACTCCTTAGCTCATAAATACGGTCTTTTCGAGGCCCGTCGAGTTTCGAAGGTTCCATGATCGGCATTTCTACAAATGCCCGCATCAGTATGGATTGAATTCGGTTGTAGGGCGCCTTATCGTGGGCTGCAGTCAGATAAGCACTTCCATCCTTTTGAAACTTTTCGTCGTCCATGATGGCATCTTCGTAAAGACCGAATTGCACCAATGAGTTGAAGGGAATCAGAACATAGGTTTTTTTAGGGGTGACCGAATCGGTAGCCCTGGGTTTAAAAACGCCGATCGGGCCAATGTCCAATTTCTTGAGTGCGGGCATAAAGGCATCTTTTAAAAAGGCATCGGTTCTTTTCATTTGCTCATCGGTATCGAATGAATACACTTTGAGCTGATAGTACTGTCGATTTGCATTCTGGTGCTGTGCGAAGCTAAAAAAACAGGTTGCGGTAATGATTGCGAGTAATGCTTTGGTTTTCATAATACGGGTTTGTTTTAAACTATTATTCGGGTTCCGTTAGCGGATATGTTCTTTGCTGCATCGAAATAAAAATCGACCCGGCCTAAATTAATTCCAAAACAGCCAACTTGGTTGACGAGTACATCATTTCCGATCTGATTTTTTACCACGGTCGGCCTTTCCAAAAAAGTATGGGTATGGCCACCGATGATCAGGTCGGTATATTTCGTCTTGGTCGCCAATTTAATGTCGCTGGGCCTATCTTCGTTTTTGTATTCGTAGCCGATATGCGAAAGACAGATGATGAGGTCACATTTTTCTTCGGTTTTTAAAATGCGCTCCATATCCTGCGCTACGGGGTAGGGATGAACATATTTGGTTTCTTTGAAAAGAGACTCCGATACCAAGCCTTTTAACTGAATGCCTAGCCCGTAAACTCCCACTTTAATACCATCTGCGAAATAGGTTTCCCATGGTTTTACATGTCCTGCCATCAAGGTATTGGTGAAATCGTAGTTGGCAGAGAGCAATTTGAATTTGGCATGCGGTAATTGCGCCGCCAATCCTTCAACCCCGTTGTCAAAATCATGGTTTCCGATGGTGGCCGCATCGTATTTAAGTTTGCTCATTAACTTGAACTCGAGCTCGCCGCCATAAAAATTAAAATAGGGTGTACCTTGAAAAATATCCCCGGCATCGAAAAGCAAGGTATTCGGATTTTCTTGGCGTATACTTTCTACCAAACTGGCCCTGCGTGCCAGTCCACCTAGGTTGGCGAATTGTGAGTGGTCCTTGGGGAAGGGGTCGATATGGCTGTGCACGTCGTTCGTGTGCAGAATCGTGATTTTTTTGACAGTTTCCTGATTACAGGAAGCAACTGATAATCCTCCCAAACCGATAAATAAGGAAGCTGTCGAGGTGCGATCTAAAAAAGTCCTTCTATCCATTTATATGCCGAGTTTATAGAAACGGTCGTCAATCTTGGGCGCGATCGTATCAACCTTTTTAAAATGATCGATCATGGCATTTCGTATCAAGTAGTCGGTATCCGTAATGCGGACGGCTTCTTTAAAGAAACCCATATTATCGCCGCCGGTAACAAGGTAGTTGGAAGTCGCTATATGATAGGTGCGTTCCGTATCCAAAGGTTTGCCCTGTATTTTGAACGATTTCAGCGCACCACTTTTGTTCAGTACGACCTGAATACCCGAAATCGGATGCGCCCTTTTTGAGTTCATTAGATATTTTACGAGTTTTTCGACCGATTTCCCGGTTAGGTCCACAACAACGATCGTGTTTTCGAAAGGCATTACCTCAAAAGCCGTCCTGGCCGAAACCTTTCCTTTCGAAATGATCGAACGAATGCCACCATGGTTCAATAGTACAAAATCCAATTCATTACCGGTTCTTGCTTTGTAAATGGGGTTGGCCGCTTCAAAGACAATATCGGCCATTAAATTGCCGGCCGTTGTATTGTACTTACCATCATCTTTGGTAATCATTGTTGGTGCGTAAGCAAGGGTGCTGTCCAAGACTTCATTGATTCGATTGTGATAAGGTAGTATGAAACCTTCGATCGAATCATTTGCGACCAAGGTACTGTCGACACTTAATTGATGGGCCTCGATTTCGGTCAAGGCATATGGACTTTGTTTGCAGGAACACAACCCAATAAATGTTATGATTATAACAAAATGTTTCATTTTTAAAATCAATCTCCTTTTTATCTTAGCCGCAGATTGCAGAGGGATATTCTTTACATTTGTAAGTGAGCTTATAAACGTAAAAATACATGTTTAAGGGAATAAAAGATAAGTTAAAGTACAAATCTGGACTTAAATTCTTAAAACAGGAACTTAGCAAACCGATAGGGGCGGTTGATCGTAGTCATGGTATTAAATCCGTTGGTTGCATTGTAGATATGGACAAGTTCGAAGACACCGACCTTTTTTATCAGTTTCAGGAAGAATATTCGCTGAGGCCCAACGCCGTCAAGATTATTGGCTATAAAAGTTATTACGATAAGAATTCACCGTATTCGACCCCTGTTTTTTCAGATAAGGACCTTGGGTGGAACGGAGCCATAGAGAACAGTTATGCGCTTGAGTTTTTAAGTAGGGAATATGATTTGTTGGTAAATTATTATACCGGGGAAAATTTGTTGATCCAATTGATGAGTATACAGACCAAGGCACGCTTCAGGGTTGGTTTCAAAGATGTTGACCAGCATTATAACGATTTGATCCTTAACGTTCCGATAAACGATTTTAAAACATTCAAGTCTGAATTGAAAAAGTATTTATACGTACTTGACGAAATAAAGAATTAAAGGTATGGAACAGCTTGTGGGTACCGGTGTTGCTTTGATTACCCCGTTCAAAGAAGATTTTTCGGTAGATACCGATGCACTCGTACGCATTGTGGAATATTGTATCGATGGTAGCGTTGATTATTTGGTCGTTTTGGGTACGACCGGCGAATCGGTCACCCTTACTAAAACGGAAAAACAATTGGTCATCGATACCGTTATCGCCGCAAATGCAGGTCGTTTGCCCTTGGTATTAGGTGTTGGGGGTAATAATACAATGGCCATTATAGACGAATTGCAGACATTGGATCTAGACGCGTTCAATGCCATATTGTCGGTTAGTCCCTACTACAACAAGCCTACACAAGAGGGTATTTACCAGCACTTCAGGGCTATTTCCGCCGCTTCGCCGATACCGATAATTTTGTATAATGTTCCTGGTCGAACCGGCAGTAATATGTCACCGGAGACCACCTTGCGTTTGGCCAATGATTTTGCCAATATCGTGGCCATAAAGGAAGCTTCGGGCGATATGGATCAGATTGCCGAAATAATTGGAAGGAAACCGAGTAGTTTCCATGTAATTTCCGGAGATGACTCCACAGCATTGCCCACGGTTTTAAGTGGTGGTTCTGGCGTAATCTCAGTTTTGGGGCAGGGACTGCCGATAGAACTAAGTACGATGATACGTTTGGGTCTAGCCGGTGAAGTTGATGCCGCCCAAAAATTGCAATCCGACATTAAAGAAGGTATGAGCTTGATTTTTGAGGAAGGAAACCCGGCAGGTATAAAAGCGATATTTGAATTGCTCGGCCTTTCGCGGGCCACGGTTCGACTACCTTTGGTCGAGGCCACTGCGCATTTGAAACAAAAAATCGAAACTTTCGTTAAACCGTTTGTCAAAGTACACTCTTAGTGGCCGTGCCGGCCAATCGAGAATTAAACCGTTCGAAGGCACATTTTCACTGACTTTTATTGAGATAGTGCGCCTAACGTTAAATCTTAGCCAAAAGCGTTGTTCTGTATTCATTAAGACTTATTTTAGTGGATTGATTTTGTTTTTTTAATCGGCTGATTATCCGTAATTTTGCAAAATGTTTTTTAAAATGAAGCCACTCTTTCTTTTTTTATCCCTAATCCTGTTTTTGGGCTCTTGCAGCGAATATCAGAAAGTGCTCAAAAATGAAGATATTAAAGCGAAATATGAACTTGCCCAAAGTTTGTACGAAGAAGAAGACTTTAAACGTTCGAATCGTTTGTTCGAACAGATCGCTCCAAAATACATAGGCAAACCCCAGGGTGAGCGGGTGATGTTTTTTTTGGCCGAAACTTATTTTCAGCGAAAGGACTATAACATGGCAGGGTATCAGTTCGAGCGTTTTATCAAGTCGTATCCTAAAAGTGAAAAAGTACTCGAAGCCGCTTTCTATGGAGCTTCAAGTTACTATGAGCTTTCGCCCGAATACTCATTGGACCAAACAGATACCGATAAGGCGTTGACCAAACTTCAAACCTTTATCAATACCTATCCGGATTCCGAGTTTTTCGAAGAGGCGAATTTAATGGCAAAGGAGTTGACCATTAAGAAGGAGAAAAAAGCATTTGAGATAGCAAGACAGTTCAATAAGATAGGTGAATTCGATTATACCTTCTTGACACCCGCGGTGACGGCATTCGACAATTTTGTATCCGACAACCCAGGTTCCATTTATCAAGAGGCGGCACTTTTCTACAAATTGGAAGCCGCTTCGAGACTGGCCCTGAATAGTTCTGAGCGCTTAAAACAAGAAAGGCTGGAGCATGCAAAGACCGCCTATTTGAAGCTAAAAAAACAATATCCAGAAACCGCTTATGGAAAGCAGGCCGATAAATGGCTTGAAAGAATAGAGCGCGATTCGCAAGGTTATACCGAAGTATCAAAATAAAAACAATCACAACAATAATGAACGATCTAAAAAATTCAAAAGCACCTGTTTCTACCGTGACGGTAAATAGAAACGAGTTTGATCAAAAGACCGAGAATATTTACGAGGCGATTTCGATAACCGCAAAAAGGGCGGTGCAAATAAATTCCGAGATCAAAAAAGAACTTTTGGAAAAACTTGAAGAGTTTGCGACTTATAGTGACAGTCTTGAAGAAGTGTTCGAGAACAAAGAACAAATCGAGGTTTCAAAGTTTTACGAAAAATTGCCCAAACCACATGCAATGGCGGTAGAAGAGTGGTTAAACGATAAAATCTACCACAGGAATACCGAGAAAGACGCTTAGAATTTATGTTGGGCGGAAAGAACATCCTTTTAGGAATTACCGGGGGGATTGCCGCCTATAAAACAACGTTTCTCGTTCGTTTACTGATAAAAGCTGGTGCGAATGTCAAGGTAATCTTGACAGAGAGTGCCAGCTCTTTTGTTTCGCCATTGACCTTGGCCACATTATCCAAGAACCCTGTGCTTACCTCTTTTGTAAAAGAGGAAGATAACAGCATCGATTGGAACAATCATGTGGAACTCGGTCTTTGGGCGGATCTGATGCTCATTGCCCCGGCCACCGCCAATACACTTTCTAAAATGGCCAATGGTACTTGTGATAACCTTTTACTTGCCGTTTATCTTTCTGCAAAATGTCCCGTATTTTTTGCCCCTGCGATGGATCTCGACATGTACAAACACAAGTCTACCAAAGTTTCATTCGAAAAATTGCAATCCTATGGAAACACCATGATTGCCGCTACTTCCGGTGAACTGGCTAGCGGGTTGATTGGCGAAGGGCGAATGGCCGAACCCGAGGATATCGTAAGTTTTCTGCAGGATTATCTTTCAAAAGGACTTCCTTTAAAGGGAAAGCAGGTAATGATCACCGCCGGACCGACGTATGAGCCGATAGACCCGGTTCGCTTTATAGGAAACCACTCTTCGGGTAAAATGGGATACGAATTGGCCAAAGTCTCAGCGAATCTTGGTGCCAAGGTCGTATTGATTTCCGGGCCTTCAAATTTATCCATCGAAAACGATGACGTCACATTGATCAATGTGATATCGGGGGAAGAAATGTTTCAGGCCGCACATGATCATTTTAATGATTCAGACATTGTAATATGTGCCGCTGCCGTGGCCGATTACCGTCCGAAAGAGGTAGCGGGCCAGAAAATAAAGAAAAAGGAGGACCGATTTTCCATTGAATTGGTCAAGAACAAGGACATCTTATTATCCTTAGGAGAGATAAAGAAAAAACAATTTTTGGTCGGATTCGCCCTAGAGACCGAAAATGAAATTGAAAATGCCAAGGGCAAGCTAAAAAGAAAGAACCTCGATGCCATCGTTTTGAACTCAATGAACGACTCTGGTGCCGGTTTTGGTGGCGACACCAATAAAATTACCTTTATAGACAAGAATTTGCAGATAAAACCGTTTGATTTAAAAACCAAGGAGGCGGTTGCCTTTGACATTTTAAATGAAATTCTCGAAAGACTCAATGCGTAGCTTGTTTTCAGCACTTTTTTGCTTCCTATGCGTACTTGGCCTTAGTGCCCAAGAGCTGAATTGTGTGGTCACTGTTAATTCGGACCAGGTTTCGCAGACCAACCAACAGATTTTCAAAACCCTTGAGCGCTCATTGAACGATCTTGTCAACAAGAATAAATGGACCAATCGCGTCTATAAGGAAAACGAACGGGTCAACGCACAAATGTTCATCACGATTACGGAATTTGAATCGAACCGCTTTAGGGGAACGTTACAGATACAATCTTCGCGGCCTGTTTATAATACTTCATATGAATCGCCTGTTTTCAACTATAAGGACAACAAACTGAGCTTTGAGTACATTGAATTCCAGCCTTTGGTCTTTAACGAAAATGTTTATGAATCGAATTTAGTGAGCGTCATCGCCTATTATGTTTATGTGATTTTAGGCTTGGATGCCGATACTTTTGCTTTGGAAGGAGGAACAGAGTACTTTCGAACCGCACAGAAAATCGTAACCCAGGCTCAGGGAAACAATGCCGTTGGATGGAGCCATACGGCTGATAATGACCGTAGTCGATTCGATTTGATAGACAATCTGATGTCGAATACCTATCGCGAATATCGGGTCGCCATGTACAATTATCACAGAAAGGGACTCGATATCTTGGGTGACAACAACAGTACCGGAAAACAAGTTGTGGCCGGTACGATGAGGCTTTTTGAAACGATGATCAAGAGAAGGCCCAATGCATTTTTGATTTCCACGTTCTTTGATGCCAAATCGGATGAAATACGTAATATATTTTCCGACGGCCCAAAGGTGGATATCGTGCAGCTCAAGGAAACCCTGAACAATGTCGCTCCCTTATATTCCACCACTTGGAACGAAATAAAATATTGACCCGATTTTACATTACTTCATTATCTTTACGGCACTAATTTTTATTCGTGCTTGCAAACCTTTCCATTAAGAATTATGCCTTGATCGACCACCTGAATGTTCGGTTCGATAAAGGCTTTACGGTAATTACCGGAGAGACGGGTGCGGGAAAATCCGTTCTCTTGGGAGGGCTATCCTTGGTGCTCGGTAACCGGGCCGATCTTTCCACTTTGCGCGATACATCACAAAAGTGTATTGTCGAGGCAGAGTTCGATATTCAAAATTATGTGCTAAAACCGTTTTTTGAGGAAAACGATCTAGACTATGAAGGCCGAACGATCATTCGGCGCGAGATTCTCGGTAGCGGAAAATCAAGGGCCTTTATCAACGATACTCCGGTTACATTGGATATTCTCTCGAGGCTGGGCGATCGGTTGATCGATGTACACTCGCAACACCAAACCCTTCAATTGGCCGAAAACGACTTTCAATTAAGACTGATCGATGCCTTGGCGAACAATAAAGACCTGTTAAAAGAGTGTTCCGTTTCGCTGCGGGCCTATAACGAAACATCAAGAAAACTGAATCAACTTATTGAATATCAGTCAAATGCAATAAAAGAACTGGACTATAATAGTTTTCTCTTGGATGAACTTGAAAAAGCCCCGCTTAAAGCAGGAATTCTAGAAGAGTTGGAGGATCAGTATGAGCAGTTGAGCAATGTGGAGACCATCATGGAGCAGCTTTCAAAAGGGTATCGGTTGTTGAACGATGAGCAGATGGGGGTATTGAGTGCCCTATCTGAACTAAAACAGGTTTCCGCTAAACTTTCGGGTTTTGGTTCGCGCTATGGCCAGTTGAATGAGAGAATTCAATCCATTTTCATAGAGGTTGACGATTTGGCCGAAGGATTTTCAACCCTTGAAGATGGAGTCGAGGCCAACCCCATCTTGATGGAAGAGGTAAATTCAAAGTTGCAGTTGCTTCATGATCTGTTCAAGAAACACGGGGTCGCCACAATTGAAGAACTTTTGACGATCAAGCAAGACCTACAAGAAAAAGTTGGTGCCACGGTAGATCTTGAATCAAGAATAGAGACTTTGCAAGACGAGTTGAAATCCTTTGAGAAAAAGCTCGAAGGGGTATCCCTTCTATTGAGAGAGAAAAGAAACAAGGTAATTCCCGAGCTTAAGAGACAGCTTGAAGTTGATTTGAAGCAATTGGGTATGCCCAATGCTCAATTTAAGATTGAGATCAGTCCTTCAAAACATTTTAAGGCCAATGGTAAAGATGATCTGTCTTTCCTGTTTTCCGCCAACAAGGGCACAGCATTTGGCGAATTGAAAAAAGTGGCATCAGGGGGTGAGCTTTCGCGTATCATGCTCGTTATCAAATCGATTCTTTCCAAATATGAGAATTTGCCCACCATGATGTTCGACGAGATCGACACGGGCGTTTCGGGTGAGATTTCCAATCGTATGGGCGAGATTATGGCCGAGATGAGCAAGACTATGCAAGTGTTCAGCATAACACATCTGCCCCAGGTCGCTTCGAAGGGCCATTATCATTTCAAGGTGTATAAAGATGATGATTCCGATAAGACCAATACCAAAGTGAAGCGATTGAACGATGACGAAAGAGTGGTTGAATTGGCCGAAATGTTGGGAGGAAAGAATCTTTCCGATTCGGCCCTGGCCCATGCTAGGCAGTTATTGAACTAGTTCTGACCGTATTGAATTTTGAGGTCGATGTTTGAGCTATTTCTAATCTTGGCATGGCTGGAACACCTAATTAATTTTAATATCTTTGAGGCTATCTAAACCATAACAGACCTATAACATGGCATACGACTTACTTAAAGGAAAAAGAGGGATTATTTTTGGAGCACTTGACTCGAACTCCATTGCATGGAAAACTGCCGAGCGCGTTCACGAAGAAGGGGGCAAGTTCGTGTTGACGAATGCTCCTATCGCCATGCGCATGGGGCAGATAAAGGAATTGGCCCAAAAAACCGGTTCCGAGATAATTCCAGCTGATGCCACTAGCGAAGATGATTTGGGCAACTTGGTAAACGAATCGGTTAAAATATTGGGCGGAAAACTTGATTTTGTGCTGCATTCGATCGGTATGTCGGTCAACGTTAGAAAAGGTAGGGCCTATACGGATCAGAACTATGATTTTTCACATAAGGGATGGGATATCTCGGCACTTTCGTTTCACCGGGTCATGCAGACATTGTTCAAGGCCGATGCGATGAACGAGTGGGGCAGTATCGTGGCCTTGACCTATATGGCCGCACAAAGAACTTTTCCAGATTATAATGATATGGCCGACAATAAGGCCTATTTGGAATCTGTGGCCCGAAGTTTTGGCTATTTTTTCGGCAAGGAGAAAAAAGTCAGGGTCAATACCATATCACAGTCACCAACGCCGACCACTGCCGGTCAGGGCGTCAAAGGTTTCGATGGGTTCATTACCTATGCCGATAAAATGTCTCCTTTGGGCAATGCCACTGCCTTGGAATGTGCCGATTACACCGTTACGTTGTTTTCAGATCTGACCAAAAAGGTTACCATGCAGAACTTGTTTCATGATGGTGGTTTTTCCAATACCGGGGTCAGTAAGGAGGTCATGGATAATTTTACGGAGTAATTTTGACCAGGTCTTCCGTAGCCTACGGATTTATTTTACGAAGTTAAAATAGTGCCAGCACATACCCAGTTGTTTTATGGAACTATCCTTTTCCTTTATCATTCCCGTTTACAATAGACCTGAGGAAATCAGGGAGTTATTGGATAGTCTTGTCGATCAAAGCTATGAAAAACACTTTGAAGTCGTAATTGTTGAGGATGGATCTACCGTTGATTCCCATGATGTGGTCAAGTCGTTCGGTGATAGGCTGAATATTTCCTATTACCAAAAACCGAATTCGGGTCCGGGAGATTCCAGAAACTACGGCATGCAGCGGGCAAAAGGCAATTATTTTGTCGTGCTCGATTCCGACTGTATTTTACCGCCCCAATATTTAGTGGAAGCCGAGAGGTCGCTCTTAAAAGAATTTGTTCATTGCTATGGCGGGCCAGATGCGGCCCATTGCACTTTTACCAATGTGCAGAAAGCCATCAATTACGCCATGACATCTGTCTTGACTACCGGGGGTATACGGGGTAATAAGAATTCCGTCGGTAAGTTTCAACCTAGAAGCTTCAATATGGGTATTTCAAAAACGGCCTTTGAGCATGTCGGTGGTTACGGAAACATTCATCCTGGTGAGGATCCTGATCTGACCATACGTATTTGGAACAAGGGCTATGACACCAAATTGATACCCGAAGCTTTTGTTTATCATAAACGTCGTATTGATTGGAACAAATTCTTTATCCAAGTAAATAAATTCGGAATGGTAAGGCCAATTTTGAACAAATGGCACCCGGGTACCGCAAAAATCACTTATTGGTTTCCGACCTTGTTCTCTGCCGGGTCGTTGTTGGCACTCTTATTGATTTTCTTTCTTATTTATTGGCCGATCTATGTTTACCTTGCTTTCTATTTATTGATTTTTTTAGATGCCCTGCATAAGAACAAAAACCTTTGGGTAGCGTTATTATCGATAATTGCGGTTAGCATACAGTTTTTTGGTTACGGTTATGGCTTTATTAAGTCAACTATAAGGCTTAACTTTAGTAGAAGAACTCCCGAAGAATTGTTTCCAAAACTATTCTTCTAAAGATTGTGGAAACTTGATACGCAAAGTTGAAAAAGTACTGAAAAGGCGAAGGGTCAAATTATTTTTGATATTCCTAATATGTTCAAGTCTTGCTTGGTTCATCAGTCAACTTTCAGAAATGTACACTAGTTCGTCGGTTTTTAGGTTGAATTTTGTAAATACGCCCAAGGATTTTTTATTGGTCGACGCCACGAAGAACAGGGTCGATGTTAGATTAAGGGCCAGTGGTTTTCAGTTGCTCGGGTTCAATGTCAAGAGCAAAAAAGTCGATATCGATATTTCGAATTTACAGCGATCAGACAATAGGTCCTTTATTCCTGCAGAGGTGTACCGTCGGCAAATTGAAAAACAGTTATCCAATTCAATGACCTTGTTGGAAATGGATGATAGCCCGATTTATTTCGACCTTAGGAAACTGAAAAGCAAGAAGGTATTGGTTAAACCAACGATAAAAATGAATTTGCCACAAAATTACCTTTTGGACGGCGAGCTATCGATAACGCCCGAATCCATTACCCTAAAAGGCCCTGCGAACGAAATCGATACCATCGAGGCAGCTCGTACCGGCACTTTGGATTTAGGCAATTTGAGGACCGATTTTTCCAAGGAAGTTATGGTCAAAAAGTCTGACAAGTTGGTCAATACGACCTATTCTGCGACCAAAGTATTGATCAAGGGCAAGGTCGCCCGATTTTCGGAAAAGATCATAAAAGTACCTATCAAGGTGGTCAATCTACCAAGTAGAACCGAGATTAGAACGTTTCCTGATCAGGTGTCGGTTTTGTTGAAAGGTAAGATTGAACTTTTAAAAAGTATAGAGAGTGCTGATTTTCAGGTTGTTGGCGACTTTGAAGAAATAGGTGGTCGCTCATCGAATGTACTTCCGATCAGGATCGTCGAGAGTCCAAAGAACCTTTACAGTGCAAGATTAAGTGAATCACATGTCGAATTCATACTAAACCGTATACCATGATAGTCGGTCTGACCGGGGGAATAGGCAGTGGTAAATCGACGGTGGCAGAGCAGTTCGAGGCATTGGGCATTCCTGTTTACGAGTCTGACCGTATGGCCAAAAAGCTTATGAAATCCTCAAAAAAATTGAGAAGAGCGATTATAGAAATCATTGGCCAAAAAGCTTATGATGATAAAAAACTGAATACGGCCTATATAGCACAAAAAGTGTTCAATGACCCTGAACTGCTCGCAAAACTCAATGCAATAGTACATCCTGCGGTACGCAGACATTTTTTAAAATGGCGTGAGAAGCAACATTCTCCTTATGTAATCCAAGAGAATGCCATTATCTTTGAGACCGGTTCCCAAGATTTTTACGACAAGATAGTTTTGGTCACCGCACCGCTCGATCTTCGAATCAGTAGAGTATTGAGCAGGGATAATATTTCTAAAGAAGACCTGCTAGCAAGAATCAACAATCAGTTGAACGACTCTGAAAAAATTTCCTTGGCCGATTATGTAATCGAGAATATCGACCTCAATAAAACCAAGGATAAAACTGAAGAGATACATAGGCTTCTGCTTGAATATATCTAGGTTTTTGAGATTTTAACATTTTTGTTAAGGTTAGGTTAAACGTACGATTTGCTATATGCGAAATCTTTAATTTTACTTGAAGATGAATAAGAGGTTGTTTATTCTGTTGGTAATATTGATGAGCCTCTCACTTATCGGCATAATTTTCGTACAAGGATTCTGGATAAAGCAATCCGTCGAGGATAAGGAAGAAAGTTTCTCAAGAACGGTATCAGAAGTACTCATAACGGTAACCGATAAGATCGCGAAAAGGGAAACAAGGGATTATGTCGATAGGTATCTCAGTGTAAAAGACAGTATCGGAGAGCCGACATCGGGTAAGATAAGTACGTTCATGTACGTGGAGCAAGATCTCAATTCGAATGAGATCGAGCTGTATCAGCATGGTATTTTAGAAGAAGATTATAATATAACCTCAACGTTCTTTGATAACGGTAGTGGTTTTGATACCACTACGATTAAGAATTATTCCAGCAAGCGCACTAAGGTTACGCTCAAAGAAGATTATGGCTTGGACGGCCGATCGTACAAGTTGACACCATTGCAGAAGATTGAAAAGATAGGGGGGTGGTCAAAATTGGAAAAAGCCCAGTTCGAAGATGTTTTTAGTGAACATGCGAAGAAAGTGCCTATCCATAAACGGGTTTCCAAGCAAGAAATCGATTTGTTGCTCGCCAACGAACTTACAAATAGAAATCTGAAGCTAGATTTCGAATACGGAGTTTACAGCAATGGTCTGCCGACCAAAGTCAAATCGCCAAAATTCAAGCCGACGATATCGACCATATACAAGGCACCGCTTTTCAGGGACAGTGAAGGAGCCTCAAATTTTGATTTGCTGATTTCTTTCCCGAAAAAGAAAAAGTTCTTGCTGCGGTCCATTCTGAGAATGGCTTTGTTGTCGCTGTTGTTTACCCTGATTATCGTGGTAGCCTATTCAGGCGCCATCTATCAGCTCATCCGGCAGAAGCAGATTTCAGAGATAAAGTCCGATTTTATCAATAACATGACCCATGAGTTCAAAACCCCCATTGCGACCATTAACCTAGCGGTAGAAGCGATTCGAAACCCTAAGATAATCGAGGACAAAGATAAAGTGATACGTTATTTGCAGATGATAAGGGACGAGAACAAACGTATGCATGCCCAGGTGGAAAATGTTTTGAGAATATCGAAGTTGGAAAAGAACCAGCTTGATATAAGTAAGGACAGGGTCGATGTGCACGACATCATACATGATGCCATAACCCATGTAGAACTTATCGTAGCCGATAGGGGCGGGTATGTTGAAACACATCTAGAAGCAGAAAGAACAGAGGTTCTGGCCAATGATATGCATTTTACGAACGTACTGGTGAACATACTTGACAATGCGGTAAAATACTCAGAACAAGCACCTAAAATCGATGTTTATACCGAGGTTGTAAAAAACAATATCATAATAAAGATAAAGGATCAAGGTGCTGGTATGGGCAAGGCGGTCTTAAAAAAAGTATTTGAGAAGTTCTATCGAGAACATACGGGAAACATACACAACGTCAAGGGTCATGGCCTAGGTCTGGCCTACGTGAAAAAAATAATTGAAGATCATCAAGGGGAAGTTTATGCTGAAAGCGAAAAAGGGAAAGGAAGTACTTTTTTCATTAAACTGCCCTTAATATAAAAACTATGGAAACAGCAAACAAAAAGATTCTTTTGGTCGAGGACGACCCCAATTTTGGTATTGTACTTAAAGACTACCTGTCAATGAACGATTTTGATGTTACATTGGCCAAGAACGGTATGGAAGGTTTTGAAAAGTTCAAAAAGGACAATTATGATGTCTGTATTTTGGATGTTATGATGCCTTATAAAGATGGCTTTACATTGGCCAAGGAAATTCGTGAAAAGAACGAAAATGTACCAATCGTCTTTTTGACCGCCAAGACCATGAAAGAAGATGTGCTAAAAGGGTATAAGGCCGGTGCAGATGATTACCTGAACAAACCTTTTGATTCTGAAGTTCTTTTGATGAAACTTAAAGCAATAATTCAGAGAAAGGCATCGAATACGTTGGCAGATAGCAAGAAATTCGAATTTAAAATCGGAAACTTTCACTTAAATTCCAAATTACGTTTTTTAAAATATAAGGACAATGATGCGATTAAACTCTCACCAAAGGAGAATGAACTATTGCGGCTTTTGGCACTTCATGAAAACGATTTAATGCCGAGGGAATTGGCGTTGACCAAAATTTGGAGAGACGATAACTACTTCACTTCTCGAAGTATGGATGTTTACATTGCAAAATTGAGAAAGTACCTCAAGGTTGATGAAGATGTGGAAATTTTGAACATTCACGGCGAAGGATTTAGGTTGGTGGTGAAGAATGGAGAAGAATAAAAAGATAATTGCCAAAGATTACCGAGGGCGCTCTTTTTAATGAGCGCCTTATTTTTTGCCTAAAGTTCTTAGTATTTTTTCAACAATAATGTCCGGCGGATTGGCAATCGAAACGGTTATGGCCTCAATTGGGGGTTCCAAAGCTTCAAACTGCGATTTGAGTAATCCTGCTGGCATGAAGTGGTCGCTTCTCTTCTGCATACGCCGATGTATTTCATCGTAAGTACCTTTCAAATATATGTAGGTCACGCGTTCGAATATCGAATCTTCAAGTAGTTTTCGATAGCTTTCTTTTAAGGCCGAGCAACCAATTACGGCACCATGGGCCATATTTTCTATAGCCAGTTGGTTGAGTGTTCGTAACCAATCCATTCGATCCTCATCGGTCAGCGGTTTTCCATTTGACATCTTGGCCACATTTGCACTAGAATGGTAATCGTCTCCGTCAAAAAAGGGTATGTCAAGTTTTTTGGCCAACAATCGCCCAATGGTAGACTTTCCACATCCTGAAACACCCATTACAAAAAAGATCGTTGCGTTCGCTTCGTTCATGCCGATTCAAGCTTTTTTTCAATAACGGAAATGGCACCCGAAATATCATCCTGATAATCTACCCATAGGGTATTTTCGCCCTTTCTGAACCATGTTAATTGGCGTTTGGCAAACCTGCGGGTATTTTTTTTGATTTCAGAAATGGCGAATTCGAGAGACCACTCCCCATCGAGGTATTTGAACAATTCAGTATAACCCACAGTTTGCAAGGCGTTTAACGAGCGATATTTATATAGTCTTTCAGCCTCTTGGATCAGGCCTGTGGCGATCATGACGTCAACGCGTTCATTGATACGGTCATAGATTATTGGTCTATCGGCAGATATGCCAATGGTAAATGTCTCGAAAGGGCGCTCTACTCTTTTTTGGTTTAAAAAAGTAGAGTAGGGCGAACCTGTGCCCAAGCATATTTCCAAGGCCCTTATCAGTCGGTGCGGATTGGCTCTGTCTACTTTGGAATAATAGGTTGGGTCCAAGATTTTTAGCTGTTCTTGAAGGGCTTTAATACCATTTTTCTTATAAGTATCGTTAAGTTTGCTCCTTATTTTTGGGCTTACCTTGGGAAAATTGTCAAGACCTTTTGTGATCGCGTCAATATAAAGTCCACTTCCACCAACCATAACGGCAATATTCTTGATACGAAAAAGTTCATCGAGTTTGGCCATGGCCTCATGTTCAAAATCACCTACCGTATAAGGCTCTAAAATGCTCTTGTGCTGAATAAAATGATGCGGTACATCGGCCAGCTCATCCTTTGAAGGAACTGCGGTGCCAATTTTCATTTCCTTGTAAAACTGGCGTGAATCGGCCGAAATAATCTCTGTTCCGAAATATTTCGCCAAGGCAATGGCAAGGGTCGTTTTTCCTATGGCAGTGGGCCCAACTATTGCCAGTAGCAGCTTCACGCCTCATCGGTTATATCATACCCACATTTTCTGCAAAAATCGGCATCGGAGCGATAGATTTCGGCACTGCAATTCGGACAAGATCTTCCCTCATCCAAATCTTTGGCCTTGTTTTGTGCCGAGGCGTATTCGGCCGATACAATTCCTGTCGGTACCGCGATTATTCCATATCCAATGATCATGATCAATGTGGCAAGAAACTGTCCTAAAGCCGTTTCAGGTGAAATATCACCGTAGCCGACCGTTGTCAAGGTAACAATCGTCCAGTATACGCTATGGGGTATACTGTTAAAGCCATGTTCGGGCCCTTCAATAAGATACATTAGGGTGCCCAGAAGTACGGAAATGACCAATACAAAAAACACGAAAACAAAAATTTTCGTCCGACTGGCTTTCAAAGCTCTTACCAAATTATTCGACTCACCAACGAAACGGACCAATTTCAAGATCCTAAAAACCCTTAACAATCTCAGGGCCCTGAAAGCGGTAAGATATTGCGATCCTACCAAAAAATAAGAAAGATATTTCGGGATGGTGGACAATAGATCGACTATACCAAAAAAACTGAAAATATACTTTCTAGGCTTATTGATACAGATTACCCTGAGAATATACTCTATGGAAAATAGAATGGTGACCACCCATTCAGAGATGTTCAAGAATTCATGGTACTTAGTGTCAAATCGAGGAACGCTTTCAAGCATTACGACGATAATGCTGTAAAGTATAAGAACAAGCAGAAGAATATCGAACAGTTTTCCTGCAGGGGTATGTGTACCGTATATTACCTCATGGAGTTTTCTTCTCCATCCAGTATCAGATTTATCGTCTTTCAAACTATGTCTAATTCTATTTTCTTGATGACCTTTCTTTTTCTTAGGTACGAGTCGATAATGTGAGCGGTGTTTTCGTTGCTCTCCATCGGGGTAATCAATGATTCTAAGATATGAATATTATTGATTTGATGGTTAAGGTCGTAGTACCCCAATCCCTTAAAAATACCATTTTTGATAAGAATGGCACTGTATTCACCAATTTCACGCCCCTTGTCTACAAGAACAAAACTCTTTCCGTTCGAGCTATATTTTTTTAGTGCAGATTCAACTCGAGCATTATACTGCTCGACGGGTTCTTGGGCCGAACACGCCCCGTTACATTTTTCAGGATTATGCCCTGGGTCATTCGCACCGGTCCCGGCAAGACCATTTAGTTCGGGACACAATGTAAATTCTTCGTTTAATTTATCAAGGAAGTTAATGGCACTATGAATACCATTGAAAGTCATTAGGCCCTTTTTTGTTGGGGTCGCCTTAGCGATTTGCAGACAAATGTAGCCTCGATCATTTTCTTCGGCCAACATTATGTGGCTATAAAGCCGTTGTTTTGTATGTGAATTAAACTTGGGCGAGTTGCGCCGCAACTCTTCCTGTTCTTTAAGAATGGCCACGAGTTCGCTTCCAGTCTTTTCGAAGGTCACCTTTTTGGTTTCCTTTTGTAATCTGCGTGCCCGGTTTCCTTCTTGGGTGAAATGTTGATTTACCCTTTTTTTTATGTTATTGCTTTTGGCAAGGTAGATTATTTCCCCATCCTTATTATGCATATAATAAATACCGGTTTCAGAGGGCATTCGTTCCACGATATCAAGTTGCCTTTCAGATAGCTCGCCGTGGGCCTCTTTTCGTACAACGGTCTTGAGTATGGATTTGTCGCTGTCTTTGGCCAATAATAGTTTGAACAATTTTAGCGTCGCCAATGCATCACCATTGGCTCTATGCCTATCGCTTACCGCAATGCCCAACGAACGCACCAATTTGCCGAGACTGTAAGATTCGGCTTCTGGCAACAATGTTTTGGAAAGCTCCACCGTACAGAGCGTTTTACGTTCGAAATTATACCCCAAGCGCCTAAATTCGGTACGTAAAATTCGATAATCGAATTGCGAATTGTGGGCCACTAATACCGAGTCTTCGGTAATTTCAACGATTCTCTTGGCCACTTCATGAAATTTAGGGGCCGTTCGCAGCATCTTATTGTTAATGCCGGTAAGATTGACTACGAATGGCTGTATTTCACGTTCGGGATTGACCAAGCTTATGAATCGATCGATTACCTTATGCCCGTCAAATCTATGGATGGCGATTTCGGTGATGCCTTCCTCGTTATACTTTCCACCTGTTGTCTCTATATCAAGAATCGAATACATTGCTTTTTGTTCAATACATGTTACCGTAGACGATAGGTTAGCTATAGTTTCTAGAACCAAAGATACTACTTCCGATGCGGACCATTGTGCTGCCTTCTTCGATGGCGATTTCGTAATCACCGCTCATACCCATGGAAAGTATCGATATTTCAGGTAGTTGGGCATTCACCGCGTCAAACAGGTTTTTGAGGGCTTTGAATTCCCTTCTAATCTGTAACTGGTCTTCAGTGAACGTAGCCATACCCATTAGACCCACTATCTGGGCATTTGGCAACTGCGGTAACTCTTTCGATTCAACAAGTTCATTCAGCTCATCGGGGTCGAAACCAAATTTTGTATCCTCTTCCGCTATATGCACCTGTAAAAGACATTTGATGACCCGATTATGTTTTTTGGCCTGTTTGTCTATCTCTCTTAAAAGTTTAAGACTATCAACACCATGGATCAACGATACGAATTCGGCCAGATATTTTACCTTGTTTCGTTGTAGATGCCCGATCATGTGCCATTGAATATCCTTGGGCAATTGTTCCCATTTTGAAACCATCTCCTGTACTTTGTTCTCGCCGAAGGTCAAATGACCACTGTTATAGGCCCTAAGTATATCTTCAACAGGCTTGGTTTTCGATACCGCAACGAGTTCAACACCCGGGGGCAGCCCTTTTTTTATTCTTGCCAGATTATCGGTTATCGTCATTTCACAGTTAAATTTCGATTCTTTTTATACTCTAATTCATAAATGGCCAATCCACTTCTCAACTTGGGCTCGATATAAGTGCTTTTAGGGGGCATGACCAGGTTGGCATCGGCGATATCCTTGATTTCATCCATTGTTAATGGTACCAAGGTGAAACCAACCTTGTAGTTGCCCTTATCGATTTCATCCTTCATCCTTAATACATTGTGTTTGCCATATCCATAGGTGATACGTTTATCATTTCGCAGATCTGTAATACCCAAAATGGGTTCAAGGATGGTTTTATACAATATTTGCGTATCGAGTTCGCTCAACGGATCGGTAAAAGCGTACGCTTTCTTTCTTAAGTATAAGGAATAGAATTCCCCGTCTAGATACATCCCAAAATGATGTTTCCGTGTGGGCTTGTAAAGTATGACACCTTTGTTTTGAATGCGGAAGTATTCATCGAGACGAACCAAAAATTCCTCTTTGGTCAATCCGTTCAGGTCTTTTGCCATTCGGTTGAACTCATATATATAAATTTCGGATTCGGGAATCAAATACCCCATAAAATAATTGTAAGGTTCTTTGCCCGAATGTTCAGGGTTTGCCTTTTCGCTAATGTTGGCCAACAAATCTGAGGACGCACATCGATGATGGCCATCGGCTATATAAAGGGCGTTTATATCGGCGAACTCATCTTTTATTTTGCGTATGATCTTTTCGTCTGAGATTGGCCAGAGCCTATGCGTAACCTTATCAGTGGTGGTAAAGTGGTATTCGGGAGACCGTTGTTTCTCTTGGTCGAAAATTTTCGCAATGGAATCGGTGTCCGGGTATGTCATCAAGACCGGTTCGGCGTTGAATTTGACCGTTTGAAGGTAGTTTGCAAAAAGTTTTTCGCGTCGGCTTATGGTGTCCTCATGTTTTTTGATAACACCATTTCGATAATCCGCAACGCTGGTGGCCGCGAAAAGACCACAGCAACTGAAATTGTTCTTCTCAATCTGATACAGGTAGAAACAGTCTTGGGCGTCTTTCATCAGAACATCCTCCTCCAAAAACTCCAGGTACCTATTCCGAACTAATTTGAAGCGTTCGTTTCCAACGACCTTTTTATCGAATTTGAATCCAGGGTTGATAATATGTAAAAACGAAAACGGATTAAACTTTAAAGTAGCGTTCAGTTCTTTTTTTGAATAATCTTCGTACGAGCGTGAGACGACAAATGATGCCTTGTCATTTTTAGGGCGTATTGCCTTGAACGGTCTAACAACGGCCATAATTCTTATTTGAACTGTTCGGAAACAATTTCAGCTTTACGCGACGCTGAATAATCATAAAAACCCTCGCCCGATTTAATACCTAATTTCTTTGCCCTGACCATATTGACCAATAAAGGGCAAGGCGCATATTTTTGGTTTTTGAAACCCTCGTACATGACATTGAGAATCGAGAGGCATACGTCGAGACCTATGAAATCCGCCAATTGCAAGGGGCCCATTGGGTGGGCCATTCCCAATCTCATGACGGTATCGATTTCTTGAACCCCCGCAACCCCGTTATATAGGGTTTCGATAGCCTCGTTTATCATGGGCATCAAAATGCGGTTGGCCACAAAACCCGGGTAATCGTTTACCTCGGTCGGGGTTTTGCCCAATTTTTCAGCAAGTTCCATGATCGCTTTTGTGGTGTCGTTCGAAGTGCTATATCCTCGGATGATCTCAACCAGTTTCATAATGGGCACGGGGTTCATAAAATGCATGCCGATTACCATTTCGGGCCTATTTGTAGCTGCGGCGATCTGGGTTATGGAAATTGAGGAGGTATTGGTCGCTAAAATGGTCGTTGCCCCACATGCTGCGTCCAATTCCTTGAAAATGGCCAACTTCAGTTCGATATTTTCGGTGGCCGCCTCAACGACAAGATCAACATTTTTCACCCCTTCTACGAGTATCGTATTCGTAGTAATATTTGCCAAGGTAGCGGACTTGTCAGTTTCATTTATTTTTTCTTTGGCCACCATACGGTCAAGGTTCTTAGATATTGTCGCTAGAGCTGTATCAAGAGATTTCTGCGAAATGTCGATAAGGTTGACCTGAAACCCGCTTTGGGCAAAAACATGTGCGATACCATTACCCATGGTACCTGCTCCGATAACTGCAATTGTTTGCATGCGAATATGATTTAAAAAGATTCGATTATAGCCAATGCTACCTTTAGTGCCGCAGTACCCTGTTCCAATGTTACCACAGGAACCGTATCATTGTTAATGGCATCGGCAAATGTTTCGAGCTCATCTAAAATAGCATTGTTTTCAAAAATCTCAGGATTTTCGAAATAGATCTGTTTTTTTTCTCCTTCGGCATTCTGCAAGACCATATCAAAATCGCCAATGGTTTCGGGTGCATCCTTCATTTTGACGACCTCCACTTTTTTTTCCAAAAAATCGACCGATATATAGGCGTCTTTTTGAAAAAAGCGTGACTTGCGCATATTCTTCAGCGATATACGGCTCGCCGTTAAGTTGGCAACACATCCGTTTTCGAATTCAAGCCGTGCATTGGCAATGTCAGGAGATTTACTTATTACGGAAACCCCGCTCGCATTGATCTGTTTTACATCAGACGAGACCACGCTTAGAATGGCATCGATATCATGGATCATAAGGTCTAATACTACCGGAACATCGGTACCCCTCGGATTAAACTCTGCCAATCTATGGGTCTCTATGAACATCGGATCCTTGATACTCTCCTTGACGGCCTTAAAAGCGGGATTAAAACGCTCGACATGGCCCACTTGACCTTTTACACGATACTTTTTTTCCAGCAATAACAACTCGTTTGCTTCTTCGAGGGTATTGGTAATGGGCTTTTCGAGAAACACGTGTTTGCCCTGTTCCATCGCTTTTTTCGCGCACTTGTAATGGGAAAGGGTAGGGGTAACGATATCTACAACATCAACACTTTTGATGAGCTGGTTGATATTGTCAAAATAGGTATAACCGAATTCGGCGGCTACATTTTTGCCGTTGATCTCGTCAGCATCGTAAAAACCGATAAGTTCATATTTGGTCGATTCGTTCAGAAGGCGCAAATGAATCTTACCGAGATGGCCGGCACCCAAGACCCCTACTTTAAGCATAATTTTTATTTTGCCCAAAAATACATAATTGTTAAGAGTAAACGGTCCATGCCTTTAGGTTTAGTAGCTTCTTTTGGCCATAGCGATGAAGGCCCGGCAGTGAAAGTTGACGACATTTTGATACGGTAAACGTAGTTCGGCAAACTTTGTTTTGATTTTTATTTGAATTACTTCCCTAACTTTGGAATTCAAAAAAACCAAACCTTTGAAAGATACATTGAAGCATCGTGGTATGCGCAATAAGTTGGCAGAATTGTTGATTGCCAAAGGAATAAGCGATAAAAAAGTATTGAATGCCATCCGTGCCGTTCCCCGTCATTTGTTTATGGACAGTAGCTTTGAAGGCCATGCGTATCAGGACAAAGCTTTTCCCATTAGTGCTGAACAGACTATTTCACAACCTTATACTGTCGCCTTTCAAACAGAGCTTTTGCAGGTAGAACCGGGGGATAAGATTTTAGAAATAGGTACCGGAAGCGGGTACCAGACAGCAATATTATTGGCATTGAAAGCCAAGGTTTTTACCATTGAACGTCAAATAGAGCTCTTTAAAAAGACAAATATATTTTTCAAGAAAATGGGTTATCGCCCTAAAAAGTCCATCTTCGGAGATGGTTATAAAGGTTTGCCCGAAGAAGCCCCTTTTGATGGTATTATTGTGACCGCTGGAGCGCCTGAGACCCCGAAATCCCTATTGTCGCAGTTGAAAATGGGGGGCAGGTTGGTTATACCCGTGGGCGAAGATGACCAAACCATGACTCTATATATACGAACATCTGAGAAGGAGTTCGAGAAAAAGGAATTAGGGGTCTTTCGTTTCGTACCTATGTTAGAAGATAAAAACTAAGCTTTTCATTATAATCTTCAAAGGAGGAACGCGCATATAACGCCACTCTTGACCATATCATTAAACAACAAACCCATCACGGTAGGTTCTTCCAACAAATTGATTGGCTTCTTCAAGATTGGTAATGCGCATATTTTCGCCGTCCCATAACAATTTTTTGCGGCCGAAGAACTCCATTTGGTTTTTTTCGTTTTCCCTGCGGAGCAAATACGAGCGAATGGCCAAGTTGCCCATCAATACGGTCTCGGTCATAGGTCCGGCATAATCGAAGGAAGAAGTCAAACCTAAATGTTCTTCACTTCCGAAGCCTGCCTTACAGGCATCGACCCATTTACGTTGGTGGCCATATTCGGGTTCCTCGTTATCCTCGATTTCGGGGCCAAAGTCGGTAGTGCCGTCGTTTAAATACAGCTTCGGCATAATCGGAGAGCTATCGTTGATGTTCGTCGAAATGATTCCTTTTTCACCGATTATCAATACACCGTTCGCACTGTTCTTTCCTCCTATGTCATGGTCGGCGGGAATGATATCTGGGTGTGAAGGACGAATACCACCGTCGCTCCACGTCATTTCTATGGGCGACTTGCTTTTTTCGGTCGCATCGAAATGCAATGTGATGAACGAAGAGGCAGGACAGCCTTCAGGGTGATAATCAGGACTCCACATTTGAGAGAACACCGACCCCACACTACATTCGGCATCGGTCGGATATTTAAGGCCTAAAGTGCGGAATGGAATGTCTATCAAATGGCATCCGACATCGCCAAGGGCCCCTGTGCCGTAATCCCACCATCCTCTCCAACTAAAAGGATGTAGATTAGGAGTATATTCCTTGAACGGCGCCGGCCCCAACCATAGATCCCAATTTAGTGCCGATGGCTTTGAACTTGGGTCAGGAGCGGGCATTGCGCCTCCTTGGGGCCATACGGGGCGGTTGGTCCATACCTGGACTTTTGAAATGGCCCCGACCGCATCGGTATCGATCCAATTTTGTACCATATTCAAAAGTGGATTCGAACCTCCTTGATTCCCCATTTGGGTCACTATCTTCTTTTCACGGGCCATTTCGGTAAGCATTCGAGCTTCCCTGATATTATGTGTCATCGGTTTTTGAACATAAACGTGAATGCCGCGTTCCATAGCATATTTGGCGGCCGGACCATGAACATGATCGGGCGTAGAGATCGTTACCGCATCGATGTTTTTCTTTTTGTCCAACATCACACGGTAGTCGTCAAATAACTTGGCCTTCGGAAAATTTTCTACTGACCGCTTGGCCGAACCTGAAAAATCGACGTCACAGAGTGCAACTACTTTTTCGCGACCGTTGACCGAGGCGTTCTTGATGTCGCTGGCTCCTTTGCCTCCGGCACCGATGGCCGCCAAGGCTAAACGGTCACTGGGCGCAACGTACCCTACTCCTCCCAAAACATGCCTGGGAACTATGAAAATAGAGGAAGCCATTGCTCCTTGCTTGATAAATTTTCTTCTTGAATTGCCCGGTTTTTTGTCTTTGTCGTCTTTCATGATAGTGACCAGTTGATTTTATGACAACAAATTACAAAAGAATACCTTAACAAAGAATAGGATTTTTGGGAAGAACCATCAAGCCCGGATCTAGTTGTTGAAGTTTTTCTTGATCCTATCCAAATTCCTCTTGTTATCGCGATCCCTTATGGTTTCGCGTTTATCGTATAGTTTTTTTCCCTTGGCGAGAGCTATGGTCAATTTGGCGAGTCCTCGTTCGTTCAGAAAGAGGTTTAAGGGAATAATCGTATATCCCGAAGTAGTGACTTCTTTTCGAAGTTTTTTAAGTTCTTGTTTGTTGAGCAAGAGTTTGCGCTCTGCCTTGGGTCTATGGTTGTAATGGGTGCCATGCGAATATTCATCGATCTGCATATTGATGATAAAAAGCTCCCCGTGCTCATTGAACTCGCAAAAACTCTCTGCTATTGCGGCCTTGCTTAAACGTATTGATTTTATTTCGGTTCCCGAAAGCACGATTCCGGCCGTGTACTTGTCCAGCAATTCGTATTCGAATCGAGCCTTCTTATTTTTTATATTCACATTTTGTTGCATCGGGCAGCAAAAATAAAAACAAAATGTTGCCAATGGTGCTTCATTTTGGTTTTGCTTTAAAATATTTACTTATTTGAAGTAAGATAAGTGTCTTTAATCGAACTACTAACAAAATCAAAGATGAAAAAATACGCTCTACTATTGTTCTTCATATTGCTTTTTTCCTGTAGGCAAAAAAAGGATAGTTTATTAACGGCGCAGCAAATCGTTGACAAAAGTATCGAGGTCTGCGGGGGCGATCTGTACAAGACCAGTAACATTTCCTTTGATTTTAGGGATATTACATATACCCTCGATGTTACCAAGGGCCAACGAATACTTAAGCGCGTTATTACCGCGGACTCTTCGGTCGTTGTGGATGTACGCCATCCTCATAAATTTGAAAGATATATCAACGATAGTCTGGTGGTTCTGCACGATACCTTGGCCAATAAATATGCAAACTCGGTAAATTCCGTCCATTATTTCGCCTATTTGCCCTTTGGCTTGAACGACGCGGCCGTGAACAAAGAATTACTGGAAAAAGTTGCCATAGAGGGGCAAGATTATTACAAGGTCAAGGTAACATTTGATCAAAAAGGTGGCGGTAAGGATTTTGACGATATTTATGTGTATTGGTTTAATGCCGACACTTTTAAACCCGATTTTTTAGCTTATGAGTTTCATGTGGATGGAGGCGGAATGAGATTTCGCGAAGCTTACAATGAAAGGTCGATAGGAGGCATACGGTTTGTCGATTACAACAACTACGAACCAGAAGACCCGCTGCATTCGATTTATGACATCGATAGCTTGCTTATGGCGGGCAAACTTAAACTGCTTTCTAAAATCGAATTAAAAAATATTACTCTCGAGTAGGGCAACTGCAGTTGAACGTCAATTGCATATCGGTGGTCTTGCCATTGACAATTTGAACGATGAAAAGTTTGCCGTTCTCATGATCGTCAATATCAGGGTACTTGTCTTCACCTATCATTTTATTGACCAAAGCAGGCGTAGTATTACTATGTCCGACTACAAGAACATTTCTATTCAAGTTGTCTGCTTTAAATTGCTCAATATCAATAATTTCAGGGTCATAATATTGAACGGTAATATCTTGTTTCACAGATGTTGGCGCGGCCGTCATTGATGTACGCTCAAAATCAGTGGTATAAATGGCATCAAGTCTTACATCGTTAAGAATTTCTGCCCAGTGCATGGCACGGCCCAGACCGGCCTGATTTAGTTCTGGATCTTGATTTTCAGGATTGGATCTATCCTTCTCGGCATGTCGAATGAAGTAGAAGGTCGAAACTGTGGGCGGGTTGAAATCTACAGCGATTTTTTTATCTTCCTTACAGCTGGCCAATATTAATATCAGGCAACCGATGAACATGGTGAAACTTCGTTTCATTGAATGCTTTTTAGTAGTTTTTTGCAGTTTTATTAACATTTGTCAGCATAAACCTTTATAGGGGCTGATCGATGTAATGCACTGTTTGATGGCTATTTTCGGGGTATTTGATTATTTTTCTTTTACTCTAACTAAAATAATCGCAAAATAGTATGTAAAACTTAAGGTTTTTCGTTTTTTTTGCATATGCTGAGAACACTACCTACAATACTTTTCCTATTCCTCTTGTTTGTCGTACGGGCGCAAGATGTCACCTTGCCCGTAGACCTTCGACAGCACAATCTTACAGAATATAATTCGAGTTTTTTTCATCCTGCATTTTCATTGACAGCGAACAATCCGAGTTCTATTGCCGTATGGTCGCGTTGGCAATGGCAATCGCCAGATGCAGATCCAACGACCTTGTTTTTGAACTATACGCACAAGCTGAATGAAAGTTCTGTGGCGGGCGCTGGGTTTTATCAGCATAATACGGGTATATTTCTCAATACGGGAGGGGTATTGAATTATTCCTATGTAATGGAAATCAACGAAAGGGCAACGTTGGCTTTGGGCCTGAACCTTTTCGGTTTCAAGCAAAAATTATCAGATGATAGATTTCAACCAGACCCGCAGATACAGCTTCCCCAACTGGTGATAACCGATGATTTCGTACTGCAAATGGCTCCGGGGCTTCTTTTTTCTTTGGATAGGTTTAGCGTTGGCATTGCTTCCGAGAACCTTTTTGACTACAATTTCACAACCAATGAAAGACATTCAAAGCCAGAGGATAGAATCTATACGGCCTTGGCTTCCTATGCCTTTCCGTTGGGCCTTTTCAATTTTAAAGAAACCGTTTTAAGGCCGATGGTATATTATAAGTCCATTCCCGATAATGATGCGCAGATCGGACTAACAACCTTGCTTTCGACCGAAAAATTTTGGGCGCAAGCAGGTTATAATAACTTTTATGGAATCTCATTCGGAGGTGGGGGAAGGTTTTTTAAACGTGTTTCCATAGGTGCTTTAATGGAGCTGGGCATGGGTAATGATTTAAGCGGTAAGGATCCCACATTTGAGGTACTTGCGGCCTATCGTTTTATGAAATCGGATAAAGAAATAGAAGAAAATGCAGTTGCGGATGAGGATGTTGAAGATGAAAAATTAGAGAAGAAATTGGCCAAGGAAGAGGAGAAGGCCCAAAGACTTGCTGAGAAGGAACAGGAGAAACTGGCGAAGGAAAAGGCGAAAAGAACGAAGGACTCGCTCGACCTTGCTAAGAAACAACAAGACATCGATAGGAAAAAAGAATTGGAAGAACGTCAGAAAAGAATCAAGGATTCACTTGACCTGATCGAGAGAAACAACAAAGAAGTCATTGCCCTGCAAAGGGAACAACAAAGAAAACAAGATTCTATAAACAAAGTAAGGGAAGCCGAGGCATTGGCAGAGAAGCAACGTCAAGAACAATTACGCAAACAGGATTCGATCGCCAAGGCCGAAGCCTTGGCCGAGGCAGAACGACTAAGGGCCAAACGAGAAATCGATTCGTTGACGCAGGTAAGAATTGCAGAAGCGGAGGTTGCTAAAAAGGCCGAAGAAGAAAAAGCTGTGGAACAAGAGGAAGTCGTTGAAGTAGATCCAGCGGATAGACCTCAGGACGGAGAGAAATATGAGGAGGTAAATACCGAGGATGGACTTGAACCTGGCTACTATTTGATCACGAACGTATTCGGCACCAAAAAGTATTTCGATGCCTTTATGAAAGACTTGACCCGAAGAGGCCTAGAGCCAAAGTCGTTCTTAAGAAGCTTGAATAATTATAATTATGTTTACTTGAAGCGATATGACACCATGACCGAGGCCAGAAAGGCGAGAGATAGTAAGTTTGATGGACGCTATCAAGATAAAACCTGGATTTTCAGGGTTGTGGGCAAATAGTCCATTAATTTCCTAAATAAAAAGAGCCTTGGTAAGCACTGTCAAGGCTTTTTTATTTGCCAATAAAAAAGGCAAAGGAATATTATTTCTTTATTTCACGATTGATAAGTACCTCGAGATAGGCCACCGTATTCATTAAATATTTTCTGTCTCGAGTAATGGTAGTCATCGCTACCGCCCCCTGAAGCATGGTGTACATTTGTTTTGCGAACTGTAACGGGGTTACAGGAAGTCGAAGCTCATTGCCGTTCACACCGTTTTCAAGTACCAGCGCTATTTTACCCTCGATGGTCTTTATCGTTTCGCGCACAGCTGCCGCCAATAGCCTATTGTTGTTCTGTGCATCTACCCCCACGTTCAAAACGGGGCACCCACCCAACTCATCGGTAAAAATATCATAGTTGCGATAAAATTTTGTGAGCACAAAGAGCTTTTCCAGTGAGGTTCCTTCGGTATTCAATTGCTCATCAATGGCGCTCAACAAACGTTTGCTACTATATTCGAATGCCGATAAGGCCAGGGCCTCTTTATTTTCGAAGTTACCATAAAGTGCTCCCTTTGTGAGTCCGGTCGCCTCGGTGAGATCGCTCATACTCGTAGCAACATAGCCCAACTTATTAAAAATAGGCGCTACGGTCTCGATGATATATTTTGTGGTTTTTTCGGCTTTGGAGGTCATTTCGGGCAATTTTATACGAATATAAAAGATCTATATACTGTATGGTATATATTGTTGATAAAAAAAACACCCTTCCATTTGTGGTGGCTTGGGTGTTTTTTTCTTCTGTAAAAGGATTACCCTACAAGTTCTCCTTGATTTCTAAAGACGAGTTTTTCATCGAAAGAATCTATGAGCACGATGCTATCCGCTTTGATATTGCCACCCAACAATTCTTTTGAAAGGTTGTTGAGCACTTCTTTTTGAATGACCCTTTTGATGGGCCTGGCACCATATTGCGGATCATAACCTTTATTCGCCAAATAGGTTATGGCCTCTTCGGTAGCGTCGATAGTAATCTGTTGTTGCGACAACATTTTCTTTAAGGCGTTCAATTGCAACTTTACGATTTCTGTGATGTCTTCTTTGTTCAATGGCGTGAACATGATGATATCATCGATCCTGTTCAAGAACTCAGGGCGGATCGTTTTACGCAGCAATCCTAGAACTTCAACCCTTGCGGCTTCTGTGGCACTATAAATATCCTTGCTGTTCTCGAATTTCTCCTGAATAATATGGCTTCCCATATTACTGGTCATGATAATGATACTGTTCTTGAAATCGGCAAGCCTACCTTTGTTGTCGGTCAGGCGTCCTTCATCCAGGACCTGTAGCAGCACGTTAAAGGTGTCGGGATGCGCTTTTTCTATCTCGTCCAACAACACCACGGAGTATGGCCTTCTTCGAACGGCTTCGGTCAACTGGCCACCTTCATCATAGCCGACATATCCTGGAGGGGCACCTACCAAACGGCTGACCGAATGACGCTCTTGGTATTCGCTCATATCGATTCGGGTCATGGCGTTTTCATCATCGAAAAGGTAGGCTGCCAAGGTTTTGGCCAATTCGGTCTTACCGACCCCGGTCGTACCCAAGAATAGAAATGACCCTATTGGTTTTTTAGCATCCTGAAGCCCGGCGCGACTACGGCGTATGGCATCCGATACGGCCTGGATCGCTTCTTCTTGGCCCACAACCCTTTTATGCAGTACTTCTTCCAACTTTAAAAGTTTGTCCCTTTCAGATTGTAACATTTTGGTAACGGGTATTCCTGTCCATTTGGCCACCACCTCGGCAATATCCTCATTGGTAACTTCTTCTTTGATCAAAGTGCCTGAGCTTTGTTGCTCGTCGAGTTCTTTTTGAAGGTTTTCCAACCTTTCCTGGGCTTCCTTGATCTTTCCGTACCGCAGTTCGGCTACCTGCCCATAATCACCGTTGCGTTCTGCACGTTCTGCCTCCAGTTTAAATTCCTCGATGTCTTGCTTGGTCTTTTGAATATTGTCTACGACCGTTTTTTCGCTTTCCCATTGGGCGAAGATTTCATTGCGGTCTTCCTTCAAATTGGCCAAATCGGCATTAAGTGTTTTTAGCTTTACTTTGTCGTTTTCGCGCTTGATGGCCTCGATCTCGATTTCCAATTGCATTATTTTACGATCGAGCACGTCAAGTTCTTCGGGTTTTGAGTTGATTTCCATCCGTAGCTTAGACGCGGCCTCATCCATTAGGTCAATGGCCTTGTCGGGCAAGAACCGATTGGTGATATAACGCTGCGAAAGTTCGACCGCGGCTATGACGGCCTCGTCTTTGATCCGAACTTTGTGGTGCGCTTCGTACTTTTCCTTGATACCGCGTAATATTGAAATTGCACTCTCCGTATCGGGTTCATCGACCACCACTTTTTGAAATCTACGTTCAAGAGCCTTGTCTTTTTCAAAATACTTCTGATACTCGTCGAGAGTTGTGGCTCCGATGGCACGGAGCTCTCCTCTCGCCAACGCCGGTTTCAGAATGTTGGCCGCATCCATTGCTCCCTGTCCGCCACCGGCACCGACCAAGGTGTGTATTTCATCAATAAACAATACAATATCGCCATCTGAATTGGTAACCTCTTTGATGACCGATTTTAGACGTTCTTCAAACTCACCTTTGTACTTCGCCCCTGCGATCAGGGCACCCATATCCAAGGAATAGATAACTTTTTCTTTTAGGTTTTCGGGCACATCACCTTGTATGATACGATGCGCAAGACCTTCTGCGATAGCTGTTTTGCCCACCCCGGGTTCGCCAACCAACATAGGGTTGTTCTTGGTGCGCCTTGACAGAATCTGCAAGACACGGCGAATTTCCTCATCACGGCCAATGACCGGGTCAAGTTTGCCGCTATCTGCCAATTGGTTGAGATTTCTGGCATATTTATCCAATGAGTTATACGTATCCTCGGCACTTTGTGAGGTTACCTTTCCGCCTTTACGCAACTCTTCGATCGCCGTTTTTAAATCTTTTTCGTTTACGCCCTGGTCTTTTAATATCTGGGCAATTTTGCTTTTGGATTTAAAAATCGCCAAGATGAGATGTTCTATGGAAACGTACTCGTCTTCCATTTTTTTGGCGATAATGTTAGCCTCGTTAAGGGTTTTGCCCGCTTCTCGGGAAACCATGATCTCACCGCCGGATACTTTTGGAAAGCTTTCGAGCTCTTTTTCCAGAATCTGTTTCAGAATGGAAACATTGACGTTCAGTTTTTTTAAAATGAACGGCAGCACATTTTCCTCGACTTCCGAAATAGCCCTGAAAATATGTTCGTTCTCGATTTGTTGATGTCCCATTTCTTGCGCGATCAGCTGTGCTTGCTGAATGGCTTCCTGAGATTTTATAGTGAAATTATTAAAGTTCATATATCAATTCTTTTTGTTGTTATTGTTTACTTTTGGCTAGAATACGACAACAACCTTACCAATGCTTTTTACCAGACAAAATGTCTTGTAAAGTCAATAATAATCAGACATTTAGTCAGTTTGTAAGTTTGGGAGGGATGTACGGCAGGTACTAAAAATGATAGGTATGTTCGGTAAATTATTTGGAAAAAAAGATATTGGTGAAACCAAGGAAAATATTAAGATTCCCTGGGTACCTTTAACATCGACAGAGCAGTTGGATGAAATTATCGATAAGTCGGCATTACGGACCCAAATGCTGTTCAAGCACTCGACTACCTGTGGAATCAGTAGAATGGTGCTCAATAGGTTCGGAAAAAATTTTGACTTCAAGGAGAATCAGGTCGATCTCTACTATTTAGACCTACATAGTTTTCGCGGACTTTCGAACGAGATCGCTTCGAGATTTCAGGTCGCGCACCAATCACCGCAGTTGTTGGTCGTCAAAAATGGGGTAGTGGTGGCCCACGATTCCCATGGCGGAATCAACGACTTGGATCTAAAAACGTTGGTTTGAAAAAAAGGTCTTTCCAATTTCAGGAAAGACCTTTTTAACTATCGCGACGATAAGTTTCTATTCGGGTCGAATTTGTGCCGAAGTATTATGTTCTTGATTCGGTTTTTGATATCCTCACCTGCATCATAAACCATTTGCTCATCATTTGGAAAAGGCACTGCGGCCAAATCGAGTAAGGCAACGAGATCATTGTCCAGGGCACGTTTGTCGCCTTTGTAATTGGCATATGCATGCTCGAATACAAATTCGCTTGATAACGGATAGGTATTCAGTTGCTGTTTTGTTCTCAAATCGATATAACTGACATTGCCCGTGACCTGCGCGGCCTTGTGCTGCGTAAATTGATAAAAATCACAGCGAACCGTCTTGAATTTATCGACCTTGATCTTATTGCCAAGGCTATCTTTTACGATATTCCCGTTGGAATCATAGAGATATTTATATCCATCTTTGATCTGCTTCTCCTTAATGACCTGTTTTTCGTTGACACGTTCCGGTGATATATTGATCTCTTTAAAGGCGACCTGCATTTCATAATCGTAATCAACGTTTTTCAAAGCATTGGTATGGTACGTGGTCCATAGATCATCAAGGCCATAGGCGTTGAAATTCAACAATTCTTCTTCTAGTCGGGTCGGAACGATCTTGTCGGTATCGTTTACCATGCTGACTTTTACAAAATCGAGGCCTTTTCTATGGGCTTCTTCGATTCTAAGCTTGACATCGTCGTAACCGGGATTGATTTCCTCCAAATAAACGAAATCATCATAGGCCTTTCGATAATCGAATTTGCTGGTAGCGTTTTTCAAAAGATTCGAGGCGTTGTCATATAGATATTCCGACAGGTCATCTTTTGAATCAAGAATGGCATCTTGATAGTTGTTGAAAGAAAAATGCGCATCCCTGTTTTCTTCGTAGATATGCAAGGGAAGCAAAGGTTTGATCTGCTCCTGTATCGACCTCAGGTTTACATAGGTGTTGTAGATTGTTTCGTAATGAGCGGGATTTTCATCGTCTTCCAAGAAACCGATTCTTTCCAATTCTCTTGTGGTATTCTTTTCAAAAGCTTCTTCCAAAAGAATGATATAAGGCTGATTGCTCTTTTTCTCCTTGTTATTGGCCAAATTGTCTATGGCCTTGCGAATGGCACTGTCGTAATTACCCGTGTTAATGGCCTTTTGGGTATTTTTGACCCCTCCACAGGCAATTAAAACAAATGATATTACCGAAAATAGTATTGCTTTCTTCATGACGTTAGACTTTAAGGTTTAAGCATTGAATTTCAATTGCCATGCCAAAACCTGTCTAGACCATAACGAAAAACGGCCATCGATAGTATAAATCAGATGTGCGGACCGAAAAAAGGGTATTTTAGGCCTTAAGGGCAGGCAACAGTTTTGTGCTTAGGTCACCAAAACCGATTCTGATACCATTTTTTTCGCAATAGCCTTTCATTGTTACCGTATCACCGTCATGGACGAACTTACGTTCCTCCCCATTTTGTAGGGCAATGGGTTTGGTGCCTTGCCAAGCCAGTTCTAGCATGGAGCCGTAAGAATCGGGAGTTGGTCCAGATAGAGTGCCACTGCCCATCATGTCGCCACTGTTGACCTTACAGCCATTAATGGTATGGTGGGCCAACTGTTGGGCCATTGTCCAATACATATATTTGAAATTTGATCTGGTCACGGTAGTCGGGGAACCTCCTTCGGGAGTAAGATCGACTTCCAAGTGAATGTCAAAGCTATGCTTGCCAGATTGCTTTAGGTAAGGAAATGGTTCCGGATCCTGTTTCGGGCTCTCCACCCTAAAAGGCTCCAAGGCATCAAGGGTAACTATCCATGGAGAAATCGACGAAGCGAAGCTCTTGGCCAGAAAAGGGCCGAGCGGAACATATTCCCACTTTTGAATGTCACGGGCACTCCAATCGTTGAAAATTACCATTCCGAAAATGTAATCCTCGGCCTCGTTTATGTCGATAGGTTCACCCATGGCGTTGGCATCAGTCGTGATAAAGGCCATTTCAAGCTCAAAATCGACCAATCGCGATGGGCCGAACAATGGTTTTTCCGCCCCCTTGGGCAACGTTTGTCCCATGGGCCGACGTACCGCCGTTCCGCTGGGCACGATGGTAGAACTTCTACCGTGATAACCTACCGGGAGGTGCAACCAATTGGGCATAAGGGCATTTTCGGGATCACGGAACATCGTGCCAACGTTGGTGGCATGTTCCTTGCTCGAATAGAAATCGGTATAATCGCCGATCAATACGGGCAATTGCATTTCTATTTCATCGATTGCGAACAGCACGATTTTTTTATGTTCCTCATTGTGCTGAAGACCTGTACTATGAATATCGAAGATCTCACTTATACGATTACGTACCAAACGCCAGGTCTTTTTGCCATCGGAGATAAAATCGTTCAAGGTGTCTTGTAAAAATATGTCCTCGGTCAAGGGTATTCCCGAGAAATATCCCAGTTGGTGCAGCGCACCCAAATCTATGGCTGTATCACCGATTCGGGTACCGATGGTGATAATGTCATTGCGGGTCAGAAAGACCCCGAACGGGATGTTTTGAATTGGAAAATCCGAATTGTCGGGAACCGTGAGCCAAGTTTTTTTGTTAGGGTTGTTTGCTTTTAAAGACATGGACGATTTGTTAATTTTCGTTTGATAAATTCTTGATCAAATATATTCTTTTCTACCAATTAACGATTGTCAATTTGTATTTTTGCCACTCATTTAACAGTATATCCGACTATGCAACGAGATACCCGCGTCTTTGAACTTATCGAAGCAGAAAAACAACGCCAGATTAATGGAATCGAACTCATTGCCTCAGAGAACTTTACTAGTCCCCAGGTGATGGAAGCTGCCGGTTCGGTATTGACCAATAAATATGCCGAAGGCTATCCTGGCAAACGCTACTACGGAGGTTGTGAGGTAGTCGATGAGGTAGAACAGTTGGCCATCGATCGCGCAAAAGAACTATTTGGCGCCGAATATGCCAATGTACAGCCGCACTCGGGGTCTCAGGCTAATGCTTCGGTCTATCATGCATGCCTTAGCCCGGGAGATACCATTTTGGGTTTTGACCTATCGCATGGGGGGCATTTGACCCATGGTTCACCCGTGAACTTTTCAGGTAAGCTGTACAGGCCTGTTTTTTATGGTGTTGATGAAGAAACCGGAGTGTTGAATTACGAAAAGATACAAGAAATTGCCCTTAAGGAAAAACCGAAACTTATTATGGCAGGTGCTTCGGCATATTCGCGCGATATGGACTTTGCCAAGTTTCGCGAAATTGCCGACAGCGTCAATGCGATTTTAGTTGCGGACATCTCGCACCCGGCAGGTTTGATCGCCAAAGGTATCATGAACGACCCGATACCCCATTGCCATATCGTTACTACCACGACCCACAAAACCCTACGTGGGCCAAGGGGTGGATTGATTTTGATGGGAAAGGATTTCGACAACCCATTTGGAATCAAACTAAAGAACGGAAACCTTAGAAAAATGTCGGCACTTTTGGATTTGGCGGTTTTTCCCGGAAATCAAGGCGGGCCCTTGGAGCATATTATAGCCGCAAAAGCGGTGGCCTTTGGTGAAGCACTTTCAGATGATTTTTTACAATACCAATTGCGTGTCAAGAAAAATGCCGCTGCCATGGCCAAAGCTTTCGTGGCTAGGGGTTATCATATCATTTCCGGTGGAACCGATAACCACATGATGTTGATAGACCTGCGTAACAAGAACATCACGGGAAAGGATGCCGAAAAGGTGTTGGTCAAGGCAGATATCACGGCCAATAAGAATATGGTGCCCTTTGATGATAAATCTCCCTTTGTGACTTCAGGTATAAGGTTCGGTACGGCTGCAATTACCACAAGAGGACTCGAAGTTGAAGATATGGCCAAGATTGTGGATTTGGTCGATCGCGTACTGATGAACCCTGACGATGAAAGTATAATAGCATCAGTTAAAGGTGAGGTCAATGAAATGATGGGAACTAGGGCATTGTTCAATGCCTGAATTTTATTAAAAAACGCCTAAATAGTTGGTATGTTCATGGGAAAATGAACAGACTTCCGGGCAGCAACGCACGCTTCTCCAGTTCGTAAATAAGTGGATTTTTTTCCGATTCAAAATAGAGCCCCCAATACCTATAGTATTCCTTTTTATCCCTTTCAATGAATACAGGGCCGTCGAGCAAGCTATCGATATGTAGCTCTTCCTCATCAGAATCAAAGACAGGAATATATATTTCAAAAGGCATTTCACCCAACTCTTTCGTCATATATACATAATGCCTTCCAATCTCTGAAACGATATTCTGCAATTCAACGGTGATACTTCGGGAATGTATCCTATTGATGATAATCGCCGTATCTTTCAGAAAAATCGAAAATTCATCAACGTCAATGAAAAAGGGGTTCTTTGATTCAAGTATTTTAAGATGCCTTGTCAACGAATATCCCTTCGAATGAAATGCTCCCCATTCATCTTTCTTAAAATGGAACAACAGCCCTGCTAGGCTCAGGTTGCAGGTCAACTCCAAAGTCAGCAAGCACTCGTTCTTTTCGTTAAGTCTCTTTGTAAGGTAAATTGAGGAAAAAAAATCTTTTTCAAGGGCATTTACAAAGGCATCGAGCCCTAATAATTGAAATTCTTTCGAACCTCCCTTGAACAATGCATTTCTAAAATTATCAGGAGTGAATGGCATAGTTGGTTTGCAAAAGTCTGTCCTCTATCAAAGTTAGCAGTAAGCAACCATTTTCGACCACATAAAAACCTTGTAAAAAAGAAGGTTTTTGTCTAAAACATTCAATTTTTGTTTAAAATGCTTATTTACAAGTATTTAAAAATTAAAAATATTGACTATTTAGATGAAACCTTTTTCACGGGCACGCTCTATCAGGCTAAAATCATTACCATCATCTATTCCGAAAAGTGTTTTTATCTTTCTTTTTCTTGTCTCGATGGTAGTTAGTGATAAGGATAGCAACGGCGAAATGTCTTTTGTACGCACTCCTGTTGCAATATGATAAAGGATTTTTTTGTCGGTATCGTCTATTAAATCATTATTGGCCATTGTCTTTCTTATTACCGACAGGGCACTGGCCGTATAATATGGAGGGTCAGAGATGACTTTTTTCACCATGTGGATTAACGATTCCTCATCGATTTCAGACTTGACCATGTAACCGTCGGGATCTGTAGCTTGCAGAATGCTTTTGATTCTGAAAGCATCACTAAAGGATGACATGTAGACCAATTTTGTATTCGGCGCGACTTTACGCGCCAATTTACCCAAGTCTTCCCCCGAACGGGGGTCTTTTGTTTCTGGTGAGAACAATTGAATATCAAACAAAAAGATGTCGTAACGATAAAGCTTTTCAGATTCTTTTATTCTACGAGTTGCCTCATCAAAAGATTTGCAAGTATCCACCATTACTTCATAACCGTCGAAACTGGCACCCTCTAGGATATACTTATAACCCAAAGTTGTCATTTCATGGTCGTCGACTGCCAAAATACGTTTATACTCTTCCATGTAATAATATATACCTATACTTTTACTTTTATACCTTCTTGTTTCAATATATTATCCAGTTCTTCGGAATGATACATAATAGGTATTTTAAGATATAAGCCTGTTCCTTTACCTTTTTCGCTTTCAATATGCCAACTCCCTCCCAATTTATCGATTCGAGAACTTATGTTGCGCATACCAATGCCCTTTTTTCGTTTTTTCAAATCGAAACCTTTGCCGTCATCGATAATCGAAATATCGAGTAAATCATTTACCGCTGCAAAGTTAACCACTAAATTATTACTTTGTGCGTGTTTTACTACATTTTGAATACTTTCTTGAACAATTCGGTACAGATTTATTTTGATGTCACCGCTAAGACCGTCCCACTTAACTTGGTTGTCATGGTTGAAGGTAGTATTTATTTCCGATACATTTTCTGTGGTTTCCATAAGGTTTTGAATCGAATTGATAAAGTTCGGCATATCACTATAAGCCGTGTTGCTCAATTCATGCGAAATGGAACGTATTTCCCCCTCGATATTCCTTAAAAGTTCAAGGGCCTCTTTTTTTTGCCCTAAGGCCTCATCGTCCGACTTTTTATTAAGGCCGGTCAAGACCATGCGTGCACCCAACATTTTGCCCAAGACCCCATCGTGCAATTCTTCGGAAATTCTTTTTTGCTCCATTTTCTTGCCCTCATCGAATTTTTGCTGCTGAGAGAGCATCAAGTTGAAAATTTCTTGGTTGGCCGTTTGCTGGGCCCGTTGAAACCTTAATTTTTGGTTCTTTCGGCGCTGGTCGATTACTAAGTACCCTAAAAAGGCCATGACCAATACACCAATGGCAATACCGGCCCACAGACGCTTTTCTTTGGTAAGTGTTTCGTTCTCGGCAATAAACTCATCGGTCTCAAAGCGGATCCGGGCAAACTTGTCGCGCAATTTACGTTCGGCCAATTGCAGGCTGTCGTTAAGGTTAATGTATTCTCTTGTATAATTTGTGGCATTTTGCGGATCGACGCGGGTCAATAGCTGCAAAGTTTCCAATAAACGTTCGTTGTTTTCAATCTGAGCGGCATATTCTTTGGCTTTTTGGGCATGCGATAATGCAGTGATAGAATCTTGCTTACCCAAATAATACTCAGCAAGATAATAATAACTACCGGCCATACCTGTGAGGTCCCGAATACTATCCCTTGTTCGAAGGGCTTTCTTTAATAACCCTTCGACACCCACAATATCACCTGACTTATATTTACTTTCAGCTAAATTGTGCTGGGCCCTAGCATATAGGTCGGGCTTGGATTTTTTCAAAACATCTTGTTCTGTAATTTTGCTGAAATAAAAAATAGCCTGCTTATAATCACCCATTTCCATATAGACCACCCCCAAATTATTGTTTTCAAAGGCTTCGAAAGTCTTTTTGTTTTCTAACTTTTGAAGATAGTAGTTGGCGGTATTATAATAATCCAATGCGCGATCAAATTCCTTTAGATCTTTGGCTATGACCCCCAAAAGGTTATAACAGCTATATAAATCCTCATTGGCATCTAACGGTTTTAAAAGCTCAATGGCCTTGATGGTATTTGCTTCTCCACCCACATAATCCTTAACACTTTGTTGAATATTGGCCATAAAAAATAAAAACTTTGCGGCATTCAATTGATCGTTCAAACTGGCAAAGATTTTTTGGGCCTGGGCATAGTGGTAATAAGCACTGTCTTTTATGCCTTTTTTTTCAAAAAAATAAGCCAGGTCCCAAGTGCGCCTTGCCACGTTGGCCGAATCCCCTATGGAAATCCCAATCGATTTTGCCATTTTATTCGACTTTCTAAATTCGACCGAATCATCCAACATTAAAAACGACCATTGTATTCTCGAGAAGTATTTCAGTTTTACAGTGTCATCGGATTTTCCGGTTGCCGCTTCTCGCGCTCTTTTCAGTAGGGTCAATCGCTCCGAATTAGATTTTTGATTGTCAAGACTGTTCTCGATCCAAATCAAAACACTATCCTGGGCTACATTTTGCGCATCCGGTTTGGAATGATGTCCTTGTTTTCCACATGAATGTAATAGATATAAAAAGCAGATAGCCAATAACTTGGCATTATCAAGGCAATTATATGTTTTGGTCACAAAGTACATTTACTACAAGATAGAAAAAAAGCCTTAAATGGTCTATTTAAGGCTTTACATTTTAGGAGAAATGTGTTTTATTGACCACCACTACCATTGCTAGTTTGTGTCTGATCTTTATCATTGGCATCAACGTCTTGTAAATCATATAATGCTTGTGTTTCTTCTACACTGCTTTCAGGTTGGCAAGAAAACATACCCAATGCCATCAATACTACCGCAAAAATACTTACTGCTTTTTTCATCTTCATTAAAGTTTAAAAGGTTATTAACTAAAAGGTCAATGTTCTGTAGCTAAACTAACTTTAGTCTGAGAAAAGGGTAGGTACCAAAAATAAATACGAGTGAACAGGTGTATTTTAAGAGTGTATGAACCCAGTTTGAAAGAATCGGTTCAATTATAGGATGAGATTGACTTTTTTGACAACATTTTTTTCAACCCGTCTATGTTGCCACGATAACCTTTTGAGAAAGGTAGTTGTTTGGGTACATCTTTTAACGAGCAAATGTTCTTGCCGTAGTTGATGCGTGAGATATAATCTGTATTTACGATATAGCTCTGGTGAATTCTCACGAAGTTTTTGGGCAATTGGCCCTCAAAAGACTTCAAGGTCTTAAAGGCATTGGTGACCGACCCATCTTTCATAATGAATTCAGTGGTATTGTTGTCAGCTTTTAGGTATAGAATTTCACTGGTGTCGAGATATTGAAAATCGCTGTACGATTTTAAACAAAGTGTATGTGATTCTGCAGGTTTTGGTAGTTTCTTTTTCAGGCGTAACAACGATTTTCTGATGTCAAACTCATTATAGGGCTGTAGCCAATAGTCGAAGAAATCATTCTTGATGGCGTCATAGGCATAGGCCTTTGTCTTGGCCACGCCGATAATTAGCGGTATATCTTTAACGTAAAGGTGCATTTCGACCACCATCTGAAAATGTGCAGAAGCATCTTCATTGAGGTTGATAATAACCAGATCAGGCGAATGTTTTAGAATTTGATTCAGTCCGGTTTCGCTATTTTGCGCTAGACCACAGTGTACAAAGTCGCCATATTCCTCCAAATAGTGTCGCAGTTGCAAGTTGGAGGTGGCATCGGAATCGATTATGGTATAAGAGTATTCCAAGTACCTGAATTTGTTGTTGCAAAGTAGTGATAGTAAATTAAACCGGACACTAGTAAAACCTTCTAAATAAAAAGGTTTTTTGTTATAATGCGTTGAAAATGAACATTTTTGAAAGAAAAAACTTTCAATTTTAAGACTTTCTGAGACGGTCTATTCTTTTGGGGCATTTTGATAGGCCCCGATATCGGGTGATGGTGTTCGGTCGATTCCTAAGATATCGAAGGGCACCAAGATGGAATAATCCATTGAGGCATTTGCCTTGCCGAACGACGCTTCCCCGATTCGAAAATCGTTCATTTTTGCATCCCAAAAATCGGCATCCTCATTAAAAAAAGGTTGCTCAAAATGTGACGAATCTTGAAAATCGTAGAGTGGGTTTTCAGTAAAATTTCCATTGGGGTCCCTGAACTTGATCATGCAATGTGAAAAGTAGTAAGCAAAGGTGTTCGTTCCGTTGGAACGAAGGGCGAGCTCAAGGTTGGTATTTCCGTCAATAATGCAATTCAAGAACCGGGCCTGTTCTAGGTCGGCCGCGACCTCACCACTCTGCCCAATGGCATAATTGTCCAATTCGAGGGCAGCCCCCGACCGAAAACCGTTCTGCCAATAGTTTGCAATGGTCGAATGCGTGAAACTATAATCACCGCCGTTGTTCAGGTAGAGGGAAATATGTCCCGAATTTCCCAGCACACAGTTCTCACCGATGATCGATGTTGTTTTTCCCCAAAGGTTAATCAAAGCACAATTGTATAACCGGCTATTATTAAGGGTTAGGGTAGGAGATTCATTAAGGCCCTCGACATACAGACCAATGGTGGCATTTTTAAGGGTCAAGTGTTCGATGGTATTATCGATACTGCCCTGCGAGAGCCAAATCGCGCCCCATTGCCCAGTAATGTCGTCGAATTCAGGTTCAAGACGGTCTCCCTCGAAAACTACCTCGTTTTCCATTAAATCCTCATCAGAACTGAGAGTGCCATTTATCTTAATGGAGGCATTTTTAGAAACAAAGATGCCTGAATCTTTGTGAAAATGGACACGGCTTCCGGCTTCAACAGATAGCACCTTGTCTTCTGGTACAGCGGCATATCCGTAGATTACATAAGGCTTCTCGTTTGTGAAAGTCAATTGGTCGTCTTCAAGGTAGAACCCTTCGACCCGAATTTCGTTTCCTTCGTTATCCAGGTCGATCGGGACGGTTTCTTTCTTTCCATCGGCAAGTGTTCGTGGGAAAAGAAAAATCGCATCACGAACCAGGGTAACGAGTTGCACTTGTTGTAAATAGTCGCCAGAATCAAACTGTAGGGCGTCGGTATATAAAAAGGAATTTAGCCCCGAGGCACTTATATCATGCGTGGTCTCAATGAGTATGAAGAGGCTGTCTTCGGCAAAAATGGGGATATTGCGAAATTCCTTTCCGGCAACTCCATCGACGTTAAGTCGATAGTCACTGCTTTGACCTTTTGCCAATCGTATCGATGGAATCTCGATATCGTCGCGTGTACGGTTATAAACTTTTAGGGTATAGGTGCTACTAGCGATATTCGTAAAGATCGTATCCAAAAAAACGGTGTCTTTCGAGAATTCGAGGTTTCCGGCGCTAGGGGCATACTCAAGATCTTTACGGCACGAGGCCCAAAGAACGAGTAGAACGGCCAAAGGCAAAACATAGGTATACCTGGGCATCGTATCGCATATTGACTTTAAGAAGTTTGCCATATTTGTAACAGCTAGGCCTGCGCTTCGAATAGCTTCTTGACCGCATCTGGAATTCGCATCGGTCTTTGTGTTCTGGCGTTCAAAAGACACCATTCTGTAGTTGAACGCAATAAAAGTTCATTTGTTTTGTCATTGTGCATTTCGACAACGCGTTCAGACAGCGCACCTTTACTTTTGGCAATAGAGGTGTTTATTCTAATGGTATCGCCGAGTTTTGCGGCACTCTTGTAAGAAATATGATGGCTCATGACTACCCAGATGCTTTGTGAACGTATGTCTTCAGGGGCAACGGACGTCCAATGTTCTTTTGACACATCTTGGATCCACTGTACGTAGCGTACGTTGTTGACGTGTTGCAGGTCGTCGAGGTCGTCGTCTCGTACCGTCAACAATTTCTCGAAGTCGTTCATGGGTTACTTTTTTAAAATCTTGACTTCGAAGAGTTTGTCCCAGTTCTTTCCGGTCACAAAAAAGGTCTTTCGCTCGGGGTGATAGGCTACACCATTGAGAACATCGAGTTTTTCGTGTTGGGTAACCTTTTCTTTGAGTCCGCCAAAATTTATGACCCCTTCAATGGCACCACTTGAGGCGTTAATGATCATCATACTTTCTTTCTGATATACATTGGCGTACAACTTTCCATCAACGTACTCCAATTCGTTCGCTTTGTTGAACAGCGACTTGTTGGTAACGATCTGAATATATCCTTCCTCGATCAAGGTATCTGGGTTCAGGAGCCATATTTTTTCGGTTCCATCGCTTTTGTAAATGGTCTTCCCGTTATTGGTGAGCCCCCAACCTTCCTTGCTTTCGCCGTATTGAAAATTGTCCAGTTTTTTGAAATCCTTTAGGTCGTAGATGAACCCGGTGCGGTTTTGCCAGGTCAGTTGGTATATTTTTCCATCCATGATGGTAATTCCCTCTCCAAAATAGGTATCGTCCAGGTCGATTTGCTTAAGTACCTTACCGGACTTATAGTCGACTTTACGTAGCCATGAAGTCCCCTTATGGCCCGTACTTTCATATAAAGTGTCATTGTGAAATTCGAGCCCTTGGGTATACGCCTTTATATCGTGTGGATATTCGTTGACGATTTCATAAGTATATATTTCAGGTGTTTTGGCCGAAAGAACCCTTATTTCTTTTGATATTTCGGTGGACCCATCTTCGTGTTCAATCTTTGCCGTCAATGTTTTATTGCCCAGCGATTGAACATCGAGCATGATCTTACCATCTTTTTCAGGTAATGTTTTCGTGTCGATCGAATAGGTTATTTTATTGATTTCTTTATCCTTTGAATTCACTACGGATACTTCAACGGCTTCATTTTGTTCGAATTGATTTCCATCGGTCCGAAGCTCGAAAAGTTTGGCATTTTCATTTCCTCCGCAAGCTAAAAAGAATAGCATTGAGGTATTTAGCAAAAAGAATTTACCCATGTTCATGAAGTGCAATTTACGGTTAGCATATAGCTTTTTGGTGTTCATGCGGCAAATTAAAAGATTAAATTTACAATGTAAAAACATTGGGAAAGTTTTAAAACATCGTATCTTTGTGCTTGGCAAGTCCTACACGACCAGCTCCTGTAGAATCCCCCAGGGTGGGAACGCAGCAAGGGTATATGGTTGTAGCGGTGCGATGTAGGTAGCTTGCCATTTTTTGTGCGCTGGATTTTGATTTCAGCTCCTTTCGATTTTCAGACAGACACTTTATCACACCATCTTTTATTCGTTATTTTGTGCTGAACTTGACCTAAAATCGGCTCGAGTCTACAAGCTTATGAAACATAAAGTCGTACTCATTACCGGGGGGTCATCGGGCATCGGAAAGGCCATAGGATTCTATCTTAGATCACAAGGGTTCACGGTTTACGGCACGACCAGAAACCTTGGCAACTACCCTGATTTCGATGTTTTTGAACTGTTGCAGCTCGATGTTAGGGTGCCCGAATCGATAAAAGAAGCTATCGATCTGATCATTTCTAGGGAAGGAAGACTCGACGTTCTCATTAATAATGCCGGTGTCGGTATCACGGGCCCCATCGAGGAAACCCCACATGAAGAGATCTTGAATTCATTTGACATTAATTTCAATGGCCCATTGCATATGATAAAGGCGGTTTTGCCCCAAATGCGGAGGCAAAAGTCGGGACTGATAATCAATATTACTTCCATTGCCGGTTATATGGGTTTGCCGTTTAGGGGTGTTTATTCGGCATCAAAAGGTGCAATGTCTTTGGTTACCGAGGCCATTCGCATGGAAACAAAAGGTTTCGGAATTCATGTGACCACTTTGGCACCAGGTGATTTCGCCACCAATATAGCCGCCGGCCGATACCATGCGCCCATCGTTAAATCGTCACCTTACGAAAATGCTTACGCCAAGACTTTGCAAATGATCAATGACGATGTCGACAATGCCAAAGATCCGATCATCGTGGCCGAGAAGGTGCTTGAGATAATAAATACTGATAGACCAAAGGTGCATTACAAGGTCGGGGCGTTCATGCAGAAATTTTCACTTGTTCTGAAATACCTGCTTCCTGATAAAGTGTACGAGAAACTGCTGTTAAAGCATTATAAGTTGTAATTTTCGCGAACGAAAGAACCCGAAATAGAATCAAACCCTAAAAAATCAAAAGAAAAGATGAAATTTTTTATAGACACGGCGAATCTGGATCAAATAAGGGAAGCACAGGCACTTGGTGTTTTAGATGGCGTTACTACCAACCCTTCGCTTATGGCAAAGGAAGGCATTACCGGAAGAAATAATATTCTTAAGCACTATGTCGACATCTGCAGTATCGTTGATGGCGATGTCTCGGCAGAGGTAATCGCGACCGATTTCGATGGAATGGTAAAAGAAGGTGAAGAATTGGCCGACCTACATGAGCAGATCGTCGTAAAAGTACCGATGATCAAAGATGGGGTAAAGGCCCTTAAATATTTTGGAGACAAGGGTATTCGTACAAATTGCACATTGGTTTTTTCACCTGGGCAAGCATTGTTGGCCGCAAAGGCAGGTGCTACCTATGTATCACCTTTTATCGGCCGCTTGGACGATATTTCGACCGACGGCCTGAACCTGATAGGCGAGATTAGGCACATTTACGACAATTACGCTTTTGAGACACAGATTTTGGCGGCTTCGGTACGGCATACGATGCATGTAATCGATTGCGCTAAATTTGGTGCCGACGTAATGACAGGGCCTTTATCGTCGATCGAGGGTCTATTGAAACACCCATTGACCGATATCGGTCTTGAAAAGTTCTTGGCAGATTATAAGAAGGGAAATTAAACAGAAACTATAGAATGCTTGAAAGATCTAGACCTAGGCCTTGTTGCTTAGGTCTTTCTTATTAAATCAAAAGGAGGCATACATATCTGAGAAGGCATCAACGATTTTAGCGTCTTCGGTAATGATGCATTTGTTCGGATGGTCGATGATCAAAGTTCTTTTTAACGTAATGCCATCGTTGGACCAAAACTGAAGATTTTCGTCGAGGTTCTCCCTAGCCAATAACCCCTTCCAGGTTACTTCATCCGAAGCGGTACTGATGCCGACAAATGTATATTGGGGATTTTCCTTCGATAAGACCGAAACACGATTTGTTATATCCTTATAATGTTTCTTATAGGTAGCTGACCAAAAATAGAAAACGGCCTTTTTGCCTTTGGCAATATCATACAGAGAAACAGTTTCGCCTTCCACGTTTTTTACCTTAAGATTTGGGAGCTCCTTATTGGGCTGTATACTGCGAATACCTTCGTATAGGTCGTTTATCTCTTCAATATGCCTATTGTTTCCCGAAAGTTGATGAAATTCATCGATAAAGAGGGCATTGTTTTCTTCTTTGTCCCTAGACTTTAAGAGGTAATAGACGGCCACATTTCGAAATAAATTATCTTTGAGTTCTTTTTCACGCACAACACTATCGATAAGCTTTAACTTGTGCCTGTTGTAATGAAGCTGGTTCTTGACTATATCATCCTTAACGCCACATTCGTGTGAACAACCCATATAGGCAAGGTTCTCGATATGTGATTTCATGAAGTTGTAATAGGGTCTTAAATAGGTAAATTGTTTGGTGTCGTAAGTAACTTTCTTGCGATAGCCATAGAATTCATCGGTCAGCTTGTGCATTACCGGTTCTCCTGTAATTTTTCTATGCTCGTAGGGGTAACGTTCCTTATAATTATAATAGGTATAATCGATATTGGCTTGAGCAATATCCCTGGCTTCTTCTGAAAGATCTGCCTCTGAGGTCAATTGCTTTAGGGTTTTCAACTTCAGATTTCTTAACGAGTCCATTCTTCTTTCGAAATCCTTTGGTTCCATGGGGTAATAAATAGAGAACAGATCGCGCTCTTCCTCTTCGTTCAAAAGGTACAAGTTGATGAGATAATTGTTTATTTCCTCTCCAATGCCCGAAAAGACCAATGATTCGTCAAAATCGGTCGTATTCAGTCGGGCCATCAAACTATCGCCTTGTTCCAAATAAAGATATTGATATTCCCCAGGATGGAAAAAGTGGTAAAGGCCATTTGAAATGGAGTCAAGGTTGAACGTAAAGCGATTGCTGTCATCCAATTTGGCAGAATCGATAACCACGTCTCCCTTGTACAATACAACGTAGTCATTGGTAGGGTTCACAATCTCACCAGCGAAAAAAACACCGGGGGATTTTTTTTCCTCTTTACCACAACTTGCTAATACGAGAATAAATAGATAGAGTAATTTTCTTGGCATAGACCAGTATCTACTGTGTAACGCTCAAAATTAAGAAACGCGTATAGGTCGTGCTGTTAATAGTGCGTTAAAAATAAGCGGGTTAAGTTAACACTTGTTAAGTAGTGATAGATCTTTTTAAGAATAACCAAATTGTGGGGAAATTGACTTTTTATTTAGTTATTTTTGCACCGATTTTAAAAGAAAGTGCTATGCTGTCTGTTTCAAATTTATCGGTACAATTTGGCAAAAGGGTTTTGTTCGACGAGGTCAATGTATCCTTCACACAAGGAAATTGTTATGGGGTAATCGGTGCCAATGGAGCCGGCAAATCTACCTTTCTTAAAATTTTATCCGGTCAACAAGAGCCTACCTCGGGCCATGTCAACCTAGAACCTGGCAAACGTATGTCGATTTTGGAGCAGAACCACAACGCCCATGATCAATACACGGTTCTGGAAACTGTGGTTATGGGAAATAAACCGCTTTTCTCGATTAAAAAGGAGATCGATGCGCTTTATGCCGATTATAGCGATGAAAACGCGGATAAGATTGGGGAACTACAGGTACAATTCGAGGAAATGAACGGATGGAACGCCGATAGCGATGCTGCAGCCTTGCTTTCGAACTTGGGTATTTCTGAAGAGCTGCACTATACCGTAATGGCAGATTTGGATTCAAAATTGAAGGTTCGTGCCCTTTTGGCCCAAGCACTGTTCGGTAACCCCGATGTTTTGATAATGGACGAGCCCACCAATGACCTTGACTATGAGACCATTAGTTGGCTTGAAAATTTCTTGGCCAATTATGATAATACGGTAATCGTGGTTTCACACGACCGACATTTTTTAGATGCAGTTTGCACCCATATAGCCGACATTGATTTTGGCAAGATGAACTTGTATTCGGGCAACTATACTTTTTGGTACGAAAGTAGCCAGCTGGCAGCGCGCCAAAGGGCCCAGCAGAATAAGAAAGCAGAAGAAAAAGCAAAAGAACTGCAAGAGTTCATTATGCGTTTCAGTGCCAATGTCGCAAAAAGCAAACAAGCGACCTCTCGCAAAAAGATGCTTTCAAAATTGAATATTGCCGATATCAAACCTTCTAGTAGAAGGTATCCTGCGATAATATTCGAAAGGGAGCGTGAAGCGGGAGACCAAATCTTGAATATAGAAGGGCTCACAGCTTCTTCCGATGATGGTGATCTGCTTTTTGAGAATGTCAATATCAATTTGGCCAAGGGAGATAAGGTTGCCGTTATCTCAAGAGATTCTCGGGCAACGACCGCTTTTTATGAAATTCTGAATGGAAAAAAAAATGCCGACAAAGGTTCTTTTCAGTGGGGCATAACAACTACACAGTCGTATTTGCCGGCCGATAATTCGGACTTTTTTACGCAGAATATCAATTTGGTCGATTGGCTTCGTCAATGGGCAAAGACCGAAGAGGAACGCGAAGAGGTATATGTACGTGGATTTCTTGGTAAAATGTTGTTCAGTGGCGATGAGGCCCTCAAAAAGAGCACGGTGCTTTCGGGAGGTGAAAAAGTCAGGTGCATGTTGAGTCGCATGATGATGCTCCGTGCCAATGTACTTATGCTCGACGAGCCTACAAACCATCTTGACCTAGAGAGTATTACCACATTCAACAATTCGCTTAAAAATTTCAAGGGAACGGTACTTTTTACCACCCATGACCACGAATTTGCCCAAACTGTGGCAAATCGTATCGTAGAATTGACCCCTAAAGGCAACATTGACAGGTATTTGACGTTTGATGAGTATATGTCTGACAAGACCTTAAAGGGGCAGCGTGACAAGATGTACGCGGTCACAGTTTGACTTTTGTAGAACCCAAATTCTTACATTATGAAAACCTACAGAATTATTTATGCCGTCTTGGCATTGGCCGTTTTTGCTTGCAGTAAATCTAATGGCATTGAAGACACCCCGAAAGCGATTGGCGCGAGTGCTGATTACACCCTTCTTTTGAGTTCCAATGGTTTATTAAAGGCCCAGCCGCTGAATGCCACGAAGGAAGCTTTGACGATTAACCCTGGGGAAAGCCCTTTTCTCGATAGGGTAATGCCCCAATCTACTTTTAAGAAAGGATCGGTATTGAGCATGTACCAGAAAACCACAGCCTGTGGCGGAGAATTTATGAAATACAATTTTAACGACCATACTTCGACCCTTTTTGAAGTTTTTGCCGATTTGGGAAGTTGTGATTTGAACGTAACTGCCATTGCACATTCCGAAACATCGAATTTCATAGCCTATTCAGTAGGTACAGATGAAGAGGTTGGTCACTTTGTCCGCGTATTGGATGCAACGGGATCTGGCTTTGTCGATGTTGAATTGACCAAGGCGGCGATTCAATTGGCCATTACCAATAATCGCCTCTTTATATTGAACAAAGATGAAGAGGTTACTGGAGAATATGGTATGACCGTGATGGATTTGGCCAGCAATGGCCTGATACGTGATGTGAACCTGGGCTATGATGTCGGTAAAATTTTGGTCGGCAAAGACGGTAATTTAGTAATCGGCTACGATACTTTGCACACTGTAATGAACCCGCAGACGTTTGAGGTGCAATATGTGAATTACCAAAGCGGACTCGAACCAAAATTCGCGAATTCGAATACCGCCCAGTTCGATGCAAACGGAAAATTGTATTATGAACGGCCTCCGATAGGGGAAAGTGCCCAAGCATATATTCCCGCCATTTATGACTTTTCGACCAATACGGGTTACTTGTACATTTATCAGAACTTTTTGACCGGGGAACAAATCGATTTCGAATACGAAATCGGGGATACCACAATGGTGGGGTTCGATGAAAAGAACGGCTTTATGCTAATAGGATATAGAAAGGCAGGCAGTACCACCAAAGGAGGCGTGCTTAGGGTAAAACCGGTACCCGAGCCAGCATTTATCGATAATATCGACGTCGATGGAATACCCTACGACATTTACGTAAAATAAAAAGGGGATTAAAAAATGTACTGGTGTCCTGAATTAATAGGATGCCCTTAACCTCTTAGGCATTAAAATATTTACTGCGCCAAATCTGCGGATTGAAATTCTTGCCCAGTGCGAAGCCGTAAAAAATGACTACTGAAGCAATGCATTTGAACATAAAAAAAAACATAATCATAAACTCCGCCAAAGAACTGTTCTTCGAAAATAACCCTTCTGGCACCATAAGCGTTATAAGATAGCTAATAAAGACCACGAGCAGGGTCAAATTGACGACACTTTTAAAGGGCCACATCAACAACTTCCTTAGTGCATGTAGGTCATTGCCCCACTTATGCACAAGATAATAGAAATCATTGCCCATTGGTATAAAAAGCAAAGGGTCATCCTTATCTTTCAATTTGAACAACTTTGAGGGAGCCATTATTTTGAAACCCGTAAGTTGGCCGCCATGTTTCTTCTCTAGCTCGTTGATTTTTGAGATCGCCTCGACCGGAATCTCACCTTTGAAGTAATTCGAATCTAAAAAACGCAACCGATAGTCGATGCATATCTGCCGGATTACGTCGATATGAAAAATACGGTCTCGTTCGAGTAGTTCATGGTCAAAGGTATTCTCGAACGAGGATCGATGCTGGTCGACCAAATTGTTTTCGATTCTTTCATGTTGTTTCGAGGTGTCCTCAAGAATCTGAATGACCTGTTTGAAAATTGCTTCTTCAGAAGGCCCATTTTTATCCTTGGCCCTTATCAGGCGATCATGAATGTTTGTTTTTCTTAGAATCATGTGGCTTTGATGTGAATTTCAAATTTAGCAATTTCCGAGACACTTGTTTTTAAGCTAAAAATCCGAAATGTTAATATTTTGTTAATTTATATAAAGTACATAGCCGCTTGACATGGATAAGAGCCTATAAAGTGTATATTGCCGATGAACTTTTACTGTTCATCGACACTTAACCGTTTTTAACAATAGCATTACGAGAACATATGCAACGTTTGGCACTTCCCCTATGTTTTTTTTTAATTCTTTTTTCACTGCCCGTCATTGCCCAGACCAATAATTCGAATCCTGAAACATCGATTTTGACAAGTACCGAAAGTTCGGTCAATCACAAGACTTTATTGGCAGCTATGCGCGCAACGGAGCTTGACAAACTTCTAAGTTTTGACGGTCAGTACACGGTTTTCGCTCCTTCCGATAAGGCTTTTCAAGAATTATCACATGCCGAGATTTCGGAGTTGTTGAAACCTGAAAACAGGAAAAAACTGCACGAATTGGTAGCCTATCATATTGTGGCCGGTAAGCTTTCTGCGTCAAAAATTTTAAGGGCCATGTGCAGGGGTAACGGCAAAGCCACTTTTACCACGGTTCAAGGTGAGAAAATTACGGCGACAATGGATGGCATCGATATTGTGTTGACCGACCCTCTAGGCAATCGGGCCAAAATAATAATGGCCGATGCGGATCAATGCAATGGCGTTATCCATGAAATAGACAGTGTAATACTACCGCGAAAAATATAACCTTATCGCAATGTGGCGTTCAACTCGGTTTCATAGCGTTCTTGAAGCCGCTTCATGATTTTGTCTATCTGTTTGTCGGTAAGTGTACTTTTTTCATCTTGCAAGGTAAAACCGACCGCATACGATTTTTTTCCCTCTGGCAGCTTTTCACCGTTGTAAACATCGAACAAGGTAACCTTCTTGAGTAGCTTCTTTTCGGTCTCAAAGGCAATGTCATGTAGTTTTTCGAAGGATACATTCTGATCCAATAAAAGTGCAAGATCCCTTTTGACTTCCGGATATTTCGGTATGTCTTTAACAACTATTTGGTTTCTTTTGGCGATACCCATTATTTCTTCCCAATCCATTTGTGCATAGAGCAGCTCTTGTTTGATGTCGAAATTTTTGAGCAAAGTGTTCTTGACCACGCCATAGCGCACTATTTTCTTATTGCCGATCAATATCGCAAGTCCTTCTGAAAAATAATCATCGTTCAGCGGCTCGGTGCGTGTTGTTGGAATACCTAGCCTTTCTAGCACGATTTCAACGAAAGATTTCAAAAAGAAGAAATTTGACCTTGTACTCGGCATCGACCAACTTTCCTCATGACGATTACCCGTTATGTAAAGTGCCAAATGTTTATTTTCAATGAACCGATTATCTAATTTACGATAGGTGTTTCCGAATTCGAAGAATTTAAGGTTTTGGTTCTTGCGATTAATGTTATAAGAAACGACTTCCAAACCTGTGAAAAGCATTGATTCTCTCATGACCGAAAGATCTGAACTCAGCGGATTCAGCATTTTTATGCCCTGCTCATCAAACAGATCTTTTTTTAAGGCACTGTGATTTGCGGAAGTCAGGCTATTTGTCAAAATTTCGTAAAAACCCCATGAGGCCAAAAGATTGCCGATAACGTTTTGAACTTTGTGATCTTCAAACCTGGAAACCGTTGCAATAGAAGCGTTCAATTTTGTGCCAAAGGCAATATTATTGTACCCATAGACCCGCAGAATCTCCTCGATAACATCGGCTTGGCGCCTAACATCGACGCGATACGAAGGTACTACAAGCCCCATTCCCGATTCCGTGACGTTCTTGACCTTTATTTCCAATGAGGCCAATATGCGTTTGATGGTATCCTTCGGAATTTCCTGGCCGATAAGACGGTTTATTTTATCGAAGGCCAAGAATACCTCATAGTCCTGTTTCTTCTTGGGATAAAGGTCTATGATATCAGATGTAATATCTCCCCCCGCTATTTCCTTTATCAGCAGTGCTGCCCTTTTTAGGCTGTATTCTACATTTTCGATATCGATACCACGCTCAAACCTGAATGATGCATCTGTGTTCAAACCATGCCGCTTTGCCGTTTTTCGGATTGAAACCGGGTCGAAGTAGGCGCTCTCTAAAAAAATCGAGGTGGTATTTTCGGTGACCCCTGAATAAATGCCCCCGAAGACCCCGGCGATACACATGGGTTTTTCAGCATCACAGATCATAAGGTCTTCTTCGTGCAACTCGCGTTCCTCACCCTCTAAAGTCATGAATTTTGTGCCTTTTGGCAGGGTCTTGACAATAATTTTTTTGCCATATATACGATCCGCATCGAATGCATGTAAGGGCTGGCCCAGCTCATGTAATACATAGTTCGTGGCATCGACCAAATTGTTCTTTGGGGTAATGCCAATGGCCTTCAACCTATTCTGCAACCAATGGGGAGAAGGTTGTACGATCAGATTGCTAAGGGTGACCCCACAGTAGCGAGGGGCCAATTCGTTATTCTCTACCGTTACATCGATTTTCAACGAGCGATTGTCCACATTGAAATGACTTGTCGGCGGGGTAATCAGTTCTTTAAAGATTTCTTTTTGCTGCAGGCCGGCCTTTAAATCGCGTGCAACGCCATAATGGCTCATTGCGTCGGCACGATTCGGGGTAAGACCGATCTCGAAGACTTCGTCGTTTTCGATTTCAAAGATTTCAGAACAAGGCGTTCCGGGTTTTATCGCATCATTGAGCACCATAATACCATCGTGGCCATTGCCCAGACCCAGTTCATCTTCGGCACAGATCATACCATGGCTAACTTCGCCTCTTATCTTACCTTTTTTGATGGTCACTGGATCTCCTTCGGAAGGATAAAGCTTTGTTCCGACGGTTGCAACGGGTACCTTTTGCCCCTTGGCAACGTTCGGCGCACCACAAACGATTTGCACCGGTTCTTTTTCGCCGATATCCACCAATGTCAATTTAAGCCGGTCGGCATTGGGGTGTTGCACACAACTGAGAACGTGACCGACAACGACCCCGTTCAATCCTCCTTTTAACGATTCAAATACCGAAACGCCTTCTACCTCCAATCCTAGGTCGGTCAAAAGTTCGGCGGTTTGCTCTGAGCTCCAATCCAGTTTTAAGAATTGTTTCAACCAGTTATATGATATGTGCATGGTTCGTTTTTAAAGGCGGTAAAGATAAAGAATGAACACGTCAAACTTTTTCAATTGGCCACAAAATTACTTGATCGGCCGTAATTTTCGCCGTTTTTTTGTTCTGTATCGGTAGACTGCAAATTTATTAAAAGAACTCGGCCCTAGAGAAAGCAGTTTTCCCAATTGTGCGTCACAAATTTGTATGCTTACAATTATTTGAAAATCGAATAGGTTACGCACTGACATTATTATCGTAATTTTCTCGGAGCGCATGCGACCCATATAAAGCAAAAATGCGATATGAAAAAAATTATCATTCTATTACTATTTCTTTGCGTATCATCCTGCAAAGAACCAAAGAAAATTAAATCTTTGGACGGTATTTGGTTGGCGCAGCTCGAGGTAATGGATGATGAAGTATTGCCTTTTAATTTTAGGTTGATTTCTGACGAGGCGGGACGGTATAAAATGGAGATCTACAATGCAGATGAGGTTATCATTGTCGATGAAATAGAGATTATCGACGACTCGGTTACCGTTAGAACCCCTGTCTTTGAAGGTTATTTGGGAGGCAAGTTTTCGGAAAATACCATGGAAGGCGAGTTCATAAAGGAAAGTTTGGACCGAATCGTTCCGTTTAAGGCCATTCGAGGAGTAAAACAACGTTTCAAAACACGTAACAAACCCATTGGAGAAATATCAGGAATCTGGGAAACCGAATTTAGCCCCGGCACCGAGGATGCTTATTTGGCCAAAGGAATCTTCAGCCAAACCGATAACATTGTCAAAGGAACATTTAGGACCACCACAGGTGATTATCGTTATCTTGAAGGTGTCATGGACGGTGATTCGGTTAAGTTGTCGACCTTTGATGGAGCACATGCCTTTCTGTTCACCGCAAAGGTTTCCGATAGCGCATTAAATGGAACATTCTATTCGGGAAACCACTTTAAAGAACCTTTTGTGGCCGTTAGAAACGAGTTTTACGAGTTGCCTTCCGAAGATTCGTTGACCTACCTAAAAGAAGGATATGATAAGCTGACCTTTTCTTTCCCAGATGTTTCGGGAAAGGTGGTCTCATTGGATGATGGGCAATTTAAGAACAAGGTCGTCGTCGTGCAGATTATGGGTACTTGGTGCCCGAATTGCCTTGATGAAACCAAGTTTCTGGTCACATATTTAAAAAATAATCCGAACCTTGAGGTCGAGGTAGTCGCTCTTGCATTTGAATATGCAAAAACATCTGCCGGGGCCTTTAAAAGTATTCAACGCCTACGCGATAGAATAGGGGTCGAATACCCTATTCTTTTGGCACAATTTGGAACCTCGGACAAGGAAGAAGCACAAAAGAAACTGCCTATGTTGAACCACGTATTATCTTATCCTACAACGATATTTATTGATAGGCAGGGCAATGTTCGTAAAATCCATACAGGCTTTAACGGACCTGCCACAGGTGAAAAATCCGATGAATTCAAAACCGGGTTTGACGCTTTCATAAAAAAACTCTTGGCAGAATAAATCCCGAGAAAGGTCAGATTATGGTAGACTTGCCCAACCATATATTTTCATCGTTCATGGTCAGAATATCGCCGGTATCGACAATATTGTTGGCAATATAGTCGCCCACGTAGTCGGTGCCGTACTTGCTACTGCCCAGAATATCAGATGTGACCACCTCTTTGTTGAAAGACAATAGTACCGAAGAAACGACCGCGTTAGACTCCTCTTCAAGTCCAAAATGCTGCAATAGCAGCGCGACACTGAGAATCGATGCGACCGGGTTCGCAATGTTTTTACCGGCAGCTTGCGGATACGACCCATGCACCGGTTCGAACATCGCGGTGTCTGAACCGATCGAGGCCGAAGGTAGTATTCCTGTGGAGCCCAAAAGCACGCTTGCTTGATCATTTAAGATATCGCCGAAAAAACTATCGGTCAAAATAACGTCAAATCGGCTGGGATCAAGCATCATTTGCGTTGTTGCTTTGTCAATATAAATACATTCCAATGCCACTTCTGGGTAGCTTTTGGCTATCGCCATGACCACTCGGCGCCAAAGTCTAGAGGTTTCGAGCACATTTGCCTTGTCGACCAGCGTTAGTTTCTTGCTTCTTTTTTTGGCAGCTTTGAAAGCCAAGTGCGCTATTTGGCTGATTTCGCCCTCTGAATATTCGTAAAGGTCCGAGGCATGGGTACCATCGCGATCCAATTTTTTTTCACCGAAATAAATGCCATTGGTCAACTCTCTGAAAATCACAAAATCGGTTCCTTTGATAATGTGCCTCTTTAATGGAGAACCGGGGATAAGATGGTGAAACACCTTTATGGGCCTAATGTTGGCATAGAGTCCTAACTCCTTTCGAAGTTGAAGCAAGCCTTGTTCCGGTCTTACTTGGGCATCTGGGTCGTTATCATATTCAAGTGAACCTATCGCTCCGAACAGCACGGCATCACATTCGCGACAGATATCAATGGTTTCCTGGGGTAGGGGACTTCTAGAATCGTTTATGGCCTTTGCCCCGATCACCGCCTTTTTAAATGTGAAATTATGGCCAAAAATGTCGGCCACGGATCGTAATGTTTTTACGGCCTCCGCAAGAACCTCGGGACCGATACCATCCCCGCCCAAAAGGGCAATCTTCAAATGCATTTAGGTAAGGCTTTCGATGTTGATTTTACTGGCCTCTACAATTTCATGGATATCTTCGTCCATGACTTCTTTTTTACGGTCAGCATAATTTAGAAATTCCTGGTAAACGACATCCAACTGCACTTTGGTGAGTTCATACCCGACTTTTTTGGCCCTGTACGCTAGGGCGGCCCTTCCGCTTCTTGCGGTAAGTACAATCGAAGATTCGTTGACGCCGACATCGGCAGGGTCTATTATTTCGTATGTCTCGCGGTTCTTGATGACGCCGTCTTGATGAATGCCTGAACTATGGGCAAAGGCATTGGCCCCAACGATGGCCTTGTTGGGCTGTACCATCACCCCCATTTTCTGGGAGACCATTTGACTGGTGTCGTACAGCAATCGGCTGTTTACGTTGGTGTCCAATCCCAAATCAGGATGTTGCCTCAAAATCATGACCACTTCTTCAAGTGATGTGTTTCCGGCCCTTTCGCCAAGTCCGTTGATGGTACATTCGATCTGTCTCGCTCCGTTGACCACTCCGGCAATCGAATTCGCCGTTGCAAGTCCAAGGTCATTGTGGCAATGGCAAGATAGTCTTGCCTTGTGTATTCCCTTTACGTTTTCTTTTAGATACTTCATTTTCGCCCCGTATTCTTCTGGGAGACAATATCCCGTCGTATCTGGAATATTGAGCACGGTGGCACCTGCCTTGATGACGGCCTCGCATACCCTGGCAAGAAAATCATTATCGGTTCTTCCGGCATCTTCCGCATAAAATTCCACATCCTCTACAAACTTCTTCGCATAACTTACCGCCTCTACAGCTCTTTCGATTATAGCTTCGCGGTTCGAGTTGAATTTGTGTTTAATGTGGGAGTCTGAGGTTCCGATGCCTGTATGGATTCTTGGTCTTTTGGCATTTTTGAGTGCTTCGGCAGCCACCTCGATGTCTTTTTTTACCGCGCGGGTCAACCCGCATACCGTGGCGTTCTTGACAATTTTCGAAATTTGGTCCACAGAGTTAAAGTCCCCCGGACTTGAAATTGGAAATCCGGCCTCTATGATGTCCACCCCCAATTCATCCAGCCGTTCGGCGATGACCAATTTCTGCTCGGTGTCAAGTTTGCAGCCCGGCACTTGCTCCCCATCGCGAAGCGTTGTATCAAAAATGTGTACTATATCTTTACTCATTATATTTACGTAGTTTTAAGACTCGTCTTAACGAAGATATGACCAGTAGGGCGAAGATAGCGAAAGTAGACTTTTCATTTACAATGTTAATGAACTTTTTAGATATAATAATTTACTGGCTTGCAATAACTTAAATACTTTTTTTTACGATGACAAATGCGCATAAAGATGCCCTGTTCATATTGGTAAAATCGCTCTCAAAGTCCGAAAAAAGGCAGTTTAAGTTGTATGTTGGCCGTTTGGGGGTCAATGCCGACGCCAAATTTTTGGCCCTTTTCAATCTGTTGGACAAGATAAAACGATACGATGAAAAAGTAATTCTGGGAAGCGGCATCGTAAAAAAGGCACAGCTTTCAAACCTAAAGGCGCATCTTTACAAACAGATATTGGTCAGTTTGAGGTTGAATCCCGTGAATCAAAACATCAGGGTTCAGATTCGCGAACAGCTTGATTTTGCGACCATTCTGTATCAAAAGGGACTTTACAAACAGAGCCTGAAGATTTTGGATAAGGCCAAATCATTGGCCATCGACAATGAGGAAAAGAACATCGCGTACGAAATCGTCGAGTTCGAGAAAATAATCGAGACCCAATACATTACGCGCAGTATACCTGATAGGGCCGATGAGTTGGCCGTTCAGGCCAAAGAGCTATCCGCCCAGAACGTAATGACGAGCAAACTTTCGAACCTATCGCTGCAACTTTACGGAATGATGCTGAAAATCGGTTATGTTCAGAGCGATGAGGACTATCAGCGCATAAAAAGGTATTTTGAAAGGCATTTACCGAAATACGATATTGAAAAACTGGGTTTTCGAGAAAAGCTATGGCTCTATAAGGCCCATTTATGGTATAGTTTTTTGATTCAAGACTTCCTTTCGTGCTATAAATACTCAAGTAAATGGGTAGATCTTTTTTATGAGCACAAAGATATGATCCAATTGAATCCTGTCTTCTTTTTGAAAGGAAATCATTATTTGCTTGAATCCTTGTTTTATGTACGTTATGCTTCCCAATTTAAAGAAACACTCAAACAATTGGAAGCGGTGGTCGAAGGCTCCGATTTTCCTAAGAACGATAATATTGCTTCCCTGAGTTTTCTCTACATCAACGCAAATCGGCTGAACCAACATTTTTTGGAAGGCACATTTGCAAAAGGACTATACCTCGTACGGATCATTGAGTACGGAATCAACAAGCATAAGGGGCGTATCGATGCCCATCATATTATGGTCTTGTACTATAAAATAGCCTGCCTGTATTTTGGCAATGGCGATAATAAGAACTGTATTGTCTATCTCAAAAAAATCATCAATAACAAGAATCTGAAAATGCGTGAAGACCTTATGTGTTTTGCACGTGTTCTGAGTCTGGTCGCCCATTATGAGGCGGGTATGGACTATCACCTCGAAGTACAGTTGAAAAGTACCTATAAATTCTTGCTTAAGATGAACGATCTGCATGCGGTACAGCGAGAAATGATCAAATTTTTAAGGAATCTGGGCAATATCTACCCTCATGAATTGCAGGAGGAGTTCAGAAAATTACATGCCGAGCTGAAAAAATATGAAGAACACCCCTATGAGCGACGGGCGTTTCTTTACCTTGACATCATTTCTTGGTTGGAAAGCCATTTGGAGAATAAGCCCGTGGCGCAGATTATTCGTGAAAAGTCTATGGAAATTACCCGATAAGTAGGTGAGGAGAGATAGCGGTCATGTTTCACATTTGCTAGAGATCAATCTGGCCATGCTGTTCATAAGCACCTCGGGTGCCTTGGGGCGTTATGTCGATTTGCCCGTACCCATAACGATCGGCATTCGTGCCCTTTTGGCCTTTGCCCTGTTATGGATCTATTGTAGGTGGAAGGGCCTTTCATTTTACATTGAGATCAAGGACCGTCTGCACATTTTTTTGACAGGGGTATTGATGGGCCTGCATTGGATCTTTTATTTCTATTCGTTGCGATTGTCGAATGTGGCGATCGGCATGCTCTCATTGTTCACCTACCCGATACTGACCTCTTTTTTGGAACCTTTGATATTGAAGGTCAAATTGCAGCGTGTTCATCTGCTACTCGGACTTCTAGTACTCTTCGGAATTTACTTTTTGGTGCCCGATTTTGACTTGGAAAACGACTATTCCATTGCGGTTCTATTGGGTATGCTCTCCGCGTTTTTTTATGCACTGCGCAATATATTATTGAAGACAAAAGTGAACAATTACAATGGTTCGGTCTTGATGACCTACCAAGCCGCGATTATCGGTATTCTGTTGTTGCCCGCATTGTATCGGGCCGATTTTGAACTTGTGTTGGGGCAATGGAAAGGATTGGCCGCCCTTGCCTTATTGACCACAGCCATAGGGCATACGTTGTTCTTGAGGAGCTTTCAACATTTTTCGATTACCACAGCCAGTATAATCAGCAGCATTCAACCCGTTTACGGTATTTTGATCGGTGCCTTGTTCCTTTCCGAAATTCCTTCATGGACAACCATTTTTGGAGGAATATTAATACTCGGTTCCGTGATTATCGAAAGTGTCCGCTCTTATAAAAAATAAAAGAAGCCTAAAAAATCTCCCTTGGCGATGCTCTAATTTTGATCTGGATTATCTTTTTCGTTTATTCCCGGGGTACCCATATTGAATTGATCGATGAGGCCGTCTCCGAGCTTTTGAAATTCTTCGCTCCGTGCCATCTCGCGGACCTTCACGGGGTCGAAATTGCCATTGAAATATAGAAATGAACCGCGGGCCGCGTTGTTGTTGTAGATCAATATTTCTTTGACCGCATTTCGTTTTTCCCGTATCGAAACGATATTGCGCTTCAGGTCGTCGTTCTTTCGGTATACTTCGATGAACGAACTTCCGGTAATTCCGTTCATTTGCTTGTTCAAGAATTGAGTTCTCGCAGGTGTGGTACTCGGAAACTGCATATACCGCAAATCTCTCGTGTTGCCGATCAACGATTGCATCTCAGGTGATATGTTGCCGATCAATGACAACATGAACTGGGGTACCCGAATTGCGGTAACCTGGTCATCGTTTTTGTGGGCCTCGTAAAACGAATCTATCGAATTGTACGTACTACAGGCGCTGAGCAGCATGAGACCGCCTAATATCAGTGTTCTTTTGATCATGGTCGTGTGTTTAGAATATATGTTTAAATATAAAGAAATTAACAACAAGCGTTCCAAACTGGATCTTGTGGCGGGTCGGCGACGATTTCCAACATTTCCTTTTTTACCGGATGGACAAAAGCGAGCCTACGTGCGTGTAAATGAATGCTGCCATCGGTATTGCTACGATCGAAGCCGTACTTAAGGTCCCCCTTGATAGGGCAACCGATGGCCGCCAATTGTGCGCGTATCTGATGGTGCCTTCCGGTCTGCAGATCGATTTCCAACAAGGCATAGCGGTCGAGTTTTTTGGCGATCCGGTATTCGAGAACCGCTCTTTTACTGTCGTGGACTTCTTTGGTATGGGCGTACGATTTGTTCTGTTTGGTATTCCGCTTTAACCAATGGATCAAGGTATCATGCTGATTTTCAGGATTGTTCTTGACAATGGCCCAATACGTTTTTTTCGTTGCCTTTTCGGCGAACAATCGGTTCATTCGTGTGAGGGCCTTTGACGTTTTGGCAAAGACCACGATACCTGAAGTAGGGCGATCTAAACGATGGGCCACTCCCAAATACACATTGCCCGGCTTATCGTACTTTTTCTTGATATATGCCTTTACCACCTCGCTTAATGGCGCATCACCGGTCTTATCGCCCTGAACGATATCGCCCGGACGCTTGTTGACCGCGATCAAATGGTTGTCTTCGTAGAGCACTAGAAGATTCTCAGGATTGGAAAGTGTTTTAACGGCCACTAAATTGCCAAATTTTTATTCCTGAAAGATAATAATAGAATCAGTAGAACGCCCACGGTGACCGAAACATCCGCCATATTGAAAATACCTGTTTTTAGAAATCCGATCTTGATCTGAAAGAAGTCCGTTACCGAGCCATATAGAATGCGGTCTATTAGATTTCCGATACCTCCACCGATGACAAAGGCAAATGCGATGATCAACCAATTATCAAGATTTGTTTTTTGTAAAATTCGAAAAAGTAAGATCATAAGTACCAATACGGGCAGTATCTGTAGCAGAATGACTTTGAGGATAGGGGGCAGGTTACGTCCGAAACCCAGCATGGCACCGGTGTTCTCGACATTGGTAAGAATAAATTTGTCTTGAATGACCTGTATGTAATCATTGGGATCTACATTTTTGCGAACCACATCTTTTGAGATTTGGTCGCAACCAATGTTCAGCAATACGATCAATAAAATAATTGTTCTTCGCATCAATTTCATGCTTGTTACGTGTCACGTGGAATATCAAAAGATGACATCAATATTGTTCATCATCGTTCGGAAAATCCCGGTTTTTGACATCTTTTACATAGTTTGAAATCGCATTGCCCATTTCTTCGTACAGGTTCATATAGCGGCGCAGAAATCTTGGGTTGAACTCATGGGTCATGCCCAATAGGTCATGAATGACCAGTACCTGGCCATCGGCATATTTTCCGCCGCCGATCCCTATGGTCGGTATGCTGATACTTTCGGAGACTTTTTTGGTCAATGCTGCCGGAATCTTTTCGAGTACGATGCCAAAACAGCCCAGCTTTTCAAGCAGTTTGGCGTCTTCCAACAATTTCTCGGCCTCTTCGTCTTCTTTGGCCCGTACACTGTAGGTTCCGAATTTATATATCGACTGGGGCGTAAGCCCCAAGTGCCCCATAACCGGAATGCCCGCATTTAGAATACGTTTGACCGATTCTTTGATCTCGATGCCGCCTTCCAATTTCACGGCATGGGCGCCACTTTCCTTCATGATCCGAATGGCGGAACGCAACGCCTCCTTTGGGTCGCTCTGATAACTGCCAAAAGGAATATCGACTACGACCAGGGCGCGGTGTACCGCTCGTATCACCGATGAGGCATGGTATATCATTTGGTCCAGCGTTATGGGCAGGGTGGTCTCGTGACCGGCCATCACGTTACTTGCTGAATCGCCCACTAGAATGACATCGACATGGGCATCGTCGACGATTTTGGCCATGCTGTAGTCATAGGAGGTGAGCATCGAAATTTTTTCCCCATTTCGTTTCATCTCGATCAATGACTTGGTGGTGATCCTTTTGTATTCTTTTTTCGCCGTTGACATACCCTTTTGTTTTGGTGCGATAAATGTAAGGAAATTGTTGAGATTCCTCCTGACGGGGTGTACGGCAAATTTCGCTTGTGGCAACCAACAATGATTTATTTTGATTTCTTCTTTCCTTGTTGTCCCCTCTCCAATCTCCCCGGCGGGGAGAGGTTTCCCTCTTTAGGAGGAATCAAGGGAGGACTTTTTAGTAAGCGGTGAAATTTGTCGTGTACCCTTCTGACGTCATACAGGTAACACCAATAAGGCCATTTCGAACGAAAGTAATACAGCGCGGAATCTTTTACTATTTTTACAAAAATCCACAAAATGAAAAAAATAGTTTTTGCAATTGCGACCCTAGCTTCTTTTTGGGCGAATGCCCAAGCGGATGAAAAAATGGCCGTACAAAAGACCGTTGAAGATTTTTTCGAGGCCTTTCATGCGCAAGACTCCGTAAAAATAAGGGCTTTGACGGCCAAGGACATTACCTTGCAGAGTATCGGCACGAACAAGGCCGGGAAAACCCAATTGCGCATCGACGATTTTGATGCTTTTTTAAATGGGATCGTGGGCATACCCAAAGAGCGCAAGTTTCAGGAAAAAATCAATTCGTACAGTATTCAGGTCGATGGCCCGATGGCCAATGCTTGGACGGAATATGAATTCTGGATCGATGGTAAACTGAGCCATTGCGGGGTCAATTCATTTCAAATGATCGACGAAGGCGATGGTTGGAAGATCATCTATTTAATCGATACGCGCCGCAGAGAAGGGTGCGGGTCACCGTAATCAAAACTTGGTACATCATTAGTACCCTGTTGTATGTCCTTTGAAAAAAAAATTAGCGTTCCAAATAAGCCCACGTGAAATTTGGATGATGTCCATTTGCTCGAACCATTTTTACCCAGAGTAACGTCATATGTTCTAAATGAAGCGATTGAGATAAATCACCGACATCTATTGTTTCGAATCCTAGATCGGTATTGAGTAAACTCACTTTGCCTTTTGCTTCTGAGTTATTTCCTGCAATAAGCATAGCAGGTTTGACCGTGTGATTTGGAAAAATTGGATTTTCTAAATTTTCAAATCCATATATGGTATAGGCTTTTACTACACGGGCATTTTTTGCCCATTCTTGCACTTTTTCAGCACCCGAAATTTTACTTTCCAGTCCGTGTGAAATTCCAGCACCAACAGGATTGGTACAATCTATCAGAGTTTTGCCTTTAAATTCTAATGGTTTTAAAATATCTTCATTGAATTTGAACGGCGTTGCTAAGAAAATCACTTCCGAAGCATCAATAGCTTCCTGAATTGGTAGTGCTAAAAACGAAGTGTTTTTAGCCTGTGCTTTTGTCACGCTACCACTTTCTACATCATTGTGAGCTATTATTATTTCGTGCCCTTTTTTCTGAAAATTATTGGCCAATGAAAAGCCTACATTGCCAATTCCTATAAATGCTAATTTCATTATTGTAGTTTAAAATTGTTTTCTTATAAATACACCAGGATTCACATCTGTATCGGAAAATCTACTTTCATTAAAATTCACTGCTAATCCAAATTGATACCCTTTTCTATCTAATCCAAGTCGAACTCTTTGAACACTGTTTAAATGTCCTATTTGTCCGAATGCCGAAAATAATTCTAAACTTGAATATAATTTCCAATCATTCTTCAAGTTAGGCGTAAACCGAAGAATAGAAAACCAACTGTAAAGCAATTCATCACTTAAATTGATAGACGGCAAAGCGTAAATCATAAAATTATTGGTTACTTTAAAATAGTGAATTCCAGCATCTATACCAGAATTGGTGGAAGAAATACGACCAAGTATCGTTCCACCAAAACCAGATTTTGTAGTATAATTTAAGTAAGCACCTGTAAATAAATCTGTTCGTTGTTCATCGTATTGTGCGGTAGCTCTCGCTCTTGAGAAAAGTGATACTCGATTCTGCTCGTCAAAAAATTTAAGGTATTGTGCATCAATAAAAATGCGCTCTGTACCAGTCATAAGCTCGAAACTTTGCGCCTTGCTTGTTGAACAAATTATGGTTAAAAAGAAGAACAATAAAACCTCCTTCATTGAGAATATACCGATAACTATTTAGATAATTGACTTATAAGCATTCTTGCGGCAGCCGCACCAGAGTTTTGCTGCTGCCCTGTGATTAGGTTTCCATCTTCGATAGCATAAGAACTAAATGGTGCAGCTACTTTAAAAGTCGTGTTTGGTAACTTTTGTGCTTCCTCTTCTATCCAATAGGGTTGTATTTTTTGACCAACAGCTTTATCTGCATATTCTTCTTCTGCATTGGCAAAGCCAGTCCAAGTTTTACCATCTACAATGAGTTTTCCATCAGATGTTTTAGCTTCCAATAGCAAGGTTGCCGAATGACAAACAGCTGCACTTGGCTTTCCAGACTCGTAGAAATTAGCAAAGAGCTTTTGTAAATCTTTATTTCCTTTAAAAGTATACATTGGACCTTGGCCACCTACCAAAAAGATAGCGTCATAATCGTTGTAATTAACCTCATTTAATGATTTGGTGTTTTCGAGCATTTTGTTGAACCAATCCAATTGCATATATCCCAATGAAATAACATCGTGTGCCGAATAACCACTTGCGTCTGTTGGGTTAGAATAACCGTCCATTACAATTTTGCCACCTTTGGTTGAAACCAATTCTACTTCATATCCTGCTTCCTGAAAAACGTGTAGAGGATGTGTTAATTCGGCAGCCCAAAATCCTATTGGCCATCCTGTTTGTTCTGAAACGGTTGGACTACTTGCAACCATCAAGATTTTACCTTTGTAAGGCATTCCGTGAGCGTGTACATAACTGTTAGTCTCGTTTACTTTAGCTTCCATTTTTTCATTTTTTGAATTATTACTTGTCTGAGATTGACATGAACTGAATGTGAAAAGAGACAGTATCGTGAGAATTAAAATGTTTGATTTCATCTGAATTTGATTTTTATTTAATTATTAGGCAAATGTCAGATATCTACTTACTTTTGACAATATACTTACTCGTTTGAGAGGTACTAACTTTTTAGAAAGTAATAAGTAAATCAATTGATTATGCCAGATTTTATTTATAACAATAAAGTATATTACAATCCGGTAGAGTTCGCTATGGACAGAATAGGCGGCACTTGGAAAATGCCAATACTGTGGCGTTTGAAAGAAAGGGTTTTCCGATTTGGAGAATTAAAAAAAGACATTCCCCACATAACGGACAAAATGCTCACAAGCCAGTTGAGACAATTAGAGGCAGAGGGATTTATTCACCGAAAGGTTTACCCAGTTGTCCCACCTAAAGTAGAGTATACAATAACTGAAAAAGGATTGACTTCAATACCAATTATAGAAACAATCCGAAATTATGGACTCGAACTTATGAAAAAGGAAGGATTGAAAGAAAAATGATAAGCGGTATAGAACATTGTGTACTATAAGTAATAGCGGTTTAAGTGATTAAGCGAAAAACAATATATAAATCAAAGGTCAGTCTAAGACTGAAAAGTTAGTGAGTAGAAATCCGCCACTTTTCATATGTAAGACAGTTGCCATTAATACTGAAAAACAATGAGACAAATTTCTATCTTCCTGTTTTTGATTTTAGTAGGTTGTAAAAACGAAACCAAAAACCAAAATAAAATCGGAACTGACAATCAATCTGAAATGACTACTGAAACCGAGGATGGAATTGATAAATCAGTATCTGAAATGTGGAACGACTTTATCGAATCAAATCCTGAATGTAAAAACGACGGAATACCTGAATCGGACTTTTTTCATAATAACGAAGCTGACGCAAACCGATTGGCGAAATTGACTCTGACTGGAGAAAAAAGAGCTTCATCAGGCCTATATAGCTTGTACGAACAATACAATGCGGATTTACCAGCTGTTGGAGCAAAACAAATCGTAACCGACTTTAATGGAAAGGCAATAGCAATTATAGAAAATGTAAAAGTGGACACAATTCCGTTCAATAAAATTTCCAAAGAATATGCTGAAATGGATATGGGAACGGATATTGAACCACTTGAAAAATGGAAAAAAGCGCATTGGGAGTTTTTTGAAAATTTCTTAAACGAAAGCGGAGGAAAACCGACTGAGGAAATGCTAATAGTAGCCGTGGAATTTAAAAAAATATGGCCGTTATAAGGAATAAAGTACTAATGGCACCACGGCATACAACTAATTGCTATCCGAATTGCCATACTTCGACTACGCTTAGCGCAGTATTGAAAATTCCTGCAATCGATCATCTTTAGGGTCGGGCGTATATTTTTCGTTGAAAAAGTCAGTAACGATCATACGGAGGACACTTATCAACAATCGCTTAAGAATACGCCGATCGCGAGGCCGCCCGTTGATGTTTCCTTATATTTCGCGTTCATGTCCTTGGCAGTTTCCCACATGGTCTGTACCACTTTATCGAATGGTACTTTCGCTTCAGAGGCATCGGAACCCAAGGCCAGCTCGGCCGCATTGATCGCTTTTATGGCGCCCATGCTGTTGCGTTCGATACAAGGTATCTGAACCAGTCCGCCAATGGGGTCGCAGGTAAGTCCTAAATGGTGCTCCATGGCAATTTCTGCGGCCATGAGAACCTGTTCGGGTGTTCCGCCCAAAAGCTCGGTCAGGGCCCCGGCCGCCATGGCCGATGACACCCCGATTTCGGCCTGGCATCCACCCATGGCCGCCGAAATGGTCGCTCCCTTTTTGAAGATACTTCCTATTTCGCCGGCGACGAGCAAGAATTTTTTGATATGTTCGAAATCGGCCCGATGGTTTTCGATGACCATATAATACATGAGCACGGCAGGGATCACGCCCGCGCTGCCATTGGTGGGTGCCGTAACCACTCTTCCCAACGAGGCGTTGACTTCATTGACCGAAAGCGCAAAGCAACTGACCCATTTTAGGATCTGTCTGAATTTCACCTCTGTTTTTCGAATGGTCTGTAGCCAATTTTCCGGGGAATCATAACTGGCTGCACCCGCCATTAAATTCTTGTGTATATCAAAAGCCCTACGACGAACGTTTAGGCCGCCCGGAAGGTTGCCTTCGGTATGGCAACCGATATACATGCACTCGAGCATCGTTTCCCAAATACGGCGGATCTCGGTATCGATTTTCGCATCGTCCCTCAAAGAGCGTTCATTTTCCAAGACGATTTCCGAAATCGTTTTCTGCTCTTTTTGGCAATAGGAAAGAAGTTCAGTGCCCTTTTGAATCGGGAAGGGCAGTAATTTAAAATCTTCGATTTTCTTTTTGGCGTTTTTGCGGGCCTCCGTTACAACAAAACCCCCACCTATGGAATAGTAGGTTTTGGTCTTCTTTTTTCCGGATGAAAGAATCGCCTCGAATTTGAGTCCGTTCGCATGGAATGGTAAAAACTTCCGATGGAAAATAATATTCGATTTGGGATCAAAGGGCAATTTTTTTTCACCCGCGAAATGAAGTACTTGATCGTCTTTGATCTTTTGTACAACGTATTGAATATCCGAGGGTTCGATGGTTACGGGATCCGTTCCCGATAGCCCCAGCATAATGGCATAATCGGTGGCATGGCCCTTGCCGGTGAGCGACAAAGATCCATAGACATGTGCCGTTACTTGTTCTATTTCTTCAAAGAGTGCCGCGGCCTTCATTTCTGCGATCCATCGTTCAGCCGCGCGCCAAGGTCCCAAGGTGTGCGAACTAGAAGGCCCGATTCCGATTTTTAGCATGTCGAAAATACTGATGGACTCCAACTTTTATGCAGAATTTAATTTGGGATAAAGATAGGCAATATGCGTTGTCGAAAAAGAAAATTTTATCACAACGGACTTATGGACAAAATGGACTTAGCACCTAAACGATAGGTTTTTCACCCCTTTAATTTATGGGCGATTTTTTGTCCGGTCAACGCAAGTTCGGTGGCCAAAAAACAATGGTCTTGGGTCATCGCTGTTTCAGTGCGGTGCACCACGTCGCTCACCAATTGTTCGCCATAGGGCATGTGCACATTGTTGCAGTCAAAGTACTTGGTCTCTTTCTGGTTGACCAAGAACAAGTGGTTGCCGCCTTCCCTTCCCGCGATATCGATATATTTTCGCATCTCTATGTATCCTTCGGTACCCAAGATAAACGTGCGGCCATCGCCCCAGGTGCCGAGTCCTTCAGGTGTGAACCAGTCGATTCGGATATAACCGGTCGCATGATCGCTGCGCACGCTCATATCTCCAAAATCTTGATAATCGGGATAATCTGGAATATTGAAATTTCCGGTCTGCGCAAAACTTACCTCCGCTTGTTTCGAGTTGGTATAATAAAGAAACTGATCGCATTGGTGCGAACCAATATCACATAAGATGCCCCCTGCCTTTTCAGGATAAAAGAACCAATCTGGCCGGTTTTCGGGCCGCATGCGATGGGGCCCCAGCCCTATGAGTTGTACCACTTTGCCAATGGCTCCCTCTTGCACGAGTTTTCCGGCCATTACCGAAGCAGGATTTCCCAACCGCTCACTGTACTTTATCGAATAGATCCGTTTTGTCTCTTTTTGTACTTTTTTTACTTCATTGAACTGTTCAAAAGTGACAATGCCCGGTTTATCTGCCATATAGTCCTTACCCGATTGCATCACACGAATACCGATGGGGGCACGGTCTACGGGTATGGCCGCACTGGCGACCAATTGTATGGAGTTGTCTTCAATGATCTCGTCCTCGCTTTTGGCGATTTTCACATCAGGGTATCGCTTTTTGAAGTTTTCCAATAAATCAGGTTCCTTGGCGTACACGGCAACCAAAGTTCCACCTCCGTTCAGCAATGCGTTGACCATGCCATAGATATGCCCATGGTTGAGACCGATGACGGAGAATCTAATGGCGTCTTTTGGTTTTGTTCGCTTTTCAGGTTTCACGATAACAGTTTCGGGCCTGGCGGTTGCATGTAGGTCATGCCAGAACATGTCATAGGGCATAATCGATGCCGCGGCGATTCCTGCGGCTGAAGATAATCCGCGGGTCAAAAAATTACGTCTGTCCGTTTTCATTTAAGATACCAATTTAAACTTTGGTTTATAGTGCATTGTAAATTATGAAAATAAAATCATTTTGTCCGGCTCCATGCCATAAACATAGGAAGAGGGAAGGTGAAATTCCTTTTTGGTATCGGAAACGCTGTTTAGAAGGCCCCAAAAATACTCTAGGGAACAATAAATGACATCATGTCATGTCGCCATTGCTTGGCATATTGTTTGACATTTACCTACCGACAAAAAAAAGCACTAATATTTAATACATATAGAATGAGCAAAATCATAGGTATAGATTTGGGTACGACCAATAGCTGCGTTTCCGTGATGGAAGGTAACGAGCCCGTTGTAATACCCAATGCCGAAGGAAAAAGAACTACACCATCGGTCATTGCATTTGTAGAAGGTGGTGAGATCAAGGTGGGCGATCCTGCAAAAAGACAGGCGGTCACCAATCCTGAAAAAACGATTTATTCCATCAAAAGGTTTATGGGCAATAAATTTTCGGAATGTAAGGCCGAAATTGACCGTGTTCCCTATAAAGTGGTGAAGGGCGATAACAATACGCCAAGGGTCGATATTGACGGGCGTTTGTATACGCCTCAAGAGTTGTCGGCCATGGTACTTCAGAAAATGAAGAAGACCGCCGAAGACTATTTAGGACAAGATGTTTCAAGAGCTGTAATTACGGTTCCGGCTTATTTTAACGATGCACAGCGACAGGCCACCAAAGAAGCTGGTGAAATTGCCGGTTTGACCGTTGAGCGAATCATCAATGAGCCTACAGCGGCCTCTTTGGCCTATGGAATGGACAAAAAGGACACCGATCAAAAAATAGTCGTCTTTGACTTTGGCGGGGGAACCCACGATGTTTCCATTTTGGAATTGGGCGATGGCGTATTCGAAGTATTGGCCACTGATGGCGATACCCATTTGGGCGGTGACGATGTAGACCAGAAAATAATCAATTGGTTGGCCGAAGAATTCAAGAAAGACGAAAGCATCGACCTTCGTGATGATGCCATGGCGTTACAGCGACTTCGTGAAGCTGCCGAAAAAGCAAAAATAGAATTGTCATCTTCGGCGCAGACCGAGATCAACCTGCCTTATGTGACCGCTACGGCCACCGGGCCCAAACACTTGGTACGTACCTTGACACGGGCAAAGTTCGAACAATTGATCGAAGACTTGGTGAAAAGGACCATCGAGCCTTGCCAAACGGCATTGAAATCGGCCGGACTTTCAAAAAGTGATATCGACGAGATTATTTTGGTGGGAGGTTCTACCAGGATTCCCGCGGTACAGGAAGCCGTTGAAAAATTCTTCGGCAAAAAACCTTCAAAAGGGGTGAACCCTGATGAGGTAGTGGCCGTTGGTGCGGCGATTCAAGGTGGCGTGCTTACTGGAGACGTAAAAGATGTATTGTTGTTGGATGTTACCCCATTATCCTTGGGTATTGAAACCATGGGTAGCGTGATGACCAAGTTGATCGATGCGAATACCACGATACCGACCAAGAAGTCACAGGTATTCTCTACGGCAGCCGATAACCAGCCTTCGGTCGAGATCCATGTTTTGCAAGGTGAACGGCCTATGGCAGCAGATAATAAGACGATAGGAAGATTTCATTTAGACGGAATTCCTCCCGCACCAAGGGGAACACCTCAGATCGAAGTGACCTTTGATATCGATGCCAACGGAATCATTAAGGTTTCGGCGACCGATAAGGCAACGAACAAGACACAGGACATACGTATCGAAGCTTCTTCAGGTTTGACGGAAGAGGAAATCGAAAAGATGAAGGCCGAGGCCGAGGCCAATGCCGAATCTGATAAAAAAGCCAAGGAAACGGCCGATAAGCTGAACGAGGCCGATAGCATGATTTTCCAGACAGAAAAACAATTGAAGGAATTTGGCGATAAATTGTCGGATGACAAGAAAAAGCCGATAGAAGATGCTCTGGAAGAACTAAAGAAGGCCTATGAAAGCAAGGACCTGGCCGTGATCACAACAGCTTTGGAGAAGATCAACGAAGCATGGAAGGTCGCGTCAGAAGAAATGTACAAGGCCCAGGCCGAAGCCCAGCAGAACGGTGCCGCCCCCGAGGGTGGTGATGCCACTGCCGATGCCGGTGGCGAAGGCGACAATGTCGAAGACGTTGATTTCGAGGAAGTGAAATAATTCCGAGAACCTTTAGATTTCAAAAAGCACCATTCATTAATGGTGCTTTTTTATTTTGGTCTCCTCTATTTGATCTTTAGGCTTCTTGAAGGTTCGCGGCCGTAGCCTTTTACGAGTAGGGAATCTTTCAAAAATGTAACCGTAGCAAAAGAAGAGGAATCTTCTGTGTCGACCATGCCTTTGAAGTTCAGGTAATGAACGCCATTTCTTTGAACATAGCTACCGGCATGATTGTGGCCGTTGAAATAAAACTTAACACAATCGTATTTATCGATAATGGCCAAAAGCTGTTCATAGTTCCAGAGATTGTGCGCCTGTTCTTCACCCAGTGCGGGAAAATGGCAATAAAAGCCTACGCGTTGGCCCTGTTCGGTCGCCAACCTTAATTCATCTTCGATCCAAGCCAATTGCCCATGGCCCAGGCCTCCGTTCCATTCCTTCAGATTCGGCATGTCTTTGCTCGATATATGGTTGAACAATGAATCGGTCTGCTGTCTTTTATCCTCGGTCAAGGCACCATGAACGCTAAGGTCGTTTCCATCGAGAACGATAAAACGCCAATCGTTCTTAACAACACTATAGTACCGGTCCTTGATATTCATTTTTTCAAAAATCAGGGGTTTGAGCGAATCCGCCACACTAAAATCATGATTGCCCAGAACGTGGTATTTTTTCGATTTAAGGCCGTTCCATATTGGGGTTACAGAATCATAGCTTTCAAAATTCCTATCGATGAAATCCCCTAAATGGATAGCATACTCCAAAGCGCGTTCATTGAATGTGTTCACGGCCTGTCGTAAACGACCGGGTGATTTTCTATAATGGCGAACCCCCGCTGCTTCACAGTTGCAGTATTGACAGTCTGCCACAATGCCTACCTCGAACCCCGTGTATTCGGAAACCTGTTTCTTTTTAATATTGCATCCGATGAGTACCAAGAAAAAGAAGAATAGAAAGATTGATTTTTGATAGACGTGCATCGTTGAAGGTTTACGAATTTTAGCAGGTAAAGATACGTCACCGTCTTTTTTAAATAGGGATTTCATGTCAAACTCATCTAAAACACAGAGATCGTTTGACGATTTGGCATCCCTTTTGTTTCTAATTGATCGAATAACAAGTAATTTTACGGTATGGTAAAAAACTACACCTATTTGGTATTGATATTAACGGCAATCGTTCCGCAGTTCATTTTATCCCAGGAAATCAAAATTTTCAGAACGTCCGATTTTGACTTAAAAGGGAAAGTGAAAAAGTGCTTGGTGCTCACCCATTATGGCAAAGAGGAGTATGAATTCAATATTGATGGCCTATTGACGAAGTCGGTGACCCGCTATAATGATCAAGATTACGACGTTACCCACTACAAATATTCAGGAGATGAACTTTTGGAGAAAAGATCGGAAGTTTATCGCGACGATGTTTTTGACGAAAATACGTCGATCGCCAATTTCTACACCATCGATACCACTGAAAATCGTAAGGTTACCGAAAAGATCATTTCGTACTCGAAGGAATTTTTGGGCCAAAATGAATATCATTACGATGCGGAGGGCAAGCTCATTAAAGTTTTTCGTAACGATAATGAGGGAAGTGATGAGACCGAAATCGTGTACACCAATGTCAAAGGAGAGTTCACAAAGACGATCAAGGTCAACGGCATTGTTCTGCGATCTGTGAGAACCTCTGAAAAAAAAGGAAAAGACCAAGGCAAAAATAGCATTGTTTTAACGAAGGAGTTTATCGAAGGACAGCCCAACAAGGCCGTTGAGGAAGTTAAAAATGGTATAGGCCTGTTACAGGATCGAACACTCTATTACTTTGATACCAAAACAAACCAATTCGTGCCTGAAGCTTCGATGTCGTATGCATACGACGAAAATAACATGCTCATAAAAACCGAAACCAAGACCGGGGAAGTTGTTGAAATAAAAGAGTATATCTACCAATTTGATGGCTCAGAATATGCCAATTGGGTGAAGCAAATCGTAAAACCCGAAAATGATTACAAAACCCGGGAAATCAGTTATTACAAAACTGAAAAACTCGTTGTTGAAGAGTAACTACTTGATTTCGATTTAAAATTTGGCATTTTTATGGTCAAAGATTCATAAAATTGGCATTTGTTCCCTCGAGCGCAGGCGAGAGGTAGGTAAGATTTGAGATCTTGAATGAGGTCTCGACTGCGCTCGACCTGACCTAAATGCATAAACTACTAAAAACCAGTTTAGGATTTCAAGTAAGTTGTATCGAACTCACTTTAACTAGCTTCGCCCGGCCTTTATTTGCCGCCATTCCTCCTTTAGAATTCCGTAACAGCAGGTGTTCCTTTTGAAGCCATCCAATAGGTACACATCTTTTCGAAGTATGCCTTCTAGGGTGCACCCCAATTTTTCGACCGCTTTTCGTGATCGCATGTTGCGTTCATCGACCCTGAACTCGACTTTTTCGAAGCCCATGGTTTCGAAGGCATGATCCAGCATCAAGATTTTCATTTGTCCATTTAGTCCGCTGCCCTGAAATTCCCGCCCGATCCATGTTGAACCTATATGCAACACTTTATTGGCCCAATGAATGTGCATATACCTCGTGCTACCGGCAAAGCTGTCGGTAGCCTTGTCAAAAATGATAAAGGGAATGTCGGTCTTTTTACGTTGACCCTCCAAGGCAGTTTCCACATAGTTTTTCAACCCTTCTTTATGCGCTATGTCAGATGGAGAATATTGCACCAATTTGTCCTGGGCGGCAATAGCGTACAAATGGTGAAAATTATCAAGCGTCAAAGGTGATAGTCTCACCCTTTCGTTTTCAAGGATAATCGCATGTTGTTGCTCCATAGCCTTATTTTTTTAAGGATTCGTATTCTTTCTTGAGCAAGCGATATTGGATCAATGAGACATAAACATTATCATCAATGGTATGGTCTCTTTTGACATCATGGTCTATGAGTTCAGCCTCTTTGATCATTCCGTTTTTGACCATCACTTTTCCGGAAGCACTGTTCGTCGTGAGATAGACGGCGATTATTTTGTTGAGTCCGAGCGTTTCAAATCCGAATTTCAGTATTGCCTCGACGGCTTCAGTGGCAAAGCCCAGGTTCCAAAAAGGTTCCGCTATCCAATATCCCAATTCGGCCCTATTGTTCTGCACATCAAGGGTTAGGCCAATTCCTCCAATAAATGAATCATCTAAATTCAGTCGCACGGCAAATATGTACCGATCTTTATCCTGAAAACCCTGATTGACCATTTGGATCCACGAAATGGCATCTTCTTCGTGGTAGGGGTGGGGCATAGTACGGGTATTTTCAACGATCTTGATATTGTCGGCATGTGAAACGATAACGGGAACATCGTTCCATTTCGGTTGGTTCAGCACCAATCTTTCCGTTCTAAGTTCAGGAAAATCTTCCATGATCATATCAATGCGTTTATCAGTTCTTTTTTGATTTCATGGCCTCCTTCATAAATTACCTGCTCGGCCTTGCCGTTAAAGAGCAGCTCTATTTTTTTCGATTCGTCTCGCAGCCTATCTTCGTTGATGTATTCATCTTGATTGCCGATCAACACCTTTACCTTGGTGCCGTAATCTTTTATAAAGTCAAAATCACTTGGCTCCAGTTCGGTAGGTATTCCACCCGCATAAAGTATTAAATGTTCACACCTCGGTTTTTGATATGCCGCCCAGCGCATTGCAATCGATACCCCTTGTGAAAATCCGAAAACGATTAGCTTACAGGTTTCGGGAATTTTTTCAACCTCAAAAACGGCATCTAAATAGGCCAATACATTTTTCTTTTCAAGGGCCGTGTTTTCTTTGGTAAGCCAACTCGCGCCTACATGACGGTATTCATTCTTGAGATAGTACTTTGAAGGGGCCTGGGGGGCAATGAAATAATTCTCTTCTGGGGGAAGTTCATCGAAATACTTGAGAAAATACCGACTCAAGAAACCGATTCCGTGAAATACGATCCAGACATTCTTGGTTTTTTCAGACATTTTGTTCAATGTCTCGTACGTATTGGTCGTTCGGTACGACACTTGTTTTTCAGTAGTATGCATAACAAAAGGCCTTTTGTAAAGAAAGGCTTTAATGGTATTTAATATTCTATAGCGCGAAATTCTTGAAAGTTCCCATAGAAGGAATATTATATCCGTAATTTTGAAAAAAATACTTCCGTGAACGAATTAAAAGAAAAAATTCTAAAGGTCTGCAACGATTCATCCAAGAATACCATGATGGAGACCTTGCAGATCGAATATATTGATGTAGGTGAAAATTTCTTGACGGCCAAAATGCCGGTTAATTCTAAAGTACATCAACCCGATGGGATCTTACATGGCGGTGCCATGGTCGCTTTGGCCGAAAGTGTCGGTAGTATGGCATCGTATATCTTTTTGGATGCCGAGAATTTTTTTGTCCGTGGCATCGAGATATCGGCCAACCATGTAAAAAGCGTAAGCGAGGGAGAGGTTTTTGCTACCGCCACCATAGTACATAAAGGCCGTACGACCCAATTGTGGGATATCAAATTAAGAAATGCCAAAGATGAATTGATATCCATCTGCAAACTAACAACGATTGCCCTGCCCAAAAAATAGGTTTTAGAATGACTCCTGATTTTTTATCGGCGATAGCGCAACAGCTTTCAAAGCAATTGCCATTTGTAGTTTACCGAAAGCCCAAAGCATCGTTTATCTCGGCCATTTTTCAAGCGGATCCCAAATTGAACACGATCAGGGACTTTTCGGAAACAGGATTTGTATTTGCGCCTTTTGATGCCGACAATCCTTCCTATTTTATAAAAACGGATACGATCCTCAAAGATCCGACACATTATGAAACGGCACCAATAGCTTATAAAAAGGTGGAAAACATCGATTCGGAAGACAAAACCTCCTATATAAAACTGGTGCAAAAGGCCATAACCGAAACCAATAAGGGAACATTTGAAAAAGTCGTACTTTCAAGAAGTATTGTTTTTAAATGTGCGGTCAAGCCTTTAGAAATATTACAGTCTTTGATCCATAGGTACGAAAACGCCTTATGTTATCTATGGTACCATCCAAAAGTCGGTATGTGGATGGGGGCCACACCCGAAAAATTGTTGCATGCCGAAGGTAATCGTTTGACGACCATGTCTTTGGCCGGAACACAAAAATACAATGGAGAGAATACGCCTACATGGGGCGAAAAAGAAAGGAAGGAACAACAATTGGTCACCGAATATATTGCGGCAGCGCTTAAGGAACAAGTAAATAATCTTGAAATCTCCGAAACCGAAACTGTACGCGCAGGAAACCTTCGGCACTTGCGCACAAAGTTATCAGGTACAATGAACCACAATTTGGCATCGGTCATCAAGGTACTTCATCCCACACCTGCGGTGTGCGGCATGCCTTTGGCAGCCACGAAAAAATTCGTCATGGAAAACGAAGGGTACGAACGTAAATTCTACACCGGTTATTTAGGAGAGCTTAACTTTAAGAAAGAATCAGACCTTTTTGTGAACCTAAGGTGTATGGAATTTAGTGGTGGCTTTGCGACGATTTACGTCGGGGGCGGGATTACCAAAGATTCGGTGCCACAAAATGAATGGGAAGAGACCGTCGCAAAAAGTCGCACAATGCTCGACGTACTCTTAAATTGAAAATTATTGGTCTATAACGGGGTGGCATTGTATTTTTGTCGACTATGAAGCATTCGAGTATTCCGTCGGCTAGGTCCGTTGTTCAACATTGCAAAGCAAAGGGACTTGAGAACGTTGTAATTTCTCCCGGATCAAGAAATGCCCCATTGACCATTGGGTTCTCCGAAGATCCATTTTTCAAATGTTTCAGCATTGTCGACGAACGTTGTGCCGGGTTTTTTGCCCTGGGCATTGCGCAGCAGATAAGACGTCCCGTGGTTTTGGTGTGCACCTCTGGCAGTGCCTTGTTGAATTATTATCCTGCCATTGCCGAAGCTTTTTATAGCGATATCCCCTTGGTCGTTATTTCGGCCGATAGACCAGCCTATAAGGTCGATATTGGCGACGGTCAGACCATTCGCCAAGACCGTGTTTTCGATAGGCACATCGGTTATTCGGCCAATTTACGCCAAGATATATCACATTCAACAGAGCGTATTTCATACTATGCACCTCAATGGTTGACAGGTGGTTCGGTCGATCGGTTGCAACAAGAAGTTTTAACTTTCAATGTCCAAGAATTGAACAAGGCCATCAATATTGCGTTGAAGGAACGTACGCCAGTGCACATCAACATTCCTTTTGAAGAGCCGTTGTACGACGTGTCAAAAGCCCCTCCCGTAGATCCTGAATTGGTTTTCAATGATGAAGAGAGCAATCTCGAAATTAAGATGGAAACGTTTTGGGACGTTTGGAATGCTTCGGAACGAAAAATGATTCTTGTGGGGGTGAATCCCCCTAATACAATTGAACAACAGTTTCTCGATGTTCTGGCGAAAGACCCTTCAGTGGTGGTCTTGACCGAGACTACATCGAACTTGCACCATCCAAATTTCTTTCCCAGTATCGATAGCATAATTGCCCCGGTTGAAAAGCTTGAGGATAATGCGACTGTCTTTAAAAAACTACAACCCGATTTGTTGTTCACTTTTGGTGGTCTTATCGTATCGAAAAAAATCAAGGCCTTTCTAAGGGAATATCGTCCCAGGCACCATTGGCATGTCGATTCGAAAAAAGCTTTGAATACTTTTTTCTGTCTTTCACATCACTTTAAAATGGATGCCAACGCGTTCTTTCGTGATTTTGTTCAAGGAATAAAACCAATATCGAGTAATTATTATAGGCAATGGAATGCCTTGAAAGAGCATTATTTGGAAAAAAGGGAAGCCTATTTAAATGAAATGCCTTTTTCCGATATGACGGTTTTCAATCATGTCTTAAAAAGTATCCCCCCGAATTATCAACTGCAATTGGCCAATAGTTCCACGGTTCGGTACGCACAACTTTTTGACCAAGACCCTTCTGTAAAAGTATATTGCAACAGAGGAACAAGCGGTATCGATGGCAGTACCTCTACCGCTATCGGAGCCTCTATGTACCATAAAGAACCTACCATTTTTATCAGTGGAGACCTTGGTTTTCTCTATGATAGCAACGGTTTGTGGAATACCCACATAAGACCCGATTTTCGAATAATCGTGGTCAACAACGGCGGGGGAGGGATCTTTAGAATTCTACCCGGCAAGGAAGACACTGCCAATTTTGAAACCTATTTCGAGACCGTACATGGCCTAAACGCCAAGAACCTTTGTCAAATGTTCGGTATTTCATATAGGTCTTCCGATAATCAAAAATCTTTGCAAGTCGCCCTTAATGATTTCTTTAATGAATCGAATAAACCTCAACTGCTTGAGGTTTTTACGCCGCGGTTTACCAACAATAAAATTTTGCTCGGTTATTTCGATTTTATATCTTCGGAAATTATTAACCATTAATTAATTTGAACACTAACTATTATGAGTAAAAGAGATGATTTAATCGTAAAGTATGCCGCGGATATCAAAGAAAAATTTGGCGAATCCGCCGACATGGATCTTTTGACCAAGGTAACCGTTGGGCTTGGCCCGGCCATCTATAATTTGGATGCTTCAAAGGTTTCAGGCAACGATGATAAAGAATTGGAGACGGTCAAAAACAACTATTTGATTAAAAAACTGGGAATGAAAGATGGTCCTCAGTTAATGGAAGCCATCAAAAGTGTTTTGGATAAATACGGATCATCCAATAAGAATAAACATCGTGCCGTAGTTTACTATATGCTTTGCAAGCATTTTAAAAAGGCCTCGGTTTATAAATAAGATCTATCGGGATAATAAAAACCGTTTCACTTAAGAAACGGTTTTTTTTTGCACCCTACTTGAACTACATTAGCGTCATGATAGCACTAGGAGATTTCAATACGCTTGAAATATTAAGGGAAACAAGCGTCGGCCTGTTTTTGGGCGACGGGGAAGGGAACGAGATTTTATTGCCCAATAAGTATGTGCCCGATACCTTTGAGATTGGCGGTGCGTTGACCGTTTTTTGTTATTTGGACCATGCCGAACGCCCTATAGCCACAAATATTGAACCAGAGATTATAATCAATGAATTCCAGTTGCTCAAAGTAGCCGAGGTCAATGAATTTGGAGCCTTTATGGATTGGGGATTGGAGAAGCACCTTTTGGTGCCTTTTCGAGAACAACGGCATAAGATGGTCGAGGGGCAATGGTATGTTGTTTACTGTTATCTAGATCAAAAAACCAATCGACTTGTGGGCTCGAACAAATTAGAACGTTTTTTGAGCAATGAAAATATCACGCTGACGGAAGGTGAGGAGGTAGAGCTCGTCGTTACCCGCAAGACCGAATTGGGATGGGAAGTAATTATAAACCATAAACACAAAGGCTTGGTATATTTTGATGAGGTGTTCAAAAAAGTATCAGTAGGGGATCTTACCAAGGGCGTCGTTAAAAAAATACGAAAGGATGGAAAGATCGATGTTTCGCTCCAACCCATTGGAGTTGATATTTTAGAGCCGGCCGCCAATAAAATCTACGAAACCTTGCAGGCCCATGGGGGTTTCCTTCCCTTGCATGACAAATCAAGTCCCGAAGCGATCAAAGAAGAACTGCAAATGAGCAAGAAAACTTTTAAAAAAGGGATAGGGACTCTTTACAAAGCAAGAAAAATCCTTATCAAAGCTGACGGTATTCATACAGCCAGATAGCATAATACATAATTATTACTCTTTTGATTATCAGTCTTATAGTAGTTTAACCATAGTTTTTTGGTACTTTGCCTGCTAAAAAGCTATTTTTGTAACAAAAGGCAAAATATTATTGTTAACAATGCCTTATTTTTTGTTAAATTTAGCCTTGACGGTCCCCTAAAAATTGTAAACAGATGCCATTCATAGAAGAAAGTGATTTGTTGGAGCTCCATAAGGACATAGACAAAGCCCAAATAATAAACGAACGCCTTTTAGATCAAATAAAATTCAAGAACAAAGAACTCAAGAGAAGTAAGATCCAGCGAAATGTGCTTGCCGGAATTACCGGACTTTTTTTGATCGGCACTTTGGCAATCACTGCTTTTACCGCCGGGTTGAGCCAGAATAATTTTGAGGCACAGGATCAATATGTGCTTTCAGATATCGATAGTTTGGACGCCATAAAGAATAGGTTGGACAATCTAAAACAGCAAAATGAAGAGTTGAGCTTAGTAAAGGAGTTTTATTTGGCCAAGAACTTTCTTGAAAAAGAAAAGGTCTACTCCGTTCAGGTTAAATCCTTTGTCGATAACAATGTGACCTTGGCATCTGAGGCACTTACCAATACCATGTTCGTTAAAACGAACCCATTTTATTCGTATTCCTTGGGAAACTTCGAAACCTTGCAGGAAGCCCAAAAATTCAGAAAACAATTGGTAGATATCGGGTTTAAAGATGCCTTTGTTGCTTCTTACAAAGAAGGTAAACGTATAAAAATAGAAGATCCATATTAGTTTGTCGAAACTCTCCACTTGGCTCGATGCGGCTAGGTTGCGCACGCTACCATTATCCGTTTCAGGGGTAATAACAGGTACGGCACTTGCCAATTTTCAAAGTTATTCTGACAAGAGGATATTTTTTCTAGCCTTGTTGACCACAATTAGCTTTCAAGTCACTTCAAATTTTGCCAATGATTATGGCGATGGTGTCAAAGGCACCGATAACGAAGGGCGAATCGGCCCAAAAAGGGTCTTGCAAAGTGGAATGTTAACGCGAAATGAGCTGAAGACCGGCATAATCATTTCCATTGTAATCAGCCTATTACTGGTACTTCTTGTTCTATATGTTGCATTCGGAACCGAGTATTTAGAATATTTTCTGCTTTTCACCGTTCTAGGACTGGTCAGCATTTGGGCGGCCGTACGATATACCATTGGGGATTCCGCATATGGTTATCATGGTTTGGGCGATTTGTCCGTGTTTCTCTTTTTTGGCCTTTTGGCCGTTGTAGGAACAATGTTTCTATATACAAAAGAGTGGGTCTGGTGGTCATTTTTGCCGGCTGCCGTAATTGGTCTTTTAAGTACAGGGGTTTTGAATCTGAACAATTTACGTGATTTTGAGAATGACCAAAAAGTAGGTAAGAATACATTGGTCGTTAAGATGGGTTTTCGAAAAGGAAAGCGCTACCATGTATTTTTATTGCTTACGGCATTTGGTTGTTTGATGGTTTTTATCCTATTGAAAGCTGCATTTTGGTATCATTTCTTGCCAATACTGGCCTTTGTTCCGATACTGTTGCATTTGTTGAAAGTTTGGCATACAAAAGAACCTATTAAACTAGATCCCGAGTTAAAAAAACTAGCGCTGAGCACCTTTTTGCTCGCCATGTTGTTTTATATCACTTATAATAATTTTTTGTAATTTTGAATACTAACCACCTAAATCCCAAACACTTTGGAACAACCTATTAGAATACTTATCGTAGAAGACAATGTGATTATTGCCGACGATATGCAATCGATGCTCGAAGAAATCGGTTATGAAATCGTTGATAACGTAATCGTTTATGAGCAGGCCGAAGAGGTCTTGAAGACAAAAGAAGTAGATCTCGTTCTTATCGATATTATCTTGGCATCCGACAAGACGGGCATCGATCTAGGAAAACATATTCGAGAGAACTATAACATACCGTTTATTTTCGTCACTTCCAATTCGGATCGGGCCACCGTTGAGAATGCCAAGACTGTCAAGCCGAACGGTTATTTGGTAAAACCGTTCGAACAGCAAGATCTGTACACTTCGATTGAAATTGCCTTGTCTAATTTTATTTATTCCGATGAAAAGCCAAGTGCTAGTAATGGCAGTTCTGATGTACCTATGTCGAACAGTGTTCTAAAAGATTCGATTTTTGTAAAGAAACAACATCTCTACTATCGCATTCAGTTTGAAGAGATACAGTTTATAAAGGCCGATAATGTCTATCTTGAGGTAAATACGGTCGATAAAAAGTTTTTGGTGCGCTCCCCGCTTAAAGATTATCTTGAAAAACTACCCAAGAACAAGTTTTATCGCGCGCACAAGTCCTACATTGTGAATGTTGACCACATAGATGCCATTAACTCTAAGGATATTATGATAAACAACAATTTGATTCCTATATCGAAGGAATTCAAAGAGTTTATCATATCTGCCATGAATTCTTAGAGCCTAATTTTTTAGGACAAATTCTTTGATTCGGTTTCAAAAATGTAAGGCTTGATCGGAAGTCTTGGTTTCCCATCTTGGGTTTATCTAACTGCAATTCTATTATCGTGAATTATGGTTACGCCTAATATGCCCACAAATAAAATTTTTGATATCCATGAAATGCAAAAAAAACCGATGAAATGCATGGTGAAACCCCATAATTGCATTACACAACAAAAATCGGGCATTACACAACATTATTCCTGAAGATACGGCACAAAACAATAATTTTGAAATCATTAGAAAAGGTACCCCAAACCTTATCATGTTGATAATAGACTTAAAAAAGCTGTGTACGCGTTATGCAGCTTTTTTTTAATGTTTCAGCGATATTCTCTGCAAGAGTTTTATTGATGGGTATTAAAGGTTGTGGCATCAAACGCACAGTTCAATTTGATTTGTTGAAAAAGATCTTGAACCAGAAAATCAAAGTTGTCAACATCATCGTAATTGTTCCGCAACAATTAATTGGTAAAACCGTTCTATTTTTGGCCTGTTCCGTCGATACTATGAAGAATTTGCTTGGCAAGACCCTGGGATTACTATTTATGACTTTTTTGGTCGTTGACCAGCTACCTGCCCAAGAAACCGCTACATCGACTTCAAGTACGTTCGATGTCTTTCAAAATGCCGACTCATCTGCAGCTCGATTTACCTTGTTCTTTGAAACTCCGAACAGGTATAGCGAGAATTCGGCATATGATTGGCTCGAAGTGGTCAACCAATATCTTAATTCGGCACAAAGATCGAATGACTCCACCGAAATGGCCCGTTATGGGCTCATGCAGTCACGATTATACCATGATTTGGGTGAGTATGATAGAAGCTTGGCCATTGCAAAAGAAATTTATCAAAGAGACGAAAAGCTAGATGCCGACCTCAAAGCGGTTCTTCTCGAGCTAATGGACGATGTTTATGGTAAATTAGGATTGTATACTGAACAAATCGAAATTCGAAAAGAAGAGAAAGATTTAGGCCTTACCGATAACATTGCATTTTACGATATCTATTCTAATCTCGGCCTATATCGTAAAGCAATGGAAGATTATATAGATTATGCCAAAAAGACATTGGATGAAAAGAATTATTATCAGGTTGCGGCGCACAAAAATACCGTTGGAACATACCTTAGACTAGATAAGTCTATACCAACCGCCCTTACACGCTTCAAGGAGGCCAGAAGCTATAGTGATCTTAATATGATCGATGTGACCAAGGTCAAAACTGAGAAAGAGATTATCGAGGGTAAACTTCTCAATGCCGAAATCTTGGGTAATATCGGTAAGTGCTATGTTGAGCTTCAACAGTATGAAGACGCCATTCCAAATCTAGAAACGAGTTTGGAGACTTTGGAGGAATACGGAAAAGGGACATTCTCTTCTGAGATCATAGAGAATAGATTGGCGATCGCAGAATGTTACCTGCAGTTGAACGATCTTGAAAAAGCAACGGATTACCTGAGCGATAATCTTACAACTAAAAAGCTGGACAACCTAATCAACAAGAACCGATTACTTTCTCTGTATTATAGTAAAACTTCAGATTATGAAAATTCCGCATTTTATCTGCGACGTATAATTCGCATTAAAGATTCCATCAATGCCAATGAATCGGAGTTGCGTACACAACAACTGGCCGCAGTGATGGACGAAGAAAAAAAGAACACAAAGAAAATAATGGACGCTCAAAAGGAGGATATTGAACGACAGAGAAGCGAAATGATCGCCCAAGATGAGCGTACCAACATAGTATTGATATCGCTGGTATTCACCTTGCTCTTGTTTTCAGGTCTGGTCTATGCATATCTAAGAAGTATAAAGAACCAAAGACTTATTGCCGAGCAAAAGCATATTATCGAAAATTCATTGATTGAGAAAGATTCTCTGTTGAAAGAGATACACCATAGGGTTAAGAACAATTTGCAAATGGTTTCAAGTTTGCTGAGCCTTCAGACCAAGAATACGCGAAGCAAGGCGGCCATTGAGGCTTTAGAAGAAGGTAAGAGTAGGGTAAAGGCGATGGCCTTGATCCATCAGAAACTATATCAGAACGATGATCTTTCGGTAATCGAAATGCAGGGGTACATCGAAAGTTTGATCAACAGTGTTCAATCGGTTTACAAAAAAGGGGGGCATAATATCAACATTACAATTGATGCCGAAGGAGTGGAACTTGATATCGATCGTGCGATTCCCTTTGGCCTGATTTTGAACGAGCTTGTATCTAATTCGTTCAAATATGCTTTTCCTCTTGATGATGAGAATGGCAAAATATATATACATCTTCGTAAAATAGGTGATAAGGAAGGTTACTTCGAGTATACCGACAATGGTGTCGGGCTGCCCGACGATACCGATGAAAGGGCCAATTCTTCAATGGGTATTCGCCTAATGAACCGTTTGGCCAACCAATTGCAGACTAAATTGAACGTAGACAACACCAAGGAAGGAGTTCGGTTCTGGTTCAACTTCGTGTAAGTTCTCACGCCAATGCCAAAATGATACAAGTTGATTTTACCGAATGTGTTGCTGTTAGGCAATAGGTGCTAAATCAAGAAAACACCCTGATCGAAACCTCATTGCTGCCGGCTTTTTTTTTCGGTTTTTCTTAATACGAACCGATGCAATAATCGCGGAAAAAATCTCTTGAGATAAACACCGATTACTTCTTTTCCACCCATGTACTTTTCATGCTTTTTCATTTCGATTGCCAAAATCATTTTTTTTGCAACAAGGTCGACTTGAAGTCCATTTTTGTTTTCAATATCATCCGTTCCTTGAGCGCTTCCATCTCCGGTCAAGGCATTTTTGGCCACATTGGTGTCTACGTAACCGGGGCAAACCATGGTAACATCGATACCGTCTTTTTCATGCTCCAACCGAAGTACGTCAAAAAAACCGTGTAGTGCGTGTTTTGATCCGCAATAGCCGGACCGCGGGGGTGCCCCGAATTTTCCCATTAAACTGGTAACGGTCACAAAATGACCGGCTTGTTGCGAAATAAAATGGGGCAGCACGGCCTTGGTTATGCCTACCGTGCCCAAGTAGTTGATTTCCATTAATTTCTTATAGACCTCTAATTTGGTATCGATGATGTATGACCTTTGACTGATTCCGGCATTGTTTATCAAGATATCGATTTTGCCAAATTCGGCTATAGCCTTTGAAGCGGTTTCGGTCATCGTTTCAGTTATCTCGAGATCCAGAGGAATTACGCTTACCTTTTCTGGATTATGGCACTTGTTTTTTACCCGCAGCAGTTCCACTTCCTTTCTCGATGAGATTATAAGATTACAGTCTCTTGCAGATAAGGCATAGGCCAAAGCTTCGCCGATTCCAGAAGATGCACCCGTGATCCAAACTGTTTTCCCGTTTATCCTGTTCATTTATATAGCTTTCAGACCTAAAATATAGTTAAATTTGAACGCATCGATGAAGGCTTCCTATAAAAAATATATACTCGATTTCAAACGACCTAGCGGTACTTCTCGCGGGGTAATGCTACAAAAAGAAACCTGGTTCATCATCTTGGAGGAACAAGGGAAGTTTGGAATTGGCGAGTGCGGATTGTTAAAAGGCCTCAGTATTGACGATGTGCCTGATTATGAAAAACGTCTTGCCTGGGTTTGTGACAACATAGCGGTGGGCAAAACATCGCTTTTGAGCCAACTGCAGGATTTTCCTAGTATCCAATTCGGAATCGAACAGGCTTTTCTCTCCTTTGCATCGGATCATCCTTTTCGGCTTTTCGCCTCTGATTTTCTTGAAAAGGAGCAGCCTATCAATATTAACGGACTGGTTTGGATGGGCGATGAACGCTTTATGCATGAACAGATCCAGCGGAAAATAAATGACGGCTTCACATGCATCAAGATGAAGATCGGTGCCTTGAATTTTGAGACCGAACTCAAGTTGTTGCGTTCGATAAGAAATGAATATTCCAAGGAGCAGATTGAACTTCGGGTCGATGCCAATGGTGCTTTTAAGAGCGATGAAGCCTTCGAAAGGCTTTCCGTTTTGGCCGAATTAGATTTACATTCCGTTGAACAGCCAATTGCACCGGGTGATTGGAAGACAATGCAAAGACTTTGTAAAAACACTCCGTTGCCCATCGCTCTGGATGAAGAACTGATAGGGGTTTCAGATGTTACGCAGAAAGAAAGTTTGATACGAACCATTAAACCACAACACATTATTTTGAAACCAAGTTTGATCGGAGGATGCCAAAGAAGCCAAGAGTGGATCGATCTGGCCGATAAATATGGAATAGGATGGTGGGTCACGAGTGCCTTGGAAAGCAATATTGGTCTAAATGCCATCGCGCAATGGGCATATACGGCCGGCAGCAAGATACCCCAAGGTTTGGGCACCGGCAGTCTCTACAAAAACAATTTCGATTCCCCTTTGCAAGTTGAAAAAGGGAACCTATATTACAGACAAAACAAGACTTGGAACGTTAACTTAATAAGAATTCTATGTACGTAGAACAGGGTTATAAAGGCGAATTGGGCCTTTGGAAATATTTTTTGATCCCCATGGGATTTATCGGTTTGATGGCATTGAACTATGCCGTGATCAAATTTTTGAATATTGATGTAGAGGCCCTAATGGCCTCTGAAATAGCGAAAAAAGGGGCCAATCGTTTTTTGGTCGAAATGTTGGTGCCTTTTGTGGTGGGTATCGTATTGTTGTTTCTTTGGGTAAAGTACATACATAAGCAGACATTGACTTCGTTGACCACGTCAAGAAGAAAAATTGATTGGAAAAGAGTATTTTTTGCCTTTGGTCTTTGGGCGGCGATTACCATTTCGTTGACCGCGATAGACATGTATTTTTCTCCAGAAGATTATGTTTTCAATTTTAAACCCGAGCCCTTTCTATACCTTATGATAATCGCTTTGCTGTTGATTCCGATTCAGACCAGTTTCGAGGAATATCTCTTTAGGGGGTATATGATTCAAGGGCTGGGTATTATGGCCAAAAATCGATGGGTGCCATTGGTAGTGACATCGGTATTGTTCGGCCTTATGCATATTGGCAACCCCGAAGTGGAAAAAATGGGTGCCGGTATCATGGTCTATTATATTGGCACAGGGTTCTTTTTGGGAATAATGACCTTAATGGATAGAGGTCTTGAATTGGCCCTTGGCTTTCATGCGTCCAATAATTTGGTGACCGCTTTGTTGGTTACGGCCGACAGTACCGCCTTTCAGGTAGATGCTGCATATAAATATGTGGCCGAGCCAACTTTGGGCTTCGATGCCTTTGTTCCCGTATTCGTAATATTTCCTATTTTATTATTTGTTTTTGCACGTAAATATGGATGGACCGATTGGAAAGATAGGTTGACCGGAAGAGTCGAAACCAAAGAAGTTTTTCTAGCGACAAATACAGCACCAATAGATGACGAATGAAATTCACCCGCAATTTAAACTCAACGGCATTCATTTTTCCAAGGAAGGCCTAAAGGAAGTCGGGTATAGTCTCGTCAAGGAGGGGGACCCTTATGAACATGCGATAGGCGATTTTCTGCTCGATTGGTGCAACGAGACCCCCCATATATCTGTCAGAACATCGGGTTCTACCGGAAAGCCGAAGCAAATTCTATTAAAGAAGCAGCATATGGTCAATTCGGCCCTGGCCACCAGTAAGTTCTTTGGATTGAGACCGGGAGATAAGGCCTTACATTGTTTGCCTGCCGAGTTTATAGCGGGTAAAATGATGTTGGTAAGGGCAATGGTACTCGGTCTTGAACTTGATTATTTGCAACCCTCCTCAAATCCGCTCGAATTGCTTTCAAAGCGCTATGACTTTTGTGCAATGGTTCCGATTCAGGTCGCTAATTCCCTGAAAAAACTGAATAACATCAAAACGTTGATCGTAGGTGGCGCGCCCATTTCCAATGCTTTAAGAACGAAGTTACGAAGTGTTGATTGCGAGATTTACGAAACATACGGAATGACTGAGACCATAACCCATATCGCGGCAAGAAAGATGGGTAATATCAGATCTACCGAGGCCGATGCCCATTTTAAGGTCCTTCCGGAAATCAATATATCTCAAGATAAAAGAAGTTGTTTGATTATAGATGCTCCGCACATTTGCGAAGAAATTATCATGACCAATGATGTAGTTCGGTTAATCTCGAAAAATGAATTTGAATGGTTGGGCCGCTATGATAATATCATTAATTCAGGTGGAATAAAATTGTTTCCTGAGCAGATTGAATCCAAATTGGAAGAAACTATTCCTAAGCCGTTTTTCGTAACGGGACTTCCTGATGAGGATTTAGGTGAAAAATTGGTGCTGATCGTGGAAGGCGTCCATGATACCCAGAAATTGGACAGAAAACTGAAGGAACTATCGAACCTTGAAAAGTTTGAGGTGCCCAAAGAAATATATGGGGTGCCCGAGTTTGTTTTTACGCCCAACAATAAAATTGCCAGGAAGAAAACCGTCCAGATCGCTTTGGACAGAATGTGATTCATTTTTGAAATTTGTCAAATTGTGTTTTTTCGTATTTTAATGCAAAATCCATAAAGTATATGAAGAAAATCATATTTTCAATGTTCGCCTTTACGATGATGGTCTCTGCCCAGCAAATACTTCCCGAAAATGAAAGGGCAAGGGTCGTTGATGAGATTTTGGCCGACCGGTTCGATAATTTGCTTCCCAAGTTGATGGACAATACCGATATCGATATGTGGATTCTAATTTCCAGGGAATACAACGAAGACCCGGTGTTGAGGACTATGTTGCCAGCTACTTGGTTGAATGCACGAAGAAGAACGATCCTGGTTTTTTATCGTGATAAGGTAAAGAATACAATCGAGAAATTGGCAGTTGCCAGATACGATGTGGGCGACAATATCAAATCGGCCTGGAACAAAGAGGAAGAACCCGATCAATGGAAACGTCTGATCCAATTGATAGAAGAGCGCAATCCTAAGAAAATAGGTCTTAATTATTCAAAGGACCACAACATTGCCGACGGGCTTGATAAGACCGACCATGATGAATTCATGGCATATTTGCCAAAAAAATACCATTCAAAAGTAGGTTCGGCCGAACAATTGGCGGTACGATGGATAGAAACCAGAACACCACGTGAAATGGTGATTTACAACCAACTGGTCGACATAACACATGACGTTATTTCGGAGGCTTTTTCTGAAAAAGTGATTACGCCCGGTATTACGACAACCTCGGAAGTGGAGTGGTGGATGCGCCAGAAAGTAACCGATTTGGGATTGGAAACATGGTTTCACCCTACGGTAGATGTGCAAAGGAGCAGCGAAGAATTGGTCGGTCACCTCTATTCGTTTTCAGGTCGGCCGAGCGATACGGTCATCTTGCCCGGCGATTTGCTGCATTGTGATTTTGGCATTACCTATTTACGGTTGAACACCGATTGTCAAGAACTGGCATATGTTCTGAAACCAAACGAAAAAACCGCGCCCCAATTTTTGATCGATGCCTTTAAGGATGGAAATCGAGTGCAGGATTTTCTGACCAAGAATATGACCGAAGGCCGTACAGGCAACGAGATTTTGGCCAAAGCTTTAGGGGAGGCAAAGGCTGCAGGGCTGCGCCCTGCGATATATACGCATCCATTGGGGCTCTATGGACACTCTGCCGGTACGACCATTGGCATGTGGGACGCGCAAGGTGGTGTCATGAAAGATGATGGCGAAAACTATCCGTTGAATCCGAATACGGTTTATGCCATTGAACTGAATACAACGGTTAACATTCGGGAGTGGAAGAGAGATATTCGTATTATGTTCGAGGAGGCGGGTTTCTTCGGCGAAAATGGCTTTCGATACGTAAATGGCCGACAAACTGAATTATTGCTTATACCACGGCAAAAAGAACAATTAGGAAATTAGGTCAATCGTATGACGCTTAGGTTCAGTCCATAAATTGCAACTGTTTCAAGCACCGATGATGAAAAAATCTATCTGTTCGCTGGTTTTTTTTCTTTTCTGCGCTTCGGTGTTTTCCCAAGAGTTGACCAAAACTATTTTTGGAACCATATCAGATGATTATGATGTTCTCAAGGGTGTAAATGTTATTGTCAAAGGGAGCGATATTGGTGTAACTTCAGATAATCAAGGAAAGTATAGTATTCAGGCCAAAAAGGGTGATGTTCTGGTTTTTTCGCGCATGGGTATGCTACCTATCGAAATAAAGGTCGAAGATGTCACTAGGGTCTTGAACGTTACGATGTTCGAGAAGGTCGAAGAGCTAAAAGAGGTGACCGTTGCAAAACGCAAGCGTAGAACGCAGCAATATTTTGCTAGAGAATATTACAGGGATTCGAGTATCATTAATTCCAATTTCGGATACCTCAGTCCTGAATTGGTCGGTTACGAGCTTCGAGTCGTTGACGGCAAAAATTTGAATAGAAAGGCCCGTGATATATTGGATGCCATTGCCGAACAATTACCTGGATTCACGGTTCGTACCATCAGAGGGGAGCGTTTTCTTTATGTCTCAAGTTATGGATCATTACGGGGTGAGCCTCCTGTAGCCTATGAGCTAGATGGACATATTTGGAAAGAAGCCCCTGTGGAGTTGGATATTAGAAAGGTAGTTAGAATAGGGGTCATTCCCCCCGATCAGTCAGCGCGTCGGTACGGCCCAGATATTGCACCTGGAGGAATGGTGATTATCAACACAAGTGACATCAATCACGGATCTGACGAAGATGGCAACCGCCCTTTCGATTTGGCCAGACTTCGGGGAAATATTTATCAAGGTGATGCCATTAGTGGCGATGACATAATCAGAAATGAACCAAATTACATCAAGGCCTTACATCGTGCCAAAGATTTTGAAACAGCCAAGAGTATATATCTCGATCAAAGTAAAATCTACGGAGACTCTTACTTCTTTACACTCGACATGTTTCGAATTTTTCGCGAAGAATTCGATGAATTGGCATTTTCGGACCATATCTTAGAAGTTTATATCGAAACTTTCGCATCTAACCCTGTAGCTTTGAAAGCACTTGCCTATTATCTTCAAAGCTATGCTGATTTTGAGGGTGCCAATAGACTATATAAAGAAATTTTTATTCAGAGACCGAATTATGCCCAATCGTACCTTGACTTGGCCAATAGTTATAGAGAAATTGATGATACCAAACGTGCAGCTTCATTATACGCCCGATATAATTATTTGGTAACCCATGATTTCTTGAAAAAAGATACCCTGGCATTTGGTAAAATCATGGATCGCGAGTTTAATAACCTTATAACGTTGAACGGAAGAGACATACTTTTCAAGAATGAAGTCAAAAAGTCCGTGCTGGAGGAAGATTTCAAAGGGACCCGTTTGGTTTTTGAATGGAACGATAGTGAAGCGGAATTCGAATTACAGTTTGTAAACCCTGAGAATCACTATTATACTTCAATGCATGCATTGATCGCAAATGCAGCTCGTATTCGCGATGAAAAACTTCTTGGGTACTCTTGCGAAGAATTTCTGATTGATGAATCATTGCCTGGCACTTGGTTGGTGAATGCAAAGTATCTGGGTAATAAAAAATTGACCCCGACCTATATGAAGGCAACAAGATATTATGACTACGGACGCGTCTCTCAGCGCAAGGAAACCAAAGTATATAAACTGGGATTACGAAACGTAACCAAGAACTTTTTAGTATTAAGAACGCTTCAAGAGTTGTTTCGAACTAAGAATCGGTTTGATTTGGTAAATTTCTGTTATAAGGTGAAGATTTAGCCTATAATAGTCGCAAAATTTTAATTTGTAATATATTTAGCACAAATTGTTTTTATGAGACTATCAGTTACTTTTTTCTTATTATTCATTGGTTTTTTTGCAGTTTCCCAAGACAAGGTCAACATGATAAGTGGTGTAGTGTCCGACATGGGCTACCCTTTGGCCAATGCCAACATTGCAATAAAGGGCCTTGGAGAAGGGGTTCAAACCGACTCGAAGGGCCGATACGAAATAACGGCAAGACCTAGGGATGTTCTGGTCTTCAGCTACATTGGTATGCACACGGTTGAAATCATCGTTGAGGATGTTACCTCGATCCTCAATATTGATATGGTACCAAAAGTTGAAGAACTTGATGAAGTTGTTGTGCAGCAAAAGAAGCCAGAAGGACAGCGCGGCTTGATGCTTGATTATGCCTCAAATAAGAATATCTTTAGAACGGCTTATGGTTATATCGATGCGACAAAGACAGGATACTCCATGTCTAGCATCGATGGCGCCGATTTAAATCCCAGTGCCATAGACTTGATCACGGCATTACAGGGAAAAATTCCGGGGATTACCGTGGCAACGGCAGATGGAGTCAATGGAAGTTCCCAAAGGGTAATCTATATGCGTGGCAGAAGTTCTGCTAATAATCCGAGACCGGTTATCTATGAGGTCGACGGTACCATTTTCGAAACGGCACCTGATTTTTTGCAAATCGACAATATTGATCGCGTAGCCACCATACCTGGCCTGGCGGGCGTCATAAGATATGGGCAGATTGCTGCAGGAGGGGTAATAATCATTAATACCAAAAGAGGAAATGTGATTCGCGAAGAGGGCACGAACAAAGTGTACGATCATGCAAAACTTCGCAACAATATTTTTGACGAAAAGACCGGTGTCAGCAAACTCACCAGAGAACCGCCCAACTATATCGGCTTAATCGATTCGGCTGATTCGGCCGATGATGCATTTCGGATCTATGAAGAACAGAAGAAGTTGTTCGGTAATTCGGCCTATTTTTTTATAGAGTCGTCCAATGTCTTTTTGAACAAATGGAAAAATACTGAGAGATCTCTTGGAATATTGAACGAAATGAAGGAGTTGTTTGCAGATAACCCGAATGTTTTAAAGGCATTGGCCTATACCTATGAAGAAAGGGGACAATTAAAAGATGCTATGGACATCTATATTGCTATTTTCAAGCAAAGACCGCGATACGCACAGTCGTATCGTGACCTTGCCAATAGTTATACCGAAAACGGATTCTATAAAAAGGCATTGTCACTATACGCACGATACGAACAATTGCGAAAATTGGATACAACGACCAGTGACTTTGAAGGTATTGACGGTATAATAGAGGTTGAATCAACCAATCTCATTGCACAAAAAGGTGACGAGATGTCGATTTCTAATGGCGATATATTAGATGCCGATATAGGTGGCACAAGGGTACTTTTTGAATGGAACAATAGTGAGGCCGAATTTGATTTGCAGTTTGTCAATCCCGAAAATCATTATTTTATATCGAGCCATACACTGCAGAACAGTGCAGACATGATCAAAGACGAAAAGCTCAAAGGGTATAGTTGCGAACAATTTTTTATAGACGAGAATATGCCGGGAGTTTGGAGAATCAATATTACGTATTTTGGCAATAAGGGTTTCAATCCTACCTACATCAAAGCAACCACCTATAATGACTATGGCCGCCCATCACAGACCAAAAAAGTGACGCTATTGCCATTGGTGGAAAAGAATATTAATATAGAATTTCTAAAACTTGTGGTCCAGAATCGATTGGTTCGAAATTAAGTTTAAACGGCGATATTTATCAAAAGATTGATGGTATGGGGTATTTCGATAGAGAACTATTTCTGGTGTTCGGCAAAGCCCCATTTTTTGACCTAGGATATATTTTAGGCTTAAAAAAAACCATTTTCCTGTCCCTTGCCATCATTAGCTTTTCACTTTCGGCACAAGAATCGACCATAAGCCTAAGCGGAACCGTTACCGATTATGAAAATCGGCCTTTGGAAGGTGTCTCCATTACGCTCAAGGGAACTTTAGAGGGTGCCCAGACAGATAAGAGGGGTTTTTATGAGATTGACGTAAAAGTGGCTGATACACTTGTTTTTTCACATGTGGGTATGCATACGAAACAGATTGCCATTGAGGATCATATAGACCGCTTGAATGTGCAATTGTTCATAAACGTTCAAGAATTGGACGAGGTACAAGTGAAGAAAAGGAGGGTAAAGACCCAAAAAGACCTACTGGCCGAATACCCTACCAATAAGAATTTGATAAAGACTTCGAGGGGCATTTTGGATAAAGATCGCACTTCATTTTCAATGCGGATAGTTGACGGTGATCAGATACTTCCGACAGGTAATGATTTTTTGACCTCATTACGATCTCATTTTCCGAATATGGTCGTTCACAGGGATACAACTCCGCCAAGAGTTTATCTTTGGAACCCCGGTTCTATTAATAACGAAAGCCCGCCGCCAGCTGCAATTTTCGATGTAGATGGTATAATATATGAGCAGACTCCTACGTGGTTGATTCCTAGCGAAATTGACCGTATAGCCGTGATGAAAAGAAATGGGGCTTTCAAATACGGCCCGCAAGGGGCAGGAGGGGTAATCATTATCAATACAAAAGAAAAGACGCGTATTGACGAGCTTGATGTAGAAAGAGTCTATAATAACAGGGGTTTGGTAGATAGTTTAACTAAAGAATCCAACAAACCGACAAGGTATACGCCAAAAAAGTTTGATTTTATCGAGAAATATGAAGAAGCGAAATCGAGGCAAAAGGCATGGACAATTTTTAATGAAGACAAGGAAAACCATTTGGACTCACCGGTTTACTTTTTTGAGACCTCCAGATATTTTTTAAAACGATGGCAAGACGAAACAAATGCAATTGCCATCCTTGAAATGGCGAAGCAAAGTTTCGCTGACAATGTTGCCGTAAGAAAGGCAATCGCATATTTTTTGGAAGAAATGGGACAGTATGGGCTGGCCCTTCAGCACTATCTCGACATACTCAAACTTAGGTCTAGTGCGGCCCAATCGAATCGAGACGTCGCCAATGCTCAAAATGAAGTGGGCGATTATACGAAAGCCCTTTTGAGGTACGCGAGGTACGAAAAGGCCATTGTGTTATTCGATTCCATTGCTTTTGACCCCTTTGGTGCCGATTTGCTCATTTCGGTAGAGACGAACAATATTCTAAGGCAAAGACGTAAAGAACTAGATATATCGGAAAATCAGATTAACAAAGAACTCGAAGTCGCGACGACAAGGGTTTTATTGGAATGGAATCTAGACGATTTTGAATTCGAAATACAATTGACCGACCCCGAAGACCTTTTTGTACTTTGGAACAATTATGACAAATCGACGCCAGAAATGGAAATGGCACAAAAAAAGGGATATTCTAGCAAGCAGTTTTTTTTGGACGATTCCTTGGAAGGTGATTGGAAGCTTAACTTGAATTATCGGTACGAAGAAAACAAGGTGCCCGCAGTCTTGAAGGTTACTACTTTTTTGGATTATGGACTCCCTACGCAAAAAAGCGAGTCCAAGGTGTTTAGGTTGTACGATTTGCAATCGAGTTTTCACTTGGCCACTATCGATACATCGGGCAAGAAGATATCCTTTTAAACCTGTAGAACCCCCATATTAAAGGGTTTGTCAATGGGGGCATTATTGGCCGCCGCGATGCCCATTGATATCCATTTACGGGTATCTAAAGGATCGATAATGGCGTCGGTCCAAAGTCGGGAAGCTGCATAATAAGGCGAAATTTGGTTGTCGTACCGGGCCTTGATCTGATCATAAAGTTCTTTTTCCTTTTTTTCCGTTATTGCCTCACCTTTCTTTTTTAAGGATGATTTTTCGATCTGTAGCAATACCTTGGCCGCCGAGTTACCACTCATAACCGCAAGTTCGGCACTTGGCCAAGCCATTATCAAACGAGGGTCATAGGCCTTGCCGCACATGGCATAGTTTCCTGCACCGTAACTGTTACCGATTACCACCGTAAATTTGGGTACGACCGAATTACTTACGGCATTGACCATTTTCGCACCGTCTTTGATGATTCCACCATGCTCGCTTTTACTGCCGACCATAAAGCCAGTAACATCCTGCAGAAATACCAACGGAATCTTCTTTTGGTTGCAGTTGGCGATGAAACGGGTAGCCTTGTCCGCCGAATCGGAATATATGACCCCTCCGAACTGCATTTCGCCCTTGGTGGTCTTCACGACTTTGCGCTGATTGGCGACAATACCGACCGCCCAGCCATCGATGCGGGCATAGCCCGTTAAAATGGTTTTTCCATATCCTTTTTTGTATTCTTCGAAATCAGAATTGTCGACCAAGCGTTTTATGATTTCCAACATATCGTATTGGTCCGTTCTTGAAGCGGGGAGAATTCCATAAACATCTTTTGGATTCTCTATTGGTTTTTGTGATTTTGTTCGATTGTAACCTGCTTTGTCAAAATCACCGATTTTACCGACGATATTTTTTATGGTATCCAGAGCATCTTCGTCATCTTTGGCCTTGTAGTCGGTTACTCCACTGATTTCACTATGCGTTGTTGCACCACCCAGGGTTTCGTTATCTATGTTCTCGCCTATGGCAGCTTTGACGAGGTAGCTTCCGGCCAAAAAAATGCTTCCGGTCTTATCGACGATCAACGCCTCATCACTCATGATGGGTAGATAGGCCCCACCTGCAACACAGCTTCCCATGACGGCGGCGATCTGGGTAATTCCCATACTGCTCATTATGGCATTGTTTCGAAAAATTCGCCCAAAATGTTCTTTGTCAGGAAAGATTTCATCTTGCATGGGTAGATATACGCCCGCACTATCCACTAAATAAATTATCGGAAGTCGGTTTTCGATGGCGATTTCCTGGGCCCGTAGATTTTTCTTTGCGGTTATAGGAAACCAGGCTCCGGCTTTGACCGTCGCGTCATTGGCTACAACGATACATTGCTTCCCAGAAACATAACCGATTTTGACGACCACACCGCCAGAAGGGCAACCACCATGGTCTTCGTACATACCTTCGCCCACCAAAGCACCGATTTCGATTCGGTCGCTTCCATCGTCCAATAAGTAGTCGATTCTTTCACGAGCTGTCAGTTTACCTTGGGCATGTTGTTTTTCAATACGGGTTTTTCCTCCGCCCATTTTAACTTTTGCAAGTCTTTTGTTCAGCTCCGACAGCTGTAGTTTATTGTGGTCTTCGTTCTTGTTGAATTTGATATCCATTACGGTATGCTTTCATTGATGTTGCTAAAGATAAGGAGTAAAATTTGATTACATTTGGGCAAAGGTGACGGTATTTATGGATAGTATCAGATGGGGAATTTTAGGCCCGGGAAAGATAGCGCATAGTTTTGCAAAGGATTTAAAATTGGTAGAATGGGGTGAATTGACGGCCGTTGGATCCCGAGATATCGAAAGGGCCAAAACCTTTGCACAAGCGTTTGGTGCATCGGAATATTTCGGCTCTTATGAAGAATTGCTCGATTCGAACAATGTAGATGTCATTTATATCGCTACCCCTCATACCGGCCATGCCGAATGGGCCATCAAGGCCATGGAGAAGGGCAAGCATGTACTTTGTGAAAAACCTATGGGCGTTAATGGGGCAGAGGTGCGTCGCATGATAAAAACGGCTACCGAGAACAATGTCTTTTTAATGGAAGCCTTATGGAGCCGATTCAATCCTACCATAATCGAAGTCAAAAAACTAATCGATGAAGGACAAATTGGTACTCTAGGTTATTTGAATGCCGATTTTGCCTTTTATGCCATGGATCGAGATGAAAAGGGAAGGGTCTTGAATCCTGAACTGGCGGGGGGATCATTGCTGGATATTGGTATATATCCGGTTTTTTTATCTTATTTGATGTTGGGCAATCCCGAAAAAATACAGGCAAGCTCCAAATTTCATTCCACCGGGGCCGAGATTCAGACCTCCATTATTTTTGAATACAAAAACGCGCAAGCCGTGCTTTACAGCGGATTCACTTCAAAATCATCCATGCGGGCCGAACTTTCAGGAAGCAAGGGTACTCTTTATATCAACCCATGTTGGCATGAAGCGGAATCATATTCAATCGAAAAAAACGACGAAATCAAGTGTTATGATGTCCCCAAGATAGGAAAAGGGTATTCCCACGAAATTATCGAGGTCCATAAATGCATTCGAAATGGCGGACTACAAAGTGACCTATGGAACCATCAAAACAGTCTGGACCTTATCGACCTACTAGATGCCGTTCGTTCGAAAACAGGTATTACGTTTCCATTCGATACCTGATTCGTCATTGAACGACTTCAGGGTGTCTTACCATGCCTGTCAATCCTTTTTAGTACGATCTCAGCATTTAAATCTCGATTATCGCGTAAAAATTCCGATATTTGGGGTTACTACAAACCAATCTGAATACCATGGGAATGAACAAAAATACCGTACTTGCTTGGGCTACATATATAATGATAATCGTGGGTCTCGGCCTCATTGCACTTGGGGCATTTCGGTATAACGAAGTAGCTGGCTGGGGTTTTGCCTCCGTCGGAATCGGTTTTTTTGCCATAGCATGGGTATTCAATGCCTTGAAGGGCAGGGTTTGAAACAACAAAAACTTCCCAACCTAGTAAAATAAGAAAATGAGCGACGACAAGAAGGTAATCTTCTCAATGGCCGGGGTTACCAAAACCTATAAAAATGCCAATACTCCCGTACTAAAGAATATTTATCTGAGCTTTTTCTACGGGGCTAAAATCGGTATCCTGGGGCTAAATGGTTCCGGTAAATCGACACTATTGAAAATCATTGCGGGCGTTGATAAAAATTATCAGGGCGATGTGGTTTTTTCTCCAGGATATCAAGTAGGCTATTTGGAGCAGGAGCCACAACTGGACGAAACCAAAACCGTGATCGAGGTCGTTCGCGAGGGTGTTTCAGAAACCGTCGCCATTCTCGATGAGTATAACAAGATCAATGACATGTTCGGGTTGCCCGAAGTCTATGAGGATGCCGATAAGATGCAAATGCTCATGGACAAACAGGCCGAGTTGCAGGACAAGATCGATGCCGCGAATGCATGGGAGCTTGATACAAAGCTCGAAATAGCCATGGATGCGCTGCGTACTCCCGAAGCCGATAAAAAAATAGGCGTTCTTTCGGGGGGTGAAAGAAGGAGGGTGGCATTGTGCAGATTGCTTTTGCAAGAACCACAGATTTTATTGCTCGATGAGCCGACCAACCATTTGGATGCAGAGTCCGTGCATTGGTTGGAACACCATTTGGCGCAATATAAAGGAACGGTAATCGCGGTTACTCACGACCGCTATTTTTTGGATAACGTGGCCGGATGGATCCTTGAACTTGATAGGGGAGAAGGTATTCCATGGAAAGGGAACTATTCAAGCTGGTTGGATCAAAAATCAAAGCGATTGGCCCAGGAGAGCAAGTCCGCCTCTAAAAGACAAAAGACCTTGGAACGTGAGCTTGAATGGGTACGTCAGGGCGCCAAAGGGCGCCAGACCAAGCAAAAGGCACGCTTGAAGAATTATGACAAGCTCATGAGCCAGGACCAGAAGCAGCTTGATGAAAAACTTGAAATCTACATTCCGAACGGACCGCGATTGGGTACGAACGTGATCGAAGCGAAAGGGGTAGCCAAGGCCTACGGTGATAAGTTGTTGTACGAAGATTTGAATTTCAAATTACCACAGGCGGGTATTGTCGGGATCATAGGCCCTAACGGCGCAGGTAAGACCACTATATTTCGAATGATAATGGGGGAGGAGACCCCTGATAAGGGAGAATTTGAGGTGGGAGACACGGCGAAAATAGCCTATGTCGACCAAAGCCATTCGAACATCGATCCCGACAAGACGATATGGCAAAACTTCAGCGATGAACAAGAATTGGTAATGATGGGTGGCAGGCAGGTCAATTCGCGTGCCTATTTGAGCCGCTTTAATTTTTCGGGTAGCGAGCAGAACAAAAAAGTCAATATGCTGTCAGGAGGTGAGCGCAATAGGCTACATCTGGCAATGACCTTGAAGGAAGAGGGCAACGTATTGCTCTTGGACGAACCTACCAACGATCTTGATGTAAATACATTACGGGCCCTTGAAGAAGGTCTTGAGAATTTTGCCGGCTGTGCGGTGGTCATCTCCCACGACCGTTGGTTCTTGGATCGTATATGTACCCATATTTTGGCATTCGAGGGTGACTCCCAAGTGTATTTCTTCGAAGGCTCTTTTTCCGATTATGAGGAAAATAGGAGAAAACGCCTTGGAGCCGATACGATTCCTAAACGTTTGAAATACAAGAAGTTGGTGCGCTAGAAGTCATCTTTTGGATACCAATCGAGTTGTATCACCTCAATATCAGGATTTCCTGCATTGACGATTTCTTTAAACTTTGAAACATCGCTTACGTCTGGGTTGCCCCTGTAATGGTAGGGATAGACTTGTTTCGGTTTGAAATCCAATACGGCGTCGGCCGCACTTTCTTCGGTCATTGTGTAGGGCAGATTCATACAGATAAACGCCTTATCGATATTTTCAAGTGCCCTCATTTCGGGTATATCTTCGGTATCGCCCGAAAAATAGATGCGTTGATCGCCGAGGTTAAGTATGTAGCCATTGCCGCGCCCTTTTTCGTGGAATTTCAAGGCTTCTTCCCTAAGGTTATACATGGGAACGGCCTCTACCACGATTCCGTAACGTTCTTTCGAATCGCCATTGTTCAGAATATCGATTTGGGGTACAAAAGCATCGGGCATCTTGTCCGCCACGGCCTGGGGCATGATTATTTTGGCTTTTTCGGTATCAAGTGCCTGAAGGGTCTCCACGTTTAAATGATCCCCGTGAATGTCGGTGATCAAAATAAGGTCGGGGGCTTTTTGGCCCTCAAAAGCTTCCGCGCCGCCTACGGGATCGACATATATGGTCAAATCTTTCCATTCAAGAACGACGGTGGCGTGCTCGATGGGTACGATTTTCAAATTTTCTTTGGTTGACAACTCTAATACCTTAAAAGATTCTGGCGATGTAACAGCATTTTCTATATCCGAATCGATAAACGGCCCAGATTTGGTTTTTTCCTTGCATGCAAAAAAAGTGAGGTTAACCGCTACTAGAGCAATAAATATTTTTTTCATGATCGATTTAATTTAGTAAAAGTTCCATTTTTATATCGCTACGTACATACGGATTTTCTTTTTCCAAAGGGATTTCCGTAAAACCGTATTTTCGGTAAATATGTAGTGCGGCATCTAATTTTGTACTTGAATAAAGTATAATTTTTTTCCAACCTCCCTTTTTCGCGAAATCTATTGCAAAGGTCAGTAGGTGTTGTCCGATTTTCATCCCTTGGTAATTTTCGTCCACGGCCATCTTTCCGAGTTCGAACACATCGTTTTCGATCTTTATGAATGAAAAACAGCCAATAATGGATTTTTCATGTTCAGCAAAAAAAATATATCCTCCTTTGTCGATTATCGAATTTTCGCAGTCCCTTAAAAGTAGTACATCTTTAGGCTCTACAAAGAAAAATTTTTCGAGCCAAGCTTGGTTAAGATCCTTAAAGCGACCAGCATACTTTGGTTCAAACGGAATTATCTTTATATCCATAGATGGTCTGCCACTGATTATACTTGACAAGTATTAAAGATCGGTAAAAAATATTTCTTTGATCAAAAAATCCAATTCGAATCTTGAACCGTATATAGAACGACACAAACAAACACTGTATTAAACAGAAAAACAAAAGTTAATTAATTCTAACATTATGACTGAAACAAAGAATAACAATGGATTAAAAGTATTGGCCGGTCTTCTAGGTGTAATACTGATCGGTACGATTATCTATACCGTAAGTCTTTATCAAGACAAGCAGAAGACCGAAAAGGTGCTTACCCAAGAGAAGCAATTAGTGGTCGAGGACCTTAATAGCTTGAAATCTGAATACGATAAGGCTATTTTGGAAAGCAATGCGACCAATGAAGAGCTTGTCGAGGCAAGGGACAACATTGCGAAGTACATTGATTCCGTAAAGAACATGAAAGGTGATATCGCCAGTCTTTCAAGATATAGAAGGCAAGTGAGTGTTCTTAAAGCGGAAAGGGAGCAATTATTGAAGCAGGTTGATTCACTTACCCGTTCGAACACCATGATCGCGATGCAACGTGATAGTACGTACGTCGAGTTGGAAAAACAAACGGTGTTCAACGATTCTTTGGTCGTTCAGAATACCCAATTGGCCGACGTTGTCGAGAAAGGTTCGGCTTTGAACTTGGTGACTATGAACGTTGATGCCGTTAGGGAGCGTAACAGCGGTAAATTGGTTTCTACGCAAAGAGCTGGTAGAACTGACAAATTAAAAGTATGTTTTACCGTTGCGAACAATACGATTGCGCAAGCCGGTGATCGCGAGTTCTTCGTAGAGGTTCTTGACCCACAAGGTAACGTTATGGGCGAAAGCTATTCAAAAACCAATGAAAATGGTGCTTCGATAACCTATAGCAAAGGAACCAACTTTTACTATGAAAATAGCACTTTGGATGTTTGCGACTACATAAACAAGCCAGCCAGCGATTTTCAAAAAGGAAATTACATGGTCAACGTTTATGATGACAAATTGAAGTTATTGGCTACTTCAGAATTTACCTTGAAGTAAGATACTATCCATTAACAATAAAAGGGCCACTCCAAAGAGTGGCCCTTTTTTTATACTATCAAGTTTTTTTTACCCAAGTCCTCCGACCATATCTTCTGGTTTTACCCATTGATCATATTCTTCGGCGGTAACATACCCTAGATTAATCGCTTCTTCCTTTAAGGTAGTACCATTTTTATGTGCGGTATTGGCTATTTCCGCAGCTTTATAATAGCCGATTTTGGTATTAAGAGCGGTTACAAGCATCAAAGAATTGTTCAAAAGTTCTTTGATGACGCCATGATTGGGCGCTATGCCCACGGCGCAGTTTATATCGAAACTCACACAGGCATCGCCCAACAACTGCGCTGATTGCAATATGTTCGCGGCCATCATGGGTTTGAAAACGTTCAGTTCGTAATGGCCTTGGGTTCCTCCCACGGCAATCGCAACATCATTGCCCAATACTTGGGCGCAGACCATGGTCAGGGCCTCGCATTGTGTCGGGTTCACCTTACCCGGCATGATAGAGCTTCCCGGTTCATTGGCCGGAATGATTATTTCACCAATACCCGAACGCGGGCCCGAGGCCATCATGCGAATATCATTGGCGATCTTGTTTAATGATACCGCTAATTGCTTAAGGGCGCCATGACTTTCAACAATGGCGTCGTGGGAGGCCAATGCCTCAAATTTATTGGTTGCGGTCTTAAATGGTAAACCGGTGAAATCGGCAATGTATTTGGCCACAAGAACGTCGTATCCTTTCGGAGTGTTCAGGCCCGTGCCGACGGCAGTTCCCCCAAGGGCCAATTCACTGAGGTGGCCCAAAGTGTTTTCAAGGGCCTTAAGGCCGTGGTCGAGCTGCGAAACGTAACCCGAAAATTCTTGACCCAAAGTTAGGGGAGTGGCATCCATTAAATGAGTACGTCCGATTTTTACGACCTTGCTGAATTCCATTGATTTCTTGTGCAAGGTATCTCTTAATTGCTTGACTCCCGGTATCGTGGTCTCAACGATTTTTTTGTATGCCGCGATGTGCATACCCGTTGGAAAGGTATCGTTTGACGATTGTGACTTATTGACATCGTCATTGGGCTGGATTGTTTTTTCTCCCTCACCAATTTTTTTGCCCGCGATTTCATGAGCTCGGTTCGCAATGACCTCGTTTACATTCATATTGCTCTGCGTACCGGAACCGGTCTGCCAAACCACCAAAGGGAATTGACCATCGTGTTTTCCCTCCAAAATTTCATCACAGACTTGGGCTATAAGGTCTCTTTTTTCTATCGGTAAGACCCCTAGCTCATGATTGGTATACGCTGCCGCTTTTTTTAAGTATGCAAAACCATAAACAATTTCTATCGGCATGGAAGCCGATGGCCCGATTTTGAAATTATTTCGAGATCGCTCGGTTTGGGCACCCCAATATTTGTCGGAAGGTACCTGAACTTCACCCATTGTGTCTTTTTCTATTCTAAAACTCATTCTTTAAAATTTAAGTGTCTTACAAAGGTATGGTTTTGAAGGCTTAATCAAATAGGGGAGTGGTATATTTGAAAACGGATTTGCCATGGATTTGAGGCGTACACATATTTTTTTATTTTTTGATTTGCACTTTTTGTCAATTTCAAAGTATCTTTGTTGAAATAAATTTTCACACTCATGTTCGAATTCGACCAATATTTGGGTTTTTTAGCTTTCTTGACCATTTTGACAATCGGTTTTTGGCTAATGATGTTTTTACTGCTTTTTGTTGTTCCGTATTGGTTGGGTGGAAATTTACTCGAAATCTGGAAAGAGCGTCGTGAGGCCAAAAGGGCCAAACGATTGGAATCATAAACAAAAAGGAAGCCGAAGGGCTTCCTTTTTGTTTTTAATCCTCTTTGTTATAAAATTATCCCTCGAATTCGGGATCTCCATCGTCGTCTCCCCCTCCTCGTTGGCCATTACGTTGCCGCTGGTTCTGCTGTTGGTTGAAGCGGTAAAGAAATGAAAGCGTAATTTGTCTTTGACGCCATTGAAATTCACTATAGGTAAAGACGTTTTCTGTTCTTGTCTCGCTTTTGCGTTTACCGCTATTGAAAATATCGCGAACGTTCAATGAGATGGATCCCTTGTCCTTTAACACATCTTTGCTCAATGCCAAATTGGTGAACAACATGCCCTTACTTTTTGATTGGGCATCTTGTTGGGGGCCCATATAGAACAAGTTGGTCTGAAAATCGACTTTGCCCGGTAGCGGTAATTTTGCGCTTAATCTTGAAAACCAACTAAAATTGTCGGCATCAAAAACTTGGGTAATCTCCTCGTCACGAAAATTAATATAGGTGTAATCTCCTCGTAGTTCTCTTTGAAAAAGGTTTACATTCCAGGTCAGGCGCCAATTTCTTTTTGGTGTATAGGTAGTCGTGAATTCGGCTCCATATCTTTTCTCGGTGGCCAAGTTAATAGGACTGCGAACCTGTACCGGAACCAGTACGGGATTTGCGGGGTCATCGGGGTTTTCTATTTCGACGAAATCACCCCGTTCTCGCGTAATGAATTGAAATACACCTGTCGAGCGATTGAAATAGGCCGAGGTGTTGAAACTTATTTTATCCCATCGCTTCAAATAACCCAGGTCGTAGGCATCGGTAAATGTCGGGTCAAGATCAGGGTTTCCTTGAAACAAATTGGTATTGCTGCTGCGTGACGGAAAAGGGTTTATAAAACGTGACCTTGGTCTTCGCAGGCGCTTGCTGTAGCTTAAGTTAAATTGTTCTTTTTCAGAAAGTTCATAACCCAAGAATATCGATGGAAACCAATTTACATAATCCTTATCGGTCACTTCGTTCGTATTGACCAGTTCAACGCCGATATCGGAAGCTTCCATGCGAAGTCCTCCCAAAACACTGAACTTTCCGAATTTGCTTCCCAATTGGGTGTAAAGGGCGTTGACGTATTCTTTGTAATTCAGTTCGTTACTAAAATTGGGATCACTATCCAAAATTCCGTTTTCAAGTATTCCAAAATCAAAATCAGTGTTGAACCTATTGAAAGTGCCACGATAGCCGAATTCGAATTGAGATTCATTGTCCTTGCCGAAAGGCCTGACATAATCGAATTGGAGTAATTGATTTTTTTGGCTTTCATCGTTGATGGTCTGTTCGGTGGGAAGGTTGATGTTCTCTCCGAGAATCACCTCATTGATGATAGAATTCTCCAATTCTGAACCGCTCGAATATTGATAATCGACGGTCAATTTATGGTCGTCGTCTTCACCGAATTTTTTAACGTAATTGAGGGAATACTGCACGTCTTCATCCTCATCACTTTCATTGGTGAACCTATTTCTTTGGATTGTCGGATTGCGAACAGCATCAAAATTGAAGAAATCGATATCCGTTTCATCGTTCCCCCCTCCATTTCTATAGACAAAGGAGTTCGTGATACTACTTGTAGAATCGATAAAGTATTCAAAACCTATATTCGTATTGAAACCATCATTTTGACGCTGATAGTCGCGATATTCGTTTTGAAAGCTGGCCGTAGTGCCATCTGGGTTAAAATTCTCCTGTTCGAACAATGCATTGCCCGGTCCGCTTCGATAACGGTAAGAGGTATTGGTAAAAATGTTGAAATTGTCGCGGCGCAGATTCAAACTGACATTGCCCCCATAAGTTTTTGGATCACCTACATTAATGCCGAACGAACCATTCAGGCCAGCGGTTTTACTTTGTTTGAGTACAATGTTCAAAATACCGGCAGTTCCTTCGGCATCATAGCGGGCGGATGGATTCGTTATCACTTCGACCTTTTCGATCGCTTCGGCAGGTAACTGTTGCAATGCTTCCGGACTGAGACCGGATAGGGCAGAGGGCTTACCATTGATAAGTATACGAACACTTTCATTGCCACGAAGACTTATATTGCCTTCTACGTCTACCGATACCGAAGGCACATTGTCAAGAACATCGGTGACCGAACCTCCTTTTACGGTCAGGTCGCTACCGACATTATACACTTTTTTGTCCAGCCTGAGTTCAACAGTGGTGCGTTCACCAACGACCTCGACGGCTTCCAATTGTTCAACGTCGACTTTGAGCTTGATTACACCTAAATCGGTTGATGTTGTAAATTGTTGATTTTCGGCTTTGTAGGTCTGAAAAGAGATGTATTCGACACTCACATTGTAGCGCCCGGGCATGGTCTCTACTTCAAATTTGCCTTCGGCATTGGTCACGCCACCCGTTATTCTATCAGGGTTTCGAATATTTTGCAGTACCAAGGTGGCATATTCAAGTGGCTGATTTGTATCGTTGTCTAAAACTGTTCCCGTAATCTTTATGGGTTCTGGTCGACCCCCTTGAGGTCTTTGGGCACTTGTGGATAATGTAATAAGAACCAAAAGTGCAATCGGGAATAGTTTCTTCATATTCAGTCTTTAGATTTCTTTTTTTGCTTTCGTTTTTTTTCTTTTTTCTTTTCTTTCTTCGCCTTTTGAAGTCCGTTTTTCTGCATTTCTACGAAGGCCTCGTATTTTTCGAGGGGTAGTCCTGCCTTAAGTTCTTCATCTTGAAGCTTGGTTATCTTTTCCATGCCCGCTCGCATCTGATCGGCATCCAATTTCAAGATTTGCATCTCGATACGCTGCTGCACATATTTTTTTAGAATACTGCTTAATACTGCTGTTTCGAAATCGTTCAATTCCAAGGTCTCTGCAATACCGGGCATTTCGGCATCGACAATCTGATCGGCCGTCATCGGCTCAGGCTCTTTTTGGTTTTCCTGCACCTGGGGTATGGCACTTCTTTGTCTGCCATATCCGTAACCGTATCCACTCCCGTATCCGTACCCTCGCCCCCCATAACCTCTACCATATCCGTATTGGGCCTGTATTTCAGCACTTAACAATAGAATTGCAAAAAAGGCAATTATGTGCGTAACGTTGATTTTCATAATGTCTTGGTTTTAATGACTACTAAATTAGAAGATGGTTTAAGCCATTTTGGTTAAATCTTTGTTAAATGACCATAACCCTTGTTTTTTCTATATAATGGTTTCAATTTTTTCAGGCGGCCTACCGATCGCGGCCTTTCCCCCATTTATGACAATAGGACGTTCGATTAGTTTCGGATGTGCAACCATGGCCTCCAAAAGTTCTTCATCGGTTAAGGTTTTGCCTTTGTAATTTTCCTTCCAAACGGCCTCGTTCTTGCGAATCAATTGTTCTGGTCTGATGCCAAGCAATTTGACGATTTCCTTTAATTCTTTTTTAGTGGGAATATCTTCCAGATATTTCACTATTTCAAAGTCCTTTCCAGAACTTTCAAGAATCGCAAGTCCTTCTCTAGACTTGGTGCATCTGGGATTGTGGTATATTTTGATCATGTAATGTAGTTTGATGCGCGATGTCGGGTGCGCCATGACTTCCATCGAGCATCGCGCACCCGACTTCAAGCCGTTTTATTCTTCTTTTTGTCCCATCATCATAAGATAGGCTTTTAAAAAGGCGTCGATTTCACCATCCATGACCGCATCGACATTTCCGGTTTCCTCACCGGTACGAACATCTTTTACGAGTTTGTAAGGCTGCATGGTGTAATTTCGAATTTGCGAACCCCATTCGATTTTTTTCTTCGAGGACTCGATTTCTTCTCGGGCTTCCATTTTTTTTCGCAATTCGATTTCATACAATTGCGATTTTAACATCTTCATGGCCGTTGCCCTGTTGTCATGTTGGCTGCGGGAATCAGAGCACGATATCTGAATTCCCGTGGGGTGGTGTACGAGTTGTACTTTGGTCTCGACCTTGTTCACGTTCTGCCCCCCGGCACCACTAGATCGGGCAGTGTTTATTGTAATATCGGCAGGATTGACATCGATTTCGATACTATCGTCGACCAAGGGATATACATATACCGAGGCAAAAGAGGTATGCCGCTTGGCATTGCTATCAAAAGGCGATATGCGTACCAAACGATGTACGCCATTTTCACCTTTTAACCACCCGAATGCAAATTCGCCATCGATTTCAAGGGTCACGGTCTTGATACCCGCCACGTCGCCTTCTTGATAGTTCAGTTCTTTTACCTTATACCCGTTCTTCTCGCTCCACATGATGTACATGCGCATCAACATGGAGGCCCAATCGCAACTTTCGGTGCCTCCCGCACCTGCGGTAATCTGGAGCACAGCGGGGAGTTCGTCGCCTTCTTCAGAGAGCATGTTCTTGAACTCCAATTTCTCGATCTGGTTCAAGGTCTTTTGGTAATGGGCTATCACCTCATCTTCCCCAACATCGCCTTCTTGTTGAAATTCAAGCCATACTTCAAGATCTCCGACCAAGGTCTTGGCCGCATTGAAATCATCTACCCACTGTTTTTTGGATTGGATGAACTTCATGTGCGCCTGGGCCTCTTGCGGATTGTCCCAAAAGTCAGGAGCCAGGGTTTTTTCCTGCTCGTTTTCTATTTCGATGAGTTTCGCATCGACGTCAAAGATACCTCCTTAACGCACCAAGGCGATCATGAAGACTTTTATAAAGGTCCGTCGTAATTGTCATTCAGTGAAATTTTCGACAAAAATACCATTCTTTCCAATTAAAAAAGCTAGGGTTGATTATAGATTTTATCATGTAGAGGCGTTTTTTTTTCGAGATGGACAAAGAGATGGCCCTAAATATGTTATAGAAAGACCTTCGTAATTTTTGATCCTTTTTATCTAAATTTAACGGCAAAACCAATTCTGATGAACAAAAAGATACTATTCGTAACCGCCCTTTTATCACTACAGTTCGCAACTTCGCAGTATGCCGAAAAAAGCAAGGATTTTCAGCGGTTTAACGGACTTTTTAATTTTCTGTACGACGATAAAAACGATAAGGTCTATCTCGAAGTCGAAGATTTGAACAAAGAGTTCTTGTATGTCTATTCTTTAAGTAGTGGTATCGGTAGCAATGACATCGGTTTAGATAGGGGCCAACTTGGAAACGAACAAGTTGTTTTCTTTAAAAAGGCGGGTGGAAAACTTCTTTTGGTGCAGCCGAATATGACTTTTAGGGCTTTGACCGACAATGATCTGGAAAGAAAATCTGTTGAACAAGCTTTTGCCAAGTCTATTTTGGGAGGATTCAAGATAGAGGAAGAAAAAGATGGAAAATATGTTATCGATATTACCGATTTCCTGATGCAGGATGCCCATGGGGTCATAGGAAGATTGAAGCAAGCCGATCAAGGTACCTACAGCTTGGATAAGGAGAAAAGCGCAATTGATTTGGAACGTACCAAAGCGTTCCCCAAAAATGTGGAATTCAATGTGGCCTTGACATTCAAAGGGGAGCCCAAAGGCGGATACATTCGTTCGGTAACTCCTAACCCCGGTCTGGTTACGGTCGCGCAACACCATTCCTTTATCGAGTTGCCCGATAACGGTTACGAAATGAGGGAGTTCGATACAAGAAGCGGATCGTATCCGTTTTCATACTATGATTATTCGACTCCCGTTCAAGAACCTATCTTGAAACGGTTCATCACGAGACACCGATTGAAGAAAAAAGACCCTTCCGCGACGCAAAGTGAAGCGGTAGAACCTATCGTTTATTATTTGGACAATGGTACTCCCGAGCCTGTTCGGTCGGCACTTTTGGATGGGGGTCGTTGGTGGAACCAAGCCTTCGAGGCCGCAGGGTACAAGAACGCCTTTCAATTGAAAATGCTTCCTGCCGATGCCGACCCTTTAGATGTACGGTATAATGTAATTCAATGGGTCCACCGTTCTACACGCGGATGGAGCTATGGCAGTAGCATAACCGACCCACGCACGGGCGAAATCATAAAGGGGCATGTCAGTCTGGGCAGTCTTCGCATTCGACAAGACTTTTTGATCGCCCAAGCCCTGATGAACAAACCTTTTGCCGAACGCGACGATAATTATCAACCCATGCTCGACTTGGCCTTGGCGCGAATTCGGCAACTATCGGCACATGAAATAGGACATACCTTGGGGTTTGCACATAATTATGCGGCCAGCACGAATAATAGGGCATCTGTGATGGATTATCCGCACCCACAGTTTTCGGTCAAAAACGATGAAATCGATTTCACGAATGCCTATGCCACAGGAATTGGGGACTGGGACAAGGTTATGGTTGCCTATTCGTATTCCGGGATTCCGAAAGGTCAAAATGAAAAGGAAGTATTGGACGCAATCTTAAAGAAAGCACAAGATGACGGGTTGCGTTACATTACGGATCAAGATGCACGGCCACAGGGTAGCTCACACGTTCTAGCACATTTATGGGATAACGGTAAAAGCGTAAGCGAGGAGCTCGATGCGCTTCTAAAAGTGCGCCGAACGGCAATCGATAATTTTTCTATCGACAATATCCGCACCGGGGAACCCAATACCGTTTTAGAGGATGTCTTTGTGCCGCTGTACCTCCTACATCGGTATCAGACCGAGGCCGTTGCCAAGGTGGTTGGTGGTATGGAATACAATTATGCCGTAAAAGGCGACGGCCAAACAACTGTTGAGATTGTTGACAAGGCTATGCAGCAGAAAGCCCTGCAAAGCATTTTAAAGACTTTGGATGCTGCCGAAATTGCAATCCCACATGAAAAACTGTCCCTGTTCCCGCCCCGTGCCTTTGGGTATCGAAAAACGCGGGAGTCCTTAAAGGGTAAGACAGGTGTTTCCTTCGATGCGCTTTCCGCGGCGGAAACGGTGGCCGATATGACTTTGGGTCTACTATTGCACCCTGAAAGGGCGTCACGGTTGGTACAGCAAAAAAGTCTGGATGCTAAAAACATAGGCCTGGGCGAAGTACTCGAAACCGTTATCAAAAACACTTTAGGGAAACAGCACAAGAATGATTATATAGAAGAGGTACAGCGTAGCATTGATTTCAGGGTTGTCTACCATTTGATGAATTTGGCCCGTAGCGAAGACGTGCATCCTCAGGTCAATGCGATCGCCAATGCCAAATTAAGGGGTTTGGTGACAAAAAACCTTGGCGATGCCCTATCGAATGATTATAAAATGGAAATAATGCGGCGTATCGATGATTTTTACAAGCATCCGGAGCAGTTCAAAGTCGTGCCCGCACCTAAGATTCCGGATGGTTCGCCGATTGGCATGGATTGTTTTCATTAAGTTTGCCGTTTAATATCATAAACCTGATGATTTGAGCTTAAACTTGCACCGCATGCCTGAATATGAAACTTGAAATGGATATAAACCTTATTAGCGACACGGTTACAAAACCAACATCCGCAATGTTGAATGCCATGATGTCTGCAGAAGTGGGCGATGATGTTTTCAAAGAGGATCCATCGGTCAATGCGCTGGAACAAAAAGTGGCCGAAATGTTCGGTAAGGAGGCCGCTTTGTTCTTCCCCTCGGGAAGTATGGCGAACCAGACGGCGATTAAATTTCATACCAATCCTGGGGATCAATTGATCTGTGACAAATATGCCCATGTCTATAATTATGAAGGGGGAGGGGCCAGTTTCAATAGTGGGGTATCCTGTAGGTTGATCGATGGCCATCGGGGCATGATGACCGCTGAACAGGTCGAAGCGGCCATCAATCCTCCGGATTTTTACCACAGTCCTTTTACATCATTGGTTTGCATCGAAAATACAACGAACAAAGGTGGGGGAGCCTGTTGGGACTTCGAGGAACTAAAACGCATTAAGGCGGTTTGCGAGAAACATAGTTTAGGATATCACTTGGACGGGGCCCGCTTGTGGAACGCACTCGTCGCAAAACATGAAACCCCAAAACAGTACGGTGAGCTATTCGATACCATTAGTGTTTGTTTGAGCAAGGGACTGGGCTGCCCCATAGGCTCGGTCTTGGCAGGTAGCTCGGAAATGATGGATAAAGCGCTTCGAATACGTAAAATACTTGGTGGCGGTATGCGACAGGCAGGGTATTTGGCTGCAGCTGGCAGTTATGCCCTTGACAATCATATTGAAAGATTGGCCGAAGACCATAAGAAAGCCATCGAAATAGGTGATTTGCTAAAAAAGTTGCCCTTCATTAAAAAAGTAGAACCCATAGAGACGAATATCATAATTTTCGAAATCGATGAAAGCCTTTACGATTCTGATGGGTTCGTTCAAAAATTGAATGAAAAAGGTGTTCGGTTGATTGGAATGGGACAGGGAAAATTGAGGATCGTAACACATTTGGACTATACGGATACCAAGCACCAAGCTTTTCTTGATATTCTCGGCTCAATATAATTTCTATAGAGTTGTTAGGGAGGCAATTCGGTTTCTAACGTTTTTGATTCCGTTTTCCATACCTGCTTCAGAAGTATAAAGCTCACTTTTTCCGATCAACCTTCCATCGAGACCTTTGACACTGAAAAGAAATTTTCCTTCGTGATTGGTTTTCCTTTCAAAAACATGTTGGGTATTTTGTACTGCTTGTAATTGTTCGACGGTCTTTTTTACCTCTTCATGACTGGAAAACGGCACGCTGCTCAGCAAATTGGCCCCGTCTTCGGCCTTTAGGCTAAAAGTGTATCCGTTACGTTTATATTTTTTTATCTCGATCATGCAGTGGTATAACGGTTGTATCCTTAAAGATAGTCTATTTGAACAAAGAATCCATACCCGGTATGTTGGGCATCCCTTCTTTGGCGACGGCTGCAAGCTCTGCCTCATTGACCTCGGTGGCCTTCTTGATGGCCTTATTGAGTGTCAGTACCAAATAGTCTTCCAATTGTTCTTTGTCATCCAACAAAGAATCATCTATCTTGATTTCCTTGACGACCCGGTTCGCGGAAATCGTGACCTCCAACAGTTCATCTGAAGTACTCTCCCTCAAGTATACCGTATCCAATCTATTTTTGGTTTCCTCGACCTTTCTTTGGGTTTCCTTGAGTTTCCCCATCATTCCCATCATATCTCCGAACATATCCTTTTTTTTATTTTGATGCCTCCAAAATTACTAAATTGTACCCATACTAAAGAAATATGATACAGTTCGAAAAAAACAAATCGGTTCTCGCATTAAGTCTTATTTTAGCGCTCTCTTGCAAAAATGAAAATAAGGATATGAAGGTTGTTGAAGCCCCTGTGGCCAAAAAAGCCCCTAAAGAATTGGTGAAACATGGCGATATAAGGGTCGATGACTACTACTGGATGAACGATCGCGAAGACCCCGAGGTCATAGCGCATCTTGAAAAAGAAAATGCGTACTACGCGGCCTTAACAGACCATACCAAAGAATTTCAAACCGTTCTTTTTGAAGAAATGAAGGGCAGGATCAAAGAGGATGACGCTTCGGTGCCTTATAAAGAAAACGGATATTGGTATGTAACGCGATATGAAACCGGCAAGGAATATCCGATCTATAGCCGCCACAAGGAATCTTTGGATGCCCCGGAAGAAATCATTTTCAACTGTAACGAAATGGCCGAAGGGCACGAGTTTTTTAATCTTGGCGGTATCGGGGTCAGCCCCGACAATAAATTGGCGGCATTTGGTGTAGATACGGTTTCACGCAGGCAGTATACGCTTCAGATCAAGAATCTGGATACCGGTGAGGTATTGGCCGACAAAATAGACAATACCACGGGCGGAGCGGTCTGGGCCAATGATAACGAGACGATGTTCTATAGTAAAAAGGATCCGGTCACTTTGCGCAGCGATAAAATTTACAGACATAGACTGGGCACCCCTACCTCTGAAGATGAACTGGTCTTTCACGAGGCCGACGAAACTTTTGGCACCTTTGTCTACAAATCAAAATCGGACAAGTATATCATAATAGGCTCGTACAGTACATTGACGAGCGAATATCAGATATTGAACGCCGATGACCCCAATGGAAAGTTCAAGGTGTTTTCTCCGAGGAGCAGAGGTCTGGAGTATTCCATATCGCATTACGGCGATTCTTTTTATGTGTTGACCAATAAAGACGAAGCGACCAATTTCAAACTTATGAAACTGGGGGAAGTCAATACATCTTCCGAAAACTGGGAAGAATTTATTCCTCATCGCGAAAATGTACTTTTGGAAGATGTAGAGATTTTCAAAGAGTACTTCGTATTGTCGGAAAGAGAAAATGGTCTCAATAGACTAAAAATCAATCGTTGGGATGGAAAAGACGCGTACTACCTCCCTTTTGAAAGCGAGACCTATACCGCCAATGTAAGTACCAATCCGGATTTTAACACGGAGATTTTACGTTATTCCTACAATTCTTTGGGAACGCCCGCATCGGTCATCGATTTCAATATGCGTACCCAAGAAAAAGAAATTAAAAAAGAACAGGAAGTACTGGGTGGTAAATTCGACAAGGCCGATTATGTTGAAAAAAGGGTTTGGGCCACGGCGCGAGACGGGGTGAAAGTGCCCATGTCGATAATTCATCACAAAAACACCAAGCTAAGTCCCGACACGCCAATTCTTCAGTACGCATATGGGTCTTATGGGGCAACTATCGACCCGTATTTTTCAACGGTCCGTTTAAGCCTATTGGATCGTGGGTTCGCCTACGCCTTGACCCACATTCGTGGCGGGCAATATTTGGGCCGTCCATGGTATGAGGACGGCAAATTGCTTAAAAAGAAAAATACATTTACCGATTTTATCGATTGCTCTAAATTCTTGATCGAAAGTAATTACACGAGTGCAGACCACCTATACGCTATGGGAGGTTCGGCAGGCGGACTTTTAATGGGTGCCGTGGTCAATATGGCCCCGAAACTTTATAACGGTGTGATTGCAGCGGTTCCTTTTGTAGACGTCGTTACGACCATGCTCGATGATTCCATTCCATTGACTACGGGGGAATACGATGAATGGGGCAATCCGAACGAAAAGGAATATTATGATTACATGAAATCATATTCCCCGTATGATAATGTCGAGGCCAAGGAATACCCGAATATGTTGGTGACCACGGGATTGCACGATTCGCAGGTACAGTATTTCGAACCGGCCAAATGGGTGGCCAAACTACGTGAATTGAAAACCGACAAAAACCTATTGCTATTTGATATAAATATGGACGCAGGTCATGGCGGTGCCTCAGGTCGTTTTGAGGCATTGAAGGAGGTGGCCAAGGAATATGCGTTTTTGCTTGATTTGGAGGGCAAAACCGAATAATCCGAAAAAAATAGTAATTTTGCGCTAGAATATTACGGAATCAACATTCTGTAATATTCTTTAACTTATATAGCCTTTATGGAAAATAAGATTAAAGCTTACAACAATATCCTTGAACTTATAGGAGACACCCCCCTAGTAAAACTTAATCGAATTACCGAGAAGCTCCCCGGAAATTTTTATGCCAAGTTAGAATCGTTTAATCCCGGTCACTCGTCTAAAGACAGGGTGGCGGCATATATTATTGAAGAGGCCGAGCGCAAAGGTATATTGACAAAAGGTAGTACGATAATCGAGACTACATCGGGCAATACGGGTTTCAGCATTGCCATGGTCAGCATTATTAAGGGATATGAGTGTATTTTGGCGGTAAGTTCGAAATCGTCAAAAGATAAGATAGACATGCTGCGCTCCATGGGAGCTACGGTTTATGTGTGCCCTGCGCATGTTAGCGCCGACGATCCAAGATCGTATTATCAAGTGGCGAAAAGGCTTCACGAAGAGACCAAGGGGTCTATATACATAAACCAATACTTCAACGAATTGAATATCGATGCCCACTATAATACCACCGGCCCTGAAATATGGGGCCAAACCGACGGGCAAATCACCCATTTGGTAGCTTGTAGTGGTACCGGAGGCACCATTTCGGGCACGGCCAGGTATCTAAAGGAGCAGAACCCGAACATCAATGTCATCGGTGTGGATGCCTTTGGGTCGGTTCTCAAAAAATATCATGAGACAGGTGAGTTCGATAGCAATGAAATCTATCCGTACCGTATCGAAGGTCTGGGCAAGAACCTGATTCCAACTGCTACCGATTTCGAAGTAATCGATAAATTCATTAAGGTTACCGACGAAGAAAGTGCCCATGCGGCTCGAGAAATAGCTAAAACCGAAGGTATGTTCGTAGGCTATACCAGTGGTGCTGTGATGCAGGCCATAAAACAACTTAGTGCGAAACGAACTTTTGACGAAAACAGTAAGGTGGTCGTTATCTTCCCCGATCATGGATCACGCTATATGAGCAAGATCTATAGTGATAAATGGATGGAAGATCAGGGCTTTTTCGATAGCCAATCGGTGGAAGGGACACAACAAGCCCAATTCGTTAAATAATTTAAGTACTTCAATAGTTTTAGAAAGCGATGGCCTTTTAGGTTGGCCCATCGTTTTTTTTTATGGCTTGTTAATTATTATGAAGGCATGTTAAAATTACATATTTTTGCAGGTAGATTCAACCAGAATTCATGAAAGACCTATTCGATAGAATAATTGAAAACAAAGGCCCTTTGGGAAAATGGGCCTCACAAGCTGAAGGATATTTTGTTTTTCCAAAATTGGAAGGCCCCATTTCAAACCGGATGAAATTTCAAGGTAAGGACGTAATTACCTGGAGTATCAATGATTATTTGGGCCTGGCCAATCTTCCAGAAATAAAAAGGGTCGATGGCGAAGCAGCACATGAGCACGGTGCGGCCTATCCGATGGGAGCAAGAATGATGAGCGGTCATACAGATTATCATGAGCAGTTGGAGCGTGAGTTGGCTGCTTTTGTCAAGAAGGAAGCTTCGTATCTACTCAATTTTGGGTATCAAGGCTTTATGTCGGTAATCGATGCGTTGGTCACCAAAGATGATATCATCGTTTATGATGTTGATTGTCACGCCTGTATCATCGACGGGGTACGTTTGCATATGGGCAAACGCTTTACGTTTACCCACAACAACGTTGAAAGTCTTGAAAAGAACTTGGAACGTGCCACCCGATTGGCCGAGCAGCACGGTGGCGGTATTTTGGTGATTTCGGAAGGTGTATTCGGCATGAGGGGCGAACAAGGCATCTTAAAGGATATTGTTGCGCTCAAGAAAAAATACAAGTTCAGATTATTGGTCGATGACGCCCATGGCTTCGGAACTCTGGGCAAGACCGGTGCAGGTGCAGGTGAGGAGCAAGGCGTTCAAGATGATATCGATGTTTATTTGGCCACATTTGCCAAATCCATGGCCAGTATCGGTGCCTTTGTGGCCGCCGATCAAGAAATCATCGATTATCTAAAATACAATCTGCGCTCTCAAATGTTCGCAAAATCCTTGCCGATGGTCTATGTGAAGGGAGCTTTGAAGCGTCTTGATATGTTGCGTACAATGCCCGAATTAAAGGCAAAGCTTTGGGAGAATGTAAACGCCCTCCAAAATGGGTTGAAAGAACGAGGATTCGATATCGGTACAACCACTAGTTGCGTTACTCCGGTCTATTTGAACGGAAGTATTCCAGAGGCGATGGCGTTGGTAAAAGACCTACGTGAAAATTATGGAATATTCTGCTCCATAGTTGTTTACCCGGTTATACCTAAAGGGTTGATTTTACTTAGAATGATACCTACCGCTACCCATACGTTGGAAGATATAGAAGAAACTTTGGATGCTTTTTCCGCGATTCGCGAACGTCTTCAGAACGGTACCTACAAGCGATTGTCGGCAGCTGTGGCGGCCGCAATGGGGGAATAAGGATTTTGTTTCAGTTTATAAGCTCTTTCGATACGTTCGTCTACGTTTGTAGATAACGGGATTAAAATGTTTCCACATTTGACGAATCGCCACGTTTTCTTCTAGTTCTGGTGTACGGTAGCACATATCGATTCCCTTTGCCTTAAAGGTTTTATAGTATTCGTTGAAAATAATCGCGGTCACCCCTTTGTTCTGGTAGTCGGGGCGTATTCCGATAAGATAGAAAATAACGTCTTTGCTATGTTTTTTGGCCTTTAGAAGATGAAATATGCCAAAAGGGAACAATCGGCCCTTCGCCTTTTGCAAAGCCTTCGAAAATGACGGCATAACTATGGCAAAGGCAATCAGGTTTTCATCCTTGTCCACAATAAACTTGATGTATTCAGGATTGATAAAACTGATATATTTTTTCTTGAAATAGGCCTTTTGTACCTCGGTGATCGGCACAAAAGAGGATAGTTTTGAATAGGTTTCGTTGAATAGGTCGAACATTTGATCGGCCATGGGCAAAACCTCGCTGGTTTTGGTGAAATTGATTTCCTTTAGTCCGTAACGTCGCTTGACCAGATCGTTCAATTTTGTGAAAAGCGCGGGATCCGCGGCACTGGTCGGGAATTTATTCTCCATATATTCCTTTTCCTTTACAAACCCCAGGCGTTCATAATGTCGTTGATAGTATGGATGATTGTACCAAGTGACCATGGTGCCAATGTGGTCGAAACCTTCGACGAGCACACCGACCTTGTCGAGATTGGAAAAACCAACAGGCCCTTCCATATAGTCCAGATTGTGTTTTTTGCCTATTTCTTCGGCCTTTTGCAATAATGCTTCGGAAACCTCGCCATCGTCGATAAAATCGAACCAGCCGAAACGGACTTTACTGATTTTTTGCTCGTTGACTTCGAGCCAATTGATGATGACCACGATTCGACCAGAAATGACCCCATTCTTGTAAGCAAGGAAGAACCGGGCATCGGCGTTTTTGAATGCTGGGTTCTTATCCTTATCGAAAGATTCCAATTCGTCATTGATAATAGGTGGCACCCAATAGGGACTATCTCGATAAAGCGAAAATGGAAATTTGACGAATTGCTTTAATTCATTCTTGGTAGTAGCTTCTTTGAGCGTGACCATACAGATTTTTTGTAAGGTCAATATTATGAATAATTACAATGGTAATACTAAAGATTACGGTTAAAATTTGAGCCTTGTAATCTAGAAATCATATTCGCTCTGGCTGTCTTTTTTCTTTTTTCTTTCGGCCCGTTTTAATTCGCGAAGCTGTTTTTTAGTAGGGCCAAGATCAATATCTTCGGCGCCCGTGCCCCTATTTTTTGCTTTTTTGGACCTGCGCTCTTTCTTTTTCATTGCATTCTTTTTGATCGCCCCACCGTTTTCTCCTGCATTTTGTTCGTCGATGGCTTTCGGTTTGGGATCCTTGTGAAGGTCAAAACGGTAGGATCCACCTAGGGTAACAAATACACGAGAGGGTGTGTTCTTAAAACTGGCACCCATATTCACATCAAATTGAAGATCTTCGCTTAACAAATGTGCAACGCCTCCCCGTAAAAGTACGTCGGAATATCTATCGCTTTTTATCCCCTGATTTTCGATGAAGGCACTCCATTTAGGATTGCGAAAGGCGTGCGATATAGAGACTAGATAGCTCATTTCAGGAAAGTCGGTAGAAATACGGTCATACGCAAAATTGGTGATCAACACGAAGCGAGGCGTCAATCTACTTTGAGTGGCCACCATGCCGCGATATGAAACCGTCGGGTCACCAATATGAAAAGGATTGTCACCGATATTGAAGGTAGCGCCGCCATAGATCGATACCGAGGGAATCAGGTTTTTGAGTTGAAAGAGGTTGTTCTTTCTCCAACTATAGAGGTTGGGTTTGTTTCGTTCGGGATCTTTATAACGATCATAAATAAGAAACTTCAGTCCCAATCGGTTTCGCGAGAAATCGGTAAACGATTGCTCCACGCCGATGTTCGCGAAGGTTGTTTTGCGATTCTGAAAAGTACCTTCGTAGTTGATCTCCAATTGTTCGAACAACAATCCGTAACGCAAAGAAAGATCGGTGCCCCAGATATTTGATTGGGTATTCAATAGGCTATGGTCGCTCTGCTCATAGAAAGCACCCAACTCGGCTTGAATCACATTTTTTCCTACCGCATAGGCGCTGACCGATAGTCCGGGGCGGTTAGAATTAATGACATCCGTGTACTGCGAGATTCCAAAAAAAGGCAAAAATAGAGGAAGAATGCGTATCAATTGCCGTATTCTTTTCATTTCGAAGTTATGCCCCATAATGGTGATTTTATTATTATTTTATGACTTTGGCCCTGCTATTACAACGTGAGAATTGTATTTTTGATATATACTATTTAAATAAAATGGCTTTTTTAAAGACGATATTGACAATCTTTCTGGTATACTACCTACTGAAAATGGTGTTGCGTTTATTGGCCCCGAAACTATTCAGTTATGCGGCCAAGAAGACCGAGGCACATTTTCAGGAAAAATTCGGCGAGTTCGTGAACCAGAATCAACATAGAGAGCAGCAGGTCGACGACGTGATAATCAATAAAAAACCGCAGCGAAAGGACAGTTCTTCGCAAAAAGTTGGTGAGTATATTGATTTTGAGGAGGTAGATTGATTAAATTAGCAGCTTCAATCCGTTAGTCTACTTCATGCAAACCGGTTTAAAAGCCCTTTTTGTCCATTTTTTTGTTGCCGTATTTTTCGTCATTGCCGCCTTGGCCTATTTTTACCCCGTACTTCAGGGAAAGGTCATCGAACAATCCGATATTATTCTGTATACCGGCATGGCCAAAGAGCAGAACGATTTCAGGAAGCGAACAGGAGAGGAGCCCTATTGGACGAACGGTGCATTTGGCGGAATGCCCACCTATCAGCTTGGGGCCTATTACCCGCACAATTATGTAAAGAAGCTCGATAACCTTGTTCGTTTCTTGCCCAGGCCCGCCGACTATCTTTTTTTGTATTTTATCGGCTTTTACATTCTTCTATGCTGTCTTAAGGTGGATTATCGCCTGGCGGTCGTGGGAGCTTTGGCATTTGGCTTTTCCACGTATTTGATTATCATTTTTGGCGCAGGCCATAATGCAAAGGCCCATGCGATCGGTTATCTGCCTTTGGTACTGGCCGGCATTGTTCTCGTCTTCAGAAAGAAATACCTGTGGGGATTCGTTCTGACCGCCGTAGCCATGGCTTTGGAAATCGGGGCCAATCATTACCAGATGACCTATTATTTTATGTTGCTGGCTCTGATTTTAGGAATTGCTTATTTAATCGATGCCGTTCGTAAAAAGAAATTAAAACATTACTTCATCTCGATAGCAATACTATTGGGTGCCGTTGCCCTAGGAATCGCATCGAACGCCACGAGTTTAATGGCCACCAAGGAATATGCCGATTGGAGTACAAGAGGGAAATCCGATATAACCATCAATCCCGATGGTTCCCCCAAAGAGAGCACGGGTGGGCTGAGCAAGGAATACATTACGCAATGGAGTTACGGAATTGCCGAATCATTGAATCTGTTCGTCCCCCGACTATTCGGAGGGGCCAGTGGTGAAGAATTGGGAGAGAATTCCAAGACGTTTGCCTATGTGATTGACAAGGAAATCCCAAGAAGTACGGCACTAAAATATTTTAGCACCTTGCCCCTTTATTGGGGCGACCAACCAGGAACCTCAGGCCCAGCCTATATTGGCGCGATTGTCTTCTTCCTTTTCATTTTGGGGTTGATTTTGGTCAAGGGTCGTGCCAAGTGGTGGCTTTTGGGTGGCACCCTGATGTCTTTGGTACTGTCATGGGGCAAGAATTTTAGTCTGGTGACCGATTTCATGATCGACTATTTTCCACTATACGACAAGTTTCGCGCCGTATCGTCAATACAGGTGATTTTGGAGCTTTGTGCACCGATACTTGCCATACTGGGCTTGAGCGTGCTCCTCAACGAGTTCGTTTCCAAAAGCCGGAAAGTAAAGGCGCTCAAAATCTCATTTTTCACTGTTTTAGGTATCGGTATTTTGTTGTTTTTGGCAAAGGGAATGTTCGATTTTATCGCTCCGGGAGATGAAAGTTTGAAAATGACAGGACTTGAGGGATTGCCCGACGTGATCCAACTTGACCGAAAAGCTGTTTACAATAGCGACCTTTTCCGATCCCTACTTTTCGTATTGCTTGCGGCTGCGGTCCTATGGGTTTATCTAAAGGAAAAAATCAAGGAAAATGTACTGATCATCACATTGGGCGCGCTAATCGTTTTCGATTTGGTCGGGGTAAACCTCCGCTACGTCAATAAAGAAGATTTTGTAGCAAAAAGAAGGATGACACAGCCTTTTCAGGAAACACCTGTGCATCAAGAAATTTTAAAAGATGACAGTATTTTCAGGGTCTTCGATCAAACTCAGGGATTCGAAGGGGCTGAAACCTCTTATTTTCATCAGGCTATTTCAGGGTATCATGCCGCAAAGCCTGCAGGCATGGAAGATCTCTTTTATTTTCATATTGCCCAGGGCAATATCAAGGTTCTGAATATGCTCAATGTTAAATATGTAATTCAACAGGATCAAGATGGACAGCGATATCCGGCCGTAAACACCGATGCGAACGGAAATGCTTGGTTCATAAAAAAAATGGTGGAAGTTAAAAATGCCAACGATGAGCTTTTGGGGCTCAAAGATTTTGACGAGAAGAACGAGGCGATTGTCAACACCGAAAAGTTTCCAACGGTGAACCAGTTTAATTTTCAGGTCGATTCCGCGGCCACCATTCAACTTATCACATATAAACCGAATCATTTGACCTATGAATCGCGTAATTCACGAATGGGCGTTGGAGTGTTTTCCGAGATGTATTACCAACCAGGGTGGAATGCCTATATCGATGGAAAACAGGTCGAACACTTTAAGGCGAACTACGTACTGCGTGCCTTAAAAATACCTGCCGGCAAACATGCTATAGAATTCAAGTTCGAACCACCGGTCGTCGAAAAAGGAAGCAAAATAGCAATGGCAAGTTCAATTCTTTTAGGATTGGTCGTTTTGGGTGGTCTGGCGTACAATTTTTGGCATGTCCGTAAAAGGGAAGAAGAGACTGCGAAATCGCCAGCATCCTAGAGATGAACCATTGCTCAAAAGACATCCCCAATGTCTAACCTAGTATTTGATCGTATGAAAAAGGTACTTATCATTACGTATTACTGGCCACCGGCCGGTGGTCCGGGGGTACAGCGATGGCTGAAATTTGTGAAGTACCTTCATGATTTTGACGTTGACCCTGTTTTGTATGTGCCTGAAAACCCACATTATCCGATACAGGATTCATCGTTTCTAAATGAAGTACCCGAAGGCCTTAAAATTTACCGATACCCCATAAAAGAACCCTACGGTCTGCCCGGATTGTTATTCCCCAAAAAAACTAACCGGATCAGTTCGGGGATCATTCAGACCAAGAACCAAACAATTCTAGAAAAGTCGATGCTTTGGATCCGGGGAAATTTTTTCATTCCCGATGCGCGAAAAAGCTGGGTAAGACCTTCGGTAAACTTTCTCTCGGATATTTTGGATAAAGAAAACATAAATACGATCATAACCACAGGGCCGCCGCATAGCGTCCATCTTATCGGAAACCGGTTAAAACAACGGCATGACCTAACTTGGTTGGCGGACTTTAGGGATCCATGGACCTCGATCGGATACCACCAAAAATTACGGTTAACCAAAGCATCACAGAGGAAACACGAAGAACTGGAAAGAATGGTTTTGCAAAATGCTGATAAAATCATTGTGACCAGCCCAACGACGAAAAAAGAGTTCGAACAATTGACTGACAAACCGATTGCAGTAATCACCAATGGATATGACTCCGATTATGAAGGTGGCGCAAATGTGGACAGCCAGTTTACCATATCACATATCGGTTCATTGCTCACGGGCAGAAATCCGAAAAATCTATGGAAGGCAATATCGGATATTGCCCGTGAGAACGAAGTTTTTAGAACTGACCTGCGATTGGAGTTTATAGGTGTGGTCGCACAAGATGTACTTGATACGATGTACCGTTTTGAACTTGGGCCTTATGTTAAGATCAAAGGTTATGTTTCGCACGCAGAGGCACTTAGAAGGCAGCAACGTGCACAACTTTTGCTTTTGTTGGAAATCGATTCGAGAGAGACCCAAGGCATCATACCTGGAAAGTTATTCGAGTACATGGCCGCCCGTCGCCCTATTCTGGCGGTCGGACCCAAAAAATGGGATGCCGGCGCCATTATTGAAGAGACCGATACCGGAAAAGTTTTTGATTATGCTTCGGGCGATGAGCTTAAAGAAGTAATTTTAAGTTGGTTCAAAGCGTTTAAGGAAGGAACCTTGCACGTTGTGTCAAAAGATATTGAAAAGTACAGTCGCAGGGCACTCACCAAGCAACTTGTCAATCACCTCTAATGGGAATCGTACTAAAACAATCTTTTCAAAATACATTGATTACCTATATTGGCTTTGCCATCGGTGCGGTGAATACGTTGTTTTTGTACACGAATTTTATGGATCCCAAATATTATGGACTCATTCAGGTCATATTGTCTGCTTCAGCCGTATTAATGCCACTGCTGGCCTTTGGTGTTCCAAATACCTTGGTCAAATTTTATAGTAGCTTTGAAAAGAATGATGGGCAAGACGGTTTTTTGACCCTGATGCTTTTACTTCCATTTATGTTGATTTTACCCGTGGCGCTAATAAGCTACCTGGCCAATGACACCATCGGTAATTTGCTGTCAAGGGAAAACCCCATCGTCAAAGATTATGTTTGGCATATTTTCATTATCGGAATGGCCATGGCCTATTTTGAGGTTTTTTACGCTTGGGCACGTATCAAGATGAAATCGGTTTTCGGCAATTTCATGAAGGAAATATTTTGCAGGGTAGGGCAGACGGTTCTATTGATTTTACTTATGCTTGAAATCATAACCGTCGATTTTTTCATAATGGCACTAATGGGCTTCTACGTTATTCGTATGTTGATCATGAAACTATATGCCTATAGTTTACGAATGCCCAAGTTGTCGTTTGACTTTCCCAAAAATGTCAAGGATATTCTCAAGTATAGTGCTTTGATCATTGTAGGAGGCTCTACGGCAATCATTCTTTTGGAAATAGACAAGGTCATGATCAATAATTTCATCAAAATAGAAAACGTGGCCTATTACAGTGTAGCAGGGTTTATCGCTATGGTAATTGCGGTACCCTCTCGGTCGATGCATCAAATTACCTATCCGTTGACAGCGGAATATTTGAACAAAAATGACAGGGCCTCGCTAAAAAGGCTCTATGAAAAAAGTTCCTTGACTCTTTTTATCGTTGCCGGAATTTTGTTCTTACTCATTCTATTGAACCTGAACGATTTGTACGTTATGCTTCCCGATGATTACCGTGGAGGTTTCATGATCGTCTTTTGGATCGGACTGGCCAAGGTATATGATTCTCTTTTGGGCAACAATAATTCAATTCTATATAATTCGAACTTCTACCTGTCTGTTCTAACCTTTGGTGTATTGTTGGCAATAATGGCCGTACTTTTCAATTTATGGCTTATTCCCAAATACGGACTGAACGGTGCCGCCATCGCCAGTTTTTCAGCCTTTTTTATTTACAATACGATCAAACTGATTTATGTTCAAAAAAAATTTGATATTAGCCCCTTTACCAGCGAGACTTTTAAGGTCTTTGGCCTATTAGCGATGATTGCCATTTTGTTCTATTCTTTACAATTTTCTTTTCACCCGATTTTGAACATAATTCTAAAAAGTCTTTTGATGATTGCCATGTATCTTGGTGTTCTCTATCGGTTCAAGATTTCCGAGGATGTATTCGGTGTGCTTTCCAAATTTTTGAGGAAATAGCAGATACAGGATAATAATGGCCATTGGGGTTAATGACTATTTTTATATCTTTTTACAATATTGATAAAACCAAAATCTATGTACTTTTCAAATGCTAAATTTTATATAAGCCGAAGTTTTCAAATTCTGGTTACGACCCTTCTTTTAAGTGCTTGTGGCCCGGTTAACGAAAACCCTGATGGTGAAGAATGGATTGCCTTGTTCGACGGTGGGTCGATGAACGATTGGACTCCAAAATTTGCCGGTTACGATCTAGGCGTAAATTATCATGACACCTTCATTCTAAAAGATAGTCTGTTGAGTGTTCGGTATGATGTAAAGGACACCTTTAAAGGTAATTTCGGGCATCTATATTTCAAGGAAAAGTTTTCGCATTATCGCTTAAGGGTCAAATATCGTTTTGTGGGTGACCAAATGACCGGGGGACCAGGGTGGGCCATACGTAATAACGGACTGATGCTTCATTGTCAAGAACCTTCCACCATTGGCCTAGATCAAGACTTTCCGATTTCGTTGGAACTACAGTTGCTTGGTGGAGATGGCGTAAACGAGCGTACCAATGCCAACCTTTGTACGCCCGGAACCAATGTAGTCATGAACGACTCGTTGTTCACGCCACATTGCGTCAATTCGACCTCTGAAACCTATCATGGAGACCAATGGGTAGAAGTCGAAGCATTGGTTTTGGGCGATTCACTTATCCAACATATTTTGAATGACCAAGTGGTTATGGAATACCGAAACCCAACAATTGGCGGTGGGGCCATTAGTGGTTACAAAGAAAGTGCCTATATCGAAGGTGCACCGCTAAAGGAAGGGTATATTTCGATTCAGGCCGAAACACATCCTATAGACTTCAAATCGATAGAGTTATTGGATCTTACCGGCTGTATGGACAAGAAGGCAAAGAACTATAAGTCGTATTATGTGCATGAGGATAATGGTAGTTGTGAATATTGATAGTTCAAAAAAAAAGGCCCCGCAATGAACGAATCCATTACGGGGCCAAACAACTAACCAACCTAAAAACTATTTTTATTGCCTTCTACTACTTCTTACGGTTGCCGACCTTGCATTTTTACCGCCACTTCTTGAACTAATGGCCTTGCTTGTTCGACTTCTTGAACCCGTACTTCTTGCTACCGTACTTCTACTTCTAGCAGGTGCTTTGCCAACAGATTGGCTTCGCGAACTACTTTGAGGCTTTCTATACGTATTGGCATTTCTTGTGACCTCACGACTTGTTGGGGTTCTGACCACTGTTCTTTTGCCAACCGCGCTACGTCTTGGCGTATTCACGGCCGTTGAACGTTTTGTCACGGTTTTCCTAGAGTTGGATCGAACATTACCTTTGTCGTTACTTCTACTTTCTATTCTTTGAGAACGATCCACCGCGGTTCTTCCGGCAATTTTTGACCTTGAACGATTTGATCTGACCGCTACATTTCTTTCCACACTCTGGCTATTTCTTGAGATATTGGAGTTTCTTGCCGTGTTGCTTCTACTTTCTACCGTTCTATTGCTTCGCGCAACAGCTCCTCTTCTGGTATTGTTTTCACGAACTGCGACCCTCTTGTCATTGCGATAGACCGTTGCTCTTTCACGTCGAACTTTATTATATCTATATTCTCTTCCGATTTTGGCGTAAGCCCATCTACGGTTGTTCAAGTAAGGCCTATAATAAGTGTATCGGAAAGGATTGTAATACCTTCTATAGGGGTGGTCGAAGACCAAACAGAAGCCTATAGCGGGTCTAACAAACCACCTGTGAAATGGTCGATATACATAGTACCTGTTGTAAACATTGATATAGCCCGTATGATAATCGTAGAACCCTCTATTGTTATAGTATACGTACATGCCTCCCATTCTAAAGACCCTTCCGTTTCGGTAGGCAATATCGACGTTTCCGATTTGGTTCACGCGGCCATAGTAGTCGTAATAGATGGGAACGTTTTCTACTTGAATTACGGCGCCATAGTCATCATATTGGGCATAAGGACTATAATCAAAACCTGAATTGAATGTAATTTTGTTTCTTCTTCCGTTTACATAGTTGTCAATGTAAAAGTCGAACTCGCCATCAGGATATACCGAAAACGTAATGCCACTTTCAACAAAGATGAACGAATTGTTGTATCTATAAGCATTGCGTGTTGCAACCTTATCTTCGTTTGTTGTACCGGAGGCCATGACACCCGAGGTGCCTAAAATGAGGGCCGTAAATAAAAGTACTAGATTTCTCATGATATAAGGTTTTAAGTTCCTGAATGCAACTATTTACATTCGATAGGTATATACCAAACAGCGTGCCAAAAAAGATAAAATACAATTAAATATCTGAAAATCAGATATTTAAAATCCATATTGTACAATGGTAAATTTGGTTGACCATCGATAAAGGTCAACTTGTGAGAGCTTTTTCCAATGTTTTCAATGAAGTAATCTTGCCCAATTCAAGAATGGTATATGCAACGGTCATTTTCTGAATTGGCCTATCTTCGAGGTTTTAGGCTTATAATTTTTCTTTCAGGTAATTAGCCGTTACCGAATCGATATTTTGGACAATTTCCTCAGGTGTTCCTTCCGCGATTAAGTGTCCGCCATTTTCCCCGCCTTCCGGTCCAAGGTCAATAATATAATCCGCGCACTTGATCAGTTCGATATTATGTTCGATCACCACTATTGAATGCCCGCGGGCGATCAAAGCGTTGAACGACCTGAGCAGTTTTCTGATATCATGAAAGTGAAGGCCCGTAGTAGGTTCGTCAAAAATGAAGAGTGCCTTGTCTTTTGTATTCCCTTTGACTAGAAAAGAAGCTAATTTGATACGTTGTGCCTCTCCGCCCGATAGGGTGGAAGAAGATTGCCCTAGCGTTACGTAGCCCAGCCCCACATCTTGAAGCGGTTTGAGCTTTGCGGTCAGTTTAGTCTGTTTGTGTTTTTCGAAAAAAGCGATAGCATCATCGATCGTCATGTTAAGAACATCATCGATGGAGACATCCTCAAATTTAACTTCAAGGACTTCTTTCTTGAAGCGTTTTCCTTCACAAGCGTCACATTCAAGATGTACATCGGCCATAAATTGCATTTCTACGGTAATCTCACCCTCTCCCTTGCATTTTTCGCATCTGCCGCCATCTACATTGAAAGAGAAATGCTTTGCCTGATATGCCCTTATCTTGCTCAATTTTTGCGACGCGAAAAGATTTCTGATATCGTCATAGGCCTTAATGTACGTTACTGGGTTTGACCTTGAAGACCTTCCGATCGGGTTTTGGTCAACGAATTCCACGTGTTTTAGAAACTGGTATTTTCCGTCGATCGAAGTAAATTGTCCCGGTTTTTCGCCGTACCCCCCGATTTCCTTTAAAATTAACGGGTATAGCAACTTCTTTACCAAGGTACTTTTGCCACTACCGGAAACGCCGGTGACAATCGTCAACATATTCAATGGAAACGTAACATTGATGTTTTTTAGGTTGTTCTCTCGGGCACCATTGATCGTTATATGGTTCTTGGAGGTTCTCCGCACTTCCGGAACCGAAATTTCCATCGTGCCGTTCAAATAACTTGCGGTCAACGATGTGGATCGTAATACCTTTTCCAAAGTTCCGTGTGCGACCACTTCGCCACCATGGGTGCCCGCCTCTGGACCTATATCGATAACTTCATCGGCCGCTTTCATGATATCTTCGTCATGTTCGACCACAATGACGGTATTGCCCAAATCGCGCAGTGATTTCAGAACTTCTATAAGGTTCTCGGTGTCCTTTGGGTGCAGGCCAATACTGGGTTCGTCCAAAATGTACATGGATCCGACCAGACTACTGCCCAGCGAAGTGGCCAGGTTTATTCGCTGGCTTTCACCTCCTGACAGGGTATTCGACTTTCGGTTAAGGGTGAGATAGTTCAATCCGACCTTATCGAGGAATTCAAGCCTAGTGTTTATTTCCTTTAATAATCGGGAGGCTATTTTATTATCATGGTCATTCAGGGAAATTTCGCCGAAGTACGCGATTAATTTTTTTATGGGAAGCTCGACCAGATCCGAAATCGATTTGCCGCCCACTTTTACATAGTCGGTTTCTTTTCTAAGTCGTTTTCCTTGGCAAACATTGCACTTGGTTTTTCCGCGATAGCGCGAAAGCATGACCCGATTCTGTATTTTGTAACTTTTTTCCTCCAACATTCCAAAGAAATCATGGAGTCCGGTAAAATGTGAATTGCCATCCCAGACCAATTGTTTTTGCTCTTCGGCCAGTTCGAACCATGGTTTGTGAATTGGAAAATCGAATTTGTAGGCCGAATTTACCAGTTGGTCGCGATACTGGCCCATACTTTCGCCCCTCCATGGAAATATGGCGTTCTCGTATACCGATAGGGCCGTATTCGGAATTACGAGATCTTCGTCGATTCCGATGACATCTCCATACCCTTCGCATTTTGGGCACGCCCCATATGGATTATTGAAACTGAACAGATGCACATTCGGTTCCATGAACGACATGCCATCAAGTTCAAACTTATTGTTGAACACAGTCTGTCTCAAAGTTGACAATTCTTCGATTATGCATTCGCCCTTGCCTTCAAAAAAAGCGGTGTCGACGGCATTGGCCAAGCGATTATAAAAGGCTTCATCATCGGCCTTTACGATACGATCTACCACAAGCTCGAAGTCTTTGCCGATATGCTTTGGAGCGGCATCGATTCGAATCACTTCCCCTTTATACTTTATTCGCGCATAGCCCTGTTTCGATAAAAGCTGTAACGATTTAAGTGTATCCTTATTCTGCTTAACTGATATTGGGGCCAATAGAAGTAATTTTGACCCTGAATAGAAATCCCTCACATGGTTTACAACGTCGGTAACGGTATTCTTTTTGACCTCTTGACCCGAAATCGGCGAGATGGTCTTGCCGATGCGGGCATACAACAACTTAAGATAATCATATATCTCGGTCGTCGTTCCTACGGTAGACCTGGGGTTCGTCGAATTGACCTTTTGTTCAATGGCTATTGCAGGTGCGATTCCTTTGATGTAATCTACTTTCGGTTTGTCCAATTTCCCCAAAAACTGTCTTGCGTAAGAAGAAAGACTTTCAACATAGCGGCGTTGTCCCTCGGCGTATAAGGTGTCGAAAGCCAGACTTGACTTTCCCGATCCCGACAGACCGGTAATGACCACCAGCTTGTTTCTAGGTATAACGACATCTATATTCTTCAAGTTATGCAACTTCGCACCCTTGATAATGATGTTCTGTTTAGGGTTTACATCTAAGATTGTTGACATTGTTTACTTTGATTGCGTAAAGATACGGCAAGCCTTTTTCACTACCCAATATTGCATGGCCGGCAATCAAAATTCTGTGGTTCAGAACATAAAATTTACGGGAGTATATAATTTTTTCTATATTTGAACTTACTTTAACGTCACACGCCTATAGCGCAACATTACTTTTTTAAATCTAGTTTACGAACGAAAACGACCTCTTGCTTGAGAGGCCCCCTAGTTTTAACCTATAAAAAAGTAATTGTTATGGACCTACAAGTTGACGATTCCTTACTCATAAAAAATTACATCTCTGGAGACGAGAAGTCCCTTGAAATTCTCATCAATAGACATAACCAACGAATAAGCAGTTTTATTTATTCCAAGGTAAATGATCGAGGTATAACCGAAGATATTTTTCAAGATACCTTTATTAAGGTAATCAGAACCCTTAAAAAAGGCAGTTACAGCGAAGAGGGCAAGTTTCTGCCTTGGGTCATGCGTATAGCCCACAACCTGATAATCGACCATTTTAGAAAGAATAGTAGAATGCCTATGTACGGCGGTGCCGATAGTTTTAACATCTTTTCGGTCATCGGCGATGAAAAACTTAATGTCGAAGGGCAAATCATCAAAGATCAGATAGATTCAGATTTGACCCTGTTGATCAATGAACTTCCCGAAGACCAAAAAGAAGTGCTTATTATGCGCATGTACCGAGATATGAGTTTTAAGGAGATTTCTGAAAATACCGGTGTCAGTATCAACACGGCTCTGGGCAGAATGCGTTATGCATTGATCAATCTTAGAAAAATTATTGAAGAGAACAATATAATTTTAACGAACTAATCGAACCTTAGGTCTAATAAACGAATTATTCAACGTCAGGTCGAACAGATCCATTATATTTATTTCAAGTAGCGTTATCCTAGTGAAACAATTCTGAAATAAATATGGAGAAAATTTACGCTAAAGATCAAGATCGATGTAAGCTTATTAAGGCCAAACCTCAAACTGTGAAGTTCTTATTGGATTATTCAAAATCTTTGAGAATAACCGAGATTCAGGGAATCAAGTTCGAAGGGAACATCAACTAAAATTGATCGCTAATTTTTATACCCTCATGATTTACGGATTATGAGGGTTTTTTCTTGCCCATACCGTACTTCTTTATCCCTACCATATGATTGATATTTTCTTAGGGTACTATAAAGTATTTTTTCAAAACCGCTGAGAAAAGGAATCGTTCTCGTAATCATACGCTAATTTTTTTTCAAAACTAATGATCGAATCGGTCAGTCAAAATGGGCTTGCAATTGGAATTGCCTGTTTCACATCAAAAACCGACGGTTTGACAACATAGTTTTTTACACACTGGCCCTTTTATCTAGTTTTATATCATAATTCAAAAGCGATGAAAGTCTTTATTAAAAGGCCTTTGTTGAATAAAGCTCAAAAAAAAACACTAACCGTGCTTTCCTAATTGAAAGCCAATTTTAACCAAAAGTAGTTTGTATGGAATTGCAAATCGAAGACTCAGAACTAGTAAGGGATTATATCAGCGGTGATGAAAAAGCCCTTGAAATCTTAATCAACCGTCACAATCAAAGAATCTCTAGCTTTATTTACTCGAAAGTTTTAGATCGCGACATTACCGAAGACATATTTCAAGACACCTTTATCAAAGTCATCAAAACGCTGAAGAAAGGATCTTATAGCGAAGAAGGAAAATTCTTGCCATGGGTAATGCGCATTGCACATAACCTTATCATCGATCATTTTAGAAAGAATAAAAGAATGCCGATGTTCGAAGGAAACGACGACTTTAATATTTTTTCAGTAATTGGTGACGATAAATTAAATATAGAGAAACAAATTATCAAGGATCAAATCGATTCTGATTTGAGAGAACTAATCGAAGAATTGCCTGATGATCAAAAGGAAGTTTTGTTAATGCGTATCTATAAGGATATGAGCTTTAAGGAAATTTCAGAAAACACAGGGGTTAGCATAAATACTGCCTTAGGTCGGATGCGATATGCACTGATCAACCTCAGAAAAATAATCGAAAAACACAATATCGTTCTTACCAATTAAGATTTCGTTAAATGAGATAGAAACAATATTTCCATATTAGTTGCGTTATCTTAACATAACTATACGATTACTAATATGGAAAAAATTTACGCTGAACAGTTAGGAAAGAACAGACTTTTCAAAGTTGGCCCTGAAACAGTACGCTTTTTACTCGATTACTCGAAGTCGCTGTACATTTTAGAGCATAAGCAATTCAAGTTTGAAAATGTTATGAACTGATAAAAAGACCCGCTAAATGCGGGTCTTTTTATTTTTATGGTATTCTTTCAATACCGTCGTTCTACCGATGGTTTTTGTAATAATATCTTTTTCAAGGTCCCAGCCCCGGGCAGGTGAGTATTCGCGTCCATACCAAATAATTTGTAAATGAAGGTCGTTCCATAGCTTTTTTGGGAACAATCGTTTGGCATCCCTTTCAGTCTGTACTACATTTTTGCCATTGCTTAATCCCCAACGGTACATGAGCCGGTGAATGTGCGTGTCAACCGGAAAGGCTGGTATACCGAATGCCTGTGAGACCACAACGCTTGCCGTCTTATGACCTACGGCAGGGAGTTCTTCCAGCAGCTCAAGTTGTTTGGGCACGGTACCATTATATTTTTCTATCAATATTTTAGACAGCCCGTAAATGCCCTTTGATTTCATTGGCGAGAGCCCGACCGGTTTAATAATCTCCCGTATTTCATCCACCGACAGTTTTATCATATCATTAGGATTATCGGCCTTGGCGAATAGCAGGGGCGTAATCTGATTTACGCGAACGTCGGTACTCTGTGCCGATAATAGTACTGCGATCAAAAGTGTATACGGATCTTTATGGGCTAGCGGAACCGGAATCTCAGGATAAAGTCTATACAAGGTCTTTATCGTAAAATCTACTTTTTCGGCTTTGGTCATTATTCCTTAGTTTCGCTCAAAATTTTAATGTCCGAAAATAATCAAATTTCAATTATGAATACATTGAAGGTGGGAGATAAAGTACCCGATTTTACGGTAGAAGATCAAGATGGCAACGCAGTGAGACTCGCTGATTTCGTGGGAAAGAAATTGATAGTATTTTTTTATCCGCGTGCGAATACGCCAGGCTGTACGGCAGAGGCCTGCAATTTAAGGGATAACTATGCCGAACTTAAGGCGCAAGGCTATAACCTATTGGGGGTCAGCGCCGACACGCAGCGGAAACAACATGGTTTTAAGAAGAAGTTTGATTTTCCGTTTCCGTTATTGGCCGATACCGAGCATACCGTAATCAATGCTTTTGGGGTTTGGGGGCCGAAAAAATTCATGGGGCGCACCTTTGACGGCATTCATAGAAAGACCTTTGTAATCGATGAAAATGGTGTAGTCGTCAAGGTTATAGATAAGGTAAAAACAAAAGATCACGCCGCCCAATTATTGGAATAGCTTTTTAATGACTACCTAAAAGAAAAAGGCCCTGAACCACCAAATGGTCACAGGGCCCTTCATTTTTTATGGGGCTCACACTTTATCCTCAGTGTCTTTGACTAGTTTTCTAGTGAACAAATGGTTTTCTTTGATCATTTCGGCAAGGCCTTCTGGAAGCATTTCTTCCCAACCTTCTTCATCGTTTATCAATTTCTTTAATACGTCGCGCGAGAAAATATGCATGATCTCAGGATCGTAATCTATAATATCCATTACTTTACCATTGTACTTGAAGAATTTGTATAATTCCTTCATTCTTGGGTGTACCTTGATATTGTTGCTGGTCATGATTTGCCCGGTCTCTGCATTCTTCATGGGATACAGGTATACCTGTAAGTCTTTGAAAAAGAGCTTGCCAAAGGCCTCAAGTATTCCACCACTTAAATGGCGGTAGTATTTTTCATCAAAAATATCGACGAGGTTATTGACGCCCATGGTCAGGCCGATCTTGGCCTTGGTGTAATTGTTGAAGTATTCGACCAATTTATAATACTCTTGAAACTTAGAGATCATTACCGTGTGGCCCAGTGAACAAAGCAATTTGGCCCGATCCATAAAGTCTTGCTCGTCAATCTCACCCGAAGCTTTTAGGTTTGAGAGCGTAATCTCAAAAATAACAATCGTGTTTTCTTGTTCTACCGATGGGTCGCGAATGAAGATATCGAGTGATTTTTCGAACATATCCATATTGACCTTGGTCACCGGTCTAAAACTTCCGCGCAAGGCCAGAATATTCTTTTTGTAAAGTACCGTGGCCGGTAACAAATTGTTTCCATCGGAACCGAACATAACGGCATCGGTCATATCGTTTCTGATCAACTGCAGACTCATCAATCGGTTGTCGACACCCTTAAAGTTCGGCCCTGAAAAATTGATCATATCGATTTCGATAGTGTCCTTGTCAATGTGGTCATATAGATATTTAAGAAGCTTTCTAGGTTTGTGGTACTTGTAAAAAGCGCCATAAATAAGGTTTACACCGACAGTGCCCAAGGTTTCTTGCTGCAATCTGGCCTCGTTCTGCTTGAACCTGATATGTAGAATAATCTCATCGTATTCTTTTTGCTTTGGATCCAATTGAAAACGAATTCCGACCCAACCATGGCCCTTGTAACGTTTCGAAAAATCGATGGTCGCAACCGTATTTGCGTATGAAAAGAATAATCTATCAGGGTGTCTATCACGGGTAATACGCTCTTCCATTAACTTCATTTCATGGGCGAGCATTTTCTTGAGTCGCGGCTGGGTTACATAACGGCCGTCTTCTTCGACCCCATATATGGCATCGCTGAAATCCTTGTCATAGGCGCTCATGGCCTTCGCTATCGTGCCCGAGGCGCCCCCAGACCTAAAAAAGTGGCGGGCAGTCTCCTGGCCTGCACCTATCTCGGCAAAGGTTCCGTAGATATCAGGATTAAGGTTGATTCTAAGCGTTTTTGACTTGATGGAGGGAATATTCTCAAATGAGGTATCCTTATCTAGAACTGAAGCCATTTTTAATGGTTTTGCTAAGAAGCAAAGTTAAAAAGATAGCTTAATCTTTTAAATAAATAAGTTATAATTTTGAAATAAATAGGCGAGAAGTTGAAAATTGTTTTTTTGGGTACGGGAACGTCGCAAGGAATCCCTGTTATAGGCAGCGAACATCCGGTTTGCCTAAGTTCGGACCCGAAGGACAAAAGATTGCGCGTATCGGTACTACTTTCATGGAACGGCCATAATCTTGTCATCGATTGCGGCCCTGATTTTAGGCAGCAGATGTTGACCCATCGAGTTACCAAGCTTGACGGAATTCTATTCACGCATGAGCATTCTGATCATATTGCGGGGTTAGATGATATAAGACCTTATTTTTTTAGACAAGGTGATATTCCGATATATGCCCACGAAAGGGTGGTTACGGCATTGCGTAAACGTTTTGACTACATTTTTACCGATGAGAACAGATACCCCGGTGCCCCTGCAGTAGCCGTCAACGAAATCGAAAAAAATCGAAATTTCGAGGTATGCGGACAAACGATTGTTCCGATCGAGGCAAATCACAATCGATTAAAAGTCTTTGGTTTTCGTATCAAGGACTTTACCTATCTGACCGATGTGAAGTCCATCTCTGAAAGCGAAAAGACTAAGATCGAGGGGTCTAAGATTTTGGTCGTCAATGCATTGCGAAAAGAAGCCCATCATTCGCATTTCAATTTGGAGGAAGCTTTGACTTTTGTCGATTCGGTAAAACCAGAAAAAGCCTATTTTACCCATATCAGCCATCATATGGGGTTTCATGCCGATGTAGAAGAATCCCTGCCCGATAACGTGCATTTAGCCTATGACAACTTAATACTCAATCTTTAAATCAAAAGTTTATGAAGAGCAGAATTTTTATGTATCTATTTGTATTTACGGCACTGATCTGCCTTTATCTTTTTGTGAGCAACAATAAGATGAGCACCGCCAAGGATGCTAAAATCGATAAGCTTGAAAAACAGATCGTTCAATTGGAAGATTCGGTTCAAAGTACCCAATTGAAGGTATTGGACATGCAATATTTCTCTCTCGAGAACAATGATGATGCTTTGGCCTATTATGATCATTTGGGGCTAAAGGACCCTTCGCGCTATATTGCCGATAAACTCTTGGAAACCAATGAGCAAAAAGGTGATAACCCTTTGGTACCCTATGAGGGAATGGAAAGCGACTTCAAGATCAATAAGATAAAGGTCTTGAACCATAAGTGGATTTTGACCGATTTTTCAGATGGAAAGTATTGGGGCGAGTTATTGATCAAATACGAACTGAAAGACGATATGGGAATCGATTTTACCATGTTGGATCACCTGTTATACTCCCGAAGTAACTAAATGCGATCTTCAAGCCATTTTTTGAAGGAATGAAAATTCTGGGGAGCTACACCGTGACCGACCGGAAATTCTTCATAAACATGTTCTACCTTAAGATTTTTTAGAAAATCGGGCGCTCGCTGGGCCCATTCAGGGGGTATTACCTGATCGACCTGTCCGTGCGATGCGTAAATTTGAAGGGTCGAGTGGTCTTTGTCCTGATAACCTTTGGCAAGAATATCTTCATTGATGTATCCGCTCAAGGCAACAACATTCTTTATCTTCTCCGGATACGATAGTGCAACGGCATAGCTTAGAATGGTACCTTGGCTAAAGCCGATCAAAGTAATCTGTTCGTCATCGAGACCATAGGCGGCGCAAGCTTCGTCAATAAAGGTTATGATTTTTTCACGTGAAGCGATAGCTTGTTCGTTATCGCTCCATTTGCCTTGCTGTGCATCAAAATTTATGGCGTACCAAGCAAAACCGAAGGGTTCTAGACGATAAGGTGCCCGGGCCGAAATAATACATAATTCTGGCGGCAGCTCGGGGGCGAATGAAAAGAGGTCTTCCTCATTACTGCCATATCCGTGGAACAGAAAAGCGACGGGTATTTTTCCCGAAGTCAACGATGAAGGTTTGATAAGATGTTCTAAAGATAAAGGGGCGGTGGTCATTTGCTATGGAATAAAAGTAAACCATTTTTGAAAATAGGGGCCTAATACCGGCACTGATTGTTTCTTATACTGAAGTGCACCGATAAAACCGTATCCCCATAAAACGATATAGGAAATGTAGAGTCCGTACCAGGCATATTCGTTGAACCATTGACTGAGAAAGATGGCGAATCCTAAAAAAAACAGGTGAAGCCCAAAAGCCTGCCGTGTATGAAAACGTGCAAAATCGTTCTTAGGTTCGATATTCATGGTGATGGCGATAAGCGCACCGACCATGGTCAGATAGGCTATGATTGCGGTCGTCTTTCCTTGGTTGCCGTTTTCCATTTATAGAACTGCTTGGCCGTTGTTGATTATTCCCAATGCCCTTCCCTTTAGGCGATTCCCCAAAAACATGCTGTTCTTCGAAGCGGAAGCGATATGCGACTCTTCGAAAACATATTCAGTTGTCGGGTCAAACAGTGTAAGACAGGCCCTCGAACCTTCTTCTAAAGATTCGGAAGGAAGGCCATATCGTTCTCGGCCATAAGTCACTACGCGAATCGTGGTTTCCAAATCAAAAAATTGGTTCAATGTTCCGAAGGCACTTTCAAGTCCGATGGTTCCGTTAGCCGAATTATCGAACTCCACTGCCTTTGTTTCGATGTTCATGGGCCTATGGTCCGTAGTTACAAAGTCGACCGTGCCGTCTTTGACTCCTTTTATCAAAGCCTTGATGTCGTTGTTGGTCCGTAGGGGAGGTATTACCTTGTATTTCGAATCGTATTCTTCTAAAACCGTATCGGTAAACCGTAGGTTATGTACGGCCACGCTGCAGCTAACGTCAAACCCTTTTTTCTTGGCCTCGGCGATCAGTTTGACCGAACCGGCGGTAGAAATGTTCGGAATATGCAATTTGCCCCCGGTATATTCGAGGACGAAAAGATCTCTGGCAATTTGTATTTCCTCGGCAAAGGCAGGAATTCCCTTTAAACCCAACTTTGTTGAAACATGCCCTTCGTTGACGATGCCTTTTCCGGCAATATTTTTATCCAAGGGAAAAGAATACACCAGACCATCGAAGTTCTGGGCGTATTGCAAGGCGATTTTCAGCAGGTTCGGATTTTCCACTGGGCCTTTAAAATCATAGAATCCGATCGCACCGGCATTTTTCATGTCAAAAAGCTCGGCAAGGTCACTTCCCTCGGCCTTGGCGGTAAGTGTTCCCAGCGGGTGCAGATTAGTTGCATGGCCACGTGACGCATTCTTGAGAAATACAATATCAGAACTGCTATCGGGCACGGGGTTGGTATCGGGGTTTAAGACCACATCGGTATATCCGCTCTTGGCAGCGGTCAACAATCCATTTGCAATGGTTTCCCTTTCTTCATAACCCGGTTCACCGAAACAGACACCGCTATCGAACCATCCTACCGATACATGGAGATTTTTTAGCGCGATGACTTTGGTCGTCTTGTTGGGCGCATCTATTTTACCGGCTATTTTTTCGATTTTTCCATTGACAATGAGAATGTCCCTCTTTTTTAAATGGAATTCGCTACTGGCGTCTATAATTTTGGCGGACTTTAGCAGTATGTTCATCAAAGGTATTTTTGAATGAGTATTTCGACCAGCAGAAACAACAACGCTAAAATAACAAACCATTTCCAAAGCTCGTTTATCGCATTGTCTTTTTGCATATCGTCAAACAGTGAAACCAAAGAGGTCTGGTTACTTTGGGCATGTATCGTCGCCAGATCTAAATAATTCAACTGGCTTTCATCGCGCGGATAGTTAAAGCTGATGTTCATTACGGGTTTTTCGTCGTTCAAGATTTGATAGATGCCATCGGGAATGTCATTTTCCTGAAACGATAGATTCACCTTATTGGCCAATGAACGCTGAAGCGGAATGAATTCGTAACCGGATTTTGATACTTTGACAATTTCGTCCTTCGACAGCTTGATAGGGATATCGATGCCGCTATCGGACCCTATTTGCCTATACAATTCGGGCAATTTAAGGCTAGAGGCCGCCATATTATATAACGTCGGAACGATCAAAGGAGAATTCTTGAAATTGGAGTTATCGGTATTCAAAGCTGCCGTAAAGAGATATTTGCCGCCCGAACCGACCAATAAAGGAGAATTGTCTTGCAATGTAAGGGCTTGCGGCAACGAGGTCTTGATGCGATAGTGCCGTGAGACCTTTGGATACTGAAAATTGGTCACATTTTTTTCAAATACATCACGGTAGAGAGAGTGATCAAAATTGATGTTCGTAATATTTCGCTCGAGTTCTATTTTTTGGGTAAACGATGTGCCCATAACGTTCATCAAGAATGTATTATACGAATCAAAGTCGCTATCGGTCGAAGGAATTACGATGACGCTGCCGCCCTCATCCGAAAAGGATTTTAAACTGGTCGTCAACGCGTTCGGAATAGAGGGCAATTCGTTCAAAAGAATGGTATGCTGGTCGGCGATTCGGGCGTAATCCAAATTTTGAAGACCGAAATTACCGTAGATAAACTCGTCGGGATTAAAAATCCGTTCTAGAAAATTGGCATCTGCCGGCCCAATGGACATGACCTTTATTTTTTCCTTTTTGTCAATATTGAAGTAGAGCTTATTGTCGTAGGGCAATCCCGTATCCGAAATTTCCACGATACCCTCTATTCTTTCATTTGCCGGAACCGTGAACCGAACACTGGCATTTCCGTTTTCATCAAAGGTGGCAGATGTTTTTGCTATGAGTTTATCTGTATTGAACAGCGAAACAGGAATATTTTCTATACGCCCTTTCGACGAGAGCAAGGCTGTTAATTCGATGTTTTCAGAAGCTACATCTTCCAAAAAAACCGAATCGACGGCGACATTGACAAGGTCGGGTTCCCTTAGTTGTACCAGGTGTTTTCTTACGGCATTCGATGTGTCGATTTCCGTTGCGGCCATTCGTTGCTGAAAATCGGAAACAAGGATCAGGTTTTTTTCAGTGCTTTCATCGGTACCGAAAAATGTATTGGCCTTCAACAAGATTTCGTCAAGCCTTAATTGTTTAGCACTGTGTTCAAGCGTCAAAAGGTCGTTCTGAATATCTTGTACGGTAACGGCGCTATAGGTTTTCTCATTCGTGAAAAGCGAGAAGTTTTCTCCCACCGGTATCGATTTCATCAAATCTTGAACGGCATTTTCAAAAAGGGTGGCATTTTCCGATTTGGCCTGTGTGCTGAACGAATCATCAAGGTATATTACGGTCTCTTTCTTTTTTAAAGCGGTCTTTGCGGCAAAAAACGGTCGCGCAAAAGCGAATATCAACGCCGCCAACAGCAATAGCCGGCTCAGCAACAACAACCATTTTTTCAGGGTGCTGCTTTTGCGTGATTCCGATTGTACGCGCTTCAGTACCTTAACGTTCGTAAAAGGCGTTTTCTTGAATCTACGAAGCTGAAAAAGATGGATAAAAATGGGAATCAACAGTAATAAAAGGGCCCAAAGAAGTTCTGGATGTCTAAACTGCATTCCTATATAAGATTGGGCAAAGATAGTTAATTCAGGGCTTAAAGTTCAAAGTTTAGGTTTTATTTAGAGTTTGTGACCGCTTAACAAAAGAAGAAATAATCCAACATATGTTTTTGCCCCAACCCGGAAAAATAGCTGCGGATCATTGCTTGGGCCTCTTCATTGGCCACGGTAACTATGCTTTGGGTATTATCGAGTTCGTTAAGTTTTGAGAAGTGCATCATCGGCTTTCCGTATATTTTTTTGCCTATTTTCTTCGGATTGTCGCACAGCCAATAGAAATCGATATCGCGGTCCAAAAGTCCTTTTGCAATTTCCTTGCCTTTGTTTCCTGCGCCCCAAATGGTCAATGGTCGGGTTTTGTCATATTCCAATTTTAGGAAATAGCGGAGCTTGATTTCCAAAAAATAATTCTGTGCATAGTGCTCGCTCGTTCGCGACGTTCGTGTGTCGTAATCCCGCCATAAGTGCAAGACCTGATTGCAGGGAATGCATTTCAATCCATTTTCATAGAACCGAAAGGTAAGGTCGTAATCCTCGGGATAACTGTCGGGAATAAATGCGCCAGAAGTATCAAAATCATCCCGAAAGGCCATCCAACAAGGGGAGGGGATAACACATTCTTTGTAGATTTCTGAATAATTCTCGCCTTTTTCGGTGAGGCGGTTGAGCCATTTTTCATAGCGGTCATAACCATCACTGATACCTCTATGCGAAAAGTATTTTACCTGGCCCACGGCAAGGTGGCCTTTTCCGGCTTTGGCCAACGAATCGACCATGACCTCCAATTTGTTGGACGTCATGATATCGTCGGAGTCCATTCGGGTAATCAAATTACCGTTACTTTCCTTGTAGGCTTTTCGCAAAGCGCATATGATTCCCGATCCATCGTTGCCGAAGATTTTGATGCGTTTATCGTTCTTGGCATATTCTTGTAAAATCTCAAGACTTTTGTCGGTAGAATGGTCATTGACGGCCAATATTTCCCAATGCGTATAGGTCTGGTCCAATATTGACGCAATACATTCGGGCAAATATTGCGCGGTGTTTTTAAAAGGGATTAAAATACTGACCAACGGTTGTTGCATGGGCGCAAGTTAGGAAATACGGAAAAATTTGGTTCTGGAGGTTGTCAGAAAATGGATCGGTATTGATTTTAAAATGCATAGCGGATTATTTTAATCCCGAACTAATAGATTATATTAGTTACGAAAAACTTGAAACAGACCGACTCGAACCATAATACGAAAGAAAAAAATGAAAAAATTATCCATGATTAAGAATTTCATGCTTGTTGTACTCGCCTTTAATGGCATGCAATTGGCCGAAGCCCAAGAATCAAACGCTGACCAATCTTATACCTTAGTAGTCGAAGGTTACGATTGGGGCCCCGCAACGAGCAAGGTGATTTTACATCTTAGCGACACCACTTCAGTGGCAGAGGGCGCCAATTATTCGATAGACGTTCTGCGCGAATCAGATTGCCTTGATGCAAATTCACCTCGTTCGAAGGGTACATTGCAAGTCGTTACCGCATATGTTTCAGATGCCGAAGGGAATAAAATGGAAACCGGCAAGAACATAACACTACATGTCGGGGTCGGCCCACATATTCAAATCGGGTCTCCCATCGTATACTTCTTTACCGAAGGTTGCCGCGGAAACCAATGGACGAATTACCAACTGACCATCACAAATTCGAAAAATAAGAGTATTTGGAACAAAGAAAGCGACCGAATCATGCCACTTGTCGATGAGTTCGATTTATCGGGTAAATTCAGTTCAAATAACGTGGATCTTACGTACGCTTCGTTCTCACCAAAAATGGGAGAAGGTAAAAAGCCCTTGATTATATGGCTGCACGGTGGTGGCGAGGGTGGCACCGACCCCAGTATCGTTCTCTTGGCCAATCGCGCCGCAAATTATGCCTCAAATGAAATTCAAAAAATATTTGGAGGTGCCTATGTATTGACGCCACAGACCCCGACCCGTTGGATGCACGGCATTAGCGGGGAAACTACTAGAGGTAATGAACCCGATATTTATAGTGAAACATTAATGGATTTAATTAAGGATTTTGTTTCGAAACATCCTGATATTGACAGTAACAGAATATACGTTGGCGGTTGCTCCAATGGGGGTTATATGACCCAGGAATTACTTTTGAACAATCCTGATTATTTTGCGGCCGCGTATCCTTCGGCACTGGCATTTTTTGCGGAATTTTTATCGGAAGATGATATAAGATCGCTGGCAAAACAATCTATCTGGTACATGCATTCAAAAGATGACCCCGTGACCAAAGCAGATGTAACGGTGATTCCGACATTTGACTTATTAATGAAAGCGGGCGCTAAGGATGTGCACTTATCGTTATATGACCATGTTGTCGATTTATATGGAGTCTACGGCGGAAACGATTATCATCTGAACGGACATTTTTCTTGGGTGTACAGCCATCGCAACCACGCCTCAAAAGTAATCGATGGACAAGAGGTTACCGTAATGGAGTGGATGGCCGGCAAAAGTAAATAGCGTTTATTTGGTTTTATTTGTAGAATTAATTCAGCATCCTGAACTCATTGGGTGAGTGGCCCACACGCTTTTTAAAGAGCCTGCTAAAATGTTGGGGATATTTAAACCCAAGCTCGTAGGCAATCTCGCTGACCGATTTTTGGGGATCGAACACCTTTTCCTTGGCTACATCGATCAGTCGGTTCTGAATATATTCTTGGGCAGAATACCCTGTTTCCTTTTTGACCAAGTCACCAAAATAGTTTGGGGAAAGGTTGAGCTTATCAGCAAAGTATCCAACGCATGGCAGCCCATATTCTTGGGGCTTGCCCGAGGTAAAATAGTCGGACAACAAGGTTTCAAAACGTTCCAACGAGCCTTGGTGCGCAATTTCCCTTGTCAAGAACTGCCGATCGTAAAAACGCAAACAGTAATCCAATAGCAACTCTATGTTGCTGACAATTAGGTTTTTACTGTGCTTGTCTAGGTTTTGCTCCAATTCGTATTGAATCTTGTCCAATACGCTCAATATCAATTCGCGTTCCCGTGGCGATAGATGTAGAGCTTCCTTTACGGAATAGGAAAAGAAGTTATAGGTATTCATTTTGCGTCCCAACGTACTTCCCAATAGCAGATCAGGATGGAAAATCAAGGCATATCCTTTGGGTACATAATCAGGATCATAACTAATTTCCACCTGCTGTCCCGGCCCCATAAAGACCATGGAACCCTCATCAAAGTCATATTCCCCGCCACCATATTTCAATTTGCAGTTCTTGGCATCCTTCAGTAAAACGGCATAACAATCAAAATGCAATCCATCGTATGAATAATCTGGAAGCGCCTCAGTGCTTTCGTAATCCAAAATACCCACCAAGGGATGGGAAGGTTTGGAACTTCGCCATCTAAAGTAATCGGCTACGGTTTTTATGTGGTATACCATTTCCATTTATTATAGTAACTTTATCTAAAGATAGGGCACTGATTCCCAAAACTTCAAACTATAATCCTCAAATAAGTAATAATGGTATGAACATCCGTAATCTGGGTATTACTTACTAATGTATGGTTGAATATTTTTGGCATTACGTTAATCCTGACAAAAATACATTTTCATGAAAAAAATGATTTGTTTTCTATTGTTCACGGTATCTGTCGGCATTTCTGCCCAAGATTCCGGTTACGCGGTCTCTTCATACTTGGTAGAAGGCTTTAAGGCGCCAAACACGCATTACATTGGCGAGGCATGGTTGAATCACATTTTACAATCAGATGATGATTTGAATTACAATATTACCAAAGCAACGTTCAAGGCAAATTCTACCTTAGATTGGCACAAGCATGAATCGGTTCAAGTGCTGATTATCGTTGACGGTGAATGTTACTATCAAGAAAGGGGCAAAGAACCTATATTACTTAAAGAGGGTGATGTGATACGATGCGAAAAAGACATTGAACATTGGCATTCGTCTTCCAAAGAAAACGATGTGACCTACTTGGCTTTGTATGGAGGAGGAAATCCTACGACTTGGACTGAAGTCTTGACCCAGGAATATTACGATAGTGTGGCAAAAAAGCTAAACTAGGTAACTGTTAAAAGCACTTCGTTGAGTGTATCCAACAATTCAAAGCAAACATGAAAATTACTTTGACCATTTTTTTATTGGTCGGATTCAAGACATTTTGCCAATCTCAAGAGGAAGAGAAAAAGTTCCTCGATGATTTCAGGGGAACGGCCAGTGTCACGCATAATGGTATTTCGCTTGTTCCTTCATTTTCATTGGGCGACCCGGCCTTGATCTTCGACCTTAAATTCACTGCCGGTCGCTTGAGCTTTGAGCCCGATATGCGTTTTGCCCTTGAAGGGAAACCTTGGTCGTTTTTGTTTTGGTTTAGGTACAAGGCCATTCAAAAGGAGCGCTTTTCACTTAGGGTTGGCGCGCATCCTGCGCTCAACTTCCGAACGGTCAATATAATTCGTGATGGCCGGGAAGAGGATATTTTGGAATCACGCCGCTATGTGGCCGCTGAACTTGCGCCCAACTATAAGGTTTCCGACAAGGTCGGGGTCGGCATGTACTACCTTATCGGGCATGGTTTCGACGAAGGAGTCAAGAGGACGCATTTTTTGGTGTTCAATTCGAGTTTTTCCAAGCTCGGCATATCGAAGGATTGGCACGTGAACCTTTCCCCTCAGGTATATTATTTGCGTATGGACGACCTTCAAGGCTATTATGCCGTAGGTTTTATATCATTGGTCAAAGAAGGGTTTCCCCTGTCACTTTCGGCCATTTTGAACAAGGCGCTCGATACGGAAATTTTACCCGAAAAGCATTTTACCTGGAACGTTTCATTGGTGTACAATTTTCCAAATTAAAGAAGAGCCATTGATAAATGGCCATCATAACGAACATAAATTTTAATAATATACCGATATGAATTGCGGAGTTTATTCCAAATAAATCCATAATTTAAAGCGAACATTCAACGTCATGGCAAAATATACACTTAACATCAACGGAAAAAAACAGGAAGTAGAGGTTTCGGCGGAAACTCCCATTTTATGGGTATTGCGAAATCATCTGAAATTGGTCGGCACCAAATACGGTTGCGGCATAGCACAATGTGGTTCATGTACCGTTCATTTGAACGGGGTGGCCACACGATCCTGCATGTTGCCGGTTTCGGCAGTGGGAAATCAGGAAATAACCACCATCGAAGGACTCTCGGAACATGGGGACCATCCGGTTCAAAAAGCATGGCTGGAGGTCGATGTCGCCCAGTGCGGCTATTGCCAATCGGGCCAGATTATGACGGCAACGGCCCTGTTGAACAACAATCCTTCACCTACCGACGAAGAGATCGAAGGTGCCATGAACGGCAACATTTGCCGGTGCGGTACTTATACACGTATCAAAAAGGCCATAAAACTGGCTTCGGAATCATAATATCCATTTCATACTAAAACCATCGTACGATGACACTCGTTCAGACAAAAATAGGCAGAAGGGCATTTATTAAAAATACAGGAATGGCCAGTGGAGGCCTGGTACTTGGATTCAGTTGGCTGAACTCTTGCAAACCTGAACAAGCGACCAAAATAGCGGCCATTGAAATGCCAAAGGAATGGTTCGATATCAATGCCTATCTAAAGATCGGTGACAATGGAATTGCCACCATTTTATCGCCAAACCCTGAATTTGGACAAGGAGTGATTACCTCGATGCCGATGATCGTGGCCGAAGAACTTGATATTGCCTGGAAAAATGTACTTGTAGAGCAGGCACCCTTTAACGCCGAACTTTTCGGACGACAATTCACCGGAGGGAGCCAAGGTATTCGAAGGGGTTGGGAAGGCCTTCGATTGGCCGGGGCAACTGCACGGCAAATGTTGAAGGAGGCCGCTGCCCAGGCTTGGCAGGTGCCCGTTTCGGAAATTAACACAGAATCAGGAATCTTAAAGCATACAGGTTCTGACAAAACCGGAAGCTACGGCGAATTCGCTGCCGCCGCCGCACAGCTGTCCGTACCAGAGGAAGTGCAGCTCAAGGAGGTGTCCGATTTTAAGATTATAGGACACTCCAAAAAGAACGTGAAAGGAAAGGAAATCGTGACCGGAAAACCACTCTTCGGTGTGGACTATATGAAGGGGGGAATGCTATACGCCATGCCGGTATTCCCCCCCGCGTTCGGAATGAAATTGAAGGACTTTGATATGGCGAGTGTACAGAGTATGCCCGGAATACGTGATGTTTTCAAAATAAGGACCCATGAAGAAGACTATCAACGAAATGGATTTGATACCACAACGTTTACCGAGCCCATCATCATTGTCGGCGATTCCAATTGGGAGGTGATGCAAGCCAAAAAGGCTATTCGTGCCCAATGGGAACCTTTTGAGGACTATTCCTTTCCCATGATGGGTAGGGGCGGGGCCCAGACCGTTACCGTTCCCTCGGGATTGGAAAGATCCAGTGCACATATGGCCAAAATGCAAGAAATGGATGCCAAGCCGGGTCGGGTAGTCCGCAGGGATGGTAATCCCGAAGCTGCCTTTAAAAAAGCCGCAAAGGTTATTGAACGCAGTTATTCCTGTCCGTTTCTTGCCCATAATTGTATGGAGCCCATAAACTTCTTTGCCCATGTCACCGATGATAAGGCCGAACTTGCGGGTCCGCTACAGGCTCCCGAGTTTATAGAGGGCACGCTTGCCACTCGTTTGGGACTTCCTATTGAAAAAATTGATATTCACATGACGCGCATGGGCGGTGGATTCGGTAGAAGGGCCTATTGCCATTACGCTGTTGAAGCGGCTTTGGTCTCGAAAAAGGTCAATGCGCCTGTACAACTGATGTATTCCCGCGAAGATGATATGACCTTCGGAATCTATAGGCCTGCCTATTACGCAACCTATAAGGCTGCACTGGACGAAAACAACAATTTGTTGGCCTTTCATGTAAAGGCTGGGGGAATTCCAGAACATCCATTGGCTGCCAATCGTTTCCCGGCAGGGGCTATCGACAATTATCTGGCCGAAACATGGGAAATCCCTTCGAACATCACAATTGGGGCGTTCCGGGCACCACGATCGAATTTTATCGCAGGTGCCGAACAGTCTTTTCTGGATGAGTTGGCATCCGAAATGGGGAAAGACCCCATTGAATTCCGTCTGGAATTATTGGATCGGGCGACAAAAGATCCTGTGGGCGAGAACAATGACTATGAAGCGGAACGCTATGCCGGGGTGTTGAAGTTGGTAAAGGAAAAATCGAACTGGGGCATCAACGATTCAGGATTGAATCGTGGGGTTTCCGCTTATTTCTGCCATAATTCTTATGTGGCCCATGTATTGGACCTAAAAATGGAAAATGGTACGCCGAAAGTCGCAAATGTTTCTTGTGCCATAGATTGCGGTATCGTGGTCAATCCCGATGCGGCCGCCAATATGGCTGAGGGAGCCATTATAGATGGAATCGGCAATGCGATGTTCGGGGAAATGACCTTTAGTGAGGGCAGGCCAGATAAATCGAACTTCAATGATTACCGTATGATACGAATGGGGGAAGCTCCAAAGAACATCGAAGTGCATTTTGTCAAGAACGAAATCGCCCCAACGGGAATGGGAGAGCCTCCGTTTCCTCCAATTTTCGGGGCATATGCCAACGCTTTGTATAAAGCGACGGGCCAACGGCATTACCACCAGCCCTTTGGTTCTAACAAACCGCAGATTATAGGATAGTATTTAATTAAAATAATCCATCGCAAGAAACAGTGCAGAAGGAAACAGTAAAGATCAATCGACGGTTTTTTATCAAAAGTTCGGCCATGGCCGGAGGAGGTCTTGTATTGGGCTTTAATTGGCTGGCATCCTGTAAACTGACTGCCGAGGAAGAAAAACAATTACCCAAAGAATGGTCCAAGATCAATGGGTATCTGAAAATTGCCCATAACGGTCAGGTCACCATTATGTCGCCCAATCCCGAAGGCGGACAGAACGTTAAGACCTCAATGCCCATGATCATTGCCGATGAACTCGGGGTTGACTGGAAGGATGTAATCGTTGAACAGGCACCGTTGGACACCGATGCCTTCAACTTTCAGTTCATTGGTGGAAGTCAGGCCATTCGAAGAGGGTGGCCAGGGCTACGGATGGCAGGGGCGACGGCGCGGCACATGCTGAAAATGGCGGCGGCCGAAGCTTGGCAAGTTCCTATTGATGAAATCGAAACGTCGAACGGTACGTTGAGCCACGAGGCTTCAAGAAATACTGCCGGATATGGAGAAATGGCCTTGGCCGCCGCGAAACTTGAGGTACCCAAAGAAGTTCTACTTAAGGATAATAAGGATTTTAAAATTGTCGGCACTTCGCAAAAGAATGTGGATGGCAAAAAAATAGTGACCGGACAGCCACTTTTTGGGGTAGATACCCAACGAGAAGGTATGCTCATCGCCATGATCGTACATCCGCCGGCGTTCGGGTTGAAATTAAAATCCATCGATGATAACGAGGCAAGAAAGATGCCCGGAATCAAAGATATCTTTCCGATAAAGGTTTTCAATGAGGGCTATGAAAAAGCATTTTTTGATACGAGGACTTTTAACGAAGTTGCCGTCATTGTAGGAAATTCAACTTGGGAGGTAATTAATGCGAAAAAGGTCTTGAAAATAGAATGCGAACCTATTGAAAGCAGTACGGACACCCGAGACCGTTTTGGACGGAAATGGGAAGAACATACACCATCGGGATTAGAGAACTCCACCGATCATGCTGCTGAAATGGAAGCCATGATAAAAAAAGGCGGGACCGTCAAAAGAAAAGATGGAGATCCCGAAGGAGCTTTAAAGAAGGCGGCTAAAATTATAGAGGCATCTTATACGGCTCCTTTTTTGGCGCATAATTGTATGGAGCCCATGAACTTTTTTGCCGATGTGACCGAAGAAAAGGCAGAACTTATCGGACCCCTTCAAAAACCGGAGCTGACGGAACAGACCCTTTCGGCCCGTCTCGGAATGCCCGTCGAGAACATTGATGTCAAAATGACCCGTTTGGGCGGGGGATACGGGCGGCGTTCCTACGCCCATTGGATGGTCGAGGCGGCTATTATTAGTCAACGAATGAAGGCTCCGGTTCAATTGCTCTATACGCGTGAAGACGATATGACCGATGGAATTTATCGCCCAGCGTATCATGCCAAATTTCGTGCAGGCCTGGATGAAAACAATAAGTTGATCGCTTTTCATGTAAATGCCGGAGGCGTTCCGCAAAGTCCGTTGCATGAAAACCGTTTTCCTGCAGGGGTGGTTGACAATTATTTGGCCGAAGATTGGACCATCGATTCCAATATTACCGTAGGATCTTTTAGAGCGCCTAGCTCCAACTTCATGGCCAGTGCTGAACAATCCTTTTTGGATGAGGTGGCAGAAGCCGCCGGGAAAGACCCGATCGAGTTTCGATTGGAACTTTTGGATAGGGCAATGAAGAATCCCGTTGGCGAAAACAACGATTATGATGCGGCGCGCTATGCTGGAGTTTTAAAATTGGTAAGGGACAAATGTGATTGGAACAGTGTCTCCGAAAACACCCACCGAGGGGTTTCCGCATATTTTTGCCACAATTCCTATGCTGCGCAAGTATTGGATTTGACAATCGAAAACGGGAAACCCGTCGTACAAAAGGTAACCAGCGCCATTGATTGTGGGATTGTTATAAATCCCGACGCGGCCACGAACCTTGTTGAAGGAGGTATCGTCGATGGTATCGGAAATGCCATGCACGGGGGGTTGACCTTTACGAATGGAGTACCTGATAATAACAACTTTGATAGTTACCGAATGATTCGAATGAACGAGGCCCCAAAGGAAATCGAAGTACATTTTGTTGATAACGGCATAGACCCAACGGGATTGGGAGAACCGTCATTTCCTCCAATATTTGCGGCCTTGGCGAACGCACTTTACAAAGCTACCGGCCAACGGCATTATCACCAGCCCTTTATTTCTGGTAAAGCATAAAACCTTGACAAACTTCGTTTTCTGTACTATGTTTTCATACGCGCGCAGAAAATGCTTGTCAATGAAAAAAACCGACGGTTATCGCCGGATTTCTTTTCCGGAGGAAAAGGAATTCACTCCGTGCATCCCTAATACCGTATTGTGCAAATGCAACTTTGAATTCCCTTGGAATCCACATCTTAAAAAAGCAAAATCCCGTTCAAGTAAACTTGACGGGATTTATCTTTTCAAGCTGAACCAAAGTTGCGCTTGATTGCGGAGGAAGAGGGATTCGAACCCCCGGAGGTGTGACCCTCAACAGTTTTCAAGACTGCCGCATTCGACCACTCTGCCATTCCTCCTAAGCGGTTGCAAATATAGCAACCTTTTTCAATTCATTAAAAGAACTGCAATTATATTTTTATGTTATTCTTAGTTTATCACCTTCAAGCCCTTATTTTTGTTCAATGGAAGAATGGTACCATTACGCACTACTAATTGCCGTGGGTTTTGTGGTTGGCTTTATCAATACCGTGGCCGGAGGCGGCTCTTTGATTTCCCTTCCAGTACTTATTTTTTTGGGACTGCCGCCCAGTGTGGCAAATGGCACCAATCGAGTGGCCGTAGTGATCCAAAATATTATGGGGGTGGCCGGTTTTAAGAGCAAGGGCGTGACCACCTTTCCTTTCGATATCTATTTGGGTATTTCGGCATTGTTCGGGGCAATCTTGGGCGCTTATATAGCAGTCGATATCAAGGGCGAGACATTCAATAGAATTCTGGCCATTATTATGATAATCGTCGTTCTGATCATTCTTTTCAAACCCAAGCTCAAACTTGAGGACCTTCACGAACGGATTACGGGCAAGCATCTGTGGATCGGTATCATTGCATTCTTCTTTTTTGGCATTTATGGCGGATTTATAAATGCGGGACTAGGGTTTATAATTATACTATTTTTGCATTACGCGAACCAGATGACCTTGGTGCGCTCAAACGCGACTAAAGTGATGGTGGTTCTTATTTACACCTTGGCCGCGTTGACCGTCTTTGTATTAAACGATAAGGTCATTTGGCAAGTGGGACTAATTCTCGCCATTGGCAATGGTACCGGTGCATGGGTGGCCAGTCGGGTTTCGGTCGATAGGGGAGACGGTTTTATCAAGTCATTTTTGGTGATTATGGTCGTTGCAATGTCAATTAAACTTTGGTTTTTCAATTAGATTCAATGTTGAGGTCGTTTCCGCATAGAAGGAAATGCGTATAACAGTTCAAAAAATGGATGTACTCGAACAAATGAAATGGCGCTATGCCGTAAAGAAATTCGATTCCGATAAGATATTATCTGAAAAAAAGGTGATACGGCTAAAAAAAGCCTTTAATCTTACGGCTACTTCGTATGGCCTTCAGCCGATTAAAATGGTAGTCGTTCAAAATAAGGTTCTGCAGGCCGAATTGGTGCCCTTTTCCATGCAGCAGCAGCAAGTTGCGCAAGCATCCCATGTACTTGTTTTGTGCATCGAAAATAAGATAGACCCTAAATACATAACCGAATATTTTGAAAAAGTCAGAAGTGTGCGGGGCACGAGCGATGAGATACTGCGGCCTTTCAAGGAAAGCATGGTTTCGAGTTTTTCAAAAAAAGAGGCCTCAGAAATTCAGGAATGGTCAAAGAATCAGGCCTATTTGGCAATGGGTAACTTATTGACCGTCTGTGCAATGGAAGAAATCGATTCTTGCCCGATGGAAGGCTTTTCCCCAGAAGGCTATGACCAACTCTTAAAGCTGGAGGAAAAGGGACTTCGCTCCGTTTTGGTGATGCCCGTGGGCTATCGTGCGAAAGATGACGTATTTTCGACCTTTAAAAAGGTCCGTAGGAATATAGAGGATAGTATTATCGATATTCATTGATCAAACAATTTACAAAGAACCAATGCCGGGATTCGAACTTTTTGGAAATCAGGAAAGAAAACAAGTGAACGAGGTGCTTGAAACGGGCGTGCTTATGCGCTATGGTTTTGATGGAATGCGTCAGGACCATTGGAAGGCCCTTGAACTTGAAAATGCATTGGCGGCTAGAATGCAGGTAAAACATGCACAGGTGGTCAGTAGTGGTACGGCTGCCCTGACCATTGCGTTGGCCAGCGCGGGAGTAGGGGCGGGTGACGAGGTCATTATGCCGACATTCACCTTTGTGGCCAGTTTCGAGGCTATTTTGGCCATTGGGGCCGTTCCGATCTTGGTCGATATCGATGATACCTTGACGTTGAGCCCGGTAGCGGTCAAAAACGCCATTACTGAAAAAACAAGGGTTGTGATGCCCGTACATATGTGTGGTTCAATGGCCGATTTAGGAGCCTTGAAAGCCATCTGTGATACAAACGGATTGTTGTTGTTGGAAGATGCCTGTCAGGCGATCGGGGGCACGTATGATGGAAAACCCTTGGGAAGTTACGGGCACTTGGGATGCTTTTCCTTCGATTACGTAAAAACGATTACTTGCGGTGAAGGCGGTGCCATTATCACCAACAATGCCGCCTTTCATAAAAACGCGGACCATTATTCCGACCACGGGCACGACCATATCGACAACGATAGGGGGGCGGAAGGCCATCCTTTTTTAGGGTACAACTACCGTATTTCAGAGTTGAATGCCGCCGTTGGTCTGGCACAATTGGCACGTTTGGATGAGTTTTTGGCCATACAAAAGAAAAATTATTCCATTTTAAGGGAAGCGCTCGAAACCGTTTCGGGAATAACTTTTCGGAACGTGCCCGAAGGTGGCGAGGAAAACTATTCGTTTCTAAGTTTCTTTCTGCCAACTAAGGCACTCGCCAAAAAAACGCATAAGGAATTGGCCAGCGCGGGAATCGATGGTTGTTTTTATTGGTTTGACAACAACTGGCACTATTATAGAAAATGGGAGCATTTGACCGAACGCAAGTCGCTGGGAAAGCTTTCAAAAGAAGTTTTGGCAGGACTTCAAGATTTTTCGACCACCGATTTTTCGGCATCCGATCATTGGGTCGGCCGTAATATCTCTTGTCTCGTCAAACTTTCGTGGACTGAGGAAGAAGTCGCCGGAAGAGCCGCTAAAATGAAAAAAATAATAAGCGAAGTTGTTTCAACTTTTGGTTAATACGCAACGTATTCAACGATCTCAAGGCCATAACCAACGATGCCGACCCTTTTTGTTTGCTCGCTATTGCTTAACAATCTCAATTTGCTGATGTCAAGGTCGTGAAGAATTTGTGCCCCGATTCCAAAATCCTTTGCATCCATATCGATTTTTGGGGCTTTATTGATTCCTTTTTTCTGAAGCTCTTTAAGTTCGGTCAGTCGCGACAAAAGGTTCAGCGATTCCGAGTCTTGGTTGATGAAGACGATGGCCCCCTTGCCCTCTGAATTGATGGCGGTGAACATATCTTCCAATTTTTGATCGGGGTTATTGGTCAATGTTCCCAAAATATCATTGTTGACCAAGGTCGAGTTGATGCGCGTCAAGACCTTTTCGTCTTTTTTCCAGCTACCTTTGGTAAGTGCGATATGAATGTGATTGTTCGTGGTCTGCTTATAGGCCCTGAGTCTATATTCCCCGAATCTTGTGTTGATCTGAAAATCTTCCTTTTTTTCGATAAGGCTGTCATGTTCCATACGATAGGCTACCAAAGCTTCAATGGAAACGATCTTTAGATCAAATTTTTTGGCAACTTCCATTAATTCAGGTAAGCGCGCCATACTTCCATCTTCGTTCATGATTTCAACGATGATTCCTGCGGGCCGCAATCCGGCCAATCGCGCAAAATCGATTGCCGCTTCGGTATGCCCGGTTCTTCTTAGTACACCTCCTTCTTTGGCGATCAAAGGGAAAATATGCCCAGGACGCACTAAATCATGCGGTTTGGTTTCAGGATTGGTTAGGGCACATACGGTTTTGGCCCTATCAGAAGCCGAAATACCTGTTGTCACTCCATTCCCCCGCAAATCTACCGAAACCGTAAAAGCGGTTTCCAAGGGGTCTGTATTGTGATCGACCATCATGTGCAGGCCAAGATCGCGACACCTGCCTTCGGTCAATGGCGTACAGATAAGTCCGCGACCGTGCATGGCCATGAAATTTACCGTTTCAGGGGTCGCCAATTCGGCAGCGGCCAGAAAATCGCCTTCATTCTCCCGATTTTCATCGTCAACGACAATAATGACCTTGCCTTGGCGTACATCTTCAATGGCCTCTTCAATGGTGTTCAGTTTGATTTTCTTTTCCATGTTCACGATCATCATACGGCTACTTTGTCTTTCTTCCTGAAAAAATCCTTGAAGCGATCAAGGGCGTTTCCAATACTCATCAATCCCTTATCGGCAGTGGCCCTTTTTGTCAGTATTATGCCCAAGGGCAACATGATCAACGTAGGGAGCCATGCCCCAAATATAGGGTGAATGTTATTCTCCATGGCATAGTTTTTGGCAAAAACGCCAACGAAATAGTAGATCAGGAACAAAATAATGGCGATTACCATTGGAAGTCCGATACCTCCTTTTCGAATGATAGCGCCCAACGGAGCCCCGACAAAAAACAGTATTACGCATGATAACGCCAATGCAAATTTGGCATGCAGTGAGTAGATATGGAGATTGTAAATCTTATAACGCCGGTCGATCTCATCTTTTTTGGCCTTTACGGAGGTCAAGATGTTCGTGGCCGAATTCTTGGCCGAGGTCATGAGCTGTATACGTTGCCAGTCTTTGAAAAAACCAAGAAGGTCTTCGATTGTGGCCAAAGAGTCTTTTATGCCGCCGGCCTTGGTGCCAACGGTATCCAAAGCCGAACTATCGCGCATCATTTCCCTTTGTTTTCTCGCCATAAAAGTGTCGATCTCAACAACCGGTACGAAAGCTCCTATGCGATTATTTATGTTCTTTGAGAAAGCGCCCACAACCCTTAGATTGTCATTTTTTAAAGAATCGATGTCCTTGTTCAATCGCGAAACGTTCTTCATCTTATCGGTGCTGATGTTACGGTCTTCTTCAAGGTCGAGATCCATCTCGGGAATTTCGATGTTCATCCGATAGATTTCAAAATTTGCATTGGCAAACGGACTTTTTAGCCTGTCTTTGTTCCGTTTGGTCTCTATGTCCTCATAATAATTTCCATCCTTCAAGATCAGCTGTATTACTTCCGAATCCTCACTGCTCACCAATTCACCCGATTTTGCCTTGATTACGGTATTATTTATTTTTAGCGTGGTTTTCTGATGTATCGTGACGTTTCGCAAAAAACGGTCTTTTTCGCCATATTTTTCGTCCACTTTGATGCTCATGCCCTCAAAATCGCTAAAAACACCTTCTTCAATAGCCGCTGCAGGCTTAAGTTGGGCAATGTTGCGTCGCATGTTGAAGATTTTCTGCTCTGATACGGGAATAACACTATTGGCGAAATAAAAGGTGACGCCACCCAACAATATAACAAATGCGATAACGCTCATCATGGCCCTTCGCAATGATATTCCAGAGGCTTTCATTGCGGCGAACTCATAATTTTCGGCAAAGGTGCCAAAGGTCAATATTGACGATAGAATTACCGTGAGCGGTAATACCTTTTCGGTGAGCTCGGGCATTTTATAAAAGAAAAATTTGCCGATTACCAACATATCAAGCCCCCTACCGGCCAAGTCATCCATGAAAAGCCAGATAGCCTGAAATATGAAGATGAACATCAATATTATAAAGGCACTAAAAAAATTGAACAGAAATCGCGATAAGATATACCGGTCGAGAAGTTTCAATGAATGTCGGTTAATGAACTGATTTAATTTCTTATAATATAGTACCCTTGATCTTTGTACTTGCCTTCGTCAAAAGTAAATAAGGTATTCGACAAAGGTTGGTTCGTTTTAAAAGAATTAACAGTTATCGTCGTCGTGGTGCCGTTTTGCCCTGTTTCTATCAACTTATAAATATGCTTGGTCTCGGCATCGATTCCTAATAGAATTGATTTGACTTCAGAATTCGAATCTATAGGGGTGAGCTTTACGTACTGTATCTTACGACCCTGTACGTTTTGCAGGATGTCCCATTCATAATTGTGTCCTTCACGATAAAAAGTAAGCATTTTCGAGGGTGTAATTGCACTGGCGTCATCCGATTTATCCTCAATGGTCACCTCTTCGTTCTCAGGTACCACGGTATATACTTTTTTTCCGTCGTATAGCTGTTTGGCACCAAAAAAATTGCCCAAATACTTATCGCCCTGCATGGTTACATCACCACGCGTCTCTTGATTGATATCGGCCTCGGCATTGTGCAGCACATATTTAAAATCGACCACAATATTGTCATAGCTCTTTACCTTGTTGTAAACATCGTCCAACAAGGCTTTGGCTTTATCGGAATTTTGGGCCATCACAAAGTTCGTTGCCATCGTGACGGTCAGTAAAAGCATTATTTTTTTCATGAATTCAGGTTTCGATATTATTGCCCGTTATGGGTTTCGTTGTTCAAAAGTTGCTCCAATGAAACAAGATCGGGTACTAGTACCTGCCTTGCCTTGCTGCCCTCAAAAGGTCCCACTATTCCTGCAGCCTCCAACTGATCTACGATGCGGCCTGCGCGATTGTACCCCAATTTCAACTTGCGCTGGATCAAAGAGGCCGAACCTTGTTGGGCGGTCACGATGACTTCGGCGGCTTCACGGAACATGGTATCCCTATCGGAAATGTTATAATCAATACTTGTGCCAGAATCCTCTCCGACATACTCAGGTAGCTCATAGGCTTCAGGGTATGCTCTTTGTGCCCCGATATATTCGGTAATTTTAGAGACCTCGGGAGTGTCAACAAAAGCACATTGTAAACGCGTAACGTCGTTACCTTGTGTAAACAGCATATCGCCCCGACCGATGAGCTGGTCGGCCCCTTGGGTATCCAAGATCGTTCTTGAATCTATCTTTGAAGTTACCCGAAAAGCGATTCTCGCAGGGAAATTGGCCTTGATAATACCGGTAATGACATTCACCGACGGTCGCTGTGTGGCGATAATCAAGTGAATACCTATAGCTCGGGCCAACTGCGCCAAGCGTGCTATGGGCGTTTCAACTTCCTTGCCCGCCGTCATGATCAGATCGGCGAACTCATCGATGACCAAAATGATGTACGGGAGGAATTTATGCCCATCGTTCGGGTTCAACTTGCGTGACTTGAACTTGGTGTTATATTCTTTGATATTGCGCACCATGGCCAATTTCAACAGCTCGTAACGATTGTCCATTTCAATACAAAGGGAATTCAAGGTGTGTATGACCTTCGTATTATCCGTAATGATGGCCTCCTCTACATCGGGAAGTTTTGCCAAAAAATGCCGCTCTATTTTATTGTAAAGCGTCAATTCTACCTTTTTCGGATCGACAAGTATGAACTTAACTTCGGCCGGATGTTTTTTATAAAGTAGTGAGGTAAGCACCGCATTGAGTCCCACAGATTTACCCTGCCCCGTGGCTCCGGCCATGAGAAGGTGCGGCATTTTCGCCAGATCGACGACAAAGGTTTCGTTGCTGATCGTTTTTCCGAATGCGATCGGTAGCTGCATTTCAGCTTTTTGAAACTTGGTGGAAGCGATGACCGAACGCATCGAAACGATGGTCGCATTTTTGTTGGGCACCTCGATACCGATGGTTCCCTTACCGGGAATAGGTGCAATGATCCGTATGCCCAATGCCGCCAAAGATAGCGCGATATCGTCTTCAAGGTTCTTGATTTTTGAAATGCGCACCCCGGCCTCGGGCACAATTTCATATAAGGTAACCGTCGGGCCTATTGTCGCCTTGATCTGTGCGATACCTATTTTATAGTTTCGAAGCGTTTCTACAATTTTGTTCTTGTTTTCTTCAAGTTCTTCCTGATTGATCGTTATTCCACCCGAAACACCATGTTGATCCAATAATTCGATTGTGGGAAATTTATAATTGCCGAGTTCAAGGGTCGGGTCGAACTCCCCGAAATCTTCTACAAGCTTGTCCGCGATATTGTCCTTTTCTTCTTTTTCCTCGACAATTTTTTCGACATGTATTGACAGATCATCTTCAATGTCCGTTTTGGCCGGTCTTGAAATTTCGAGAGCGGTCTCGGAATCTTTCTTATTTAAGGGGGGAATATCTTCCTTATGGGTATAAGTGTCGATGATTACAGGGGTTTCGTCCTCATCGATTAGATTGTTTTCTGTAGAATCTTCCTTCTTTCTGGGTTTTTTGAACTCAGAGGCAATCGTGTCGGATTTCTTTTGCAAGTATTTCGCTACACCTTCTGGTGTGAATTTGAACAAGCGCACCAAAATAAAGACAAGGCCGAACAGCAATAAAAGAAACACGCCGATCTTGCCGGTGTAGTCTTGCAAAAAATCATTCATCTCATAACCTACAAGTCCACCTAGTAAAGGTTTTTCGATTGCAAAGAAACCCAATGCGATAGAAATCCAAATGACAAATATCGACCCCCATATCCATTTTTCAAGAAGTCCTTTCTTCTCAAGACTCAAGAACATATATAGGCCCGTGACGAATAGAAGAAATGGGAGTATGAGCGAGGCAAGACCAAAGCCTCTGTACATAAAAAAGTGGCTGACACTTGCGCCGAACTTGTTCAATAAGTTTTCGGCCTCCTTGTTGCGATCCGCGAATTCGGTCAATAAACTTTGATCCTCCTGCCAAGTGAAATAAAACGAGATAAATGAAAAGAACAAAGCGATACTGAAAAGCATCAAGAGGCTTCCCAATATGATCTTATTTTGTTTGGATAATCTAAAAGTACTGCCCTTTTTGGTGGTATTAGGCTTGGACTTTCTTCCCTTCTTTGCCATTAAATCATCGATTCTGGGGGTAAAAATACAAATTTACTGACTGCGAGACTATTTTGAAATATCCTGATTTGTTTTCTTGTCAATACTTGACGGCCTATACCTTCTAATTTTGAAAACTGTGATAATATTTCAAAAAATTGGCCCCTTGTTATCCAAAAAAAACAGAACCGAAGTTGGCAAATAGGCATTTCATGCGCTTAAAAAAACTTCGGGATATATATGATCAAACCGACCACTGCCGCCGCTACCGATACGAGCATGACCGCCCCGGCCGATACATCTTTCAAGAAACCGATTCGTTCATCGAACTCGGGCTGGCAGAAATCAGCCAATTTTTCAATGGCCGTATTCAACCCTTCGACACCAAGTACCAATGCAATCGCCAAAATTTGCAGGATCCATTCGGTATTGGATATTTCGAAGTAAAACCCAAGGGCCGTTACGATCAAACCAAGCACTACCTGCACCTTTATGCTCGCCTCGGTGCGAATCAACAATAATGCGCCCCGAACCGCGTACCGCACCGCTTTTAGCCGGTTTACTAGAAAGGATTCCTTAGGCATCCCTTAATGCCTTTAGTGCAGATGCGTAGTCAGGTTCATCGACGGTTTCAGCAACCTGTTCGGTATGGATGACTTCTCCCTTTTCATCCAAAACGACAATGCTCCTTGAATGAAGTGCCTCCAAAGGTCCATCTATAAACGTCACCTGATATGCCTCGCCAAAATTACCGTTTCTGAAATCGGAAAGCATTTCGACCTTATCGATTCCCTCGGCTCCACAAAATCGGGCCTGTGCAAATGGGAGGTCCTTTGAAATACATAGTACCACCGTATTGCTCAGACTTGTGGCCTCTTTATTGAATTCACGTACCGATTGGGCGCAGGTGCCGGTATCGACACTCGGAAAGATGTTCAAAATTACCTTTTGCCCTTTGTAGTCGGCCAAGGAGGTTGCGGAGAGGTCATTTTTGGTCAATTGAAATTCAGGGGCTTGGCTACCAACAGCAGGCAAATCGCCTATTGTATGGATCGCGTTTCCTTTGAGCGTTACGGTTGCCATATCAAGTATTTTAAATTTGGCGTGAAATTAGAAATATTACCCTAAAATGGAAAACATTGGGCAAGAAAACTACGACGACGGTGTTTTGACCTTTATTCGATCGAGGCCAACTTTTTGATCTTGATCTGTAAGGCGGCAAAAAGCAAGGTCATCATCGGACTCAACCAGTTGAATATGGCATAAAGGAAATACTCGCCCACACCGACCCCTAGTACACCGCTATGATAAGCGCCACAGGTATTCCACGGGATCAATACCGAGGTCACGGTGCCTGAATCTTCTAAAGTACGGCTCAAATTTTCCGGTGCCAATCCGCGGTCTTCGTATGCCTTGGCGAACATTTTTCCGGGAACAACGATAGCCAGATATTGATCGGATGCCGTAACGTTCAGGGCCAAACAACTTCCTACCGTACTGGCAAAAAGTCCGAAGGTCGTCTTGGCCATGGACAATAAAGCCTTCGTAATGCGCGAAAGTGCCCCAATACCATCCATTACACCACCGAATACCATGGCGCATACGATCAGCCAAATGGTGCCCAACATACCTTCCATGCCCTTAGCGGAGAACAATTCGTTCAAAGCTTCATTGTCGGTAGGAATCGACGTTTTTGTTGTTATGGCCTTGAGAATGCCTTTGTAGCCCGACTCAAAAGTCAACTCTGAAACGCCGGTGACCCCTGCAACGACGCCCGGCTGGAATATTAGGGCGAAAACCGCGCCCAACAATGTACCGATAAGTAAGGCGGCCAGTGGAGGGGTTTTCTTGACGATCAACACTATTACCGCCACTGGAACCAAGAACAACCATCCGTTGATGTTGAAAGTGGCGTCGATAGAAGCCAATATTGCATCGGTATCGGCAGAACCCGATGTGTCGATCGCAAATCCCATTATAATGAACACCGCGAGAGTTACCGCGATGGTTGGTATGGTTGTGAAAGTCATATACTTGATATGATCGAACAATTCACCCCCGGCCATGGCGGGCGCCAGATTCGTAGTATCGCTCAACGGCGACATTTTATCTCCGAAATATGCACCCGAAAGAACTGCTCCGGCTGTCATTCCCAAAGATATTCCCAAGGCATCGCCGATTCCGATCAGGGCAATGCCAACGGTCGCCGCGGTCGTCCAACTGCTTCCGGTAGCGATCGAAATAATCGCACAGATAACAACGCACGCCGCAAGAAAGATCGTGGGATTCAAGATTTGAAGGCCATAATATATCATTGCCGGAATGATGCCGCTGACCAACCAAGTTCCTGCCAAGGCCCCGACCATCAATAAAATAAGCAGGGCACCAGTGGTCGATTTCACATTTTCGGCCACTTCGGCCAACATCTGCTTGTAGGAAACTTTATTCGAGAAACCGACGATTGCGGCCACCGCCCCGCCCAAAAGTAAAATGAATTGATTTGAACCGCTTATGGCATCGTCACCGAAGACATATACGTTGTAGGCCAACATACCGATTAATGCAAAAACAGGAATCAAGGCCTCCCAAATGTTCAGTTCGCGATTTTCAACAATATTTTCGTTCTGGCGGAATTTTTTGGACTCGCGGTCTTTCATGGCATTGTTTGGTTACCCCGTAATATTACGACTTTGGCAACGGTTCTGCAAATTCGAAAAGTATATTGATGATCAAGGGTTTACCGTGTCCTTCGCCAGAACGCCCAATTTTTCCATACACGTTCTCATCATACCGTACGTTCGCCGAATGTCATTGTCAAGCCCTATTGAAAAGCGAATGAGCCCGTCGCCAAGCCCCATCGTTTTTTGTTCTTCCAAGGGAATTTCCGATGATGTGGAGCTGCCCGGGGCACTGAACAATGTTTTATAAAAACCGAGACTTACGGCCAGGTAGCCTAGTTTTTGGGCTTGCATCATTTCCATAAGGGCATTGGCTTTTTCAAGAGAGCCGACATCGATCGTCATCAAACCTCCAAATCCATATTCAAGGTTCATTTGACTTTTTATGATCTCATGGCCCGTATGTGATTTAAGACCGGGGTAAACGACGCGCAAACCGTCTTTTTCAAAATTTTGAGCAAGATACATGGCATTTTCACTGTGCTTTTTCATTCTGATATGCAGCGTGCGCATGTTTTTTAAGATGGAAGCTGCACGAAGACTGTCCAAAGTGCTTCCCAATAGCATTCCCGCGCCATTGTTTACATCTTTTAGTCCCAAACATAATTCTTTGCTGCCGCACACCACGCCGGCAACAGCATCACTGGTGCCGTTGATGAATTTGGTCAGGCTATGAATTACGATATCTGCGCCTAGTTTTACAGGGGTTACGGTTAGGGGCGAAAAGGTATTGTCAACAACCAACGGCAAATTATGTTTTTTGGTCAATTTTGAAAGGGCCCTGATATCGGCGACCTCCAATAACGGATTGCTTACACTTTCGCAATAGATCAATTTGGTTTTGGGCGTTATGGCTTCTTCGACGGCACCAATGTCAGTTATGTCGACAAAGGACACTTTTATATCGAATTTGAGCAGGAAGTTCTTCATAAAGGCATAAGTGCCGCCATAAATGGTACGGCTACTTATTATGTGGTCACCGGCAGCGCACAATTGCATTATGACTGCGGTAATCGCCCCCATGCCACTCGCCGTAACGTTGGCCGTTTCGGTACCTTCCATAGCGGCCAAGGCCTCGCCAAGGTAGAGATTTGAGGGTGATGAGTGCCTACTGTACAAATAACAACCTTCGGTATTGCCCTCAAAAGTATCGAACATGGTCTTGGCAGATAAAAAGGTATAGGTGGAAGAGTCTGATATCGATGGATTTACACCGCCGTACTCACCAAAATACTGGAGGTCTTGCAAATGATCTGATGCTTGGTAGTCCATAAAATGATTTTTTGAATATTAAAATTAGAGCCTATGTGATTAATTATCAATAAATATTCATTATAATAGAAAATAAAACTATGATATCGATTTTATAGTTAATAAAAAACTATATTTATGATCTAACTAAGGACATAATGGAAATATAATCATGATCAGACTTGATGAAATAGATAAGCAACTTTTAAGGATGCTGCAAGCCGATAGCAAGAAAACGACCAAAGAGTACGCCAACGTTCTCGGTCTTTCGGTCACCGCAATCTATGAACGCATCAAACGATTGGAAAGAACAGGGGTGATCACCGGCTATGCGGCCTTGGTCGATAAGCAAAAAGTGGGCAAGGCTTTCGTTGTTCTTTGCCATGTGAAGTTAATTCAGCATTCAAAGGAGTTTTTGACCCAATTCGAAAGAGAGGTACTGAAGTTGGAAGAAGTTGTCGAGTGCTACCATATTAGCGGTGATTACGATTACATGCTCAAAATATACGTTGGCGACATGCAGGAGTATCGCAGCTTTATGGTTTCAAAATTGACTGTGATCAAGCATATCGGGAGTACTCAAAGTTCTTTTATCATTGGCGAGGTCAAGCACACCACAGCTATCAGTCTTTAACACCTGTTAAACCAAAAATTAGTACTAATTTTGTCGGAAATTAATTTTCTATGACTCAATACGATGTGGCCATTATTGGCTCCGGACCCGGCGGATATGTTGCGGCGATACGATGTGCCCAACTCGGAATGAAGACTGCGATAATCGAAAAATACAGCACTTTGGGAGGAACTTGTCTTAATGTAGGATGTATTCCTTCAAAGGCTTTGTTGGATTCTTCGCACCATTATGAAGATGCGGTCAAGCACTTTGAAGAACATGGAATCGAGATCCCCGGGGAAGTAAAGGTCAATCTGGAAAAGATGATCGGCCGAAAGCAAGCCGTTGTAGACCAGACTTGTGCCGGTGTTAAGTTTTTAATGGACAAAAATAAGATCGATGTTTTCGAAGGTCTGGGAAGTTTTAAGGATGCCACACATGTCAATATCAAAAAAAATGATGGAAAGACCGAGACCATAGAAGCCAAAAATACCATTATCGCAACTGGTTCGAAACCATCGACTTTACCGTTTATCAAACTGGACAAAGAGCGTATCATTACCTCCACGGAAGCGTTAAAGCTTAAAGAAGTTCCCAAGCACATGATCGTTATTGGTGGCGGGGTTATCGGTTTGGAACTAGGGCAGGTCTATAAGAGATTGGGTGCCGAGGTGACCGTAGTGGAATTTATGGATAGGATCATATCAGGAATGGACGGCGCCTTGTCAAAAGAGCTTATGAAAGTGCTCAAAAAGCAAAAGGTAAAGTTCAATTTGTCGCACAAAGTGAAATCGGTCGAGCGCAAGGGAAAAGAGGTAATCGTAAAAGCAGATGACAAAAAAGGCCAAGAAGTCATATTTAAAGGCGATTACTGTTTGGTTTCAGTGGGCAGAAGGCCATATACCGAAGGATTGAACCTTGAAGCCGCAGGGGTTAAACTTGATGACCGGGGTAGGGTAGCCGTCAATGACCATCTACAGACCAATGTTTCGAATATCTATGCGATCGGTGACGTAATACGTGGTGCCATGCTGGCCCACAAAGCCGAAGAGGAAGGTACATTGGTCGCGGAGCAACTGGCGGGTCAAAAACCACATATCGATTACAATTTGATTCCGGGCGTGGTCTATACTTGGCCAGAGGTAGCGGCCGTAGGCAAGACCGAGGAAGAATTGAAAGAGGCAGGTGTAGAATACAAGGTGGGGCAGTTCCCGATGAGGGCCTTGGGCCGTGCCCGCGCCAGTATGGATATTGATGGATTCGTCAAAATTCTGGCCGACAAAAAAACCGACGAAGTCTTGGGGGTACACATGATCGGTGCGCGATGTGCCGATTTGATTACCGAAGGTGTGACCGCTATGGAATTTAGGGCCGCCGCTGAAGATATCGCCAGAATGAGCCATGCACACCCGACCTATGCAGAAGCTGTAAAGGAAGCGGCGTTGGCAGCAACTGACGACCGTGCGTTACATGTTTAAGTCCGTGGAAAATTAGAGCGGCATATCGGAAAACTCGCTACATCCATTTGATAGATCGGTGAATAGGGGCAACTAGTTTTTGGCCAGTCCTAAAACTCTTAGCAGTCGGGCAGTTCCTGTTTTGAGACTTTTTTGTAAGAGAAGCAAAATAGGTTCTAACTTATCCGTTACATATCGAAGTCTTTTGCCGACGGCCGATTTGATATCCGTCTTATATTTTTCATATTTCAATGCGGTTATCGTACAGACGGCCATAAAAAGAATGGCCGTAGGAATAACTACCATCGGCGAAAGCGAATGATTGAAGAAACGATAGAGTCCTAATCCCGTAAAACTGCCATAAAGAATAATAAAATGCACCACGTAGATGGAAAGGGTGCTCGAACCTATCTTTAACAGGATTTTGTTGGTCATCAAACCTCTGAAAAGCATAAAAACGGCGAATACCAGAAAAACGTCCCCCAGCCGTATGAACAGATAGTTATTCGAGTAAATATCGGTGAAAAGCTGAATACCGGTAACCTTTGACAAGGTAACGAAAAGGCTTGAGGAATAGAAAATCAATCCGCTTCCCGCCAAAACGGTCAATGTGATGGCAACGGGATATAAATATTTGAAATGTCCAAAGCGTTTGAATAAAACGGATAAAAAGCCGCCCAAAGTGGCATAACCGAACCAAGGTATAATGGTAAATACAGAACCGTTGGCCCTTGTGAAATAATTGGCCATAGCATCGGGCAAAAGGCTGTACGAGAAAGTCTTGTAGACAGGTTCGAAAAGAAACAGCAATAGCGTGACACTGACCAAAGTGAACGGAAACAAAAATTTCCCTCGCTGCTGTGTCAACAAATAGATCCCGATGATTCCTAATATCGAAAGGCCGATACAATGCAACACGTCTACCAAGTAAAAAGCATTGTAGATTTGACCTTTAAGGAGTCCAAAAAGGTTCAAGCGAAGCAGGTATCCTATCAACAGAAGTTGGAGTCCGCGTTTTAGGCCTTTTTTGACCCGCGGATTTTCCAAGCCCGTTTGAGGGACACGAATCAAAAGATAGGTAAAGATAAATCCGGAAACGGTAAAGAAAACAGGTGCGGTAATACCCCTGAAATATTTCCAAATGCCATACACGGCACTCAAATTGTCGCGAAAGGCATTATCGAGCAATCCGTCTATAAAATGCCCCTGCAACATCATAAGGATGGCCCATGCTCGCATGGCATCTATAAAGTAAAGTCTCGCCTTTTTCTTTTCCACTTAAACTTTATTTTTCTTTGCACACCCCTATATACCTGTATAATAGGCTATTCGGTTGTTTTACCGGGCAAAATTAGACAAAATTTGTGCAAATCGATTGCATTTGGGGTATTTTAGCGACAAAACTAAAAACGCAAATATGGCGGCTATATTGGCATTTGCCGGAAGTAACTCCTCCACATCGATCAATCTTAAATTGGTCCACCATACAATAGCGTTGGTTTCGGGGCATGAGATTCGAACATTGAACATGGTCGATTACCCCTTTCCGATGTTCAGTGAAGATTATGAACGGGAAAACGGTTATTCAAATTCGTTGGTCGAACTTAAGAACGATATTCAAAATGTTGATGCACTCATACTTTCGGTCAATGAGCACAATGGCAACCCGTCGGCATATTTCAAGAACCTGTTGGATTGGTTGTCAAGGGTAGACCGTAAGTTTTTAGAAAGTACCAAGGTCTTATTAATGTCGACCTCGGGTGGCAAAAGAGGTGGTATGAGTTCGCTTGAAGTGGTAAAAAATATGCTTCCTCGTTTTGGAGCCGAGGTGGTCGCAACTTTTTCCTTGCCCTCTTTCAATGAGAATTTCGATGTTGCCAAAGGAATTTTAGATGAAGATTTGGCCGAATCGCATCGGAAAGCACTTGACGAATTCTTGAACGCCTTATAAATTAATCTCTTGCGGAAAATAGTTGCTTTTGTAGTTTCCGATATTCCAAAATTCAAGGAAGCGCTTTTGCATTGGGCACGACAATTCGAAGAGGTCGTTTGGTTCGAAGGTAACGGAGTTCAAGACAGGTACGGTTCATTCGATGCCTTGTTGGCCGTCGATGCATTGACCTCGATTTTGACCGATACCCAAGAGGCCTTCGACGGGCTACAAGAATATCAGCACCTGGCCCAAGATTGGATATTCGGCTATTTGGCCTATGACTTAAAGAACGATATAGAAAGTCTGGGATCCAATAACTTCGATGGCCTGCATTTTCCTGATTTGTTTTTCTTCCAGCCAAAAAAGATGATCCGGATTATTGGTAATCAGGTCGAATTCCATTATCTGAAAATGGTCGATGATGAAATCGATTCTGATTTTGCATTGCTTTGCCAAAACATCTGTAAAAAAGACGAAATATCCGAAGAAAAGAATATTCGCATCAAAATGCGGATTTTCAAGGATGAATATTACCGACAAGTGCAAAAAATGTTGGAACATATACACCGTGGGGATATCTACGAAGCCAATTTTTGCCAAGAATTCTATGCCGAGGACATCCAGGTCGACCCCATAAAACTGTTTGCCAAATTGAATGCCGTTTCAAGGGCGCCCTTTGCCACGTTTTTGAAATTGAATGACAAATACCTCATATCGGCCTCTCCCGAGCGCTATTTGAAGAAGATCGGCACAAAACTGATCTCGCAACCGATAAAGGGTACCGCCAAAAGATTTCGGGATCCGGTCAAAGATAGGGCTTCAAAGCACAGATTGGCCAATGACCCAAAGGAAAGAGCGGAGAATATCATGATCGTTGACCTGGTTCGCAATGACCTGTCGAAAAGTGCCGTAAAGGGAAGCGTTCATGTCGTTGAACTTTGCAAGGTATATACTTTCGAACAAGTGCACCAAATGATCTCAACGGTCAGCGCAGTGGTCGAAAAGGGCAAGAACCCGGTGGAATTGATAAGGGAAACCTTTCCGATGGGCAGTATGACCGGTGCGCCCAAGATCTCGGCCATGAAAATCATTGAAGAATTGGAGGCATTCAGGCGAGGGCTTTATAGTGGTGCCGTGGGCTATTTTGAACCCTCCGGTAATTTCGATTTCAACGTGGTCATTCGAAGTATTCTCTACAACAGTTCGAAAAACTATGTTTCTTATGCGGTGGGAGGTGCGATAACGGCCAAGGCAATTCCTGATAAGGAGTATGAGGAATGCCTGCTGAAGGCCAAGGCGATGCGCGAGGTCCTTGAGGGGTAGCTTTAGCGTTCGAACAGTTACTTGCTTTAAAACGTATCTTTGCCGCAACAAGCCAAAACAGAATTAGCCGAGTTTCAACACATCATATTGTAAAGTGCAAAAAACCGAATTTGAAATAACATCACATGGTACCAAGATTTACGGATTGAAGATAGTGCCGGCCGAAATCAAGGGGGCGATAGTTTTGGTGCACGGTTTTGGCGAACATTCGGGCCGTTATTTTGAAAATGTCGTTCCCATGCTGACCGAAAATGGTCTGGCGGTCTATCTATATGACAACTTCGGACATGGCAGATCGGGCGGAAAAAGAGGGCATTGCCCGAATTACGAAGCTTTAATGGATCTTCTTGAAAGCATTATTGAAAAAGCGCGAAGTGAATTTGCTACACTTCCTATATTTCTGTATGGCCACAGTATGGGCGGAAATTTGGTTTTGAACCATGTACTTCGGTTTGAAAATGAGATCAAAGGCGTTATAGCCAGTAGTCCGTATCTCCGATTGGCATTTGAACCACCTAAATGGAAAATGTTCATTGGGAAGTTTCTATTGCATGTGCTCCCTTCGGTCACCTTGCCTTCGGGGCTTGACCCCAAGGGTATCTCAAGAATTCCCGAAGAAGTCGTCAAATATGTTAAGGATCCCTTGATCCATGACTTGGTGAGCCCCATGTTTTCGTTCCCCATTATGGATGCAGGTGAGTGGGCCATTAAAAATGCCTACAGATTGAAAGTACCGACATTGTTATTGCATGGAACGGGCGATCCGATTATCGATCATAAGGGCACCGAGGCATTTCATAATAACTCGAACAAAACAACCTTGAATTTGTTTGAAGGCGGGTATCACGAACTTCACCATGATATTTGCAGTGCAACCATGCTGCAGACCATTGGCAATTGGTTGCGCAGGCTACTTTAACTACTTTTGTGGCATGCTCCAAGATTTTAAGGAACATATCGAAAACAAATTCCCACACCTCTTTGTCCAACATTCTTTATTGGCCTGTAGCGGAGGATTGGACAGTGTTGTGCTGACCCATTTATGCCACGCCGCGGGATTACATTTTTCTTTGGCCCATTGTAATTTTCAATTACGCGGAAGCGAAAGCGACCAAGATGAACAATCGGTAATGTACTTGGCCGAAAAATTGAATAAGAATATTTATGTAACCCATTTTGATACAGTTGGTTATATGAATAATAATAAATTATCGGTTCAGGTGGCAACACGAGAACTGCGCTATCATTGGTTCGCTAAAATCATGGAAGAAAATGACCTGGCTACCCTGATGACCGCACATCACGCCGATGATAATCTGGAAACTTTTTTGATCAATCTTTCTCGGGGAACCGGAATCGAGGGGCTTACCGGAATTCCCGAGAAAACACCAACCATTTCAAGACCGTTATTGCCCTTTTCGAGAGACGATATAAAAGCCTATGCCATTGCTGAAGGTATTCAATGGAGAGAGGATGGTAGTAATAGTGAGACCAAGTATTTGCGCAACAAAATCCGCCATAATATCGTTCCCTTATTGAAAGAATTGCACCCTACCTTTCTGCACAACTTCAAGGCCACTCAAGAACGATTGGTAGGAACTTCGAAAATAGCGGCCCAACATATTCAAAAGATTCAAGCGGACATTTTTTCCAATGAAGGTGAGGTAGTCAAAATCGACGTTAGCGCTTTGAAACGTTTACATCCCTTAAAAGCCTATTTATATGGTCTTTTCAATGATTACGGCTTTACCGAGTGGAATGACGTTGCGCACTTGTTGTCGGCTTCCAGTGGCAAGGAAATTCATTCCAAGACCCACCGGCTGGTAAAAGATCGTGAGTTTTTGCTGTTATCGAAGCTATTGTCCCGCGATGAAGGGGTTTTTACCATCGATGAAAACAAAACCGAAATAGAGCATCCCATAGCGCTAAATTTCCAAGAAGTACCGAAAATCGATGGGCAGGGCAAAAATGTACTATTTGTAGATAAAGAAACGTTAAAGTATCCGTTGAGTTTAAGGAAATGGAAAAAAGGCGACTACTTTTATCCCTTGGGCATGCAGGGCAAGAAAAAACTCTCCAAATTCTTTAAGGACGAAAAGGTAGATGTGATTTCAAAACAACGACAATGGCTTTTGTGCTCCGATGACAAAATTGTGTGGGTGATCGGGCGGAGACCTGACGAGCGTTTCAAAATTACCGAGGCCACCAACAAAATAGTCAAGGTTACATGGACAAAATAAACAACTTGGTTCTATTTCTATTACTGGTTCTGAACATTGTATGGACAAGTAACGCGCAAGACGATGACAATCCGGTTGTTTGGTCCCAAGAGCTGAACAAAATTTCTGATACGGAATACGAACTTCTCATGGTTGGTAAAATTGCCAATGATTGGCATGTATATTCACAAAACACGCCTGAAGGTGGATCCTTGCCAAGCGTATTTTCGTATCCGAGAGCGGGTATTGATTACGAATTGATAGGCAAAACAAAGGAGAGTGAAACCCAATCTGAATATGTAGAAGCTTTTGAGTTGGAAGAGGTGTTTTTTAAGAAAGAGGCCATTTTCACCCAGAAGGTAAAACTCTTAAATTCAGAAGTTCAACAAATTGATGTGAACCTTTCTTACCAAGTGTGCAAGGAGGTGTGTATTATGGTTGAAAAGGATTTCAATTTTCCCTTGAATGGTACCGCGGTCGTAAAAGAAGAAAAAACGGTCGACGAACGGAGCTTGGCCTTATCATCCGCATTAAAACTTAATCTAAAGAATAACGAATTATTGACCAATTCGGTCGATAAGGCCCTGGAGTCGAAATCCGGTCTTTGGACTATTTTCGGTCTGGGCTTTTTAGGCGGTTTGATAGCCCTCTTGACGCCCTGTGTGTTTCCCATGATTCCTTTGACGGTCTCTTTTTTTACAAAACATTCGGCAAAGAGATCCAAAGGTGTCGCCAATGCATTGTTATATGGTTTTTTCATCGTACTGATCTATTTTCTACTGAGCTTGCCATTTCACCTTTTCGATTCGGTAGACTCGCAGATATTGAATACCATTGCGACCAATGTTTGGTTGAACGTCGCTTTCTTCTTGATTTTCGTCTTTTTCGCTTTTTCTTTTTTTGGCTATTATGAATTGACCTTGCCCAGTTCTTGGGCCAATAAAATGGATGCCGCATCGAGCAACGTTGGCGGAGTGATCGGCATCTTTTTTATGGCGGTTACCTTGGCGATCGTATCATTTTCGTGTACGGGACCCATTCTAGGCGGACTTTTGGGAAGTACGACCCTGGCACAGGGCGATGTTGCTACGAACCTATCCGCCGGAATGACAGGTTTCGGGGTGGCCCTGGCGCTTCCGTTCGCCCTTTTTGCATTGTTTCCGACTTGGTTGAATTCATTGCCGAAGTCGGGCGGATGGATGACTACGGTAAAAGTCGTTTTGGGCTTTCTTGAACTGGGGCTTGCCCTAAAGTTCTTGTCCAATGCCGATCTTGTCGGTAATTGGGGACTTTTAAAACGGGAAATTTTTCTTGCGTTATGGATAATCCTTGCCGTTCTATTGACCCTATATCTTTTCGGAATTTTTGGATTTTCCCACGACGGACCGAAACAAAAGCTTTCGTTCGGAAGAAAAATAACGGGAGTAATCAGCGGGGCCTTCGCTGTTTATTTGATATTGGGAATGATGAACATGACCAATTTAAAGTTGTTGAGCGGGTTTCCACCCCCGGATTTCTATAGCATCAAGGAAACCGAAAGCGACTGCCCTTTGGGAATCGATTGTTTTAAGGACTTCGATAGCGGGGTGGCCCATGCCAAATCGGTCAATAAACCCATTTTGTTGGACTTTACCGGATGGGCATGCGTGAACTGCAGAAAGATGGAGGAAAACGTGTGGAGCGAGCCCGCTATTTACCCCATCCTGAAAAATGATTATATATTGATTTCACTTTACATCGACGATCGCAAGGAATTGCCCCAAGAGGAACAATTTGACTTTAAATTCGAATCGGGCAGGGTGAAGACCATTGAGACCGTAGGGCAGAAGTGGGGCACTTTTCAGACATTGAACTTCAATTCGGCCTCTCAGCCCTACTATGTGCTGTTATCTCCAGATCTAGAAGTTTTGAACGGTCCCATCCAACAAGTTGACGCTGATACATACCGTACCTGGTTGAGTGCCGGACTTTTGAAGTATCAAGACTTGGCACAAAATAGAACTGGTAAAAAAAATAAGACCGTCAAGTGACGGTCTTACTTTTCAAGATATTGTTATTGAAAAATTTATTGAAAATTCGTTTCGGGCTCGATTACCGGGCCACTTTCAATAATGGTGCCTAGTTTTTGAATAAAGGCATTATGTACTTCATCTGCACTGAGAATCTTACCATTTTCTTGAGCACTTTTAGCAAGTAGATATCCTTGATAAGCGGCAGCCTCGCGTTGAATGGGAGTGCCATGGTGACCCGGGTTTGTGAATGCACAGTCCCCAATTCCAAAAAATAGGTTAAGAAATTCCTCGGCTCTCCACCAGTTGTACGTACCCCCTCTTTTATGGGTCAAAAAGTACCCAGTAATAAAATCGGCTTCCAATTCGGTCGACCTGGTATCCTCGGCTTCATCGCTAAGATCCACTCCCGGATACTCCCAAGCGCCACGTTTGTTAAATTGTAGCTGATGTCCCCATTCATGTGCCATGATTCCGTTCCAAGCAATCTTGGCGTCGATACCCGCCGACGATGCCAGATCGATGATTCCGTCCCCGATCACGATTAAATCGCCTTGTCCAAGTATGCCGTCCAAGGCTATCGCGAATCCGTCCGCAGAAATAAGTGGATTTTCAAGAATATTGCTTTCCAAATTCACGTAATTGACCAAAAAATCGGCATAGGCTACAGCCAATGAGGGGTCGAGGCCATAGATTACGATTAATGATTCGGCAATTTTATCGGGATCCGTCAAGGTCATGTTGTGCTCGCCCCTAACGGTGACCTCATTGGGCATATTCCAGAAATTTTCAAGATTACGGGTAATCTTGTTTACAAGGTTCGTATACTGCCCCCTATCGCCAAAGTACTGGGCATCGTCATCGATTATTGTAGTTCCAAAGTTTACGGCGGCATAAAAATCGAACCATTCCCTTGCCAAAGGGTCTAGATTATTAAACGCCTCAAATACGGCATAATCAAATTCTGTTAGCCCACATTCGCTTGGTTGAACCAGTTTCGCTTTGGCCGGATTAAAATCGTGGGAAAAGGTACTCTTTGAAATTTTCGAAGTCAACTTGACGGCTTCTTGGTGGCTTTTTTTAACCGAGGCCTTGGCACTTACCCCGACCACCTGTTCAGTACTGCCTTCAAGATCTGACTCTTTCGAACAGGAGACAAAAACAAGTGCGGTCATCAAAATGGGGAGGGTACTTTTAAAAATGCTTTTTTTCATAATAATGTTCATTAGGTTTTTTGTTAAAGTAGCAGAAAGTACAAAAATCATTTGAATTGGGTTATAAAACAAACATTTTTTGACGTAAAAACCAATATTTATAACATAATGATTAAAGTCAATTTTATATCTGGCTTGTTACGATAGTTGGCGGATTATGAAAATTGCGTAGCTTTAGAAACCAAAAGAGATATTGATAGCTAGTCAAATATTCTTTGTATTGCTCGATTTTAAAGTAGCCCGATTATCGTTGTCGGTATTCATTTGGTATTCAGCTTTATGGGCTGAATGAATAATCTTATGGACATACTCATGAAGAAAAACTACTTGACAGTCGCGCTTGTATTGGCTTTGATTACCTTTTGCATAAAACAAACATTTGCGCAGAACGACTCGATTCCGTCATCCGTACAGCAAATCTCCTTAACCTTTGAAAATAGTACGATAAAGGATGTATTGGTGCAAATCGAGGGGTTGACGGACTATAGATTTTACTTCGCCGAAGCATGGTTGGGCGATGGACTGGTTTCGGGATCGTATGAAAATGAATCCGTAAAGACCATATTAGAGAATGCTTTTGATGATACTGCCCTTAATTTTTATATACTCAATGATAAAAAAATCATCCTGACAAAGAATAATATCATTTATGATGAACTTCCCAATGGTTTTTTCAATGAGGATAAAGAAGATACAATTGTAGAGGGCAATGAAATTACAACTCAGGTAATAACCCCCGTTTTTTATGATTTGGGCAATACGGCAAGGCCAGCTTCCTTAGAGACCGTTCGCATTGGCAAGGCCGATGCAGGCACCAATAAGAATCGGTTCACTTTACAAGGTTATGTTCGCAAACAAAACGGAGAACCCATACCCGACCTGTCGTTGCTGGTAAAAGGCAAGGGTACCGGCACGGTAACTGACGAAAACGGCTATTATAGACTTGAGCTCGCACCCGGTCAAAATTTGATCCAGGCCAGGGCAATGGGTATTCAAGGAGCTGAACGTGAAGTTATTATTTACAATGACGGTACGCTCGATTTTGAACTTTCGGAAAGCTTGGAAATGCTTGAAGAAGTTGTAGTTCAGGCAGATGCCGCAAGAAATGTCGAGGAGGCCACCACAGGTACCACCCAAATAGAATCAGAAGAATCTAAGAATATTCCCCTAGTTCTAGGAGAAAGGGACATTCTTCAAGTGGCAAAATCACTACCGGGAATTACATCGGCCGGAGAAGGTGCCGTGGGTTTCAACGTAAGGGGCGGTAAGACCGATCAGAATCTGATTCTTTTGGATAATGCGGTAATCTATAACCCTTCACATTTCTTCGGTATTTTTCAGGCCTTGAATCCTTTTACCACAAAAGGGGTAGAAATTTTTAAAGGTAACATACCTGCCGAGTACGGTGGAAGGTTGTCGTCGGTTTTCGATATCGAGACGAAAGACGGCAATGTCGAGAAGTTCTCGGGGGAAGCCTCGATAGGGCCTGTGACCGCAAATCTTGCCTTAGAGATTCCGATTGTAAAAGAAAAGTCGTCATTGATAGTAGGCGGCCGTGGGGCCTATTCAGATTGGATATTGAGATCACTCGATGAAGAATCGCTAAGGAATAGTTCGGCCTCGTTCTATGACGGTATCGTGAAATATAATCATAAGTTCAACGAGCGCAACGACCTGCGTGTTACCGGGTATTATAGTCATGACGGTTTCAGTATAACTTCAGATTCGCTTTATAATTATAGTAATCGTGGATTTTCGTTGCGATGGGACAAAAAGTTCAACGATAGAAATACAGGCAGTTTGATCGTTGCCAACAGTCGCTATGAATTCGGAATCGACTATGATGGGGAGTCCAACAATGATTTTAACCTAGGCTACGATATCAATGAGACCGGTTTAAAACTAAAGTTGAATTACTTTTTGAACGATAGGCACACGCTCACCTATGGGTTGTCGGGAAAAATTTATGGAGCCAATCCGGGTAAAATTTCGCCCGAAGGCGGTGAATCGATAGTCCAGCGCATTTCGATTCCAAAAGAAAGGGCTTTCGAATCGGGTATTTTTGTTTCGGACGAGTTCAAGGTAAGCGATAGATTCTTGGTCGATTTGGGCCTGAGATACTCATTCTATGCGGCACTGGGCGAATCTGAACAACGGATTTACGAACAAGATGTTCCCAGAAATGAGGGGTCGAGAATCGATTCGGTGCAATATGGAGATTATGAAATCATCAAAACTTACGGAGGACCAGAAGTTAGGGTTTCGGCGCGATATTTCTTGCTGCCGGACCTTTCGTTGAAGGCAAGTTTCAACAATGGGTATCAGTTCATCCATACATTGTCAAACAATACCACGGTATCGCCCATCGATACCTGGAAGCTTTCCGATACCAATATCAGACCCCAGCAGGGCAATCAATATTCTCTGGGGTTATATCAAAATTTGAAAGAGAACGAATATGAACTCAGTCTCGAAGGTTATTTCAAGACTTCAAAAGATGTACTCGATTTTAAGACCGGGGCACAGCTTTTATTGAACGAGACCATAGAAACCGAGGTATTGCAGGGCGAGGGACAATCGTATGGTGTTGAGCTTTTGTTGCGCAAGAACAGGGGGAGGCTGAACGGATGGTTGGGGTATACTTATTCAAGGTCCCTCATAAAATTCGATAGCCAGTTCGGTGAGGAAAGAATCAATAATGGCAAGTACTTTCCATCCAATTACGATAAGCCCCATGATATTAGTTTGATCGCCAACTACAAATTTACCAGACGCTATAGTGTCTCGGCGAACTTCGTTTACCAAACTGGGCGTCCGGTAACCTATCCCATTGGTTCGTATCAGTTCAACAATGCGGAGTACGTTTATTACAGTAATCGAAACGAGTTCCGCATTCCCGATTATTACAGGCTTGATTTGGGCATCAATATAGAAGGCAATCATAGGATCAAAAAGTTCGCGCATAGTTTCTGGACGATTTCCGTATATAATGTTCTGGGCAGAAACAATCCGTACTCCGTTTTTTTTGTTACCGATAATGGCGAGGTCAAGGCCTTGAAGAGCTCAATATTCGCCGTTCCGATACCTTCGATAACCTATAACTTCAAGTTTTAATATCAAATAAAAAGGTGCTTGTATCACATAAAATAATAAGACGGGTCTTGGCCTTTTTTGTGGTCGTAGGTTGTTATGTTGGGTGTGTCGAACCCTTCGATGCCAAAACGGAGTCCTTTGGCAATGCCCTGGTGGTCGATGCCTTGCTGACCACGGAGTTCGATCGGCACCGCGTTTCTTTATTTCGAACATACCCCTTTGAAGCTGATGGACCTGAAGCAGAGCAAGGTGCACTTGTATCAATTACCGATAATTCGGGTACTTCGTACCGTTTTGAGGAAACCGAACCGGGTATATATTTATCCGAAACCCCATTTGCGGCACGACAGGGGACCGACTATACCCTTGATGTTCAGACCGCAGATGGCAAGGCGTATCGTTCGGCTACCGTGACGACACCCGAAAACGTACCAATTGACAATATTGAAGCAAAAAGACTATTTAACGATAAGGGGGAAGAGGGCGTTAGTATTTTGTTGGACAACGCTTTGCCTTCGGAGACACCCAATTATTTTCGATTCGAATACGAGGAAACCTATAAGATCGTTGCCCCTAACTGGGATCCCTTCGAGTTTGAAGTGGTACATTACATTCCTTGCGATACGATTCCCTATCAAGTCGATATCAAGGTACAGACCGAAGAAAGAAAGGTCTGTTATGGTTCGGCAACTTCAAATGCCGTGATACAAACCTCGACGGTGGGATTGACCGAAAACAAGGTGAATGATTTCAATATCCGTTTTATTGGACGGGATAATTATATCATGTCTCATCGGTATAGTATTTTGGTTAGACAGTTTTCGCAAACACAAGATGCGCATTCTTATTATGAGCGATTGGGTGATTTTTCTTCCTCTGACAATATTTTTTCACAGATACAACCCGGTTTTTTAGAAGGTAATGTACGTTCGATTAGCGATGAGAGCGAAAAGGTGCTGGGCTATTTTGAAGTTGCGGCGGTAGAAGAAAGGAGAGAATATTTTAACTATGACGATCTGTTTCCCGGTGAAGAATTGCCGCCCTATGTTGTGAATTGTGCAACTCCGGGCAATCCTCAATTGTACTCCTTTGGGTACCACTGTGCTGATTTTAGGGTATGTGACGGGGCATGTGAATCACCCTTGATCGAGGCCATTTTGGCCGGTAATGTCGTTTTTCATTCGGTAAATGAAAACGGGTCGGCCGATCAGCCCGGACCCTATTTTACATTGCCGAGTCCTTGTGGTGATTGTACAAAGCTGGGAAGTAATATAGTACCCGATTTTTGGACGGAATAAATAGTATTATGAAAAAGAATCATTATTTAATTTTTTTACTTTTTTTAATGTCAGCCTGCATTGAGCCATTTGATATAGGTCAAGAAGTCGGCGACTCACAGAATATTCTGGTCGTACAGGCAACATTGACCGATGAATTGAAGCGGCATCAGATTTTGATCACCCGTTCGTTGGACCTTGAAAGTGTCAACAAACTGGGCATACCCCCTTATGACCCCAACACCCCAATGCGGCCGATCGATACCCTTATTACCTACGAGCAAAACGCAAGTGTAAGTATTGTCGATAATCTAGGTAACAACTATCCATTTTCAGAAGCCCAGCCCGGACTTTATATATCGACAAGCGATTTTGCAGCTCAAAACGGTATCGAGTATACACTGAATATCGATACCCAAGATGGGACCAATTATCGCTCGCGCCCCGAACGTTTTACATCGACCGCAGTTCTCGAAGACGTGCGCGCTGAACGCAATCGCAATGCTGAGGGAGTTGAAGGCCTTACGCTTTATGTCGATGGCCGTGGAAATGATACCGATGCCAAGTACTATCGGTACACCTATGACGAAACCTATAAAATCATTGCCCCTGAATGGAAACCTGAAGACTTTAAACTAACTAATTATGACCCCTGTGCCTTACCTCAGATCACCTATGACCTTGAAATTATAGAACGCGATGAAAGCGAAGGCAAGGTTTGCTACAATACCGTCGGTTCTACCGATATTATTCAGGGTTCTACGGTCGAGTTTCGAGAAAATTCCATTGCGCATTTCCCGATTCGATTTATAGATAGAAACAACTTTATCATCACCCATCGGTATAGCATATTGGTAAGGCAGTATGTTCAGACACAAGAGGCATATGGTTATTATCAGGCCCTGAATGATTTCTCGGCTTCTGAAAGCATATTTTCAGATGTGCAGCCAGGGTTCCTTGATGGAAATATTAGCATTGTAGGAGATGATGAAAAAAAAGTTTTGGGGTATTTTGAGGTGGCATCGGTCGACGAAAAAAGAATTTTCTTCAACTATGAGGATTTTTTTCCGAACGAGCCTTTGCCCGATTATCCGGTGGCATGTTTTGTTACCTCTGCTCCTTTGGAGCACGTTTCTTATTGCTTTACAGGAGAGGTTGCCAACCCTTGTCCTTTGTCGATTGTCGAGGCGGTAAATGCGGGTGGTTTGATAGCGTACTATGGCCTGAATGATGAAAATATTGGTGCTTGTCCCGGTCCCTATTTGGTAACCTATAGGGCCTGTGGTGATTGTACTGAATTGGGCGAGAGTGAAGTGCCGGATTTTTGGATAGAATAAAATATAGATGAAAATGAAAAATAGCATAGCGATTATCGGTCTGTTGTTCTGTGTGCATGTAGCGTTCGTGAATGCGCAATATGTGGTAAAGAACCAAACAGAATTGGAACAATTACAACAGTTGCCATTGGAAAAGATATACGTTCATTATAACACCAATCTGTTGTTTCCGGGTGAATACGTTTATTACAGCGTCTATTGTATAAATGCCCAGACCAATCGGCTTAGCAACATAAGTCGAATGGCGTATATCGAGCTAGTGGACTCTGACCTAACTACGCGAATTACCCAAAAGGTCAGGTTGGAGGCAGGTCGGGCGCAAGGTGATTTTTTCATTCCCGTATCGATTCCTTCCGGAAATTATAAGTTGATAGCCTATACGCAGTGGATGAAAAATGCGGGTCAAGATCAGTTGTTTCAAGATGATATAACGATAATCAATCCGTATCGGTCGGATCAAGAGGCGATAACATCGGGTAAAGAAGATTTGCAAGAAGGCCAAGATTTGGAAATCGGGCAAAAAGGGCCTGAAACCGTAAACAAAGGAAAGAAGGATGACGGCACCTTGGTGTTGATTACGGACAACCAAAAGTATGGACAGCGAAAAAAAGTCTCCCTTACACCTCGTAATTTCAAGGGGCCTCTGGGTTACGGAAATTATTCGATAAGTGTTCGACGGATCGATGAATTTGACAAAAATGGGCGATTGGATGCCTATGATTTTTCAAATACCTTTTTGTCAGCGGCCAAGTCGATTACAAAGGCGGTGAACGATTCCATTGCTCTTCCTGAACAGCGTGGCGAGCTTTTCTACGGAAATGTCAGAACGAGGGAGGGTGGACTTCCTGTCGCTGGTAAAACGGTCGTCATATCCATTCCCGGAACGGATTTTCAACTGCGATCGGCGATTACCGATGATGATGGCAATTTTTATACCTACATCCGTAAAGAATACGACATTGATACCATGGTCGCACAACTAATAGACAATAGCCCTGAAAATTATGTCGTTCAATTTCTCGATAAACCCGGCATAGAATATAAAGGATTGAACTTCGGAAATTTTAGCATTTCAAAAGAAATGAGCGATGCCATTGTCAGCCGTAGTGTGTACAATCAGATTGAAAATGCGTATTATGGCGTAAAGCCAGATTCCATTTTGGCAATCGATGAAAAAGATCCGTTTGATGGCGGGGTGCCCGTTGTGGTAAATTTGGATGAGTTTACACGCTTCAATACGTTGCGTGAGACATTGGTCGAGGTAGTGCCCAATGTTTGGGTGACCAAATTGGATAATGGCGAATATACCTTTTGGGTGAAAGAAGATTTGGAACCATATGACGAACAATACGCGAGCGACCCCCCGTTGGTTTTGGTCGACGGGGTATTCGTGCCAGATCATGGAAAATTATTGGATTACAATGCTAGAACGATCAAAAGGTTGAATATTTTGAGAGACCCGTTGATGATGGGATCCAACAAATACCATGGTATGGTGGTCATAGAAACCAATGACGGCGATTACTTGGAACGAACGGAAGACGCGAATATGGCCCGAAAAGAATTGAAACTACCTGCGGCCAAAAAGAATTATTATCAACAACGATATGGCGCCGAGGGCGACAAAAACTTTGAACGTGTTCCTGATTTCAGATATCAATTGTTCTGGGAGCCGAATTTGGTAATTCAAAATGATGTTGTATCCTATGAATTCTACACTTCGGATGTGCCAGGGGAATATGAGATCGTTCTTGAGGGATTTACCACCTATGGCAAGCCTATTTCGGTGCGCGAAACCATAATGGTGGAGTAGGATTTCTAAAAGTTCTTCGAAACGATTACATTTAGGCCTACAGAACACTAACAAGAATGCTTACAAAAGTTTACGGAAGCGCCGTTTTCGGTGTCGAGGCAACGACCATTACCGTCGAGGTGAACGTAGATACCGGGGTCGGCTATCATTTGGTGGGCTTGCCCGATAACGCCATAAAAGAGAGCAATTACAGAATTGCGGCGGCCCTATTGAACAACGGATACAGAATTCCAGGCAAGAAAATTACTTTGAACCTTGCACCGGCCGATCTAAGAAAAGAAGGATCTGCGTATGACCTGACCTTGGCCTTGGGTATCTTGGCGGCCTCAGGGCAGATACGATCCGAGAACATCGAAAAGTACATCATTATGGGCGAGCTTTCGTTGGACGGGAGCCTGCAACCTATCAAAGGTGCCCTTCCGATCGCCATTAGGGCGAAAGAAGAAGGTTTTAAGGGATTCATTCTTCCGAAGGAAAATGCCATGGAAGCCGCGATTGTCGACGGACTTGAGGTCTATGGAATAGAAAACATAGCTGAAGTGATTTCATTTTTTGACAAAGGGGAACCTTTGGAACTTACCGAAGTTGATATCGAAAAGGAGTTTTACAAAAATCTTGATTTCCCCGAATTTGATTTTTCCGATGTCAAGGGGCAGGAAAGTATAAAACGTTGTATGGAAATTGCGGCCGCAGGCGGACATAATATCATTCTGATAGGCCCACCGGGTGCGGGAAAGACGATGCTGGCCAAACGTTTGCCGTCAATATTGCCTCCAATGACCATGCAAGAGGCTTTGGAAACCACCAAAATCCATAGTGTGGTCGGAAAAATAAAGAATATGGGGCTTATGACCCAAAGACCTTTTAGAAGTCCGCATCATACGATTTCAGATGTCGCCTTGGTCGGCGGTGGTGCCTATCCCCAACCGGGGGAGATTTCACTTTCGCATAATGGAGTATTGTTTTTGGACGAACTTCCCGAGTTCAAACGCGGGGTGCTCGAAGTGATGCGCCAACCTTTGGAAGACCGCGAAGTTACCATTTCGCGGGCACGATTTACAGTTACGTACCCCAGTAGTTTTATGTTGGTGGCGAGTATGAACCCCAGTCCTGGGGGGTATTTTAACGACCCCGATGCCCCTGTAACTTCTTCCCCGGCCGAGATGCAGCGGTATCTGAGCAAGATCTCAGGGCCTTTGTTGGATCGCATCGACATTCATATCGAGGTAACCCCTGTGCCTTTTGAGAAACTATCCGATGATCGAAAAGGCGAATCCAGTGTTGAAATCAGAAAACGGGTGAGTGCCGCAAGGGCCGTACAGAGCGAACGCTTCGCCGAACTGGAAAACGTGCATTACAACGCCCAAATGAACACCAAACAGATACGGGAATATTGCAGGTTGGACGAAGCCTCTAAAACCATGCTCAAAAATGCCATGGAACGCCTAAACCTTTCGGCACGGGCCTATGATCGTATTTTAAAAGTGGCGCGAACGATCGCCGATCTAGAAAATTCTGATGAGGTCAATGGCAACCATATCGGTGAGGCCATTCAGTATCGCAGTCTGGATCGCGAGGGGTGGTTGGGGTAACTTGAGGTACGAAGTCCAAAATTTTAAGTACAAGTCCATGGTTCATACTACGAATTAAGGATTAGCAATTCAAACGGTTTTATGTAGTTTATAGTTTCCTCGATATTTACTAAATTGTAACTGCAATGGCCGAAAAATCAAATATTTATACAATCTACGCTTCAGTGGACGAGGCGTTGGTATTTCAGCTTTTACATCGTCTGAAATCTCTTGAAAAGGACCAAAATGTGCATACTTGGTACGATGACCCTATTCATTGCGATCAACTTTGGCAACCTCGCGAAGCATCACGGATCGACCAGACGAACGTCTTTCTTTTGATGCTGAGCAATGCGTTCATGCATTCAGAGTTTGTAAAGCAATTGGAATTCAAACAGGTGATAGACCGTTATAAAGCGGGCGAAGCAAAGATTATTCCTATAATTCTTGATGATTGTCCGTGGGACACCAATTTTGAGTCCGACGAATACAACTTTAGCTTTAAGGAACTGCATGTTTTGCCGGAAGGAGGGAAGCCCGTTAAAAGTTGGGATTCTTTGGATAAGGTGTTTAAAAACGTCGCATCACATATTGAACATTTTGTTGAATTCGGTGGCGGAATTACAACTGGGCCAAGTTCGGTCCGAAATCAAGAAAAAGAGCCTCCGACTATAAAGAAAGAAGATCAGTTGGCCATGGATTTTAAAAAGGAAGCGGAAGCCAAACGATTGGCCGAGGAGCGGCGTATCCGTGATGAAAAGGTTAGAATGGAAGCGGCGGAACATAAATTAAAACAGGAGGCCGAAGCAGCAAAAAAAGTTGAGGAAGAGAAAAGAATAAGGCAAGAAATCGAGGCGCAACGTATGGCGACCGAAGAACGGTCGAAAAAAGAAGCGGAATATCAAAAAGGAGTAGAGGAGGAGCGAAGAACTAATTTTGAACAAGAATCTGTTAGAAATTCCATTGATGATAATGGTGGAGTATTGATTGAAGAAAACCGTACCCCACGGAAACGAATTTTCATCGGCTTGTTAATTGTGGCACTTGGTATTGCAGCTATTCTATTTTTCTCAAAATCTGGAAATGGCCCAAAAGAAGAGACTCCGCCCGTTATAAATTCCGATACCATAGCCACTCAAGATTCTGTCGGTTCGCCATCCGCCGAAACGATTGTCCCCGACGACGAAGGTTCCACTGCGAAATTGGCTATTGGGGATTCGTATGATGGCGGAATCGTGTTCGAAATTGCTCCTTCCGGAAAAACGGGTAAGATAGCGCATCAAGAAGATGCCGGCCCGATGCCATGGCAAGATGCCATGAAAATCGATATGCAGTTAGGTGAAGGATGGCGGTTGCCTACCTTAGAAGAATTGCAGATCATGTATCGAACTATCGGACCGGGGGCGGACAACAGCGGGAGATTCGATGGTGGACTTTATTGGAGCGCCACGGATTATGATGAATACCAGGCCCGCTTATTACGGTTTCGTGATGGCAATGCCTCATACCATTACAATAAAGCGGTCGAGGGCCGAAGATTTTTGGTCAGGGCCGTTCGGGATTTTAGCCGATAATATAGTGGCGTTTAGTTGAACGCTTTTATCAAGTGGTAGGTAAAGGCAATGATTTCCTTATAGTTTTCCTTATTGATTTTTTCATCGATACCATGAAATCCTGTCATATTACCTTCATTGATCCGCAAAGGGTAAAACCGATAGACATCATCAGAAATTCCATAAAAATATCGGGCATCGGTACCCCCGCCCACTAGTCCTGGTACTACTATGGCATCTGGAAAAACAGATCGTATGGTCTTTTCGAGATTTTTGAAGTTTTCAGAGTCGATACTTGAAACGGGCGAGGGATTGGTCAAAAACCCGACGGGCTCCACACGGATTTTATCGTTGATCGTCTTTTCGATATGTTTTTGCACCGATTCAATGGTTTCCCCGGGCAATATTCTAAAGTTTATGGTCGCCTCGGCCACTGTGGGAATAACATTGTTCTTTACGCCGCCTTCCACTATAGTCGGTGCCGTAGTCGTGTGGGCATTTAATGCTTCCAAAATAGGCGTTTTCAACAACCAAGGATTGGCAAAGGCCAACCTTTTGAAAAAGGGTAGTTCGGCACCCAAATATTCGAATTGATAGTTGATCGGTTCCACCAGTTTGTAGGGTAATTGGTTGTTCTCAAGATCTACGATCGCCTGTGCCAACATGCCGATGGTGTTCTCACGCGGCGGTTGTGAACTATGCCCTCCGGTAGTTTCGACGATCAGTCGGAACGAGGCAAATCCTTTTTCGGCCAAATTGACCATGGCAACGGGGTTATCGACACCGGGTACCAGGCCTTCCGCGAGAAAACCTCCCTCATCCAAGGTCATGGCGGCCTTGACTCCTTTTTTCTCAAGGTATTCCGCTATTTGACCGGCACCGTTTTTACCGCCGACCTCTTCGTCATGGCCAAATGCAAGATAAATTGTTCGGGACGGTGCGAATGATTCGCTCAAAAGTCTTTCGACCGATTCCATTACACCCATTAGGGAGCTTTTATCATCCATGGTTCCCCGACCGACAATATCCGTCGCGGTTATTTTTCCGGTAAACGGCCCTGCTTCCCAATCCTTCAGCGTAGGTTCGTCCACAGGGACAACGTCTTGATGCGACATCAAAATGATCGGTTTTTTATCGGAATCCGTTCCTTCCCATTTGTAGAGTAAACTATACCCGCTGATTTTTTCCAGAGAAAGAGATGCATGGGTCAACGGGAACGTCTCGATCAAAAAATCATGAAAACCATTGAAAGCCGTTGAATCGGGTATGGCATCTTCGTTATAGGAAATCGTTTTGAACTGAATTGATTTGGACAGGTTTTGCAAGACCTTATCCGGAATATCAAGTTTTTTAAGAGGTTCCGGCGCTATTTGCCTTGATGTCAGCATAAGCGTATTGAATACGAGAACAATGGCCAATATTGCAAAAATGGCCAATATCGTATAGATGAGTTTTTTCATTTCGGTAATGGATAATGACTTAGTTCGGTGTTGGCAATAAAATTGAACGATTTATGACCACGTTTCAATTTCAAGCGCCACAATGTACACAAATTATTTTGTGAATTAGGTGTTCAATGGGTTTATACCGACCCAAACTACTCTAGTCATTGTCAAGAATCTTATCCTAGGGGTTATATTCGTTCCAGTTCTTGCAACTTTGTCAAGGCTTCCGATTTTGAGTTTACATCTAGCTTCAGATAGATATTCTGAACATGAAAGTTAACTGCGCTGGCCGTAACGAATAATTTTTCGGCGATGGTCTTATAAGTGGCCCCTTGGCATAGATAATCGATAACCTGATTTTCCCTTTCCGAAAAAAAATGGCGTGATTTCCTTTGAAACTTCGCGATTATTTTGCTTGCAATATCATTACTGATCGTAGTTCCTTCGATTTTTATCGAATCGAGGGCATTGTACAGGCTTCTTTCACTTATGGGCTTGGTGATAAATCCGTTGGCGCCATTTTTGAACGTTTTCTTTACAAGTTCAAATGCATTGTTCGTACTCATCATTATGACTTTTACATCGGAGTCTTTTTTTCTAAAAAGTTTGATCGCCTCGATTCCGGCAACGCCGGGAAGTGTCACCTCGCAAAAAATAACGTCCGGGAATGTTCGTTCATAATCATATAAGGCCTCTTGAGCTGTCGTATAAATAGCTGTTAACGAATACTCTAAATAGCTTTCAAAGTAATTTCTATAGATTTCATGTAGTTTTCTATCATTATCGATTACGATAAACTTCAGTGGGGTATTATGGTTCATTTTAATTTGGGTTTGATGGTGCCTAGTAGGACAAAACGGTCTTTGGCAACCTTGGTTGTAACAAGTAGGTTTTTACTGCAGACTTCTTAGGTCTCAGTTGAATTGTATCAATACATGACACTTGACATGCAGCCTTGGGCTACAACGCCCATAGAGTGCAGGTTTTAAAAATGTTATTCGGAAAAACTTGAAAAGGAGTTTATTCAATGGGGTATTAGTCTACCCGATAATGAAACAACTTTTTTAGCGCTGTCCGAAAATGTCGATGTAGAAAAATTGGTCTAGGTACAAATAGCTTTAGAAAGAGTGCCGGTATTTGACCTTTTCGATACTGGGAAATTTTGCTACGGAAATAGCACTGTTTTCATGGTTGTGGTTGTGGGGTAGGTAAGTTTCCATGTAGTGGGGTTTTGGGGGTTCGACAATAGTTCTTTATGCTTTTATCTTTTCCAAACATAGAAAAAAAAAATTCACATCCGAACCAAAAGTAAGTATTTTCGTTCAAATGCATGCTTGTGATTTGTTTTAGATGTTCAAAGAACAATCTTAAATTTAAATAGCGGGGCATTGCCCCGCTATTAATTAACCCAGTTTCCAACCACAAAAACCAGGACCCACTGTTAACTTTTAATAGTATTGATGAAACCTTCAATCAAGATATGTATTATTGACTATGGCCGTGTTGTCACTGACCTCCATGATCCATTTTTCATCGTGATATTTTCCGTTTAGATCGGTAACCGATGCTATTCTAGCGTCTTCTTTGGCATTGAAATCGGCCAAATAAACATAATACAGTCCATTTTCTTTATTGTAGAATTGCTTTGCGTTCAAACCTTGTTTTCTCAAGTCATCCATAAAGGCGGTAAGGTATTTTTTGGTCTTGTATACGTTCGCGATAACATAATAACCTGATGGTACGCCAACAATTTGTGATTGATCCAACACTTTTATGGGCAGGTCCAAAAACTTATCGTTCTTTTTGGTACTCTCTGCTTTCGCCCGTTCAGGTTTTGTTTCGGCGACCATGACGGTATGTTTAAAAGCATTTGATTTATTGGATTTCGTATCGATACTCTGTTTGAGATCGTTTCTTAATAACCGTACTATCGTTTCGAAGCGTTTTTCAAACGCCGCTGTGAGGGCCGATTCGACGGAGTCTTGTCGTAAGATCAACTCGTCCAAGATCAAACGATTCTCATGGGCTATTGAACCAGAAGCATCTTCTGCAACTGAAATTACTGGCGAAACCTCTTTGTTCGAGCGATTCTTTTTCCTTGATTCTAGGCGTTTAGAAGAAGACCTGTTGTTGTTTTCCGCCAATTTTTTATTCTCTGAGGTAAGTTTCAATATCTGCTCCTCATAATTTCTTACTATACCATCTATTTTGTTGTCAACCGAATTTTCGGCCAAGACACCAAATTCGGCATTACGGTCCTGAAAGGTATAAGCCAGGGATACTTCATGGTTCCAGCCTAGATCGGAGTTTTCTTTTTTGATATCTTTTTCCATTAGATACCCTAGTGACATTCTTTTGTTAAGGTTGACCCCAAAGCCCATAGATATACCATAGGTGTCATCGATATTGCTTTGCAGCCAACCGTATTTTGGCAGATCGAGCAATATCGAGCCCATATAATCCACACTTCCATCCGGATTTTTACCCAGTTGTACCAAAGGCATTAGCCGGGCATCGGTGAACAAGCCTCTTTGGGCAGTGAAATAATGCGTGTACTGTAAGGAAGCCTTGATGCTTTTGTCGTTCAAGCTCGTTAGAAAATCATTCGTTGTTTGATTGTATTTCAAAAGCTCTTTGGCATATAGTCCGAAATCAAAGTTTCCCAAGGAGAGGGTAATACCGGGTTGAATGGCCAATTTGCTCTCTTTTCTTGCGGTATTGATTTCCTGGTCTCCTTCATTTGCAATAACACGATTCTTGTCAAGGCCTTCATTGAAATAGGTAACATTGGTGCCAAAACTGAGTTTGCTGTTCGAACCCAACTGAACCGAAGTGGCGTAGTTCGCATTAAAGCCAAATTCTTGAACGACCCCAAGCCATTGGCTATATACGCTGATTCCTAGAGCGGTGCGTTCGTTGAGTTTGTTGCTGAAACCTAGAAAATAGTTTTGACTGTTGTCCTCGAAAGTGGCATATTGATTTCTATGAAGAATATTGATATATGATTTATTTTCCCGTACCAGCGAAAATGTCGGGTTTATCAAGAACCTATTGAAAAACAATTGGTTGTGATACGCGCCTTTGGTATCTAAATCGGTGTTGTCTTCCTGTCCGTGGACGGTATATGCGCCCGTTAATCCAAAAAATAGGATCATGAGACATGACTTGATTATTAATGTATTATTGGTGTTCATCTTAGTGGGGTATTAGCATTGTTCTTTTTCCGGTGCCCCTCATATAGATTTCTTGTTGGATAGTGGTCGATAAAACCCGTTTACTACCGTCGAAGAAACTTGCTCGATCATTTAATCCTCTTTGGTTAAGTCGCCTTCTATTCATTTTCGAAAACAGTGGTCGAATAATCGATTTTGTCCGTATTGTTGAGAATATCAAAGAGGTCGTACTCCTTTTTCCGTACAGGCCTGTCGTATTCATTGTTGAAGTAAAAGGCAACATGTTGCACGGAGTTTCTATCGTTTCCTCGGTTAGACATTACATAGCCTATTCTATCTCCTTTTTGAATGATAATTGAAAAATCATCATCCTTACTATTGATATCGCTTCCAAGATTGACCGACCAATCAACGCTGCTCGAACCGACTTGGGCCATGTACACATCAAGGCCTCCGAATCCCTTATGACCATCCGAGGCAAAGAATAAAGTGTTGTTTGCCATAAGATTCGGATAAAGGTCATTCTTTTTGGTGTTTATCTTTTCTCCCAAGTTCATGGCGACGCCGACCGTGCCGTCTTTTTTGATGTGTGAGACATAGATATCGTAATTGCCAAATGTTCCGGGCATGTTGGAGGCAAAGAACAAGCGCTTGCCATCACTGGAAATTGTTGGATGTTTCGCCGAAGCATATTTGGGGCAAAGAGAGAGCTGTTTTATATTTTGCCATTGTCCGTTTACCTTTTCGGCCCTGAATATTTTATGCACCAATTCCTTTTTCGAAAAAATACCGTACAAAGGCTTTAGGTAAACGGCCTTGCTGAAGTAGGCGGTATTGCCATTGTCGGTAACAGCGATAGGTGCTACATAAGCGTTTTCGGTGGTCATAATCTCTTCCATTAAGGGTTCTAGACCGCGGTCTATGGGCCTTACGGCATCGGTAATAAGTTCGCCTGAAGGGGTGAACTCGAAATCTCTAAACCTACTTTGCCTTTTCTTTTCGATTTGATAATCGGCCTTGACCATGGCGACCATTTCGTCATGACCGAGGTTAACTGTTGATGACGATTCGGGATCCGACTTTCGGGAAGCATACTTGAATCTTTTGAGGTAGCTTTCGGGTAATTCTCCATCTTTACTGATTGCTTTTAACTTCTTGTACCAAAAAATGGCATCGTCATAATTCTCAGCCAAAAAACTGGCATTTCCGAGGTCTTCGAAAATCGCTTTGTTTTCATAGCCCAGCCTTTTAAGCTCTAAATAGTTGTTCAAGCGTTTGTCAGTGGCCTGGGCCAAGGCAATAGTAGAATTGTCGAACTTGCTTGTCTGCGCGGATTGCCCATATATTGAAAAGGATAGAATGGCGAAAATACATCCGAATATATGGTTGTAGGATAAAGTATTTTTCATAATAGATCGATAAAGGGTTAATAATCATCGACAAAGTTCACGCAATGCTTCGATTGATTACCTAACAAAAATTAATAGGTTTTTGGCCCTATGATCTATTTTTTGTTAAAATTGGAAGAATGTGATGCTAATTTATCTTCAGTTTGAAGAGGTGTCCGTTATAATAATACGGCTTTCAATTGTACCAATATTATTTTAGAGCAGCTCCGTTTCATACCTAAAATAAAACATCGGTTTGGGAGCACGCTTATTTTACATTGATCAACACGGCCTCGCAGCTCTTGAGATCGGAGTTTAAGACAACGTTTTCCGCATTATTGCCATCAACGATTTCAATCGACACCGTATTGGGTGGAAATTTACCTAGGTTATGTGCATAAAGAAAGAGGTCGTTCGGTTTGGAAGGGTCTAACGAAATCGCTACTTTCTTTTTATGATATTGTAAGGTGTACTTGGAGACTATGGCTTCACCATTTAGATAAATAGAGACGATATCACCGTCTTTTCTGCTGTGATCCCAAAGATTGATATGTATATTGGGGCTATGTACCTCCATTTCTTCCACATAATTCAATTTTCGTCCGTCAAAGGTTTCCCTAACCGTTGGAGGTGTTTTGGATTCTTCGGATGCGATGGGTTTAGGTTGCCGTTGTTTTTTGGTAATCGTAAATAAAGGGGTGGCATTCTTCGCGACGTTGTTCTTGTCATCAGGAAAAAGTTCGATGCCAAAAACCCGGTAGTTCGCACTAGGCTGAAGATAATGTTCCAGTTTTATACTTTCGGCATAACCACTGTTCTTGAAAATGCCCAGTTCTTGAATGACCATATCGTCTTTTGACAAATAGAACATAATGGTCTTGTTGGCAGGTATGTTCTTGGTCGTCCATTCCAGTTTAACCAAACCAGGAGCTTCCCATTCGGTTCCGTTTTTAGGATAAGTAATGGTTATTTCAGTTTTGGCTATCGTTTCGTTCGTGTTAAAGGCTTCATTGTAACCTAAAGTATTTCCATTTGTGTGGATTGGCACCAACAGAACGAACAGAACAACCTTAAAAAGAAAATGCAATCTTCGCATGACAGTATTAGAACGTAAAACGGCCCAATGTAGTATAAAATTTAGAAGAAGGTGTTTATTTGAAAATCACTCCTTTCTTGCCTTTTCAGTATGTTTTTCAAAGGCCTGCCCATTCCGTTCCATTCAACGGTCATGACATCATTTTCTTGAAGTATGATCTTTTCCCCAAAGCTAAACGCATCGGCACCAAAGAAATGGATATGCCCCAAACCTGAAATACGATGGTTTTCATACTTGAAATGGTGGTACTCGAGGTTATCAAGGTTGTGCGACATGTTCGCTTCGCCGGTATTGATAGCTTGCTCCCACAAAACCTTGTTGTCCCTGATGATACTGACCGTCCCTGAGATTTCCTTGAAGCTGTCGGTCAATACCAGTTCTGGCCCCAAAGAACAATTGCGTATTTTCGAAGGTGCCAAATAGAGGTAGTTCTTTCGCTCCATTACATGATCCGAAAATTCATTGGCCGTGGCAAAACCGATTCGCCAAGGATTTCCCTTAAGATCGTTGATATAGATTCCGGCAACCTCGGGTTCTTCGCCGCCATCATTCCCGAAATGGGGGATGCTCAAAACCTCGCCGTGTGCCTTTAAAATCGTTCCATTGCCTTTATAGAACCACTCGGGCTGTGCACCGACCTCACCTTTTTTGGCCTGTCCGCCTTCCACGCCCCATAAATACATTTTCATACTATCGGTAAGTTCTTGTTCTGCTTCCGCCTGGTGCATTTTTTGTCGATTTTCAGCACTTGTCTTATGGGTTAGACCCGTACCCGACAGCATCAATTTGGTCGGGTCGGTAGGATGGTCGAAGGCGGGCAGAAGCTTCCAATTTGATTGGCCCCCATAAATAGAATCATAGTTAAGCAGCTCTTCGGAAAGATTTTTCAGTATGAGTTGCTTCAAGCCACCACCAATTCGTAAGGCTTCGATTACCAATTCGTACACCGAGCCATATTCGGAAATCAACCTTAGGTCAGGCTCTTCAACCAGCGCGACTTTTCTACCTTTTGCTTTATGGGTTATCTGCACCAATCGCATGGGCCTTTTCTTATGAAATTGCAATTTGATTTAGATTTTTACTTGACAGTTCTGCGCCGCGGACTTATAAATTGCCTCGACCACTCGAATATCCCTTAAACCTTCTTCACCAGGTACCATCATAGGCTCGCCGTTTTTGAGTGCCAGCGCATCGTCGTCCATTTGTCTGGCCTGTTGGTTTTCGAGCGGAATATTGATAATGGTACCATCCGACATGCTTCCGTTGTTGCCGCCGTAAGAGGAATGGGGTTCCATTTGAAGTGACCCTTTTTCGTATGTTACCTTCAGATAATTCATTTGCATGCCATAGCTTGTGTGGCAGGCCGCACGGGCGCCGCTAGGGAATTCTAATTGAAACATGGCGGTTTCTTCGACCTCATGGTAGATTTCAGGCCGCGTTGTAGAAGTTTGGGCAAGCACGGAAATGGGTTCTTCCCCCGTGGCCAATCGGGCCCCTTGAATGGCATAAACCCCCATATCGCCCATAACACCGCCACCCATGGCCTTTTTTTGCTTCCAGTGTGTGGTTCGACCATCAAAATAACCTGCGGCAGAGGTTACCATTCTTACTTTTCCGAACTTTTGTTCCTTTACAACGTTCATGTATGCCTGAATATTGGGGTCGTGCTGACAACGGTAGCCGATCGATAGTTTTACCTTGTTGTCGTTACAGGCCTTGATCATGGCCTCGCACTCGGAGACAGAAGGCGCCATAGGCTTTTCACACCATACATGTTTGCCGGCCTTTGCCGCCCGAATGGAGTACTCGGCATGCATCGATGGAGGAAGTACCACGTATACCACATCGATATCCACGTTGTTGGCTATTTCGTCAAAATTTTGATAGTTGTAGATGTTTTTATCTGCAATACCATACTTAGTTTTCCAAACAGGGATTTTTTCCGGACTTCCCGTAACAATACCCTTTAATTCGCAGTGCTGTGTCAAAAGTAGGGCAGGTGCCAGTAGGTCTGCGCTGTAATAACCGAGTCCGACCAGGGCAATCCCCAATTTTTCTTTTTGCGGCCTTGAACCGCAAAAAAGAGTATTTGGAGCAAATGCAGTTGTTGTGGCGATAATGCCCGCTTTTAGGATGAATTCCCGACGATGATTTCTCATTTTAATATGGATTAAGGAGAGAAATTACGATAAGAATCCGAATAAATCAACTAATGTGCACCTATCAGTATCCAATTAAGCATGGGACTAATCGACAAAAAGAATATACAGTGCCCATAAAAAGCAGAATATGCAAAATGCATATACCAAATAATCGTTTATTGTAGTTTTTTCCTTCATAAAAATGGGTTTATGTCATATATATAAAACCCTGAAAAGTGCCCAAAAGGATTTTCATGCCCATGTATGGGGCAAAAATTCGATATGTTGTCATTGTGTCGGTCAAAGTGCCCCGAATCCTCCGTGAAGTGAAAAATATGAAAATCCGCAAAACCTTTAAAAAAGGCACTTTATCGATAAATGACATGTCTTTTTCAAAGCGATAGGGCCCTTAAAATGCAGTTTTACCGCTCAAAAATCGGTTTGGTCATCAACACCTAGGCCATTACTTTTTTCAAGGCATTGGAGAATTGTCGCACCTGTTCGATAGTTCCAGTGCTGATACGTGCCCAATCCAATAATGGGGGAAAAGGCCTACCAATAAGAACCCCCTCTTTTTGCATGGCTTTGATTATTTCCTGTATCGGCCTACCTGTTTTAAAGAATACAAAATTAGTGTGTGAAGGGATATACGGAAGCTCCAAATTGTCCAAAGTAGCATAGATAATGTCTTTTGCCTCCTTGTTCTTAAGAATGCTGAATTTGTAAAATTCATCGTCACGCAATGCTTCCTTGGCTGCCTCGATGGCCAATATGTTGGTGTTGGCCATAACAATGGCCTTTAAGCGTGTCGCAATGTCGGGCCGTGCCACTAAATATCCGATTCGCATACCTGCCAGGCCATAGACCTTTGAAAAGGTCTTCGAAACGATAACATTACGCCCTTGTTTGACCAATTCGACCATCGATGGATAATCGGGCTCCGTAATGAAATCGTAATAGGCCTCATCACTGAATATCATGGCCTTATTGTCATGAGAGGTACAGAAATCTTTCAATTCATCTTTGTTCAATAAAGTACCTGTAGGGTTGTTCGGATTGCAGATGAAAATAAGGCTGGTCTTATTATTCACTCTTCGCGACATGGCTTCAAGGTCATGTTGCATTTTATCGTCAACGGGAACGCGGTGGACATGGGCGCCGAAGGTTTCCCCATAACGGAGCATACTTTGAAAGGTAGGGTCGGCTGCGATAAGTTCACCGCCATTCAGGCCATAGGTCAATCCCACGGCTTTCAAGCCTTCGGTCGATCCTCCCGTAACGACGATATGGTCTTTTGTGACCCCTTCTTTTTCGGCAATCAACGGAACCAAATCTGACAATGCCCCAAAGGGATATCGGCAGGCATCATCGAAGGTTTTGGCAATGACTTCACGCACACGTTTTGAAGGGCCATATGGGTTCTCGTTCGAACTCAATCGAACAGGACCTTTTTCTTTTGCGCTTTTTTGTGGAATCTCAAGGGCAAGGCTTTCGAAACCTCCCAACAAGGCAAACCCTCCAGAAAGGCCGACCGTTCTCAGCCAATTTCTACGATCTATATTTCTCATTTTTGAAGTATTGTTTCGAGAAATAAGATACGTATTAATTGTATAAGCTTTCTATCAAGTGAAAAGTAATCGCATAAATGGAAAAGAAATGGTGCCTAAAACCTTTGAAAAACGGTATGGATTTCGGTGTTTCTTTCCTCTAAAACGAATTTCTACAACTGAAATTCTTCGTTGTTGCCTTCTTCATCATTGGCTGAACCCGGTAATAAGACATCTTTAAGAATATAGGCTGCGACCATGGTTATTCCTAGAGACAATAAATGCACTGAATATTCCCAATGCAATATTTTAAGCAGGCTTCCGCATATTACCCCTAATGTTCCTAGAACCAAGGTGCAATTCCATAAAATGTGCGACAGGGTGTTTTTGGATCTTCTGTCCTCATCCATAAAATAGGCCGTTCCCTCCATAATAAACCAGATTACGAAGGTAATCGCGGTTACGATCTGAAAAAATAGGGTATACGGAAAGTGGAGTATTCTTAGCAGTCCATTGGTCGTCCAAAAAAGAACGAGTATCAATTTGACGTAATCAATATATTGTTTCTCTGTCTTTTTATAGAACCTTATGGCGTAAAGAATGCCGACGGCAAAAAAGCCTATGAGCATTGTCTCCTTGGCAAAAGGCCATTGCAAGATTTTGGCCATCATGCCTATGAGCAACACGGCCAGTGAAATTCGTAGCGGTGTTTTCAAAACCTTCTTTACTGCAGTCATAAGATTGTTAGATTACTTTGATATTGGCCCGAAGACCTTCCATGATTCCCAAAATATTGTGCACTGTTTCTTTCAGATAGTGCTTGATCAATACATGGGGTATTCGAATTGTGGTAAATCCGTTCTTGAACGAATGCATGGCCTCTTCGAGATCATTGATGGCCTGTTCATGGGTAAGCATATGATACTTGGTGTCTATTTCGATATTGAGCTTTACCCTTGAAATGGCAATATCGACCGACTTTTTACCGTCCCACCATTCCAGCATGGCATTGACTCCGGCATCCTTAAGCCCATAATAGAGCTGTATGGCCTCGATCGGGGTTCCATGCTGTTCGACCAATTTTTTCATACGTACAAAATGTTGTCCGCATAATTCGACCCCGACATTATCCATCGAGTTTTTATGATCTAGGTAATCAAGTGCTTTATTGCATTCTAAACAGTTCATTCACGTAGGTTAATTTAAGCACCCGATTGTTTACGGGTAACGTTTCTTTTGGTTTGATCTGGGATAATAATAACCTGATGTTTTTTCGATTCGTATAATTGCTCGACGTTTTGCACCCTGATTTTAGACGAACTGCAAAATTTTAGATGAAATGCATCCAAAAATGTTAAAACTGTGGTGTAATTCGACCGAACGGTCTTCTGGCCATTTTAATTTTAAAAGTTGCTATTTTGTAAGCCAATGAAGGCATTACCAATTTTATTTACGACCAAATAGATTTATCATCGTATGTTCAGAAAGATTGGACCTGGTGTTTTGATAGCGGCGGCATTTATTGGTCCGGGTACCGTTACCGCCTGTACATTGGCCGGGGTCGGGTTCGGGTACTCCTTGCTCTGGGCAATGTTGTTATCGGTCATGGCGACCTTGGTTCTGCAAGAAATGTCGGCGCGATTGGGTATTATTACCCAAAGTGGACTGGCCGATGTTATTAAAAAAGAAGCACATACACCATGGATACGCATGTTGGCCCTAACGATTATTCTCGGAGCCATTGTCGTCGGCAATGCGGCCTATGAGGCAGGAAATATTGGTGGTGCCGTTTTAGGAATGGAGGCCATTTTCGGCCAACAATATAAAAATCTATACCCCTTGGTAATCGGTGGCCTTGCCTTTTTACTTTTATATTTGGGCAGCTATAAGACACTTGAAAAGGTATTCGTATCGTTGGTCATGGTCATGAGTATTTCCTTTTTATTGACCGCAATTATTACGCGCCCGAATATTGTTGAGGTTTTTAAAGGACTTTTTATTCCTTCGATGCCTTCAGAAAGTCTGTTGACCGTTATCGCTTTGGTGGGTACGACGGTAGTACCGTACAACCTATTTTTACACACTTCTTTGGTCAGTGAAAAATGGAAGTCAAAGGGCGACCTGAAGCATGCGAGACGTGACACCTTTGTTTCCATAGCCCTTGGAGGGTTGGTTTCAATGTCAATTATCATTGCGGCTTCGGCCATACCAGGGGAAAAGGTGAAAGGGGTAATGGATCTTGCCATGGGATTAAAACCGCTTTACGGCGAAAGCGCCAAGTACTTTATGGGCATCGGTCTATTTGCCGCGGGAATCACTTCTGCAATTACTGCACCGTTGGCCGCCGCCTATGTCGCCAATAGTTGCTTTGGGTGGAAGGCCAATTTGAAGGATATCAGGTTCAAGAGTGTCTGGATGTTAATTCTTGCACTTGGAGTCTTTTTTCTTTCTTTCGACCTGAAACCCATTGAAATTATCAAGTTTGCACAGGTTGCCAACGGAATTTTACTTCCCTTCGTCGCTGTATTTCTACTTTGGATTGTAAACAGGTCTTCTGTGATGGGAAAATATAAGAACACCCTTGTCCAGAATATTCTGGGCATCTTGATCATCGCCTTGGCCATTTTTCTTGGAGTTAAAAGTGTCTTCAAGGTATTCGGACTTTTTTGAAATGAATGAATTTTATATTGATATCAACTGTGATGTGGGTGAGGGAGTGGGCAACGAGGCTCTTTTACTTCCTTTGATATCTAGCTGTAATATCGCGTGCGGGGGCCATGCGGGAAATCAAGAGTCCATGTTCAAAATTGCCAGGATGGCACACGAAAATGGAGTTAAGGTCGGGGCGCACCCTTCTTACCCGGATAGAATCAATTTTGGTCGGGTTTCATTGGATATTTCCGAAAAGGAATTGATAGCCAGTATTCGCGGCCAATTGGCCAGTTTTGCGAGAGTCTTGAAAAATGAAAAAATCGAATTGCACCATATAAAGCCCCACGGAGCTTTATATAATGATGTTGCCAAGAATAAGGGACTGGCTCAAGTATTGCTATCGGCCATTGAGGAGTTTAAAAAATTGGCGATACTTTATGTACCATATAAATCTGTTATAGAACAAGAGGCGCATGAAAAGGGATTTAAACTAAAAAGAGAAGCCTTTGCCGACCGCAGCTATAACGATGATTTGAGTTTGGTACCGCGCAAGCTACCGGGTTCTGTGATCCATGAACCCGAAAAGGTTTTGCAGCATTTATTGGACATGGTAAGGTCAAATAAAGTGACGACCCTAAAAGGGGAAAAAATTGAAATTTTGGCAGACACATATTGCATTCATGGCGACACCCCATTCGCTTTAGAAATTTTAGACTACCTTACCCAAGAATTGCCAAAAGCAGGCATTCGAATCAAAAAATGAAGCCTTACCCATTATCAATACGCCCTTATGGATTGCGAGCCGTTTTGGTGGAGTGGCCAAGTACGGTCGATGAGGCCATTCTTGAAGATATTTTGTGTTTTTATCGGTATCTGAAAACCAAATGCCTAAAGGATACCGGTTGGGAAATGATACCTGCCTATAACTCATTGACCCTCGTTCAAAACTACAAATTGGTCGATTTCAAGAATTTTAGCGCAAAACTGAAAAAATGGTACGCCGAAAAGTCAGGCACCATACCTGAACAACGATACCTATGGCGGCTTCCTGTGTGCTATGACCTTGATTTTGGCATCGACCTAGAACTAGCTTCTGAAAAACTGCGATTGTCGGTCCCTGAAATTATCGAACAGCACACGGCACATGTTTATCGTGTATACGGAATTGGGTTCTTGCCCGGGTTCATGTATTTGGGAGGGTTGCCCGAGTCACTGGAAATCACTCGAAAGGAGACCCCAAGGTTGAAGGTTGCAAAAGGCGCTGTCGGACTTGCCGGGAAGCAGACCGGAATTTACCCCCAAGAATCGCCCGGGGGGTGGAATATTATCGGTAATTGCCCGGTTTCCATTTTTAATGCAAAAGAAGATCACCCATGTTTGGTGAGCGTTGGCGATCAGATTCAGTTTTATTCCATTTCAAGGGCCGAATATGATTTGCACAAGATCGAAGGCGAAGTCGGTATTTATAAAATTGAAAAACTAAAAATCGATGCTTAAACTTTTGAAGTCCGGTTTTTATACTTCCGTTCAAGATCGCGGTAGGTTCGGCTATCGCGATAAAGGAGTGCCGGTCTCAGGGGCAATGGACAACCAGGCCTTTGAAACGGCGAACGCGCTTTTAGAGAACGATGAAAACGATGCGGTTCTCGAAATAACCATGACGGGGCCAACGTTTGAGTTCGAGAAGAACACCTTTATCGTTTTGACCGGAGCCTCCATGAGCGTTACGCTGAACAATAGCCCGGTCGATAATTATAAAGTTCTTAAGATTGTACCTGGCGATATTTTATCATATGGTAGGCTCGAAAACGGATTCCGTAGTTATTTGGCCATAAAGAATGGATTTAAAACGGAGAAGGTTTTGGGTAGCCGTTCGCAGACCAAATCGATAACCGACAGCACCTATTTAAGAGATAGAAGTACAATTCGATATGAGCCCTGTGATACCTTCGTTCCTAAAATTCCCGAGATCAAGATAAATCCATATTTTGATAAGGAAATTTTGGAAGTCGCAAAAGGCCCTGAATTTGAAATGCTTGAGAACCGGCAGCTCGAAAAAGTATTCGGCAGTAATTTTTCGGTATCGAAGGAAAACAATCGAATGGCATATCAATTAAAGGAAACCATTGCTGGTCATAACAGGTCGATGCTTACTTCGGCGACCCTTCCGGGAACGGTACAACTTACCCCCGCAGGTAAATTGATAGTTTTGATGAAAGATGGCCAAACCACCGGGGGCTATCCTAGAATTTTACAGCTGACCGAAGATGCGATTTCAATACTTGCCCAAAAAAAGCTGGGAGACGTTATTTCGTTCAGATTGATCGCACCCTAGAAAAGGTGTTTTATTTTTTTGACCAATTTCATTGAAAGATTGTAGGGCGGATATCGAAGCGGGGCATCGAACCAATTCGCTTTTTTGATAATCGCTTTTTGGTGCGAAAAGATGTCAAAAGATGTCTTGCCATGATAGGCACCGATACCACTTGAACCTACTCCGCCGAACGGTAGTTTTTCGTTCGTAATCTGTATTACGGTATCGTTGATTGCACCACCGCCAAAACTGTATCTATCGATAATTTTCTTTTGGAAGGATTTTCGGTTTGAAAATATATAGGTCGCCAAGGGTTTGCCGTAATTCATGATATGGCGTTCGATATCGGCTTCGGTTTCATAGGCGATTACGGGAAGTATCGGCCCAAAAATTTCGCCCTGCATCAATTTACTCTCCAGCTTGGGCTCGTTGACCAAGGTAGGTGAGAGGTAATTGTCATCCTCATTCGAATCGCCGCCAAAAAGTACCTCTTCCCCTTCGAGCATGGCCTTTAATCCTTCAAAATGCCTTTGGCTTACAGTGCGAGAAAAATCGGGAGAATCTTCAATGTTTTCTCCATAACTTTTTGTGATATATCGTTTTAAGGCCTTTACGAGTTTGTCCTTTACGCTTTTGTGCACTAAGATATAGTCGGTGGCGATGCAGGTTTGGCCGGCGTTCAAGAATTTGCCCCAAGTGATTCGCTTCGCCGCCAAATCAATGGATGCCGTTTCGTCGACAATGGTTGGGTTCTTGCCACCCAGTTCCAAGGTAACCGGGGTCAGATGTTTCGCTGCACTTTCATAAACGATTTGCCCGACCCTTGTGCTTCCCGTAAAAAAAATGTAATCCCAGCGTTCGGCGAGGAGTTCTTGCGAAACTTCCACGCCACCATCCACTACGGCAACATGCTCAGGTTCAAAAACGGCGTTCACGATTTCAGATATGATCATTGCGGTGTTCGGGGTTACCTCAGAGGGCTTGACAACGACCGTATTTCCAGCAGCTACGGCTCCGACCAACGGTGCGAACGCCAATTGAAACGGATAATTCCAGGGCGCAATGATCAATACGGCACCATAGGGTTCTTTATAGATCCAATCAGATGACGGCCAATTCATCAAGGTGGCCGCCTTTCTTTCGGGCCTGGCCCATATATCGATATTCCTTAGCGCCAATTTCAACTCTGCCAAAACGAACTGTGTTTCGGCCGCCAAGGTTTCGAACTTTGGTTTTTTAAAATCTTTATAGATGGCTTCCGCGATATCATCCTCACGCTCGATGATTTCTTTCTGTAATCGCTTTAGCGCCTTTTTTCGAAAGGCGATGTTCTTTGTACGCTGTGTTGTAAAAAAATCACGCTGTTTCTTTAATAATTCCATAGGCATCATTTTAACAAAAAAACCAAATGTATCATGCATTTGGCGATTTCACTGCTAAGAACACAGCTAATCTAAACCAAGCTTATCGAATAATGTAATTTTCGGGCCCTCAATTTCTCTCGAATATATAATTCTTGCAATCGAATATCCACAAGACAGGCCATAGCGGTATTCCGTTAATTTCATTTTGACCTTGGCACTAAACCGAACTTTTGTATTTAACCTAAGCCAGAACTTCAAAAAGGGCAGTTCTGGCCTCTCCAATGGAGAGATAAATAGAAAACCCCGAGGCAGGGCCATCGGGGAATTATTAAGATCAAAGGGATTCGAACGTTAAATGAAAAAACAAAGTGGGCGTATCATAAAAATCGGGTTCGGTATGGATGCCCATAGCCACGTTCATCGTCGTTTCCGTAAGCTCCTTGATGATGACGATATTACTGGTTTCCTTATAGCCTAGATATTCGTCTAAAATAAGCCGTTGTTTTCCTGTAAATTCAACGGTTTCAGGGCCAACTTGCGGAAATAAGGTGTCAACGGAGAAATCTTCTTCACTTACAGACCACGTGGCAGCGGTCTTTGGTTCATAAAGCGCATGTGCCAAGGGTACATTGTTTATATCTGCCGAAACACCCGTTATCTCGGTCGGAAAAAAGGCACTGGCATGAATCAGGCCCATAAGGCTCTGCCCATCGACATTATCGACTTTATAGGTGCCATCATGAACAAAGGTAAATGAATCTTCATAGGAGGCTCCGAGGCCAACGGCTTCCAATAGATTGTCGAACGATGCGATCAAAAGTCCTAGGTCGTTTTCGATCAGACCTGCACCTTCCTTACCTGCGGTATACGCTTTTTTCAATCGCCAAGTCTTGCCTTCGGGCCGCGCCGGGCCTCCAGTCAATAATATCTCAAGAGAGGGCAAGATTGTAACTTCCTTTGTTTCCGAAAATGTACCGTTCTCACCACTTACCGATAGAACCACGGTATATGTACCCGGGCTGGCAAATGCATATTGGGGGTCTTCTTCAGTGCTGGTGGAACCATCGCCGAAATCCCATGAAATGGAATTTGCGTTTTCGACCGTTCCGTTAAAAGTTACTACCGAACCCTCGACCAAAAATTGGAAATCAGCCAAAGGCAATCTTGGATCTTCATCATTGCTACAGTTGACAAAAAACACAAAAAGTAACAAAAGACCGATTATCTTAATGTATGTAATTTTCATGTGATAATTTTTTAACGTTTAATTTTTGTCCCACCAGATGGGGGTATCAATTTTGTTAGCGCCTTGCCTAGAAATAGCTTCTTGAAGGTTGGTGGCGTTTGAACTTTGTTCGAACGATGGGTAATTGAACCTTTTCGGCATAATGCCGTTCGTCGCGCCCTGATGCAGCCCTGGATCTGTTCTCACGGGAAGCACCGGAAATCCTGTACGGCGTATATGCGACCACGACTCAAAGTAATTCGGGGTTAGTGCCAACCACAATTGAACGCCGATCTGCTCTTCATCGTTGTTCCCTGAGAGCGTAGCGATGGGCGATGCCATGAAATCCGATATTTCGGCAGCTTCTACTCCCCATTGGTTCAATGAAGCTTCGATACCATTTCTAAAAAAAGAATTTGCCGCGGTCGGGTCGTTGTCATACGCCAAGGCGGCCTCTGCCCTTAACAACCATGTTTCCGCTGCGGTCATCACAAATAGTTTGCTTTCCGGTGATGATAGTGCCAGTCCCATGTCTGACAAGTTGGCAAAATTGGAATTTCCGAACGCTTGATCGGTCAATCCGTTCGTGATTCCCGAATATTGGCCGCTACCGTCTTGACTTACGAATATCGATAATCTCGGATCCGAGGTATTCTGTAATTGGTCGATCAAAAATGTTGACATTTTTATGGAGGGAAAGCCGGTACGTCTTGTAAACCAAGCATTTCCGGTGCCTTCGGTCTCTATCATAAATGCATCGTGTTCGGGAGTTTCCATCAAAGGCTCCGATAAACATTGCACGACGGTTGATTGTGATAACCCTGGGTCGGCATACCGTAACCGCATGGCCAAGCGTAGGCGGACACTATTCGCCAATCGGACCCATTTGTCGAGATTATTGTCAAAAATCGGATCGGAACCTGGATAGCCCAATTCTGGATTTGCGGTTTTAAGAACGGCTATACTTGAAGCTAAACGGGCGATCAGGTCGGTATAAATACTTTGTTGTGAATCATATCTGGGCTGTATAATGTTTTCCGACTTGCCCTTTCCGCCTTCATTATACGGAACATCGCCAAAAGCATCGGTCATTTTGGCATAGCCCAGTACCGCAATGATATCGGCCATCGCATGGCGAACATTGTTCTGTGTTCCAGCGGTAGATGTTATTAGCAATACTTCTTCGATATGACGGATAGTACCACTATAGCCTTCCTTTAACATGCTGTTATAGTCGCCATCAAAACCATCGCCATATTGATCAGGGGCCCTCCAAGTACTTCCTGCGACGAAATAATGCGCGTATTGTCCGGCAAACCGGGCTGATGCTTGATCGGTGGTGCCTTGAAACAAACTTCTGACCGCCTTTGTAAAGAGTGCGGAATCGTCAATCGTCGTTACCGCGTTCGGGTTGTCATAAAGGTTTTCCAAATGTTTTTCGCATGATGAAAATAGTATTCCGAACAATGCGACAACTACTATTTTACGTATGTTGTTTTGTGTATTTTTCATGGTCATCGCTGTTAAAAGTTGATTTTTAGGTTAAGGCCATAGCTTCGGGTCGAAGGTAAGGAGGAATGTTCAAAGGCAGTACTGGCAGGGCCGCTACTATAGGTCGCCTCGGGATCTATGTCACCACTGGCATTGTATAGAAAGAGCAAGTTTCTACCAACGGCCGATAAAGTAGCCGACTGAATAAAGGTGTTTCGCAACATGGTTTCCGGAAAATCAAAGGTCAGCGCTACTTCCCTGAGTTTTACGTTAGTTGCGTCGAGTATCAGGTCTGTAGCTACCTCATTTGCGAATATATCAGTAAACTGTTTGAGCATGGCATTGGCCGGCACATCATTTTCAAAGCCGGTAAACTCGTTGATACCGTCTTCGATGATGCCAGTTTCCCTTCCTACGAGGCTTCGCTGATCCGTTCCGAAGAACAACCGGTAACCGCGACCATACGAATAATATTCCCCACCGACCTGTGCTGTGATCAACGAACTTAAAGTGAAATTCTTAAATCGTATTTGGTTAGTGAAGCCGCCGTACCAATCTGGGTTGATATTTCCGAGGGCGACACGCTCTCCTCTTTGGGCAAGGCCGTCATTACCGATAATCTTCCTTCCGAAATTATCCCTTAGAAAATCATTGCCATAGATGGTACCGAATTCTTGGCCTGGCCTTGCCTCGACCGAAGCGGTCCAAAGGGTTCCCAAAACAATATTCTGCAGCCCTTCGTTGAGTGAAACGACCTTAGAGTTACTTTTCGTAAAGTTGAATCCTAGGTTCCATGTAAAACTTTCAGAATCAAAAGGTATCAGGTTTAATTGGGCCTCAATACCTTTATTTTGAATTTCGCCCGCGTTGACCACTTTCGAATCGAAGCCCGAAGTGCCCGAAATGGGTACTGCCATGATCTGGTCGGTGGTATTGGTCTGGTAATACGTGGCGTCCAATAGAATTCGATTGTCCAAGAATCCTAGCTCAGTACCGATTTCCCAAGATTCTGAAGTTTCTGGTCGTAGGTCAAAAGATGGTAGGCTTCCTGAAATCGACGCGACCGTATATGGCAAGGTAACGGTTTGGTCGACATTGTAAACGGCCTGTGTTCGGTACGGACTGGTGTCGTTACCGACCTTGGCGAACGAGCCCCGCAATTTGCCTTGGCTCAATATTCTTGAATTCAGGCCTAGCAATTTCGAGAACAATAAGCTCATATTTTCCGAATGGTACCAATATGAGTTGTTCGTTTTAGGCAGTGCAGACGAATTATCGTTTCTCAGGGTAACGTCGAAGTATAGATAGCCGCCATAGTTGAACTGCCCCAAGCCGTAGAAAGAGTAGATTCCCTTCTTTGTCGTGTTTTCGTTGCTGAACGAATTTTTGTAGTTACTGATCTGATAAAACCCGTCGACTTTCGCATCGTTGCCCGAAACGTTCAACGCACTACTGAATTCATTGCGATAGTTCGCGCCCAAGCTTAACGTAACATTGAAATCGGAAATGTTCGTTGTATAAGTTCCCAATATGTCGGAGTTCCAGATACTACTTTTTCCCGTTTGGTGGTTGTAAGATCCCAAACCGTTCGAAATGGCATTGGCACCCCGTGCGCCAAAACTTGTAAAATCATAAACGATATAGTCGATACCCGATTTGGCAGTAATGTTGAACCTTTCGTTTAAATCCCAATTTGTCGAAATAAAGCCTTGAAAGCGATCTTTTTCGTCAACGTTGCCCGCATTTTCCAAAGCCCAATAGGGGTTATTGAACGTATTGTCCAAATTCCACTTGATTTCTTCCCCGTTCACATTGATCGTATTGTTGGCTACATCTTGTAAGCGGATATCGCGCGGCATGAGCGAAAGTTGTAAGGCCGTATTTCCACTCCCCTCGGCCAATTCAGGTCGGTTTTTTACTTTAGAAGTGATATAGGTCATCTTTCCATCGATCTTTAACTTATCGGTTAAGTTCGAAGACCCCCTCATATTAAAAGTCTGTTTCGATAGGGTATTGTTGCTAACGATTCCTTGACCATCTTCGTCGGTTATGGCCAATCGAAAAGAACCTTTGTCATTTCTCCCTTCAAACGACAATGTGTTTGACATGGTAAAGCCGGTCTGGTAGAATTCATTATAGGGATTACGATTGGGGTTCGGTGCGTAAACATCTTGCCGGCCCAGCCAATTCGTGTAGGCCTGCCCTTCCATTTTAGGTCCCCAGCTCCATGAAAAAGGGTAGTCGAGAACTGGTCTTCCATCTGCGTTGATGGGGGCAAAATCGCCGAACGCACCTGAGCCGTATTCATTTTGAAAATCGGGGGTCAGGGCAATATCGGTAAACAAGAAGGAGGAGTTCAACCCAATACCCACTCCCTTCTTTTTGGTACCCGACTTGGTAGTGATCAGAATTACACCGTTCATGCCAAGCGAACCATAAGCTGCTGCGGCTCCTGCTCCCTTAAGTACGCTTATCGATGCGACATCGTCTGGGTTAATATCTGAAAGGGCATCCCCGCGGTCGATACCACCGCCGCCGCCGGCACCTCCCGAACCATTATTAATAGGTATTCCATCGACAACGACCAAAGGTCTGTTGTTGCCACTGATCGTGGTTATGCCCCTTAAAAGTACGCGGCTCGAACCATCGACCCCGGTATTCGATTGCGTGATCTGTAATCCGGAAACCTTTCCGGAAAGGGAATTCATTACATTGTTTTCACGGGCCACATTGACTTGGTCGGCAGTAACCTGAGAAATGGAGTACCCTAACGACTCCTTGTCCCTTTGAATATTGAGTGCCGTTACAACCACTTCATCAAGTTGCTCGCCGTCTTCCTCAAGTGCCAAATCGATGGTGGTCTGCCCGGTCATCGTTATTTCAACGGTCTTGAACCCTAAGAAGGAGAATTCCAAAACGGCCCCATCGGAAACGTTGTCGATCGAATACTTACCGTCAAAATCGGTCGTGGTTCCGATTGTGGTTCCTTTTACCAAAACGCTCACGCCAAGTAAGGGTATATCGGTATTCTTTTCCAATACCGTACCTGAAACCGAGGTCTGTGCCGTGCCCATAATGGAAAATACCATTAGGCCTATCACTGTTAAAAGGTTTTTCATACAAAATTAGATGTTTAGTTAAATAGTCAGTTATTGATTTGAGTTTGTCACTGTTTCGTGTTTCATGTTCAGAATGTATTCGGCCACCGCCAATTTGGCTTCGTCAGACAGGTAATCTTGCGGAGGCATTTCAGGATAGTCTTCGCGTAGGTTTTTCGGATTATTGATATAGTCTACGATACCCTGTGGATTACCATTGTGAATGGCCTGAAGAATTTCGGTAGGAGGCCCGATCAGGCGTGTGCCGAAAGCATGGCATCCCGCACAGACCCCATAGTAAGTAAGTTCGCCCAGTTCTTCTTTAGAGACCGATCTTGCCGGAACCGGTGAAGGGGTCATCATAGTGCGTATTCCCTTGGTGTCGTTTATCGGTGCGGTTCCATAACCATCGAGACCAAAGGTGCGGTATCTGTTTTTATCCCTTATGGAACTTCCGGTACCCCCGCCATAGGCAAAAATGTCCGGCCCTTTCGTATCCATTTGGCTTAGCATGATGGCTTTGATTTCACCAGTTGGGTCATTGCCATTTTCATACATTATATTATCGAGGATGACAACTCGATCCGGATTACCCTCCGAATTTGGGTCATTCGCTTTTGGGGCGCCCGTCGCCAAGTCGACTATGGTAATGCCCGTATTGTTGTTTCCGGTAATGATATTGTTCTCGACGACCACATCGTCAGCGGCCATAATGAGAATGCCCGTTCCGGCAGGAATTCCCGCCACGGTAGACCCCGGGGCACCGAAATTCGCCGTGTTGTTGTTGACCACGAAATTGTTACGCATAATGACGTCGAAAGTGGTCTTTATGGGAAGCCCTGGCGTTACGAAGGCCAAAAGGCCGCCCGTATTGTCGTGGGCATAATTGTTCTCCACCAAACAGTGACGTGAATTCTCGATTTCAATACCCGCCACATTATCGAATACCTCATTGTGGAGAACATCTACGTTATCGCACATGCCCACATAAATGGCAGCATCTTCAATCTTGCTGCAAACGTTATGTTCGATGAGACCATTTTTGCCGTACTGCGGGAAGATACCGTATACCCCGGTATCGATTATCCAGTTATTACGAATAACAAAGTTGTTTCCGGCCTGTCCCATGATACCGTTACCCTTGTAATTGACGATCTTGAAATTCTCGATCAAAATGCCGTTACCGGAATACAGAAATGCATCGTTGATTTCCTTCTTTCCGTCCAACGTAGGCCATTCGCCTTCGATGACCACACCTTGGAGCCCGATATTGTCTTTATCGATATAGACATTTTCGGAGTAGGTGCCAGGGTATACGCGGATCAGATCCCCGGGATTGGCCTTTTTGACCGCCTCTTGAATGGAGGCGCCACTTTTGACCTCGATAATTTCACCATCATAGGTAATCGTGTTGGCATAGAGTGTGTCGTTTGAGTTACCTGTGGTGCGCAACCCGATGCCAGAAGGCATGGGAACGGTGCTGACTTTGGGTGACGAGAACATTGATTTTCCCAAAAAGATCCCGGCTACCAGTAACACGATGGCGGCAATGATTTTGAACAGCGTTGATTTCATAATAGTATATTCAAAAGGATTATATAGATGGTTTTAGTCCCGAAGGCAACCTTTCGGGTATTCTTGGCATAAACGTCTCGTCGGTCAAGGTGTTCAAAAAATCAACAAGACGGTCCAATTCGTAATCACTCAACTGGGGATCCCAAATGTGCCAATGTAAAATAATGTCCTCATCTTCGGGTACGGCATGACCACGCCCTTTTGTATAGAATTCGACGGTTTCTCTAAGCGTACTGAAATTACCCGAGTGCATATAAGGGGCTGTTTTTGCAATATTCCTTAGACTGGGCACCTTAAAGGCACCCCTAAGCGTCTTGTCGTTAAAAGGTATTTCGGCCCCCGGGTCCAGGGGTAGGCCATCAGGTTCGGGAGTACCGATCACTGCAAACTGTTGGTTCGTAAAAAGAGGTGGTGTATGGCATTCGGCACAGCGGGCAATAAAGGAACGGAAAACGTTCATGCCCTCAATTTCTTTCTCGTTCAAAGCCTCATGATAACCATGGGCATATCGGTCGTACTTACTGTTCAACGATAGCAATGACGATTGAAAGGCGGCGATCGCCCTATAGACCTCATTGAGTTCGATCCGGTCTTCCGCCCGTCTTTTCGGAAATGCCTCGGCGAAAAACGCCCTATATTCCTGTATCTCGTTAAGTGTTTTCAAAAGGCTTTCTGGAGTATTGTTCATTTCCTCTTCCGAGAACAATGGGCCTTTCAATTGTTCTTCCAAAGTGGATGCGCGACCGTCCCAGAAAAGTTTTTTTAAGAAAGCCACGTTCCACAACGATGGGGCGGCCCGTTTAAGTTGCTGTCCGTTATGTCCAATACTTGTGGGAAGGCCATCCGAAAAGCCTTTTTTCGGATCGTGGCAGGTGGCACATGAAATGGTTCCGCTACCCGATAGCACCGGGTCGAAGAATAAATATCGGCCCAAATCGATTTCTTGGGGGGAAAAACCATCACGTATTTCTGGAAGTCCGGTTTGAAGTCCCCCGACACCTTTGTTGTTCGGCGAGTCGTACTGCATGTATAAACTTTGTGCAATACACTCATTATCGGCATTTCGCTTAAAACCTGGTGGACAATTAGGGTTCAATCTGGGTACATTCTCATAACCGGCCGTACGACTTTCGGGAAGAAAAAACAACAGTAGAAAGGCCAGAAGGATTCCGGAAATGCTTGATTTCAAGATGATATTTTTCTCGCTCATTGCCCCAATGGCCTTATTACTGGATAACTAACCTAACAACACAAGAATTTCTTGCTGGGCACGAAATAAATATAATTGGGAATCGAGTGGGAAGTTTTGGCTTGATTTGTTATGAAACAACCCTATGTTGTGACGAACGGGGAGATTTTCTTTTCAGTATTTTCTCAAAAGAATCCTTGTAACTTGTTGAAACGGGAATCGTTGTGTCAGGAAGGTGTTGTACGATAAGCTCGTAACTTTTTTTCGTCTTTTTCAAGGATGCGATGTGGTTTATGTTGACCAAATATGATCGATGGGCCTTTATTATACCGGTGTCTATAGTTTTTTCCTCGAACTCCTTCAAACTGGAGCGGACCAATTCTTTTTTTACCGATTCACCCTGTAGATAAAAAAGCTCAAGGTAATTTCCAGCAGATTTGACAAGTAAGAGCTGATTGTACTTAATGGCTAATTTTATTTTTTCGTTTTCTCCGGTAATGGTAAGAAGTTTTTCCGCTGTATTTGATGAATTTTTCAAAATTTTATTTTCGATTTCCTTTTGGGCGGACAATCTTTCCCTTAATACGAGATAAACCAAAACCATAAAATAGGGTATGGCCGCAATTAAGGTAACAATCCATAGCGTATTTAGGTAGTCAAAGATTTTTTCACTTAGCGTTACATGTGGGGCGGCAAAAATTACATGAAGGGCGGTCGCCATTAGAAAAAGTTCAAATAGACACCAGAAAATAAGGCTTCGATAGTTAAAGGTCTTTATTCCGAACAGCGGTCTTAGAACGAACTGGGTAACAAAAATGACCAAGATCCCCAGCAATACATATTTCCAGTACGCATCATTTTTCCATTGATCAATGTTGAAGGGAGAGTAGACTATTAAAAAAAATGACGAGTATAGCCCGATGGCACCGATAAGTATCAATTTGTTTCTGGTAGAATCCAGATAAGGGAAATCTTGCTGTAGAAATTGCTTAAAATTCATTTACGAAATCAAATATTATCAATTTAAGAAATATTTGCAACTGTTGTAGTTGGCCAATGATTTTTTAATGAATGAGCACGGATCATTTGTCGGGGCAGGGGCATTGCGCTTTAAATTATTCCTTTGAAAAGGTTGCCTCCTACCCACCAAAAAGTAATTTCCTGGCTTTAGGTACTATTTGAATCTGCATGCATGACCGTAATTGGAATTGCTATTGAATATGATAAAATATTGATGCTATATATTTGATTTACAATAATTTGGAGAAATATCTTCAAAATTGGATTTAAATCGATTCTAATTGTCAATAGAGCGCGGCATATGAAACACTTATCTTTGATGATCAGAGTAGATACAATGTATTTGCAACGCAACAGAACACTTTTGAATGGAATTGAACAAATACAGTAAGAACGTTACCCAAGACCCGACCCAACCTGCCGCCCAGGCCATGCTATACGCCATTGGTCTTGGAGAAGAAGATTTGAAAAAGCCCTTAGTAGGTATTGGAAGCACTGGCTATGAAGGCAATCCGTGCAACATGCACCTCAATGACCTTGCCCAAGAAGTAAAAAAGGGTATCAATGATGGTGGAGCGGTCGGATTGGTCTTTAATACCATTGGTGTCAGCGATGGTATCTCCATGGGCACTTATGGTATGCGTTATTCCTTGCCTTCCCGTGATATTATTGCCGATTCTATGGAAACGGTCGTGCAGGCCATGAACTATGATGGGCTCGTCACGGTCGTGGGATGTGATAAGAACATGCCCGGGGCACTAATGGCAATGATCCGGTTGAACAGGCCTTCGGTATTGGTCTATGGTGGAACGATAGCTTCTGGTTGTTTTAAGGATAAAAAACTGGATATCGTTTCGGCCTTTGAGGCCTGGGGCGAGAAAGTGGCCGGCACCATGAATGAAGCTGATTATAAAAGCGTAATTCAAAACGCTTGTCCGGGTGCTGGTGCATGCGGTGGTATGTACACGGCGAATACCATGGCTTCGGCAATTGAGGCACTTGGTATGGCAATGCCCTACAATTCATCAAATCCGGCAATAGGTAAAGAAAAACAACAAGATGCCTATAAATCGGGCAAAGCATTGTGGCATTTGTTGGAGAACGATATCAAACCTAGCGATATAATTACCAGAAAGTCGTTCGAGAACGCTGTTCGTCTTTTGACCCTTTTGGGGGGGTCTACAAATGCCGTGCTACACTTTTTGGCCATTGCAAAAGCGGCCGAGGTTGATTTTACCATTGACGATTTTCAGAAAATAAGTGATACGACTCCTTTTTTGGCCGACTTAAAACCGAGCGGGAAATTCTTGATGGAAGACCTGCATCGTGCCGGCGGTACGCCCGCTGTGATGAAATTTATGTTGGAAAATGGAATGCTTCACGGCGATTGCATGACCGTTACGGGCAAAACGATTGCCGAAAACCTCGCTGACCTTCCCGGTCTGCAACAGGGTCAACAGGTCATACATGGTTTGGACAATCCGATTAAGGAAACAGGGCATCTCCGTATTCTTTATGGTAATCTTGCTGAACACGGGGCCGTTGCAAAAATAACCGGAAAAGAAGGATTGCACTTCACGGGCCCGGCGAAGGTTTTCGATGACGAGTTCAAGGCGAATGCCGGTATCGGTGCCGGTGAAGTCAAAAAAGGCGATGTGGTCGTCATCCGTTATGAAGGACCAAAAGGAGGCCCGGGAATGCCTGAAATGCTAAAACCGACAGCCGCCATTATGGGTGCCGGACTTGGAAAGGATGTTGCTTTGATAACTGATGGTAGATTTTCAGGGGGTACGCATGGTTTTGTTGTTGGGCATGTCTGCCCTGAAGCACAGGAAGGCGGCACGATTGGTCTGTTGCAAGATGGCGACATTATTACCATCGATGCCGAAAAGAATAGCATTTCAGTCGATTTGACCGATGAAGAGATCGATAAGAGGCGGGCTAGTTGGAAACAGCCGCCCTTAAAGGTCAAAAGGGGTAGTCTATACAAATATGCAAAAACGGTTTCTTCGGCCTCAAAAGGTTGTGTAACCGATGAAATATAGTAACATTAAATAAGTTCCCGATACTCCCCCTTTTTTGAAGGGGGTCGGGGGGAGGCCTATGGAAACAATAAAAGAAAAAAAGGTCGAGACAAAGTCTCCAAAAAGCATTCGTATCAGTGGTGCCGAAGCAATAATCCATTGTTTATTGGAGGAAGGTGTCGATTTGCTATATGGTTATCCAGGTGGTGCCATTATGCCCGTATACGATGAACTCTACAAGTTTCAAGATAAGCTGACTCATATATTGACGCGTCACGAACAGGGTGCGACACATGCCGCCCAAGGATATGCACGCGTTTCCGGAAAAGTCGGTGTGGCGATGGCCACTTCAGGTCCCGGTGCCACAAATTTGGTCACTGGCCTGGCAGATGCCCAAATTGATTCGACTCCCATTGTCTGCATAACAGGACAGGTAGCTAGGCATTTGCTTGGGTCGGATGCTTTTCAAGAAACCGACATTGTCGGTATCTCGACCCCGGTAACCAAATGGAACTATCAGATTACCAAAGCTTCGGAGATTCCTGAGGTGATGGCAAAGGCTTTTTATATTGCCAAATCGGGTAGGCCAGGTCCGGTATTGATCGATATTACGAAAAATGCGCAGATCGACGAACTTGATTTTACATACGAAAAGTGTACCGGCATACGTAGCTATAAACCTGTGCCAAGTCCTGATATTGCAGCAATAGAAGCCGCTGCCGAATTGATCAACAGGGCCAAAAAACCTTATATCGTTTTTGGGCAAGGGGTTATCTTGGGCGAGGCCGAGGAACAACTAAAGGCATTGGTCGAAAAGGCCGGCATTCCCGCGGCATGGACAATAATGGGAGAATCGGCACTTTCATCGAGCCATCCACTGAATGTCGGAATGGTGGGTATGCATGGTAATTACGGGCCTAACATCTTGACGAACGAATGCGATCTATTATTGGCCATCGGTATGCGATTTGACGACCGGGTCACTGGCAATCTTGATACCTATGCGAAGCAGGCTAAAATCGTTCATTTCGAAATAGACCCGGCCGAGGTCAATAAAAATGTAAAAGTCGACCTTGCCGTATTGGGCAATTCTAAGGAAACCTTAGAGATCTTGCTTCCTATGGTCAAAGAAAACAGGCATGAAACATGGCATGGCGAGTTTAAGAAAAAGCATGAGATCGAATACGATACGATCATTAAAAATGACATTCATCCGACCAAGAAAGGACTTACGATGGGAGAGGTCATTGAAGAGATCAATTTGGCCTCTAAGAACAAAGCCGTTATTGTTACTGATGTTGGTCAACATCAAATGATTGCCTGTCGCTACGCAAAATTTGAAGAATCGAAGAGCAATATCACCTCTGGTGGCTTGGGTACTATGGGTTTTGCATTACCGGCCGCAATCGGTGCCAAGATGGGCGCGATGGACAGGGAAGTTGTAGCAATAATCGGTGATGGCGGTTATCAAATGACCATTCAAGAATTGGGCGTTATCTTTCAACATCAGGTTCCTGTAAAGATCGTCGTTTTGAACAATGATCATTTGGGTATGGTACGACAATGGCAAGAATTGTTCTTCGACAGCCGTTACGCATCGACGGTAATGACCAATCCCGATTTTGTAAAAATCGCCGAAGGATATCATATCGAGGCGAAACGGGTGACCAAAAGAGAAGATTTGAAAAGTACGATACAAGAAATGATCGCTTCAGATAAACCCTATTTTCTTGAGGTCAAGGTCGAGAAAGAAGATAACGTTTTTCCGATGATTCCTTCCGGGGCTTCAGTATCCGATATTCGATTGAAATAATAATGAAAAACTGAAAAAGTCTTTCGGTTTGTGAAGAATTATTCGAGACTATGATCGATTCCAATATACATGATGTTCCTAAAATCCATGGAGTAATCCAGAAGAAGTCGGAAGAAATCGGATTTCCGATGCCCTCGGATTTATATATTGGAACACTATTGAAAACCTTGGTTTCCTCGAAGCCAGAAGGAAGGTTTTTGGAATTGGGCACGGGTATAGGGCTAAGTCTTTCTTGGATGATCGATGGAATGGGCGAAAAATCCAAATTGAGTACCATTGATAATGACCCGGAATTGACGGAGATAGCGAAACAATATTTCGGACAAGACCCAAGGGTGGAAATCATCTGTCAAGATGGTTCCGAGTGGATCAAGCATTATCGGGAAGAAAAGTTCGATTTGATTTTTGCCGATGCTTGGCCCGGAAAATATAGTGAAATTGAAGAGCTGTTGGATTTGATAAAGATTGGCGGGTTTTATGTCATTGACGACATGGCCGCACAACCCAATTGGCCCGAAGGGCATGAAAAAAATGTGGAAGGTTTGATGGCTTATTTAGAAAGTAGAAATGATTTTACCTTGACCAAAATGAATTGGTCAACGGGAGTAGTAATAGCAGTGCGAAAATATTAGTTTAACAGGGTTATGAGTGAGAAAAAACAATGGTTTACAATTTCGGTCTATTCCGAAAACAACGTCGGCCTGCTTAACAGAATATCAGGAATATTCTTAAAGCGACACATTAATATAGAGAGCTTAAATGTTTCAAAATCAGAAATAGAAAATGTTTCTAAATTTACAATAGTTGTCCATACGACCGAAGACTGGGTACATAACATAGTGGGTCAGGTCGAGAAACAGATCGAGGTCATCAAGGCTTTCTACCATACCGATGACGAAACCATCTATCAAGAGTCGGCGTTGTTTAAAATAGCATCGCACTTACTGTTCGATGAACGTCAGATTCAAAATATAATCAAGGAAAGCAATTCGCAGATCGTTACGGTTTCGAGAGATTTTTTCGTGTTGGCCAAGACTGGCAGAAAACATGAAATCGATGAAATGCATGATCAATTGGAACCCTATGGAATCATGCAGTTCGTACGGTCGGGTAGAATTGCCGTTTCTAAAGAAGCCATGCAGATCACGGCCTTATTGAACGGAATTCATAAATAACATCAAATAAATAAACAATCGATTTCCCCTTTGGGGAATAATAACAAAGAGAGCATTAATTATGGCAAATTATTTTAATACACTATCGCTACGAGATCAATTGACCCAATTGGGAAAATGTAGGTTCATGGAAGCAAACGAATTCTCCGATGGTGTAGAAGCATTGAAGGGAAAGAAAATCGTAATCGTAGGGTGTGGTGCCCAAGGTTTGAACCAGGGCTTGAACATGCGTGATTCCGGCTTGGACATTTCGTACACATTACGCGAGGCGGCAATAAATGAAAAGCGCCAATCATACCTAAATGCGACCGAAAACGGTTTTACCGTCGGAACTTATGAAGAATTGGTTCCCGGTGCCGATCTGGTCATTAATTTGACACCCGATAAACAACATACAAATGTCGTCGGTACGATAATGCCCTTAATGAAGCAAGGTGCCACGTTGTCGTATTCCCACGGGTTCAACATCGTAGAGGAAGGCATGCAGATCCGTGAAGATCTGACCGTCATAATGGTGGCGCCAAAATGTCCGGGTTCAGAGGTGCGCGAGGAATATAAGAGAGGGTTTGGCGTTCCTACCTTAATTGCGGTGCATCCTGACAATGACCCCCAAGGGAAAGGCCTTGAACAGGCCAAGGCATATGCTGCCGCCACGGGTGGACACCGGGCGGGAGTTTTGGAATCTTCTTTCGTTGCTGAAGTAAAGTCCGATTTAATGGGCGAACAGACTATTTTATGCGGATTATTGCAGACGGGGAGCATTCTGTGCTTTGATAAGATGGTCGAGAAGGGTATCGATCCCGGATATGCTTCCAAACTGATCCAATATGGATGGGAAACCATTACCGAGGGTATGAAATATGGCGGTATAACCAATATGATGGATCGTCTTTCGAATCCTGCGAAGATCAAAGCTTTTGAACTATCGGAAGAGTTGAAAGAAATTATGAGGCCATTGTTCCATAAACACATGGACGATATCATGACCGGACATTTCTCGAAGACCATGATGGAAGACTGGGCCAATGATGACAAAAATTTGTTGACATGGAGGGCCGCCACGGGCGAAACCGCCTTTGAAAAAACGCCTGCCGGAGATGATGAGATTTCAGAACAGGAATATTATGATAACGGTGTGTTAATGGTCGCCTTTGTGAGGGCGGGTGTAGAGCTGGCCTATGAAAGTATGGTCGAGTCAGGTATTATCGGCGAATCGGCCTATTATGAATCGCTGCACGAAACCCCATTGATAGCGAACACCATTGCACGCAAGAAATTGTTCGAAATGAACCGTGTTATTTCCGATACCGCGGAATACGGATGTTATCTTTTCGACCATGCCTGCAAACCCCTGTTGGCCGATTTTATGAAAAAGATAGATGCCGATGTGATCGGTAAGCATTACGGCGAAGGAAAAAATACGGGGGTGGACAACGCCAAGTTGATAGCCGTCAACAAAGTGTTGCGTGAACACCCGGTAGAGCGGGTCGGTGCCCGACTACGTGAGTCGATGACCGCTATGAAACCTATCGTTTAACGTACATATCCCCGAGCCATCGGGGATTTTTAATTGCAAGAATACACAAATGGATAAGATGCCGACAATACCTGAACGGTTCCAGATAAAGGAACAGATCCACCAAAGGCAATATTTGGTAAACGGAGAGCTAAAAAATTGGGAAGGAAGTACTTCCGAGGTTTATTCCACCATTTCATCGACCGATGCCTATAAGCCCACATTGCTCGGTAGCATTCCCGATATGGGAGAAACCGAGGCCCTACATGCTTTAGATGCGGCAAATGAGGCCTATGGCAATGGGCAAGGGGTTTGGCCTACGATGCATTCTCGCGACCGCATTGCCTGTATGGAGCAGTTTGTGGAAAGAATGGCCGAGAAACGTGAAATAGTAGTGAAATTGCTCATGTGGGAAATCGGCAAGAACCTATCGGATTCAGAAAAAGAATTCGATCGAACGATCGATTATATCAAGGATACCATAGAAGCCTACAAAAAAATAGACCGTAAGGCCATTCAATTACAAAAGGAAAGCGGTGTCTATGCTCAAATACGTCGTGGCCCATTGGGCGTTGTATTATGCCTTGGACCCTATAACTATCCATTGAACGAGACCTTTACCTTATTGATCCCCGCGATCATCATGGGCAATACGACCATATTCAAACCGGCAAAATTCGGGGTGCTGCTGATCGCCCCGTTGCTCGAAGCATTTCAAAGTAGTTTTCCAAAAGGCGTGGTGAATATTCTATTTGGTAGGGGCAGGGCCATTGCAGGCCCCATAATGAAAACGGGAAAGGTGAACGTTTTGGCCCTTATTGGCAACAGCAAATCGGCCAATGCCTTGCAGACCCAACACCCTAAAGCCAATCGTTTACGTCTGGTACTGGGGCTTGAAGCAAAAAATCCTGCGATTATTCTACCCGATGCCGATATGGAACTTACCATCAACGAATGCTTGAGCGGAACCCTGTCGTACAATGGCCAACGTTGTACGGCTTTAAAAGTTTTGTATGCCCATAAAGAGATCAGTAAAGAGTTTCGTGAGAAATTTGCCGAAAAGGTCGATGCATTGCAATTCGGGAATCCTTGGGATGAGGGCGCACAACTCACCCCGCTTCCCGAACCGGATAAACCGGATTATATTCAGGAACTAATTGACGATGCTTTGTCCAAAGGAGCCAAGATACTCAACAAGAAAGGTGGAAAACGTTATGATAATTTTATCTGGCCAGCGGTGCTGTACCCGGTGACCAAGAATATGCGAGTCTATGAAGAAGAACAATTCGGACCGGTAATACCGATTCTTGATTTTGAGGATATCGAGGAACCGTTGAACGATATGGCGGAGAGCAATTATGGTCAACAGGTAAGCTTGTTCGGAAAAGATGTCTATGCCCTAGCACCCCTGATCGATACTTTGGCCAATATTGTATGTCGGGTGAACCTTAACAGTTCATGTCAGCGAGGACCGGATGTCTATCCGTTTACGGGAAGAAAAGATTCTGCCGTGGCGACCTTGAGCGTGTATGATGCACTGCGCTCTTTTTCTATTCGCACGTTTTTGGCCTTTAAGGATAACGAACTGAACCGTGAAACCGTCGAACAATTGTTGGAAACCAAACTCTCCAATTTTGTGAGTACGGATTATATTTTATAGAAATTATCGATAGGCTGGCCTAGACCAAGCGGGAACTTATTGTTGTAATGCCATTATTTTTTTGGCAAACCTTTTTCCCATTTCCCTTTGGCCATTGGCATCAAAATGGATGCTATCGCCCTTGTGCTGCAAGTCTTGGGTCTTGATATAGGCAGAAAACGGATCTGTTTTCGTGTAATCATGAATGGCTTTGTTGATTTGCTGCCATCTTGCATTATGCTTGTTGAAACTTCCCAGTTCCCCTAGTACGATGGGCAAAGAGTCGTTGCCAATGATAGTTCTGAATTTTTGGAAAAGAACGGAAAGCCGTTCCGGGTATTTTTCCAAATCCTCATCCTTTAAGGTATCACTTTCACCTTGATGCCATATGATTCCTTTTATGGTACCATATTTTTTACCGAACCGTACCATGTTTTTGAAGTTGCTCAGCAAGGGTACATCATGATGCTCAAGGTCGTTTATCCATTGCTGTATTGAACTCCCGCCGATTGCAGTCGGGAGTACCAATATATATTCATTCGGATTCCCATCAAGCAAAGAACGGCCAAAAGAGAGACCACAATCCAGTCCTGTTCTGGGCGGCTCGTACCAATGCAATGGCTCTTTGGCCAAGATCAGTTGTTCCTTGGCATTGGTCGTTAATAATCGTTCATGCGGTATCGTATCTTTCGGTGCAACCAGACCGCGACCGGCCATATTCGATTGTCCCGCCATGATATAGACCGAGATTTCTTCTTGATCCGGCGGTGAGGAGACCAACACTTGGGTCTTCGGAAAGTTCTGCGTTCTTTTTTCGGAATTACAAGATAGAACGAGAACAATGATCAGTGATAATATCAAGTTTTTTTTCACAACACGATGTTCTAGTAACCATGCAATTTATAAAAACCTGCATATAATAATCGTGCTAACGCCAATCTTATGAATAGTAGAAAAATAAGAGGCTGTCTAAAAAGTTATATTTGGCCTTGTTGTCAGGTTGGGCCTGTCGAAACCGATTTTTGATTTTCAACAAGTTAGAGTATTTCGACAAGCTCAATATGACATTCGGCAAAACTTTTTAGACAGCCTCTTACACATTTTCCGAAGCTATTGCTATCAAATGTTCTCCGCCAACCAATCACCGACCTCGCTGGTCTTATATGATTTTCCTCCGTCTGCAAGGTCTTCGGTGACGAACCCTTCTGCCAACGATTTGTTCACGACATTGCGAATCGCCTCTACCTCATCGGTAAGATCCATGTCTTCGAACAGCATGGCCGCCGAAAGTACGGTCGCCAACGGATTGGCAATATCCTTGCCTGCCGCTTGCGGGTACGATCCGTGAATAGGTTCATATAGCGATACTTTACTGCCCACGGATGAAGAAGGCATCAAGCCCATAGAACCCGAAATCACCGAAGCTTCGTCGGTCAAGATATCACCGAACAGATTGGCCGTAATGATTACGTCATAATCTTTGGGCCATTGTATTAATCGCATGGCCACAGCATCGATGAATTCGTAGGAGACCACTACTTCAGGATAGTCCTTTTCCATGCCTTGCACGGTTTCTCGCCATAATCGCGATGATTCCAAAACATTGGCCTTATCGACACAGCACAATTTTTTCGAACGTTTCATCGCCATTTCAAAACCTTTTTTTGCCAAGCGCTCGATTTCAAAGCGTTGGTAGGTCATGGTGTCGAAGGCGGTATCGCCATTGTCTTTTCTGCCTCGTTCGCCAAAATAGATACCTCCGGTCAATTCACGTAAAATAATCAAATCGGTTCCTTCGATGCGTTCACGCTTCAAGGGTGATTTGTCGATCAAGGAAGGAAAAGTAAAAGTTGGACGCACATTGGCGAACAAGCCTAATTTTTGGCGCATTTTCAATAACCCTTGTTCTGGTCTGACTTTGGCCGAAGGATCATTGTCAAATCTAGGATGTCCGATTGCGCCGAACAACACCGCATCGGCATTGGCACAGACGTAATGCGTCTCATCGGGATAAGGCTCACCAACGGCATCGATGGCGGCCGCACCGGTCAAGGCGGGTTTCCATGTAATTTCGTGGTCATATTTTGTTGCTATGGCATCACATACTTTAACGGCTTGGTCGATTACTTCAGGGCCGATTCCATCACCGGCCAAAAGGGCAATATTTAGTTTCATTTAATTAGTATTGAGATATAAGATTTCAGTATTGAGAATTTTTTTTTGATTTGTTTGGATTTTGGGCTTTAAAATGAACGGCAACTTAGTTTAATTATCCTGAAAAAGGAAATTCGATTTAGGACGGAAATTTTCTCACTACTCACGTCTAAATGCTGAAATTCTATATGATATTCAACATCTTCTCCGTCGCCTTGATGGCACTTACTGTCTGATCTGAATCCAAACCACGGGTCGTAAATTCTTTTTCGAATAATTGCCAGGTAATTACGGTTTCGCATAAAGCATCGGAATTACTTCCCGGAGGAATTCGAACGGCATAATCGGTCAATTTTGGAAAATCCTTTTTCTGCGATTTGTAAATATTTCGTAATGCATTGATAAAGGCATCATATTGTCCGTCGCCCTGGGCACTCTCCTCAAAAGTCTTTCCATCGATTTCCAGCAAAAGGGTAGTGGATGGTTTGAGTCCTTTTGAATGCGTCAGCACATACGATTTTACAAATACCTTTTGTTGGTAATCGGTATCCAACACATCCGAAATAATATAGGGCAGATCATCTTTGGTCACCCGCTCTTTCTTGTCGCCCAGTTCTATGATGCGGGCCGTAACCTTTTTGAGTTCGTCGTCATTAAGGGTCAGACCGAGTTCTTGTAAGTTCTTTTGAATATTGGCCTTGCCCGACATTTTGCCCAGCGCATATTTTCGCTTTCGGCCAAAACGCTCGGGCATCAGATCACTGAAGTAAAGATTGTTTTTGTTGTCTCCATCGGCGTGAATGCCAGCAGTTTGTGTAAAAACACTATCGCCCACAATGGGCTTGTTCGACGGAATGCTTATTCCGGTAAAAGCGGAGACCAACTTACTTACTTTATAAAGCGCTTTTTCGTTTACCGAAATCTTGGCCCCCGGCAAGAAATCATTGATAACGGCAATGGCACTGGCCATCGGTGCATTGCCCGCGCGTTCGCCCATTCCGTTAACGGTCAGGTGCAGACCGTGGCAGCCCGCCTTGACGGCTTCCATGATATTGGCCACGCCCAAATCATAATCATTGTGCCCGTGAAAATCAAAATGCTGATCGGGGTATCGTTCGATAATCTGTGAAACAAACTCAAATACCTCGGTATGCGTAAGAATGCCCAAGGTATCGGGCAATAAAATACGCTTGACCGGTTGGGTAGCCAAGAAATCTAGGAATTGAAAAACATATTCCGGGGAATTGCGCATTCCGTTGCTCCAATCCTCCAGATAAATATTATTGATTATTCCCTGTTTTTCGGCTTTGGAGAATACTTTTCCGATCTCCGAAAAATGCTGTTCGGGCGTTTTCTTAAGTTGATGGGTCAAATGGTTCAGAGAGCCCTTGGTCAAAAGGTTCTGCACTTTGGCACCTGCTTTTTCCATCCATTTAAGTGATACCCCGCCGTCGGTAAATGTCAACACCTCGATATTTTCAAGATGACCGTTTTCTGATGCCCAATGGGTAATCTGTTTTACGGCTTCCAATTCTCCTTCAGATACTCTTGCGGACGCCACTTCGATGCGATCGACCTTCAGTTCATCGAGCAATAGTTTGGCCAAGGTCAATTTTTCCGAGGCGGAAAATGACACTCCCGACGTTTGTTCCCCGTCGCGAAGGGTCGTGTCCATTATCTCGATAGTTCGCTTTTTCATTTTTTGCCGTTCCCGTTGTTATGTGTTTCGGTAGTTTTTGAAGAAATAAGCGTTTTTAGAGCGGTCTGCTCTTGGCGAATTCACGAATGTCTTCTTTGATATTCAACAGATAATCGATATCATCAAAGCCATTGAGCAGATTTTCTTTCTTGTAATCATTGATATCGAAAAGTTCTTGCTCGCCCGTTGATAAAATGGTAATCGATTGATCCGGTAGGTTGACTTCGAACAGCGTATTCGGATCGGCTTCGATGGACTGAAATATCCTGTCCAAAAACTCCGGACTTACCTGAACCGGCAATACACCGATATTGAGGCAGTTGTTACGAAAGATATCGGCAAAAAAGCTTGAGACCACACATCGAAATCCGTAATCATAAATGGCCCAAGCCGCATGTTCTCGGGAGGAGCCGGAACCAAAGTTTTTGCCTCCCACCAGAATTTTCCCGCTGTATATGGGATTGTTCAGGATAAAATCCTGCTTTGGGGAATCATCGGAATTATACCGCCAATCCCTAAATAGGTTATCACCAAAACCTTTTCGTTCAGTGGCCTTTAAAAATCGGGCCGGAATGATTTGATCGGTATCCACATTTTCTATTGGAAGCGGTACCGCGGACGTTTTTAGTATGTTGAATTTATCGTATGCCATAATAATTTGTTGTTCGTTGATGGCTGTTCGCTATTGGCCGTTAGCTGCTAGCCCAAATAATTATTTTGTTTTGCTAAAGGCCGACCGCCAATAGCCGAATTCGTTATGCGAATTCTTTTTCCATTAATTCTCGTGGATCGGTCACTTTTCCGGTGACTGCCGCCGCCGCCGCAACCAACGGACTTGCCAATAAGGTTCTCGAGCCGGGCCCCTGTCTACCTTCAAAGTTTCTATTCGATGTGCTTACGGCATATTTACCTGCGGGAACCTTGTCATCGTTCATGGCCAAGCAGGCCGAGCAACCGGGTTCGCGCAGTTCAAAACCGGCTTCGGTAAGAATATCCAAGATACCTTCATCCTTTATGGCCGCTTCTACTTTATGGCTTCCGGGAACCAACCACGCCGTCACATTCTCCGCTTTTCTCCTTCCTTTAACTATGGATGCAAATGCCCTGAAGTCCTCGATTCTTCCGTTGGTACAACTTCCAAGGAAAACGAAATCGATAGGCTTCCCGATCATGGTGTCACCTTCATCAAAGGCCATGTATTGCAATGATTTTTTATAGGAAGCTACTCCTCCTTGAATGGTATCGGAATTAGGAATATCATTGGAGATACCCATGCCCATACCAGGGTTGGTGCCGTAGGTTATCATAGGTTCGATTTGAGAACCGTCAAACGTCAGTTCCTTATCGAACTCGGCCCCTTCATCGGTATAAAGTGTTTGCCAGTAATCCATTGCCTTGTTCCAAGCCTCTCCCTTGGGTGTGAACTCACGGTCTTTGATATAGTGAAAAGTAGTTTCATCGGGTGCGATCATACCGCCACGGGCACCCATTTCGATGCTTAGATTGCAAACGGTCATACGACCTTCCATCGTCATGTTACTGAAGACGTCTCCGGCATATTCTACGAAATAGCCCGTAGCGCCCGAGGTGGTCAATTGTGAGATAATGAACAATGCAACATCTTTAGGGGTTACGCCATACTGTAATTCGCCTGTAATGTTGATGCGCATACTTTTGGGCTTTGGCTGCATAATGCATTGCGAGGCCAAGACCATTTCGACCTCAGAGGTGCCGATGCCGAAGGCGATGGCACCAAACGCCCCGTGCGTAGAGGTATGCGAATCTCCGCATACGATAGTGGCACCGGGCAGGGTAATGCCGTATTCGGGACCTACAACATGCACTATCCCGTTTTTTTCATGGCCCAATCCCCAATACGAAATACCATATTCAGTGGCATTTTCCTCAAGCATTTTCAATTGATTCGCCGAAAGCGGATCGGTAACTGGCAAGTGTTGGTTAATGGTCGGGGTATTGTGGTCGGCCGTTGCGAAGGTCTTTTCGGGGTGCATGACCCGAATATTCCTATTTTTTAAACCTAAAAAAGCAACAGGACTGGTTACCTCATGAACCATGTGACGGTCGATGAACAAAACATCAGGGCCGTTTTCAATATGCTTCACAACGTGTGAATCCCATACCTTATCAAAAAGTGTTTTTCTCGTACTCATTTTCTAAAAATTCTAAGCCAACAAAGCTAATGAAAACAGTAGTTTTTGGAAATTTTTCCATTAACAAATTACGATGTTCAACGCTTGGCCACATTTGTTCATATAGTTTTTTAACAGCACACCTCTTTACTTTAACAGAACACTAACTATTTTGACTTCTTTGTATAAATACCTTGTCAAAGAACAATTAAATCAACGTTAAATCAACAAAAAACGAACTTATGAAACAATTTTACATGAAATGCGGCATTTTGACAATGTTAGGAATGCTTTTGCTGAGCGCGAACGTTACAGCTCAGCTCGATTTACCAAGAGGTAGTCAAATGGCAAAGGTATCGCAGCGCATCGGTATTACCGATATCTCGATAGTATATTCCAGGCCAAGTGTCAATGAAAGGCAAGTTTGGGGTAGTTTAGTCCCCTATGGGATGAATAATTTAGGTTTTGGAACGGCCAAGGAGTCGCCATGGCGGGCCGGAGCTAACGAAAATACGACAATCAAGTTTACGGATGATGTAAAAATTGAGGGGGAGGACCTACCTGCAGGTAAATATGGCTTACATATGGTCATTTATGAGAATGGAAAGGCAGATATCATCTTTTCAAAGAATAGCTCGGCATGGGGAAGTTATTTCTATGAACCTTCCGAGGATGTACTGAAAGTTGAAGTTGAGACCGGTGAAGTTTCCCATACCGAGCAACTCACCTTTACTTTTGATCAGGTTTCCTCAAATTCTACCGTCGCCGTCTTGAAATGGGAGAAAAAACAGATTCCCTTTAAAATCGAAGTTGATGTGGCCAATGTAGTTTTGGCCGATATCAGAAAAAAATTGCAAGACTCTCCGGGATTTAATCGGCAGACCTGGGAGCAAGCTGCGGGATATGCCTTGAACAATGGGGGTGATCTTAACGAAGCCTTGGGTTGGATCGACAATGCCATAGCGGGTCAGTTTTACAGTCAAAAAAGTTTTGCCAATTTGAGTACCAAGGCGCAGATTCTTTCAAAAATGGGTCGATCGGGCGAAGCTGACAAAATAATGGAAGAGGCAATGGCCATGGGCAATGTTTTCGAAATACATGGATATGGAAGACAACTCATTGCGCAAGGCCAAAAGGATAAGGCTCTCGAGGTGTTTAAGAAAAACGCGAAAATGAATAAAGGACAATGGCCCGTAGACTTTGGACTAGCCAGGGGGTATGCGGCAAACGGCGAATACAAAACTGCTCTAAAGCATTTGAAAATTGCTGCCGGGCGCGCACCTGACCAACCCAATAAAGATGCAATTGCCGGTTATCTGATAAAGCTTCAAAACAATGAGGATATCAATTAAAGTGGATTGAATCCTGTAAAAAAAAAGCCCATCGATCGATGGGCTTTTTTTAATCTAGCTTATATAGTTCCAGATGTTCTTATGTTTGAGCAATTGGGTATAGGCGTGGCGAATTGCCCTGTTTTCAGGCTTTTCCAGCATCGGGTCGTCTTTCAGGATTTGAATGGCATAATATCGGGCACTTTTTAAGATAGCATTATCTTTTACGATATCTGCGATCTTTAGGTTGAGAATACCACTTTGCTGAGTGCCCATTAAATCGCCGGGGCCGCGTAGCTTGAGATCTACCTCGGCGATTTCGAAACCATCATTGGTCTTGACCATGGTCTCCAAGCGAGTTTTGGCCTCAGAGGATAATTTATGACCCGTCATCAAAATACAGAAACTCTGGTCGGCACCTCGACCGACACGCCCCCGTAATTGATGCAACTGAGATAGGCCAAAACGTTCGGCGCTTTCGATTATCATGACCGAGGCATTGGGTACGTTCACTCCGACTTCGATGACCGTAGTGGCGACCATTATTTGGGTCTCTCCCTTTACAAAGCGTTCCATTTCATAGTCCTTATCGGCTGGCTTCATTTTACCGTGTACGATTGAAATTTGATAATCGGGAAGTGGAAAATCGCGAACGATACTCTCATAGCCATCCATTAAATCTTTGTAGTCTAAAGCCTCGGACTCTTGTATCAACGGATAGACGATATAGATTTGCCTTCCTTTTTTGATTTCATCCCGAATAAATCTGAAAACCTTTAAGCGATTTGAATCAAAGCGATGAACCGTTTTGATCGGTTTTCTGCCCGGCGGAAGCTCATCGATTACCGAAATGTCCAGATCACCATAAAGACTCATGGCCAAAGTACGTGGAATTGGCGTTGCGGTCATGACCAGGACATGGGGCGGAATAGCCCCTCGAATCTCCCCGGTTGTTGTGCTTCCCTTATGCCAAAGTTTGCTCCGTTGTGCCACTCCGAATCGATGTTGCTCATCGACGATCGCTAATCCCAAATTGTTAAATTGAACCTTATCTTCGAGTAGGGCGTGGGTGCCGATCAAGATCTGTAATTCGCCGTTTTCAAGTTGTTCATGAATCGGTTTTCTGGCCGATTTTTTTATCGAACCGGTCAACAGGGCACATGTTATATCGGTGCCTTTCAACAATTCTTTTATGCCATTGTAATGTTGGTTCGCCAGTATTTCGGTGGGTGCCATAAGACATGCCTGAAATCCGTTATCGATGGCGAGAAGCATGGTCATTACGGCAACGATGGTCTTTCCGGATCCCACATCGCCTTGCAACAATCGGTTCATTTGAGCGTTGCTTCCCAAGTCTGCCCGAATTTCTTTGATGACATTTTTTTGGGCATTGGTCAATTCAAAGGGCAGATGGTTTTGATAAAAATCATTGAAGAGATCCCCGACTTGGTCAAAGTTAAGGCCCTTGATTTTTTGCTTGCGTGACATTTTCTTCGAAATCAACTGCAATTGAATGTAGAACAGTTCTTCGAACTTTAATCGAAATTGTGCTTTTGCCAACAAGTCTTGGTTCTTCGGAAAATGAATATTAAAGAGGGCCTTGTTTTTGGGCAGTAAATTCAGTTCATGCAAAAGTTTAGGAGAAAGGGTTTCCAAAAACATTCCCTTTGTTTCCAAAAAAAGATGTTGCAACAATTTACTGATGACCCGATTCGTAATGCCTTTGTTGCCCAATTTTTCTGTTGAGGGATAAATGGGTTGCATTGCGATTTTGAGTCCTGCTTGATGGTCCTTCAACAACTCCATTTCGGGGTGGGGCATCGAAAACTTACCGTTGAACCAATTGCATTTTCCAAAGACCACATAGGGTTCGTTGATTTTGAGGTTTTCACGGATCCATTTTTGTGAGCGAAACCATACCAATTCCATTTCGCCCGTTTCATCTACAAAAGAGGCGACCAAACGTTTCCCCTTTTTTTGTTCGACGGTCTTTATGTGGATGATTTTTCCAACAACCTGTACGTCGGCATTGCTTCGCTGCAATTGTCCGATTTTATAATACTGGGTCTTATCGATATATCGGTTCGGGAAGAGATTCAACAAATCCTGAAAAGTCTGAATGCCCAGTTCCGATTGCAGTGTTTCGGCACGATTTGGGCCAACACCTTTTAAATAGACGATCGGGGTCTGTAAATTGACACTCATAGGGCTAAATTAGGAATAAGCCCCTTAACCCCCAAGCATGCAAATTCACCTTTGTCATTCCGACGTAGGAGGAATCCCATAGCCTATTTCCAAATTAATCAGTATCGATTTGACTTCACTCGATGCGATTTATCGGTCGCTTCGCTTTCTCAAAATACCACCGATAGTCATTTCGACCGAAGGGAGAAATCCCATAATCCATTTCTAAAACAATCATTATCAATTTAATCCACTTGATGCGATTTCTCGGTCGTGCCTTCTTCGAAATGACTAGATGACCTGATTATTCAAGGTTTCCCATTTGGGATTAAAGGTTGAGATCAACCTGTTTTTCTTCTCCCGCCGCCACTTTTTTAGTTCTTTTTCGCGAGCGATGGCGTCTTTGGGAGCATCAAAACATTCATAGTAGACCAGATAAATACAATTATACTTACCTGCAAACGATTTTCTTGCATTTTGACTGTCAAAATAATGCTGGGCGATTCTTCTTTGAATATTGTTGGTCATTCCGATATAAAGGGTAGTCCGATATTCGTTGGTCATTATGTAAACAAAGTAATTGGAAAGCATCTGTCAATATAGATCATTTCAAGGGTAAGGGGAAATCCCATAACCCATATTCGGCTAGACTTTTTGATTACCGTCTAGACTTGATGTGATTTCTCGGTCGCTTCGCTTTCTCGAAATGACACCGACAGTCATTTCGACCGAAGGGAGAAATCCCATAATCCATTTCTAAAATAATCAGTATCGATTTGACTTCACTTGATGTGATTTCTCGGTCGCTTCGCTTTCTCGAAATGACGCCGACAGTCATTTCGACCACAGGGAGAAATCCCATACTTTTTTTCAGAGAAACTACATGTTTTAATGTCATAAGGATGCGATTTCTCAGTTGTTCATCCATCGAAATGACTAAAACGCTAAATTTGGTCTTGACTTTGTACTTATCACAACATGAAACGATTCTTATCGCTTTTTTTTCTTTTCGTTGCCTTTTTGGGATTGAGCCAACATCAGGATAAGGTCGATTTTATAAGAGGAGAAATCATGGTTGTTCCAAAACCAGATGAAAAAAAAATTGTTGGTCAGGTCACCTATTCTTTTGAGATACTTGAAAATGTGGATTCCGTCTTTTTGGATGCCCAAAATATCGAATTGAAGAACATCGAGTTGGATGATAAAAAAGTGAAGTTTTCGAACAACGGAAAAACCATTTCAATTTATACGAATTTCAAAAAAGGAAAATCACACGAACTATCAATCGATTACTCGGTAAGACCGACACAAACGGTTTACTTTTCGGGTTGGGACGATGAAATCGAGGGAAATGAACAGGTATGGACCCAAGGCCAGGGCAAATATACTAGCTATTGGCTACCGAGTTTCGACGATATGGAAGAGAAGGTAGAATTTGACATTACAGTTACAACCAATAAAGATTTAACCGTCTTAACCAACGGTAAATTGATAACAGAAAGTGAATTTCCCTACCATGGTAAACATTCTTGGATCTTCGGCATGCGCAACCCCATGAGCAGCTATTTGTTGGCTTTTGCCATCGGAGATTACAAAAAACAAGAATTGAAATCGGCAAGTGGCATCCCCATAGAAAATTATTATTACCCGTCTGATAGTTTACGGGCAGAACCGACCTATCGATATACAAAACAGATTTTTGATTTTTTAGAAAAAGAAATAGGCGTACCGTATCCGTGGCAAGACTACAAGCAAGTTCCCGTACATGATTTTCTCTATGCAGGAATGGAGAATACTACCGTTACGATATTCTCGGATCAGTATGTTATCGATTCCACGGCTTTTGTCGATAAGAACTATGTCAATGTCAATGCCCATGAAATGGCGCATCAGTGGTTCGGCAACTTGGTTACCGAAAAAGATGGTGAACACCATTGGCTGCATGAAGGTTTTGCGACCTATTATGCCTATTTGGCGGAACAACACCTTTTTGGTGACGACCATTTTTATTGGAAGCTTTATCACACGGCGCAAGAGCTTCGAGAGGTTGCCGAAAAGGGGGGAGGGCAAAGTCTGCTCGACCCCAAGGCCAGCAGTTTGACGTTTTACGAAAAAGGGGCCTGGGCACTTTTCATGTTACGAGATGAAATCGGTGACGATGCTTTCAAAAAGGGAATACGGTCCTATCTGAACAGATATGGATTCAAAAATGTTACCGTCGATGATTTTTTGGAGGAAATGGAAATTTCAATCGGCAGAGACTTGACTGACTTCCAGGAAGAATGGTTGAACAATAAAGAATTTCCATTTGAAAAGGCCAAAGCGAAATTGGCCGAAAAATCCCCGTCCTTGAAATTATCGTTCGATTTGGAAATGGATTTAAATCAGTCGCAAAGTGATGACATTGATTATTTGAAGTATTGGGAAGCTACGAACTCCGTCCACCTCAAAAAATATATGCTGAACTATTATCGTACCTCACTTCCCGATGCAATCTATGCCAAGGCGTTCGACTCCGATACGATTCCGGTCAGGCAGGCACTTTTTTCCGGACGCGATTTGCCCAAGTTTCTCGATAAGGAAAAATTGGAGTCGTTATTGAACGACAAAAGTTATATAACCAAAGAAAATGCGCTTTTTAGCCTATGGCAGGCCTATCCCGAAGAAAGGGCAAACTATTTGGACCGTACCAGAAATGTTGTCGGCCTCCCAAATAAGAACATTCGTTTAATGTGGTTGACCTTGGCCATTTTGACCGAGGGTTTTGAATCGGTAAAGACCAAGAGCTATTTTGATGAATTGAGTTCGTACACAAATCCCGAATATCCCTTTGAGGTTCGACAGGGAGCATTTTTTTATCTGAAAGAAGCCTTTGGCTTTAACGATACGAGTTTGATAAATCTCATTGGTGCCACAGACCATCATGTTTGGCAATTTCGAAAATATACACGAGATTTATTGAACGGCCTGCTAGAGGATGACGACTATAGAACCAGAATCAAAAAGCTGGCCCAAGAATTAAGTGTCAAAGAAACCCGTTACCTAAGTACAAAACTGAGTTTGGAATGAGAGCCTTGGTCATATCAGGAGGAGGAAGCAAAGGTGCCTTTGCAGGAGGTGTAGCCCAATACCTCATGCAGGGACTCGGCCATAAATACGATCTTTTTTTGGGCACATCAACCGGTAGCCTCTTGATATCACATTTGGCACTTCAAAAAATCGATAAGATAAGAGAAGTATATACCTCTGTAGACCAAGACAGTATTTTTAGTAACTGCCCGTTCATTATCCAGAAAAAACATGGTGTCGATAACATAGCGATCAACCACTGGAACGTCTTCAAAAATTTTTATAAGGGCAGCAAAACTTTCGGAGAGAGCCACAATCTATTGGAACTTATCAAGAATACACTTACAATTGACGAATTCGAGAATTTAAAAAATGGGCCTAAAGAAATAATCGTTACGGTCTCGAACCTTTCGTTGAACCAGGTCGAATATAAATCGATAAACGACTGTAGCTATGATGAGTTCTGTGAATGGGTATGGATTTCATGTAACTATACACCATTTATGTCACTAGCTCTTAAAAACGGATGTGAATATGCCGACGGAGGATTGGGCAATATGGTTCCCATAGAGGAAGCCATAAAAAGGGGGGCGACCCAAGTCGATGCGATCATTCTACAGACCGAAACGACAATGTTCAATCGAATGCCATCAAAAAATGCCTTCTCATTGTTGACCACGATGTTCGGATTTATGCTGGATCGCATAGAACATCAAAACATACGGATAGGAAAATTTGTGGCAGGCCATAATGATGCCATTATAAACTTTTACTATACACCGACAGTTTTGACTACGAACTCTTTGATTTTTAACAAGGAAAAAATGACGGTGTGGTGGGAAAGCGGATTTAACTTTGCCAAGTTCAAGAACACCGAACTCAATCAAATCGAACCAGACCTAGAGTAGTTTCGGGTTATCACCAAAGTTCACCTATCTCTTTTTTTACAAAAGAGAGCGCCGTCGCCGACGGAGATTGTTTGTCCATGGTTTCGGTTAGCACATCTTCACGAAGTTTATCCGCAGAATCGGTCTCGCTCATACCTGCCCTACGGATCATTTGAATGGTGGCGCTTTTGGCAGCCTTGATAATGTTCCAACACTCGTCTGAAAGATAAATCTGTTGCGAAAGATTGTGGTCAAATTCGTTTTCTATACTTTTTATGAGCAAGTTTTCATATTCGTTCTTGTTTGACGATTTTGGGGCCACGCGAACCACTAGACTCGGAATTGAAATGCGCTCCAAGAACAAGGCCATGCGCTCATAGGCCTGTAAGCGTATAGGAAGCGTGTTTTTTTGAGAGTCTTTGTGCAACAGGTAACGGCGACGCCCCTCTTCGTTCTTGGTGTGCATCTTGAAAAAGTAAAAGGCAACGACACCGGTTACGACGGCCGGTAAAAGAAAACCGAACATTTGTAATATTTGTTCTCCTGACATTGTTTTGGTTATTGGTTACGGAACTAGAACGCAGGAAAATAATAAAAATTATGTGTGCTTGTTAGGTGTTAGTCGCTAACCACCATTCTTCATACTTTCCCTTACCATAAGATAAAAAGCATCGTACTTTGGGTGCAATTTTAACAGAACCCCCTCTTTCAGATTGCCATCTCTTCCCAAGGTATTTATTCTACTGGAATCAACTGAAAACTTGGTTTGCAGCACGCTTGCCACAGAAGCGGCCTGTTTTGCCGGCAAATCAAGATTCCCGGTCATACTAAGTCCTTCTACGGTCAGGGCGATCTCGGGATTGACGCTCAATATTTGTGCCAATTGACCCAAAAAAGTTTCGGCCTTTTCGGTGACCGCGGTGCCCGTATCACTACCGAATAATGCGTTCAGACTTTCTGAAATCACTACCGCGCCGTTCGATACCGAAATGTTGGCATTCTCCCCCAAAGTCTGTTTGGCATTGGTCAAGACCACGATAGCGGTTGAATCATTCGAACTGATCGCATCTTTAATGTCTTTCAATTGTTTTTCCTTGGCTTCAAGGCTGGCCATTGCACTGTTGACAATGTTCGAGTTTTTATTCGAAACCTCGGCAAAACTGTTCAGGTTTTTTAGCAGCGTGGCATTGGCGTCTTGAAGTTCACTTACCTGTGCTTCAAAAGACTCGGCCCTTGCCGTGCTTACTTTTTCATTTTTTTGGGCCAGGGTCACCAAAGATTTAAGTGAATCGCGCTCTTTTTCCAATCCGTTTATTTGAGCGATCAGCTCACTTTTCTTTTGCGCCGAGCCAATGGCAGTGAGTAGCAGAACAAAACTTAGCGAGAGTATAATTTTCTTCATGAATGATAACAATTATGGATTTTTTACTTGATTATCGATGCAAAAATATAGTAATCGGTTTATTTATGGGAATCTTTCCCTCCCAAATAATCGCAATCGTACAATTTCTGCATTGAGGAAAAGGGGACAGGATTCTTATTGTATCCGTAGGAAGAGCGAAGGGTTCTATAGAGCTCATCATCGTCGACATTGACTTGAACATCGTTCATGGTGAACTGACAGGGGTGCTCGTATCCGGCGGCGTGCGTTATTTCGACCAACTCTTTTCGAAAGGTCTTGAAATATTGGGCCAAGCGATCCGACTTTAAAGGAATATCGATACCATTTTGCAACCATTTATTCTGTGTGGCCACCCCCGACGGGCAGCGATTCGTATGACAGATTTGGGCCTGTATGCAACCGATGCTCATCATGGCCTCTCTGGCGACATTGATACAATCGGCGCCCATGGCAAATGCCATAGCTGCCTTGGCCGGAAATCCGAGTTTGCCGCTGCCTATGAAAACGATTCTTTGCGTCAAATCCTTTCTTTGAAATACCTTGTACAAGCTTGAGAAGCCATATACCCATGGCAAAGAGACGTGATCTGCGAATGATGGGGGTGCTGCCCCAGTGCCTCCTTCGCCGCCATCAACGGTAATGAAATCAGGACCTTTACCGGTCGCTACCATCAACTCGGCCAGTTCTTCCCATTGGTCCAATTTGCCGATGGCACTTTTGATACCTACGGGCAAGCCCGTTTCATCGGCAATTTTCTCTATCAACTGCAATAATTCGGGAACATTGTCAAAAGCCTTGTGGGTGGCAGGCGAAAGCACATCTTTGCCGACTTCGACACCACGGATTTCAGCCAATTCGGGAGTGATTTTGGTACCGGGCAACACGCCGCCTTTCCCAGGTTTTGCTCCTTGAGATAATTTAATTTCAATTGCCTTGATACACGGATTGTCATTGACCAATTGTTTCAATTTTTCCATGGAAAGGTTGCCATCGGAAGAACGTACTCCAAAGTAGCCCGTTCCAAAATGAAAAATAACATCGCCACCTTGTTTATGATAGGGGGAAAGCCCTCCTTCTCCCGTATTGTGGTAAGCCCCGGCCTTTGCGACCCCTTTGTTCATGGCTGAAACGGCTGCTGCTGACAGCGAACCAAAACTCATGGCCGAAACATTGATGATCGAGGCTGGGCGATATGGCCTTTTTCTTTTATTGTATTCGCCGATGATCTTGGCGCAGGGCAGAAAAGATTTATCCACCGTATTCGGATGGTTTTCCGGAACCTTGAAGGCCATCATCTGATTTTTGATAAAGATGTGCTGGTGGGCATAGATGTCACGGTCCGTTCCGAAGCCTTCGTAATTGTTCTCTTTTTTTGCCGACGCATAGATCCAACTTCTTTCGATGCGGTTAAACGGAAGTTCTTCGCGATTGTTCGCAACGAAATATTGCCGCATTTCAGGACCGATGCTTTCCAACCAATACCGCAAATGACCTACGACCGGAAAATTGTGACTGATCGTGTGCGCCCGTTGAAAGAATATATCGCGAATGGCAACTAGGGCCAAAAAAATCAGAATCCATATCCACCAAGGAATATTTCCCAATATTTCAAGAAGTCGTTCCATTACAATCAGTACTAACCTTTGACGTTTGCGGGCAATGTTGGGGTTTTGGGACTATTCAAATAATCAAGGCTCATTTCTGTCAGGGCCTTAACGCCAAGGATCAAACCGCTGTCATCGATAAGAAAATCTGGAGTGTGATGCGGAAAAGACTCGGTATTCCCAGGAGTCATTCCTCCCAAGAAGAAAAAGAAACCTGGCACCTCACGTTGAAAATAAGAGAAGTCCTCGGCTCCGGTTATGGCCTTCTGGGTCACAATATTTTCATCTCCGGCAACGCGCTTCAAAGTCGGTAACATCTGTTCTACTAACTCGGGGTTGTTAAAGGTGATATCGGTAGCATCGTTGATTTCACAGGTTGCCTCACCGCCGTAGGCCTTGGCAATGGTCGCGACCATTTCTTTCATTCGTTTGTTGATATGGTCTTTCATATCATAATCCAAAGTTCTGATGGTACCGATCATTTCTGCACTTTCAGGTATGATATTAAAGCGCACGCCACTAGTGATTTTGCCCACCGTTATTACTGCCGCTTCGTTTGTCAAATTTGTTTCACGACTAATGATGGTCTGTAGGCCATCGATAATTTTGGCACTGATCAAAATGGGATCCACCCCTGACCAAGGTTGAGAGCCATGGCTTTGCTTTCCCTTTACTTTGATGGTAAAACTTTGAGCAGCGGCCATGGTACCTCCTGACTTGTAACGAATTACGCCTACGGGTGTTTGTGAATTGATATGGAGTCCGAAGATAGCATCTACGTCGGGGTTTTTCAAAACGCCTTCCTTGACCATCAGCAATGCCCCACCTTCTTCGCCCGGTGGCGGCCCTTCCTCGGCAGGTTGAAAGATAAACTTGACCGTACCCTTGATTTTATCCTTGTTTTTTGAAAGCACTTCGGCCACACCCATTAGAATAGCGGTATGGGTATCATGTCCGCATGCGTGCATTACGGGAACTTCTTCGCCCATAAACTCCCCTTTGGCCGTGGATTTGAACGGTAGTTCATTGCGTTCGAGAACGGGAAGGGCATCAATATCGGCCCTTAGTGCCACCACCTTGCCCGGTTTTTTCCCTTTCAATATTCCCACAACGCCGGTATGGGCTATTTCCGTTTCGACTTCAATGCCCAAAGACTTCAAATGCTCCGCAATTTTCTCGGCGGTCTTGAACTCACGGTTCGAAAGCTCCGGATTTTGATGAAAGTACCTTCGCCATTCTATCACTTGAGGTTCGATGTCCGAATAATCCTTATCGAATTTTGAGTGTTGCGAAAAACCTGAAAAGGCAAAAAAGAGTGCCCATAAAAACATAAACTTTTTCATATCTGCGTTTAAAATTTAATTAGTCTGTAACCTTGGTTTTGTAAGTCTATTAAAACGGTCATGGCCGATAGGGCCAATTGTACCCCTTCAATAAGTTCTTCTTTCGGAAAGTTTCTTGCCGCTGACGATTGGCCACAAAATATAACCTGTACATCGGCATCCAATAGGGCCTGGATCAATCCTGAATTCGGATTGTCACTGCCATATCTTTTTTGATAGGCTTCGTTGGTGATAATGTCTTTCGATGCGGCATTATGTACAACAATAGCAGCTCTCAACTTGTCTTTGGGTACCCCGGCCTGCGCATGCATGTTCAAAAAACGAGCGGCGGTTTCGATACTTCGATTCAGGGCGTCATGCGATTCTGGCGAATTCATAATGTCGAACACAGCTTTGTATTCTTGGGTAGGATCAACCTTGAAATCGGGGTTTTCGATCATAAAAACTTCTCCAAACCCTGATATTATAGGACCGTCGGATTTCTTTTGGGAAAATGACGCGGTTGTCAAAAAAAACAGGAATAGAAATATGGGATAACGTACAACTTTTGTCATTGATTTGAATTAACTCCCTAAATATATTCAAATTCAAAAGAAATACCTTTTGGTTGCACATAATTGTCGAAATCAGATTTTTCGAACAGGGTAATTATGGCTAAATTCACGGATCTAAATACCGATAGCTTTTGAGTACTTTTTTAGATGAATTGAACGAGGCCCAGAGAGCCCCGGTTTTACATAAAGACGGACCTCTTATGGTAATTGCGGGCGCCGGATCCGGTAAGACCAGGGTTCTGACCTATCGTATTGCCCATTTGATGGAGCAGGGGGTAGATTCCTTCAATATCCTCGCTTTGACCTTTACCAATAAGGCCGCCCGAGAAATGAAAAAAAGAATCGCGGATATCGTTGGCAATTCGGAAGCAAAGAATCTTTGGATGGGAACCTTTCATTCAGTGTTTGCCAAACTTCTGCGTTTCGATGGGGACAAGTTGGGTTTTCCCAGCAACTTCACAATTTACGATACGCAAGATTCGCAACGATTGATCGCCTCGATAATTAGGGAGATGGGACTTGATAAAGATGTTTATAAGTACAAACAGATTCAAAACCGCATTTCTTCCTATAAGAACAGTTTGATAACGGTCAAGGCCTATTTCAACAATCCTGAATTGGTCGAGGCAGATGCCATGGCCAAACGGCCACGTACAGGAGAGATTTACCAAGAATATGTCGACCGCTGCTTTAAGGCCGGGGCCATGGATTTTGATGATCTGCTATTGCGGACCAACGAACTGCTCAATCGCTTTCCCGAGGTATTGATGAAATATCAAGAGCGTTTCAAATATATTCTTGTCGATGAGTACCAAGATACGAACCACTCTCAGTATTTGATCGTAAAGGCATTGTCTGACCGATATCAGAATATCTGTGTCGTCGGTGATGACGCCCAGAGCATCTATTCCTTTCGGGGGGCGAATATCAGCAACATCCTGAATTTTCAAAGAGATTATAACGATGTCGGCGTCTATCGTTTGGAGCAAAACTACCGATCTACCAAAAATATCGTGAATGCGGCCAACTCGATTATTTCCAAGAACAAGAACCAATTGGAGAAGGTCGTTTGGACGGCCAATGAAGCAGGTGCCGCCATTAAAATACACCGAAGCATTACCGACGCCGAAGAAGGTCGTTTCGTGGCCGGTTCCATTTTTGAGAACAAGATGCAACGGCAATTGCCAAATGGAAACTTTGCCGTATTGTACCGTACCAATTCGCAGTCAAGGGCCATTGAAGATGCCCTGCGTAAAAGAGATATTCCGTATCGCATTTACGGGGGGTTATCGTTTTACCAGCGCAAAGAAATAAAGGACGTTTTGTCGTATCTGCGATTGGTCGTCAACCCTAAAGACGAGGAAGCCCTGAAACGGGTGATTAATTTCCCTGCAAGAGGAATAGGGCAAACAACCGTCGATAGATTGGTTGTCGCGGCAAACCATTATGGAAGATCCATTTTCGAGGTTATGGAAAATCTTGATAAGATCGACCTGAAAATCAACGCCGGAACCAAAAACAGGCTGCACGATTTCGTTACCATGATCAAAAGCTTTCAGATAATGAACGAAGGTGCCGATGCCTTTGTACTTGCCGAACATGTTGCCAAAAAAACAGGCATTCTATTGGAGTTCAAAAAAGATGGCACTCCCGAAGGTATTGCCCGGATGGAAAATATTGAGGAACTTTTGAATGGAATAAAGGATTTTGTGGAAGGACAAAAAGAGTTGGCAGATGCGACAGGCGATATCGGGGAGTTTTTAGAGGATGTCGCGTTGGCAACAGATCTCGATAAGGAAACCGGAGATGAAGACCGCGTGGCCCTTATGACCATTCATCTTGCGAAAGGCCTTGAGTTCCCTTATGTGTATATTGTCGGAATGGAGGAAGATCTATTTCCGTCCGCAATGAGCATGAATACCCGCAGTGAGTTGGAAGAAGAACGAAGGTTGTTCTATGTAGCGCTGACTAGAGCTGAAAAAGAAGCTTATTTGACCTATACGCAGAACCGCTATCGATGGGGCAAGCTTATCGATGCCGAACCCAGTAGATTTTTGGAAGAAATCGATGAACAATATGTCGAGAACCTGACCCCGATCGAAAACACCTACCGATACAAATCGTTGATCGATACCGATATTTTTGGCGAGGTCGACAAAAGTAGATTACGCCAGACGAAGCCTAAAAATACAAATCCGCCCAGTATTCGAAAGCCCAACGAGAGTCAATTGCGCAAACTTAGAAAACTCAAGCCGCAATTGGCACAGCCCATCGGCAACGGCAATACCGTTGACCCGAACCTTGCAGAAGGTTCACTGGTAAACCATACACGGTTCGGTAGAGGTAAGGTATTGAAGATCGAAGGCATCGGTAACGACAAAAAAGCAGAGATCAAATTTGAGAAAGGAGAGGTTAAGAAACTGTTGTTGCGTTTTGCTAAATTGGAAGTGTTGAATTAACCATTAAATAAGTTCATTTATGTCAAGAAAACCTTTGTTCGTGCTATTGGCCGCGCTATTTTCATTAGGATGTGGCAACGATGGTGCCCAAGGACAGGAAATTCCAGTTCAAAATGAAGACGACGACGCAACAACTGTTGAAATCGACGATGTTTTTGCGGCCGACTATTGGAACGATGCCGAATTGGTATGGAGCGATGAATTCGATGGTACGGAGCTTTCTTCAGAAAATTGGGTTTTTGAGACCGGATCACACGGATGGGGCAATAATGAACTACAGGATTATGTGGCCGATAATAATGTGGAAGTCGGCGATGGCACCCTTAAGATCATTGCTAAAAAAGAGGCCAGCGGATCGGCCAATTATACCTCTGCGCGATTGAACAGTAAGAAATCGTTCCGGTATGGAAAAATGGAAATTCGGGCAAAAATACCCGATCATCGCGGTAACGGTATCTGGTCGGCATTGTGGATGTTGGGTTCGAACATTGAAACCGCTGGATGGCCCGCATGTGGGGAAATCGATATAATGGAATATGTGAGTTTTGACCCGAACAAGGTACATTTTACCATTCACAGTACCGCGAACAACCATATTAGCGGTACACAGGTCACTTCAGGAGCGGTCGAACTTGCGTCCATTGAAGAAGAATTTCACGTCTATGGACTACTTTGGACGGACAAATACCTGAAATTCTATATTGACGATCCAGGAAATGTGAAACTAAATTTTTTGCGTTCTGCCGTTTCCAATGTCGATAACTGGCCTTTCAACCAGCCTTTTTACTTTTTGATGAATATTGCAGTAGGCGGCAACTGGGGCGGTATGGAGGGTGTGGACGACTCCATTTTTCCGGCCGTTATGGAAGTTGATTATGTCAGGGTCTACCAGGTCAAATAGAAGTATTTATGGACAATGGCCTATTGTTACAAGTTTATGAACATCCCCTTCTATCTAGGGAGGAAATAGGTACCATATGCGCCTTACATAAAAAAGTATACTTCAGAAAAGGTGATTTTGTGCTCAAAGAGGGGCTGGTCGCTGACGAATATCTTATACTTGAAGAAGGCCTTGCGCGTTCTTTCGTTTATGATTATAACGGTAACGATATTACCACCAATTTTTTTGCCCAGAATGAAATCATCATTGAAGTATCGTCGCTTTTCCAACGCATTCCCTCTAAGGAAAATATTCAGGTCTTGACAGATTGCATTTGTTGGAAAATCGATTTCGATGATTTTCAGAATATATACCATTCCATAGCAGGCTTTAGCGAATGGGGCCGTGCTTGGATGTCGCAAAGCCTTTTTGAGTCAAAGCAGCGGGCAATTTCGATGATTACCGATTCGGCCATGAAACGATACCATAAATTGTTGGAAGAAAAACCATTGGTCATTCAAAACGCACCTCTTAAACATATTGCTTCCTATTTGGGAATTACCGATTCTTCATTAAGCCGTATCCGCAAAGCAACCGCACGAACATAGCCTCCATTTCTTGCCATAGGTCAAGTTTACTTTAATGATGGCTTAGTAAATTGAAGCACTAATTTAAAGTTTATAGCAAATGAAAAATCCTGTCGGTTGGTTCGAGATTTATGTGGATGATCTCAATAGGGCCCAAAAATTTTATGAAAAAGTGCTTGACGTGCAGTTGACCGAATTACAAAACCCCACCAAAGATGAGTTACTTATGTTGGCTTTTCCCGCAGATATGGAGCAACACGGTTCATCGGGTGCGTTGGTTCATATGAATGACGTAAAGGCCGGCGCCAATAGCGTCATCGTTTATTTCATGTCCGAAGATTGTTCGATTGAGGAAAGCAGGGTCTCAAATGCCGGCGGAAGAATTATTACCCCTAAAATGTCCATTGGCGAGTATGGTTTTATTAGTCTATGTAATGATACCGAAGGAAATATGTTCGGATTGCATTCTTTAAAATAAGGAGTTTATCAATCAATCTTAAAACGACCTGTAATGAAATTTAAACTTTGCTTTTATGAATGAAGCGGTTGATAATTACATAAAGAGGGCTTCGGTCGGCACACAGCCGATAATTATCCATTTACGGGCCCTCGTTCAAAAAGCTTTACCAGAGATTGTAGAAAACATAAAATGGAACGCCCCTAATTTTGAGTACGGCGAAAAAAACGTGTGCAGTATCATGGCGTTTAAAAAACATGTGAATTTTATGTTCTACCAAGGCAAATCATTAAAGGATCCCAAAGGAGTTCTTGAGAATATTGGCGAAAAGTCAATGATGAAAGGGATAAAAGGGATTACGAAATTATCGGACTTGCCCGATGACAAGATTTTGGTAGCTTTAATCGAAGAAGCTGTTCGAATTTCAAAAAATTGACAAAGCCCCGAAATCGTTTGAAGATTTAGGGGCTTTGTAAAAAATTAAATATTAGCCAAAAAAGGGGCCTTTTGAATAAAGGTTGATTGTTTCAATTGTTCGATAAGAAAATCAGCAAGATCAGTTGTACTGATCCTGTCGCCCAAACAATCCTCGAGACTGGTTATTATACCGCGTCTTTCTTCCGTCAATTCGATTACGGGAAGTCTTATCAATGTCCAATCAGAATCACTTTTTACCAGTGTCTCATACTCCAACTGCCTGTCTTTGGTGAAATCTGGATAGTTTTCGTACATCCATTGTGTCGCCATGCCGGTCTTTACCGATTTTTGATCGTAAGGAGTGTCTACATGCAGACCGGAAAGCACAATGTAACGTCTTTTACTGTAATCAAGCATCGCTTGAAGTATGTTCTGTGTTGCTGTACCAAAAATGGTGTTCGGACTTGGGGGCGTACCCCAACCCAAACAACTGATTGCGGCATCACAACCCTGGATCAGCGACCGTACCGTTTCAAGGTTTGAAACATCTCCTACGATGGCTTCTACTAATGGACTTTCTATTTTAAAATTGTCTGGATTTCTGATCAGGATTTTAAAACGGAATTTCCGTTTTAATAATTCTTGTACGAGGTAGCGACCTGATTTTCCTGTACCGCCGACAACGGCAATTTTTGTAGTATCTTTCATCTTTCTCTTTATAAAACCATTGTACTGAAAATTCGGCATCATAAGAAGTCGTGATGCCTTGGAAGGGAAGTCGAAAACTTCCTGATGTGTATGTTATAAAGAGAATCTAATATTCAAATGTATTAATAATAACCGAACAATAAATTAATTTAGCTGTGAATAGTTGATTGTAATGGCCGATTTCATTAAGATATATGAAGAGAACCCTAACCCAAAAGAGGTTATGCGTGTTGTTAAGATACTTCAAAAGGGCGGTTTAATCATTTATCCCACCGATACCGTATATGGCTTGGGCTGCGATATTACGAATACCAAGGCTTTGGAGCGTATTGCGAGGATCAAAGGAATCAAGCTCGCCAAGGCTAATTGGTCTTTTATTTGCGCCGATCTAAGTAACCTTTCAGATTATATCAGGCAAATCGATACACCTACTTTCAAAATTTTGAAACGTGCTTTGCCCGGGCCCTATACTTTTATCCTTCCAGGAAACAATAACCTGCCGAAAGATTTTAAAAAGAAAAAGACCGTCGGTATTCGGGTGCCCGACAACGCCATTGCGAAGGCTCTGGTGGAAGGTCTTGGCAATCCAATAGTCTCTACATCGATACGTGATGAGGATGAATTACTTGAATACACGACCGACCCGGAACTGATTTTTGAAAAATGGAAGAATTTGGTAGATGTTGTGGTCGATGGTGGCTATGGTGGCAATGTGGCCTCTACGGTAATCGACCTATCGAGCAATGAACCGGAGATAATCCGTGAGGGCAAAGGGGGCCTTGATATATTTTGAAACGCTTAATCTTCACCTTCTCCCTCTTCGATCGATAGATCGGGATTTGCAGGAATGAAAAAGTTTCCGGGATCTTGGGTTTCCCCGATTACCTCTTCGATTTCTTTTTGAAGATAAAGCAGGTGCGCTTTTGTCATGCGATGGTTTATCACAGAAAGTGTGCCCTTAATTTTACGTTGAAGCGTGGTAAGGTTGTGAAGTGCCAGCGAACGAACGTCGGTATTGGCCGTGTAGCCTTCAGACAGCTTCGCCAAAATTCCCTCGACGACACCCTCGGCCTCATTGGGTTTGTAAAGCGCTATCATATTCGAAACGTAAGCTTTTTGTAATTTTCTTCTATAGGCAGTGGTTTTGTAAAAAACGTTCATCTCACCCCATATAAGCTGATTGAGGTCGTCGATATATTGTTCTGGGGTATAAACGTCCTCATCTTGGTAGCGCTCACTTATAAATGTCATACGGCTCATACGGCTTCCGCCCATAAGGTTCAACAAAACGGTTTCCATCGTTTTGGTAATCGATTCCTTTGATTGCGGGGAAGCGGTTTTGTTCAAAATCTCGTTGTTGATCAACCATTTCGGTTCCTTGAAGATGTGGTTGTTCAAAAAGACAAGGGCTTCTTTTTGCTGACTTTTTGGAACAGGACAATAAACTTCCCCAGATTCGCCCATGGTCCTTGGGGTTACATAGATTCCGCCTATATTTTTGGCCACATGAAACAGGTAGTTCTCATATTGCTTCACGAGGCTCTCGTAAATTTCGTCGAGATTGGAATAGTCATCACTGTTTCTAGCTTTGGTCCAATCGGTCAAACGAGGCACGATCCGTTGTAGGTTCATTATTCCGTAGGTACTGGCAACCATAGCGTTGTCGCCCAAATCTTCGGTTTGAGATCTCGGGTCAAAATCACGTCCCTCGCCCCCGAACCATAATCTCGGATTTGATGCGATACTATCGACCACCCAGCGATTTAGAATTTCCCTTTCGTCATCCAGGCCTTCAATATCGGGTAGTTTTCCGTAACCCCACTGTATAGCCCATTTATCGTAGTCACCTATTCTGGGCATTAGTTCTTTTGGCGGTATGCTATCTTCAGGTTGTGCAACATAATTGAAACGTGCATAATCCATTATTGAACTGGTATGTCCATTTTTTTTCAGCCATTCCGCATCTCTCAGTTTTTCTACAGGGGTTGCGTGACTTGCTCCCATATTGTGTCGAAGGCCCAAGGTATGGCCCACTTCATGTGATGAGACGAAACGGATCAATTCGCCCATAAGCTCAGGCTCGAACTCCATACTCCGCGCCCTTTCGTCAACAGCACCGGCCTGAATGGTATACCAATTGTGCAACAAGCTCATCAGGTTGTGGTACCACCCGATATGACTTTCAAGAATTTCACCGCTACGTGGATCGGTGATATTGGGTCCATAGGCGTTCTTTTTTGGCGAGGCAAAATAGCGAAGTACTGAAAATCGGGCATCTTCAAGGCTTATCGAAGAGTTGTCGATAGGCCATTCCTTGCCTACTATGGCGTTTTTGAAACCTGCCTGCTCGAAAGCACTTTGCCAATCATTGATGCCCTTGATCAAATAGGGCCGCCATTTCTTGGGTGTGGCCGGGTCGATATAGAAGATTATAGGTTTTTTGGGCTCGACCAATTCCCCATTTTTCCATTTTTCGATATCCTCCGTTTTTGGTTCAAGGCGCCATCGATGTATAAAGGTATTGCGGTCTACTTTTTGCTGATCGTCGCCATACTCCAAGTATGAACTGGCAAAATAACCCACCCTTTCATCGTAGTACCTTTTGCCCATCGGAACTTTTGGAAGCAGTATGAACGAACTGTTCAGTTCAAGGGTCACAACACCCGATAAGATTGCCGCGGGAAGTTCCTTCTTTTTTTTTCCGGTAGTTTTGGCCTTATAGGTCTTTACGGTTCTAACTTCGGTATTGATGGGGAAGGTGGTAATCTTTTGAATATAAGATTTGTCTTTTTCAAGTGAAGAAAGCCTGTATGATTCCTTCTGACCTTCATTCAAAGATAACAATGTGCTTTCGCCGTTAATGAAATCGGTAACCTCGATAAGACTGGTTTTCTTTTTATCGTTACGGGCCTTAACATCAAAAGCCTCAAGAATGGGGGTTATGTTCGAATTATTGACGGCCCGGGAAATGGAATCGTCTTCATCAACGATGCTCACCAAGGTTCCTATCCGTAGAAAAATATTGTTTTGAGGCCCTTTTTCAAACGTTATGGTTTTCTTTCCTATTTCCTCGCCTCCATAATTTCCAGAACCGGCAGGTGTTTTTGCGAATCGGGTAACGACCAAAATTTCACGGTTCAAGATACTGTCGGCAATTTCAAAATAATATTTAGTGCCCACTTGATGAACGTCCAAAAGTCCTTTTTGGCTTATGGCCTCTTTTGTAATAAATGATTCGTAGCCATGCGCTTTGGCTTTCGATGAAGCGCGTTTTGTGCTTATGGGTGCATCAGCAGTACCGGGGGCATTGGCCTTATTTAGCAGGCCACAGCCGTTTAGCAGGAAGAGCAGGCAAATCGATCCGAATAATATCCTCATGCTAGGAAAACGCTTTTATTATGCAAATAGTATTCTGTGGAATAATCGGCTCGGTCGTTCAAATATACTATAAATTAAAGACCGTGAACAAGGATCTGGTTTAAATCAAAAGACCGCAGTTTTATTGGCTGCGGTCTTTTGTATTCTGATGATCGAATTTAGTTATTGATAGAAGGGTCTTTCATACCTTCCTCGATCATGCTGTAGAATTGGTCGATTTTTGGAAGTACAACGATTCTTGTTCTTCTATTCTTTGACTTTTCAGTCGCGGATACCGGCACGTATTCTGCACGCCCTGCTGCGGTCATACGCTTGGGGTCCACTCCGTAATCCTTTTGAAGAATCCTAACAACGGCCGTAGCACGTTTCACGCTCAAATCCCAGTTGTCATATAGTGGGGGTCTATTATAAGGCACATCATCGGTATGGCCTTCGACCATGAATTCAAAATCAGGCTTGTTGTTCACGACTTGTGCAACTTTGCCCAATACCTCTTTGGCACGGCTTGTAACGTTGTAGCTACCACTGCTGAATAAAAGTTTGTCTGAAATGGAAACGAATACCACACCCTTTTCGACACTGATTTCGATATCTTCGTCATCAAGGTTGCCCAATACGCCCTTTAAGCTTTGTACCAAAGCAAGGTTGACCGAATCTCTTCGGGTAATGGCATCTTGTAGTTTACGAATGGTCAGGTCTTTCTCCTGAAGACTTTCCAAAGACTTTTCAAGGTTTTCCGCACCTTTGGTGGTCAAAGTGGTCAAGTTGCCCATGTTGTTGATCAATTCTTGGTTGTTCGCCTTAAGAAACGCGTTTTGATCTTCCAACGTTTGCAGTCTTGATGTGGCCGTTGCTTTTTCTTCGAGACAACTGTTCAGTTTTACCGTTGCAGAATTAAGTAGGTCCTGAGCTTCTTTATGCTTGGCCTCAAGTTCGGCATACTTCTTTTGCGAAACACAAGAAGACAATAATACTGCAGCTCCCAAACAGCCTAGAATGATTTTTTTCATAGTTATGTTACTTAAATTAAAATGATAGTTATTCGTTCAAATTGGTTCGATTCGTTGACAAAATTAGATAAAACGTTATGTCACCTTTCGCGAAATTAGTTAATCTTTTACTAATACGTTAAAATTCTTTACCTGATGTACGAAATGTGACCATACTATGGATTTTGTCACATAATATTTTAGGATAAAATTGGCTTTTTCACGTTTTCGGTACATTTTCGGGAATTGCCTATAAAAACTCAAATGCGCCCTAAGTATGGCAAAGCAGTGGTTCCATTTGAATTGGAATATGAAACGTATGGCGGCGACACCGTCGAGAAGCAATCGAAAGATTATGATAACGAAAGTTTTTTTACGGGGCAGGTTTTTGACAATCGAAAACAGTGAGTTCCTAAAATTGAGATAGGTTTTCTTCGGGTTCATATTGCTTAGGGTAGATCCACCGAGGTGATACACCTTTGAGGCACCTACATAAAAAACTTTATGCCCGGCATTTTTTGCGCGCCAGCAAAGGTCGACTTCCTCTTGATGCGCAAAATAATCTTCGTCGAAACCGCCCAAGGCGTCGAAAACTTCCTTTTTGATGAACATGCAGGCACCGGTCGCCCAAAATATTTCGCGAACATCGTCATATTGCCCATTGTCTTTTTCCAAAGACTGAAAAATACGCCCACGGCAGAACGGATACCCCAGTTGATCAAGAAATCCCCCGGCCGCCCCGGCATATTCAAAATAATTCTTGTGAAGAAGATCCAATACTTTAGGTTGTACGATTGCCGCTTGGAGATTGTTGGCGAATAAATCGATTATAGCGGTAAGCCAGCCCTCGGTTACCTCAACATCTGAATTCAATAGGCAAAAAATATCGGCCTCAACCTGTTGAAGGGCATCGTTATACCCTTTTGCAAAACCGCCGTTGACCCTGTTTTGAATGACTTTTACCATCGGGTAGTTCTCGTTAATAAATTGCACCGACAAATCGGTAGACGCGTTGTCGGCAACATAAATATCAGCTTCTTCGGAGTGGCGTACCACAGAGGGCAGAAAACGCTCTAAAAGCACTTCACCGTTCCAGTTGAGTATGACTATGGCTATTTTCAAAACAGAGGCAAATTAACGGCTAAAATCAGGAATATGCTCTAAAAACGTATATTTTTGATTCTCAAGATCCATTTGACAATAGAAGTGTTGCAGTCCGTTACTGACCATTAAATACTCGGCGTTCATTTGCATATTGTACCGAGCGATCTGATCAAAAGTAGCCTGTAATATCGTTGTCTGGGGCGATTTGCACTCGACCAAGACCTTAATGCTTCCATCGCTATTAAAGACTACTACATCGTATCTTTTTTTAAGACCGTTAACAGTCAACTGTTTTTCAACATTGATATGACTTGGGGGATATTTTTTATCCTCGATAAGAAAGTGCACGACGTGTTGCCGCACCCATTCTTCAGGTTGCAAGACCACGAATTTTTTACGTATTATGTCAAAAATCCAGATTTTATTTTCGCTACTTTTGAAGCGGAAGCCATATTTTGGAAAGTCTAATGCCTGCATAGGGCAAATTTGATGATTTTTTTTGATGGAAGAAGCAAGACAGATAGTCAATGAAATACGCGATGGAAAAATAAAGCCGATTTATTTTCTGCATGGCGAGGAAGTTTATTATCTGGATAAGATCGCCGATTTCATTTCGAAAAAAGTACTTACCGAAGAAGAACAGGGGTTCAATCAAATGACCTTGTATGGTAAAGATACATCGATAGACGAAATTATTTCGAATGCCAAGCGCTATCCCATGATGGCCGAAAGACAGGTCATCATCGTGAAAGAGGCACAACACTTATCGCGCACTATCGAACAATTGACTTCGTACGCAAAGAACCCGCAGCCGACAACGGTACTGGTGATTTGCTATAAATACAAAAAGCTGGACAAACGAAAAAAATTGTACAAATCCATTTTGACCAAAGGATTGATCTACGAAGGAAAAAAACTATATGAGAACCAGGTTTCGGATTGGATCCGCAAAAACTTGCTTCAAAAGGGCTACCAGATATCCCATAAGGCTGCGGTGCTTTTGGTAGAATTTCTTGGTACTGATTTAGGTAAGATCGACAAAGAACTTGAAAAGTTGATGCTTGTACTTCCATCGGGCCATGAGATCGTACCGTCTGACATCGAAGAGCATATCGGGATCAGCAAAGACTATAACAACTTCGAGCTTAAAAAGGCCGTTGGCGAAAAAAATGTTTTGAAGGCCGCTAAAATCATCAACTACTTTGCGCAAAACCCCAAAGACAACCCCTTTGTACTGACCGTTACCTTGTTGCATTCTTTTTTTGCGCAACTTTTGCAATATCATGGATTGAACGACCATTCGCCAAAGAATGTCGCCGGCGCACTTCGGATCAATCCATATTTTGTTGGTGAGTTTCAAACCGCCGCCAAAAACTATCCCATGAAAAGGGTCAGTCAAATTATCTCGCACTTGCGCCAAATGGATTTAAAGGGCAAAGGGGTAGGGGCACAAGCCGCTTCGCATGAAGACTTGTTGAAAGAACTCTTGGTCAAGATAATCTAACGCTATTTTTTGTCGATACTATAGCGCCCTGGGCCTAAAAGCAAGATCACGATAAACATCAAAAGAAATAAAAGGGCTTTTTCCTTCGTTCCAAAAGGATCCGCCTTGTGAACGATAAAAGCGGCCGTGGCCATGGTTATCGCCGATGGAATAGCGGCCCATCGCGTTTTGAAGCCTATGATGATTAAGATGGGGCAAATGAATTCGCCCAATACCGCTAGAAACAAAGAGGGAGCCGGTCCAATGCCGATTGGATCGCCAAACTCAATTTCTCCACCGCCAACAAGTTTTTGAAATTTAGGGATGCCATGGGTAAGCAACATTGCCGATGCGCCGACCCTCAGCAATGCCAGCCCAATATCTTTTAGAAGTGTATTTTTCATGGGGGGATTTTTTTAAAGCCCTAAAGTATTCAATTTTTATTTGAATTTGAAATTGATATGTTGACTTTGCTTATAAGGCCTAACTTGGTAAGCGATCCCCGAAGCGGTAAAATAATTGTTCTAAAAGCACTTAATGTCTTATATTTATGCATTATTGAAATAAAAAAAAACTAAAGTCATCGATCATGAAAAAATTACTATTCTTTTACTTTTTACTTTTAATGTCGATTCAATTGACTCGGGCGCAATCCTTTGAGTTCAAAGCCGACCAGATTGATATTCCATATGAAAGATTCGTTTTGCCCAACGGCCTTAAACTTTTGGTACATGAAGACCATAAGGCGCCTATTGTTGCGGTAAACGTCTGGTACCATGTAGGTTCAAAAAATGAAAAGCCGGGTAAGAGCGGTTTTGCACATTTGTTCGAACACTTGATGTTCAACGGTAGCGAAAATTTCAATGATGATTATTTTCAGGCCCTTGAACGTATTGGGGGCACCGATTTAAACGGAACGACCAATTCTGACCGTACCAATTACTTTCAGAACGTACCCGTTTCTGCATTGGATCAAGTTTTGTTTTTGGAGTCCGATCGCATGGGGCATTTATTGGGTGCCATCGATCAAGCAAAACTTGATGAGCAACGAGGGGTCGTACAAAATGAAAAACGACAAGGAGATAATCAACCTTATGGTAAACAATGGGATTATCTGACTTACGCCATGTACCCTAAAGGCCACCCGTATTCTTGGACGGTCATTGGTGAAATGGAAGACCTCAATGCTGCTTCGCTTGAAGATGTGCAAGACTGGTTCAAGTCGTATTATGGTGCCGCGAATGCCGTGGTCGCCGTGGCCGGAGATATCAATCCTCAAGAAGTTTACCAAAAGGTGCTCAAGTATTTCGGTGACATTCCTTCAGGGCCTACGGTCTCAAGACATGAGGTGAATGTTCCCGTACATAATGGGGACACTTATCAGGTCTATGAGGACAGGGTTCCAGAGGCGCGAATATTGTTTGCCTACAATACCCCTGAATTCGGGAATAGGGAAGATATACACTTTGATTTGATTTCCTCAATTTTGACCAGCGGAAAAAACTCAAGGTTATATAAGAGACTGGTCTATGAAGACCAGATCGCCAGTTCGGTGGTTTCCTTTCAGGCATCCAGCGAAATTGCCAGCAATTTTGTCACTTGGGCGAACGTAAAGCCGGGCGAAGATGTCGAAAGGGTACGGACCATTTTGGAGGAAGAAATCCAAAAACTTATTAATGAAGGGCCAACACAAGATGAACTCAAAAGGGTAAAGGCCGCCTATTTTTCCTCCTTCATTAAAGGATTGGAGCGTATCGGTGGTTTTGGCGGGGTATCCGATATTTTGGCCTCGAACGAAACTTATTTTGAAGATGCCTCTTATTACAAGACCGTATTGAAATATGTTGAAGATGCGACAATAGGCGATGTGCAGGCAACTGCCAAAAAATGGCTTTCCAAAGGCAAACACGTTTTATTGTGCAGGCCCTTTCCTGAGTACAGCGTAGAAGCAAGTACGGTCGATCGCTCGAAATTACCTGAATTGGGCCAGACCAAGACTTCGAAATTCCCGGAATTGGAGCGCGCCAAGCTATCCAATGGGCTGGATATTGTTTTGGCAAGACGAACGGGAGTGCCCACGGTCGTAATGAACCTAATGTTCGATGCGGGCTACAAGACCGATCATATTGCGGCCCCAGGAACGGCGAAGTTGGCCATGAATTTATTGGATGAAGGCACAAAGGAGCTTACCTCTTTGCAGATCAATGAAAGGTTACAGTTGCTCGGGGCCAGTCTTTCAACCTTTTCAAGCCTAGACAATTCCAACGTATATCTCAATACCTTAAAACCCAGCCTTGATGCGAGCATTGATTTATTCGCCGATGTGGTGTTGAACCCTTCCTTTCCCGAAAAAGAGTTTGATCGCTTAAAAAATGAACAGGTCAATTCGATAAAGCAAGAAAAGGCGCAACCGATATCGATGGCACTTCGGGTGATGAACAAATACCTTTATGGTGAAGGTCACCCTTATAGTAATCCATATACAGGAAGTGGTTATGAGGAAACCGTTGAAAAACTGTCAAAGAAGGACATCGAGAATTTCTATAACACTTGGATCAAACCCAATAATGCAACCCTTGTGGTTACCGGTGATATCGAAATGAACGATTTAAAGAATAAACTTGAAAAAGCTTTTGGTAAATGGAAAAAAGGAGATGTACCCACAATAGCGTTTACCAAACCGCAGGTTAATTCTAAAAACACGCTATACTTGATGGATCGGCCAGAATCGGAACAATCGGTGATCTTGGCGGGCCATTTGACAAAAAAGTATGGTGACGTAAATCAAGTGGCCTTGGAGCAAATGGTAAGTATCTTGGGCGGTGATTTTACCTCAAGAATCAATATGAATCTGCGCGAGGATAAGCATTGGGCGTATGGCGCAGGCGGATTTGTTATGGGTGCGAAGGCCGAAAGACCGTTTATTATGTATGCCCCTGTTCAAACCGATAAATCGGCCGAATCGGTAACCGAGCTACGTAAGGAAATATCGGAATTCATAACTTCGCGACCCGTGACCCAAGAAGAACTCGATAAGGTAAAGACCAATCAGATATTGAGCCTTCCGGGCCAGTGGGAAACCAATAGCTCGGTCAATAGTTCGCTGTCTAACATAGTTAATTACAATCTTCCCGATGACTATTATCAAAGTTATGATAGCAATGTTAGAAACCTTTCATTAAAAGATGTTCAAGAAGTTAGTAAAGAAGTGGTCAAACCTGATGCCGTCAATTGGTTCATGGTCGGGGATCGCGCAAAAATTGCGGAGAAACTTGACGGGCTTGGTTTTGACAATATTATCGAAATCGATGCCGATGGCAATCCAAAGGTTCCGGCCATAAAGCAACCCGATACCGATATCAAAAACTAATAGCAAAAATAAAAGCCCCGCATTGAGCGGGGCTTTTTAGTTCTATTTTTATCTGAGTTTCGGATAATCGTCAGGATTCGATTCGTGCATCATACCGTAGACTTTTTCAAAGATATCTTCTTCATTGGGCTTCGAAAAATAATCGCCATCCGAGCCATATGCCGGCCTATGTGGCTTTGCTGTAAGTGTTTGAGGAGCACTATCGAGAAATTGATACGCCCCTTGATTTTCAAGAATTTCGTGCATTAGGTAGGCTGAGCAGCCACCAGGCACATCCTCATCGATAATCAATAAGCGGTTCGTTTTTTGAACACTCTTTACGACATCATGTTTCAGGTCAAAAGGCAATAAAGTTTGTGCATCAATGACTTCTGCTTCAATACCTACTTCCCTCAACTGTTTTGACACTTTCATAACAATTCTCAATGTCGACCCATAAGAAAGTAAAGTAATGTCGGTACCGTCAATCAACTTTTCCACTACACCTATAGGGGTACGAAAAGCACCTAGATTGTCCGGCCTTTTTTCCTTTAGACGGTAACCGTTCAAACTTTCAATAACCAGTGCGGGTTCATCACTTTTGAGCAGGGTATTGTAGAAACCAGCGGCTTGCGTCATGTTTCGAGGCGCCAGAATATATATGCCCCTTAGCAAATGGATGAGCCCTCCCATTTGGGAACCCGAATGCCAAATGCCTTCCAGTCGGTGGCCCCGTGTACGAATTATGAGCGGGGCTTTTTGTTTTCCGCAGGTTCTATACCGTAATGTTGCCAAGTCATCGGTCAGTGTCGCCATGGCATAAAATATGTAATCAAGGTATTGAATTTCGGCAATTGGCCTAAGTCCACGTAAGGCGAGGCCTATGCCTTGACCTATTATTGTCGTTTCACGAATGCCGGTATCAGAAACACGGAGTTCACCATACTTTTTTTGTAGTCCTTCAAGACCTTGATTGACATCTCCGATGGCTCCGGTATCTTCACCGAAAACCATAAGGTTCGGGTGGTCTTCAAAGAGTTTGTCAAAATTATCGCGCAAAACGATCCGGCCGTCCACCTTTTCGGCGCCAGCATTGTATGTGGGTTTTATTTCCTCAATATTAACCGCCCTGTTGGGTTGCTCGCTGTAGAGGTCGGCACTGAATTTGGGTTGCATTTCAGCTAGAAAGGATTCCACCCATTTTTTCAGTTCTTCTTTCTCTGCCATTTCTTGGCCAAGAAGATACCTCAATGCCGTTCTTGCAGATTTTGCCAGATCTTTTTTTAACGGTTCTTCAATAGCGATCAAATCATTCTTTATCTGAAGAACAATACCCTTGTTTGCCGATTTATGCGCCGCCTTGTCAAGTATCGTGACAAGTTCTTTCTTTAGAAGTTTGTGATTTTCCAAAAATTCTGACCAAGCCTCCTTTTTGGCCAACCGTACTTCCTTGCTAATATTTTTTTCAATTGCCGCAAGCTCCTCTTCGTTAGAAATTCCCGATTCCAATATCCAGTCCCTAAAACGCTTGTTGCAATCATTTTCACGTTCCCACTCAAGGCGCTTATCACTTTTGTAACGCTCGTGGGACCCTGAAGTAGAATGTCCCTGAGGTTGGGTCAATTCGCGAACATGAACAATGACCGGAACATGTTCTTCGCGGGCAATATCCGAGGCATTTTCATAGGTATGCATTAATGCGGTGTAGTCCCATCCGTTTACCCTTAACAACTCGTATCCCTTATCATTCGCATCTCGTTGAAAACCACTGAGAATCTTTGAAATATCCTCTTTGGTCGTATGGTATTTAGCAGGGACGGAAATACCATATTCATCGTCCCAGATACTAATGACCATTGGTACTTGAAGCACCCCACCGGCATTCACGGTTTCGAGGAACATGCCCTCACTTGTACTGCCATTTCCGATAGTGCCCCAAGCTACCTCGTTTCCATTACGTGAAAAATTGGTGGCGTCGATGCCTTTAACGTGACGGTAGATTTTCGAAGCCTGCGCCAATCCTAATAGTCTTGGCATTTGACCTGCTGTACAAGAAATATCGGCACTACTGTTTTTTTGTTTGGTAAGATCTTTCCAATTACCATCATCATCAAGGCTGTAGGTCAAGAAATGGCCGCCCATTTGCCTGCCGCCGCTCATGGGTTCTTTTTCCATATCGGTAGTGGCATAAAGGCCATGGAAAAAATTCTTTGGAGTCAACAGCCCAAGAGCCATCATGAAAGTCTGGTCCCTATAATAGCCACTTCTAAAGTCGCCATTTTTGAAACAGCGGGCCATCGCCAATTGGGGCAGCTCCTTTCCATCACCAAAAATCCCAAATTTAGCCTTTCCGGTAAGTACTTCTTTTCTTCCAAGGAGACTGCAGGTTCGACTGATTACCACAATTTCGTAATCTTTTAGAATCTGCGATTTGAAATCATCAAACGAAATGTCGTTGCTGGTTTTGGAAGATACGTTCATTTACATTTTTGGGTTTCTGCAAAAGTACCGAATCAATAGGATTTTTACAACGTCAAAACCAATATACTTATTATAAAATCGTTAAAATAAACCTTATTCGATTCATTTTTTCATATAAAAATAACCTAAATAGCTTATTTTTTTACGAATACAACAATCGCTTAAAACCATTTTCTGGTAAAAAGCCCTATTAAGGTTTTTGGACTTACCGTTACGATAAACCTTATTTTTTCACCATAGTCTGGCTGAGCTACCTCCCAACCATTATTCGAATAAAGGGGAAAGTATAACTCGAAATAATCGGTAACAAGGTTCAAACGTACGCCCGAGTCATAGACGAATTTGCCATTTTCGCCCCGATTTTTTACATACCCCGCATCACCGTACAACTCAATCCACTTCCATAAATTGACACTTGTGTTGACCGTTGTCAACCAATCATTTGAGAATCGGTAGCGCTCATCCATGAACGATTTGAAACCACCTTCGGCAATTATGATCTGTTGACTATAGAGTCCTGAATCTTCCGAACGACCGAGATAATTGTAATCGAAGAGGTAATCGGTCGGTCTATCCAAGGCAAAGCTAAAAAAGTCGTCCTGTGTCTTGTTGCGCAAAAACTTACCGGCATAGAACCTTAAATTGAACTGACGGTTATTTTCGAACAGTTTGCGGTATTCGTACTCGAAAATCAGTTTGGAGAATTTGGAGGCGTACTGAAAGTCGACAAACCAAGAGCTGTAGTCCAGAATATGGTTGTGAACATTGTAATACCTGGCGTCAAAAACACTGTAATCAGGACTTTCGGGTGCCCTGCCCGCCGCCTTTAGGCTTTCATCCAAATTTCTGAAGATATTTATGTAGCGGAACGATAGTATCTGACGCTTGTTCGAAATAAGGTCTTCAGGCCGCCAGGCAAAACTGACCGACGGGGTAATGGTCGAATAGCGCGAATTGATGTCAAAATGAGATGTCGACCCGCGAATGCCATAATCGGCAAGGTAGAGACCTGATTTGCTCAAATATTTGCGATACGTAATTTTTCCGTACCCGACGAAAGACCTTTCCCTGAATGAATATGAAGGGGCCAAATCGTATATGAACGGTCGTTCAAGAAAAGTCTTATTATATAGGCGCATACCTGGTGCCCATCCATCATAGATATTGAAGTTTATGACGGGCACATAGAATATTTGATTGTAATACGGGTTTTCAGAGTCCCTAAAAAAAGTGAATTTCAATTTCTTGTTGCTCGAAAGAAAACCGCCCAAAGATTTCCAATTGTCCCTTTGATTGAACTCCGGAATCTTTTGGTCATAATTGAGAACCAGACGATCTTCACCATTGCGAGGAATGGTAAAAGTCTTCTCCCCATCCACATTTGTGAACCAATATTTTGAAATAACGGTATCGTTTTTGAGGCCGAACAGAGAAATCGGTACGACCGTACCCTCTTTATTTTTAAGGGTAACGGCAAGTGAATCCTCTGATTTTTCGACTTTCTTGATCTTATAATCTATTTTTCGATCCGTAAATACGTAATTGTTGAAATACCAATCAAGGTTCTGATTTGACGACCGTTTTATAATCGATTCGAAATCAATTACTTTAACACGGCTTAGCTTGTAAAATTCATAAAAGGTCTTGATGCCCTCGTCCACTTTTTCCTTGCCGATATAGCTTGCCAAATAAGAAAGCCCTAGCCCGGCCTTATATTTATTGGCAATTTTTTGGTTGAACCATACCAAAGAGTCGTTCGAAGTGGTCAATGGCTGGTCAAGATTTTTTCTTGCCATTAGCATGTATAAAAACGGATATTGTTCGTTAAAATCCATTTTAGCGAGGTTAAAGCCCCTTATTCCCCATATTTTAGATAGTTTTCCCAAGAGTTTTTGATCGGGATAATATTTTTCGACGAAGGCGATCATCAAGTAATTGGCAATGGCATCGTTTACCCATTGTTCCTTTCTCGGGTCCAGATAAATGCTTTCTTCCAGAATATTGATCAGCGCGGTTTTCAGAAATTTCATCTCAAATTGAAACCGCTCTTCATAAGGCCGTATGAAAGAGGGCAATTGATTGATTCCGTAAAGCGGATTTTTGTTATAGTCCAATTCGCTTACCAAAAGCTGTTGATGCGGATAAGCGCCTAGGTGTTCGCTAATAAACGCCGTGACGCGGTTGATCGAGATGTCTTTTGAGATCAAGTCATATTTGGCCGCTTGAATATTCGTGATAACGGTAATATCGGGTGTAATATGTGTTGTGAAATTTTGAATCGGTTGGATTATTATCTCACAATTCTTTTGTTTGACGCCCTCTAATTGAACCTCTTTGGCATTCGGTAGGGCGACATTGGAAAGAACCCGATAATTGGATGCCAAAAAGAGTTCTTGGGGATAGGTCAGGTTTATGGTCGTATTGGTAATGTCGGTATAAAGATCTTCCAAATTCTTGTTCGAGTAAAGATGCCAGACACCGTCATATACGGCCGGGGTTAGATACCAATCTTTTAAGTAATACTCATTATTATTGCCATAACCAAATGGAGTAAATTTATTTGATGGAAGCTTTACCGTGTAGGTTATAAAGAATTTAGCCGAACCTCTAGGCTGTAGGGGCTTGTTCAAATCGATTTTTATAATGTCCTTGTCTGTGACCCGGGTCAGTTTAAGGCCCCTGTAATCATCATCGACCGCACTTAAAATCTCGGTATGGCCGCGCTCATGGTCTCTTGCCAGGTGCAGACTTTTCTTAAATTCTTGTCCAAATCGTTTTGCAAGCCCCGTGTTTTTGTCCGAATAGGCATTTGCCCAATCATTGAAATACAGGGTTTCAAGAATGTCGTCGGTATTGTTCAAGTATTCGAATTCTTGCTGAATACTTATTTCCTTTGTTTCGCCATCCAAAGAGGCATTAATAATATTCTTGTGTTGCGCCGTTACGGACAGTAGACCGAACAAGAAGAACAGAATTCGGGCGACATCGTTCAAAAACACCTTCTTCATTCGCACAATATCGGTTAAAAATTCGGGCTCAGCGAGCGCCCTTTATAGAAAGAATCTATTATTTCGAGAACTTCATCCTCAGTATCTACAAGTTTGACTAGGTCAAGGTCATGCGGACTGATGTTTCCGGCTTCAAGCATGGTATTTTTCACCCAATCAAAAAGTCCTTTCCAAAAATCGGTGCCGACCAGTATGATGGGAAATTTTTCGATCTTGTTGGTCTGAATCAGGGTAATCGCCTCAAAAAGCTCATCAAGGGTACCAAAGCCGCCCGGCATGACCACGAAGCCCTGAGAGTATTTCACGAACATCACCTTTCTCACAAAAAAGTAATCAAAGTCAAGGCTCTTATCGGGATCTATGTATGGGTTGTCGTGTTGTTCGAAAGGAAGGTCTATGTTCAATCCGACCGAAGTTCCTCCGGCCAAATGTGCCCCTCTGTTACCTGCCTCCATAATACCGGGGCCGCCCCCTGTAATTACTCCGTATCCTGCTTCGGAAATCGTTTTGGCGATACTGACCGCCAATTCGTAGTATTTTTGGTTTTCTTGGGTTCGCGCCGAGCCAAAAATCGAAACACAGGGCCCGATGGCGCTCAAACGCTCATAACCATTGACGAATTCGCCCATGATTTTGAATATCGCCCATGAGTCATTGGTCTTGATCTCGTTCCAACCTTTATGATGCTGTTCTTTTCTCATTTAATTGATTCGTTGATATTGTTAATTGGTCGCAGCCTGTAAGGTGTTCTTGGATGATATGGACCCAAGTTCTTTCTTCAAAAATGCCGCCGTGTAACTCTTCTTGTCTTTGGCCACGACCTCGGGCGTGCCCTTGGCCACGACCATGCCCCCGCCACGGCCTCCCTCGTAGCCGATATCGATAATATAATCCATCATTTTGATGACATCCATATTGTGCTCGATCACCAGGACTGTATTGCCTTTGTCTACCAAACGGTTCAAAACTTCCATTAGTACCCTAATGTCCTCAAAATGAAGCCCCGTTGTAGGTTCATCGAGAATATAGAATGTATTTCCTGTATCCCGTTTTGATAGCTCGGTCGCCAATTTAATGCGTTGGGCCTCACCACCCGATAGCGTCGTCGATTGTTGTCCCAATGATATATAGCCGAGGCCGACATCTTGGATCGTCTTTAACTTACGATGGATTTTAGGGATGGCCTCAAAAAAATCGACGGCTTCATTGATCGTCATTTCCAAAACGTCGGCAATCGATTTGCCCTTATACCTTATTTCCAGTGTTTCCCGATTGAAACGTTTGCCATTACAGGTTTCACATTCAACATATACGTCGGGTAGAAAGTTCATTTCTATTACCCGGAGTCCTCCTCCTTGACACGTTTCACAGCGCCCGCCTTTCACGTTAAAGCTAAAGCGCCCGGGTTTATAGCCCCTTATGGCCGCTTCGGGCGTCTTGGTGAACAGCGCACGTATTTCACTGAAAACGCCGGTGTAGGTTGCGGGGTTCGATCTAGGTGTTCGCCCGATGGGCGATTGATTGATATCGATGACCTTGTCGATATGGTCCAATCCCGATATTTTTTTGTAGGGCATTGGTTTTTTTACGCCGTTAAAATAATGGGCGTTCATGATAGGGTAGAGGGTCTCGTTTATGAGGGTGGATTTGCCACTGCCGGAAACCCCGGTGACCCCGATCATTTGTCCCAATGGAAAATCAACGGTAATATTCTTTAAGTTGTTTCCCGTACAACCCGATAAGGTAATTTTGTGGCCATTGCCCTTTCTTCGTTCAATGGGCGTGGGAATCTCCTTTTTACCCGTGATATAATCTGCGGTAAGCGTACGATGTTCTTTTAACCTCTCCGGAGGCCCTTCCGAGATAATTTCACCACCATGACGACCAGCTTTGGGGCCGATATCTATCACGTGGTCGGCACGTTCTATCATATCGCGGTCATGTTCGACCACGATAACTGAATTGCCGATATTTCTCAGTGCTTCCAATGAAGCGATCAAACGATTGTTGTCACGCTGGTGAAGTCCGATGCTGGGTTCGTCGAGAATATAGAGTACACCGACCAATTGTGAACCGATTTGGGTCGCCAGCCTGATGCGTTGCGCCTCACCCCCGGAAAGTGACTTCGAACTTCGGTTCAAAGAGAGATAATCGAGCCCCACATCCAACAAAAATTGAATGCGTGCTGAAATTTCCTTGATAATTTCCTCGGCGATCAGTTTTTGATTTCCCTCAAGGTTCTGGTCGAGACCTTTAAAGAACAGGGCCAAATCGGCAATGTCAAGATGCGCCAGTTCTGCAATGTTCTTTTCATTGATCTTGAAATTCAACGATTCTTTTCGAAGACGAGACCCTTCGCAGGCCGGGCACACAATCTTGTCCATGTATTCTTTGGCCCATCGTTTTATCGAAGTAGAATCCGCTTCCTCGAACTGGCTCTTTATAAAGTTCGCGATACCTTCATAATCGATTTTATAGTTGCGTTTTACACCCAAAGTCTTCGATTCGACCTCAAAAGTATCGTGCCCCCCGTTTAAAAGAACTTGGATCGCCTCATCGGGAATTTTTGAAATAGGGTCGGTGAGTTCAAAACCATAACGTTGGGCGATGGTCTCGATCTGCTTGAAGGCCCATGATTTTTTGTATTCGCCTAAAGGGGCGATTCCCCCAGACTTTATGGAAAGTTTTTTGTTGGGAAAAATTTTGTTTTCATTGACCTCGTACACATGGCCAAGACCGTTGCAATGCGGACACATGCCCTTGGGTGAATTGAACGAAAAGGTATTGGGTTCGGGCGCAGGATACGAAATGCCCGTAGTGGGGCACATCAGGTCGCGACTGAAATAGCGTGGTTCTGTAGCGCCCTCTTCCAAGACCATGAGTACATTGTTGCCGCTGTACATGGCCGTATTGATGGTTTCGGTCAAACGTTTGTCCAACTCTTCCGAGGCCCCTATTTTCAAGCGGTCGATAACGATTTCGATATCATGGGTCTTGTATCGGTCGACTTTCATGCCTTTTACGATATCCTTGATCTCGCCGTCGATACGGACTTTTACAAAACCTTGTTTGCCGATTTGCTCGAAAAGCTCGCGATAATGTCCTTTTCTCGATTTGATGACAGGTGCCAGCACATTGATCTTCTTGTCGGCGTAGTCGGCCTTGATAAGTTCTTTGATCTGTTCATCATTATAACTGACCATTTTCTCGCCCGTATTAAAACTGTAGGCATCGCCCGCCCGCGCGAACAACAGTCTTAGAAAATCATAGATTTCGGTGATGGTGCCCACGGTCGATCGCGGGGATTTCGAAGTCGTTTTTTGTTCAATGGCGATCACTGGTGAGAGGCCATCGATCTTATCAACGTCAGGACGTTCCAGTCCGCCTAAAAACTGACGGGCATAGGCCGAAAAAGTTTCGATATACCTACGTTGGCCTTCGGCATAAATGGTATCGAAAGCAAGGGACGATTTTCCGCTTCCGGAAAGGCCGGTGATGACCACCAGTTTCTCCCTTGGAATCGTAACATCGATATTTTTGAGATTATGAACGCGAGCCCCTCGTACCTCAATATTTTCCTCGTAGTCTATCATTTTTCAAAGCAAGGATGCAAAAGTACGATTTTGACGAGTAAAATGGAACTGGCAGTTATTTATATATTCCGACATTAGGTAGCAACATTGCCACAATAGGATGGTACCTTCCATCTATTGGGTTTTAAAATCATACCGCTTCCTTCTTCTCGCTCAAATACTTCCAATAACGTTTTGGAACATGTTGCGTATGAAGCTTTTTGTTGATACGCGATTTGATATGGGTGCTTTTAAAATAGTTGTTCCATAAATCTTGATAATCATATTCTTGCGCGCCGAAAGCCGAACTTCTTTTGAGACTGTTCGAATATACCTCTTGAAGGTCCAATGAAATAATCTCCACACGTTCCAGATCGTAAAACAATCCGTATTTGCGCTTTACGTCATAGATGATCCATTGTTGGTCGGCGTAACGCGAACGAAAATGTTTTGAAATCAACGGCAGTACATCAAAATCAGGCTCGATAGTGGCAAAATAAACATCGTCTTTTGTCAATTGAAACCGCACAAAGGCTTCCATTCTATGTTTTTCACGACCTACACTTTTGGCCAGTTGACCAACTTTCAGGACAATGCCATCGGAATAATCGGAATGTCCGGAGGATGGCCCGGCGAACAATTTTCTAATGTAGCGATAGAGTAGGAGCTCTACCCCCTTGCTTTCGCTCATATAGGCGAAGTAGATGTTCTTGATCGCCGAACTGCTTTTGGCCTGAATACCGTTCCAGACCCGTTTTGCCTTTTCGATATTGGTAAAAATGGTTTCCGTGTCCGAAAACAGTCCGTTTTGGCTCACGGAGTTCTTTTGAATGTCGGAGACTTGGATTTTTTCTTCGAAAGCGACGAAAATGGCCGTTAAAAAGCCATTGAAACTTCCATCATAAATCAGAATCTTTGAATTGCTCATAATCAGGCGAATAATTTAAGTTGTGTGCTGTGTTCCTTTCTAAACTTCCCAACGGAATTCCCTAAAATCTTTCCCTTTATCGTTGATGCCTCCAAGTCACGATGTTCACATCGTGCCGAATCGCAGACCATAAAGTATTTGGCTCTGTTAAGGGCAACACCGATTTTTTTAAGGTGCTCCCAGCTCAGTTTACGAAAACGCCTTGCGCTTACAATTTTGTGAACGGACTGTATTCCTAATCCCGGTACTCTGGCCAGCATGGCCTTATCGGCCGTATTGACATCGATAGGAAAGAAATCGAGATTGCGCAATGCCCAACCGAGTTTGGGATCCACATCGATATCAAGATTGGGGTGACGGTCATTCAATAATTCCTTCACTTGAAACCCGTAGAACCTTAGCAACCAATCCGTTTGGTACAACCGGTTTTCACGAAGCATGGGCACCTGGCTACCCAAGGCGGGCAATCGCTCATCATCGGCAATGGGCACGTAACCCGAATAATATACCCGCTTCATTTGGTACTTTTTATAGTAATGTGTTGCCGAGTACATGATTTCCTTATCCGATTCGCCCGTAGCACCGATTATCATTTGGGTGCTTTGCCCCGCAGGGGCGAATTTGGGTGTGCTTTTGATAATCTTTCGTTCGGCCTTGAATTGAACGATCTCGTTCTTGACCTTCGCCATCGGCCTTATAAAATCTTCATGCTTTTTGTCGGGCGCCAATAATTTAAGGCCGGAAATAGTGGGGATTTCAATATTGATCGATAACCGATCGGCATATAATCCGGCCTTATACATTAATTCATCACTCGCCCCTGGAATCGATTTTAAATGGATATACCCATTAAAATGCTCCTCGGTACGCAGCTTTTTGGCGACCGCTACCAATCGCTCCATAGTATAGTCGGCACTTTTAAAGATGCCCGAACTCAAAAAAAGCCCTTCGATATAATTTCTGCGGTAAAAATTGATGGTCAGGTCGACGACTTCCTGAATTTTGAAGGCCGCCCTTTTGATATCATTACTTTTTCGTGTAACACAATAGGCACAGTCGAAAATGCAATAATTGGTCATCAAGATCTTTAAAAGCGATACGCAGCGCCCATCTTCGGTATAACTATGGCAGATGCCCACGCCCGAGCTATCGCCAAGCCCCTTGTTCGTATTCGTTCGTTTGCTCCCGCTGCTGGAACATGAAACATCGTATTTGGCGGCGTCGGCCAAGATGTTCAATTTTTCTTTTATTCTCTCGAAGGACATTTTATATTTTGTAATTAATCCAAAATTATGGAATAATTCCTAATTATGGAAATATTCCAAATAATATTTTGGAAATAATCCATAATTTGTATATTTGAAGTATGGAAAATGAATTGACGCTCAAGCGTTTTACCGACATACGGCGCGAACTGGGATATACCCAGGCCGAATTCGCCAAATTATTGGGTATCTCGAATACCACTGCCGATATCGAAAGGGGGCGCACAAAATTATCGGGCAAGGTCGTTGCGGAACTTTTGAGGCAGTTTAAGATCAATCCGTTATGGTTGTTCGGTGAAAGTGAGGAACAATATTTGGAAACTTCAAAAACGAGTGTTATACCCAAGGTGGTCACGGTCGATTCTTCGGACCAGGACAATATGGTACTCGTCAATGCGAAAGCTGCGGCGGGTTATCCGCAGAACATACAAGATGCCAGTTGGTACAAACAACTGCCGGCCTTTGACCTGCCCATACCCGAGTTTCGAAATGCCACATATCGAGGTTTTCAGGTTGAAGGCGACAGTATGCTTCCCAATTTAAGGCCAGGGGAATGGGTATTGGCGCGGGCGGTCGAACATATCGACGATGTAAACCCCAATAAAATGTATGTCGTGGTCTTACAGGATGCGGTACTCGTCAAGAAAATCGAAAAACGCCCGAATTCGAACAATATCACCTTGGTCTCCTTGAACGAAACCTATCCTCCCTATGAAATAAAACCCTTCCAGATTCAGGAAATATGGCAGGTCAGTAGCAAGATTACTTTCGGGGAAGACGCGACCACAGAAAAAGGGTTGTTGAAGCAACTTCAAGAGTCTATGGACGAGTTAAAGAAACAGTTTAACAAACAACAGGCAAGTTAGTTTAAAATCAATCGATAAAGTCCGCTATCTTTTAATTGAAATCCTAAGCTTTTGTACAGATTGATGGCCGGTGTTCGATGATGGCCCGAGAATAACAATACTTCGTCCAGTTTTTTGTTCTTGGCCGATTCCAGCAGTTTTTCCATGAGTTTTCTACCAATTCCCTGCCCCCTGTGTTTTACATCCACTACGACATCCTCGATCATGCCCTTATGGCCTGAAATGACTTTGTACGTCGCCATCAATGCGATTCCGGCCACTTGACCTTCCGATTTGCAAATGGCAAAAACCAAGCTGTCACCATCTTCGACCAATTGTTTTAAAGGGAGTTGTTTTAAATTGGAATTCAATTGATTGTACAATGCTGTAATGCTTGTTTGAAGCGATTCGTCAACTTGGTCTTTTGTTAAAATGCTAATGGTCATAAAGAATACTTTTTTATAAAGTTCACCTGAGCTCGAATAACCGGCTAATATGTTATTCTAGTTTTTAATCATTTTATAAACACATGTCCGGTCGAGCGCAGTCGAGACCTCATTGAAAATAATGAATTTTGCCAACCTCTCGACTGCGCTCGAGGAGACATATGCCGATTTATTGACCTCTGATCATATGATGCCAAATTTTAAATCGAGCTCATATCAAAGTTATGAAGATGCGCGCCATTCGAAAGAAGATTCCAAAAAATTGGCATTTATCGTATATTTAAAAGCTGACCCTTCAATAGATGAAAAAAATAATCCTGCTTTTTACCCTATTCTTTCTTTTTGCCGAAAAAGCCAGTTCTCAGGCCATAAACGATACCCTTGTGGTCGGTTATACGACCGCACCACCTTTTATCGTTCAGAATGGTGAAAATCTTGAAGGCATCAATATTTGGCTTTGGAACCGTGTTGCCAAAGATTTGAAATTGAACTATCGTTTGGTAGAAATGGAATTTACCGAAATGCTCGATTCTCTGAAAAATGGCGCTATTGACATAAGCATCAACCCTTTGACCATTACCAGTGAACGGCATAAGAGAATGGACTTTACCGATTCGTTCTATGCATCGAACTCCACCATTGCAGTGGCCGAAATTTCCTCGTTTCAGAAATTTATCAGTTTTATCAGAGGTTTTTTCAGCGCCAATTTCATCAAGGGCATGATGGTGCTTTTGTTGATCATATTTTTGTTCGGATTGGTTGGATGGTATTTCGAGCGCAAGAAGAATCCTGAACAGTTTCGGACCGGTCGCAAGGGAATCTGGGACGGACTCTGGTGGTCCGCCGTTACCCTGACCACCGTAGGCTATGGCGATAAGGCCCCGCGGACCAGATGGGGCAAGGTGGCGGCGTTGGTATTGATGTTCGGGGGGCTGCTCTTTATTTCCGGACTTACGGCGAGTATCGCGTCGAGCCTTACAGTAAACCAACTGAACAATAATCCCGATGGCTTCAATGCGTTCAAGGAACGTGAAGTCGGCACGATAAAAAATTCGAGCACTCTGGGCTTTTTAAAATCCCATTTTTTTAAAAATTTAAAAGAATTTGACGGAGTGCAAGAAGGCCTGGCGGCTTTGAACAATAACCAAGTCGAGGCCTTTATTTACGATGAGCCCATTCTAAAATACCGTATAGCGCAGGATTCTATACTGCAAAAAATATCGATTTTGCCCATAAAATTCGATGTCCAATTCTATGCTTTCGGAGTGGCAAAAGCGCGACCGCTGTTGGAAAGCACGATTTCACAACGTATCCTTGAAATAACGGAGACCAATGAATGGCAAGTCGTACTCAATGAGTATGGATTGACCGAACTCTAAAACCCTACGGCCGTATCGTCCCCACGTTTATCGGCACCCCCTTCAAGTCGCCCATCGGGCAAAACACGAATGGCATCGACCTTGCCGATAATCGGTGTTCTATCTTGATTGATGATATATCCTTTTGATTCCAGTTCCGATTTGAGGGTCTCGGAAAAACCATCGGGTTCAAAAATGACCATATCGGGCAGCCATTGATGGTGAAAACGGGGTGCGTTGACCGCATCTTGCATACTCATATCGAACTCATAGGTATTCAAGATAGTCTGTGCGACCGCGGTAATGATCGTCGAACCTCCCGGTGTGCCCACCACCATATATAATTGTCCGTCTTTTTCAACAATGGTCGGGGTCATGCTGCTGAGCATTCTTTTCTCAGGCGCGATGCTGTTCGCTTCGGCCCCGATGAGTCCGAACATATTGGGCACGCCGGGTTTGGCACTAAAATCGTCCATTTCATTGTTCAAGAAGAAACCAAGTTCATCGCTATAAAGCTTGGAACCGTAGGCACCGTTCAAGGTAGTCGTCACCGAGACCGCATTGCCCTCGGCATCGACGATGGAGTAGTGGGTCGTTTCCATACTTTCGACGATCTCAATTTCACCATGCCGCACATCTTCGGATTTTGTGGCGGCCTCGAACGAAAAGTTTTCCATGCGCTCTTTTAAATAGGAGGAACTTAAAAGCACATCTAAGGGAATTTCAACAAAATCGGGATCCCCCAAAAAGTAGTTGCGATCGGCATAGGCCCTTCGGGACGCTTCGGTAAACAATTGGACCGTTTTGGCCGAATTATGGCCAAATTCGGCGATGTCATAGGGTTCGATCATCTTGAAGATCTGATTGATCGTCACCCCGCCGCTACTCGGCGGACTCATCGAGATAATGCGAAGGTCTTTATAGGTGAAAATGATTGGCTGCCTCCATTTGGCCTCATATTTTTCCAAGTCCTCCTCAGTAATATACCCTCCTTTTTCCTGAATGAACCGGGCCAAGGTCTTGGCCGTTTCACCTTTGTAAAATCCGTCGCGGCCATTTTCGGCAATTCTTTTCAAAGTATTGGCCAATACCGGGTATTTGATGGTATCGCCTGCCTTGCAGCCTATCGGAAAACTGGTAATTCCGCCATTGACCTCTAGAATGGACGCCTTGAAATTTTCAAAGCGACCGGCTTGTTTCTCGGTCACTACCACCCCTTTTTCGGCAAGGGCGATTACCGGGGCCAAAATTTCCTCCCACGGCATGGAGCCGAACTTTTGGTGCACTTCGAAAATTCCCGCAACCGTGCCCGGTACACCGACCGCGGTTGCCCCTTGGGTGCTCATTCCCGGGATGACATTTCCGAGAGAATCGAGGTACATATCCTTATAGGCGGACAAAGGTGCTTTTTCCCTGTAGTCAATTCCGCCCACATCACCATTATTGCGTCGGTAGACCATAAAGCCTCCGCCACCTAAATTTCCCGCAAACGGATAGGCAACGGCCAGCGCCAACTCGGTAGCTACCATGGCATCAAAGGCGTTGCCGCCCTTTTCGAGAATATCGGATCCGATTTTCGAGGCCTCGACCCTTGCCGAGACGACCATTGCCTTTTCGGTGACCAGCCCCGTAGGCGCCGCGGGTTGTTTCTTGCAATGGACAAAAAGGAGCAATAAAAGACTGGCGAAAAAAAGTTTCTTCATAGTGATATGTATTTCTGCTTTGAAAAGATAATCAATTCATCAAAAAAGGAAGTGAACTCGACCTCGAAAGCCTCATAGTGTTCCTCAAGGTCAAGAATCGCAAAATTCATTTTCGATTTGTTCTGCGTTCTGCGGTTCATACCGTTCAATACCTTGCCGATACCTTCCATTTTTGAATAGTTGTAGATCCAGTTATCGGCGATCATGTAGGGCATCATCCGTTTTACGCCTTGCGGAAGAATGACATAGTTATCCTCCAAAAGGTCATAAAAATGCTCAACAAAAACATCGAGCGGGGTGTTCGAATAGGCGCTCCAATTCTTGGCCAAAAAATGGTCATAAAAAATATCGACGATGACACGGCTGTAATGACTATAATTTTTATGCAGCCTTTTACTGCTTTTTTTGGGAATGTCATGGGCATCGGTGTACGTGTCGATAGCGCGATGCAAAAGAACACCCTTTTGAACCCGCTCGGGCAAGTGTTGGTACTTATTGCCCCGAATACTGTCGGCGATAAAATTGCCGAGTGTCACTTCATCATCTCCAAAGGAAAGATAGATATGCGCTAAAAAATTCATCGGCATAAATTACAAAGAAGCGCAATAGTAATACTGCCCAACCGTTTATATTTGCACAAACTTTATAAACACCATGACCTTAATCAAATCAATTTCTGGAATACGGGGTACCATAGGAGGCGGCCCCGGAGACAATCTTACCCCCATCGACGCCGTCAAATTTGCGGCCGCTTATGGCGTGTGGCTCAAAGACCAATCGCAAAAAAGCGACTTAAAGGTCGTCATTGGCCGTGATGCGAGACTCTCTGGCGAGATGATCCAGAATTTGGTTGTGTCTACCTTGATCGGATTAGGGATCGATGTGGTCGATCTTGACTTTTCGACCACACCGACCGTTGAAATTGCGGTGCCCTTGGAAAATGCCGATGGCGGCATTATTTTGACCGCCAGCCATAACCCCAAACAGTGGAACGCTTTAAAGCTCCTGAACGAAAGAGGCGAGTTTTTAGATGCCGTTCAGGGTGCCAAAATATTGGCGATCGCCGAAAAAGAGGATTTTAACTTCAGCGAAGTGGATGATCTGGGTGCCATCACAAAGAACGATGCCTATTTCGATATTCATATCGACGAAGTATTGAACCTGTCGCTGGTGGATGCCGAGACCATTAGAAAGGCCGGTTTTAAGGTAGTGGTAGACGGTGTGAATTCCACCGGGGGCATTGCGATACCCAAACTTTTGGAGGCCTTGGGCGTAGAAGTAGTCAAATTGTATTGCGATCCTACGGGGCATTTTCCGCATAATCCTGAGCCGTTGAAAGAACATCTGGGCGATATTTGCGATTTGGTCGTCAAAGAAAAGGCGAACTTTGGCATTGTCGTGGATCCCGATGTTGACCGCCTCGCCTTTATCAGCAACGATGGTGAAATGTTCGGTGAAGAATATACCCTGGTCGCCTGCGCGGATTATGTGCTGGGCAAAACGAAGGGAAATACGGTCTCGAACCTTTCCTCTTCAAGGGCATTGCGCGATATTACCGAAAAACACGGCGGAACCTATGAGGCCGCGGCCGTGGGCGAGGTGAACGTGGTCACCAAAATGAAGGCCAACAATGCCATAATCGGTGGCGAGGGCAATGGGGGCATCATTTATCCTGAAAGCCATTATGGCCGTGATTCGTTGGTCGGTACGGCCCTGTTCTTAATGCTAATGGCCGAAAGGGGAGGAACGGTCGCCGAACTTCGGGCCAGCTACCCCGCCTATTTTATGGGGAAGAAAAAAATTCAGTTGACGCCCGAATTGGATGTGGACGGAATTTTAAAGGCCATGGCCGAAAAATATAAAAACGAGGACATTTCAACCATTGATGGTGTAAAAATCGATTTTCCCGACAACTGGGTGCACCTTCGAAAATCGAATACCGAACCGATCATACGTATTTATACCGAGGCCAAAAGTCAAGACGAGGCCGATGACCTTGGCGAAAAGATCATTGCCGAGATCAAGAAAATTGCGGGGTTGGGGTAGGAAAGCGTTTAAAGCTTTCAGTTTTCTTCGCTAGATTTTAGATACGTATCAAAAAAGGGAAGCATATCATTTAATGCACGACCATCGTCGGTCCATAGTTTATTTCCATGTGTTCCGATGTATTCTTCTGCATAATGGTTAATTCCTAGGTTTTCTAATTTCTTGCTAAACAATTCACAAGTTACGGGTATCAATTCGTGTTCTTCGTTCCTTCCCCAATCCAATTTTAATGCTTTAAGTTTCTTTAGATTCCCTATATAATCGTCTACCATTCCAATTGCGGATTTATTTTGCCAGATTTCTAAGATTTTATGATTGACAACAATTTCATCGTTAATGTATTCGTATGGAAAATCTGCAAAATAGGGTGGATTATCAAGATTAGGTGAATATGCCCTACCCATAGCTACTATCACATTAGCTTCGAATTCATTCCATCCCGTAACAACTTGTTCAGGTGTTATTTCATTAATTCTTCTGTACGCCGAACCATGTATTCCCAAGCTCTCCGTTATTCCAAGAGTAGCTGGTGACAAAGCATAGACGGTTGAAAACACATCAGGAAACAACATGCCCATTTTTAGGGCACCTTGCCCACCCATGGAATGGCCTGCCACCCCTCGACCATCTTTATTGGCTATGGTTCGAAAATTTTTGTCAATAAATGCTACGAGGTCTTTTCCGGTAAAATCGGCCCATTTACCGGTCAATTCCGAATTCGTATACCAACTTCCTCTATATAGAGTATGTTGGTCAGGCATCACAACAATGACCGGTTTTATCTTTTTGAGTGCAATGGCCTTATCCAGTAGTTTGTCAAACTTATCTTCAGAAACCATAAGGCTGTCACTCCATGTAAAACCATGTAAATAATAGATTACGGGATAACTTTGCTCGTTTTCATCATACCCGGGAGGGAGGTAGATTGTCAATCTACGGGTAGGATTTTCTCCGCCTGGATTTTCCAATAGTTCTGAATATAGTTTTTTTACTACTACTTTTCCTTCTGGAAATTGTGCTATGCCCAGATTTGTTGTCAGTAGAATGCCAAAAAATAACAAAATTGAGTTTTTCATACGGCTTTGTTTTTAATGTGCTCGATTGTTCATGTTATTATGATATGTACTATTAGTATTCCTGTTAATTGAAGAGGGATACCATTGTTCAATCAAATAATCGGGGGAGGTTTGTGCCTTGTAGCACCTAAATGTAGGAAATTCTTTGGTTAATAATTACGTAAGAGCGTACTATTGAAAATTTTAGGGGTTTTGAACATCCCCCTGTTGGCTTTGCCAACTTCCCCCTTCCAAGGGGGAATTTAAATTGTCCCTTCGAAGGGACAGCCAAAACAAAGTTTTGGCAGGGATGTCCTGAATGTATAATTATAATGAGTTTCTTAATTCTACAACGGTCTGTTCAAGTTTCAGCAACACACTGAACATTTGCTGTTTTACTTCTCTGTCGGAAAACCGCAAAAACCGAACGCCTTCTTTTTCCAACCGGCCTTGTCTTCTAGTATCATATTCGTATTTGAAATCGTGGCTGCAGCCAACAATTTCTATGGCGAGCATCAGTTCATGGCAATAAAAATCAACGATGTAATCCAGAATAGGTACTTGTCTGTGAAACTCGACCCCATAAGCCTTCTTTTTGATTTTTTGCCAGAGCAAGACTTCCGATAACGTGCTGTTTTTTCTCAATTCTCTGGCGTATTCCTTCAGCTTTGGGTTGTAAGGTAGAATTTTGTTTCCCATGGGGTGTAAGATACACTGCCGTGTTGATGAAGTCAACTTTGTTGCTTAAAAAGACATCCCCCTGTTGGCTTTACCAACTTCCCCCTTCAAAGGGGGAATTCCATTGCACAAAATTGTCCCTTCGTAGGAACAGCCCCGAGTATTCGGGGCAGGGATGTGACTTGACACGAATGCGCTCACCGCGTAAATACATGCCCCTGTTCTGCGAAGCAGAACTTTGGCCCTTATTAGAGGGAATAAAATAACTAAAACGCAGCCTTCTGTTCTTGCAAATAAGCGTTGCGGACCCGTTTGGCTGTTTTATGGTCGCCGGTATGGCTCCACCCGGGAGGCATGACGATGTATCGGAGTTTGTTCATAAGTCCGGGTGCGCTCCAGACATCCTTGGCCAAGGCTACGATCTCACCAAAGTATACATCCAAAAAATCACCTGAATTCATTTCACGGGTGATTCCGTATTCGATCTGTACGTTTCGGTCTTCATCTTGATAGGTATTAAAGACCTTGTCCCAGATGTTCAATAGGTTGCAGAAATTGGTATCCATGTACAACGGGTTTCGCGCGTGGTGCACCCGATGGTGCGACGGTGTCAATATGATATTGTTGAGAAAACCAAGCCTGCCGTCTTTCAATAAATTTTCGCCAATATGTATGAAAGCCCCCCAAGTGCCATCGATGAACATGATCAAGAACAGCATTTCAGGCTGTACACCCAATAAGATGCAGACCGTGGTGCGAATGGCATCGGCATAGGGCGCCTCCAAAAAAAAGTGCGCATGTGTAACCGATAAATTCATATCCTCGGGAGCATGGTGCGTGGAATGCAGGCACCAGAACAACCGTACCTTATGGCCCCAATAGTGGTAAAGAAAATGGCCGAATTCCCAAACGATGTACCCATAAATAAACCAATACCAGGTCAGGCTGGTCTGAAAAGGAGCTATGGGCTGTAATAGGCCAATGATGTAGGTGACCATCGCAATCGCGATAAACCGACCGACAAACCTATTGAAGATATAGATCAAGAAATTGACCTTATATACCTTGGCCTGAGGCTTTTTGTAAATAAATCCTAAAATCAGCTCAAGCAATAAGAGCAAGGGAATGATCGGGTAGATGAGCGAGACGATACCGTCATAGGTGCGGAATACGCTATAGTCGCCCGCCCGTAATATTTCCAAAGCTTGGGATATTCCCAAAAAGCCGATGATTTCGTTGAATAGTGTTTCGAGTATTTCCATATCATTTGGTGGTTGTTGGTTTTGGTGTTCGAAAATATACCTCCTTAAAATTAAAAAGAAAACAATTCGATAAATGACTTGCTTGAACAAACGGAAAGTGCTGTCAAGCAATGTAATAAGAGCCTATTTAAATGCCTCTGGCACTTTGTCGCGATGTTTCCAACGTTTGTGCGTCCATAAATAATGCTCTGGGCGTTCCCGTATCTGTTGTTCGGTAAGTGCCAAAAACTTTTTGGTTATTTCGTAGGGTTCGGTTTGCTTGCCCGATAACGTGATCGGAATGAACTCCGCTTGATAATAACCTCTTTTGACCTTGGAAACCTTGAGAAAAACGACGGCGAGATCGAATTTTCGGGCCATGGTCTCAGTGCCCATGAATACCGGCACGGTAACGCCCATGAATGGGTGCCAGTAATGGGCTTGCGATACCATCGGAGACTGGTCGCTGACCATGCCATAGATGCCCCTTACGCCGTTTTTTTCATTTCTGACCACCGTTTTGACCGTTTCTTGGGTGGTAATCAGTGTGGTATTCCAACGTGAACGGAGCTTCTTGGCCAGTTTGTCGAAATACTTGTTCGCTATCTTTTGATAAACGGCATACCCCTTGCTAGTTACATAAAGGTTTAGACTAACGTTCCACTCCCAATTCGCATAGTGCGCGCAGGGTACCAAAATACTCTTTTCCGTTTCAATTCTTTGAACCAGTTCGACATTGGTGATATGATATCTTTTTTTGACCTCTTTTTTTGAAAGGTTCATGGTCTTTACCATTTCGAGGAACATGTCGCACATGTGCCTATAGAATTTTTTTTCGATGGTTTTGCGCTCGCCCTTCGATTTGGTGGGAAATGCCAGTTCAAGATTTTGGGCAACTACCTTCTTTCGGTATCCAAAAACACGATAGACCAAAAAATAGACGATGTCTGAAAAGCCGTAGAAAAGCTTATGGGGTAGTATGGAGATGCACCAGATTAAGGGGTACACCAGTATAAAAACGAAGAGCTGCATGCAATGGCTTATCAATGTGCAAATATAGCTATATTTGGCACTAAATAACATCGGACCGCTTATGTACGACCTCCATTTAGTGACCATTGCCATTATTGCCGCCAATGTGCTGGTATCAATGAAGGGATTCAACGATTCCGCTTTTTTCGAACGCTATAAATTCGGAATAGGCCCCATACGTGCGGGCCAGAAAGATCGTATGGTCACTTCGGGATTTCTGCATGTCGACCTTACCCATTTGTTGTTCAACATGATCACGCTCTATTTCTTTGCCGATAGGGTCATCAATTGGTTCGGTGCCGGTAAATTTCTGATCATCTATTTTGTAAGTCTGGTGGCAGGGAGCCTATTGGCCCTGTTTTTTCATAAAGATGAGCCTTATTATAGTGCAGTAGGGGCGAGTGGGGCCGTAACGGGCATTTTGTACGCGGCCATTTTATTAGATCCGGGCATGAACCTGTATTTAATGTTCATACCTATTCCCATACCGGCCTATGTATTGGGTATCGGGTATTTGTTGTATTCCATATACGGCATGAAGAACCGATTGGGCAATATAGGCCATACGGCCCACTTTGGGGGCGCGATAGGAGGTTTCGCCACAACATTGCTTTTTGAACCCAATCTCTTGTTCACGGAAACTTTGATGGTGGTACTATTGGCCATACCGATTGTGATACTTTTTGCGCTTGAAAAGATGGGGAAGCTATAGGCCGTCTCCCTGTATTTCACTGGTATTTTCGTGAATTTGGTCCGTTTTGGGCCAAGCTTGTTCCAATTTTATTGCATTTCAGCGAAAAGTATGCATTAAAATATACCTTATTGATATTTTTGACGTTACGTTAGAACCCAAATCTAACTAGTAAACCTACTTAGTGATGAAAAAAATTTCCATAGCGGCAATAGCAGCAGTTTTTATTATTCTTTCTTGTAGTGACGAAACTACGGTCTATAGCGACCCCACCGAAGATACTTTGATGGAAAATAGCGAAACGGTGCTTGAAAACAGTGTCGTCTTCGATAATTCTGGAGTACTCGATATCTTTGAGGAAAATAGCCTGACGGGCAAGTTTTCGCCAACGGCAAAAAACGGGCAGGCCGGTGATTATCCGTTGACCCTTGTGGCCCAAATAACACCGCCATCGTTCAACGGTGGGGAGAACTTAACGGCCTCACATGTATTTGTGGAAGGCGACTATGCCTATGTTTCCTACAATACGGTCGAAGATGCCTATGTCGGTGGCATCGATATCATCGATGTAAGGGATCCGAACCGGCCAAGGGTAAGGTCTCGCCTGTACTACGTAAATGCCGACATTAACTCGATTACCTATAACGACGGATATGTTTATGCGGTCGGGGGTGTTGATTCAGAGAAATCGGTAAGGGCCACGAGTAATTCGTTTGTTGCCAAGATAAGGGCTTCATATGGATATTTGGACACAAGTAATATCGTCTATGGATTTCAAGAGGGTTTTAACGCAAACGATGTTAGGGTTACCTCAAATTCGGTACTTGTCACCAGTGGAAGAGATGGTTTTTTAACCGTTTATAACAAGGCTGATATGACCGTTCAGAACTCGGCGCCCTTTGCAGATCTACGTTCTGTCGCTTTAAACGGAAGTTCCATTGCCGTTTTAGATGCCAGTAAAGGTGTCGACCTATTGGATGCCAACCTACAGACCGTTCGTGAAATTACCATAGATTCAGACTTTGGCAGCGCTTCAAAACGAACCTTGGACTTTTCAAGTGACAGGATCGTGGTGTCCGAGGGGTCTAACGGTGCCGGTATATACGACCCGAATACAGGTTCATTGATAGAATACGTGCCCATTTTGGTAAACCCAGAGGGAGTTGCAGAAAGCGATATTGTTACGAATGCGGTAGCGTTGAACCAGGAAGTATTGCTGATGGCGAACGGTGGTGCCGGTCTAAGTTTATCGGAAGACCAAGGCAACAATACCGATTTGGTAGGTATCATCGAACTTAATGGATCGATCAATTTTGTGGCCTCCAAAGATGACTATATTTTTGCCGCTTCAGGCAAGGAAGGTCTGCAGGTCATCAAATTGAACAGGCCCAATGAAAGCCTTGTGACCCGGTGCGCATCACTGCCCGCTTATAGTGGAAGTTCCAATTTGGTCGTCGCGCAAGGAGAAACCCAAGAGTACCGTGGTGCGAAAAGGTTCAACAGTATAACGGTCGACGGTTCTCTGCTGCTTTGCGGATCATGGACAACCAACAACAGTAATTTCATAAACGAAAACGGATTGTTCGAAATGAACGGAGTTTTGTCGGTAGGTCGTAATAACAAGCGAAAGAACATTACCTTAGGTAAAAATGCCACTTTAAGGGTAGAAGGCAATCTGAATATCTACGGGGACTTGATTTTGGAAGATGGTTCCACCATTGAATTTTTAGGTGGAAGTTCAGAGGCAAACATTTTTGGTAGTGTAAAGAAATCAGGTAATGTAACGGTCAAAGGCCAATTTCTTGACGTGCGTAATAAATTCTAAAACAGTAGATAAGATTCAAAACAAAATGCCCCGACCAATTTTGGTCGGGGCATTTTCCGTTCTTGGGGCTTCGGCCCTAATTCAATAGCTCCGCTACCTTTTCTTCAAGGGCGGCACCCCGTAAATTCTTGCCGACGATGACCCCGTTCTCATCCAAAAGAAATGCTGCGGGTATGGCGTCTACATTATAGAGTTTGGCAATGGGATCGTTGAAATAAGCCAAATTAGAAATCTGGCTCCAGACCAATCCGTCATCGGCTATTGCCTTGTTCCAATCCTCTGCCTTTCTGTCCAGCGAAACACCTACGATATTAAGTCCTTTATTATGATATTTATTGTAAACCTTCAGTACATTAGGATTCTCGGCCCGACAAGGTTTGCACCATGCCGCCCAAAAATCAACAAGGGTGACCTTGCCCATGGCATCTGCAAGGGCCAATTCCTTACCGTCTGGCGTTGGGCCTGAGAAGAGTGGGGCTTTAGCGCCGATTTCAGTACTTTTCTCTCGTTCTACCATCAACTTCATTTCTTCGAGTTGGTCCAATACCTTTTTTGCCGTTCCCGTTTTCCGCATATTCTCGGAAAGTCCATCATAAAGGGTTTGAACCTCATCCATGGGGAACATCCTTGAAGCGATTACCCGTTCCAATAGCAAAACAGATATCAAGGCATCAGGATTTTCTTTAATGAAGTTGACATCAAACTCCCGGGCTTCATCTTGAAGGTCGTTCATTTCATCGTTCAACGCTACCGTTGTGGCTTCATCCTTTGCCAAGGCGGCCTTTTGATAATCTTCTTGGATCGACCTTACCTTACTTGATATGGCCTGGGAATTTTCCATATAATCGGCAAAAAAGCCGTTTTGTGGCCCGCCCGCCAGTTTAGGCAGCCCCAGGCTATCTTTATGTGCGGTGACCATTACCTCACTGTTTTCGAGGATTACCGGAGAATAGCCCAGGAGTTTGTCGATAAAGACATAGTGTACTTCAGGTGCGTCAACGGGCTCTCCGCTAAAGACATACATACCATTTTCAACGGTAGTGGTGTCTACATCTACGGGAACCATATTTTCGCCCATTTTCCTCAAAAAGACCTGGGTGCCGTTTTCAACTTCACCCGTGAGATTTCCGGTTATGGTATATCCTTGAGGTTTTTGACTACAGGCCAAAAGTAATAAGGCAATTGCCGTGACCAATATTGGTTTTTTCATCTAATGCGTTTTAAGCGACAAAAATAGCGATATAAGCGGATATAAAAAAAGTCCTGAAATTAAATCCTCAGGACTTTCGATGAAGTATGTGACTCTTAAAACTGATACCTAACGCCGAGGGCAACGTCAAAATCGAAACGATCGGAAAAATTTCCATACCCCACAACCCCGATTTCAGGTCTGATATCCAACGACAATAAAAGCGGAAAATCGAAATTATATTCGATTCCTATATCTCCGGCAGCAAATACGAACAATCCTCCTTCGGGTTCGACCGCAGGACCAAGGTTGGCGGCAACGGGATCGAAGTTGACGCTTCCGGCACCGCCTCCGACACCGTAATACCAATTGAAATTGCCATCGATACTATGGATCCATTGAAAAACACCGGCAAGTTTTATGGCGTCGTATTGACGATGGTCGCGCCATCCAAGATCAAGTTCCAACCGGTTGTACCTAAAAAGTGATTTTTGATATGAAATTTCGGCACCGAAGCCGTCGCTATCGCCCAAGCGCAGTCCTATGGCGTGATCTGAAATCTCTTGGCCTCTGACGCTCAAAGCGATAAAGAAAATAACTAATGGAATGATTTTCGTGATTTTCATATAGTCTAGAATTAAGTTTAATTTTAAAACATAGGGTTCAAGAGTAAAAACTTACTTTAGCCTTTAAAATTGTTCAACGGTGACCAAATATTTACTCAAAGAATTAAAGAATGAACTAGAAGGTGAACTTCAAACGGATGCGTTGACTACGGCGCTTTATGCCACAGATGCCTCAGTCTACCGTAAGATTCCTTTGGCAGTGGCATTTCCAAAAACAATTGAAGACATCAAGAAACTGGTTCGGTTCGCCCAAAAGAATAATGTGGGACTTATACCGAGAACAGCGGGTACTTCTTTGGCAGGGCAATGTGTAGGAGAGGGAATCGTAGTGGACGTATCGCGCTATTTTACGCGCATAATCCATCTCGATGAACAAAAAAAACAGGTTACCGTGCAACCCGGTGTCATTCGTGACGAACTCAATCAGTATTTAAAGCCGTTCGGACTTTTTTTTGGGCCGAATACCTCTACATCCAATCGTTGTATGATCGGCGGCATGGTGGGTAATAACTCTTCGGGGACTACATCGATACAATATGGGGTGACCCGAGACAAAGTGGTATCTATGCGAACCATACTTTCGGACGGAAACCTGGTCGAGTTCAAGAAGCTTTCCGATGATGGTTTCAATCGAAAACAGTACGACAATACATTTGAAGCATCTATTTATAGAAATGTATTTAATGAATTAACAAACAAAGAAATACAATCAAACATTTTAAGAGAATTTCCAAAAACGGAAATACATCGTAGAAATACAGGTTATGCGGTCGACGCCCTCTTAAAATACGAACGGTTTGGAGGTGATGAACCTGAAATCAATCTTTGTGAACTGCTCTGCGGCAGTGAGGGAACATTGGCCTTTACGACCGAAATCACTGTACAATTAGATGATTTGCCGCCTAATTTGTCGGCGATGGTGGTCACGCATTACGAAACCTTGGAGCATTGCCTGGCAGATGTCGCCCCTGTAATGGGGCATGACCTGCATACTTGCGAAATGATGGACAAGGTTATTCTCGATTGTACCAAAAATAATCGGGAGCAATTGAAAAACCGCTTTTTTGTCGAAGGGGATCCTGCGGCTTTATTGATGTTGGAGGTTCGGGACTCTTCGCCAGAAGGACTTGACGGCCAACTGCAAAACCTCTTGGAGACCATCGATAAATCAGGTCGCAGTTATGCCAGTCCGATTTTACGCGATGCAGATATCAACAAGGCCGTGGAGCTTCGAAAGGCGGGTCTGGGCCTATTAGGAAATATCGTGGGCGATAAAAAAGCGGTTGCCTGTATCGAAGATACCGCGGTCGCTCTAGAAGACCTTGAAGATTTCATAGGTGAGTTCACAAACATAATGAAAGATTACGGACAAGAAGCGGTCTATTATGCCCATGCCGGTGCGGGGGAACTGCACTTGAGACCGATTCTGAACCTGAAAAAATCAAACGATGTTGCCTTGTTCAGGTCGATTACGACCGACGTTGCGAAGCTGACCAAGAAATATCAGGGGTCCTTTAGCGGGGAGCATGGCGATGGCATTGTAAGGGCCGAGTTCATCCCGATGATGATAGGCGAGGAGAATTATGAACTATTAAAGCGGATAAAGTCCTATTTTGACCCGAAAAATATCTTTAATCCCGGTAAGATCGTTGACGCTTATCCCATGGACCGTTCGTTGCGTTACGAGGTAGACCGCAATGAGCCAAATATCGGGACGTTGCTTGATTTTTCAGATAGCCAGGGCATACTCAAAGCGGCTGAAAAATGCAACGGAAGCGGTGATTGTAGAAAAACCCACCACATGGCCGGGGCCATGTGCCCGAGCTATCACGCCACGAAAAACGAAAAGGATACAACTCGGGGTCGGGCAAACGCCTTGCGTGAATTTTTGACAACTTCTGAACGGCCGAACAAATTTGACCAGAAAGAACTAAAAGAGGTTTTCGACCTTTGCCTGAGTTGCAAAGCCTGTTCGAGTGAATGCCCCAGCAATGTCGATGTCGCCGCCCTGAAAGCGGAGTTCCAATACCAATATCAAGAAACCAATGGCTATTCAATGCGGGCGAAGTTGTTTGCCAATAACCATAGATTGAACAAATGGGCAAGTAAGGCCCCTGGCATTGTAAACGCCGTCTATTCTTCAAAGATAATAGGGCGGCTTGTGAAGAAATTGGCGGGAGTGGCTGCGGAACGCAGTTTCCCAAAAATTTACAGCTTTGATTTCGATAAACATCTCTTATCGATTAAAAATGAAAAAGTTAATACAAGAAAATCAATAATATTATATATTGATGAGTTTACCCGGTATTTGGATGTTGAGGTCGGCAAGGACGCCATTGAGGTGCTTGTGGGCTTGGGATACGACGTGCAGCTTTTTTATGCCGAAAGCGGGCGCGCCCACCTTTCGAAAGGTTTTTTAAGGCAGGCCCAAAAACTCGCCCAGTCGAATATTCCCATGCTAAAGAAATTTGCGGATGAAAAAATACCCGTAATCGGATTGGAACCTTCCGCCATTTTGACCTTCAGGGATGAGTATAGGCGTTTGTCGCCCGAAAATGTCACGGACGACATGGAAAAAAATTGTTTTCTGATCGAGGAATTCATAGCGCAGCAAATCGAAGTCGGGGAGATTACACCGGATCTATTCACTTCAAAGTCCCAAAAAGTCAAGATTCACAATCATTGTCACCAAAAGGCCTTGAGCAATCAAAAGGTTACCTTTGATATATTGAACCTGCCCGTGAACTATGAGGTTTCCATTATTGCCTCGGGATGTTGCGGAATGGCCGGTTCCTTCGGTTACGAAAAGGAACACTACCTAACGAGCATGCGTATTGGCGGTTTAAAATTATTCCCGGCCATCGACAAAACCGACGGTGATGTATTGATCGCCGCAAATGGAACGAGTTGCAGGCATCAAATTTTCGACGGCACAAAAAGAAAGGCCAAGCACCCGATATCGATCCTTAAGAACGCCTTAGTCCAATAGGGATTCGCCCTTCATTTCGTTTTGCATTTTTTCAGCCATTATCGAGGCCAGCAATTCTTGCATGTCCATATCCTTCAATTCGACATCGGCAAAGAATGGTGAAAGCTTGTCATGACTATATTGGTATATTTTCCACCGTTTGAAGGAATATTCAAGTGCGGTCAGGTTTTCTACCCAATCGCCGGAGTTCAAATACATGCAACCTCCCTTTTTTGTGGTTCTTATTTCTTTTTTCGGTTGGTGAATGTGACCACATATGACATAGTCATATTCATTTTCGATTGCCAATTCAATCGCCGATTTTTCAAAATCGGACACGTATTTTAATGCACCCTTGACGCTGTTCTTTATTCTTTTTGACAAGGAGTAGCGTTCACTTCCCATTTTTTGCAACGCCCAGTTTACGACCCTGTTCAGAACAATAAGCAGGTTGTACCCATAGCCGCCCAGTTTGGCAAGCCACTTTGCGTTTTGAATCGAAATATCAAAAATGTCCCCGTGAAAGAACCAAGCCTTTTTGCCGTCCAGGTTTAGGACCAATTTGTCCACGATGTGTAAGTTGCCCATTGAGGTGTCGCTGAATTTTCTAAGGGTCTCGTCATGATTTCCGGTAATGTAGTACACCTCGGTGCCTTTCGATGCCATTTCGATCAGTCTTCGAAGTACTTTCATGTGGGTAGTAGGAAAGTAGCGTTTGTTGAATTGCCACATATCGATAATGTCGCCGTTCAAAACCAATCGTTTGGGCTGAATGCTGTTCAGGTATATAATGAGTTCGTCGGCATGGCAACCATAGGTTCCTAGGTGAACATCTGATATAACGGCAATATCGATCCTTCGTTTTTTCAATCAAAATAGTTTTCACAAAACTAAACCCTTCGGTATAATTGAACGATTGTGCAAAATCATGATTTCATGACGGTATGGTTAATTCTGTATTAATAATCGCTGTCTTTGTTAAGACATCATTAAGCACGGGGTAAATTTTTCTATCTCTCTTTTAAGATTTACCTTTGAGGGAACATTTTGAAAATATTTAAAAGAGGTAAGGGGCGGTTGTTTCAATGGATTTGTAGACTGCCCGTTTGTCTTCTAACCCTTTAGCTTTTACGAATGCCCGGAAACATTTTTGGTAATCTTTTTAAATTGACAACTTTTGGCGAATCGCACGGGGTTGCCATTGGTGGAGTTGTGGACGGATGCCCTGCCGGTGTGGAGATAGACCTGGATGCCATTCAAAAAGAATTGGATAGAAGAAAACCTGGACAGTCGGCCATCGTTACCCAACGAAAGGAACCCGATACGGTTGAATTCTACTCGGGGATATTCGAAGGAAAAACTACAGGTACGCCCATCGGTTTCGCGATTCACAATACCAATCAAAAATCAAGGGACTATTCGCATATCAAAGATTCGTACCGCCCTTCGCACGCCGATTTTGTGTATGACAAAAAATATGGTTTCAGGGATTATCGCGGTGGAGGTAGAAGTTCGGCCCGAGAAACGGCAAGTAGGGTGGTGGCAGGCGCTATCGCCAAACAGTTTTTAAAAGATATTAAGATCAACGCCTTCGTTTCTCAGGTGGGCGATATGAAGCTGGGAAAAAAATATACCGAGCTCGATTTGTCGTTGACGGAATCCAACCCCGTTCGTTGCCCAGATCTTGAAATGGCCTCGAAAATGGAAGCCTATATCAAAGCGATCAAGAAAGAAGGCGACACCATTGGCGGTATTATCACTTGCGTAGCGCAAAATGTTCCTGTTGGTTTGGGCGAACCTGTTTTCGACAAGCTGCATGCCGAACTCGGTAAGGCGATGCTGTCGATCAATGCCGTCAAGGGATTTGAGTATGGCAGCGGTTTCGAAGGGGTGAAAATGAAAGGTAGCGCGCACAATGATAAATTCAATTCCGATGGAAGCACTATTACGAATTATAGTGGTGGTATTCAGGGAGGTATAAGCAATGGAATGGATATATACTTTAATACTGCATTTAAACCTGTCGCCACGATCATACAGCCCTATGAGACTATCGACAAAAAGGGCAATAAGGTACAAACACAAGGTAAAGGCCGCCACGATCCTTGCGTGGTTCCCAGGGCAGTGCCGATCGTCGAGGCTATGACGGCCTTGGTATTGGCAGATTTCAAATTACTGGGGCGAACCTCAAAATTGTAGGCGTTTTCACCTCAAATTGGTATATTACCCATCTAAACCAGACTTAAATGCGAAAACTCGAATTACACTGGAAGATTCTGATCGGTATGGTATTGGGATTAGTGTTCGGCTTTGCCATGACCTATCCCGAATGGGGAAAGGATTTTGTGGTCGATTGGATAAGCCCTTTCGGAACGATCTTTATCAAACTTCTAAAGCTTATAGCAATACCCCTTATTCTAGCATCTTTGATCAAGGGAATATCCGATTTAAAGGATATTTCAAAATTCAGGAATATCGGGCTTCGCACTATTGGCATTTATATCGGTACTACTACGGTTGCCATAATCCTGGGGCTTATGCTCGTCAACATATTACAGCCGGGTAATGGTATCTCAGATGAAACCATTGATAAGCTGACGGCGACATATGCTTCCGATAGTGGCGTAGTTTCGAAATTGGAGGAAGCTACTAGACAAAAAGAAAGCGGTCCGCTGAAGTTTTTGGAAGACATGGTGCCCGATAATGCCGTTGCGGCGCTCGGCAATAATCAATTGATGCTACAGGTCATTTTCTTTACCATTTTTATGGGTATTTCGATGTTATTGATAGGCGAGGAAAAGGCAAGGCCCTTAAAGAATTTTTTTGATGCGCTGAACGATGTGGTTCTTAAAATGGTCGATTTGATCATGTTGACGGCACCTTTGGCCGTATTTGCGTTATTGGCCAATGTAGTGGTATCCTCCAGTGACCCTGAAATCTTGTTGGCCTTGCTCAAATATGCGGGTGTTGTTGTGCTTGGCCTGTTTTTGATGGTCGTCTTTTATTGTGTGCTGGTTTCGGTTTTTGCGAAAAAGAACCCTTTTTGGTTCTTAAAGCAGTTGAGTCCGGCGCAATTATTGGCTTTTTCGACCAGCTCAAGTGCGGCCACATTGCCCGTAACCATGGAAAGGGTCGAAGAGCATATTGGAGTGGACAAAGAAGTATCGAGTTTCGTGCTTCCGGTCGGTGCGACGATCAATATGGACGGCACCAGTCTATATCAGGGTGTTGCAGCTGTTTTCATTGCACAGGCATTGAGTTTTGACCTTCCGTTGACTGCACAGCTTACGATTGTATTGACGGCACTATTGGCCTCGATAGGCACCGCCGCCGTTCCCGGCGCCGGTATGGTCATGCTGGTCATCGTTTTGGAATCCGTAGGATTTCCCGCGGACAAATATGCCATTGGTTTGGCCTTGATATTTGCGGTGGACAGGCCACTGGATATGCTGAGAACTGTAATCAACATTACGGGAGACGCCACGGTAGCCACAATTGTGGCAAAGTCTGTTGGAAAATTGGGAGAACCCCATCCGCAGGAATGGGACGACCATTTGGACGAGGTAAGATAACCGCGACAGGTGTGGGCGGTAAAGTTTTCCAACGAATAACCTTGATTGTCAGATAACACTATGAAATTGAACGAATTTCCATATTCTTGGCAATATCCTTAAATAGAAGCCGATGAACATTTGTTTTTTGATGTACCCATGGAGCGAAATCGATGCCGAGAATGACACGAGCTTGGCCTTGATCCATGAATGTGTGAGACGTGGACATGGTGTCGCCATTTGCAGCCCTGCGAATTTGACGATACGAAATAGTGTGACAAATGCATTTTGCACCGTAATCAACCGAATGGATAAGGTGCCAGGAAGTTTGAAGTCATTTTATAAACAGGCGACCCTGCGCGAAGAAATGCTGCCCCTTGCGGGTTTTGATGTGATTTTCATGAGGGCAAATCCGCCTTTGGACCCCATAATGTTGAACTTTTTGGATTCGGTCAAAGATGATGTCTTTATCATGAACTCGCTTCAAGGACTTCGTGAGGCCAATAACAAGCTATATACCGCTGCTTTTGGTGATTCGCATAGCAATATTATACCCAAGACCCATGTTTCGAAAAACAAGGATTATCTCATTCGGCAGATAAAGGAATCGAAATCCGATAAGATGATTTTGAAGCCTTTGAACGGTTTTGGGGGTTCAGGGGTGATACTGATCGAAAAATCCGCGATGAGCAGTATAAAATCCTTGCTCGATTTTTATGTCACCAATTCCGATGGAACGTCGAACTATGTTATACTTCAAGAATATATAGCGGGCGCTGACCAAGGCGACGTTCGGATACTTCTGCTAAACGGTGAGCCGATAGGCGCCATGAGAAGGATCCCCGGTACCGAGGACCATCGTTCCAATGTTTCGGCCGGAGGGTCGATAGCCAGGCACAATATGACCAAGGGCGAAAAGGCCTTATGTAAACAGATAGGTCCTAAATTGGTCAAGGACGGACTCTTTTTCGTCGGTATCGACGTTATCGGCGGCAAACTGGTCGAAGTCAATGTAATGTCCCCTGGCGGAATAACCTATATGAACAAGGTGTACAAAACAAAGATCCAGGCAAAGGTCATTGATTTTGTGGAAAGTAAGGTGATGGACAAATTAAAGGCTTTTCAAAGACGCGCCCGATTACGCGATGAGGTCGAAAATGCATAGACTATCCATAGAAAATATTATCTCGAATATCGAGAACGAAATTCCGTTTGAAGCCGTTTCGAACGATTATTCGCTTACTTTGAAGATCGAGCACTATGCTCCGTACATCTGTGGTGCGGTACATGACGGACACCAATTTCGAAAATCACTTTGGGGTAACTGTACCCATACCGATTATGAACGATGGTATGAAGAAGACCCTTGCACAAAAGAAATGGTGCGGTCGCACCCTATCGTTATCGCAGGGTGCGACAGCCGTTTCGAATACGATTTGAACAGGCCGCCCGAAACCGCTATTTATGAGGATGCATGGGGCAAGCGACTTTGGAAAAATCCGTTATCTAAAAATGAAATGGAACAGAGTCTTTCAAAACATGCCAATTTTTACAAAATAGTTCATGCCCTTCTGCGAAAGATCGAGCACAAATATGGTAAGGCACTCGTTTTCGATATGCATAGCTACAACTGGAAACGATGGGAGAGGAGCGTTCCCGTTTGGAATTTGGGCACGGCAAATATCGACAATGGCCGTTTTGGAGAACTTGCTATGGCTTGGAGCCAAAAATTAGGCGGAATGCAATTGCCCAATAATATTGAATCTACCTCAAAAATCAACGATACTTTTCAAGGCAACGGTTATTTCTTGAAATACATCACCAAGAATTTCGCAAATACCTTGGTTCTCGCCACGGAAATTTCAAAAGTGTATTGTGATGAGCTTTCGGGCATAATTTATCCTGAAGTGGTACGATCGGTCGAGGAACAACTTAAGGAAATCATACCTTTACAGGTCGCAGCGTTTGAAAGAACAAGGCTATGATAAGTAAGACTGAAATAAGGCATGAATATGCCGATGTTTTTGAAATAGATGCCAATCTTGATAGGTTGGTCAGGCGTATTGAGCTTCTCAACTATGTGAACCCTCAGAATATCGAAAAAGAAAAGCATCGGTTTTTTGCCTCAAAATATACCGAGGAGCCACAATTTCGCTATCCTAAGCTAAGGTTCGACCCCTATAAATTACACCGTTTGTTCTTTTCGCAACGTTTGGAGCGCATCGAAGACGATGGGATAAGAAAATTGTATCAAGACACCATTTACTACTATTCCAACATGATACAGTGCATCGAATCGATAGGGGACAAGCGAAAGTTCCATTACAATTCGTTGCGGGTCTACGGTACGCCTACGGAAAAAGATGTACAAAACGCCAAGTTCATTTTACATTTCAAGAATGCACCGGCCTCTGTTGATATGGAAAAAACCTTGGGGGCCGAAGAGGCCAAAATCTATTTTGAGGATTTTGCAAGACAATATGATTTTCCGCTGAACATTAAGTTTTCAACCCATATTGCGGCAGATGCGATGGTCAGCAATGCCACCCAAAGCCTGTTGATAAAGAAAAATGCGAAGTTCAGCAAGAATCAAATCCTGACTTTGACGAACCACGAGATCGGGGTACATCTGGTGACCACTTTTAACGGATTGTTGCAACCCTTGAAAATATTTTCCAACGGTTTGCCGAATAACGTGGAAACCCAAGAAGGCTTGGCCGTTTTCAGCGAATACATGTGCGGGGCATTAAGTTTAAAAAGGTTAAAAGAATTGGCTTACAGGGTTTTAGCTTCCGATAGTTTAATAAAAGGTTATAGTTTTTCAGACACGTTCGACCTCATTCACAATCAATACAAATTGAACCGTGACGATGCCTTTTCGATTACCTTACGGGCGCACAGGGGAGGTGGGTTTACGAAAGACAGACTCTACCTGAGCGGGCTTCGAAAGATCTATAACCGTTATAGGAAAGAGGTGTCTATGGACAACCTTTTGACAGGTAAGGTTTCATTGGATTATGAAGATGCCATCAAAGAACTTTATAATGTGGGGTTGGCACGTAAGATTACGTATCGAAACAATGCCTATGACCGTTGTTTGAATAGGGACAAGACCCTTGATTTCATCCTTAAAAACCTCAAATAGTGAATTGGGGCCTCATCATAACTATTGCTGTCGGCCTGTTCGTGATTCTCAATATTATCGCGTATTTTTTACAGGAACGCCTTATTTTCAAGCCTGAAAAACTTCCGAAGGATTTTGAATTCAAATACGAGAACCAGGTTTTTGATGAATACAATATCGAAATTACCGATGGCGTAAACCTGAACGGAGTACATTTTAAGGTCAGGAAACCGAAAGGAATCGTCTTATACCTTAAAGGAAATTCAAGGAGTTTGAAAGGATGGGGAAAGTTTGCCATCGATTTCACACGACACGGTTTTGATGTCTTGATGGTCGATTACCGGGGGTTTGGAAAAAGCACGGGTATGCGCACAGAGGCGGGAATCAAAAGAGATCTGCAATATGTTTATGACGAACTCAAAAAACAGGTCGACGAAAAATACATTGTACTTTACGGAAGGTCTTTAGGTTCGGGATTTGCGACAAAATTGGCTTCAAGAAACAATCCCAGAATGTTGATTCTAGATGCACCGTATTACAGTATGGGCCATATTGCCAAGAAATACCTTCCGATCATGCCCATGTCGATTTTGCTTCGCTTTCCTATCAAGACATACAAATGGATCGAGCATGTAAAATGTCCGATAAAAATAATTCATGGCACGAACGACAAGTTGATCCGCTTTAAGACCAGCATTAAGTTATCGAAGATAAATGCCAAGTATACCCGATTATATCCGGTTATCGATGGCGGACACAATAATTTGCACACCTTTCCGCAATACCATCGATTTTTGGAAGAGATTTTGCATGCCAAGCTTCCCAAGGAAATCGACCCAAAAACCAGCAGCCTTAATTTTAGAAGAAAAAACGTGAGATGAGAATTATTAAACGTTTTTTCAAGCTTGCCTTATTTTCGTTAATCGCATTATTGACCATGTTGTACTTTTTTCAAGAAAAATTGATTTTCCACAGCACCCGAATTCCACAAGACCATGTTTATCAATTCGCTACGGAATTCGATGAACTATTCCTTACCGCTGCTGATGGAGCCGTGTTGAACGGACTCCATTTCAAGCAACCGAACCCGAATGGCGTTATACTATACTGCCATGGCAATGCCGGTGAATTGGACGATTGGGGTGCTTGGGCACAAGAACTTTCGGAACGCTACCATTACGATGTCGTCATCTGGGATTATCGCGGATATGGTAAAAGCACCGGAAAAAGACGGCAAAACCTAATGCTCGATGATGGTTATTTGTTCTATAATTATTGTAAGTCACAATTTCCAGAGGATAAAATAACGGTTTTCGGAAGGTCATTGGGCGGATTTTTCGCAACACACATTGCTTTGGCATCAAAAGCATCACAGCTGATACTCGAATCGACGCCGACCAGTTTATTGAACATTGCGAAAAGGGAATATCCGTTTTTACCATCAAAGCAGTTGTTAAAGTTCAAGTTTCAAAATGAAGGTAATATAACTGACATCAAAATGCCGACCTACATTATTCATGGCACCGATGATCAATTGGTTCCATTTGAACACGGACAACAGTTATATACGCTTTCTCAGGCCCAAACCAAGAAATTGTTCGCTATCGACAGCGGAGGCCATAACGATCTACATAACTTCAAAGACTCCTATTTTAATGCCTTAGACGAGCTTTTCAAATGAATTGGGCCGATTCTTGAAATCAGAGGTATTGGGCAGTTCAAATCCTTCTAGGTCAAAGAAGGAAATCGCCGCCAGAAGGTGGTCGAAGATATCTGCCATGATGTACTCATAGTTTTGCCAGCGTTTGTCCGCACTAAAGGCATATATTTCTAAGGGCAGTCCTTGTGAAGTTGGTTCCAACTGTCGCACCATGATAATCATATCCTTGTTTATTCCTGAAGCATTGTTGAGATATGTGTCTATATATTTGCGAAAGACACCGATATTAGTCAAGTTTCTACCATTTATCAATATCGATTTGTCTATGTTCTTCTTCGTATTGTATTCCTTTATCTCCTTATCCTTTTTTTGAACATAGTCGGTGATCAAGGTTATTTTTGAGAGCTTGTCAATATCTGATTCAGTAAGAAATCGAATGCTTTCCTGTTTGATGATCAGCGCCCTTTTTATCCGTCTCCCATCCGAATTGGCCATACCGCGCCAATTTTTGAATGAATCTGAAATGAGGGCATACGTCGGTATGGTCGTAATGGTTTTGTCAAAATTCTGGACTTTTACCGTTGCGAGATTGATTTCGATTACATCACCGTCGGCGCCATATTTATCAAAGGTGATCCAATCGCCGATACGCACCATATCGTTGATCGAAACCTGTATACTGGCAACAAACCCTAAAATGGTATCCCTGAAAACCAATATGATAACCGCCGAAGCCGTGCCCAAGGCCGTCAGAAACTTCCATAGTTCTATCCCTGTAATTATTGAAAATGCAAAAAAGATACCTACGGCCCAAGCGAAAATCATGAACACCTGAATGTAGCTGTCAATTGGCTTGTCTTTTAAATTTGACAAGGTTTTGAGAAAATCCCTAATGGTGTGCAACAGGCTCTTGACAATCCACAAAAAGAGGAAAATGCCAAATACCTCAATAGTTTTCAAAAGAAAAGATTCCGTTGCGGGAAAATCCCTGAAAACAATGGGAACGGCCTTGAACAGTATGATCAGGGGAATAATATGCGCAATGTTTCTCGGCGCCTTGTTTTTGACCAAAAGGTCATCAAAATGGGTTTTTGAGCTGGCCGATAGACGAGCAAAGATACCTATCAAGACTTTGCGCAATACAAAATCGATTGCAAACAATACAATGAGCAACCCGACAAGAAGTATTGCCAGATTGATGTATGAGGCCCATTCGTCCGATAGTCCTGATTCGACAAGATAATCATATACTTTGTGTGATAGTTGTTCCATACTAACAATTAATCCAAAAACTTGGCCTTTAAGGCTGGAGTAGGCACCATACATTGATCCTTTTTGCCGAACCATTTGTAGCGTTTTCGGGCAACAAAATCGTATACGATATTTCTAATTCCTTCGGGAATCCAAGTAAATACTGAAATTAGCGGCCATGCGCCTCCCAAATGTTTGGCGATTTCCAAGGCGGCGGTGGATTTTACGTAATACGCCTTTCCGGGTTCCGCCAAAATGATGGAATCAATCTTTGAGGTATCGATATTTCGTTCCGAAATGAACGTTTGGCCAAACTCTCCCTGTAACGGAGCATAGCGGAACACATCCTTTTTGTCTCTTTTGATGACAAACTGAACAGAGCGGTTACAAAGGTTACAGACTCCGTCAAAAAGAATGATTTTTTTGCTACTTTCCATTGTGCAAAGATACGCCTTACTCGTTTTGGGAAACAAAAAAGGCCACTTTAAAGTGACCTTTTTATCAAACAAAGATTTTTAGTATCTAACGAACAATGATGGGTTCGTCTACATTGTCGGGATCAGGTCTGAAAGCAGATCTTCTAAAAATATCGGTGCCACTGTAATTGCCGGTAGCCGATTGCCCTTTTACTTCCCAATAAGCGTCAGAGGCCGTTCCGTCAGAAGAAGGATTGCCCAACAAAAGCACTCCCGCGGCATGCGGCGATGCCATGGAGGTTCCGCTGATGGTATTGTAGCCACCGTTCAACCAAGTAGATTCCACTTGATATCCAGGGGCGATATAATCAACTGGTGAGCCGTAGTTTGAGAAATAGGCAAAGTAATCGCCCTCAGCCATGGCCGAAATGGTGTATATGTTATTGCCATTGGCATTTGCAGGGGAATACAATGCGGCATCGTCATACGAATTACCGGCGGCAATGGCCACTTTGATGCCTGCTTGCCCAACGGCCTGCGTGGCGGTAACAACTGCTGCATCAGTATAGGGCGTTTTTGGCCCTAGACTCATGTTCACCACATCGCCGTTGCTTCCGTTTTGTACCACATGGTCCAAAGCATCGATTGTCCAAGAGAAATCTCCCGTTCCATCAGACCCCAGTACCCGTAAGGAAACTACGCTGGCACCGGCGGCAACACCCACAACACCTTCGTTATTGTCAAGTGCGGCAACGGTACCTGCCACGTGCGTTCCATGACCGTTGGCATCTTCGGGAGAGGCATCGCCCGCTACAAAGGAAACACTTCTACCCGCATCGCCATTCAGGTCTGGGTGGTCCAAGTCGATACCGGAATCAATGATCCAGGCGGTTTTACCAGTGCCGTCAGCAGCTCCGCCCACACGGGTAATGCCCCAGGGAGTGGTCTGGCCCGTGGTACCTCCGCCACCTCCGCCGTTGCCGGGGTTATCGGGTTTTTTTGCCGCAATAATGGGAGGTAGGCTCACCTTGACATCGGGCATGACACGTAGTACGGCTGGGTCATCCTCCAATTTTTTGAGTTGTCCTTTGTTCAATTTCATGGCAAATCCGGAAAAAACATGGCTGTAAACGTTGCGAACCTCCGCGTCCATACCTGTTTTTCTAAGGAGCCCAAGTGCCTTTCCTCGGATTTTTGTTTCATTGAAGTCTACAGTAGCATCTTTTTTAAGCATTACGATGTACTGGTTGGGAATGACATCTGAGGATGGGGAAGCGACTTTCAATGCCGTGGATTCAAGAACTTCGGAATCGGTGGTCATTTCGTCTTTGGTGCATGAGAAAAGCACCATTGCTGATAGGGCCAAAAGACCTACCCTAAGGGGGAACTTTAATTTCATCATAAATGATTAGTGTTGTTTATGCAGTAAAAATTGTTATGAACTGCACAATGGTTAAACATAGTGTTAAAAATTCAACGTTAAATATAAAAGAATTGTTAAAGGAATAAATGGGACGAGAAAAGAATTCTGTAGTATTTTTCAACAATTCGACGAACTGCACTCACTTATATTGAAGATAAAAATTCTACGAGATCTGTATTTTTATCAAGTCCCAGTTTCTTTTTCAATCGATACTTCGATTTTAAAATGCTGTCTGGCAATACGTTCATTGTGGCCGCGATTTCCTTGGTCGTCAAATTCATGCGCAAAAAGGCTGCCAATCGAATCTCTTTTTCAGTAATGTCGGAGGAAAGTGTTTTCAGTTTTTGGTCAAAATCATTGTGCACCTCAGAGAAATAGGTCTTGAAAGTCTCCCAGTCACGATCGGAGGCCTTTTCCTTTTTGAGCAGCATGGCAATGCGCCGAAACTCCATTTTGAATTTATCGGGGGAGTTCTTAAGGTTTTCTAGATTTTCTTTCAACTCTTCCAAAAAAGTGTTTTTCTGTACTAGATGCAGGGTCTGGCTGGCCAGTTCTTTCTTTTTATGTGCTATTTCCTGTTTATAGATTTCTTCCTGTTTTTTGCGGGCAATGCGGTTCTTTTTGATACGCTGACGGTAACCAAAAACAGAAAGACCAAACAATGCTAAGGCAGAGGCCATACCCCCGGCATAGAGTCCTTTGGTGAGCTTGTCGACTTTCGCTTTTTCATTTAAAGTTTTGATTTCTTCCTGCTGTAGGGCGATTTCGGCTTCTTTTTTTTCGGTTTCATGAATTGTTTTTAATTCCTCGATTTGTTGTGCTTTTTTTAGTGTAAAAAGGCTATCATTAATATGTTGAGCACCTTTTTGATCTTTAATAGCCAAATTAAGTCGACCTAATTCCTCATAGATATTTGATCTAATGCTTAACGCGCGCTGTACACTTTTCATAGCGCCAATATCTTTGGCCATTTCTAGACCGGCGGTCGCATACCCAATGGATTCTACAGGATTTTTTATGGTGGCCATAGACAAACCTAAGTTGGCATCTATCAATGGTAGCTTTAAATCTTCATTTATAGCAATTGACCTAGCTTCCATAAAATTGGCTTTAGCTTCTTTAATATTGCCTTCTAGAATCAGTAATTCGCCCAAGTTGTTTAGAGATTCTGACAAAGACAAATTCGCGTCATTCTTTCTTGCTAATTTTATCGCCTCCAATTGGTATTTTTTTGCTTCTTGTAGTTGGTCTAGTTCTTTGAATGCCAAACCAATGGCACCATTGGCATATGCTAGATAAAAATCATCATTGTTAGTTTGATAAGTTGCAATAGCTTCTTTGAAATATTCTATTGATTTTTCATAATTCTCTAATGCATATTCCAAATCTCCTAGTAACTTCAGTGCATCTGCTTTTCTAACTTCATTATTTATCCTAGTAAATAAATCCAATGCCTTGAGAGCTTCTATAACAGCTATTTTATAGTCTCCTTTGTCCATGTATACAGTGGCAAGTGTATTATGCTGCGCTGCATTCAATTTCGCGACAAAATCTGGATGGGTTTCATTTTCTGCAATTAGCACCAAATTTTGTTGCAGGATATCGATCGCCTTATCAAAATTTCCATTGCTTCTTTCAATATCGGCAATAGAGTAGTTTACGAAAATTAGACCTCTGGCCTTATTGATAGAAGTAAAAAGTTGCTTTGCGTTATTATAGTAGTAGAGTGCCGAATCGGTACTGTTTCTATTAACAAAAAAATCGGCCAAATGCATATAGCCTTTGCCAATCCCCATTTTATAATCAATTTCTTTGGAAATACTTAGCTCTTCCTGAGCATATTTTTTCGCTAATAGCGGCTGAGAAAACATTAATTCTTCATGCAATTCGGTAAGTATATCGACTCGAATTGAATCTCTGTTCGGGTGGTTCGACAAGACTTGATGCAAACTGTCAACTACAACCCTGTCTTGAGCGATTGTAATCTGAAGGCAAAAGAAAATGATTAAACTGGTAAAAATCGATGTTTTCATACTTGAATGGATTTATTGCCAAGGTAAACAAATATTACAAGCGATTATGACTACAAGCAAGCATTCATTTTCTTGTTGTCCATAGAAAGTCCATAAAAATAAAATAGATCTATATTGAATCATGTTGTGTTAGGCGTTGTATTTATTGGGATTTCTGATGTTTTTCTCCAACGGTTAAATTTGGAATGTCCATGCCCTTTTTTGGCAAAATCCATGCTTGCTGTCCATACTTTGTCCATGTCAAAAATTAGGGTAGGCCTGTTTTCTATGCTAGGTTTGGGGTGTTGAATCTCTTAAAACCAAATAATTATGAAAACAATCGATCATGTAGTACAGAGAACCTTTCTCCTAATTTTGAGCGTGTCGCTTCTCACGGCAGTCTCTTGTAGCAAAGAAGATAACCCTGTTGATCCGCCAATAGAAAACGGTGGGGACAATGATGGCGACAAGGATCCTGAAGAAGCAAGTCAAGACCTTGAAGCCATTAATGCACATATTTCGAACTTGAATTACGATCAGGACCAAATTCTGAATGTGCAGGGTAGCACGGGTACAGATGAAACGAATACCGATCTAGACCGCAATGTTGTAAAAGGTGAGGTTACCGAATGTAGAACGGTCGACTATAATATCAGGTCGAATTTCGAAGATGTAGTGATGTTCGATCCCACGGCCGGTGTTATCTATCCCGGTGCTCTTGTTATCGCAAATCGTCAATTATCGGAAGGGTCTCCGTTGCCTTTACAAATCTCCAAGGCCCCGACCAAACTACGGGTGGAGCTTCCGGGTATCGGCGAGGGGGGCAATATTACCATTTCCGAACCAAATTATCAGAATACGCAGGCCGGTATCGACGAAGCGCTTGAATATTGGAATTCGGACATCCAGCCGCAAGGATATGAAATCGATTCAGATACCTATTTCGAAAAGACCAATGTATATAGCAGTGAGCAAATGAGCCTTGATTTAGGTGTCAGTGCCGAATGGTCGAAAGGCTCATCCTTCGAATCGCAATTCAACTATACCAAAACGACCGAAAAAAGAGTCGCCACACTGTTATATCGCCAAGTATTTTATGATGTTACCATGGAAACACCTGAAAGTCCCGCTGCGGTTTTTGGCAGCGACGTGAGCTTGGCAATGGCGCAATCGGCCATTTCGAACGAAAGCCCGCCGGCCTATGTAAGCTCCGTACAATACGGAAGAATAATCATGATGCGGTTAGAGACTACCGATACCGAAACCGATGTAAACCTTGAAGCTGTCTTGGAATACAAAACGGCAAAAAAGGGAGCTACAATCGAAATAGACGCCGATTTTGAAAAGGTCATAAAAGAGTCTACCATCAATATTGTGACCATCGGCGGTAATGCCCAAGTAGCGACCGAGGTCATCACGGGAAGCGAGGTAGAAGAGGGCAAAGGCGGACTGCATTATGTTATTGCCGAAGGAGCATTGTACAGCAGGGACAATCCTGGCGCGCCTATTGGCTATACGGTAAAATATTTGCGTGACAACCAAATAGCTAAAATGGGCTATAATACCGATTACAGTGTTACCACGTGCGGCAGTTTTCCGTATGAACATAAGAGTATTTATGCAAAAAGGACCGCCAATAACAGTTTTCGGTATCGCTTTTCATATTTCGAGCAAAATGACGATGTACAAAAATATTCAGATTGGGTAAAACTAGATGACAAGAACGTCAATTACTCCTTAAGTCCAGAAGATGGGGCATACAATGTAAGGGTTCAATTTCAGGTGTGGGACATTGTCTGGAAAACACTTGGGGAATTCAACGTTGGTTATGTCAATAGTAACGAATATTATGAAGCCTACTGTTCGAAGAGGGTATTAGGGGTGTGTACCGAGGTTTCCGTGAAAGAATTGTAAGATTTGGGACAATCAGTCGGCCACCCAGGTTGTGGGTTCAACAACCTGTGGTCGGCTGTTTCCTTTTAGTAATCACATAAAATCATATACGATTTATCATAATTTATTGATAATCAACTACATTTTAATAGTACCCAGAAGTATAAATGCCACAATTGGCAATTATTTTTTGCTTTCGACCAAATTCAGTTGGTCCACACTGACATTCGTGGTGAACATTCCGTAATTGACAATGGCCTTTCCTTTTTCGAGGAAATCAATGGTGCCGACGGCCTTTCCATCCAACATACGCACGCGATCGCCTACATTAAAAACGGGACGAGGTTTGTTTTTCTCTTTTTGAATGGCCTTTTTCTTTGCTACCTTCTTTTTCTCACGTATGACCTTGACCTCTTTTTGTACTTCATGGGCTACTTGGGCTTTTTTATCGCGTTCTTTTTTGGCTTCGGCGGCCGATTTCTTTTTTCGTTTACTGTTTTCGGTCTCTACAATCCGAAGTAATTCAGAAATTAAAGGTCGCTTCTTGTTGTTCTGAAAATACTTGTCAGCGGCCACGTTCACCTTGTTGCCCAACTGAATCATCCGCTGGTCATGGTCGTAGAGTTCTTGATAGTTTTCCAATTTGGTCTTTATCTTGGCATTCAGTTTCTCCAATCGTTCCGCTTCTTCGCGCGCCTTGGCTTCTTCTTCTTTGAGCTTGGAACTCGTTTCGGCCATTTTACTTCGTTCCTTCTGCAGTTTGGCAATGGTGGCATCGAACCGAACCTTGCCTCGTTTAATCTTCTTTTTGGCCTTGTTGATGAGCGAATAGGGAATACCGTTCTTTTGGGCTACCTCAAAAGTAAAGGAGCTGCCAGCCTGCCCTAGAATCAATTGAAACGTCGGTTCCAAGGTTTTGCCATCAAAAAGCATATTGGCATTGGTGGCATGGGGCAATTCGTTGGCCAAGGCCTTCAGATTGGCATAGTGAGTCGTGATTACCCCGTAGGAGCCTCGCTCGTAGAAGACTTCCAAAAAGGTCTCTGCCAAGGCACCGCCCAGTTCTGGGTCGCTACCGGTTCCAAATTCATCGATCAAGAACAAAGTTTTATCATTGCAGCGTTTTAAGAACTGGTTCATGTTTTTGAGCCGATAACTATACGTACTTAAATGATTTTCAATAGATTGATTGTCTCCAATATCCGTTAAAATCGTTTTGAAAAAACAGACCTCACTGCGTTCGTGAACTGGAATTAAAAGTCCGCTCTGCAGCATTACTTGCAACAAACCAATGGTCTTTAGCGTGATGCTTTTACCCCCGGCATTAGGTCCTGAGATAACGATAATTCGGTTTTCCGGGTGAAGTTCTATAGTCTGAGGAAATGTTTTTTCGCCCTTTCTTAAATTGCTCAAGAATAGTAGCGGATGATAGGCATCGCGCAAGTATGACCTTCTTTTGGTATTCAATTTCGGCATTAAACCGTTAATATCATGTGCGTAACGCGCTTTTGCGGCCGTAACGTCTATATGGGCCAAATAATCCTGATAATCGCTTAGAAGGCCCCTTAATGGCCTTATTTGATTTGTCAATTGATTCAGTATCCGTTGTATTTCTTCCTTTTCATCAAATTCCAGGTTGTTCAATTCCCTACTGAATTTCAAAGCGGCCTCAGGCTCAATGTAGACAATACTGCCCGTTTTTGAAGTGCCCATGACCGCCCCCCGCACTTTTTTACGGTACATGGCCTTGACCGCCAAAACGCGACGGTTCTCGACGACCGACTCCCGAATGTCGTCCAAGTAGTCCGAACCGTTATACGTGTTCAGGGCGGCGGCGAAACTCTGCCCGATTTTTCCCTTGACATGGCTCATTTGTCTTCGTATATCGAAAAGGGCGTCGGAAGCCTTGTCCCTTACTTCACCGAATCGGTCAATGATCCTGTCTATTTGCTTGGAAATTTCAGTATTCGATTCGATTTTTTCAGTGACCACGAACAACAAGGGGTAGTATTCCTTGAATTTTTTGAAGAATTTCTTGTGTTCGGCCATGGTGCCACAAATTGCAGAGATTCTTTTGAACCCGGCAATTTCCAATGTAGTGTTCTCGATCCGGAGCAGCTTAACATCACCTGTTATCGGGTCGAAACCATGATTGGGGATACGGTTTTCGCTCACCAAAGAAGAAAGATATTCCGAGGTCTGCCCCAATGCCCTGATTATTTCATCTTCATTGGGGAGGGGGCAAATATCCAAAACGTGCGTTTTTCCCAATTCGGTATTGCAGCGTGCCTGAAGTTGCTGCAATACAGTAGGAAACTCCAGGTCTTGAAGTGTTTTTTTTGATATACCGCCCATATTAACAAGAAATCGCGGGCAAAGGTAGCGATTAGGGATAATATTGTAAGCGTGACGACCTACGGTTTTTAGTTTCAAAAGCCTGTAAATTCTGATGTTTGCACAATAAATAGGCCTTAACGCGTGTTTTAGCTAGGTAAAACTTGTTCCCCGTCAATTGATCGGGGCACACCTATACCGACCGCCATGAAGAAAATCTGTTTAAATCTTGCACTGGGCATTTGTAGCCTACTAGCAATATCTTGCAGTAATACCAAACAAGTGTTGTTACAGACGACCGCTCCTTCACCGGTAATGCTCTCCGGTCAGATAAAAAAAATAGGCATTGTCAATAGCAGTGAGGTTTCGACCGGTGTGGAAGGTGAGACCAAAGGAATGGGCAACCTGTTGGTCGCTCAAGAAAAATGGCTTACCGAGAAGGGCAAGGATGCCGCCATTGAGGGACTTTTTGACGAATTGCTCAAGGATAAGCGTTTTGATGACGTTAAATTGTTGGATTCCGTTCAACTCGAAGGGCACGGTTCTGCAGAAAACTCCATTCCGTGGTCGTCAATTGCCCAATTGTGCGAAACCCATAATGTAGATGCGATTTTCGCTTTGGCGTTCTATGAGACGGATACCAAAATCTCCATAAAAAAAAGCTCGATGCTTCAGCCCAATTTGATGCGGGTCAAAGAAAAGGTGCCCGCACAAGAACTGACCATGGAAACACTTATTGAGAATGGTTGGCGGATCTATTCCCCCAAAAGCAGACAGGTCATCGACGAAATCGTGTTCAACGACCAGTTCGTTTCAAGCGGCAAGGGCACCGATACTTTTGCGGCCTATCAGGCCATTGGCGATAGAAAAGAGACGTTGATCCAGCAAAGCAAAACGTCGGGCATCAACTACGGACAAAGGCTTTTACCGTTCGAGCGGACAATTACCAGGGAGTATTTCAGTAAGGGCTCTGAGAATCTCGTATTGGCCGATAAATTGATTTCACAAGGTGATTGGGAAGGGGCCGGCCAGCTTTGGGCCATCGATGTCGATCATGAGGATACTAAAATCAGGGGAAGAAGTTGTCATAATCTGGCAGTGCTCAACGAAAAAAATGATAATTTGGAAATCGCTTTTCAATGGGCTTCCAAAGCCTACGAAAATAGTCGGGATGAAAAAGAACAGGATTATATGGGCATTCTCGAGAAGCGTCTTGAAGATAAGGGCCTGCTTATGAATCAAATGGCACAACTGGATTTCGCGAAATAAAAAGAATCAAAAGGTTCTTACCAGGATTCCGACCCCGATGGCCAAGCCAAAACTTAACAGCGTTCCAATAAGCACATATTCCGTCTTATTGAACCCTTTGGTTTCCTCTTTATAACGCAAAATAGACTTCGCGGCAATCAGGAAACCTACGGCACTGAACTGATCGATCAAGATAAAGGTAAGTACGAGCCATCGTTCCACAACACCGATAAGCCTTCCCGCATTAGGTAAATCATCCTTGTCCATTCCATCGAATTCGATCTGTGAGGCCTTGAAGATTTCCTTGATAAAGACATTCGCCGGTTTTCCACAGAAAAGATAACCTAATCCCAGCAGCAAATATTTCGTGTTTATATTTAAATGAATAAACGTATTCATTTGAAAATTAGAAGTGTACATCCAAACAACCAAGCATATTATTGCTATGTGCAACCCTTGGTCGATAAAGAACGAATACCTTCCCAATAACTTGCTCTTATCGATTCTGGGTTTGAATCCGTCGATAACCCAATGGGTAGATGCGATAATCAAAGCCCCAAAAACAAAGACCAGTTGAAATGAAAATAACCACGAGCTTATGAACATGACCAGAATGTGCCACTTCAAGTATTTGCTTTTGAATCCTTTTTTGTTCTTGTCGGCGGCCTGTTTGTCGGTCTGAAAGGTATAATCCGTTATTATGTGGGCCAATAACTGAAGTAGAAGTAGTTGGTAAACATCCATGGTCATTGACTTTTTAGGGTGTTGTTAAAATACTGTACGGCCTTTTCAATGGCATTCCACCCAATACCGTTCGCATGTTGGTTCACCGCCGGCTGTGATATACCCAATTTTTTGGCAATGGCATCTTCATTGTTTCCCATTAGCTTATAGTATAATACCTGCGATTGTCTGGCTGTGGCCTTGTTCATCAAAAAATCGAGCAAGAGCAGTAAAGGTTCGAATCGATTGTTCAAATCTTCGTCTTTTGAAACAAAGAACAGGGTATTTTTAATGCTTATGCGATCCATGGTATGGGTGTCCTCTTCATTGATTTTTCGCCCTGACATGTATATGGCCTCCCCATCTATGATGCCTTTTTCGGTGTCAAAACGTTGCAAGCTTCCGAAACCAATGGCCAATCGGATGCCATAGTTTTCGAAATAGGAGGTTCTATGGTCGCTTCTGGAATCCTTTGTTATAAGAATCGATTTGATACTGCTTTTGATCAAGAGCGCCACTTTTAGGGCATCTTCGGGTTTTGGCACGACACATTCCAAGTAATCACCTTTGACCAAACGGGCGTAACAGCCAAAAGCGGCCGTGAGTTCTTTAAAAAGCGCTTTAATGTGGGCTTCTACCGACTCTTTGTCTTTATTGGAAAGACTGGTAAACGCTACAATATCCCCAGAAATCACTCCTTTTTTCATAAAATTGGTACAAATGAACAGTCAAATATATAAAAATATAAGCTAAAAAGCTTATAAAATACAATTATAAGTTTAAAAGCTTATAATAAATAACTATAAGTCAATAAACTTATAATTTTCTTTAGGATAATGTTTCGCCATCAAAAAAGTCAGCTGCGGCAAGGCATTGTCGATAATCCTTATTTTTGTTTCTAGTTTTAAAAGGAAAAGTCTGGCATGGAGGTACGAATCGCGGAAAGTTGGAAACAACATTTGAACGAAGAATTTGAAAAGCCCTACTTTCGGCCTTTGATACATTTTGTTAAAGAGGAGTACACCAAATATACCTGCTACCCAAAGGGGAAACATATTTTCGCCGCTTTTGATCACTCCCCATTTGATAAAACCCGGGTAATCATTATAGGGCAGGACCCCTATCATGGTCCCGGTCAGGCCAACGGCCTTTGCTTTTCGGTCAATGACGGTATTCAGCATCCGCCTTCTTTGATCAACATTTTCAAGGAAATAGAAACGGACATGGGATTGCCTTATCCAAAAAGTGGCAATTTGGAACGTTGGGCCGAACAGGGGGTGCTTCTTCTCAATGCCACACTGACTGTAAGGGCGCAACAGGCCGGAAGCCATCAGAACAAAGGTTGGGAAGTGTTTACCGATGCGGTCATCAAAAAATTGTCGCAAGAAAAAGAAGGACTTATTTTTTTGCTGTGGGGCGGATTTGCCAAAAAGAAAGCTGCATTGGTAGAAGCGAACAAACATCACATCTTAAGATCGGGGCATCCTTCACCCTTGAGCGCGAATAGGGGCCTTTGGTTCGGCAATCGGCATTTCAGCACCGTGAACAAAATACTGGTCGATCGAGGGCAGTCTCCCATTCAATGGTAACGGGGGTCTACAGCGATCAAATCCTCTCGCTGGTCCATCGGTTTTGGAATAGGTTGAATTTTCCGCTTGATCCGCATGTATTCCTGCCAACGATACGATTCCAAAACATCGGCCATAGCCGATGTTTCTCTACTCGAAAGCTGTTTTAGCAGTTCGTACTTTGCCTTTGGAGATAGGGAATCGTCTTCTTCTATGGCCTTTCTTTTTACCAAGAATTTGGCCACCGTGCCTTGAAATTCCAATGCCTGCTCTGGCCCCATGACCAAACGGGGCTGGTAAGCGGCCGTAATATCAATGGCCTTGGCCCGTATGCTACGATCTATTTTTAAGGCGTAGAAGGTTTGTGAGATCGCAAATTCGCTAACAAAAACAGCAATGAACAGCGCTAATACCGTTTTTGTCAAAAAGCTTTTGGTCTTCATAACAAACTGATATTAAAGGTTTACTACCGAAAAATAACAAAACCACCTTTTTTTGTCAAGACCCTAATTATTAAGATTTTCCAAAATTTTTACCGATACTTCCTTTTGGTCGATCAGCTTGAGATCCAATAACGTGTCCTGCACTTTATCAAGCACTTGTGAATCCATTTGTGATTGACTCCATCTTGTTAGGGCGAGCCATTCTTTGATATCTTCCAACTTCTGGCCGTAGCGATTTGCCAATGTACGGTCAATGCTTGGTATTTGCTTGAATTCAAGGGTGTACAAATTGATGATTTCCAAAATATGGTTCAAAGTTCCTTTATTTTCGTCAATGAATTTGGCCGTTGCCGCGATTACAAAACAGGGCCACGGGGTAGGGCAGTCGCCCAACCTTCTAAAAACAGCTTGGTCGACCAAAGGTTTCGTCGTAAAGTGTTCCCACATAAAATAGTCGGCACCACCGTTGGTCAGTGCGTCAACGGCGCCTTGAAGGTTGTCAATTACTTCGAATTTTAAGCCTTCAGTTTCCCATCCTTCGGTTCGGGCATTTACGAAGGCCATGAGATGACTTCCACTCCCGAATCGGCTTATGGCGGCGCGGGAACCTTTAAGATCTGAAATGGACTTGAAGTTACTTTGGGCGCCTACGTGTATTCCCCAAAGTAGGGGCGAGGCGATATATTCCTGTACGATTTTGACGGGATTGCCTTCGGAAATGCTTTTCACCAGTCCCTCGGTCAGTATTATGGCGAGATCGGTCTCATTATTCTGCAACATTTGGCACATGCGGCCCGTACCTTCAGGAATGTCGGTCCATTGTAGGTCGATACCACGTTCTTCGAACGCACCTTCTTCAATGGCCATATGCCAGGGCATATTGAAATGCTCGGGCACGCCGATCAATCGCACTTTCTTCATTGGGTCAATTTTTCCAGTGTACTTTTTATCAATGTGTCCATGGATTTTTCAGGGTTTTTTGAGAATGTACCGGTAACGCGATTGGCCAAAATACAATTTAATGAGATCGCTTGGTGTCCCAATAGTTTTGAAAGTCCATAAATACCCGCCGTTTCCATTTCCAAATTGGTAATCTTTAGGTTTTCGTGCCTGAAAGATGCCAATTTTGAATTCAATCCACCATCTTTGGGCGTCAATCTCAGTTTTCGCCCTTGTGGGCCATAAAATCCCGGAATTGTAGCAGTTACGCCTAATCGTATATGATTTGATACGAAAATACGGGCCATTTCAGGGTCACATTGAGCAGCGTACGGATGGGCTTTTTCATGGTTCCAGTCCGAATGCCGCATAAACGCCTCCGCAATTTTTTTTTCAAGAACGGGCTCGCTGTCATAAAAGTGGAGTAGGCCGTCAAATCCGATGGCATATTCACTCAATAGGAAAGAATCAACCGGAATTTCGGGTTGAATGGCCCCTGAAGTCCCTATTCGTATTATTTGTAATCGTATATGATTTTCGTTTTTCGTTTTTTGGTCAAAATCGATATTTGCCAAGGCATCGAGCTCGTTCAAAACAATATCAATGTTATCCGTTCCTATACCTGTTGAGATGACCGTTAAGCGTTTTCCGTTCAAGAGACCCGTATGGGTTCTGAACTCCCTTTTGCCTTTTTTAATTTCGATGGAATCAAAATATTTGGAAACCGCACCAACGCGGTCGGGATCGCCCACGGTTATTATGGTATGGGCAATGTCTTCTGGCTGTAAATTGAGGTGATAAATGCTACTGTCGGCATTGAGGATAAGCTCGGAAGGCTCTAGCCGCATGCTACAATTTTAATATTCTGTCTGAATCTGTATTGTAAAGGTAGTTGTATTTCAAGGCTCCGCCAAGATAATCATCATTATCCCTAATGCAAGAATAGTAGCTTGTTTTTCCTTCCAATATTTCTTTGCCTTTTTTGGTCAACCTGACCGGGTTGAATGAAGAATATAAAGGTTTTAATGTGGTCAATATTCTATCGAACTGGGTGTCTCCGAAGCCATAATTGCCCTGATTCTTCAAGATGGTGCCCAAAAGTTGGCGCCGTGATTTTGGCTTGGTGGTCGCGGAGAGGTCCAACACACGGTTTTCCAATGCATTCAAGCCGTTTTTGATGCTCGGGAAGCGTTGAAGGTGCGAATGTAGCGCATCGGCAAGATATTCAAATTGAAATTCACCGAAATCGCGCAGATTCTCAAGCCTAATGGGATTGTCACTGCAGTATAGCTGCCAAACATAGTCGGCGTACTCGATGTCATCTTGTGAAAGGATCGTTCTGCTTTCGTAAAGATCTAGTAGTTTTTCATCGCTTAGCTCATTTAAGCCGTATAGCTTGTCCGTTTGATCTTCTTTTCCACTGCAGACCAGTGCTATCTCGGCATACTTTCGATTTGCTTTCAACCAACTCAGTACGGCCAACATATTGACTTGGCAGAAAAGGTCGTATTCGAACCACAAAACGATATGGTCTTGTTGCTTATGGTTACAGAGCGATCGGTACTCTTTGAGCGTTTTTTCGATGAAACTCGATTTTGTGACCTTATAGTTCTTGTGCAAAAACTCAAAACGGGTCTTCCAGAAAGATTCGCTGCCCACATTGGTCTCTGTCTTGCCCTCGCACAACATTTCCCGCCAGGTGATGATATCCCCTTTTAATTTAAGGCCTTTGAGTCTTTCTGTAAAACTGTCTCCATTGGTGATATGCAAAAGGGAACTCATAAGCAAATCGTTTACATTTTAGCTACTAAAAGTAACATTTAATCGAAAAAAACAAAAAAAATTAACACAAATGTGCGCAACCCTTTTTAAGGATCCCCATCGTTTTCGCCAGGTGCTATCCTCCAACACGTTTGACGCTAAAACCTTTTTCTTTTAGAACCGACATTATTCGATCGCGATAATCACCTTGAATTATGATCTTGTCATCTTTAAAAGTGCCCCCGACACTTAAGGTCGTCTTCAGTTCTTTGGCCAGTTTCTTGAAATCGGAAACGGCACCGTTATAACCTTCCAAAATAGTTATCGGCTTGCCCTTTCGTTTTTCATACTTGCATATAATCGGTTCGTCCTGCAACCAAATATCGTTTTTGGGCTTTGAGACTTCCGGTTCTTCGGGAACATGATCGGGAAATAAATTTTTAAGTTGGTCCTTTAAATCCATTTTTTTTAAAAGGGAATTGCCAAATATAAGTGAAAAACCGTTGTAGTCAGAAAAATAGGTGGCAAAAGCAGCATTGCAGAATATCTCGCGTTCTGAAATATATCTTGCTTCAAGGCTTATTTTGCCATTATACTTAGATTCCATGTCAAAACAGACGCTTCCATTGAAACCAAATAGAACTATGGTATTATTGCCTATCCACAAGGACGGAATCAAAAGAAGTACTAATAAGCTTTAAGCTTTGATAAGACCAAGCTCTATCAATCGCTCGTGCAAAAACGCACCGGCCGTGATATCTTCGTATTCCTTCGGATTCTCCGAATCGATGCAGTTTTCAAGGCAGTTCAGCGGCATTTCACTGATCGGGTGCATAAAGAAGGGGATGGAATATCGCGACGTGCCCCAAAGCGCTTTTGGTGGATTCACCACTTGGTGGATGGTAGATTTTAACCTGTTGTTCGAAAGCCTGGAGAGCATATCTCCTACATTGATCATAAGCTGATCGGGTCTGGCGATGGCATCGACCCATTCACCATCATGGTTTTTTACCTGAAGCCCTTTGCCATGGGCACCCATTAGCAAGGTAATCAAATTGATATCACCATGTGCCGCTGCCCTCACCGCATTCTTGGGTTCAGAGGTGATGGGCGGGTAATGGATCGGACGTAAAATGGAGTTTCCGTTTTTTATAAATTCGTCAAAATAATTTTCGTCAAGATTCAAATGCAGTGCCAGGGCCCGAAGTACATATTTGGCCGTTTTTTCAAGCATCTTATAGGTTTCCTTGCCCACCTCATTGAACTTTGGCAATTCTTCCACCGTTACGTTGGCCGGATATTGCGCCTCAAGTTTTGGGTCGTTCGCCACATATTGGCCAAAATGCCAAAACTCTTTCAAGTCACCCTCTTTTCTTCCTTTGGCATGTTCTTTTCCGAAAGAGGTATAGCCCCTTTGGCCGCCAATGCCCTCGATTTCATATTTATCCTTGGTTTTTTGGGGCAAATCGAAAAACTTCTTTATTTCCGAGTACAGATTTTCGACCAGTTCTTCTGAGAGAAAATGTCCGCCCAAGGCCACAAATCCGATTTCTTCAAATGCTTGGCCGATTTCTTTGATAAATTTTTCTTTTCGCGTCGGGTCGCCCGAAAGAAAATCCGATAGATCTACACTGGGTATGGCACTCATGGTCGTTAATTTTTATAATTGTCAAATTTACATAATATGGTCTTGACAAAGAATCAAACTACATGTTAATTGGTGTCTTTTTTGTTACTTTTGAACCTGTTTTTACGACTATTCCATGCAATATACCAATAAAGGCCTTAGTGTCGAAAGGCAGATTCAGTTATACCGAAGGATGCTCAAACCTCGAATGATCGAGGAAAAAATGCTGATTCTTCTACGTCAGGGCAAGATTTCAAAGTGGTTCAGTGGCATTGGTCAAGAAGCGATTTCGGTCGGTGTAGCCAGTGCCCTTGAGAATGAGGAATATATTTTGCCCATGCATCGCAATTTAGGGGTCTTTACGACCAGGGAGGTACCCTTGGACCGACTTTTTTCGCAATGGCAGGGAAAGGCGAACGGCTTCACCCAGGGCAGGGACCGTAGTTTTCATTTTGGCACCCAGGATTATAAAATTGTTGGTATGATTTCCCATTTGGGACCTCAATTGGGCGTGGCCGATGGAATTGCACTGGCCAATGTGCTTAAAAAGGAGAAAAAAGTAACCGCCGTTTTCACAGGAGAGGGGGGGACGAGTGAAGGTGATTTTCATGAAGCGCTGAATATTGCCGCGGTATGGGATCTGCCCGTTCTGTTCTGTGTCGAGAACAATGGGTATGGCCTATCTACCCCGACCAAAGAACAATTTAGATGTAAAAACCTGGCGGATAAAGGTATTGGCTATGGAATAGAATCGTATACGATTGACGGCAATAATATTCTCGAGGTCTTTACCACGGTAGATGCCATCTGTAAGCGTATCCGTCAAAAACCTGCACCGGTCTTGTTGGTTTTCGATACGTTTCGCATGCGAGGTCATGAGGAAGCGAGTGGCACGAAATATGTACCGCAGGAATTGATGGACCGATGGGCGGCCAAAGATCCCCTGGAGAACTATTTGGAGTTTTTACACAATGAAAACATACTTTCAGAGGAACAGGAAGTACAGATCAAAAAAGAGATCATAAAAGAAATCGATGAAAATCTTCAAATAGCTTTTGATGAACCTGCGGTTTCGTCGAATATAAGCAAAGAGCTATCCGATGTGTATTGCCCCTTTGATTATGAGGAAACTTCCCCAAACGGTGAAAAAGAGAACATTAGGCTTGTTGATGCTATTTCAAGCGGACTGAGGCTAAGTATGGAAAAGCATGACAATTTGGTCGTCATGGGGCAAGACATAGCCGATTATGGGGGAGTGTTCAAGATTACCGAGGGCTTTGTCGAAGCTTTTGGAATAGAAAGGGTAAGAAATACGCCGATTTGTGAATCTGCCGTGGTCTCAGCGGGTATGGGCCTTTGTATTAACGGCATGAAAGCCGTTGTCGAAATGCAATTTGCCGATTTCGTTAGTACCGGTTTCAACCCGATTGTCAATTATTTGGCAAAATCACATTATCGATGGGGCGAAAAGGCCGATGTCGTCATTCGAATGCCCTGTGGTGGCGGTGTAGGTGCCGGTCCTTTTCATTCACAGACCAATGAGGCGTGGTTTACAAAAACCCCGGGACTAAAGGTCGTCTATCCGGCCTTTCCGTATGATGCAAAAGGGTTGCTGGCCACGGCGATCAATGACCCGAACCCGGTATTATTTTTTGAGCACAAAGCCTTATACCGAAGTATTTATCAAGAAGTACCGAAAGATTACTACACGCTTCCCTTTGGTAAGGCAAACCTTTTGCGAGAAGGCAAATCCATTACTATCGCCACATACGGTGCCGGGGTACATTGGGCCCTGGAAACCTTGGAAAAAAACCCCGAAATAGAGGCCGATTTGCTAGATTTGCGCACCTTGGCACCTTTGGATATTGACAGTATCTATACCTCGGTAAAAAAAACGGGCAAGCTCATAATCCTTCAAGAAGATAGTCTTTTTGGTGGTGTCGCGAGTGATATTTCAGCACTGGTCATGGAAAACTGTTTCGAATATCTGGATGCACCGGTCAAGCGCGTGGCAAGTTTGGAAACACCTATTCCGTTTGCCAAGAACTTGGAAAACAATTACTTGCCTAAGGAAAGATTTACGGAAGCATTGCTTGATTTATTGCGATACTAGCTTTTGCAACAATAATCATCCTTTTTGAACACACCTTTTTGTCGATCAATAGGTTTCTTGCATCATATTAAAGGCTTCTTAACGTTATCTAAGACGTCGAAACTTGTATTCGTTTCGTATATAGTCTAAACCCTAATAAATATATAATGAAGAAACACGTATTAACCTTTGTCGTTGCTGCAATGCTAATTGTCTCATGTTCGGTATCGAAAGATGCCCGTGCCAAGCGCAATTTGCTCAGTGGTACTTGGACGTTGAACGACATATCATATGAAAACGCCTCGGGAAACTTTAAATCCGTTATATTCAATGATGCCGATGATATCTGTTTTGAGGGTAGCGAGTGGTATTTTCGTGACAACAACAGTACAGGTCGCTATACCATTGCCCCATCTACATTGTGCAACGGGGGTGACCGTTACATTCGGTGGTCGGTCGTGGAGCGAGAAGAGAATTACACCAGTCAATTGCAGTTCAAGTTGATCGATGAAAAGAACAAGGATATCTCAGGAGGACTGGGTTACCGATTGAACATTAGTAATCTCACCGAAAATGAAATGACCTTAAAATCAAATGCAACCGTTGATGGCAAAGTCGTCAATGTCGTTTATTCATTCACTAAAAAATCATAAAAAGATTCCCCATGAAAAAACTAGGTATTAAAGGTGTATATATAGTAATGGCGATGTCCATGATCGTTGGATGCAATGCTGTTAAGAATTCGAACCATAAACAAAGGGGCGCGACCGTAGGTGCCGCCAGTGGCGCGGTAATCGGCGGTGTGTTGGGCAATAACGTCGGAAAGGGCGATAATACGGCACTTGGTGCAATTATAGGAGCCGTTGTAGGTGGTGTCGCCGGTGGATATATCGGCGATCGAATGGATCGTCAGGCAGAACGTATCGAGGAAGAAATACCCGGCGCCGAAGTTACCCGTGTCGGTGAAGGAATCAATGTCATTTTCAATGAAGATGCAGGGGTTTATTTCGATACCAATAAATCTGGGGTCAAAGGTACTTCCGCCACTACTTTGGACAAATTGGCCGGAATCTTCAAAGAATATCCGAAATCATACATTTTGGTCGAAGGCCATACCGATAGTGCGGGGCCCGAAGACTATAATATGAAGCTTTCGCAGCAAAGGGCCGAATCGGTTACCGAGTACCTGGTGGCCAAGGGCATCGACGCAGGTCGTTTTACCACAAAATGGTACGGTGAGAACCAACCTAGGGAAAGTAATGAGACCAGTGAAGGAAAAGCCAAGAACAGAAGGGTCGAATTGGCCATTGTGGCTAGTCAAGAGCTTAAGGAAGAAGCGATACGCGAAACGCAAAACTAAATTCCCTATCCTTCTTGATTTGATTTTGAATCCCGATACATTTTGTATCGGGATTCTTCTTTTTTAATCGTTATCTTTCGATAGTGGAACACTATGATATTATTATTATAGGTGCCGGTTTGGCCGGATTGACCGCGGCAATTGATCTGAGGAAAAAAAACCACCGCGTTCTTGTGTTTGAAAAAAACACTTTCCCAAATCACAAGGTCTGTGGCGAATACGTTTCAAATGAAGTAAGACCCTATCTAGAATCGTTAGGCGTGGGCATTCCGCATAGTTCAGCGAACATCGATACGTTTACACTCTCCACGATCAACGGAAAGACGATTACGACGCGATTGCCTTTAGGTGGTTTTGGGATCAGTCGGTATGCCCTTGATAACCTGCTCTATGAAAAAGCCTTGGCATCGGGCGTTGCATTTATCTTTCAAGCTGTGGATGCCATAGCCTTTGAAGATTCGTTTTTCGAGATAACAACGCTAAAAGGGCAAATTTATAGGGCGCCATTTGTTATTGGCGCCTTCGGTAAGCGCAGCAATCTTGATAAAAACATGAAAAGGGCCTTCATTGCCAAAAAATCACCGTGGCTTGGCGTCAAGGCCCATTATGATTATCAGGGGTTTCCAGAAAACGAGGTGGCTTTGCATAATTTCAATGGGGGATATGCAGGACTTTCAAAGACGGAAACGGGCGCCGTGAACTTTTGCTATCTGACCTCGTATAAGAGTTTTCAAAAGGAAAGGAACATCACATCGTTCAATGAAAAAGTAGTTGCCCAAAACCCAGTTTTAAATACGTTTTTGAAAAAGGCAAAACCGATTTTCGATGAACCATTGAGTATTGCCCAGATTTCCTTTGAACAAAAGAAAGCGGCGGAAGACCATGTTATCATGTGCGGTGATTCGGCGGGACTCATCCACCCGCTTTGTGGCAACGGCATGGCAATGGCCGTTCACAGTGCCAAGATCGCTTCCGAACTAATCGATAAGTATATCAATGAAAATGGATATGACCGTCAAAAGTTTGAAAAAATGTATACCCTACAATGGAACGAAGCCTTCAAGAAGCGTTTATGGGCCGGTAGACAATTGCAATCATTATTGCTGAACAAAGGGGTTTCAAAACTGGGCATGTCACTTATCGTTGGGGCACCGGGACTATTGTCGCGAGTAATCCGAGCTACGCACGGACAACCTATTGTATAGATGATGGATTGGTCAAAACGCAGTACACAGTTGGAGATAATGGATGACTTTCAGGGCGAACCCGGTGTTTTGCGCAAGGTTTTTGACGATATCAATCGCGCAAACCGTCTTCTGGGAGGTGACTCCAATACCATTAGGGCAATCACAAAACTAATTGGGGAAAATCCGAAGGAGGATTATATAATTGCCGATATGGGATGTGGCGATGGGGCAATGCTGCGCACTTTGGCCCATTATTTCAAAAAACGGGATTCGAAGGTGGCATTTATCGGGATCGACTTGAGCGAAGAAGCCCTTTCCTTGGCAAAGGAAGCCTCGAAAGGTTTTGATGCGATACAATATTTGCAGGCCGATATTTTACAATTGAATTCGGCCGATTTTAAGTGCGATGTTATCATTAGTACGCTCACTATGCACCATTTTACGGACGGTCAAATTCCGTTATACCTTAAAAAGCTTGGTGAATTGTCCCGTATCGGGGTTATAATCAATGACTTGCATAGAAGTCCTTTTGCCTATTACCTATTTAAGGCCTTTAGTCGTATTTTTATCAGGACCAAGGTTGCAAAAAATGATGGTGCACTGTCCGTTAAAAGAGCTTTTGTAAGGCCCGATTTGATTGGATATTCAAAGCATCTACCCGATATGGACCATACAATTCGTTGGAAATGGGCTTTTCGCTTTGTATGGGTAATGCGTCCGAATCGACTAAAGTAACTATATGGGCAATGTACGAATTGTGAGTGTGGAGAAAGAGCTGCCATCCTATTCGAGAAAAACAGCGGATATTCTACCTTTTGTCGAGCTTTGGCTGGCCGATCAAGATGCGCGTTTTCGTCGCAAGGTGGTCAAGATCTTCGAAGGTGCGGGCGTTGATGTGCGTTATGGTATTATGGATATCGAAGAGGTATTCACCGCCACTTCCTTCGAGGCAAAAAACAATATTTATGTACGCGAGGTAAAGAAATTGGGCAGCAAGTCCTTGAAAAAAGCTTTGACAAATGCCCAATGGACGGCCGATTCCTTAGATTACATCATTACTGTCAGTTGCACCGGAATAATGATTCCTTCGTTGGATGCATATTTGGTCAACGAATTGGGGTTACGTCAAGATATCGTGCGTCTTCCGGTAACCGAAATGGGCTGTGCCGCAGGGGTTTCGGGCCTCATTTATGCCAGTAATTTTCTGAAATCGAATCCAGAAAAACGGGTGGCGGTCGTGGCCGTAGAAAGTCCCACCGCCACCTTTCAATTGAACGACTTTTCCATGGCCAATATGGTCAGTGCGGCAATTTTTGGTGATGGCGCGGCCTGTGTATTGTTGTCATCGGAAGAAGAAGCCACGGGCCCAAGAATTATCGGGGAAGAGATGTACCATTTCAAAAACGCCACACATTTAATGGGGTTTGACCTGACCGACCACGGATTGAAAATGATACTTGACCCAAGTGTACCGGAAACCATAGCTGCGCATTTCCCTCAAATTGTATATCCGTTTTTAGAAAAAAATGGCAGTGCCATTGAAAAAGTCGATCATTTGATTTTTCATCCCGGAGGGAGAAAGATCGTACAAACGGTCGAAAAGCTTTTCGGCAGTTCAGGAAAAAATATCGATGATACCCGAGAGGTATTGCGAAAGTATGGTAATATGAGCAGTGCGACCGTATTATACGTTTTAGAACGTTTCTTGAACCGGGAGATTCAAGGTGGGGAACAGGGCCTGATTTTGAGTTTTGGCCCCGGATTTTCCGCACAGCGGGTATTGTTGGAATGGTAAAAAAGCCCCACCCCTAAATCCCCTCCCAGAAGGGCGAGGGGACTTTAAAAAATTGAATTTTATGGATACAAAAAAGGAAAATAATATCCCCCTTTCGGGGGAAATGCCGAAGGCAAAGGGGGCATGGGCTTTAATCTTGGGCGGTAGTAGCGGTCTTGGTTTGGCAACGGCAAAAAAATTGGCTTTATACGGTTACAATTTGATTATCATTCACCGAGATGCAAGGGTAAACATGCCCGAAATCGAAAAAGATTTCAAGCAAATTGAGGAGGGCAACAGAATCGTTTTAAAACATTTCAACTGTGATGCCGCCAAAAAAGAGAAACGTGAAAGCGTTCTTAAAGAATTGAATACCTTGCTAAAAAAGAGTGAAAAAATAAGTGTTTTGGTGCATAGTATCGCGAAAGGGAGCCTTAAGCCCATGTACGAGGAAAACGGAACAGGTTTGAACCACGAAGATTTCGGCATTACGCTGAACGCCATGGCCTTGAGTCTTTTTGATTGGACAAAGTCAATTTTCGAAGCTGGATGGTTCGCAGGCGATAGCCGCATCGTCTCTTTCACCAGCGAAGGGAATACCAAGGCTTGGCCGGGCTATGCCGCGGTTTCGGCGGCCAAGGTCACCTTGGAGGCAATTACGCGAAACATCGCCTTGGAATATGCAGGTATGGGAATCAAGGCCAACTGCATACAAGCGGGAACTACCGAAACTCCTGCCTTTAAAATGATTCCGGGGAACGAAAAACTTAAGAAAAGTGCGCTACGTCGTAATCCCAATGGTCGATTGACCACTCCTGAAGATGTCGCGAACGTGGTTTACCTCCTTACTTTGGACGAAGCGAAATGGATTACGGGTACCGTAATCAAGGTTGACGGTGGTGAGAGTTTGCGATAGCTTAAAACAATGTTGAAAGATGCCCGAAAAGATGGGAATGAGAACATCGATACTGAATAAATTACCCTATTCCGAGCCTTTTTTGTTTGTCGATGAGCTTATCGCGGTCGATGAAAACGGTGCAGAGGGCAGATTTACCTTTTTAAAGGCTTCGGATTTCTACAAAGGTCATTTTCGTAACAATCCGGTTACCCCCGGAGTTTTACTTACCGAATGCTGCGCGCAGATCGGATTGGTCTGTTTGGGCATATATCTACTTGGTGACAACGGCAAAGGGGAAGTCGCTCAACCCCAAATCGGACTGAGTTCTTCCGAAATGGAATTTTTGTTACCTGTATTTCCGGGGGAAACCGTAACCGTGCGCTCCGAAAAATTATATTTTAGGTTCAACAAACTTAAATGCAAGGTAAAAATGTACAATTCGGACCATAAAATGGTATGCAGGGGAACCATCGCCGGGATGATCAAAGCAAATTCAAATGTCTAGAAGAGTAGTGGTTACGGGTCTTGGGGTCTGCGCCCCGAACGGCGTTGGGATCGCGGATTTCACTTACGCCATGCAAAACGGTAAAAGTGGGATACGTTTTCAGCCCAAACTGGAAGAACTCAATTTTGGTTGCCAAATTGCCGGTGAACCGTTGGTGAAGGATAATTTGGTAAATCGATACTTCACTCCGTTGCAATTGCGTGGATTGAATGCCAGCGGTATCGTTTATGGGGTAATCGCCGGTTTGGATGCCTGGAAGGATGCCGGCTTGCCGCTAGCGGATAACGATACACCGGATTGGGATGCAGGACTTGTCTTCGGTACGGGAATTTTGGGTGTGGATAAGTTCAGGGAATCCATTCACTTGGTCGACGAAAAGAACGTTAGGCGCTTGGGTAGTACCACCGTTTTACAGACCATGGCCAGCGGTATCAGCGCCTATTTGGGTGGATTGATCGGTTGTGGCAATCAAGTAACAACAAACTCTTCGGCATGCACAACGGGCACGGAAGCCATCTTGATGGCCTATGATCGCATCGCCAGCGGAAAATCGGAGCGTATGCTGGCGGGCAGTTGTAGTGATAGCGGACCTTACGTATGGGGCGGTTTCGATGCCATGCGCATTCTGCCACGGAATCATAATGACAACCCTACGGCGGCCAGCCGCCCGATGAGCGCCACAGCATCGGGATTTGTTCCGGGCAGCGGTGCGGGCGCCTTGGTGTTGGAGTCCTTGGAGAGTGCCAAGGCAAGGGGAGCGAAAATATATGCCGAAGTTCTAGGTGGAGCGATCAATAGCGGCGGGCAACGGGCCGAAGGCAGCATGACCGCCCCAAATAATGAAGCGGTGCAACGTTGCATTATTGAAGCCGTTCAAAATGCGGGCATTTCGCCATCGGATATCGATGCCATTAACGGCCACCTCACGGCAACGGCCAAAGACGCACAGGAGATTGAAAATTGGTGCAGGGCCTTAGAACGCTCGGGGGGCGATTTTCCCTATGTAAATTCCTTTAAAGGCCTGTTCGGTCATTGTCTGGCCGCTGCCGGAAGTATTGAAAGTGTGGCCACCATTTTACAGTTTGGGCACGGACAACTCTTTGGAAACGTGAACTGTGAAGATGTCCATCCGGAAATAGCCGAACGGATCGATGTTTCAAGAATACCGACAAAGACGTTTTCATACGACCCCAAATTCATTGCCAAGGCCAGTTTTGGTTTTGGTGATGTCAATGCTTGTGTTATTTTTGGAAAATGCAACGACTGATGCTTAGACCCGTCATTGGTCGGGAGGCCGATTAGGCAAAAGAGTCGATTTTATCTCTGAGTAAACTATTTATGGGCAAAGACGAACGCTATCAAAAATTACGCGACATCATTAAGATATATCTTCCGGAAGATGTTTCAATAGAACAAATATCCGAAGAAAGTCATTTCACGGAAGAACTCAATATCAACTCGGCCCATTTGGTCGATATTGTGCTCGACGTTGAAGACGCCTTCGATATTACTTTGGAAAATGATGATATGGACCAAATGCAGACCGTTAAGGATGCGTTGCGGATCATTGACCTTAAAATCAATAAATAGGATGACCGAATTTTTGCAATGGGCGAAAAATAAGCTTTTGGTCGACAAACGCCTACTGTTGCTATACTGTGTTGTCTATTTTTTGTGGGGTTTGGGTATGAATTGGTTCGGTACCCAAATGGAGATCGCCAAATTTACCTATTGGTGGCAGGTAATCACCTGTTACATTTTGTACATGGTGCCTATTTCATTGCTGCTTCGTGGTTTTCCTTTTCACAAGCAATATGCATACGGATTGATTGCCATGTGCCTTCTTGAGTTTGGGGGCTACGCACTCGAGACTTCCTATGCCTATCCGGGAAACATACTTGAATCCATTGTGGGCCAGCGCTCCTTTGGTCTTGCCATGGCCTTGTTCTTCGCGCTCTATTTCCCGTTGGGAAACTGGGGTGTGGACAGGTTATATCGGCTTATCTTCCCAAAAAAAGTCGATTAGTTATTTTTCATCGAAATGGATTCCGCAATACCCTGCGTGGGGGATAGTTCGTTTCAAGAAATTCTTTATTCGATCTGTTCATGGTGCTTCTCCGGAATTGCCAATGAGGCCACTATACCACCTACCAGAGCAACCGAAATCACGGTCAACGAGACCCATTCCGGAAGATGTACATAATGGGAAAACAGCATCTTAAGACCTACAAATGCAAGTATTACGACAAGACTGTAATTGATAAATCGAAACTTGTCCAACATCCTTGAGATCAAAAAATACATAGATCGAAGCCCCAGTATGGCCAAGATGTTCGAACTGAAAACTATGAAGGGGTCTGCCGTAATGGCCAAAATCGCAGGAATGGAGTCGAGCGCAAAAAGTATATCGGTCAATTCGATAATGATCAGTGCCACAAATAGGGGGGTAGCCGCCTTGACCCCCATTCGTTTCACGAAAAAGTCATGTCCCTGTATTGTACTAGTTATTGGATAAAGCTTTTTTACCTGTCGAAATACCCATGAGTTTTTCGGATTAAATTCATGCTCATCGCCTTTCAACATCTTAAAGGCGGTGTATAACAAGAAGACCCCGAATACATAGATGATCCAATCGAAACGGGTTATAAGGGCCACACCGAACAAGATCATCAATGCACGAAAGACGATGGCGCCCAATATGCCCCAAAAAAGCACACGATGTTGGTAAATGGGGGGTATTTTGAATGCGGAGAATATAACGGCGATAACAAATACATTATCGACGCTCAATGAAAGTTCGATCAGATATCCGGTAATATATTTTAGAACGGCATCGTTCGGGGTAAGTTGGGTAGGGTTGTCTATAATACCGCTTGAGAACAACCAATAAATGACCATGCTGAACGAAAATGCTATGGTCACCCAAATGCCGGTCCAAATACCAGCCTCTTTACTTTTTATGACATGTTCCTCTTTATGGAATACACCCAGGTCAAGGGCCAAGAAAACAATGATCAGCGCAATAAAAATTACCCATACCCACATTAGCGGAAAATTTAAGATGCGAAGTTAAGCATCATTTCGAAAAATTGTAGTGGAAATCGCGGAGATTGTAGACGATCATCGCAATTGAAGATCAAGCTTTACGGTTACCTTGTTCTGTTCGCGTTCTTTTTTGATATGTATACCATAATCCGATACAAATAGGGTAGTGGTACCGATCAATCGATCGCCATTTTTTCGAAAATCGAAGGTAATCGGTTTGGTCGTTCCTTTTAGGGTAAGATCACCATTTACCAAAAAACCATTTTCATTGGAAACGACCGAGCTGCTTTTAAAAAACAATCGCGGGTGTTCGTCTTCGTCAAAATATTTGCCACTTTTTAGCGACCAATCCCTTAAAAAGTTTCCGGTCTTGATCGTTGTCACTGCTACCGAACCTTCGAATGTGGAGTTTTCAAAATTTTGCAAGTCGATATTGGAGGAGGAGCTAAATCCCGAAATAGTCCCATTGACATCATTATCTTCAAAAACGAAGCTTATTGCCGCCGAACCGATTCGCGCCAGGTCTTGCGAAAAGACATTGGCCGAAACTGTTAAGAGCATCGTGAATAATAAAATTGGTTTCATAAGCTAGTAAGTTCAAGGTCCATGCCAAATTTATCGATAATGTTTTATCGATGAAAGTCTTTTTTCAACGGCCCAAACGTTGTCAAGACCAACAGATTGGGACTCTTTGCCTTTTTTTTTCTACTTTGTTATCGAGATTCACTTTTTGAAAATGAAACCTGGAAATATCAAAATAACTTTATACCTCTTGTTTTTGTATGCCTCTGTTGCGCTTGGTCAGACCACGGCCGGGAATCTGGAGAAAAAACAGATCAAGGTACAGCAATATACGGTTATGGAGCGTTTCGATCCAAATTTGGTCCTACCCGTCGAAGATCGTATTCAGTTGAAAAAAGATAGGATCGTCGAATTCAGACGCACCAAAGAATTGTTGGATACCTTGAGTATCTCAAAACGCAAAAAACGAAAACTGATGCGCGACCTTCGGCGCAGCCCCATTTTTACCGAACGCCTGAACAAAGTAGTTGCAGAGAACACCTTGGAAGACAACGAATAGTGCCTTACATCAGAAAGATTTCATTTTTGCCTTTCGCTTTCGAAGTTGTATTTCGAGGTCATTACAGGCCTCGGCTATGGAAGCTTCGAACGAGCCATGGTTTGCTTCGGCAAATAATCGGGGACCTGGCAGGCTCAATCGAATATTGCAGATCCTTCCTTTGTTCTGGGCCGAGGTATTTTCGGTTTTAAAGAATACATCGGCACGTACGATAAAATCGAACTTGTCAAGAAGCTTGTTCAGCTTTTCCCCTGTCATTATCTCTAATCTGGCACTTGCCCTAACATCGTCATATTCAAAGTTTATATCCATATTTTTCGCTTTATATGAAATTATAGATAGGCGGTCTTATTTGCAAGTAAATGACCACATATTTTCGGAGCGGTTATCAATGATCTTAACGCAAGTTTATCGGAACAATAAATAAACGTTAAAATCTCGTTCGTAGATACTTTACCACATCTGAACGGCGTTAATTTTACGTAGATTAATTAGCTGCACATAATTGTGTAACCCTTAAATTTAAAAATCATGGTGCTCGAGCAGGATACTTATATCGAAAGAAACAACTTGGTATTGCGATTGGAGCGAAATCAACGCGAGGTAGGGCAATTGAAAAACAAGCTCAATTCGTACGTTTGCGAACCCAAGACGTATTCACTTTTCGAACGTATCGAAACCTTGAAAACGGGTCTCGATAGGCTAAGCATTTCCAATCGCGAAATCTTACAGGCACTTAAGGAACGAAAAAAGTCGGTGGGGGACCATTTGGAAAATATAAGGCAACAGCTTTCCGAGTTCCATGAATTGCAGCAGGGTGTGCACGACTATGTTCGTGGTGTGCGCAACGTCTAAAACCCGATAAATTCCAGTAGATTACTGGTTTATCGATTGATTTACCTGATTAACACGATAACTCCATCCATATTTTCATTAATTTGCATACCACTTCTAGGAATGGAAACATGGTATTACGAATTGGCCTTTTATTGGTGTTGACGGTACTTGTTACGGCATGTCGGGATTTGGCGAAAAGTCAGGCGATGGCCTTTGAAGGTCATCCCGAAGAATTACCATACAAGGTGCAAACATCCTCGTTCGAGGATTTAAACGGGAATCCTGTTTCGCTCACTGATTTTAAAGGAAAATGGGTAGTGCTCAACTACTGGGCGACATGGTGCAGGCCCTGTATTGAAGAAATGCCCGACCTGGTGCGCGCCCAAGAACTTTTGAAAAATGAAAACTACGTTTTTTTACTGGCCTCGGATCAGTCCCTTGAAAAAATCAGGGCATTTGTCGATGAACGAAAGTTCGATCTTACGTTCATACGCTTAAAAGAAGCCTTCGCCCAAAGAGGTGTCAACGCCTTGCCTACAACCTTTATATACAACACGGCCGGGGAACAGGTACTTAAAATAGAGGGACAGACCGATTGGGCCAGTGATGGGGTCATCGATAAATTCAAGGCGGTTCAATGAGAAAATGGGGCTGTTTGGTTTTAGGTGTCATGCTTTGCCTACAAAGCTGCAATGAACAGCCAAAGAGCGAAGAACCATTAACACATCAGATGGACAATCCGGCAGGGATGGGTAGTGCCCTTCCTTTTCTTTTTTCCGACGGCAAAAGCGCTTTATTGTCGTGGGTGGAACCTGCCGACGACAGTTTGATGGCATTGAAATATAGCCGATTGGAAGGGCAAACATGGTCAGCACCCCAAGTAGTGGTCGCGGGAGGGGATTGGTTCGTCAATTGGGCCGACTTTCCGGCCATCAGCGAAAACCAAGGACATTTGTTGAGCCATATCCTTAAAAAATCCTCGGAGGGAACGTATTCCTACGACGTTAAACTGAACCTGAAAAAAACGGACGAGGGGCAATGGACAACCGATTTGCCATTGCACACCGACAATACCCCGACCGAGCACGGCTTCGTTAGTTCATTGCCCTATGAAAACGGATTTTTCATAACCTGGTTGGACGGTAGAAACACCATTGAAAATGAAGTAGGGAAGCGGGGAGCCATGGCCGTTCGAGCTGCTAAAATTGACGTTGACGGTACCCTTATAGACGAGCAGGAACTCGATGCCAGAACTTGTGATTGTTGCCAAACTACTGCTGCGATTACACATAATGGTCCGGTTGTTATTTATAGAGATCGTTCGGAAGACGAGATTAGGGATATCAGTATTGTAAGGCAAGTGAAAGGGCAGTGGTCGGCCCCGAAAAGTATTCATGAGGATGGTTGGCAAATAAAGGGATGCCCCGTAAACGGACCCAAGGCGGCTGCGTTGGGGAATCGCCTTGCCGTTGCCTGGTTTACGGCGGCCAATGATCGGCCAGCAGTGAACTTGATTTTTTCGGAAGATGGTGGTGCGACCTTCGATGCCCCGATACAGATCAGCGCTATCAATGCCATTGGCCGGGTCGATGTACTGATGTTGGACGAAGAAAACGCCTTCGTTAGTTGGATGGAGGCCGATGAAAATGGGGCCGTGCTGAACGCGGCAAAGGTCAATCGCAATGGCACAAAGGGAAAAATACATGCAATTGCGCCGCTGGACGCCTCGCGAAAAACCGGATTTCCGCAAATGGAAATGGTCGGCGATAAAATTTACTTCGCATGGACGCATATTACCGAAGAAAAAAGTAAGGTACGAACAGCCTATGTGTTAAAACAATATTTTTAGCTGATCAAAAATGGAAACCATGAAACTGAATAAGATACATTGGAACGAAGTGCCCGTAGAGAATGTGACCCCGCAAATGGAGCGTAAACTGGTCTACGGGGAAAAGATAATGATCGCCAGAATGAAATTCAAAGACGGTTTTGAAGTGCCGTTGCATCACCATGAGAGCGAGCAGATCAGTCAGGTGCTATCGGGAACGGTACGATTTTGGTTCGGCAAGGATAAAGAAGAGGTGATGGATCTACATGCTGGGGAAACCGTTGTCATTCCTGCCAACGTACCGCATGCCGCTTTAATGATCGGCGATGTCGAAGGTATCGATACTTGGTCGCCCATACGCGAAGATTGGCTTGATGGTAGCGACGACTACCTGCGAAAGTAGCCGATTGACATCTTATTGCATTTTTGGTAACTTAATTATTGTCAATGAAACGTATTACGGTATATGCAATAAGTATTTGGTCAAGTATAGGAATGCTTTTGGCCCAAGATAGCTATACTTCGCTCCGACGTGCCATGGTCGAAAACCAAATTCAAGCCAGAGGGGTTTCAGACTTACGGACGTTGACCGCCATGCTGAACGTACCACGACATAAATTTGTCCCCGAAGATATTCGACATTTGTCGTATCTGGATAGGCCATTGCCCATCGGAAGCGGGCAAACCATTTCACAGCCTTAAATCGTAGCTTTTATGACAGAAGCCTTGCAGCTGAAAAAGTCGGACAGGGTACTCGAAATAGGAACAGGTTCAGGTTTTCAGGCAGCAGTGTTAGGTAAAATCGTAGACTCGGTATACACCATTGAAATTATTGAGGAACTAGCGCTAAAAGCTAAAAAACGGTTATCGAACCTAGGTTATGACAACGTAATTGTCATGACTGGGGATGGTTATTACGGTTGGCCCGAAAAGGCACCTTTCAATGCCGTCATGGTAACGGCAGGAGCTGAAGAAATTCCCATGGCATTGGTAGAACAATTGGAACATGGTGGTCGCATGATTATTCCCGTGGGGCCGCATAATGCTGTTCGTCAATTGGTTCTGGTTACGAAAAGGAAAAACAAGATCTGCAAAAGGAATCTTATGCCGGTACGTTTTGTGCCGTTTACCCGTGAGAAGGATTAAATGAAATTATTATGAAATATAAAACAACACTACTCATCATTTCAATGTTTTTATTGGCGGCTTGTGGGGCCTCGCGAACGGTTTCTGAAAGCAATCCAAAGTTGGATTCGATGATACAAAACCTTGGGTTCAAAATCGAGATGAACAGCATGCAACCGCTGCCGACCCGGGCCTTGAACCAAATCGCGAATAGCGGATTGATCCAGCCCGGCAATACGATAAACCGCATCGACCTGACCAGTGCGAATCACTTCGTACGTATGCAAAGGGATTCCGTATCATCGAATTTACCTTATTTCGGGGAACGTCAAATGGGTGGGGGTTACAATAACAAAACCGGTATCGAATTTGATGGGGTTCCGAGAGAGATTGAGGTGACCAAGAACGAACGCGATAATAGTTATGATGTGAATTTCACGATTAATGAGTCCTCCGAAACTTTTTTCGTAAGACTCAAACTGTTTCCGAATTTATCGGTCTGGGCCGATATCTGGAGCTCACACCGCAATCGAATCCGTTATTCGGGGAATGTGGTAGCGCTTGAGGATTGAATAGGTTGTTCAATTGTAATCTCTATTTTGTTTGTCTGAACACCTTAATACACAATCCACTCGCTTTTTTCAACGTTTCGGTAAAATAATCCATTGAGTTTAGTTGATTATAATGCTTCTTTGCACTGGATATAAATAATCAAACGAAAAACCATGCGAACAAATTCCTTCAAACAATTTATTTTGATAGTAATCTTCCTGACATTATCAGGAAGTGCTTTTGGTCAAGAAGTATTAACGGCCGCACAATGGCAAGAAGACCTCCGTTTTTTGCAGAAAACCGTACATGCCGATTTTCCCTTCCTATTCAAAAAAGTGGAAAAGAAAGTTTGGGATGCTGAAGTAGAGAACTTGTATGTCGAAATTCCGAATCTGGAGGAACACGAAATCAGGGTCGGCCTTTCGAGAATCGTATCGCTGTTTGAATATGGACACACGCAAATACCCTTCAGTACCATTGCCAAAGATGGGGTGTTGCCCATAAACCTTTACCATTTCAAAGACGGGATTTTTGTGGAAGGGGCTCTAAAGGAACACACGAAGATACTGGCCGCGAAAGTGATCAAAGTAGGGGAGTACCCAATCGATGAGGCCCTAAAAATGATACGACCCGTAGTGCCGGTCGAAAACAATAGCTATTTCAAAGCCTACGGGCTCCGATTTTTGACCGTACCCGCCGTTTTACACGCTCAAGGAGTGATTCCCGATAACGGCAAGAACGTATCGCTGACACTTGAAAAAGAAGGCAAGGTCATCACGTATGAACTACCAAGTATCGCATACAATGAACTTTCACGTGACTACAATTTAACGCTACCCAACGAATTATGGGTCAGCGCTAGGGGAGCAGGGGAGCCCCCGTTCTATCTCAAGCATCTTTTTGAAAAGTATTATCATTATGAGTATTTGTCCGATTCGAAAACACTATATGTCAGACAGAGCTCCGTTTTCAATCATGAAACCGAAAGCTTGGCTGAGTTTTACAAACGGCTCTTTGATTTTATCGACACCAACGATGTACAGAAGCTTATCTATGATGTGCGCTTGAACGGGGGCGGCAATAACTACAATAACAAACCGCTCATTCAAGGGATAATGGCGCGCCCGGAACTCAATAAAAAGGGTAAGTTCATTTACATTATTGGTCGACAAACTTTTTCGGCCTGTCAAAACCTGACCAATGAGATAGAGAATTATACGAATGCCATTATGGTAGGCGAACCTACCGCGGAAAACAAGAATTTTTATGGTGACACCAAAAAAACAACACTGCCCAATTCTAAACTCAATGCCTACCTTTCGTTTGCCTGGTGGCAGGATAAGGCCCCTTGGGAGAATGCCGATGCCACGACTCCCCAAGTTTTTATAGAACCTACCTTTGCGGAATATAGCACCAATCAAGACCCAGTGCTGGAAATGGCGATGAACTACGATTTCGATTCCTTTTTGGTCAACCCAATGGACCATTTTACCAAATTGTTCATCGCAGGCAAGATGGAGCAGCTCAAAACGGATGCCACCCGTATCGTAAAAGATCCCGTGTACGCACATATTCCCTTTGATAAGGAATTCAAACAGGTCGGAAGGAATCTATTGTTTCAAGAGCAATTTGAAGGTGCGGTATTTCTTTACGGAATGTTTTCCGAATACTATCCCAAAGACCCCGAAATGTGGGAAGGCCTTGGCAAGGCGTTCAAGGGAATGGGCAAAGACAAAGAGGCCGATGGAGCCTTTGCAAAGGCAAAAACATTGAGCGAGAAAAAATAGAAGGTATGCGAGGTGTAACAATTCGGGTTGTGAATTGTCTTTTAAATCAAATAAACCAACCATCATGAGACACCTCGCACTTCTAATTATTGGATTTTTCTCCGCAACGGTCATTTCAGGCCAAGACCTCGAAAAGCCCCATGAAGGCCATTTTTCGGATGTCGATACATCAGACCTATTTTTATTGGGGACTTTCCATTTCAAGGATGCCGGACTCGATGGCTACAAACCAAAACACGACGTTGATATTCTTTCCCCCAAAAGGCAAGGGGAGCTACAGGACGTGCTCGACCAAATACGTAAGTTCAAACCCAACAAGATCGCGGTGGAATGGAAAAAGTCCCGACAATCAAGCCTTGATTCTTTATATAATGAATATCTCGCGGGGCGTTTTGAATTGAAGTCCAATGAGATATACCAAATAGGATTCCGGATGGGGAAGGAGCTCGGCCATAAGAAATTATATGCGGTAGATGCCCCAGCCCGGAATTTTGACGACTATAAGACTGAGGAGGCCTACAAAGAAAAGGAGGCATATTTCACTAAGAAATTGGGGGAGGAAATCGTTGCACGCGACGAGATGTTACATAATAAGTTTATGGCCATGTACGCCAAGGAAGATGAGCAAAAAATGCAATTGACACTACTGGAACAATTGTTGAACGAAAATGACCCGGAAGGAATGCGCATCGGTCACGGTCATTATTTGATAGGAAATTTCAAAATGAACGCGGGCGATGATTATTTTGGGGCGGACGGTGCGATATGGTGGTACACCCGTAATTTGAGGATCTTCGCCAATATTGTAGGAATCACGGATCCTGGAAAGGACAAAGTCTTCCTGCTCATTGGGGCCGGTCATCTACCGATACTGAATTTTGTATCCCGATCTTCTCCTGATTATCGTGTAGTCACACTTCAAGACCTTGTTCAGGAATAGCCTTGATAAATCAACTCCCTGTCTTAGTAGGGTTAACGTGTTAAAATTGAGTTAATTGGCGAATAGGTTCTACATTAAAATTGAGGATTTAATACTTTAATGGGGAACTAATTCCACTTGAGAAATGAAAAAAATCGTACCTGCTTTCGCACTGATCGCAATGGTCTTGTTGACCTTATCCGCCACGACCGCTATCGAATCAGATTCAAATCTGACTGAAAATTTCGTAACCGGAAACCCTGGGATAGCCTCGATCAATCATATAAGCTTTGGCCCTGAAGGCATCTTATTCTTAGGGGATTCAAAAAGTGCGGCCATTTATGCGCTGAATACCAAAGATGTGAAGACCGCAGCACCAGCTACCGAAATCAATATAAATGGGTTTGACAAGAAAGTGGCATCGGCGTTGGGCACCACAGTTGAGAATATAAAGATAACGGACATGGCCGTGAACCCAATTTCCAGAAACGTCTATTTTTCGGTTCAAGCAGCGGACGGAACTCCGGTTTTGCTCAAATTGAAAGGAGAGGGGTTCGAAAACATTTCCTTGAAGGATGTAAGTTATTCAAAAATCGAATTGACCGATCCGATACCTGCAGATGCCAAAGATAAATGGGAAAGACCACTACGTACCTGGGCGATTTCGGACCTAAAGTTTCACGATGGACAGGTTTTGGTTTCCGGCCTGTCGAATAAAGAATTCGGTTCTACCTTTAGAAAGATACCGTTTCCCTTTAAAGATGGCCAAGAGTATGCCTCCTTGGAAATTTGGCATGCGGCACATGGCGAGTATGAAACACATGCGCCCATCAAGACCTTCGACGTTATAAAATTGGACGGTGTTGACCACCTTATGGCAAGCTATACCTGTACTCCGCTGGTATTGTTTCCGTTGGATGAACTCAAAGAAGGAAAGCATACCAAAGGCCGTACCGTGGCCGAATTGGGTGCCGGTAATTCGCCCTTGGATATGATTTCATATGAAAGGGAGGGGAGCACCTACTTTTTGATGTCGAACAGCAACAGACCCGTAATGCGTATCAAATACGACGATATTGCCGATTTCAAGGAATCCCTGACCGATCCCGTACCAGTCTTTGCCGAGACCGAGGGTGTACCGTATGACAACTTGCCATTTCCGTACGTTTTGCAAATGGACAATCTCGATGCCACCCATGTCATATACCTCCAGCGGCAATCTGATGGAGATTTAAGGTTACGTGTTCGCACTACGGAATGGATGTAGTATGCGCACATAACACATTTAAAAAGATCAAAAAGATCAAGTGGTACTTGATCTTTTTTTGTTCGATTCTTCTTGCCGGATGCCATGAAGAAAGCGTTACCATCGAACAGGTCGATTATGAAAGTGAAAGGCCCGTTGGCATCACATTTTCAACGAATATGGATATTGAAAAACTGCGGGTATTCGTTGGCGAAGAATCACAAACTTCGGTAATCGGGGTTATCGTCGGTGACAAGGGCAAACATCATTTTGCACCCGTAGTTCCTTTTACCGAGGGACTGACGTACACGTTCCGTAAAAACAATACCGAGGTAATGGCATCGTTTACCATTCCAAAGAGGGAAAATACGGGTGGAGCTGAACTGATAGCGATTCATCCCAAAGTGGATACCGTGCCCGAGAATCTCCTAAAAATGTACTTTGAGTTTGCACAACCCATGCAGGAAGTACAGAATGCCCTGGATTTCATTTCGGTGGTCAATGAAACCGACGGAATCGAAATAAAACCTTTCTTACGACTTGAATCCGAACTTTGGAACAAAGAACGAACGGTACTGACCCTTTGGTTGGATCCCGGCCGCATCAAGACCGATTTGATTCCCAATAAGGAAAAGGGATTGCCCTTGACCGCTGGCAAAAGGTATACCATGGCAATTGATAGCAGCTGGAAATCAATTCAAGGCACGCCCTTACTAAAAAAGTATACCAAGAAATTCTATGTGGGTCCGCGTGATGATACAATGCCAAAAACCAAAGAATGGCAGTTGTGCATGCAAATTGAAGATTCGGTAAAAATTCTGTTAATGGACTTTGGAGAACCTATGGATGCATTTTTGGCCAAGGAAACGATCCGCGTCTATAATACAGGCGATAGGCAGATCCAGGGAAAATTCAATCTCTTGGAAAATGAAAGCGTATTACGCTTTGTGCCTGATGAAGAATGGTCAACGCCCAAGATTGAAGTACGCATTGAATCACGGTTGGAAGATTTGGCGGGTAATAATTTAAATCGATTATTTGACACGGAGGTAAAGAAAGACCCAAATCAAAGAACTCCAAAAGCCGTATTCCGTATTCCTTTTGAAGTACGCTAATCCCAAAAATTCAAGGGAAGCTTCAGATGGAATATGTTGGGTTTTAGTATCCTGTTCGATAAAAGATGTTAAAGTCCGCTTAATTTAGGAAAAGATTATCATTTTTAATATACGAAGCTGTCGGATATAAGGTTATTCTTGTATCGGTATGAAAAAGCATCGCAATTTCTTGGTTTTTTACAGCCTTTGGTTAACAGGTATTCTCCTGATATTAATAGTTTTTGATGCTGATCAGGATAAAACAAAGACACCGATGGATGAAACTAATACTATTTTTGAAATGACTACGCATTCTAAAGCGTATGCTGAGCGAAGTGACTGTGATAAAGAACGTGCTGTAGTAAACTAATCGCTGCGGCTTATATTTCGAACCCAACTAATTTTATTCCTTTGTTTTAATAGACGGCCTTCAGATAGAACTACATATTCGGGGGGCGAGCAGTAAAGTTTGTGCTAAAGCAATCTCAAATTGTATTTTACATAATATAAATTATAGTACAAATGTATTGTTTAGTTATTAAGAGTGGTTTATCCATTTGTAAGCTATAATGTAGTATTATGTAAAATATCCCAGAAGCATTCGTTTTCATAAGAATAATTGGAACTTGGGTCATTAAACTTATTTAATAGGAACGCTTCGCTGCGTTAATTAATTTGTATCTATAATTAGCCGTTATGTAAAATAGCCGCTACCAAGCGCTCGATTGTTTTATAAAATCAAATTGCTCTGGCAATTTATTTTACACACAATTATCCATCGCTTGCCAACGCCAAAATAAAAGCTAGCCTTTTTGCTATTATTAAAAATCGAGTATTCGATAAAATATCCGTAATAAAAAATTTTAGACGATTCTCGTAAGCTTGCCACAAGAGCATAAAATTACTCTGCGAGATAATTTCTATGCACTTGTTATATTTAGAACTTCAATTAATCTTTTTTTTGTTTCATTATCTTTTGTCTTGAAACAAAAGAAACAAAAATTCAAGGCTGCATATAATTTTGGAAACAATTAACGGCTCATTCGCTATATTTTAGGAAACATTGTAACTGGTTAACATTACTATGAAATCCTTTGTATAATTGAAACTATTAAGAAGCTATATTACTAAACCCCTAAAATATAGACGCTCACTTCACCTATTGTTTTAACCAAAATTTTATGAGGCCTTTTTGCGTATACCACTAGAATTTGGGTGAATTCCACCTCCTTTCCATTCGCCAGTAATATGCCAATTTTCATAATGATATAACCATAAAATTGTCCAAGGAATAATACAGTCAGAAATTAACATTTTTGAATTAAATTCTTGATATTTAGGATAGTATAAGCACAATTCATTTAATGGATATACATGAGGGATTTTATCATTATTAAAATTCCTCTTTAATTCTGGATTCAAAATATTCACTTTCGGACGTTTGCCTATTCTATATTTTAACTTAAAAGAATAATTAACACTTCTTGAAGTAGGTCTTATTAATCCAGTACATATAACACTATCCTTTAAGAGCTTAACATTGAATTCAGGATAGCTTCTTTTTAGAGCAATAAATTGCTCTGACAAAGTATATGTTTTTTGTTTATTCACTTCCGAAAAAAGTATTGTTTTTTATCGGTTTCGTATTAGCAACTAGTGATTCAGATATAACGCCAGTCGTAGTATTTATACCAATACTTTTCAACTTCCTTGCGTTTTCAAGTTGGTTTACTTGTGATTCTTGTGCACGTAAGAATGCTTTTTCGCCAAATAGTCCCTTTATCGTATTTGCTTCCTCAATAACACCATTTTCTTCTTTTAAAATTTGCCATTGCTTATCTAAATGAAGTATAAATTTCTTAAAATGTTCATATAATTCAGGTTCTTTATCATCATCCCATTTATCACTAAAATCTTCTTGAGAGTTAACAGGGTTTAATATTTTTAAGCGATTACCAACTAGACCTACAATGCCAAAATTTTGCTTTATTTTAAGTATTATGTTTTCAATAGTATCAAATATTGATTCTTCACCATCATAAAACTCACCTGCAATAGTTGTTAAAATTATGCTGGATGTGGCCATTTTAGGATTCGACTTAAAATATTCATCGCGATACATTTTGATTAACTGAACTGCTCTTTGTAAAGGCTTCTTTTTAGAAAATTCATCTGCTGGCAAATTTTCCATTGCATACGCCTTTTCTAGTAAGGTCATTTTTACCAAATTTGACTTGTCAACAAACCAATTACCATAGCCTCTAGGGTTACTTGAAGTCCAATCTCCTAATTCTCTATCTGGTATAACTAATTTGTCTTCGTCATAACTTGTTTCTTGACAACCAGGTAAAATATCCATATGAAAGTCCCCAGCATAGTTTAGGCGAATACATCTATTCTTTAATTCAACTTTATCTTTATATCTGTCACTGTTTTGTAGAACTCTTTTCAATTGATTGTAAATATATTGTGGAGAATGTTTCTCCCAATCCATAACAATATGTACAACTATATCTAAATCGAACTCATTTTTTCCAGTCGGCTTAACAGTTGTGCCAATCCTAACAGAACCTTGAGGATATATTTCAAAAACGGCGTCTTTAAAAAAGCCAGTATCTTCATTAAGCAAACTCTCAATTGCTCTGTAGGCTGTTTCCATTCTTTCTTTACGCGTATCGTCTAATTGAATTTGTTCTGCGATTCTGGCTAATAAATCGTCTAACTGCGTATTTTTATTTTTAAATAATATCATGCTTTACTCCATTTTAAATTTAAAACCCACTTTGCGTGTGGTCCAATATTGTATTTAGTACTTAACTCTCCCTCATCATAACCTAGTTTATTAATCATTTGAGTACTAGCCCATTTTATATATTCACTATCTCCTTTTATCAATAATTCTTCTAACTCCTTTTGTTGTGATTCATTTGGTATCAATTCTAAAACATCATATTGTAAAATCTCCCAACAATCCCAGCCGGATTCAATTGGAGCTCTTTTTAATGGAGTTTGAACTGATTTTATAAATCTGTAATTAACATATGGAAAATTCTTTTTTTTAAGAATTCGATTATCTGCCTTTCCTCCCAACAACTCTTCGTAAAATTCTCTCCAATGAGAAATTTCACGATTTTTTTCACTATTAAACCAATCAAGAAACTTCATTGCATTTCTAGCAGGAACAAAAACCGCTAAATCATCTTTTTTTAATCCAGCTGTCTTCATTTTTAAATCGTCAGTGGCATTCATTTCCTTTAAAACACTTTGTGTTTCAGGTAATCTTTTATACTTCCCTCCTACGTGTTGATACCAATTCCAATTTGGGTTTGCATTTTGTACTAAAAGGTATTTGTCATTAACCTTAATTAAATACTGATAAGACATGGAAAACCTTATGTATTTTCCAGAAAGGCTAATCCAAAAACAATGCAATGCTAATTTTAACCTTTTCCAGTTTTTGTAAAAAAAATTAAAACCGTCAATAATCAAAATAGTGATAAGTAAAATAAATCCGCCTCCAATGAATTCAGGACGAAGCGATTCTTCAATGTTATACCCTATGAAAATTAAAATTAATGCAACAAATATTTTTAATATGAATCTCAACATATGTATATAGAATTAGCCTTTTGGCGGAAAGTTGTCGTTACCAAAACTATCTTTCTGCCTAATTTGGCCTTTTTGGTTATGAACTAAAAGTTCAGATTTTTGATTTTTCGCAATATTTCTAGCTACATTAATTGCCTCCTTTTGAGTAGCAGTAACTTTTGTTGCCTTTTTATTTCCAGCTCCTTTAACTGCCCAACCACTGCTATGTGGCACTACATGTTGATTCTTTTTCATTATTTAAATTTTTATTACACTTTCTACAATTCCTTGTATCTTAAAATCTCTTGTTAATATAATTGGCTGATGCTCTTTAGTTGTTGATTTTGGCAACAGTACAATATGGTCTCCATTATTTTTAAATTCCTTTATTGTAGCTTCATCATCAATTAAGGCCACTACTCTATCACCATCTTCTGCGGTAAGTTCCTTTCTTATTAATACTAAATCTCCATCATCTATATTAGCATTGTTCATTGAGTCACCAGAAGCTCGTAGAATAAAATACTTTTTATCCTTTCTAATAAGCTTTGTTGAAACAGAAATCTCTTTTTCTATATTTTCTTCAGCAAAAAGAGGAAATCCACATGCAACATTTCCTAATACTGGTATGCTTACCATTTTTTCATACTCTTCTTCATCTTCAGCAACTTTCAGAATAGTTGGCTGCATTGAATCATATTTCTTTTTAGAGGTACGACTTTCTAACAATTCAGCAACTGCAACATCTAATATGTTTGCAATCTTGAACAAATCTTCAAGACTTGGTTGTCTCCTATTTTGCACATAAGAGTTAACCATATTGTAACTCTTTTCTAACCTTTCAGCCAACCAAGTTTGCTTAATACCTTTTCTTTCTAAAACTTCCTTTATGCGATTCATTATAATGAATTGATTTACAGATACAAATTTAATATTTAGTGTTTTAATATCTCATACTATGAGATATTTTATATTAACAATATGATGTTAATTATCAACAATATTTTATTTAATCTAATTACATTGAAAGAAAAACGTTTTGTTTTAATATCTTTCTATTTCAGTAGAAGAAACTATGACTTTAGAACAATACAATGCAATTCAAGTAACCACAATTGCTGATTTACCACTTACAGAAGCAGATATCTTCAATCCCGAAGGAAGCCCAATGCTTGTCGAAATTTTAAAGTCTTTTGACTTTTATTATAAAACATTGGCAACCGAAAGTGCACATTATGGAATTGCTCAACATTATATTTTAATTTCTTCGAATACTACCAAAAATGCTTCTGCTGGCACCATAGATGAAAAATATGTAATAAAATTAAATGTAGGTTTGATAAACTGGTTAATTTCTAAATTCCAATTAGGTACTCCAATTAACTTAAATGCCGATTTAGAGGCTTTGGATAAGCTTAACAAGAAATTAGATATTAGTATTAATGAATTTTATTATCAGTTGGCATCTCATTTTACTTTTTACCATGAACTAGGTCACTTGATTCAACAGTCCGATTTCCTCAATGAAGGCATTCAAGAAAGGTCATTGAATAATCAAGGTGGTTTTAATATTGAAAAACATATACTTGAGTATGACGCTGATTGTTACAGTTCACTATGTCTTGCAAATCATACTGTAGATTATTACGAGCGTCTTTTTAAAGATGATTTAGATAAAGAAGTAATTGAAGCTTTAACTATTCTTTCTGGAACAGTAATTTGTCAGTATTTATTAACCTTTGTTAATGATATTGAAAATCTTTATTATAGAGAACGTTCTCATCCACATCCAGCTATTCGTTTACTATATTCTCTAATGACATTTTGCACCTATCTTAAAGATGCATGGAATAGAAAAGGTGTAAATATTCACTTTGAAACAATTTTTATGAATGTCTTTTATGAATCAATCAATCTTGAAAAGGATTTTTTAAATACTGATAATTCTGCCAAACTCTTGGAAATTATTAAAAAAGAAAGGCCAGCCTTGTTAAGATATATTGGTGAATTACAAACAGAAGCTCATGGTCGCGAAGATTTAGCTATTTATAAACGTAATCAAACTTTATTGAAATGAGTTGTTAAAATTCCATTCCACACACATTATGCTTCCCTCCTACGTCGTCGCATAAAAAGTGTTCCATTCACATTGTAGAAGAAACTTTTTAGAATAAATTTTTTAAAGAAACTGTAGTAACAACTTTCGCTTTTAACCAAAGCTCAAGTTACATAACGCAGAACATTATGATACAAATATGTCTATTGTGTAAAACGGCGCAGCATTTCTGTATAGCTTGCTGTTTTGCATAATACCAGATATGGCTTCTTTAGAACCATATCGGCAGGTATTATGTAAAAAGAAATTCTGCAATGACCTCCAGCGCGCCATCTCGCCGAAAAAAGTAATCACCCACAGGGTAATCACTTTTAATCGCGTATGTCAAAGCCGTTTTACTGAAAGCCTTGTTTATATTCGTAAGTCATAATTCTATTATGTACGGAATATTTTAAAAGATTGAAAATCTTTTAAAATTTAGAGAGTTGATCCTGCTGGCAAATCACATTATTCCTAGAAAAGCCAACGCTTGGTATTTCAAACACAATTACTCATGCAGTTTATATTTTAATAAATCTGTATTCGTGAATGCTTCGCATTTTCCAGCCGCTTGCCATAGTTTATGCTGAGCGAAGTCGAAGGACCATTAAAAGATCAGCTTTTGGTCTTTGTTGAATCCTTTGGTTCAATTGAAAATTTGGAGAAGAAAAATTTCAGAGGCTTTTCGTCAGCTTGCCGCAAAAGCTTAGGACGATTTTTTGGAAGGTCTAGTAGACGTTTCAAAAAACGGGCCAGATGGTAGCGTTGGCAGAGGAGCGTAAATTTCTAAGCACTTGCTCGCATACTCCCCTGATTGAGACTCCTTTTTCGGATGTTTAAATATTATGTCAAATAGAAATGAAACTACTAACTGTTCCTTTTGAAGATTAATACTGTTCATTTTCTTTGCTTGTCCAAAGAAAACGAACCAAAAGAAAAGACCCTTTTTACGAGGTATTTTTAGCATAGCTAAAACCGTCTCAGTTTTCTAAATTTTCTCCAAGGTTTCGAAAATTCTTAACGAAAACTTCGTCTATACTGCGTAAAAAGATCGTCTTTCCCATTGAAATCAAGAAGAAATGCGAAGCATTCACGAATACCTTTAAAGACAATAAAATACAATGAGTAAAATATGCTTCCACGCTCCCTTTGTGACTTGTAGCTTCGCTACTTGGGCGTAAACGTGTAAACACAAAGTCGAGGGCAATGGCTCTTTGTGCCAAGCCATAAATTCACTCCCCTACTCGCCCGCATTTTCTTCTAGCCGGCGCCAGTTTCTTCATAAATTCTATTCTTCAACCACCGCTGAAAAACTTGTAGGTTCTATATGGATGTTATCAGATAAACATCCTTTTAATGATTTTATTTTACCTGATTTTCGGACATTGTTGAACTTATAAATCCTAAACAGAAAGAAATTATTAGGGTTCTTACAACTAAATTCTATCTCATTTATACTTAAAAAAAGTCTAGAATTACACCTACCTGCTGTCGTTTTCACCTCTATGAATTTCTTTGTGCCATTGATATCATAGGAAAGAATATCATAACCAAGGCCATCTCCTTTTACCACTGATGTGTGTTCAACCTTTTCCGCTAAATCTTCCCTTTCTGCCTTAATTAACCTTTGTCTTTCGAAAAAAAACACAAATAATTCACCCTCAAGCCCCAGTTTGGTATTTTCCATAGCCTGTTTCAAATAGTCCTTTTTAAATGCCTTATATTCCTTCTCTCTTTTCCTGTTTTTAAGTCTTTTTTTTGACTTTTTATCAAGTTTGCTGGTCCTTACTAGTGTTTTTAAGTTTGGATAAGAATCATTAGATTGATTCATCGGTATGATGACTATGTTGCCCTCTATTAAACCTATTAACACCTTGTCATCAGGCGCTACAAAATCGTTTAAACCAAAAATCCAAATCCTTGCTTCTCGCATCACAGGCGGAAAACCAAGTCTAATCCTAGTTTTTTTTTTGATTCACTCTTGGCAAGAATCACCCCTTCAATATATTTCTTGGTTCCATCTTCAAGTGCATTATAATCAAAAATTCCTTCGGTCAATAAAAAATTACGAATTTGCTCGGTAGCATTAAATTCGCTGTTCTTCAACATTCTACTACTCAATTGAAAAACCACATAACCTGAGTCCAACTGAGATCAATTATTTCCAAAATTTTGTCCATGGTAAATAATTTAGTAATATTCAATGTTAAAGTAAATTAGGAACTATATATTATAATTTATAAGCACTTTTATGACCATACCAGAATATTTCAGACAAATATCTGTTAATAGCCTTTTTGGAACTGCAACTTTAAGGAGATGTTGGCCGACTTGGAAAGCGAGAATACATCAAATCTTAGGCGAAAACTATAATGAAACGGATATTATAAATCTGGGAGACCACCTTTCAGATATATTTAAATCTACCGGTGGCGAAGGTCGTGGTCAAGGCCAATTATCAGGTGGGGGTACAGCTTGGGAATCTCTGGTATGTTGGTATATAAATTTATGTACCGTTGGAAGTAGAACTGTTGCTATCAGAAAGATGAGTTTAGTTCCCAAACCAATTCAGGATGCAATCACTGTAAACTATGGCAATTTTGCTTGTAATACAGAATCTGACATAACTGTAATAACTTTTCCTGATTTACCGAATTATGGTGTTGAATTAGATGAACTAAATGTTGGAAACAACGGAATTAGGTTCGATAATTTTAGAAGAAATAAGTTTAATAGAGAGATTACTAATTTTCTAGCATCACAAGATTTCGACAATTATGAGATTGGTGTGATTCAATGCAAAACAAATTGGAATGATAATGCCCAAATTCCTATGCTCTGGGACATGATATATTCAGCTAATGGATTTAGGGGACGAAACATAACAATTGGCAGAGACGGTTTTAATATTCACGATACAAATAATTTCACCTACTCTTTTGTTACTGTACCTTCAAATCAAAGGGCAAATTATAATTCTGATTCAGTTGCCGTTAAAAGAGTAACTAATCTGTCAGGGGGTAATTATTGGGGTAAACCAACAGAACAACATGTCGCCCGTTCATTAAAGGAAATTTTCACCAACAATTTTCAAGCTGGTTATCCGAACAATATTAGAACTGAAATTAGAGCCGCACTTGAAGAGTTTTCGGGTAATCTTTCTTACTTTGACATCATCTAATATTTTTCAATATTTCCAAAGCAACAGCCCTTGCCATTAAGGGAGGCACAGCATTTCCTACCAAAGTATACTGCGGTAGTTCGGATTTTCGATTGTTACCTCCTGTGGAACGCTTGCCCTGAAAAACGAAAGAATCATCGAAGGATTGCAGTCGAGCCATTTCTCTAACTGTAAGGGCCCTTGGTGTGCTATAGTGGATATAATCGTCTGGAATTGTCATGACTGTTGGACTCTGCCCCTCGGGTTTAAGAACATTATAATTTCTTTTGTTTGAAGAAAGACCACATTTGTCAAGTTTTTTCTGAGCCTTTTTATAATTTCCTGCTTCCAAAATCAACTCAAGTCTTCTCAATACATCATCACCTTGGTTACTAGTTTTATGGTTGTGCAAGACAGCATAATCTTTCTGATTATTATTCAAGGCTTCCGAATTTCTTACATAGAAGGGTTTTGTTGTGTTTTCAAATCGACCGTTTAGGCGACCAGATTTGCTCCAATCAGAAAAAGTTTTCCCTTTTCCACTCAATGGCTTTCCATCAATTGAACGTGTCTTTAAAAGATTTTTCATCTTTTTGGCCGTGCCATTATACTGTTTGGTAATATCAACGGTTTGGTAATGGTGTGCTTCTTGATTGTTGCCAATAAAATCTAAATCATACAACGCTTCAAAAACTGATACTTTTTCTTCTTCATTTACAGTTGCCGGAATCTCCGAAATAAATTTTTGGTCTTTCCTACATCCAATAAACAAAACACGTTCTCGATTTTGAGGTACTCCGTAGTTCGAAGAATTTGCAACGAAAGGGGACTTAATTTTGTAAAGTCTTATACTATCTACAATCTCTTTTAATTCTTGATTTTGTTCTTCATTGCAGTAATTAGAGATAAAGTTCAAACATTCATCTATGTTTAAAATATAAATTTTAAGTGCTTCAACTATATCTTCACATTGTTTCAAAAACTCTTTTCTTACTTCTAATTTCTGGAATGCACTTTCAATCTTATTGATAATCTCCCTAGAGTCTAAATCTGTTATGAATTGTGTAAATGAATCGACAAAATAGTCATTGTCAATGTTGCAATAATCTTTTTCCTTTATTAAATCCCGTTTTAATTTTTCCCATACTTTATCTCTAATCAGAATATTGAAACCATGTCGTATGGTGCTAATTCTTGAATCGGTTTTACTGGTTTTATAGTCAGCAATTTTAGGGGTAATCTTCTTAAATTGTGAATCAATAGCTTTTATGTAATTTTCTTTAGCTCCAGTAGCTTGAATGTCAGTGAATTGCTCAATTTCAATTCTTTTTACCAGACAATCTAAAATAAACTCACTTTCTGGATTTGTCTTTTTCAGAGATTTTACAAACGCTGATAATTTGGGAATTTCTTTAATGTCAACAATTGAATTAATTTCGGTTAAAATCAATTCTTTAATCTTTCCCCTTTCTTTAGTCAGTATTCCCTTAACATTTTCCATAATAAAGTACTTGGGTTGCAAGACTTTAATAACTTCTAAATAATGAGCAAAAAGGTCGTCTTTTTTGTCAAATTTCTTCCTCTTTCCTGCCAAACTAAAACTTTGACATGGCGGACCACCACAAACCACATCCACTTTTTTACCCTCAAGCTTTTCCAATAAATTATCTAAAAAATCAGGTTCAGTGATATCTTGACATAAGAATTCAGCATCTAAGCCTAACTGATAATTATATCTTACTAAATGGGTTAGTTCAGAATTTTCATTTATATCATTGGCTAATAGAAAATCAAAAAACTTATTGTTATGTTCCGCTTGCAAAAAACCTTCACTAAAGCCACCTGCTCCGGCAAACAAATCAATAAATGTGAATGCTTTACCATATAAAGGAACCTGTTCTTTTACAATATTGAAATCATGCCCATCTTTATATGCTTCAACAAAATCAGTTAGCTTACATTTGATTTCTTCAAGTGTATACTTCTTCTTGGGTGAGTTATTAACTAACTCCTCTGCCCTATCTTTTAAATATGATAAGTAATGATTAAGTTCAATAGCTCGTTCTGAGGTGTCTTTCACTAATTGATTTTCTTTGTCGAAATCAACAGGTTTAATTTTCTCTTTTGTTGATATTTTTACACGCTTAGAATTACAGTTAATTCTTAAATCAATTGGGGCATATCCACTTTTTCTGGTAGAATCAAGATAGAAGTTAATAGTTGCCATAGAATATCACGGGCTTTTTTACGGACACGGACAAAACTACGGACAGTTGTGGAATATTCCAACTTTTTTTGGAATATTTCCAATTTTAACCCATTCCATACACTTTCACCTCCCCCACTCTGCGGGTTCGGCAAAACAGTATTCCATTATATTTTATAAGGAAATTTTTAGAAGAAATTTTTCAGGAAGTGCGGTACCAACTTTCGCTTTTACCAAAGCTCAAGTTACATAACGCAAAACATTATGATGCAGATTCGTATAATGTGTAAAACGGCGCAGTATTTCTGTACAGCTTGCTGTTTTGCATAATACCAGATATGGCTTCTTTAGAACCATATCGGCAGGTATTATGTAAAAAGAAATTCTGCAATGACATCCAGCGCGCCAACTCGCCGAAAAAAATAATCACCCACTGGGTAATCATTTTTTATCGCGTATGTAAAAGCCGTTTTACTGGAATGGTACTTAACGGCTGTAAGTCATAATTCTATTATGTACGGAATATTTTTAAAGATTGAAAATCTTTTAAAATTTAGCGAGTTGATGCGGCTGGCAAATCGCATTATTCCTAGAAAAGCCAACGCTCGCACTGTAAATTGATACGTTTTAGGTATGAAGTGCTCATAGTTGTTCGATCACTACTGTTAGATTACCCTCTTTCATTACTTTTCTTGTGCAAGCGCTTGTTCATTTTATAGCTTATAATTATTTTAATCTTTTACAAATGATACTATGCTGAATCAAAGTTTAAAGCCCTTTATTTTGTGTCTTCTACCACTGGCGCTTATGCATTGCACCCCGGTAAAGGATGATACTGTGGAGTTGATCCATCGGACTTTGGAATATCGATATGATGAAAATGTATACCATCTCACTTTTGATACCGATTCTACATTACACTGGCAAGCAATGAAAGGTGATGAAACGGGACTTAAAGGGAATGAAGTTTATATCGCCGAATGGATATCCGGCGATAAACTTTTTATCACCTGGGGCGAGGAAAGTGGTACGGGTGTAAGTCAGGTGTTGGATTTTAAGAAAGGAAAAGTACACAACCATTTACTTTTTGGCAGGGAATTGTACGCCGGGGAGGGTACCTTTAAAATATTGGACAACAATTAGTGCGCCTAACTCTCAGACCAGCATTTACCGCCGTATTTTTGTATTGGAATGCATCCTTCATAGGTTCCTGGAACGGGGTCATGGGTTAAGGCTTGTGTAGCCCCTGCCTCAGAGGTGAAGTAGCCCAATAAGGTCATGCTGCGCATAATCTGAAAAAAAGACGTTTCGCTTTCTTGTCCGGCCTTATCGGACAAATCTTGTAAGACCTCGATTCTTTCTGCATGGCTTAAATCTGAAAAGCCCGTCTCTTGCAGTTCTTTCAAGCCATTTCTTACCGTCTTTTGTTCGCTCGGATCAAAATACCCGTGCAACATTTCGTCGATAAAACGATGTGCCATTGCGTCGGACGCACCAGGAGTCTCTGTACGCGGAATGAGAACATCAACCAGCATTTCGGTTAACATGGCCTCTTCGTTGGTCATGAATTTTGGGGACCAGTCAAGTTCTTTTGGTGCTCCACAGCCATGGAGTACGCCTGTCCAAATAGAAGTGGTCAACACCCCGCCCAGCAATAGCGAAGTCTTTTCCAAGGCCTTTCTTCTATTTATCTTGTCAGAGTTCATAGGTTTCCTTTTTTAAGTTGATCTACCGCATAGTCACATGCCCTAGCCGTTAGTGCCATATACGTTAGTGAAGGATTGCCCCACCCGTTGGAGTTCATACATGAGCCATCTGTCACAAAAATGTTCGGGATATCGTGCACTTGATTCCACTTATTGAGAACAGAGGTCTTGGGGTCGGCACCCATTCTCGCCGTGCCCATTTCGTGTATGCTCAAACCCGGCTCACTGGGTTCATCGTAGGTGCCAATGTCTTTGAATCCAGAGGCATCGAGCATTTCTGCACTTGAAGTCATCATTTCCTTGCGCATGGCCGATTCATTTTCACCAAATTCCATGTCGGTGACCAACATCGGCAATCCCCAGGGGTCTTTCTTGTTATGGTCCAAGTATATTCTGTTCTTATGATCGGGCAAACATTCGCCAAAGGCAAGAAATGTAAAGGTCCAAGGGCCAGGCTTGGTTAAGCCATCCTTCCATTCGGCCCCGAACTCATTGCCTCCAAAGCCTCTGTCCCACCCCTCGCGACCTGACCAGCCATAAGTGCTGAAACCTCGTAAATAGTCTTTTCGTTTCGTCTTGGCATCAAGGTTTTGAAATCGCGGGACCAACACATCTACGGGACGCCTGCCTTTGTGATATTGATCTTCAAAGCCGTCATACGTACCATAGGCACCGACCTGAAAATGATTGTCCATGAGATTATGCCCTAATTCTCCACTCGAGTTCGCCAAACCATCTGGAAAACTATGGGCAACCGAATTGAGCAGAATACTGGTACTGCCCAAGGTCGAAGCACATAGAAAGATGATCTTGGCCTTGTACTCGATCGTCTCTTTTGTCTCGGCATCGATTATTTGTACCCCTGAAGCCTTTTTAGTCTGCTTATCGTAGAGGATGGTGTGCACTATCGAATTGGGTCGCAAGGTCATATTACCGCTCTTTTCAGCAGCAACAAGAGTAACCGAATTACTACTGAAGTAAGCGCCATAGGGGCATCCTCTTCGGCATTTGTTGCGCGCCATGCACTTGCCGCGGCCCCCATGGGGCCTGGTGAGGTTGACCGTTCTGCCTATTGTCAATTTACGGCCATCAAAATGTTCTTCAATTTTACCGGCCACGTGCTTTTCCAAACAGCTCATTTCCCATGGTGGTAGAAACTTTCCATCGGGCACCTGGGGCAATCCATCATTCGACCCACTTACACCGATGTATGACTCCACATAGTCATACCAAGGTTCGATATCCTTGTATCGAATCGGCCAATCCAATCCGACGCCATCCCGGGCGTTGGCGCCAAATTCCAGATCTCCTCTTCGATATGCCCATCGGCCCCAGATGAGCGACCGTCCGCCTACCTGATATCCCCGGGTCCAAAGAAAAGGTTTCTTTTGCTCGTATGGATTTTCATTATCCTTGACAAAGAAATGCTTCGTAGATTGATCGATAGCATAGGATGTCCTACTTTGAACCGGGTAGATCTCTCGACTTTCCTTGGGCGTCAACCGATTGCCATAGGGTTGTTCCCAAGGGTTTAGATTCATTGTAGGATAATCGGTAAGGTGCTTTACCATTCTGCCCCTTTCCAGCACCAATGTCTTCAAACCCTTTTCAGAAAGCTCCTTGGCCGCCCAACCTCCACTTATACCGGTACCTACGACGATGGCATCGTATGTGTGCTGTTGTTTTGATTTGGTATTTAGGTTCATAACCAAAAATTTAGGTGTACACGTAAAGCCAAAAATATAAAGAGGGAACAAAAATTCCACTCTGGTCTTGTAGCAAGATAGAAAACTTTAGTCAGTTAATCTCATACCACACATTGCCTCCCCTCCTATCCTTCGACTCCGCTCAGGGCAGGCTCGTCGGGTATCATTCAAAGAATGCCTTTACTTTATTAAAGAAGATTTATATGCGAAATTTTTCAGGAAGTGCGGTGTAAAATTAGTCAGCGTACCATCTCGCACAAAGCTAAGTTACATCTGCCTACGGGCCACGCAGGTAAATTAGAACATTATCATTTCAATATATTTTTTGGCCATTCATAGTTAGCTTTGCTATTCGGAATAAATCGGTGCTCAAAATTCCTACTACTACAATTCACGGATCTTTATATCACGGAACCAAGATTCGAAGTACCAGTTTTGAAGCGCTATTTTTCCTCTGGTGGTTTTGCCAAAAGCGGGCCGGCCCTTAAAGTTGGAAGCTGCAACAGTATTTGCCCATTCAGATGAAGTTAAATCTGCCTCGGCCGTGAGAATATCATTTAAGTAGAACTGAATGTTGCCATCTTGTTGTATGATTTTGGCGGTGTTCCACTGCCCGGTGGCATGGGCCTTGGCCTCATTAACTTGGGGAAACAGTCCCCAAAGGCAACCTGGTCTTTTCATAGGGGTGTTCGTATCCATATGTTCGGGATCCAAAAGTTGATATTCGGGTCCGGTTTCGTAGGTTGCACCAAATTCAGGGGATTCTTGAACATTGATAAAGACGCCTCCGTTTCCCCGTAATCCCATTTGCCATTCAAACACAAGTTCGTAGTTTTCAAACTCGGTATCGGTCACCAAGTCCCCAAATAACCTGCTTTCATCGGTCGCGTTACAGTAAATAGTGCCATCCTTGACTTCCCAAGCCGAAAACTGGGTAGAGTCAGGCTTATTGTACAGGTGCCATCCGTCGAGGGTCTTTCCATCGAAAAGCAGTTGCCACCCCTGCTCCCTTTCGATATCGAGCAGTTGATTGTGTACCTTGTTCTTCATGGACAACGCCTTGGAGCGCTCAATTCGGAATTTCTTTTTTTCTTCGGTCTTACACGATACCACGATAAGTAGTATCAGGACCATCATAAAGGAGGAAGCTCGATTCATTTTTTTACGTAGTGGTACCGGTCAATATCAAAGATCTACACCTCAATCTATTATGCTGTATGGCCAGTAAGTTGTACAGGATGCCTAAAGTAACAATAATGGCTAGACATCACAATGATTTTTCATGCAATCGATATCTTAAGTGCCTGGTAATCGTGCAAATCGATTTTTGTAATGTTATCGCCATCAAGAGGCGCCAAACATGGCCAAGTAATTTGTCACTGATTTGCAATACACCGCTCAAGGCAAAATTCGTACAAGTCGGAAATACTCCCAATTGTACGGTCATCGCCATAAAGTTCTTGGGCCAATGCCGGACAATCTGAAAAATACTCGGCAAGACGCTTTCGCTTAAACCCCAAAATGCCCTGTGTGACACGGACCAATTCACTTGTATCGGGCCGGTAAAAAAACGGAGTGGAATCAAGGTAAGAACTATCCTCATGCACAAAAAGCTGTTCGAAATAGATAAGCTGCTCCGATTTTCGTACTACTTTTAAAAACACCCGCGGTGCCCGTGAATCGGTATAATACCGGAACTTAAAAAAATCAATTTCCTCCCTAAATGGCATGGAAACAAAATTTTGGCCATGGTAGCCATATCCCAAGATATCGTCAGGGCCGTACTTTTTGGTGCGCGAAGAACCAGCTTCTTTAAAACGGATCTTCGTGTATAGGGAAACAAATGTTCCTGTGGACCGGTCTTTGACGAGGCCTTGTATCGTATCACCGGATTGTTTTACAAGGTATCCCTTATTGAAGGCTTTTTTTTGTGCGTTCATAGAGTAAAGCCCCAAAAAAAGAATAATTAACAGCACTGGCCTTTTGAAAATCTGTATCATCCGATTGGTTTTGGTACCCTGCTATAACGTCAAAATTTATGCCATTATCAAGGGTAACGATATATTTCAACCCGGGTTTTGGTCCATTATTAGCACAGCGGGCCTGCTGACAATCGCAACCTAAAAGACGGGCCGTTTTGTTCATAAAACCAGCTTTTCAAGCTACAGATGAATATTTGAACTAGGTCAGTGTTCCATGACCTCAGAAAGATTTTCTTTGGAAGAAATTTTTTGAGCGGCACTATTGCCTGGGCTTTTATCTAAAAATCAAGTCGCGCGAACATTGCCGATAAATTTCAAGAACGGAATGCACCAATAGCCCATTCCGTTCCTGCAACTTTTTTACCCTTATTTCAATACAAGGGCATTGACCGGTTCTTCGATCCAACACTCTTTTTTGGGTTTTCCGGTAATCGGATCAATTTTCCATTTTCAAACCTCGTACACCGCAGGTTTTCTTTTAAGAAGTTCTACGATCGATGTTTGCTTCTTGCTGTCAGCATCCTCTTTGGTATACGGATCTTTTAAGCCTACTTTTTCAATGGTACTGTTTTTTTGGTTCATAATCATCGAAGTTAAGTGGATAACCAGTCTAGGTCAACCTGTATTCAACCCATATTTTAAAGGGTTTATACCCCTATTTACCATAGTTGTAAGCCGATGTTGCTGAACCAGTAGAAAGGTGCATTCCAAAGATTATTCATAGAATGCAACCATAAGTTTTTAATTATAAATTTATTGATATTCAAATAATTACATAACCCATTCGCAGGTTGGTTACTATATCAAAAATTCTCAAAGAAAAGATAAGAAACCCCATCCGAAGAGATGCCGCCGATCAAGGCCTGTTCCGGGGTAAGTTTCAATCCCGAATACTTAGATTGTGGCTCGTTACCCGGAGCTAAAGTTTTTTTCAAAACCCATTCATTGCCCACCAACTGTAGTAGGTACACCTCATGCCCACCTAGAGTAGCAATCAAAGCATGGTCTTGGGTCATACTCATACTATCTCCATAAAATTGAAGACCAAGGCCTAAATCTAAATTTGCATTAATGGTTATCGGGCTAATTGAACCATTAGGATTCATCGAAAACGACTGCAAACCCAACATTTCGGAATAATAAAGAAAAGTATTGCCGTTATTATCAATATCAGCGGGAACGATATTATTCTCAACACTTGCCAAATTCCATTCCGTATTCTCAAATTCGTAAACGTGCATCGGAATCGATAAGCCAGTAACAACGACAAAATTATCCGCTATAATCACGTCCTTGCCGAAATGATCATCAGGTGAACGATTCTCACTATAAAATTCTTGGGTTTGGATCCAATCGCCACCCTTATTGCCAAAGATATAAAATGAACCTTCGTCCTTATTCGGGATGCTGAACGATTCGTCCCATATGGCGGAAGCCCCAATAATCATCAAAGTGTCCTTGATTGCGATGTCATTACCGAAATTGTCTTGATTCCTTCCAACTTGGAAGTCCTTGGTGAATTGCCACTCGGTATTGTTTAAAGTATACTGACGTACCCTGCCCGTTCCCTCATCGTCAATTAGGCCTAAAAACAGCGATCCGTCCGCCGCCTTTATACTGTTCAAGGAACCGACATTAGCCAAATCAATTTCCTGAAAAAGGGATGTTGTCTGACCATTTCTTTCAAAAACCCAGATTTTTTTTTCGCCCCCAACAAATATTTGGTTTTCGTAAGTTTCGATAATGGAGCCGAAACCATCACAGAATTCGCAAATAACCTTATCGTTTTCGATAATCAGATTGGCAACAGGTTCTCGATCAAAGTCCGTATTTGAAGACTTGGCACAAGATATTATGATCAATAAGGCAAAAAATATAAGTATGCTATATTTCATAAATCGGAGATGAACATTTACTTCATTTCAGCATTTATCCGGCTTCAGCCGGAGTATCACGCAGCATTCTCGCAAACAACATTGGAGGTTTATGCTAAGGTAGTCTTTTTCAACAAATTAACTTCTTGGTAGAGTTGAGTCCAATACGTTAATTCATTCAATAGGAACGAAAAACTCTTACCCACAATGATATACGTCAGCCACATAGCCTTTAACCATACCACACCGATGTACATTGATCCGTTGTATTTCGGGATCCGGACTTAGTTTTTTCGAAGTTTTGAAATTTAAGTATCCAAGCTCCGAGCTACAGTGATTTCACGCTTTTCTAAAGCATACTCCATTTAAAGGCTAAAATTGAGCGGATATATTTCTTTCGAACAAAATTTGGTATATTTAAGGGTATTAATAATTAAACTAGTGCCAAAAAAAATTAAACAACTGCTATTATGAACCGATTAAAAGAACTTAAGCTTTTTACCCTGATCATGTTATTATTCTGCTTCGTTATTGCCGGAACGGTAAGCTCTTGTAGGGAGCAGAAAAAAGAAGAAAACACCGAAGCCCAGGCGGATGAACATTCTGAAGGTGAAGAACATCCCGAAGGTGGTGAACATCCAGAAGGCGGGGAGCATCCTGAAGGCGGGGAACATCCTGAAGGCGGGGAACATCCTGAAGGCGGGGAGCATCCGGCCAAGGATTCCGTGTCAGGGTAAGGCGACCAACTTATCCGAAGTTTCGTTCTTGGGCGTTCTTTGAAACGAAAAAAATGTTTTTGGAAATATAGGATCGCCCCCTTCCTCCATAACCGGGTATGCGAGAAAGTTTATCGGGCCGGACCGAGGTCCCGGTTCCACGACCAAATCACGACCTCTGGAGAACTCGATGCGATTTGCAGGATGGCGGCCAAAGTAATAGGTGGCGAGCGCAGAGTATTTATTGGCCTCGCTAATATCTACCGGCCACCATTTTCCTTCAGCATAAAACTCGGCCCAGCAATGGTAACCGTCGATACCGCCATCATTTCTCTCTGACGGAATCGAGGCGCCGACCGCAAAACGCGCGGGGATGCCGGCCGAACGGGCCAAAGAAATGAAGAGGGAATGGAACTCGGTGCAATTGCCGCTTTTAGAGTCACAGGCGTAAACAGTATCACCGGTGCCGTACTTGCCGGCCTTGATGTATTTTACGGTCTCGGTCACATAATCATACAATGCTCTTGCCTGCATGATAGTGCCATCTTTAGCCTTATTGCCTATTATCGAATCCGCTAACATCTGAAACCGATCGCCGACGGGCATCAAAGCACTGGCGTTAAGGTATCTTGACGGGAAGGATTTTTCCTCATAGGGATTTTTCTCTTGTCGCTCCACATTGTAAACAAGTTCTATTTTTTCTCCACTTTGACCGGGGGCGAGCTCCATATAGAGCACAGAATTGCCATTGGTTTTCTCATCGAGTATTCGATGTTCGACGGGCGCTGCCAAAGACGTTAATTCGACCGCTTGAAAACGATCACTTTGCGCAATGGGAATCCATATTTGTGCAGCTTTCTTTAGTTCGGGTATGGTAACCTCATAGCGAAATTCGAACCTGTCTTGCCCTTCGATGACGCCTAGCAAGTCATTTGAGGCATTTTGCATCGGCACCCTATACCAGGTCTTGTCTTTTTTTCGCCGTTTCCAAGTATAAAAAGGCTTGCCGTTCAACTTATGAAGTGTAGTCTCGGTAACCTTCATATTGCCCGGATCTCCTTCAAGAAAAAAATCCACATCGTACACATCACCACTTACATCGGCCAGGTCGACACAGGCAAAATGTCTTTGAGGCCCTAAGTTTGAAAGATATTCGGTATGTACACGAACCAATTGTAGGCGAAGTTCCTGTCCAGCTGCATCCTCCATATAAAAATACCCTCCACCTTCCTCAACCTTTTTGTCGATATTGGCTTTGATTCCCGCTTCGATATCCGCCGTGACCACTTTTGGGGCGTTCTTTGCTTGCTTCAAGGGTTTTGGTTTTTCTTTCTCTTTGTTATCGGAGTTGCAGGCAAAAGAAGCGATAAGAAACAAGGTGAGGATAATCCGGAACTTTTTCATCTTAATAACGGCATTAATATTCGCATGAATTTACGATAAATACATTTTTTCTTGGGTTAAGGATTGAAAAAATATCGGAACCTTTTGACAGCCATGCGCTTTGGACCATCGTTTGGCCATTCACGATTTCAAAATCAACGATATGTTGAATACTACTTTGGTCAAGGTAAATGGGTCTAATTTAAAAAAGACAGGTGACAATATTTTTTGCGGTGTCCATGATGTTGCCATTTCTGTGCTAGGCCATACTGAGGCATTTCAGAAATAAAGGCATAAAAAAACGAGATGGTGTTCATCTCGTTTTGTTGACCTTTATTATTGGAACTTATTCGCTAAGTTCAAGTTCGACGTCCAAAGTGGTTTTATTGGCGGGGGTAATGTTAATCTCTTCAATAGTTTGGGTTAAATAACCCTCTTTTTCGATGATGAGGGTATACGTACCCGCCTCTAGTCCCATAACCATATACGCGCCACTTTCATCGGTGAATGTGGAGGTGATCTGGGCATCACCATCATATATCGCTACTTGGGCACCTTCTATTCCGGTGGCAACTTCTTCTACCAGCTCTGACACGGTACCCGTCAGCGTACCTACCGTTGATAAATGGCTCGCTTTTATTACCGGTTTAAAATTAAAACCTGTAATCGACTCGATATCAGTACCACCTTTTGGAACAAATGATTTGCTAACATCAAAATCCAGCAAAAGGTCGGAACTCAGGCCGCCCGTGATTGTCAAATCGGGTTTTAGGAATATTTTAATTCCCGATTGCGAACCGCTTGGCACTTTTAAATCATAGGTTTGACCGCTGGTCAAAACGACATTGACGCCTTCTACATGAACGCGGATCAAATCATAGGAGCCTACGGGTACTTCGGTGTCAACCAGTTGTTGGGTAACGCCGTTGGTAAGATCCAACAAATTCACAGTTATTTCTCCCTCCATTAATACCACAAAAGACCCGTTGTCTTCGTTTATTATATCTTCTTCAGTACTTTCTTCAATTTCTGTACTTTCTTCGTTCTCCGTGTTTTCTTCGTTTCCGCCTTTTAAGCGCGCATCAATCTTGAAAATGGTAACATTGGCCTCTGCAACCAAGTCGTAGGGAAAAGGAGCATCGGTTAAATGAACCGATAAACGGCCATAAGCTTGATTATCGTCATTATCTGAACATGCCATTAAGATTAAGCTAAATAAAAACAGTGCTAATTTTAAGGTTTTGATTTTCATAAACTTAGATTTTTACAATTGTTAAACTGGTAATTGGGGCTTTTACTATCGATAGGTAACAATTGTATACGGTTAGACCCTAAAAAAAGTTTTGACTTTTCGATGAACTGCACTATTTCTCCCTACTTTCTCTAAAAATTAAAGAAAATTTGGTCGATTTCTATCTTACTATGGAAAGTTTATGCTTTGAAGACCAAATAGGTTATGATCTCCCCACGTTTTAGCGGCCGTTGGTATCGGCCTACATATTGGACTAATTGGTACCTCAGATTACCCAAGCCCTTTGATAACATCTAACGCCTTGTCTATTTCTTCTTTGGAATTGTAGATATGCACCGAATGACGTATGTTTTTGTCGCCGACCGAACGCGGTTGCAGCTTTTCTTTTTCCCACATGGTTTTTTGCAAATCCGGACCAGAAATTCCGGCGACACCGTAGGTAGTTATCCCAGCGGCCATTTCTTCATTGGTCGAAGATTCGATGGTCACATGGGGCATTTCCCTTAGTCCGGACCGTAAATAACTGCCGAGTTCCTTGATACGTCCCAACCATCTTTCTTGCCCAACGGTATTGAAAAAATCGACAGCGGCATCATAGCCGGCCAATAGGGCCGCATTACCAGTGCCGTTTTGCATCAGACGAAAACCATGGTCTTCTTGATTGTCCCATTGATAACTGGCAATAGTGGACCAAATACCCGGTGACACATCTTTATTAAGGTACAGAAGTCCGCTTCCGGCTGGGGCCAACAACCATTTATGCAAACTCGAATAATAGGCGTCGCAACCGATTTCCTTTACATCTACCTTGACGTGGCCCACGCACTGTGCGCCATCCAAAACGGTAAATATTCCACGTTTTCTGGCCTCGGAGCAAATTGCCTTGACAGGCATGACCGTTCCATAACCCGAAACGATATGCGGGATGGCGATTACCTTGGTCTTAGGGGTCACTTCCCTAAATATGACATCCACGATTTCTTGCGGATCATTGGCCGGTACCGGCATCTTGGCCTGTTTGTAAATACATCCTTTTCGTTTGGCCAGAAGCTGCCAAGCCGCAAAACCACCGCCATGTTCTTGATCGGTATTGAGAAGCTCGTCTCCTGACTTTAAATCGAGTCCCATGCCTACATAGTTCATTCCGAAGGTGGCGTTCTGTACCAACGAAAGCTCCTTAAAATCGCAATTGACGATTTTGGATAATTTAGTTCTTAAATCCTCATAGGGAAAGTACCCACTCAAAAGTTCGGGGCCAGAACCATTTTTATAGTCGATTGTGGCCGCTTCTTTGTTGTAATGCATCATGTGGTGCATGATTTGGTCAATTACGTAACCCGGGGTCGGCCCCATGGTACCATTGTTGAAATAGGTTTGGCCCTCTTTAAGCGGAAATTGTTTGCGGATCATTCGCCAATAATCCTCGGGGTTATTATACGCTTTTTGAAGCGAATTTAAAGACCAATTTTTTTCGGAATCAAAGGATAGAAACGGTGTGGAAACCGCGGCTAAGGACGTAGTTTTTAAAAACTTTCGACGTGGGTTCATAATTTATTTTTCGGTTGGTTCGCTAAATATAAACATCTGCTTTGGCATGTCGAAGTAAAATTTAAACAACCGTAGCGATGTGGTCATGGTCGGTCTTATGAGGAGAATAGAAATAGCTATTGCAACCCTTCGAACCATTGCTTGAAACGGGCGACCTTCTCGCGGCTCACGACCAGTTCGTTTTCAGTTTTGGGGTCGAGGGTAAGTTTTAAACGGCGGTTGGCATATACGACCACATCTATGATTGCATTGATATTAACGATAGAACTTCGGTTCGTTCTAAAAAAAAGTTTAGGATCCAACAATTCTTCAAGTGATTCCAAAGTATACTCGATGAGATATTTCCGTCCGTTGTCATCCATTAAAAACACATCGCGCCCTTCCGCATAGAAATAACGAATAGATTCGCTGGTGATTGACCGTATATGGTTGCCCATTCGAACCAAAAAACGGTCTTTATGCGTTTTCTTGCCTAATTGGCGTATGGCCTCATGTATTTCGCGGCCCGTAGAAAACTGTTCTTTCATCAGACTTAATTTCTTTAATGCCCTTGATATGTCAGTAAAAGTAATGGGCTTAAGAAGGTAGTCAATGCTGTTGACCTTGAAGGCATCAATAGCGAATTCATCAAAAGCCGTGGTAAAGATTACGGGCTTTTTTACCGAAACCTTAGAGAATATTTCGAAGCTCAGACCGTCTGACAATTGAATATCCATGAAAAAAACATCGACGGATTCTTGATTCTCAACGATCCACGGAATGGCCTTTTCCAGCGATGATAAAATGGTCAGCACTTCAACGGCTTCACTATACTTTAAAAGATAGCGTTCCAGTTTCTCCGCTGCCAGAGGTTCGTCCTCAACTATGACTACTTGCATCAATGCTCAATTTTGGTATTTCAACGATTTTATAGGGATTTTCGAAAAAAACACGGACAGCCCGATCTGAATAGAATTTATAGCTCTTTTCAATATCGGCAAGGGCTTGCTGGTCGAATTTACCCCGTAATGTTTCTTCCGGGATATATCGCAATGAAAAGGATTCCTTATCTTCATAAATGGCCAGATCCAATTGCACCTCGGCCGAGACAATCGTACTTCGAATTATCCGTTCGACTATGTTAAGAATACTGCCGGGGACCACCCAAGTACTCAAGTCCCCTACCCTTTTAAGACTTATTTTTCTATAAGGAAAGTAGGCAAAAAGGCGCGTAAGCTCTTGCAATACCTCAAATTCTTCGGAAATCGGTACCAATTCCCTGTTCTTTTTGCCAAGCATATATCGGTATACGCCCGAAAAATGGTCCGAAAGCTTCTCCGCGGCTTTTGGGTCTTTTTTCATCAATACCAAAAGCGATTCCAAACTTTCGAAAAGAAGATTGGGATTGACCTCGCTTCTGAACCTGAGAAAATCCGCCTCAACTTCTTCCTTTGCCTCTATTTCCTTGGCGATTCGGTCGGTGTTCACCCGGTATAAGAACTGATGGCTTAGGTACAATACCAGATAAATCACGGTAATAAGCGAAAAGATACTGTTGAAGATGAAAAGTTCGCGCGTATTGGGGGTATACCCCAAAACATTGTTGAAATAGAGGTACATGGCCAAACTGACCAAACCGATACCGATGACGACCGAACTTACCAATTGCACGGGCAATTTCAATAAAAACGATCGGGGCCATTCGAAACGTGCGAACCAAATGAGGGAGAGGCGGGCATACTCTTGAATGAGATAGGCCAGGCCTATGCAGACATAAAGCTCCAGTCCGAGAAAGGCTTCTTTCAATTGCCCGATATTGTTATTGATGAGCAAAATGAGCAAATACACTAGGGTGCCACTGAACAGAGGGCTCAGCAATCTAAATAATGGATGGTGTACAAATAATTTTTTCATGGAATCAAGGGTAAAACAACCGTAAATTCGTTCCCATCGATTATTTCAATGGATTTGTCGGCCACTAGATTATAGCGTGAGGCAATGTTGCGTAATCCAATTTTCAGGGATTCCACATTGGGCCGTTCGTTCGTCTTATTGTTGGAAACAATAAGCTTCTCCCCTTTTGTGGCCATCTTTACATTCAAAATCTGGGAAGGCCCTATCACGTTATGTTTTACGGCATTCTCGACCAACATCTGTAAGGTCAACGGAGGTATTTTGGTTTTGAGTGTGGCGGCATCCAACTGCACATCTAGATTTAAATATTCTCCAAAACGGGTGCGCATCAAAAAGGAATAGGCATCGACGAAGGTCAACTCTTTGGCAACGGTAACCAATGCCGACCCGTAATTTCCCAGCACGTATTCATACGAACTGGCCAACGAACGTATAAAGTCTTCCGCCTTTTCGGTATCGGTCAAAAACAAGGAAGAAAGAGTGTTCATTCCATTAAAAAGAAAATGGGGACTTAACTGCGATTTTAAGGCGCCAAGCTGTAACTGTGCCTGTTTTCGCTGCAGCTTCACTTGCATCACCTGTCCTTTCGAATATTCAAAATAAGAGTAGAACGCAAAATAAATGATGTCATAGATCAAAACGGTACAGAAAAGGAGGATTCCGATCTTCATCAAAACGTCATCGGGATCTTCGACAAAAAGGTGGGGTTGACCAAGCGACCGATGATAACCCCATAGCATTCCGAAAACCAGCAACAAGCCTATACTCATGTGAAGCGAAATGCCGGCCAATAGGCGCAACCCAGGCAGTTTTTTCCAGGGAATCACCATGTTCAGGTACTTGTTGCTTAAATGAATAGAATAAGCCAAGAGGATGCCCAATAGCCCGCTCAATACTGATTCCGTTATGTTCTGGAACCCATTAAAATGAACAAAGCCATAGGTCAAAATCCCTAATAGAAATCCAATAAAAAGAAGGCTAAGGTGCTTTCTCACAATAGGTCGGTCTACAATGTTATTCGATAGCCATTTCATTTTACCAAAATACTCAATATAACATTAAGGCCATACGAGTATCTTGGTGGGAGTGCCGAAAGGTGGGATTATTCGATGCCGCGTAAGGCCTTTCCATAATGCGTTTCCGATGAAATGCCACGACAGGCATTTCTATACGCTTCTTTCGCAACATCGCCCTTCGCCTTGACCGCAGATGCAAAGGCCAATAAGGCAGAAGCTTGATGATAATCGGAGCTCATGCTTTTGGTGGCGTCCAATATTTTTACCAATTGGTCGGTGCTAAAGCTTTCATTCGCCAATTGTTTGAATACATTCGCTTGGTGAGCGTCCGAACTCATGCGTTTCAAAGCGGTGAGCAGTGCGTCTAGATTTGCGCCGTCCAAAGATTGTTTTTGGATTACCTTTACGAGTACCCGAGCCTTATGATGGTCTGAATTGATATTTTGATCGGCCAATTCCAATAGCTCCGTCAAGGAAGGCTTGTCGAGTTTTTTATCCAACAAATCGGTCAGTACACTTGCGGCATGGTGGTCCGAATTAAGATTCGACATGGACCGCAATACATTGTGGTAGCCACTTTCAGAAAGTCCTGGAGCGTCGAGTGCAGCCCTTAATACAGTTGCTTTATGGTGATCTGAATCGATATTGCGTGAGGTGGCGACCAACAAATCAATGTTGTCATTGTTCAATGACCTGTTTTTTAAAACGGTAAGCAATACATCGGCCTTGTGGTGATCGGAATTAATATTTTCGGTAATTGCGAAAAGTGATTTCATCTGCGATGAAGAAATGCCCCCATCACGAATCGATGTCTTGAGCACATCGGCCTTATGATGGTCCGAATTTATATGCCCCGCAGCTTTGATATATGCGTCCGTAGAGGCATCGGAAGCTAAAAATGCCTTGGTCTTATACTTCAAGACCTGTGCCTGATGGTGATCCGACTGAATATCTTCTCCAACTACTTTTAAAATAGCGGGTAAATCGGTGGTTTTAGGGTTTTTATCGAGCAAAAGTTTTAGATAGGCCGCCTGAACGAAATCGCTTTCCATTTGCTTGACTTCCTGTACCACGGCATAGGCCCCTCCTTTTTTATAAAACCGATCGACACGCTGCTCGGCCCCCAAAGTCGAGGATCTTACTACTTCTGGGAGAATTTCGGCCAGCCACTTTTTTCCTTCTGAATTAAAGTTTTCCTCCCTACTGCCGACATAGTACTTTTTGATGAGCTGTCCGTTGGTGCCCGGCTCTATAAAAATACGCCTTCGGTTTCCGAAGGCCGATTTTTTGATTTCTACATAACCACCTCTGGATATCGCTTTGATATCCTTGTCATCATCGGCTAGGGTAATCTCGCCTTCATATTCCAAGGAGAAACTGTTCTTCTTGCCATTTTCAATAGATATGGTCGTTTTTCCATTGTTCGAGTTTATACTGACAGAATTGCGGTTTTGAGCTTCCGCATCTATCGAATTCAAACTGATAAAAAGTAATAATAGTTTTAAAAACATTCCTAAAAGGAGTTTTGATAAATTGATCATGATTGTTCGTTTTTTGATTGATGATAGGGCAAAGATGGGGCACACTGCACTTTCCAAAAAATAAAATGTAATGAGTTGGCCGGTCTTTGTAGCGAATTGTACAGGCCTAATTGAATGCTTCTCTGAAATAAAGATCAGTGCCGATTGAACTCTTGGTCGTTCAAGTTTTTGAGTTTAAAAAACTCTGACTGGAGTTTTTTTGTAAGTTCTCCGATATTTGAGCCATCATAGAAGTAATGATCGTCGATCTGACGAATCGATGCAATCTGTGTGCTCGTACCGGTCAAAAAAGCTTCATCCATTTCGCTGATACGATTCAAGGGAATACCTTCTTCCCTTACTTCCAGATTCAACGCACGACATATTTCCAAAACGATTTGGCGGGTAATGCCGTCAAGTATGAATTCATTGGCCGGATGGGTATAAACTACCTTATCCTTTACAAAGAATACGTTGCAATGCGAAGCTTCAGTGATTATGCCGTTCCTTACCAACAACGCCTCATAACGATCATTTTGCATCGCCTGCTCGTTCGCCATGACATTGCCCAACAACGAGGTCATCTTAATATCGCAACGTGACCACCGGAAGTCTTTCAATGTCAGCACCGAGGCGTTTACCGTATTGATATCGGGGAGTTTTTTGGCCTGCGCGTACATCATGACCGTGGGCTCAATATTCTTGGGAAAGGAATGCTGTCTTGGTGCCACGCCCCTTGTCACCTGAATATATAATAGACAGTCTTTATCGGTCAGTTCTGAAGCCTCGAGCAATTTCGGAATTGCATTTTTCAAGCGTTCAACCTCGAATTCAATATTTATTTTTTTTAAACATGCATCAAGACGCGCAAGGTGTACCGCTTCATAAAAGAAACGTCCATTTATTTGGACCATTACCTCGTAGATGCCGTCACCGAAAATAAAGCCCCTGTCGAAGACTGAAATCTGGGCGTTTTCGCGATCTACGATCGTTCCATTGAGGTAAACTTTCTTTGGATATAGGGCCATTTACAAATCTTGCGGAAGCGGGAATCTGGGTTTTATGCCAAAACCAACCATAATACAAATTCGACGATCGTTACGGTTTGGAGGTCAGTTCTTTGACTGTTTGGGCTTTTGTGGTGACCCCGGGCTCCAGTTCGATCAACCTGAAATTTCTAAAGTGGATCTCGGCACCTTCCGATTCCAAACACAGATATCCTTTTTTTATGGTCGATTGGCTTATGCCGTTTACAAACTTCCCATTTACTGAAAGCTTGATCGTGCCGTCAATGCAAACTACGGTGTACGAGTTCCATTCGCCTTTGCCTTTTGCCCGATTTTCCACAGACTTGCTACGTTCTCCCCTGGGATTATCAGGAATGGTGTTTACACCGCCAACCCCAAAAAGTTCCCCATGTACATAGGCAATGGGTGGCTTTTTTCCGTCCCTCATGTTTAAATTGACCCAGTCGAGTTCCAACATCTGAACCTCGACACCGCCCGGTAAGCGCGATTTGGGATCGGGATTCGCATCGCTCCATACAAAAACACCTGAATTACCGCCGGCCTCCATGTGTCTCCATTCCACTTGAAGAATAAAGTTTTCATATTGTTTTTCCGACCGCATTACACCTATTGGAAGCCCTTTGCAGATCAGAAGCTCATCTTCGGTACGCCACGTGTCCGGATCGGTATTCACGTTTACCCATTGGATCGGTCGTTCACTGTCATCTTTGTTTGCCAAGCTGTTCAACGAGGTTTCCGAACCAAATGTAATCGGCTCGTTCTGACCAATTGAAACCTGAACGCAGCATACTAAGGCAATAAGTAAATATGGCTTTGTCATAGTCGGTTATTTTAAATTAACTCGGTCTTGCCCGGTATGGCAATAGGAGGTGTGGGCCATTCGAAGTCCCAGGCATATTGATCGATCTCGGGCCCGAGGGATTCGGTCGAATTAAAGGCTTGGTCGTAGGTGATTTCTTGACCGGTATAACCGGCCATACGGCCCCAAATAGCCAACATGGTACTTTTCGCCATAAATTCACCATCATTGATAGACTTACCATTTCTAATGGCGGCAACGAGTTCGTCGTGCTGGGTTTGGTACATGTTGTTCTTCTCGCCACGGTAGTTCCAATTTTCCTTTCCTTTTAGCTCATACTGTCTTCCCACTTGGATCATTGCATTGCCATCGCTGCCAAAAATATCAACACTGTTTCTACGGGCAGTATCGTTTTGCTGTCTTGTAAAATGATATCCTTTGGCACCGTTCTCATATTCGAATTCCACAGCAAAATGATCATAAATGTTGCCATATTTTTTGTCGGTGCGTTCTTGTCGCCCCCCGGAACCTATTGCCTTTATGGGCATGACATCGCCCATGGCCCAAGACATCATGTCAATACTATGTATGGCCTGCTCGACATTGAAATCGCCGGAAAGCCAATTGTAATAATACCAGTTGCGCATTTTATAGGTCATATCGGTCCAATCGGGTTGGCGCTCTTTGTACCAGGCCCCCCAACCGTAGCGAAAAGTCGAAATCGATCTGATTTCGCCTACATCGCCATTCAATACTTTACCAAAAAGTGCGCGCTTGGCGTTGTCATATCTAAAACAGAAACCTGAAACAATGTTCAAGTTTTTGTTCTTGGCCTCCTTGGCGGCCGCAATCACTTTTCGAACGCCCGGCATATCGACGGCAACCGGTTTTTCGCAAAAAACGTGTTTTCCGGCCTCAATGGCCGCGATAAGATGATCCGGACGAAATGCCGGTGGTGTGGTCAAGAGTACAATGTCGACACCTGAATCAATCACTTTTTTATAGGCATCAAAACCAATGAACTTATTGGCAGCCTCCAATTTTATTTGTTCTGGTTTGATCTTGTTGAGTTCCATAAGCGAACTTTCCAGGCGGTCTTCAAAAATATCGCCCATGGCAGTCAAAATAACATTGGGATCCGCCATCAAGGCTTGTGATGCCGCTCCGGTACCACGGCCTCCACAGCCGATAAGACCGACTTTCAGCACATTGTCAACGGAGGGGCTGCCAGTCGCAAAAATCGGAGAGGGATAAACCAACGATCCCCCTACTATGGCCATACCCGATTTTTTTAAGAAATCCCTTCTTCCCGAATTCGCTTCCTCATTTTTTTTGATACTCTTCATGTACTTAAATATTTATTTCCTTCGATATTGACCGTGCTATAAATTGGTCGACCAGTATTTTGCTTAAATATAAAGAATATTGAAATATATACCTTCAACTTTGGCGTATTAAAGCTTATTTGGCCTCATTGATCATTGGTCAATAGTTGCTCCCTATTGGCCAATATTTTCTCTATTCGGTCTATTTGTGCCGAATCCAATTCTATAGCGGCCGCCTTAGCCGTCTCTTCTATTTGTGCCGGGTTTCTGGCCCCGACTATGGCCGAAGTCATTTCTTTATGACGAAGTACCCAAGCCAATGAAAGTTGTGCCAGTGAAATCTTTGCCGCATTGGCTATTTCGCGCAGCTCTTCGACCATTTGAAGATTGATTTCCAATTGGCGCCCGTTAAAAAACGGATGTCTGCTTCGCCAATCGGAATCGGGCAGGCTCCTGGCCCTATCTTCTGTAAATTTACCCGTCAATAGGCCCGCCTGCATAGGGCTATAAGCAACGATGCCAATCTGATTCTCCCGACAATAGTCGATAATATCGGTTTCGATTTCACGTCGAAGCATATTGTATGGTGGCTGTAACGAAGCAATAGGATGAATGGCCTGGGCCCTTTTCAACTGATCTAGGTTGAAATTCGAGACCCCGCCGTAACGAATTTTGCCTTCTTTAATAAGATTTGAAATTGTGTGCCACCCTTCTTCGATTTCCGCATCGGGCTCGGGCCAATGAATTTGATATAGGTCGATTACATCAATATTCAACCTTTTGAGGCTCGCTTCCACTTCCCTACGGATGCTATCCGTTTTTAACGATTTCCCTATTTCTTTGCTATTGCCTTCCCAAATACGGCCACATTTGGTAGCAATGATGACCGAATCCCTAATTCCATTTATGGCCTTGCCGACTACCTCTTCAGACTTTCCATGTCCGTAAATCGCAGCGGTATCGATCCAATTGATGCCTTGGTCAAGCGCCGCATGGATCGCGTTTATGGAGGCTTGATCATCTTGAGGGCCCCAACCAAATTTCCAATCGCCGCCGCCCATGGCCCATGTGCCAAGGCCTAAGGTTGTTAGATTCAAATCGCTATATCCCAACTTTCGAGTTTTCATTATGTAAAATGTATTATTGGCTTCTAAAGTTACCAAATACGATGTGTACCCATGCGGTTTCAATTGTACAAAATGGTATATTTATCAAATGAACCCAATCGTACAGATTTCCCTGGACCTTACCAATATCGATGAAGCCCTTAAAACTGCGGAAATGGCCCTTCGTGCCGGTGTCGACTGGTTGGAGGCCGGTACGCCACTTATTTTGGCAGAAGGACTTCACGGGGTGCGCAAATTACGGGAAGCTTTCCCACAAACACCGATTGTAGCCGATTTGAAGACCATGGATGGCGGTTATTTGGAAGTGGAAATGATGGCCAAGGCTGGCGCTACCCATGTCGTGGTCATGGCCAGGGCCCATGAAGAGACTATAAAAGTCGTAGTGCAAGCGGGAAAAGATTTCAATGTCAAGGTAATGGGCGATAATTTAGGTTGCCCTGACATGATAGAAGGTGCCAAGATGCTCGAAAAACTAGGATGTGATTTCATCGTCCACCATATTGGGTATGACGAGCGGAGGGGTATTGCGGCCCAAGGAAAGCCAATGCCGAGTCCGTTGGATCAATTAAAAGAAGTCGTGGATGCGGTCAAGATTCCCGTACAAGCAGTGGGAGGCCTGTCCTTGGAACAGGCCATTCGCTGTCCTGAATATGGTGCGCCCTTGGTTGTGCTAGGTGCTCCCCTTACCATAGATGCGGATGCTTTTCGTACCGCTGACGGCGACCTCGAAAGTTCGTTGCGATTGATCTGCCAAAAGATCCACGCCTATTCCGATGTTTAAAATCAACTAAATGAATTCAATAGCAGTTGTCAATTTTGCCCCAAAAAAAGGAAGTGTAGAAATTCGGGAAATACCAAGACCCGAAATCGGCGAAGACGATATTTTGCTTGAGGTCGCTAATGTCGGTGTCTGCGGGAGCGATTTGCACCAGTGGACATGCGACCATAGTTGGCCCGTTAATTATCCCGTGGTACTCGGACACGAATTCGGAGGCCATATCGTCGAACTTGGAAAACGGGTAGAAGGTTGGAACGAGGGAGACAGGGTAGTTAGCGAAACCGCTGCGGTAATCGATATGAACAACCCCATGTCGCGACAAGGACTTTATAACTTGGACCCGACGCGAAAAGGTTTTGGCTATGGGGTGAACGGGGCCATGACCCGATTTGTAAAAGTACCTGCGCGATGCCTACATGCGGTGCCGAAAAACCTTTCTTTTGAACAAGCTTGTCTAACAGAGCCTTGTTCAGTAGCCTATAATGCCGTTGTCATGAACTCGAACATCAATCCAGGTGATAGGGTGCTCGTCATTGGTCCCGGCACCATAGGCATACTGTGTGCGGCCATTGCCCGGTTATGTGGAGCGGAAGTAGCAATTGTTGGGTTGGAAACCGATAATACACGTTTGGAAATAGCGAAACAATTCGGCTGCGAGGCCCTCGTCGGTGACGCCTACGAATGGGCAATGAAATATGACGGTCTAGGTGTTGATTGCGTAATCGATGCCGCTGGGGTCAGTGCTACTTTAAAGATGGCTTTACAGTGGGTTCGACCGAATGGACAGATTACCAAAGTGGGATGGGGACCCAAACCTCTGGATTTTTCACTTGACCCGCTTGTACAAAAAAATGTGCGCCTACAGGGTAGTTTTAGCCATAATTGGCCCATTTGGGAAAAGGTAATCTCTTTGTTATCCTCAGGAATTTTGGATGTCAGACCCATAATCGGAGGCGTTTGGAGCCTTACGGACTGGCATGAAGCCTTTGAACAAATGCACTCGGGCAAAGTCGTAAAAAGTGTATTAAAACCAGTTTAAAAATGCGTTTAAAAGATAAGATAGTTCTGATTACCGGGAGCTATACCGGTATTGGCAGGGCCATTGCAAGGCGATGTGTCGCCGAAGGGGCCAAAGTAGTACTTAACGGATTGCGCGAAGAACTGTCAGAACCTTTACTCGAAGAATTGGGCGCTTCAAACGCAGTGCACCATACCATTGATATCACCGAAGCCGATGCGCCCGAATATCTGGTTCAGAAGGCGATCGAAGCGTTTGGCAAGCTCGACGCCGTGGTAAACAATGCGGCAATCGTCGCTTCATCGAACATGAAAACCACTACGGTACCCTATTTGGAGCGTATGTTGGCGGTAAACACGATAGCTCCATTTGCAATTATTCAGGCCGCACTCCCCTATTTGATAAAAACCAAGGGCTGTGTGGTCAATATCGGATCTATAAATTCGTGGAGCGGGGAGCCCAACTTATTGGCCTATAGTATTTCAAAAGGCGCATTGATGACCATGAGCCGGAATTTGGGCGATAGTCTTTTTCGTGAGCATGGTGTGCGGGTGAACCAAATCAATCCCGGGTGGATCTTGACCGAGCACGAACTCATAAACCAACGCGAACAAGGTATGCCTGAAGATTGGTATAAAAAACTTCCCGATGTCTTTGCACCTGCAAAACGCCTGTTTAAACCTGAAGAGCTGGCGACAGCGGCCATTTATTTGATGGCGGACGAGTCAGGACCTATTAGTGGACAGGTAATCGAGGTGGAACAGTTTCCTATGATAGGGCGAAACCCTCCTAAAAAATAATAATCCTTAATCAAAAAAACCAATATTTTGCCAAGACTAGCAGTATTTCCAAAAGCGTTCATGCAGGAGCTTTGTAAGGACGGAACCATGAAAGTTTCCGAATGGATCGATCTGGCCGGCAAGCTGAACGTACACGGTTTGGAATGGTATGCCGGTTTCTTGGAAATGGCCGATATATCGAATTGGAATCGTTTTCGAAAGGAAGTCGAATCGTACAACAAGACAATACCGATGTTGTGTTGTTCGCCCGATTTTACACATCCGGAAGCATCTTTCAGGGAAAAGGAAATACAAAAGCAAAAGAATTGGATCGAGATGACCCATGTTCTTGGCGGAAAATATTGTAGGGTGCTATCCGGTCAGCGCCGCCCTGATTTATCGATAGACGAAGGAGTTGGCTTGGCGAAAGAATGTATCGAAGCGTGCCTACCGTTGGCCGAGCGGTATGGAATTACATTAATTTTGGAGAACCATTATAAGGACGATTTTTGGGAATATCCTGAATTCGCGCAAAAAATGGATGTTTTTTGTCAGTTGGTCAATAGTATCGAACACCAAAATTTTGGCGTCAACTACGATCCTAGCAATACGTTTTTGGCCGGGGAAGACCCTTTGGAACTTTTGTACCGTGTGTCGGATCGTGTGGTCACAATGCATGCGAGCGATCGCTACCTGACCGAAGGCACTATCGAAGACCTAAGAAAGGAAGAAGGGGGCTCCATTGGGTATGCAAAAAGATTGAGTCACGGTGAAATTGGAAAGGGACTTAATGATTACGATGCAATTTTCAAAGAATTGAAACGTGTCGGTTTTGATGGATGGGTCAGTATTGAAGATGGTGTGGATGGGATGGAGCAATTGGAGCGAAGTGTCGCTTTTTTACGAAAAAAAATAAGGGAATATTGGCCTGCTTTTGATTAAGAGCCTTTCCTACCTACTCTACAGAAGACTTTTCGGCTACCAAAATCCACATGTGTTTCTCCGATTCATGGTTCCAGATTCCAAAATCCGGGACTTCCTTTAAAATTGCAAAGCCTGCTTCCTCTAATTCTTTCTTCACATACTTGGCCGCCAGCGTATGGGCATTTGCCTGGGCTTCCCTACTTTTACCCCTTTGGGGGTCTTTCAGCTTTTCAAGTAGAACGATACGACCATCAGGCTTCAAAGCTTTTTTAATATGGGAAAGGATTTTCATGTAATCATCCATCTCATGATAGGTGTCCACAACAAATACAATATCCAACATGCCCTCAGGAAGTTTCGGATTGTCATAATCGCCCAAAACGACCTTTATATTGGTCGTGTTCCGTTGCTCAATATGCTCCTTTAGTTTATCAAGACGATACTCCTGAACATCAACGGCATATACTTTACCATCTTTTCCAACGGCTTTGGCGAGGTGAAAACTTAAATATCCATCATGGCATCCAATATCCGCAACGGTGGCCCCCTCTCCTATTCCGGCCAATTCAAAAAGTTGTGGCACCTTCATCCATGTGTCACGATCTTTCCAGTCCGATTCATTGTATTGGGCCTTCGCTTGAACTGCTCCGACAAGCAGAAATATGAACGGCAAAAATAGGTTTAAGCATCTCATTTTTCTAAGATAAGTACAAAATCATGAAAAGAACGTTAAAAATGTAAAAAACAATAAGTAATTGATAATCAATTTAGTAAGTGAATATATCTTATTTCAATATGTTAAAGTTTAATTAATATAGTACCTTTTATAACATAGTACTGTAACAAAATTATCCTTCCGTCGTCTTCTAGTTGTAAGTCAATCAAAAACAAACATCATGGAAACTTTATATCAACATCAATTACGTCCTAAGATATATTATACAATGGACCTTGGCTGGGCGACCGATCATTGGTACAGCCAAAAGAACAAGAACAACGGAATTAACAACAATCTTAAAAACTAAAAATTATGAAAGCTTCTATCACAAAAACAGTAACAGAATCAAGAACCGGACAATATTTTTCAACTTTGAGCAACAGTAAAAGGGCTCAGTGGTCACAGTTCAGAAATTTTAATCGCTAATACCGATTTCATCATCAATCATCAATCTAAAAACAAAAGTCATGAAAGCATCATTCACACAAACGGTAACAGAATCGAGAACCGGACAATACTTTTCTACCTTGAGCAACAGCAAAAGGGCATTATGGAGTCAATCCAGAAATTTTAACCGTTAGTCGGTTCTGGCCGTCAATTGAATTAAAAGGGGCGTTATCGTATGATAGCGCCCCTTTTTTGATTTGTTCAATACATATTATTCAGGCTCTGAATCGCTCAACGTACTTATGGGCGTAAGTGCCACTTTTCGAAATTCTACTTCTGAACCTTCAGCTTGTAAAGCAATTTGGCCTTCACTCGCGGTGGCATTGTAACCGTGATTCACCAAATCTCCGTTTAGCCAAACCTTGACCTCGCTATTCAAGCATTCGATGGTCATATAGTTCCACTCCCCTACGGGATTTTCGGAGTCGTCGGTGAGGTTCAATATTCTTCTTTTTTTGCCTTCCGTAATTCCCCATTCCTCTTTTGGGCCTCTTCGAGCGAGCATATTGTCGACGGTAATATCTTCGACAATACACCAAAAATCCCCGGCATTTTCATGCATCATTTGTACTTCGATCGATTTGGGAAACATTTTATACAAAGACCTTGGCGTTGAAGCGAAAACAAGGGCGCCGCAATTACCGGGTTCCCCGGCAAAACGGTATTCGATTTGTAGGCGAAAATCACGATAAACCTTGTCGGTAATAACATGACCCTGTGGGGTGCCGAGGCTTACCAACATACCATTTCTGACAATAAAGGGGTTTCTCGCATCGGGAATGCTATCCATTTTAGGCACATCGATATGCCAGCCAGTCAAGTCTTTTCCATTAAACAGAGATACGGTGTTTTGCGACTTGCACCCCATAATCGTTAAAATGAATATTGTCAATAAAACCGTTTTTTTCATTTTGTGCTGTTTTAAGTAATATAGGGGTCCATTATTTATTTTCAGATAGTTTGCCTGAAAATCTTGAAAAAAGTACTAATTTTTTTCTTGTGTTTATAAAGTAGACTCCGGTCAATAAAACGATTGCCGCAATAATGGATTGCAAGGTGATTTGTTCATCCAAAAAATACCATCCCAGAATAAGTGCAATGATCGGATTTACATAGGTCGATGTAGCTACTTTTTCGGGAGATACTACCTGCAGCAGATAATTAAAGGCGGTAAAGGCTACGATACTGCCGAAAAGAATCAATAATAGCATTGACAATTGCACTTCGGTACTCCAAGATACGGGAGATGTCCATTTTTCACCAATGATGGGACTGAATAACAGCATCAAACCACCTCCGGTGAGCATTTGATAACCGGTGTTGACCAGATAGTTTTTAGGTAGATCGGCCTTGGACACGAACAAACTGCCATAGCCCCAACTGAGCATCGCCAGAAAAATCAGAAACATTCCCAAAACTGAGCCTTCTTGACGAATGATTTCTTTTTGACTGACCAATAGATAAATTCCGATGAAACCCAATACGACCCCTACCACGGACATCAATTGAATTTTTTTGCCCTGCAACACTCTCATAAGGAGCAGTATCAAGAGCGGTTGCGCGGAAATCTCCAAAGCGGCAAAACCACTGTCGACAAACTTCAATGCCCAGACCACTACCCCATTTCCAAAACTGAGGAATAAAAAACCCGCTATTATCGTGTTGAAGAATTGCCGCCAATTGATCAATATATGCAGTCGCATAATCTTGGCGATAATGAGAATAAGAATTCCGGCGACAACAAATCGCAATCCCGCCAACATGAAAGCGGGAAGCTCGGTAACGGCTATCTTATTGAGCAAATACGTAGAACCCCAAATGACATAAATCGCGAAGAAGGCCAATATTATCAAGGTCGGATTTGTGGGTCGGTCCATACTGATCAAGATGGTAGGTTATTGCAAGTCAATATTAAGAATAACTGTCAATTTAACGAGCGTATCGATACGAAAAATGTAGTTTATGGATAAAAAGATCCATAAGGCCCAAATTGCATGCAACAATTGAACGGTACTCGATTATTTTTATATCTTGAGGAATCGATAACACAATAGGCGCAAATTAAGCTGATTGATTTGGTGCTTTTAATTTAGGGAAGATGAAAATATACTTACCAATGTTGTTCCTGATTCTGACAATGCCGGCCATGGGACAGGAAAGACCTATAAAAGTGGTCACTGAAGAAATACCGAATCGATTGGCTTTTTATGCCATTAATGAAAACGATCAGGACTTTGATGTAACGATTACGATTACAGGAAATAACTTTAGACAAAGTAGGGCCCGTCCAAGACCAATTCGGGTTCCTGCAACATCAAAAGTACATTTGAAAACAATAGTGCTGGTTCGTGGTAAGAAACCATCATATTCTTATGAACTTGAGATAAATGATAGTCTCTCGAACCGTGCCTTGAAAAAAGAGTTTGAAAAAGTCAAAATCAAACCTAAGAAGCCGATTATTGTGTATTTACCTAAAAACTGTACTTCTTGCGACAGTTTGATAAACCCGCTTCAAAATGGAAAATACCATTTTTCGCAACATAATTTGGAAGCCAGGCCCGATATGCAATCGCAGCTTCAAGGCGCTTTGGGCAGTACCAATCCCATTGATTCGCTAACTACGCCGATCTTAAATATCGGGGGCAAATTGTTTACGCAAATCACCAGCTATGAGGCCCTATTGGAAGTTCTGGAAAAAGATTAAGGGTTCGCCGGATTATTTTCCACCTTCATAACACGGCCGTAATAACCTATCGTACTTCTATCAATACTTCTAATACGTAAATTGGCCCAACCCGACCGACCTATTTCCAAGACCAGCCCAAAGCGGTCATAATCGTTATTGGCACTGAATTTAAAAGTAATTTTGTCCTTCTTGTCATTATAGTGAACCACTAGATCCTCGATAATGGTTTCGAAGGTAATTGCCCCTGGTTCTCCGAAACCACCACCAGCGAACCGTTCACCAAAGAAAGGCATATAGGCCGTGGTGGAATCTTTGACGACCTTTAGATAATTGGGGTTGGTTACCAAACTTATGCTTGACCCTCCCCTTGGTATGGCCCGATCCGCTACAAAAACAAACTCACCTGAAGCGATCAATTCTTTTATTTTGGCATACTGAGCTTCTTTTATCTCCGATTTCGTTTGACCATGTGCCAAATTGAACGCCAAGGCAAAAAATATTAGTATTTTGAGATTATTCATCCTAAACCGGTTTTGCTTGAAAAGCCACAAGTCTTGTGCCAAGCTTACCTTACCATCGGCAATCGAATCTGTGAGGGATATTTTTTGGAGTGATATACCCGGTTATGGGCAACAACACCATCCTTTTCATCATAATTCTTACCCCCAGTATTCAGATTTCGGGCAAAACGTGGAAAATTGCTACTTGAAATTTCGACCCGAATACGATGTCCCTTTTCAAAATAATTGCTTGTCGACATTGGAGTCAGGTCAATTTTGTAGACCTTTTCTTTTTCCATAAACACCTCTTTATCGTATCCTTCACGATAACGTGCCCTTTGAATCGTTTCATCTAAATTGTATGCCCTTCCATCGGGATAAACATCGATCAATTTGATGGTAAAGTCGGTATCCTTGGCATCGGAAGACACATAAAGTGTCGATTCGATAAACCCGGAAACCTCCGTACCTTCTTCTAAAGGCTCCGTCGTAAATACCAAAATGTCGTTCCGAGTTTCCATTACACGTTGATCAAAAGAACCTCCTTTTACGGCATTGCCCGTACAGCAAACGTTTCCACCATATGAATTCACGGGATTCATCGGGTCGTAGACAAAGGCATCGTATGACTCGCTCTCGGCAGGTTCATCGGTTGACAAGATACCATCACCAAAAATACTGTTGGCGCCCTCTTCACTATTCAAGTAGTAGGTGGTCAGTTTTGCAGTTGCAGGGGGCCAAGTTTCCGACGCTTGCCATTTATTGCTCCCCATGGTATAATACTGCACCCTTGGGGTGTTCTTCTTAAAATTGTTTTTTTCATCTTTGAGCCATAGATCGAACCAGTCATAGATTTGTTCATCGTAGTTCAGTCGGGCATCTCCAACGTTACGTTCTCCCACTATCGTATTTTCGGTAGCCCGGGTATATGCGCAATGTAAAGTTGGTGCGATAACCAAATATTGATTATCACGTACTTCGGGATTCTTTGCATTCGAACGAACGTGGTTGAACAGGGCTAGATTCGGACTAATAGAAACATCGTACCAAGAGGCGAACCAAAAACTTGGCACTCCAAAATCCATATTGTCATGGTAAAGTCCGCCCTTGTACCAATCTTCATGATTTGGTGTTCTGCGTACCATTTTATCGAAAATTTCCCTTTTGCCATTAATGTTCTTGAGAATATCCTGAATAGGAAGATGTGCCAGTGCTTCTTTCATGTCTACCGGGGGATTTTCAGGGGCAAGATCATAGAAACGCGATATACGGATCAAATCTTCTTGAGTCGCACCTTCTGGAATCCTCGGTTTAAATTTGTCATGTTCCACCCCGTACAACCATGCAATAAACAACATTTGTTCCGCCCCGCCCCGATACCAGTTGCCTTGTTCAAAATAATCCCCGACCCGTCCGACACCGGCTCCAAACCCCTGTGGTACCATAGCCGCATGCGAAGGATGGTCAAGAGCCGCCACTGCCATCTGCCATTCTGCGGTTGATGAACACCCCAAAGTGCCTATTTTGCCATTGGACCATGGTTGATCTTTCATCCAACTAAAGGCATCGTATCCATCGGTCAGGGGCGTGCCTAAAATATCCCACTCCCCTTCCGAATAATAGCGTCCCCTCTCATTCTGTACAACATAGGCATAACCTCTTTTTACCGCTTCATAAGCTCTTTGTGCGGTCCTTGTTCTTTGTTCGCCATCTCCCCATGAATTGAAATTATATGGAGTCCTGGAAAATATGATCGGATATTTGCCAGGTGCTTTGGGTCTATATATATCTGTGGACAAACGAATGCCATCGCGCATGGGCATCATTACTTTCTGGTCCACGACCGCAATTTCCTGAAGTTGTTTTAAAACATCTTCTTGACCCTCGACATTAGGGACAATGACAAATAGAAATAAAAGACCAATACAGGTTTTAGCCACATTTTTCATAAACCGGTAAATTTTAAAGTTTGTTGATATTCTTTAAAAATACACAGATTTACGCTTGCGCCTCGTCCTTTTTCTTAACTATTTTATTTATCAAATGGAAACCAAAGAAAAAGCCCCATCCGATTACGGTGGGGCTTTTCTTATAGCTATTTAAATTGCTAATCTTTTAATGAAATGTCTTCTGTTGCTCCATTGGGATAGGTTAATTGCGCCATATCATCACATGTACCATCACCAAAATTAACGGTTACTACCAAACCGTTCTTCTCGACGGTCATAGTGCCTTCATTGACATAGGCACATGCCCAGTTACCCGACAATGCGGAACCAATGGCCACTTTGTATATATTGCCATTGGTTTCCAAGGTCCAATTGCCTTCTATGGTATAGGTTGTGGTTTCAAAACTATCGCCTAAGTGAAGTCCGAAAGTTCTTGTGCCACTTTCGGCAATGGTCGACTCGTCTTCCATAGTAATGGTCATGTTGCTTGTTATTGCCAAAGAGATGCTTCCCTGCTCATTATTACTGGTAACCACGTAACTTCTCGTTCCGCTTAATTTGGTGGCACCTACATAAAAATCGGTATAGGTGGCCGTAAAGGCCGCCGACCCCTCAGATGTTTCATAAACGACCGATAAGGTACCATTAATATTATCCGTACCATTTAGATTACAATTCTCAAAAGTAGCGGTAAAGCCTGTCTCGGAATATACGGCCGAATAGCATTCCACGGCTTTTGCCGATTTTGCGCTATTGCCCCTATTCATGTAAAGCTCAGAAAGTGCGTTGTCTGCTATACTGGAGAGATCATCGGTTTCAAGGATAGTTTTCAATTCGGTGTTCGAGAGTTCCTGGCCCTCTGTATAGGTCGTTTCATCCTTGCTACATCCTATTATAAATAGTGAACCTATACTTAGGAAAACCGTTAATTTCACAATTCTACTAAATTGTTTCATTTCATAAATATTTGTGGGTTATAGGCTACTAACGTAAATATTCGAGTTTTTAGTGTGTTGTTCGCGGTACCGATCGACGTAGGAGACATAGTTTAACATTAAAGGATAGGTATGTAGTGCCTAAACATGGATTCTTAAAGAAAAAATGAATTATGGAGTTTATAATTTCTTAGGTCAACGCTTTAGCATCATGTAACCTTGGAGAGGAGGGGCGTTCAATACATCAATGGCAAACCAATAAGTATTGGCAGGAAGCTGTCGGCCATTTACGGTACCGTCCCATGGCTGGTCGGGAGCCAATTGTTTCAATAACTTTCCGAAACGGTCGAATATGTAAATATTCAGAACCGTAATGTTCTGGGAAGATCGCACGATCCATTCGTCGTTAAAGCTATCATTGTTGGGCGTGAAGAAATTAGGTGCAATTTCTATCAAATCATCTGATGATGGCCCCTCGATCGTGAAGGAAGTAACTATACAATTTTCTGCGCGCAATTGCCCTTTATATGGTATTATCAGGGCATAAATGCGTTGGCCTATGGGCAGGTTTCCAGACAACTCATAGGTCGTGACATTGCCAACGTCTTCTTGGTTTACGATATCAGTACCTCGGGGGGTGGTGCCCAAGGAAACATAATACCCGTCTACATTGGATACTGCGGCCCATTGTAAATCTGTATCTACGGGAACATCGACAGAGCCATCCTCAGGAGAAAGTAATTCTGTACAAAAAGGCAATGGAAGACCATCTCCTGTTGTGAATGAAATTGGATCGCACCCCGACGCCGGACCAAAATCATTGTAGGGTATAATTGTGACGAAATATTGTGTTCGAGGTTTAAAATCGGGTGGTTTAAAATTGGTGCCGTTGCCCACATCTTCGTTATTCAATACAACGATTCCATTTGGGTCGTTCTCACGAATGGTCATGCGGTAGCCCGATGCGCCGAAGTCGCGAATCCATGTGATATTGGCAGTAACCGAAACCAATTGATCGCCATTGGTAGGGTTGATTATCTCGGTACATAGGGGTGGTACCGCTCCGCCTGTGGTAAATACTTCTTCAGGGCAGTCGCCAAAATTGCCAACACCGTCATAAGGAGTTATGGTCACATAAATCATTTGAAGTGATGGAAGCTCGTTGGCTAGATCATAAGTGTCGACGTTGCCAACATCAACGGCATTTAGGATCTCGGTGCCACCAGGAGATGTTCCCACGGATAATAGGTAACCTGAAGCTTCCGTCACTTGTTGCCATTCCAAATCTGTTGTTATCGAAACTCCAACAGCGCCATCGATAGGAAAGGTGAGTTCGGCACACGTAGATATTTGTCCGTAACCCTCGACCACTCCAATCAGGATGGTCAATAAATTAAGAATCTTGCGGAATAGAGTATTGCCCAACATAAAGTGCTTTTTCAGAAAACCTACACCTTCATTAAAATCCGATAGTGGTAATTTCAAAAGGTTACATTAACATTGGTAAGTATGGGATCGCATAAACTAAATGAAACTTTCTAAAGATAAATAAAAAAATCACGCAGGATATAACGTGATTTTGTAGAAGTTAAACCAATAGCCCGACTATTAATATATTATCGATGAATTTAGGTCTTTTTATGTTTTTTTGACCCGAACCGCATTGAGGCCCTTCATGCCTTTTTCCAATTCAAAAGAAACCTTATCGTTTTCATCAATCTCGTCGATCAGACCACTTACATGTACGAAATATTTCTCCGAGTTCTCGCTATCGATGATAAACCCAAACCCTTTGGAGTGGTCAAAAAAGGAAACTTTGCCATTTCTAACGGGATCTTCAGGCTCCTGTTCTTCTTTTTTAGGAATTCCTAAAACAATACTTTCCGCATCGATCTTTACCTTCTTGGCGGGGTCTGGGGGAGTATCTGTAAAATGACCGTTCTCATCGACATATACCAACATATTCTCCAGTCCCCCACCTGTAGCATTGGATTTTCGCGCCTCTTTTCTTTTCTGCTTCTCTTCACGCTTCTTCAGGCGCTTTTTTTCGCGTTCTTTTTTTCCAAAGGTTTCTTGTGCTCTCGCCATTTACTCTAAATTTTGTTAATAATGATTTACGCACCAAGGGGGCGGTTGCCATTGAAATACTAAATTAACGTGCAAGGAAAAGGAAAACTTTACGATCGTAAGCCTAAGCAATTTATTCAGCGGAACAATAACAGTTACCACAAGGCAAAATACTCTTTGCCTTATCTAAGGGGTAATATTTCAAAGATAGCTTTGTATTCAATTCGATGCAAATACTTTGCGATAAAATCGGTACAAATCGCTATTTACGGTCTTTTACCCTATAAACAAATTTCAGACCGCTCCAATCGTTATCGATCGCACATACTTTCACATCTACCAATCCGTTCTTTAGAAGAAAATTGCGTATGCCATCGCGTGAGAGGTCGGTTTTTATCTTAGAACTGCCTTTTGGCCAACTGACCCATAACATACCATCTTTCTTGAGCAAAGGTTTTAGTCGAAAGGAATCTTCATAAAATTGGGTCATTTCCACACAAAAAAGGTGAATAAAGTCGGCCGTTTCGGGTTTTTCTTCCAGTATGGGACAAACCTCGGGACAACCGACCAGTAATTTTTGATAGTGAGAAGGTTCATTTGAGAAAATAACATAAAACCCCGCTTTAATGCCCAATTTTTTCACTAACGGAGTACCTGAATATCCAATTACTGTCATAAGTATAAAGGTATGCAAAGGCTTTTTTCTCTCAAAGCATTTAATAAAACTTGGTCGTTGACGTTAGAATACTAAGTAAATCGTATACGATTCATTATCTTTGTGACAATGGCCGGCAAGAAAATTTTGAGGGACCAAGTACGTGAACATCTGCTTCAACAGATGATGAGCGGTAAATTAAAAGGTGGCAAGACAATCAATTTAGCGGCATTGTCGCGTCAACTGAATGTAAGTGTTACCCCTATACGCGAGGCGCTGACGCAGTTGGAACAATCAAGAATTATCGAAGCCGTGCCTAATCGGGGGTTTATTATTGCCGAACCCAATCGTAATGAGGCCAAGGACCTATACGAATTGGTAGCTGACCTTGAAGTTATGGCCATTGAAAATTCGGTCTTCTTCCCTACCTGTGTCGAAGGACTTCGCAAGGCACAAACGGCATTCAAATCGGCCAACGATACTTTGGGTCGTATTACCGCAAAACTTGAATTTCATCGCTTGCTTACCCGTCATTATGAAAATGCTCTTGCCCAGCAAATACTTGCCGATTTGAAAACCCGCGTTTTCTTTTACGAAATGGCCCTGATGTCAGATGAGTCCATTTACGATAAGTCGGACAACCAGCATGATGGTATTATTTCGGCCATCGAAGACGATAACGTGCCTACCGCTGCCCTTATTCTAAAAATGAACTGGATGTTGATCTTGGACTACGTAGATAAACAATTGGTTTTACAACGTTGAAGATTTGGCTAATCATCCAATTCCTTTAGAATTTCCTCAGCCGAATCGGTAATATTTTTATAGCTTTTATATCCCCATTTGGTGAAGAAAAAAATGAAAGTTACGGCCAGCCCGATGCCCCCGTAGTACCAAATATTTCGGTCGACCAGAAAAAAATCCTTGTTATTGAATAGCTTTGAGAATACGGCGGCGGTGGTAAACATTAAGATGAAACTTGAGTAGGTTCCGAATTGTTGAATTTTTAACAAAACTTTCTTTTCCTTTGTATAGGATACAAGCGTTTCTTTATATGTCCTGTTCAAAATATTCAGATTCCTAACTTTTTTTAATGACCTCAATACTAGAATAGGCATTACGATCAAAAAAGCCAATGTAAATATGCCGCAAGTAATTAAATACCAAGTATCTAGTTTAAAAAAATTGACAAGAATATAAATGGCATTCAAAAAGCAGATGGCAGCCCCGATGGTTTCATAAAATGAAATGGTTCTGAACTTGTTCGAATAGCGCTGTTGCGTCATTTCCATAATAATCTTATCAGTTAGTTTTTTTTGTTGTTCCAATTCATTGCTCATCTGTGACCAAGCGGCCTGTAGTTGTTCTATTTCCATAGCTTCATGCTTTAAGACGTGATTTTAATTTTCCTTTTATTCGAGAGATCCGGGTTCCGACATTGCTCGGTGTAAGTCCTGTTATTTCTGCTATTTCCTCATATTTTTTGCCTTCCAAGAGCAATAACATGATTCCTTTTTCAAGAATATTTAATTGTCCGATCTGTTCATATAACATTTTCAACCGCTCTTCAAATTCAGCATCGTGATTGCCGGTCTCTTCGACAATAATTTTGTCCATAGAAACCGAGTACCCTCTTTTTTTATTTTTTTTGAGCTTGGTAAGCGCCGTATTCATTGCGACACGATACATCCAAGTGCTGATTTTGGCCTCTCTTCGAAAAGAATCGAACGATTTCCAAAGTTGGCACACGATGTCTTGATATAGATCTTGCTGATCCACTTTATTGTCGGTGTAAAAAGTGGTTATCTTGAATATAACTCCTTGATGTTCTTTTATGATTCGGACGAATTCCGATTCCTTGTCCATAATTTGGATTGGTTTATGGCATTAGTAACCAACGGACTTCAAAAATCACAGTTCTTGAGAGGTTTTTTGTTCAGGGGACAAAAAAGCGTGACCAGAAGCCTTATAAACTGGGCTTGGCCCAGGTACTGGCGACTGACCAAAGATGCGCCAACGAAATTTACATCGAAGGGGTCAAAAATGCTTTGAAGCTATTTTTGGTTCATGCAATATCAATCAGCGGGAAAAATACTTTTGTCGACATTGGGCAGAAGCTTGAGCGCATTTTTGTAATACACTTTTTTTAGTATTTCATCAGAAAGCCCCAAACCGTACATTGACCAAAAGGCATGATATTTTTTATAATAGGGAAAGTACTCGTCATCAGTTTCAAGTACCCTGAAATACGTTGGGAATTCCTCAGGTTTCCAACTATCCTTACCGAAGAGGATACGGTCTTGGTACTTTTCAAAGAACTTTGCGGCATTCTTGGGTTGCCGGCCCAATTCGGCAATGACCGCTCCGATACCCACATACATATTGGGCATTTCATCCATCAACTCCCCTAACCTACCCAGATTATTGGCGTACCAACCCATGTGCGCATTGATGAAATTCGTATTCGGATGTTTTTTGAACATGCGATGCTGTTCATCTATTATCTGTTGCCACGGGGCAGGATCGGTATCTGAACGTTTTCTACGGGAATGTGTCTTCAATTCCAGCCAACGTTCATTATTACTGTCCATAGGATCCCAAAAGGACTTCGGGTCCGCGGCGTGTATCAAAACAGGTATTCCCAACTCCCCGCATTTGGCCCAAATGGGGTCTAAACGAGGGTCATCTATGGCCAGGCGCTTGCCATCGGTATCTTTATAGCGCAATCCCAAGCTCTTATAGATCTTCAGACCTTTGGCACCTGCTTTTACATCTTCTTCCAGCTGCTTGGCGGCTCTATCCGCCCAATCAGCCTTGCCCACACCATCAAAATCGACATTGGCGAATACGGCAAAACGATTCGGATAGTTCGCGTTGATACTTGTTATCATCGATTTAATCCTTTCACCCGAACCGCCGCTTAGGTTGACCATTAAACCTTCATTGAGGGCATCCATATCTTGGATCATTTGTTTTAAGGCATCGGGAGACATATCCCTTTGATGACTATGGATATCTATAAAAGGGAATTTCGCTTTCTTGACCTCGTTTGTCGGTACGACCAGTGTGGAAGCGGGATTGTATTCCTCAAATCCCATTTCTTGGGATTCCATTGTCCATGAAATCAAACCTACAAACGATAAAAGGAAAAGACATTTTTTTGGCATAAGGCGTTTACTTTTGAAGTATTGGCTGAAAATACCAAAATTTCCTATATCCACTTCCCAAAAGCTTTTTAAAATTATTCAAAGGGGTCAAATGCTTGTCAACACTCTCCCTCAATCAGCTTGAAATAGTTTTTCGTAGTCTTCCGGTGTATCCAAATCTTGTTCCTTACCACCGGGATCCATGACCCTTGTATCGCCCCTGTACCAATCTAGAACATGTTTTGCACCGGTGTCTCCATTCAATCTTGATAGCATCGAAAAATACTTCTTGTCAAAAATTGCAGGTACTCCGTTCTTTTTGCCGTACTTGGTTGCAATGATGCCGTAGTTCCCCACTTCGAAAATTTTAAGAAGCCGGTTTAAATAATCCGATGAAATAAGGGGTTGGTCGCAAAGCATGATCAAAACGCCGTCCAAAGATTCATGCTCTTTCAAGATATACGCAATCCCTGTAGCCACTGAAACGCCCATTCCCTTGGCCCAATTCTTGTTTTCAAGAATGTGGACATCTGCATTTGAAATGGTATTTCGAATTTCTTCGGAATTGGCTCCCAGCACTACAAAAACGTCTTTCGAAGCGGTTTTTTTTGCCGTTTCCATGGCGTGCCCTAGCAGTGTGGTATTGTTCCAGGGTAATAATTGTTTCGCACTACCCATTCGGGAAGATTCTCCGGCGGCAAGAATGAGAATGGCAACATTTGACTTCATGTACTATGAATGGTCCCTGATTTGTCTTTGAGCGGCATGGGATCTTGCCCCCTAGTAACCGCCAGTATTTCGGAAATGATCGAAATTGCTATTTCTTGAGGTGTTTCAGCTCCGATGTTGAGGCCCGATGGGCCATGTATTCTATCAAAAAAAGTATCGGAAACTTCAGGGCACCTTTCCAAAAACTCGTTCAATAATTTTTCACGTCGCGCCGATGGCCCTAGAATGCCAAGATAAACGGCATTTGTACCCTTGAGCCGCAATAGATACTTCAAATCTTTAACATAGCTATGCGTCATCAAGATTACCGCCGTTTGGTCATCTACAGCGGTAACATCAAGTTCTTCGGGCAAACCAGAAATGAAATCTACGGCACCTGGGAAGTCCGAAACGGTTTTTTCCTCTGACGCTACGGTCGCTATGGTAACTTCCCATCCGGTCAAAGCGGCGTAACCGCATAGTTGAACCGCGTCATGCTCCGAACCGATGATCATTAATTTAAATAGCGGGGGCATTTCCTCTTTAAAAAGTTGCAAAGCGGAATTTTCCTTAAAACCATCTCGTAAATAAAAGGGCTGTCCGTCCAATTTAATTACCGAGCCAAAATCTGAATTGGATGCATCCTCGGATAAGAAATAGGATATCACCTCGAAATTTATTCGTTTTTTTAAGACCGATTCAAAGTTTGCAATGAACCTTTGCGAAGGGTCAAAGGGCTCCAATAAAATATATAGAATTCCCTCGCAGCCTAAACGATACCTGCCGTCATAGGTCATGACTTTGGCCGTGCCATCTTGAAAAACGGATTGCGCCTGACGTAACACTTCTTTTTCGACACAGCCCCCACTGACCGCCCCGATCATTTTACCATCCTCACGGATCAACATGCGCACACCGGGTTCGCGGTACGAAGAACCGTTCAGCGCGACGACCGTAGCCAAAATGGTCTTCAAACCCTCTTCTTGGGCAATCTTGAAAGCATTTATGATATTTTTCAATTCATGGGTCATGCCTACAAGTTATCAAAAATTTGTCTTCTTCACTATTCAAAAACCGCTTTCTTATTTGGTTGCTGAAAAGCTTGATTTGTCAAGATAGCACTGCACATTGGGGTGTAGCCATAAGAACGAAGCGGGCATTCGAGTGCTGATATGGCCTTTTAACAGCGCTTGCACGACGGATTCCTTACCGGTTCCGGTAACAAGTAATATTATTTTTTTCGAAGCAAGCACGTCGCCCATCCCCAAGGTTAGTCCATGAGTCGGCTTTTTTTTTAAAGTATCGACCATTGCATGTTCACGGGAAATTTTAGAAAGCTCTGCAATTTGGCAATGTGGCATGAAACTTTCTGCAGGTTCTATAAAACCGATATGCCCATTTCTTCCGAGCCCTAGAATACAGAGGTCGATAGGGCCTTGGCGCTCGATTGTAGCCTGTACCCGGTCACATTCCGCTTTTAAGTCTTCAGGATCGCTCTGAAAACCGGTATAACGTTGCGAAGGGATTTTTAATGGTTCTAGAATATTGTTTTGTATATATGACTCGCATGAACTTGGATCACTCATCTTCAAACCGACCCACTCATCCAATTTCAGGATCCTTAGTTTTTCAAAGTATTTAGGATGTTGATTTATTTCAGATCTTAATTTCCGGTAAACACCAAGTGGTGAATTTCCCGTAGCGACACCTAATAATTGTCCGGATTTTTTCTTCAATTCCGAAATTAGATAATCCGTCGCTTGTAAGCTCATCTCGTCATAGTCTGAACAATAATGAAAATCCATAGTGCCTGAATAATAAACTCACTTATTGAACCAATACGTAAACTTTAAGGTCAACGCCCAATCCCTCGGCATAAAAGGATCTATCATTTGATTATTGGTGTACACCAAGAAAAGGTCGGAAGCGGGTGCATATCGCCATTGCAGCCTTGAGTTCAGGTTGAAATTGCCTGACTGTTCGTTGTACTGAAAAAGATTGGCAAAAAACAGTTTATTGGTAAAGGTTATGTCTATTTCAGACCCGATCAGCCAAAATTCATTGGTGTTCCATGGGTCGGGCAGCCTGATATGATTGTAATTCAAATTGGCGCTCAAACTGACATAGGGCTGAAAACGATAACCCAATTCAGAGGTGAGGCTGGTGCGATTGCCATCGGCGTAATATCCACCGAAACGGGCGTCGAAGGTATAGGTAAAGAGGCTTTGCGGTTTTGATTCGTACATCCATCCAAAGGCATTCCAATTATGTTTCGAACCCACGGGCAATTCATTCATTCGCAATCCCGTTGGATCAAATGGCGATAGCAATTCCACATAATCATCCGAAATAAAAAAACTAAGATTGCTGCGATCCCGAAGCGCAAAAGAATACAATAAATAGGCCGTATGATCGGTATGTTTAAGGCTTTCGTCAAAATAATATATACCGTTCAATTCTGGCCCATGGCTGAGTATCTTTCCTCCTTTTGGAAAAAATAAGTGCCCAACCGATCCGGTAAGGTTGATATACCCGTTTCTTGGCACATAACCGACCTCGGCCGTATAATCTTTGCCCACCCATTCTTCCTGTACGCGCCAGTTCCATTTTCGACTATTGTATTCAAGATGCGCCGCCTGCGTTATACCACTATTGTTATCATCGGGCGCAAAAGACTTGAGGAAAAACATCTTTCCATTATATAGATTGTCGGAGGATGCCAAATTGTACTCGACTCCTATATTTCGGTTGTATTCGGGGTATACCGTTTTAAGCGAGTCGGTTTCTTGTGAGTAATTGAGTGATTGCTTGTTTACGAACATCATACCTATGCTAGATCTGCTGAACACTTTGCGTTGAAGGGATACCACTGCGAAATTCTGACTTGGCAGTCCCGTTTCATCGACTTTGGCCGTCTGCATATCCATAATGCCCAAGCGCCACTTTTCGTTAAGGTTGCCGCTTACCCTCGCGCCTGCTTGAATGGGAACGCCCAAACCGATTCTTCTTGAAAAGAACGGACGAATGGTCTCATAACCGAAATTTGCAAAAAGATCACTGTTCTCAAGAAAGAACTGTCTGCGCTCTGGGAAGAAAAGTTCGAAACGGTCCAAATTTGTTACCTGTCGGTCAACTTCGACCTGCGAAAAATCTGGGTTCACTGTCAGGTCAAGATTGAGCGATGAGGTAATGCTGAACTTTATGTCGCCCCCGATTTTGGCATCGTAATCGGTATCACCATTGTTTACGATATCGCGGCTAACGTTACCCAATACATAGGGGATAATCGAGAAGTTAACCCCTGGCGCTGGCGGCGGGGTATCCCAGACCAGGGTGCCGGTATAGGCCAATGAAGCGGTCGGAAATTGTCTGGGAACGGGTGTCCAGCTAGACTTTTCGGTTGACTTAAGATCTAGCCGGCTGAAGTTGATGCCCCATTCGGTAACGCCCTCTTCATATCGGATCGATTTAAAGGGAAGTGCCATTTCAAACACCCATTTATTATCATCCCGGGTTGTTTTCGAAATCCATTTGCTGTCCCAATTCAAGTCTACCCTGCCCCCATTGTACATGGTGCCGTCCCATTGGGCCCCATAGGCATTGGCCCCGAATGAAAATCCGGTAGTCTGATTGTTGAAGGGGTCCATAAAGAGTAAGAAGTTGTCGTTCTTACCGAACGAAAAATCACGGCGCAGAGACTCCACAAAATACGCACCCTTTTTGCTATGGTAAAAAGTCGCCAGCAGATAAAGGTTTTTATCGTCGTAGGCCATTCGGATTTCGGTCTGTTCGTTCGCCGGACCATCATCCATAGGAAGAACCATAAAAAAGTTTTTGGCGACATCGGTATCTTGCCAAGCTTGATCATCACCTATTCCATCAACTGTGATAGGGCCGGTTGCCTCTCTGATATGCAACCGAAAGGATTCGTTCTTTTTTTGTGATAAAACCGTTGATACGGTAAACATCAAAAAAATAAGGGCAATTAAGTATTTCAATCTATTTAGGTCTTTTGAAAATTAATGTACATAGGCTCATGGTGCCGTAAAGAGTAGGCACCAAATTATTGAAAAGTATGCAAAAGGCTTTTCCTTTTTCGTATTAATGGTCGGTTCTCTTTGGCAACGTGAAATCTACGAAATAAAGCAGTTTTCATTAACAATCTTTAACATTATATTTTTTCTACGCCTATAATTTAAATCGATTTTACCCGTTCTGATGGTTGAACGTTAAATTTTGTGAAAATGAAACCATATACCAAGTTTTTTATACTTTTCTTCAGTGCTGTTTTGGCACTTTCTTGTGGAAATGCCGATGACGATGTCAACTTCAATCTTAACTTGGGCGATGGCCTTGGCAAGGGAAAACCTGTCGATGATTGCCTTGGACTGGGAGAAGGCGATTTAGTACTTTCGATTCAGGAACAATACACCACCTTACCCGGAAAAGTATCGATTTTCTTTAAAGTATCCGATTCGGATGGAGACCCGGTACCCGGACTCACGGCCGACCAATTTACAATTTATGAGCAGGGCAGAAATGATGCCTGTTTCAACACCATATCCGCCTCGGAATCGTTGGCACGTATCTCTTCGAATGCACAAATATTCAACAATAATACCTTGTTGGTGCTCGATTTGAGCAATAGTGTATTGAGTAGCAGTCTTGCAGAACTTCAATCGGCCAGCATCAGTTTTATAGACAACTTTATGCCGACCACTGAAGAAGAATCGTTCAAAATGGCAATTTATTGGTTCGATGGTGAAAATGAACTGCATCTGTTGAATCCTTTGACAACTTCAAAACAAGAACTTATAGCTGCCATTGAAGGTATTACCGATGACATTAGCAACGACCCTTCTACAGATCTTTATGGTGCCGTAATACGCTCGACCGACATTGCCAGTGAATTACTCGCCACCAGCACCCAGGGTGGAAAGATCGGGGCCGCTTCGGTGGTTATTTTTACAGATGGTACCGATCAGGCTTCACGGTATACGAAGGATGCCGCACAACAAAAAGTCGACAATGCCGACCCGAACATTTCATTTTTTACCATCGGGCTGGGCGGTGAAATCGATACCCAGGTCCTTACCGATATCGGAAAGACCTTTAGTGTGTTCGCTGGGAACAAAGAGGAGCTTGAGAACACTTTCAACGATATTTCGTTCAGAGTATCAGAAAGGGCCAATAGTTTCTATCTTTTCGAATATTGTAGTCCAAAACGCGATGGCAGCGGTGAAAACAACTTGGCCATACAAGTTAGGGACGGCAATCGACAAGGTGCCGTACAGACCAAGTTCAACGCAACCGGATTTACTGGCGGCTGTGAATGACATTGACAGTTTCATATGCAAATAAAAAAAGGTGCTTGATGGCACCTTTTTTTATTTGCATATCTATGTGTTCATAATCAATTGATTACAGATTGGTTACATCATATACCCATATGTTTTTGGTCTTCTTTAACATCTATTCTTTCAGCTGGCGCGTATCTAGGGGTATAAATAATTAAAACACCATAAAAATGAAAAAATCGATTTTAGTAAGTTCATTGGCCGTAGTTTTTTTGGCATCATGTGTTTCGAAAAAGAAATACGTTGCTCTGGAAGATGACCTATCGAATACCAAAAGTGTACTTGCCAAGACCCAAGTCGAGAAAGAAGAATTGGAAACCAAAATGACAAAGATCGAAGCAAGGGTTGCAGAATACAATGACAAGATAAATTCCCTGAAAGATATCAATGATAGCCAATATACCTCGGTAGACGATGTTGCCGTAATGAGCAATAATACCAAGGATAAAATGCGCGCTACCTTGGCAAAGGTGGATCCAGCCAAACTTGCCGAAGCAAAAACATTGCAAGATTCCATGAATCTAGCAATTTCATACAATCTTAAAAAATCCATTTCAGATGAAGAGGATGATGTAGATGTTAGTATCGACAAGACGGTCGTTATGATCAATATTTCGGACAAGCTTTTGTTCAATAGCGGTAGTTATAGGATAAGTAACAAGGCATCTTCCATTTTGGGCAAGTTGGCCGAGGTAATCAACTCTGAGCCAAGTATGGAGGTAATGGTTGAAGGACATACCGATTCACGTACCATCAATACGGCAGTATTGCAAGACAACTGGGACCTAAGTGTCAAACGGGCCACTTCTATTGTGAGAAAACTTCAAAATGACTACAATGTGGATCCTACAAAACTAATTGCGGCGGGAAGAAGCAGCTACTTGCCCTTGGTCGAGAACGATTCTAAGGAGAATATGGCCAAAAACAGGCGCACAAAAATTGTGATCATACCTAACCTTGACAAGTTTTTCGCCCTTTTGGACGCCGAAACCTTATAACAACGGAAGTTGCATTAAAATGATTAAAAGAGCGCCTGATGGCGCTCTTTTTTTGCTTGGACTCCACATAATACTCATTGCCAGCCATGGTGTTTATGGGCCTTCTGTGTAACAAATGATGACATCTCATCCAATAAAAAGCGCATTTCATCAAAAAATTACAATATGGGGTCGGGTCTTTAAGGCAATAATTGTTTCTTACACAACTAACCGCCCCCAACTTTTATTACCACCTACATCCTAAAGACTATGATGTTGTATAATCTTGTCGGTCGAAAGACTGGCACAAAACGAAGAAATCATGGATGTATTCAGCGAAATTATTCAAAAAAGTGCCCTCGGAATCATGTCTAGGCCTTACAAGGCGGCTACCTTATTGTTATTTTCCGCTATTGTGACCATGCTAATGACCATGCTGGTCATTTTGTTGATACATGGTCCGGCGATGGTAATTAGATTTGGTTACTAGAAAGTTTGCGGCATATTTCGATGAGCGGTCTTGATCGTAAGAGATCGACTTACCGCCTATAGATCATTGCATTGCCAGAACCACCCTTGCCCGTTCTTACATTTATTAAAAAACCATTGATAACGGCGTATTCAAAGGTGCCGTTTCGTTCCAAAAGAAATGTCGGGTTTATGCCAACTTCTAAATGAAAATTTGGAATCTCGTATTTTTCACTGATAATATGAATGGGATATGGAGATTCCAATAATTCGCTGGGAATATTCTTGACCCTGATATAAGTATATCCGGATTTCAAAAGCGAATCCATATTCAATGTTTCTAGGTCTTTTACCGAATTTACAAGTTCAGGATAAACCCTGCCTTGCAGCAACTTGAAGCCCGTGGCATCAAAGGTTTCATAGCCGTAATAGGTCGAAAGGTCTCCTTGGTCCAAAATTCGGCTACTGTACCAAAAGTCGTTATTTCCTTCTTTATCGACTTCTAAATGGTTAATACCTAAATCGAGAACATAATCCTTTCCCATCAATGCATAGGTGGCATTCTCGATTTTCAGATCGAACATCTTTCTGTCATTCTCTGGAATCTTTTCATAATCTTCCAAAGCAATATTTTTATAACTGCCATTGGCAATGGTGTAAATGGCCGAAAGAATGGAAACATAGTTCAATTTGCGGATCTCTTGTTTCTCGATATCGTTCGCATAGCCGCCCGATTCGATTAAAATGGTACTCGTACCCCATTTTTGTATGTTATCGCCGAAGGCCCGTGGTTCGAAATCATCATTATATCGCCCTACTTGACCGGGGGCGTATTTTTGGATGATGTTGTTCATAAAAACAATGATTTTCATGGCATCGCCCCTGACTTCGTTTATTTCTTTTTCATAATTATATGCCGGGGCCAAATAGGAAACCGTCGCCGGTTTTTCGGTTCTTTCCGCATTATAATATCTGCTTTGGTCGTGCAGGTTGAAGCCGAAATCGGCCTCAAGACTGTCACGCACCTTTTTTAAGGTTTGGCCTTCTGGGGACTGTAATCGCAGGGCATCACGGTTGATATCGATTCCCAAAAGATTCCTTCTCTGAAAACGTTCTGCACCATCAGGATTCAACATGGGTAGAAAATGTAACGTCAGGTTACCAAGTATCGCTTGCTTCTCTTCCATGAAATCGTCGCTATCCAGAAAATTGAAAATATCAAAAATAGCTTGCGTTGCCGTCGGTTCATCGCCATGCATCTGTGACCAAAGAAAGACATCGGTTTTGCCCGAACCGACACTTATAAGATTTAGGCTTCTGCCTTCGATCGACCTACCGACCTTTTTGACCGTAAAATCAGGATTTATTTGATACTTCGCAATTAATGCTTGTATCTCATGATGTTTGATGCGACGTTTGTCAAGACTCGGCTCTTTGTATTTGGAATAGGTTTCGTAAAGGGAACTAGTAATATCCTTTTCTTGGGCTTGAGCAATGAAACATATAAATAATAGTATTGGAAGGCAGTATTTATTAATTGACATCGATATCCTTTTTTTCAGGTACGGGTTTGAAATTTAAATTTTTGGTCGCATTGCGCACTTTTTGCATAAAATCTTCGCCTGGATCGGTCTTCTTGGTACGGTAGCCCGAATCTTTTTCAAGCCAAAGCTGATGCCCTTCAAAGTTAGTGTATTCATAGTGGCCGATCAAGTATTCGATATCGTATTTTTTGGCCAAATATTTCACCAGCCAAATGTTGGATTTCAATTGCGCGTTGGTCAGAGGAAGGTCTTCCGTACCTCCAATGTTCTCGATTCCTATGGCGCAATGGTTGAGACCGATAACATGGCGGGCCATAGTGGTTTCAGGTAGTAGTTGGTAAATCGCGCCATCGCGATCTACCATGAATTGCGAAGAAACGTTCAGGTCTCCTGCGGAATTAAGGTCCGGCCTTGAGTTCTCTAGGGTCGGGGGGTCAAAAGTCTTGAACGACTCTTCAAGTGTGGGAATGACCGTCCAATGCAGTACGATCATTTTCGGAATTATGCTAGGCGCGTCCTTTTTAATTCCGTAGTGATCCTCTAAATACCTTAGTGAAAGTTCTTTTCGTTGGTCGTTAAAGGTAATCGGTCTGTCAATGACCTCTCTTGTAGATGTACAGCCCGCAATGAAAACCAAAAAGATAAGGGTTACCGTTTTATTCATTTGCATCTATTTGTAAACTGTCATTCAAAACCGCATATAGAATGGTGAGTTTTTTTCTCCCCCACTCCCTGGCCTTTTTTACGTCCTTGCCCATATACAGGTCGATGCGGTTGCTCCATCTTGAATGCATTTTGTCCTTCACAAGATAAATACTGTCCAATCCTTCGATTTTTATCTGTGTATTGTGCGTTAACCCTAATTGCAAGAGATCGCGGGAAACCGCAACGCTTTTCATTCCAGGTTTCAAAGTATCTCCCCAGGCCGCTATGTTCGGATTTCCCGAGGTCTGCCAAGAAACCGAATTGTAGGCCGAAACCGTTACCTCGAGCGGTTTCCAAATGTATTTTTCCTTTTCCTCCTTACAAGCAGAGAAAAAAGACAGCACTCCCAATAGTATGATTGTTTTAAAAGTCAAAAGTTGTTGCCCTATATGTTCTCAAGAATACGTATCGTATTTCATATCGCTATATTAGCAAATTAATAGCAGACCCTAACATTTGTATACATTGATGAAAAGTAAAAAACGTTTTCTTCTTGCGGTGTTCTTCATATTGATTATTGTAATCGCCTACAACTATCCGAAATTGAACATCATTTCGGGTTATGCATCCAAGAATATGGCTTCAAGTGTTTTCGTAGCGGAGCGAAGTGCTGGTTCAATCGAAGAAAACGACAATAATGTACCCTTGATCAAACTGGCGGATGTTGAAATGCGGGAAAACACGGCTAGCGCTACGGTATTCGGATTGATGGAACGCAGAACGATCTGTAGGGACGGACTGGGGTGCGTTTTGATCAACAATAATTATGATCCGAAGAAGAATATTTTAAGACCCAATAGAAATACAGTAGACAGTCTTGCTTACTATCCCTTCGAAAATCGTGTCACCGATAATGTCTTCTTTGACAATGTCGATTATGACCTATTGGAAAAGGCCGTTGATGGCGCGTTTGCCAATGCGGAGGTACAAAAGACACGAACGGTATTGGTCGCTTACAAAAATAAACTGCTCACGGAAAGGTATGCGGATGGATTTACCCCTGAAACCCCGATTTTAGGGTGGAGCATGACCAAGAGCGTTTTGGCCACTTTATATGGCATATTGGAATATCAGGGCAGATTAAATATGAACTACCGGCCATTCAAGGAGCTCGCTTTGGTCGATTCGACCGGTACTGACCCACGGGAAATCATTACGCTTGACGATCTTTTGCGAATGTCAAGCGGATTGGCATGGAACGAAGACTACACCCAGATTTCAGACGTAACGAAAATGCTCTTTTTGGACGAGGACATGACACAAGCGCAGCAAGAGACCGATTTTAATCCGAAAGACCATGGAAAAGTATGGAATTATTCATCAGGAACTTCCAATCTACTTTCCGGAATTCTTAGAAAACAGTTCAAAAACCATCAAGAATATCTCGATTTTCCTTATTCGGCACTTATCGATAAAATAGGAATGTACTCCATGTTGGTCGAAACCGACATGGCCGGCAACTTTGTGGGTTCGTCATACGGGTGGGCAAGCACACGTGACTGGGCCAAATTCGGACTATTGTACCTGAACAAAGGCAATTGGAACGGCGAGCGGTTGTTCGATTCGCAATGGGTCGATTATGTAACTAGGCCCACACCTTTGTCCAACGGCACTTATGGCGCCCACTTTTGGTTGAACGCCAACGGAAAATATCCCGATGTTCCTAAAGATCTGTATTCGGCCAATGGATATCAAGGCCAGTATGTTTTTATCGTCCCCTCAAAAGACCTGGTCGTCGTACGCACGGGTCTTGCCGAGTCGCCTGATTTTGATGTCAACGGTTTTCTAAAAGAAGTTCTTGCGGCTATTGATTGAAAGATGGCACCGGGCCTGTAAATTTAAAACCATGGCTTGACATAACTATTTAAAAATCATTTCTGGGTCAAATATCAGAAATCATACATTTCACAACAGAATTGCAGGTGCTCACAACAATAGTTTCTTTTTTCGGTATGCAGCCCCTAAGTTTACCATGTAATTAGTTAGCGAATAATTTTTTCATTTTCATATAGTGTTCTCGTAAAAGAGTCCTGATCGTAAAGACGGGGCTCTTTTTAGTTACAGCCTCCCCTAGCCTCTCCAAAAAAAAGGGAGTCAATAACTTTTGAAGTAACAAATCCTGGTTTTTAGTTCGAACCTAGGGAATCCAATTGTTCTTTCCGAAATCGGGTCTTCGTTTTTCCAAAAAGGCATTACGACCTTCTTCGGCCTCGTCGGTCATGTAGGCTAGTCTTGTGGCCTCACCTGCAAAGACCTGTTGGCCTACCATACCGTCATCGGTTAGGTTCATGGCGAATTTGAGCATCTTGATCGATGTCGGCGATTTTTGCAAGACCTCTTGAGCCCATTGGTAGGCCGTATCTTCCAATTCATCATGGGGCACCACGGCATTTACCATGCCCATTTCATAGGCTTCTTGCGCCGAATAGTTACGGCCTAGAAAGAAGATTTCACGCGCCTTTTTTTGCCCTACCATTTTGGCGAGATAGGCAGAGCCATAACCCCCGTCAAAACTAGTGACATCGGCATCGGTCTGTTTGAATATGGCATGTTCCTTACTGGCCAAGGTCATATCACAGACAACGTGCAGGCTATGCCCTCCGCCGACGGCCCAACCCGGCACAACGGCAATGACGACTTTTGGCATGAACCTGATCTGCCGCTGTACTTCTAATATATTGAGGCGGTGCATACCGTCTTCACCTACATAACCTTGGTGTCCCCTTGATTTTTGGTCGCCCCCACTACAGAATGAGTAAACACCATCTTTTGGCGAAGGTCCTTCCGCGGAAAGTAGTACAACTCCTATCGAAGTATCTTCTTGCGCATCGTAAAAGGCCTGATAAAGTTCACTGGTGGTCTTGGGCCGAAAAGCATTGCGCACTTCAGGTCGGTTAAAAGCAATGCGGGCTACCCCGTTACTTTTTTTATAGGTAATATCTTCAAATTCTTTTGCGGTCTGCCAATTGGGTTTTTGCATGGTCATATCTTTTGATGCTTACAAAGTAACGCATTTTGACAAAAAGAGCGGCGCTCTGCAGTACATGTAAGTTCGTTGACCAAAACCCTTGAAACTGAGCAAGAATTCGTTTAACTTCGTCTATTCAACGATATGGCCCATTAATTGAAAAAGCAATTGAAATTATCAAAAACAACAATGTTTGGCCATATTGCTCTTTTTCTATCGATTATTTCCTTCGGTCGGGTTGTAGGACAAGATACCATTCCGTTCAGCCTGAACAGCGATAACAATATTATTATAAAAGGGGTTGTTAATGATGTTGACAGTCTTGACCTGATGCTTCATACCGCGGCGAATGTTTTTACGATTACAAAAGAATCTGCATTACGCATTAAAAGTGTGCGTTTTGAAAACAAGGACAGTATTGACAGTTGGGGAGGAAACAACGAAACCGTATTCAGTAAAAACAATACTTTGAAATTGACGGATGAAATTTCATTCGATTCGCTACACATTTGGCAAAATGATTACTCGGGAAAGACCACGGACGGAAAAATTGGTCTCAACTTATTTGCCGACAAAGTGGTCGAAATAAATTTTGAAAAACAAATAGTGGTTCTAAAAAATGTAACGGACAAGATTTCCAAAGACAATAGAACGGTTAAACTCTACGCCCAAAACGATTTATACTTTGTGGAAGGTGGTCTATTGATTGGAAGTGATACGATTGCGAATAAATATCTAATTCATTCGGGATACGCAGGAGGCATTCTTCTTGATGATGAATTTTCTTCCAAAAATAATATTGCCCAGAAAATTGAAATAACCAATGAGCAAGATTTAAAGGATTCCTATGGCAACATTCTAAAAACATACAATGGCACTCTAAATCAATTTATACTTGGCAATAATTGTATCGAAAAATGTGAAATTTCATTTTTTTCAGGAAGTATTGGAAAGCAAAAAATGAGCGTTATCGGAACGGCAATTATCAGCAAGTTCAACTGGATTTTTGATATAAAAAACAACCTTGTTTACTTGAGGAGGATATGAAAATTACAAGCAACTGACTATTTGTATGAATTGGGAACCTTTCGTTTTTTTAATCCCGATTTTTCTCCTCGATCCATTTTGACATGTATTTGGTGCTCGCCATGGTTTGGTGACGTAGCATTTCCCCTAAAAAGTTATTTGAGCGATGTAAGTCCAAATTCGTTTGAACCGATGCAAGTTTTGATTTGAGCTGTGCCTCAAGTCCTTTTTTATCGAAGCATGCGTTTACGATGGCAATACCATTTCTTTGGCACTGTTCCCACTCTTTTTTATTGCCATATAGGGCAATTGCTTCTTGAGCAAAAATTTTTGGATCGTCACATATCTTTCCGTTCCATGGTATGCCGCCATGCAGACCTTCTGCCCCAATAGAGGTGGTTATCGATGGGGTGCCACATCGCATGGCATCGGTCAGTTTACCTTTTAGGCCGGCACCAAAACGTAATGGGGCCAACATAATTCTGGCATTGGCAATGACCTTCTCGGCATTTTCGGCCCATCCCTTGATCAGAAACCCGGCTTTGACATCGTGCAACTGCGTAATGCTTTGTGGAAAATTACTGCCATAAATATGCAAGGTCGATTCAGGAAGTGCCAATTTGATCAAAGGCCAAATCTCATTTTTTAATTGCCCAATGGCATCGATATTGGGCGCATGTCCACCAAAACCTATGAAAATGAAATCCTTTCGTTTCTCAAAAGGATTCCATTTTGTTGTCAGATCATCCAAGGCATTCATCATAAAGGGTAGATGCAACAATAATGATTCGTGGTTGGTAACTATTGGTTTCAACAGTTCCATTTCAAAGGATGAAATAATCAACGAGAAGTCGCAACGATAGATACTGGCGACTTCCCTTTTCGTCAGATCATTTTGCAGCCATGATGATTTGGTAAATTCAATGTTTTGCTTCAAGGCCTGTTCCCTCACCTTGCGCAGGGAATGCAAATCTTCCGTATCCAAGATTCTAAGGGCATTCGGCACATGTTCCGCGACACGCCACCCGAACTGTTCCTCGGCCATAAAACGGTCGAAAAGCACAACATCTGGACTTAAATCGGATAGGAAAGCATCGAATGATGCATCGTTCAGAAGTATGGAAACCAGTTCGATTCCGACAAAATCGGAAGCATTGACACCAGACTTATCCGCAGTACTTGCAATAGTTATTCGGTACTTTTCAGCCTGGAAAAAACCAACGAGCTGCATTAGGCGTACCCCGGCCGCCGAATAATGGGGAGCAGGCCAATCGGTCGATATGATAAGGAGTTTTTTCAAGTGTCAAGTTCGAGTGAAAAAGTGGGCCCATTCTGACATGGCCGGCAAAACTTACATTTTTTGCGCAAATTTGTGCGATATGGCCGACCGAAGTTTTCGTTCATAATCCTCTTCCAGCCATTCCTTATAGTTTTTTGTGTTGTTCATGATACAATAGGAATACTGACGGACACGATAGGCGATTTCTTCTTTCAATTCTTTGGCCAAGATACGGGCATCAAATACATCATCGGCATTTTCGACACATATTTGTGCGTGCTGCTCGATACTTTTTTCCAGAACGATCTTTGATTTCAACCCTTGCGCGAATATTTTTTTGTACTCTTCTTTCACATCATACTCGATATTCGATGATTTCGAGAACTTGGCCCTTAGGTCTTTGGGCATCTCGTACACAAATTCGCGTTCGATTTCCTCGTCGTTCTTGATGTTTTCCAAATAGAAATCGGGGAAATGGAATATTTCCTGCCAATCTATGGGGGCGTCCCACATACCGAAACGGGCAACGTTGTTCCCCATATCGATTACATTGAATTCTTCTTTATCGGCCAACACCCTAGACCCCCTTCCTATCATCTGAAAGTATAGTGTCAAGGATCTGGTGGCCCGATTCAAGATGATGGATTCGACCGTCGGTTCGTCAAAACCAGTGGTCAGAATACTTACCGAAGTCAAAATGGCATCGGGAGTCTTGGAGAACCAATCCAATATTTCGCGACGTTCAGAGGCCGTATTCTTATTGTCGAGATGTCGTATGTTATAACCCGCTTTTTTAAAGGTCTCATAGACATATCGCGATGTGCTGATCCCGTTGTTGAATATCAATGTCTTGGTACCCAGGGCGATTTCGTTGTATGCGCTTACCAATTTGCCCAGCATGCTTTGATTACTGTACAGCTCGTCGGAAGACTTAACGGTATAGTCACCACTGATCCCAAGCTTTAGGCTTTGCAAGCTGACATCATAGTTGTAGACGTTCGCCTTCGCAAGGAATTTTTTCTTGATCAATGATTCAATGGACTCGCCCACGATCAACTTTTTATAGTTGTCCTTCATGGGAAGTTTGATATTCGAGCTCAACGGGGTTGCCGTAACGCCCAAAATCGTGGACTTGGCAAAATATTTGAACAATTTTCGAAATGAATTATAATGCGCTTCATCAATAATGACGAGACCGATATTATTGATTTCGACCTTTTCTTCTTGCAACCTATTGTTCAAGGTCTCGACCATGGCCACGAAACACATGAATTCGTCTTGGTCGGTGAGTTCTTTTACCTCGCTATTGATTATTTTGTTTTTGACGCCAAAACCGGTCAACATTTTCGATGTCTGAAGACTCAATTCGATACGGTGGGTAAGAACGACGACTTTTTTCTTGGTCTTTTCGATGTACCGGCGCGCAATTTCTGAAAAAACGACCGTTTTGCCTCCTCCCGTAGGGAGCTGGTATAAAAGATTACCGGTCTCAGAATCGTCTTCCAAATACCGGAAAATCGAATTCAGGTCGTCTTCTTGGTAATCGTAGAGTGTCTTTTCGGCAGTATCGTTCTGTAACTTCAAAAGGTATATCGCATTTAATCAATGCCGCAATTTTATTGGCGACACCTGAATTTTGCAAAATTAACAGAAATTTGTCCTTGGTCGAAATATATCCAATGGAATTATGGAAGAAAATATGAACTCCTTCGAATCAATTTGAACTATTTGAACTTGGCAATCGCCAAATCAATACCCTCTTTCTTTTGATACGACGTTCAAAAGGGGTTCGCCCATTTGCAATCTTCGGAAGTTTTCCAAGATTTGGGGTACGACAGATTCGGTATCCGAAACACTGGCGTAGTGAGGGGTCATATGGATTCTGTCATGCTCCCAAAACGGATGGTCGGCAGGCAAAGGCTCTTCGTGAAAAACATCAAGGCAAGCCCCCGAAAGATGATCGTTGTCAAGATATTCGATCAGGTCGGCATCAATGACATGTCCGCCACGGGCCACATTGATCAAGTAAGCTCCCCTAGGTAATTGTTTGAAAAGGGCTGCATTTAAAATACCAGTGGTATTGTCCGTTAATGGTAAAAGGCAAACCAGTATTTCGGTCGTTTGCAAGAATTGGTATAGTTGTTCCTGACCGGCGAACGATTTGACGTGCCCCAATGATTTTTTTGAGTTCGACCAGCCTTGCACCCGAAAACCAAACCGAACGAGATCTTTGGCCAGCACACTTCCCAAAACTCCGAGTCCTAGAATGCCCACTTTGAAGTCTTTGATACGGTGATATTGCATCGGTCTCCAGATTTTCCGTGTTTGAGCTATACGATAATGCCCAAGGTGCTTGAGGTAACTAAAGATTACGGCGACCACGTGCTCAGACATGTCCTGGGCAAGCATGGTGTCGACTACTCTTGTAATGGGCAACTCTTTCGGTCTATTTTCATCTTGAAAAATGAAGTCAACTCCTGCCCCACTGCAGGCAATACATTTTAGGTTAGGATAATCCATTAATTGTCCTTTTGGGTGCTTCCAGACTAACGCCATCGTTATTTCTTCCTTCGGATGTGGTTCAAGGTAGCTGTAGACCGGTACTTGTGGGGCCACCTTTTTCAATGCCCGTTGCCACAAAGGTATCTTTCCGTCTTGTCGTATGATTACTATTGCCATTTCAATCGATTATATCAAGGGCCTTGGTAAAACTTTCCTTATAAGGCCAATTACTATCCTGTGTAAGCGTATAGATTTTCATGATCCTTTCCTTGAAATCGTTCAACATGCTGTTGCCCGAAATATAGTGCACGGCCTGCGCAAATGAATTGGACATACTCTTGAAAAAAGCATCTGGGAGATTGCGTTCCATAGAAAAAGTCTGCGCTACCTCTAGGTTATACAACATGATATCGGCCACCAAATGCGGTTCGACACCCAACTTCAAATAATGCTTAATAAATTTTTGTGCTACCGACCGTCTTGCTTTGGGACGCTTTCTTTTGGTCGGGAAATATTCATTGGAAATTTTAGACTTGGCCTCTTGCACCAGCTTGTCCTCTTTAGGGTTAAAGACAAAATCATAATACTCCTTTACCACGGGAAAACGTTCGTACAGGTCCATAAGCTGTGCTTCAAGTTCGGTTTTTTTTAATTCGGACAGGTATTTTTTTAAACCCCTTTTGCTCATTTCACAACTTTTAAAACCTAAAAATACAGGAAGCACCCAAAATATCGGCGCAATTGGTGCATTATTACTAAAGTTCTCATAAAATCTGTATAAGAATTTTCGTATCCCTTTGGAAAAGACGCCAGAAAAATGTATTATGAACTCTTGTAGAACATTCAAAAACCATTACATACATATGAGGCAACTTAAGATTATCAAGCAGGTAACCAATCGTGAGTCAAAATCGTTGGACAAGTACTTGCAAGATATCAGTAAAATAGATTTGATCAATGCGAGTGAAGAGGTAGAATTGGCCCAGCGTATTCGTGCCGGAGACCAAGCCGCACTTGAAAAACTGACCACTGCCAATTTGCGATTTGTTGTTTCGGTGGCAAAACAATATCAAAATCAAGGTCTAAAACTTCCGGATCTTATAAATGAGGGCAACCTAGGACTTGTAAAAGCGGCCAAACGTTTTGACGAAACCCGTGGGTTTAAATTCATATCGTATGCCGTGTGGTGGATCCGACAATCCATTTTACAAGCCTTGGCAGAACAATCGCGCGTAGTTCGACTGCCCTTGAACAAGATTGGATCGATCAATAAAATAAAGAAAACGTTTTCGTATCTAGAGCAGGCGCACGAACGGCCGCCTTCGGCCGAGGAAATCGCGAAGGAACTTGAAATGACCGTAAACGAGGTTAAGCAATCATTGAAAAACTCGGGTAGGCACGTATCTATGGACGCGCCCCTGCGCGAAGGGGAAGATTCGAACCTATACGACGTACTTCGCTCAGGAGAATCTCCTCGCCCGGACAACATATTAATGCAACAGTCGTTAAACACCGAAATAAACCGTGCTTTGGAAACATTGTCCCCAAGGGAAGCCGATGTTGTCAAACTATATTACGGAATAGGTGATCAGCAATCAATGACCCTTGCCGAAATCGGGCAAACTTTTGACCTTACACGTGAAAGAGTGCGCCAGATACGTGAAAAGGCCATTCGTAAACTGCGACACAATTCAAGAAGCAAATTATTGAAGACGTACTTGGGTTAATATAAGGTGACAATAAAAAAATCCCCTTGGTTTTTAAAAACCAAGGGGATTTTTCTTTGAACACTGATTCACTTAAGAATAACTCAATTTGTTGATGTTCACGTCAACCAAAATTTCATTCAAATTTTCAATGAAATTCAAATAAGATGCGTTGTCTGGATTCTGATTTGCCATAATTTGGGATTTTTAGATGAAGGTCGAACAGATTACATGTAATCCAATTCTACCAATTCATTTAAACTCAATATTTCGTTCAATTCTTGAAGGAACACTATATATTCCTCTCCGTAGGTATCATAAAGCATGGTGGTTCGAGGGTTAAGGTTTATATTCGATTTGGTCTGAATTTGTTTGGTAAACATACTTAATAACGACGCCATTGAGCAATAAATTGTGGTATAGCTTTCAGATTTTGTTGTATAGAACGTTAAACCTGTAGAGAACCCATTTTTATTGACTTCAGCGGGCATGCAGTTCATCGAAAAATTTAACCTTTGGGCGGTCAAAGAGCAATTGAAACGACGGTTACGGCACGGTAGGTCAATTTATTGACAAAGAATCATACTTCGGCCCTGCCACCCCTTAATGGGTTTGTTCGTATGCTGTAGTTTGACCCTATGATGATGACAAAATTGAACGGTTGGGCCTATCGCAATAAGATGTCTTTTAAATCGTTGATACTTAAGATTTATCCTTATTCAAAAACCACTTATATGCTACCTTATTACCAAAGCATGAATATGAAAACAATTATGATAAATAAGGCCTTGAAAAGACTTTGGACCATCATGGCGCTATATTTTATGTTCGGTGGAATTTTGATGGGGTCGGCAATGGTCGGTTCGTGTAATCCTATCGTTGAAAAAAACATAAAGGAAACTCCGACAATCAAGTTGTCGAGCAATAGTTTCAATGCCCAAAAACGGAGCAGTTTTACAATTAACGGTAAAAAAGAGCAAATCAGACGGGGGCTCACCATCATCCATTTTAATACATCGGATGAATTCGAGTTTATGACCTTTGATACCCACGAAAGTGAGGAAGCCTCTGAACAATTGGTTCAGGTTCTTGAAAAATTACGAAACAACAATGCAGTTTTTGCGATGTTGGCCCATGACTCCGCCGCCAAAAGTTTAATGAAACAAAAAGCCAAACTTGCTAATATGGGGTTTGTACAATTGAGCCTTTTAAAGACCAGACAAGCCTATGCCATGCATAATATTAATGGCAAGATAGTTGAACAGGTAAGCGATACTTCGGTTTCTCTAACTTCTGCCCTTCCAAAGAACATTGTCGATAGTGCAAGCTATTTTCCTAAAATCACTTACGATTTCGAGCCTAGCAACGATCGATATATCGCCCATGCAGGTGGTGAAGTAGACGGTCATAAATCTACCAATTCGAAAGCCGCCCTGGACCAGAACTATAAAAAAGGTTTTCGCCTTTTCGAATTGGACATAATAGAAACCTCCGATGGTCATCTGGTGGCCGCGCATGACTGGAACATGTGGTCGCGCTTTACCGATTACAAAGGCACGCTACCTCCCACCCTTGCGGAGTTCAAAAAAGAAAATATCTACGGTGATTATGAAACACTTGATATGGAAGGAATCAACAAATGGTTTGCCGAACATCCCGATGCTACTCTGGTAACCGATAAGGTGAACGACCCCATAGCTTTTGCGGACGCGTTTGTGGACAAAGATCGATTGATTATGGAACTATTTAGTGTCATGGCCGTAGAAAAGGCCACTCAACATGGTATAAACGCGATGATTTCACATAAGCCCTTCTTTGGCATCAAAGGCGACAAACTCAATTTTTTGAAGGTCAACAATGTGAAATATGCGGCCATTTCGCGAAGAGCCATCGAAAAGAACAAAGACCTGATGCTCGAACTAAAGAAGCATGGAATTAAAGTGTACGTGTATCACGTGAACTTTGATGAAGGAAAAGATGAGAAATATGTGCAGGAAAATGAAATCGGAATCGTCTATGGTATGTATGCCGATAAATGGGCATTCGATTTGCCTCCAAAGAAGCTATCGAAATAATTTTATCGTTAGAATTTAACGTTATAGGTCAGTCCTGCAGAAATGGCCCAGAAGAAATTTCCAGAATCGAACGCAAACTCCTGACGCCGAACGCTAATGTTGGTTCGATAGATATTCGGTGTTTTTCTAGGGGTGAACTGATAAGCTAGTCCAAGGCGTTGCGACTCTACATATAATAAAGTCTCGGCAAGTAATTCATCATCTGCGAACAATTGTCTTAATTCGGGCGAAAAGCCCATACCGAAGGTAAACCCAAAATAGTTTTCACCATCCCTCAAATATTTGCGAATAAGCAGGTTTCCCGAAAAGCGTGTCAGCCGATCCGGTCGCGGAGTAATGTAGGATCTCAGCGAGAAATAATAATTGCCCCTGTAGTGCCCTAGAGAATTCGTTATAGCGGTTACGTTCTGGGTTCTGGTCATAATATACCTACCTCCGGCAGAAAATTCGATGGCTCCGGGAAGTCCTAGATAAACATCACCGGCAAATCTATGTTTTGGATAAATAATGGCGCTTGAATACCCATAATTCACGTATGCATACATTCTTTTCGCTATTTTGGGATAAAGCGAAAGGTCGTATTGCAATCCTTGTTTCCCGACGCGGTTACTGTAATTAATGCTCGGTATGATACTGCCATATTTCGTCTGATGTTTTAACGAAATCGAGGAATTTATCGCTGGATCATATCGTTGGTCGAACACCGTGAATGAATTTCCTACCGAAAACCTATTTTTCGGTGTCGGTTTTTCCGATGACGCCTCGGGTTTTTCTTTTTGTCCCGATCTGGACTTCCCTTTTTCATTATCGATCTTTTTGGGCCTTTTGGTCTTTTTGGACTTTTTTTCCGATGTAAAAGCCGTTTTTAAACTACTCTTTTGATTGAACCAAGCCAAATCGGAATATTCTTGATCTGCAATAAAATTCAAGGCCAGTTGTTTAAGTCGCTCGACTTCGGAATCATTTTTTAAGTGGTGCAAAGCCTTGTTCGAAAGCCCCAAAGCTGTCGCATAGTTTTTTGCATATAACTCGTTCTTAATGGCCGAAATCCAAACTTCCCTGTTACTTCTGTCTTTTGAGGTTATACGGTTGAACTGTAGGCGCGCCTCATCGTATTTACCGTTCCAACTAAGCGTGCTTGCCAACAAGGAACGTACTTCAAGGTCGTTCGAATCGTTATCAAGCATTTTGTAAAGTACTTCTTGAGCCGATTTGCTGTCCCCTTCATAGGCCAAATCGAACGCTCTTGAATACGAACTTTCCACAGCATCGTTGTACGCGACATCTTGAGCGTTGCCGAGGTAAAAAAGCAGTCCTACTACGATGACAAATATGTTCTTTTTAAATTTCATTGTTGAACTGAAGCAATTATACCGTTTTTACTGGCAAGTGCCCTTGCCCTCGAAATTTTATCGCTAATTTCATTTGCACTCGAGCTGTTCTGCTCAACAACCTCGATAAGGTCTAGGGCCTCTCGATATTTGCCCGACCAATAATACACATCGAACAAGGCGGAATAAGAATCGATATATTCCGGGTTTTCATTGATACATTGTTTTAGAATTTCAATCGACTTGTCGTAATTGCCTCTCCAACCGTTGATCCGCCCGGTAAGTATTCGGGCATCAATATTACCTGGAACCTCAGAAAGTATGTATCGACATAGTAGTAGAGATCTGTCATACTCTTTTTTGAAGGCCAGGTCTCTGGCGGTGATATACGCCTTGTCTGAATTCTTACCATTGTAGACACTGTTGATCCAAACAATTTCACTGTCGGTAAATTTTTCTTTTTGAACCGTAAAAATGGTCAGGCTGTCCGGTATAATCTTATTATTGGCGGTCACATAGGCATTCATGGCCGTGAAACCCTCAAGTTTGCTTTCAAGTTTACTTCCGCCTGAGAAGGCAGAAGACAGATCCATGTTTTCATCGATTTCGAAGGTATTGCCGTTACTGAAGAATTTATTGCCGCTTACAAAGTCTTCAAGTTGGTTTTTGTTCCGCATCAACGGAATGTCCTTAGTACCCTTGAATTCTTGGCTATCGTCAAGAGTACCGCCCAACCATGCGACTTTCTTTGGCATTTTCATCTCATATTTACCGTTCAGCAATGCCAAAATAGTGGGTGTGACATCAAAATGGGATGCAATGGCACTCATTTTACGGGTATTTTTCAACATGGGGCTATATATCATCAACGGCACATGAAACCTACTGATCTCGTTTCGCATCGGTATGGGTATCAGCCTATGATCACCAGTAATGACGAATATTGTATTGTCATAATTGGGATGCGTCTTATAGGCTTCCATAACCCACTTAAGGGCCTCATCGGTATATAAGAGTGAGGCGAAAATATTGTCGTTCTTTTCAATGACTTTTTCCGTTTTTGAATCATAGCTTCGCCGAGAAAGTATGTTTTTTACCATTTCTTCATAGTGGTCTTGGTTCGGTGGTGTAAAGGGCTCGTGCGTACTGATGGTCATGTAGACTTCCAATCGAGGTTGCTCCTTCGAACGTTCAATGGACATGCTTTTTCTGAAAAGTTCCTTATCGGGATAGCCCCAGGTAAAACCACCACTATTTTCCTCCGCCAGCTCATAATTCTTTCCGAACCCTGATTTGTCGAGCATAAAGTCTATGTTCTCACTACGGAGAAATTTTTCCACATTGTCGAATGAACCTGTAGTACCCTGATAAAAGGAAGTATGGTAGCCATTGTTCTTTAAGATACTGAACAGGGTCAACTTATTTGGGTACTCATCAAGTTCCATAAATCCGCTTGTGCCAAAGGGAAGCGAACCAAAAAGTGAGGGTATGACGCCAAACGTTCTTCCCGTATTGCTCAAGCAATTCTCCCAATACAGCGACTTAGTGCTTAATGAATCAAGAAACGGTGTAAAGCCCTCATATTCGGCACCTTCGCCGACAAAGTCCCTTCCTAATCCCTCGACCATAAGAAAAACGATGTTCGGCTTTTCTTCTTTAAGTTTAAAGTATTTACCGATGACATCATCGTTACCGGGTCTTTTGATCAAAGGATATTCAACATCGGCCGAATAGGAATGGTCTTCAGTGGTACTGGTATAGAGATTGACGGCCAGGTATTGTGATTTATTCTGATTTATGGGTTTACCGTCGGTGAACAAAGTCGCAACAAAGAGACTGAAAAGAATGATCGTAAAAGGATACATTCTACTAATCTTATGGTAGAGTCTTGACGTTACTTTATAGAATGCAAAAAACAGTGCCACGATAAAAAATACTCCTGCCAATAGATAAAGAGACATTGTCCAACTACCTGAATTCGAAATAGTTGTCTTTATGTCGGAAAAACTGTAGCCCAAAAGATCCGCCCCCAAGGGAACCAAGGTAGTGCAGTAATAGGCTATAAGCATGGCCTCAATGATCAGAAGCAGGATCAGTGTTACGAAAAGTAGGTTAAAACCATATCTAGGCCTGAGGTTTTCCCAGAAATTAAAGGGAAAGACCAATACGATGCCCATTATCGACGTAAACCCGATCTGATGCACGACGGCGATCAGAAAGCTTACATTGAAAATGCTGTCAAGTACTCCTTTAAAATAAAGCGTGGTATACTGAAATATGGAAAGCACGACCAAGCACCCGAAAAATGAAATCATCAATCGGGTGTAATGTTTTAGCGTGTAACGATCTAACTGACTTGTATTCATAACTTTTATACTAAGTAGCCCGGGCGAGACCTTTCCTGGTCTGTTTGCCCCATCCGGATTTTATCCTTAAAAACTTTTTGTAATTGCCTTTTATCGCCGCCCATACGACGATGGGATGAAAAACAAAGGGCTCGATAATCGCGCACCCCATCAAGATGAAAATATCCTTGGTTCGTTTGTACTCGTTATAAGAATAGACATCCCACAAAATGGCGTAGAACGAAAACATTACGGCGAACGTGTAAACCGTGACCGTTACGGCCAGAAAAAATTCCCAATTGAGAATTCCTAAATAGGCAAAGAGCAATACCGAGAAAAAGCCAAAGAACTCCAATAAGGGCGACATCCATTCATAAAAGAACCAGTAAGGGTAGCTTAAAAGTCCCAGACGGCCGAATTTCGAATTGAAGAGCATATCCTTATGTTTGAACAAGGTCTCCAGATTACCTCTGGCCCAACGATCGCGTTGGTTCACGAATGTGGTCAAATCTTCGGGCACTTCGGTCCAGCATAACGAATCGGGAATGTACTCTATCGTGTACGGTACTCTGTGTTCGTGCATGTATCGACGCATTTTGAAAATAATTTCCATATCCTCGCCGACGGTATAGGTGTCATAACCGCCTACGGCGAGCGCTACTTCCCTGTCGAAAAAGCCAAAGGCCCCGGAAATGATCAGCAGACTATCGATACGGCCCCATGCCATTCTACCAAGAATGAATGAGCGCGTGTATTCCAATAATTGAAACCGAGCCAGCCAGTTCTTCGGCAAACGTATTTTTTCCAATTGGCCGCCTGAGATCTGGCATGAATTGGCTACCCGAATCACCCCACCAACTGCGATGACCCTTTTCGATGATCTTTGATAGAATGATTTCACGACATGCAAGAGCGCATCGGGCAACAAAAGACAGTCAACATCGATACAACCGACATATTTATTCGTCGAAAGTGCCATCCCAGCATTTAAGGCGTCTGATTTCCCTCCATTGACCTTGTCAACGACCGTAAGTTTAGAGAATGAACGACGTGTAGACTTATAAATTCCCCTGACGGGTTTGCTACGCCAAGCTGGGTCGATTTCTTGTTCTACAAGTTCAAGTTCATAGGCCTTTATCAATTTTTCCAAGGTATTGTCAGTGCTGCCATCATTGACCACCATCACTTCATAATTAACGTATTTCAATGATAACAGCGCCCTAACATTTTCGACAATGTTCATGCCTTCGTTAAAGGCCGGGGCGATGATCGTTATGCCCGGTGATAAAGGCGATGCCATAATTTTAGACATATCGCCAAAGCTATTTTTGTTTCTGTAGTGGATTGAATTGCGCGTAGATAGATAGCCCATGAAACTGAACAGCATGAAAAGTACTGTCGTAAACATGAAAAAGACCACGTTTATGTAGTCTAATATGATCTTAAAAACTTCGCTATCCATTTAATCTTTCGAATATTTTGATCGGTAACAATTTTAAAAGTCCGTATACGTTTTTTTCAGGCAATGTCGAATGACCGACATCAACATCATGATTTTCTTCATCGTCAAGCCTTAGTTCAAAATCGATTTTGAATATGTTGCCCGAACCTGATTTTTGAATTTCGAGCTCATCAAGAAGAAGATCATAGTGGTCATCAAGCTTTTCTGAAACATTTGGAGTACCATTTTTGTGGGCACCATCTTTTTCTGGCCCATTAGAGTTGCCTATTAGCTGCTGACGTTCATGCCACTCATATAAAAGATCTTGGGCTTTTTCTCTGATTTCCAAACTGGGGTCTTCCAATAGTTCTTCCATGAAACGGACATCTTTTTGATCCATAACGTCGATCAAGGTGTCTAACAAGATCAATTTGCCCTCGGTATCGCAATGCTCAAAAAAGTTCGCGACCACACTTACGTGTTCATCTAGTTTTCCTTTTTTTGATTTACCTTCGGAAGCTTTCAGCTTTTGCATTTCAAGCGTGGAGAATTTTTTAAGGATTTCTTGGATTCTTTCTCGCACCACTGGAACATTTTCTTCATCGAGATACGCCAACAAAAGGGGAATTTCACGTTCATCGCCCAGTTCTTCGATGTCGTTCAAAAGCGCTAACATGTTTAGCGTATCTTGTTCATATAGTTGTATTTCTGGTATATATTTCAAGAAATTTTTGTTCCGCTCTTTACTGGAGTCGTTATGGATAGCCCGGTTGTTTTCTGTGGAAACCTTATGGGTTGGAAGATCAAATTCCAAATCACTATGTCCATTCCCAAGCGCTTCAATTGCATTGTCTATCGTCTTGATTTGGAACCCACTTTTCTCGTACGGTATTTGATCAAAAACTACTGTTAAGCCATGCGCATAATCTTCGTCTATGGCCGCAATCGAAATTGGCTTTTTTGAGGTTGTGACCCTTTTGGTCAAAGGTCTTGGCTGAAAATCTTCTTGCTGAAATACTTGGTCAAAAGCCACACCGGCGTTATCGTTCGCTTTGGCTTTAGGACCTTTTTCATAAATCGAATACCGATATCTGGGCCCTTCTAAGATTTTGTCATCTAGATCATTTTCATCTACCACAATGGGCAGAAAATTAATCTCGGAAATATTGAGCGCATCGCTATTCTCGGTTGTCTCCTCCTCTATTGTTGCAGCTTGGGGCAAAATTTGATCAAATACGACTTCCATTTCATTGATGTGCCCTTCAGAATCTCCGGTACCGATCGGTTTGTTGTTTTTGACAGCTTCCATTTGTTCCTCATCTATCTCCGCATCGATAACAATCGGCAGAAACTGTAGGTCTACGTCGTCCAAATCGTTATTTTGTTGTGAAAGGATTATTGACGGTTCGACCTCCTCGACCGACCCATCAGGGGCATTTATTTCCAAATTTTCGTCAACTCCGACTTCAGAATGGTCGATTTCGAATTCTGGTTGAAGATTTAAAGGAACGGATTCATCCGTTTCGTCATAATTTTCGATTTTGGACACATTTTCTTTCTGCATTACGGTATCGGCAATAGCATTATTTTCAGCATTTGTATTTTCTTCATCAATATTTTGTTCTATAATTGGAAGTTCGGGTTCCGAAGGCCATAGCTTTTCGAATTCTTCTTTTTTTGTGATATCGTCAGGTATTACATAGTTCGAGACATCTTGTATTCCTTGGGTAGGAAGAATGCTTTCGGGCAAAATGGAATTGATAGCACTTATGGCTTTGCTGCGAACTGAAAAATTTGCTTCTTTATTCTCAATCAATTGTAAAAACTTAACATTGTCTTCATCGCCGATTGCCGCGATCGTATCCAAAATCGAAATCTTGATATGTGGCGTACTCTTCCAAAAAACCGTTTGTAGCGTATCCAACGCCTCGCGCACATTAAATTCTTTGATACAATTGATCGCTTCATACTTTATCTGATTGTTCTTATGTTTGGCCAGTTCGATCAATGAAGGTTTTACGTCGTTTTGATTGTAATACTTTATGAGGCGCAGGGCGAACAATACTACATGTCGGTTAGATGATGTCAACCAAGACTTGAACCGCGGTGGCTGAAAATCTTCCAGGTTGCGCAGCACATCTAAAATTTTTAATTGTTGCCATTCCGAAATCCTATGACGAGTGGTATCCAAGAAAAAGTTTATTCCCTCATGTTTCAGGCTAACGGTAGCAATCTCCGCCTGTTTACGTATGGTCGTTCGTTTGTCATTGACGAATTTGGTTATGAGGTTGTAAGACTCCTCGACTTGCATCTGTGTAAGCTCCAATATCCCCTTGGAAATCACATGCCACTTCCAACTTTTCAGTTTTCGATAGGCATCTTTATGAAGTTCGAGATTCTTGTACAGGTCAAAAAGTCGTTGTTGGGTATCTCCGGTGACGTCTTTTCTTAGGTCTAACAGTATTTCGGCGAGCACCTGTCTATTGAAATCATCTTTTAGAAGTTGCCTTATATCGATTTTTAATTTGATGTAATCGGTCTTTTCTTCTTTGGAATCATCGTCGCCATAGAACAAAAATTGACCGATTATCGGTGAAAGTTCTTTTTTTCGTATCGCGACCTTTTTTGATGTAGACGTTATTCGACTTTTAAAAAAAAGGACCGCCCCAAAATATGTAACGATCAAGGCAATGAACAACAATGATAGATCCCACAAAAGATCTGTGTGGATCTGAGGGGCATCGATAAGAAAATGAATCTTATATGTTTGTTTAGCTAGATGCAAATTTGTTCTTGATAAGTTCGCGCTCGATTCGAACGATCAGTTCTGCCGGACTAATGGGTTTTGAAATAAAATCATTAGCACCCATCTCAAAAGCTGTCAAGACATTTTCTTCGTTACCAGCTGATGAAATTATGATAATAGGCAGGTTTGAATTCATCTCGTTTCTGATAAAATCAATGAGTTCAATGCCTGAAAAATAAGGCATCATGATATCCGTAACGATAATATCTGGCCGTGTCGTTTGTAGATACTCCTTCACTTCTTTGCCGTCTTTACATAAATCGACCATGTACCCTACCTTTGTCAATTTGTGCCTTAACAAAGCGGCCAATAATTCATCATCTTCTGCAAGAAGTACCTTTTTCACTCCCATTCTCTATTATTTTCTTCCCAAAAGGTCAAGTTGGCGAACGAGTTCATTATCTACGATTTGATAATCATCTATGTATTGATCATAAAGCGCGCTTAAACTTTCAATGCTTGTTTTGGATTCACAGCCGGCGTAGATTTGCAACACCAATTCCCTCAACTTTTTGGCGCCTACCATGGCAAGTCCGTTTTTGATTTTATGAGCGGCGAACTTCAATTTTTGAAGATCTTGATTCATAATAGCGGTTTTAGCGACTTCTACAAACTCTGTGGAGTTCTGTCTGAATAGATCCACTAGGTCTCTCAGTAATCCAATATCACCTTCGCATTCTGTCAAAAGCGGTGCTATATCTACTTCTTGAGCCCCGTCGAACAATGATTTGCTCTCAGATTTTTCAGGGATTGATTGATCATGATCTCTACCTGTGGCTTTGGCAATTTTGAAACTAAGTTCTTCGACGCTATACGGTTTCAAAACGAAATCATTGATACCGACCTGTTTGCATTTTTCCTGATCAAAGAATGAAATATCGGCTGAAAATGCTATGATAGGAACATTTGCTATTCTTTCTTCTTTGCTTCCGCGAATGAGTTCCGAGACTTCAAATCCACTCATCAAAGGCATTCTTAGATCCATCAAAACCAAATCTATAAACCTGTCTTCTAAAGTCTGAAGTCCTATTGTGGCATTGTCGGTTACAAAAACCTTACAGCCCAATTGTTCCAACTGCAATTCTATAAGTCTTTGGCTCAACGAATTATCCTCGAAAACCAAAATTCTAACACCTTGAATCACACTCGTTTTTTGTTTGCTTTCAGATTTTATTATTTCAGGTGGCAAGTCGTAGGTTTCATTAGCAACTACTTCAGTCCCTTTAACAGCTCGAGAAATAGGTTCTCTTTGCTCATATACAAGGGCTTCCAAGTCTTTTTTGAAGTTGTCGAAAGATTTTTTGAGATAAGCCGCTTCTTGGCCGCTTAATTCTTCATATGAAAAATCGTGTAGCAAGGCTTCCAATACGGACAATTTGGCAAGTAGGTCCTTTGAATTCAATTCTAAATATGATTTGGTTAAAAAAAATCTTACAATTTCAAAATGATTAGGCTTTTTATTATAACATGCCAATCTTTCAAAAGCCCTTAAAACTCCCTATTTCATCCCTTATTTGCAATTAAATGTTACCTAACCCCCCGTATGTGTTGTCAAATTGCTTTATTTGTAGGTTTAAATTCTTACAAAATGAGATATACTACCTTAATAATCTGTCTAGTTGCGGTCTTTTCATGCGCTGAAAAGGAGCAAAAACCAGCGAACGACCAAACTGACATGGCCAAAGCGATTCACGAAAAAGTCATTACCATCGACACCCATGATGATATCAATGTGAAGAATTTCTCCGATAGTATCAACTACACCCAGCGTCTAGAAACCCAGGTCAACCTACCGAAGATGCAAGAGGGCGGTTTAGACGTAGCTTGGTTTATTGTCTATACAGGGCAAGATTCATTGAATACCGAGGCATACACAAAGGCCAAAGAAAATGCAATGGCCAAATTTGCAGCGATCCATAGACTTTGTGATACCATTGCACCTAACCAAATAGAATTGGCCCTAACATCTGAAGATGTTCGTAGAATAACCAATTCTGGGAAAAAGGTTGCCATGATCGGCGTTGAGAATGCCTATCCAATGGCTGAGGATCTCTCCAATTTCGAGAAATATCATAATCTTGGTGCGAGATACATATCACTGGCGCACAATGGGCACAGTCAATTCAGCGATTCAAATACCGGTGAGAAGGACGGAGTATGGTTACATAACGGTTTAAGTGATTTAGGCAAAGCGGCTGTAAAAGAGATGAATAGATTGGGTATTATGATAGATGTGTCGCACCCTTCCAAAGAGGCCATGTTACAGATGATCGCACTCTCCGAAGCGCCTATTATCGCTTCCCATTCATCGGCAAGGGCACTTTGTGACCATAGCAGAAACCTTGACGATGAACAATTGCTTTTAATGAAGGAGAACGGGGGCGTTGTACAGACAGTGGCCTTTGGAGCATACCTGAATACGGAAAAGAACGACAAGCGCGAGGCGTATATGAAAGAAATCAATGAAAAGGTCGCCGATTCATTGGATATCGAATGGTTTGATTTTAGCGACTTTCCAAATTTAACGGATGAGCAGAAGGATAATTTTATAGAGAATTACCCAAAAGTAACCGCAATCGCGGCTGAATGGGTCAGAACAAGAAATGATGCCCCGCCTGCCGTTGGTGTCGGTGATCTTGTCGACCATATTGACTACATGGTCAACTTGATCGGTATCGATCATGTAGGTATCAGCTCTGATTTTGATGGCGGAGGCGGAATCGAAGGGTGGTCAGATGCCTCTGAAACCTTTAACGTTACCCTGGAATTGGTCAAAAGAGGCTACTCAGAGGAAGATATCGCCAAGTTATGGGGCGGCAATCTTTTGAGGGTACTCGATGAAGTTCAGGCCAAAGCATCTGAATTGTCAAAAACCTAGGATTTCGCGGCCAATCGATCTTTTACGTATTCGACCTTGGTCTTGCCATGAGGCGCGGGTTTTCCATCTTCGTCCAGGTTGACCATGATGATATTATCGACCGTAATGATGGTTTCATGGCTCATCTTGTTGCGAACCTCGCAATTTAGGGTCAAAGAAGATTTTCCGAATTTAATGACCTCGATTCCGATTTCAATGACATCGCCCTGTTTGGCATTGCTCATAAAATTGATCTCTGACATGTATTTGGTCACTACCCGTTTGTTCTCTAACTGTACGATACTTTAAAGTGCAGCTTCTTCATCGACCCAAGCCAACAGCCTACCCCCGAACAAGGTACCGTTGGCATTTAAATCTTCGGGCTTTACCCATTTTCTTGTGTGAAAGCGCATAAACAAATTTTTAGGCAAAATTAATGAAGAAAAAGGACTAATACAGTGTCGTACCGGGGGCGATTAAAGTTTTGGGAATCTGTAAATTACAGCCTAATTTTTTGTTCAATTTCGGAATAAAATGAGCGGATAACAATGGAGATGCCAGTTCCATGTTCTGATGAACGAAAAAATGAATATTTCTTAGCCCTTTTTCTTTCCAATCCGATAACTTTTCCACCCATTCATCCAATCGGGTGTAATCGCTCTTATGGTTGGCACCGACATAGCGTATGAAGGCCTCGTTATTGGTCAGTCTCATATGCATCAAATCCCTTCTGCCAGCTGTATCTACCAACACATTGGCGATACCATTTTCTTGCAATAAATGATAAAGCTCTTGTGCTACTTTTTCATCATTGAACCAATCGGTATGACGAAATTCCATGGCCAAGCGGAACTCCTTGGGCCAATTCTCAACGAATTTCACGACCCTGTCCCAATCTTTCGGACTGAAATTATTGTGCATCTGTAAAAAAATGGTGCCCAGTTTGTTCTGTAGATTCGAGGTTACATTCAAATATTCATCCAAAATTGGATAGGCCTGCTCGTTAAGCCTTCTCAAATGACTTACATTTTGAACTATTTTCGGAAAAAACTTAAAACCATCAGGGGTTTTGCCATACCATTTTATGTAAGTCTCCGGTGGGAATATGCGATAAAAGGTAGCATTCAGTTCGATACAATTGAACTGGGTCGAATAATAGGCCAATTCGTCTTTGGTGCCCCTAGGGTAGAAGTTTTTAAGGTCGGTCTTGTTCCATTTTGCACATCCGACATAAACCCTTAACGGTTCTGCATTTTTTGATTTTGACAACATGACCGCAGTACCCGAATGGTCGTCGGGTATAGTGAAGTCTATTTGTTCGGGATTATCTACTTTGCCGAATTTCATTTTTTAATATAAACCGTTTTCCTATTCATAAACTCTTTGATCCCGTGGTATGACAATTCCCTACCGTAACCTGATATTTTCACACCGCCAAAAGGAAGTCTGGGATCGCTTTTGACCAATTCATTGACGAAAACGGCTCCCTCGTCAAATTGGGGAACCAACCGCTCGACCCTATCCATATCGGAAGTGAAAATGGAGGCACCTAGTCCGAAATCTGAGGCATTGCTTAGTTCTACGGCACTTTGCTCATCATCAAAAATAGTTATTCCGATAACCGGACCAAAGGTTTCTTCGGTGAAAATAGGCATTTCTTTGGTCACGCCGGTCAAGACCGTAGGCTCGAAAAAAGTCTTTTCACGATGGCCGCCGGCAATCAGCTTCGCACCCATTTTGACAGATTTGTCCACGAGCGCTTCAAGGTCTTTTGACAAGTCCTCGCGCGCAAGAACACCGATGTACGTATTTTTGTCCATCGGGTCTCCAGCTTTTAGTTTTTGGACTTCCAAAATGAATCTATTGGTAAAATCTTTGGCGATGCCACGTTGCAATAGAAGTCTTTTGCCCGCAATACAACTCTGCCCGGTGTTCTGAAAACGGGCCTGTACGCAAGTCTTTACGGTTTCTTCCAAATCGGCGTCATCGAATACGACCAAGGCATTACTGCCCCCTAATTCAAGAACTGACTTTTTGATTTTCATACCGGCAAGCGATGCTACCGATGCTCCAGCAGGTGTGCTTCCCGTCAGGGTCACGGCTTTGACCAAATCATTTTCTATTACCGATTTAACCTTTTCACTGTCTATGACCAAATTCTGAAAACAACCCTTGGGAAAACCCGCTTCCAAAAAAATCGCATCGATCGAATCTCCACATTTCATAACGTTCGAGGCATGTTTTAGCAGCCCGACGTTCCCGGCCATCAAATTGGGTACGGCAAATCGAAATACTTGCCAAAAAGGGTAATTCCAGGGCATTATTGCCAAGATGCCCCCCAAGGGTTCATAGCGCACATAACTTTTTAGGGCATCGGTTTCAATAATCTCGTCCTTCAATTGATGCGCTGCATTTTCGGCATAGTATTCGCAGACCCATGCACATTTTTCAATTTCAGCAACGGCCTGTGAAATAGGCTTTCCCATCTCTTGGGTAATTATTGTGGCATACTTATGTTTTTTGTCTTTAAGGATTTTCGCCACATTACGAATTAACGCCGCACGATGTTCGAACGTGGTCTTTTTCCATGTGCGATAAGTATGGTCGGCGTTCGAAATTTTTTTATTGAGTTGTTCAGAGGTAAGGGGTGTGAATTCGAACAACCTTTTTCCGGTATACGGATTTATTGAAATTCTCATACTCTAGGACGCGTTTCTATCTAAAATTACGAAGAATTCAAGGTCAAAGCACTTCTAAACGTAATATTCTTTGTTCATAAACCGGTTAAAAACTTGACCGATCTCGAATCATTTTCCTTAGGTCATGGCCATAAATTTGTAAAAACCCATACCATGAGCGAGCGATCCCATAGTCTACTTCAGATGCGCCCTCAAATTTTACAGGCATCTATAGTTAATCTAACAAGTTCTGACCAACATTTTCAAAATGAGACATTGAGGCCAATTCTGAAATTTCAGAATGTTTTGCTACTGGCCGTCTTCAAGAATTATATCGGCAAACACAAGAACAGGTTTTACGAGCTGCCGCTGGAAAAACGAATGATCTATATTGAAAATGCCGTTCAAAAGGATATTAAATTTCGAAACTCGTTAAAGGGGATTATAATCGGCCAATTTACGGTAGCGGAATATGAACGTTACATTTTAAGTTCATCGGCTCTTAACAAGCGAATGATGGGCATGGTCATCGCAAGACTTAAAGACCAGATTCAGTATTTTGAAGAAAATGCATTAGTCTAGAAGGGAAACCCCGTTCAAATCGGTCGTCAGAATATCGCTCATTAAATCAAAATAGGGACGGATAGCTACGAAAGAATCAACTACGGTTCGGCCAAAGTTTTCAGAGAGCACTTCTTTGTCACTAAACTTTCGAACGAAGATATACTGCTTTTTTTTGATCAAATCGATGTCAGGGTGTTCGCGGTCAAAGCCTTTTGGAGCTGTCTTCACTTCATCACCCACCAAATCTCCCCAGACCTTTTTGAACGATTTTTCATTGATTACCTTCCTAAAAGGCGATGCATCAAGTTCAAGTTCTTTTCTGATCCGCAAAAGATCATCTTTCTTCGGCTCCCAAAAACCGGCTGCAATAAAACTTTCACCCGGTTTTAAATGGATATAATAACCCCCACGTAATTTTGCTCCCGCCCTTGAGAACGAACCTGCTAAATGTGCCTTGTAAGGTGTCTTGTCGTTAGAAAAGCGTACGTCTCTGTAAATACGGAACATCTTCATTATTTCGATATCATCGGTTTTCTTCAACCCCTCCATGATGTCGGCAAAAAACTGTTTTACATTGGCTTCACGAACTTTAAATTCTTTTTTGTTCTTCTCGAACCAATCCTTATTGTTGTTCTTGGCCAGTTTCCTTAAAAATTGCAATGTTTCATCCGTAATCATAGTATTTAACATACGACAAAGATCTTGTTAGTTTAAGTTAAAGTTAACGATTTAGCCAGAATCAAAGCGATAATAATGACTAATTTTAGATTTAAAATAATGTAAATGAACCGTTCACTAGTCGTCGAAAAAATACGAGAACATAAGAAACAACCTAATTTACGATACGCTTTAAAGGTAAAGGTTGAGGCATTTACCGACCGTCTTTTCAACATGCTTTTCGATATCGACACCCCCGTTGAGCAAAATTTGGATGCTCTCGAGCGCGAATTCGATACCTTGGTCGATTTGGCCTGTTGGGAAGTCGAACGCCCATGCAAAAAAGTATGGGAAAACTATATCGTAAAACTACCGACGGTTCTTGAAAGCCTCAACCTTGATGCAGAGGCCATAGTCGACTGTGACCCGGCATCGCTATCGATCGAGGAGGTTTATATGGCCTATCCAGGGTTTTACGCAATCGCGATTTATCGTTTGGCCCATGAACTTTATGAAATAGGATTTCCATTGGTACCACGATTGATGACTGAATATGCCCATAGGCAGACAGGTGTCGATATCAACCCAGGAGCCAAGATCGGAAAGTCTTTTTTTATCGATCACGCCACAGGCGTGGTGATTGGAGAAACGGCCATTATAAAAGATAACGTTAAAATATATCAGGGTGTGACCCTTGGGGCGCTGTACGTTAAAAAGAGCCTTCAAAAAACAAAACGCCACCCGACCATTGAGAACAATGTTACCATTTATGCAAATGCTACAATATTAGGTGGTAATACGGTCATAGGCGAAAATAGTGTCATCGGTGGAAATGCCTGGTTGACCGGTTCGGTGCCGCCCAATTCAACGGTTTTTCATACCCCCGAGATAAAAATAAAAACCATGCCCAATGCCTAAGTCGATATTAGACCTTATCGGAAATACACCTTTGATCGGATCAAGGGTCCTTAACCCGAATGCGAACGTCAAATTATTGTTCAAGCTTGAGGGCCATAATCCGGGTGGGAGTGTCAAAGATCGGGCCGCACTGAATATGCTTCGCAGTGGCTTGGAAAGAGGTGATTTTGACAAAAATTCGCAACTGATCGAAGCGACCAGCGGCAATACGGGCATCGCATTGGCAATGATTGCCGGAATTTATGGTCTTGACATTGAATTGGTCATGCCCGAAAATGCCACGAAGGAAAGGGTTCAGACCATGCGTGCCTTCGGGGCGAAAGTTACTTTGACGCCATCAGATGTTGGAATCGAGGGCGCGCGTGACTATGCCGAGGCCAAGGTCATTAACGAAGGTTTTAAAATGGTCGACCAATTTGCGAACGATGACAATTGGCAGGCGCATTATAAGACTACCGGACCGGAAATATGGAACGATACCGATGGGGAAATCACTCATTTTGTCTCTGCAATGGGAACAACGGGTACCATTATGGGAACTTCCACATATTTAAAGGAGAGAAACAATGCTATTCAGATTGTGGGCGTACAACCTACCGATGAGTCCAGCATTCCGGGAATACGTAAATGGCCGAAAGCGTATTTACCCAAAATTTTCGATGCCAATAAAGTCGATGCGACCATGGAAGTCAGTCAAAACGAAGCGACCGAAATGGCAAAAAGACTCGCCAAAGAAGAAGGCATCTTTGCCGGTATGAGTAGCGGAGGTGCCGTTACAGCGGCAATCCGACTAGCGCGTTCGATTGAAAAAGGTACGATTGTCTGTATCATTTGTGACCGTGGTGATCGTTACCTTTCCTCAGATATTTTTAAATGACCTAGAGGTTAGGTTGGCAGCACTTCAATAAATGCAAAAAGACCCTTTCGGGCCTTTTTAAATCGGTTTATTTCGATTTTTTCACTTGGACTCTATTTTTTCGTTTTTAATTTCTTGATGTTCCTCGACCAAAAACTCAATTTCCTTTCCTTGTGAATCGGTAAAAATATAGGTACTGCTATTCTCAGTCTTTTCTTTTGACTTCAAGTTTATATCTTCAATGATTTTTAAGTTTTCACCCTCTTCAATTGCCACCATCAGTTCTTTGTTATTGGAAACCAATACAAAATCTTCCGGCACTACAGAGTTGTAAGTGAAAACAATTTTTTCGTCAAAAGCATCATCATCGTCATTATCGATTCTCACTGTTTTGGTAATCATCGCCAGATTGTTGGCCGCACGATCTTGATTTACTTTTCCCTTGTCTTCTTCATCGAGGTTTATGGTATTTGATTTCTCGGTGCTAATTTCAACCGTTCTACTGACCATCTTGTTTCCCATATCTATTTTGTAGGATTTAGAACTTGTGGTTTCTACTCCTTCCGAGGGACTCTCTTGGGCGATGGAAACTCCACCTATTAAACAGATACTCAATAACGCAAATACATGATTCTTAATATTCATTCTATTCTAGATTTTTGGATTAATAAATAAATTTGTAAACGTTGGATGAGGAGTTTTGCCGGTATGTTTGAATACAATTTGAAATTGCATTGAAAACGTTAAGGAGTAGGCTGTCGTTGACCGAATACAAAAATCCAACACTTACAATATAAGGGCATAGACAAATATGTCAAGTGATTTAACAGGATTTAACTGATTTTACCGGTATTTAACATAAAAAAATGTTAAAGCCACTTCTTTGTCTTGAAATAAACCAGCATGCCTACGAACATGAGGAACATAGCTCCCAAAACAACAAAGTAGCCATATTGTGTATGTAATTCAGGCATATTGTCGAAATTCATTCCATAGATTCCTGCAATAAATGTCAGGGGTATGAATATTGACGCCATAATGGTGAGCACTTTCATGACCTCGTTCATTTTGTTGCTTATATTGCTCATGTACATCTCCATAAGGCTCATTGACATCTCACGGTAAATCTGGAGGCTTTCATTAATCTCCAAGGTATGATCCAATGCATCGCGCAGAAAAAGCTTGGTATCTTTGCCGATCAGCTCGTGTTCAGAATCGATTAAGCGGCCTACAAGTTCGCGAACAGGAAAAATCCATCTGCGTACTTTCAAAATCTCCTTTTTAAGACTTTGGATCTCATGTGCGATTTCGGAAGTCGGATTGTCGTAAACTCTTTCTTCCAAAACTTCGATTTTATGATTAAAATGCTCCAAAACCACAAAATAATTATCGATTATGGCGTCTAAAAGGGCAAAAAACAAATAATCGGAATCTTTGCTCCTGATTCGGCCATGTTTGTTGGCCACCCGGTCGCGAACGCCTTCAAAAACATCCTCTTGCACCTCTTGAAAAACCAGAACACACCTTTCTAAAAGTATCATGGCGACATGTTCCCCGGCCAATTCTTCTTGCTCATTGATATATAGCATTTTGAACACCCCGAAAATGTAATTTTCGTACTCATCGATTTTTGGGCGCTGATTGGTATTCACGATATCTTCTAGAACCAAGGTATTGACACCAAACTGTTTGCCTATCTTTTCAACGAATTTCTCATCATTGAGCCCTACTATATTTACCCATGAGATTTTCGGCGAATCTTTATAGGCTTGGATCTGTTCTAAAATACCGGGCTTATGCAATTGGCAAGACTCCTCATTGTATTCGAGAATCGCGACTTCACTCGAAAGCCCCTCTCGATTGCCCATATAGGTTATCGTGCCGGGTGCTTTCCCCAGTTTGGTATGCCTTTTTGATTGCTTTCGCAGATAGGGCTTTGCTATTTTCTTTTTCTTGGCCATGAAGAGATTATTTAGCTAAATATATGAAAGTGCCATTGATTTTTAACGGAATTCAAGCTTGTTCAAAAAAAGACCGGAAGCAGGCGCAATATAGTCTAATTGCATGCTTAGGTCTGGATTAAGCGACCTTTCTATGTCCGCAAGGTCCAGTTCACCTTTCCCGACTTGTATCAAGGCACCCATCATCATGCGAATTTGATAACGCATGAATCCCTCGCCCCTGACAATAAGTGCCCAGCTTTCATCAGGAAAGAAACTGGCGCCCATAATATCGTTTTTAACTATTTCACATTGGTATACCGTTCGAACGACATTGGTTTTCATTTGCAGTTGGGCCGTGTACAACGAAAAGTCATGGGTGCCGATAAATAGAGGTGTTGCCCGTTTCATGGCATGTATATCAAGATTCGTCATGATATTCGCCATAAAGGGCGCACAGAACGGATGGTTTTTCTCCCAAACGAAAAGAGATAGATGTACTCTTTGCTTTTCGCATCTTGAATAATATTGAAATTCTCATTGGCCTCGGTAATGGTCAGCGCCCTGATATCTGGAGGAAGATTATGGTTCATTTCTTTCAAAAAAGTAACTTTATCTTCCAAAGGGTCTCCGTCCACGAACAATTCGAAGGCGGCGTCAAGTGCAGAAACCTTGGCGTCGGTGCGGCCTGCCCCCAAGATTTTAAAAGTGCGGCCGGGAAGCACAAATTTTAAGGTCTTTGCCAACATCCCCTCTATTGTTTTTTGATCCGGTTGGTGCTGCCATCCGCTATATCGAAACCCCAAATATTGTACTCGTACTAAATAATATTGTCTTCGTTTGCCCATCTTGAAGTTAAAAATACTACAATTCGTTATGTTCAATGCTAAGGAATATTTTCATGAGCACAGATCAAACTATTGATTGCTGAACATTATTTTTTTGTACTTTTCGGAAGTAACCAACTAAATGAGCTAATTATGACAAATATTAAACCTCCAACTTGGTTTTGGATCGTAAGTGTACTTGCCCTATTGTGGAACTTAATGGGCGTAGGTGCCTATTTGGCCGATGCCTTTATGAGCGTAGAAGCGCTCGGCGAAATGTCTCAGGAAATGCGAGAGCTCTATGAAGGCCGCCCGGCATGGGCCACTGCCGCCTATGCCATTGCCGTGTGGTTCGGGGCCTTGGGATGCATTGCACTGTTGATGCGAAAAAAATGGGCGGTACCTGTTTTTCTCATTTCCCTGATCGGTATAGTAGGGCAACAGATTTACAATTTTTTCTTGTCGAATACTTTTGAGGTCGTAGGTTCAGGGGCAATGTTCTTACCGATTATGGTAGTGGTCATTGGTGTCGCCCTTTGGCTTTTCGCACGATCATCGGCTGCCAAGAACTGGATTTCTTAACGTAGGTTTAGGTTTCTATTTTTTGAACTAATGCAGTACCAGACCCGGCCACAATCTTTTCACAACAGATTTATAGGGATACCCAACATTCAATGCGCTTCATCGATATTTTTAAAATAAAGGGGATTCAGGGGCGTTCTAAACTCGAATTAGGGTTCCCCCAAATCCTTGAAACCTGTTTGACATGAATTTAATAACACAACTATTGCCTTGGAAACGCAACTTGTTCGTATCCATCGGTGTACTGGTTCTGTTGATCGTTTTCAGTTTTTATGGTCTTTATACCAATAAATTTTACTTTTTTAAATTCGATAACTATATATTCCCCTTTTTGACCATTGTACATTTCGCCTTTTTATATGTACTATGGTTTAAGATCAAAGAGGGAGAAATAGCCGACCCCCAGATGCGAAATTTGGAGTACGCCCTTTACGTTATTTTTCTGGTCTACGTATTCCAGGTTTTCGATACGTTCTATGTGTTGACCACGTATTCACAATACGAGAACCACGTGATACCGGGTACTTTTCTACCATTGGGCATGCTGATATTGGTCTTGCAAATTTTATTGTTAGGACTCACCCTTTTGGCGTTCAAATACCGAAAAGAATTTGTTGGAGGTTATAACTTCGATGATATGAACCAACATATCGACTCTTGGGAATGATATTACTTGTTATGGCATAAAAAAGACCTCGGTAATTTTCCGAGGTCTTTTTGTTCAAACAAATAACAACTAACACTATCTCAATTTGGTTCGACCAAAACCTTTACGAGGTTGTAACCACCTCTTGGGTCTCCATGACCGGCCACGCCCGCTGGTGAGCTTATGGTTCCTTTGCCATACTGCATGTCATTGATCTCCATCACGCGCCGTATCAGATTATTGTCATCTTCGGCACCAGTGTTAGGCCCTGATTGAAATGGGGCTTGATCCGGTCCCATACCGACAGTTTGATCTACTTCGGTTCCCGCGTCGTAGAGGTAGGTCTTTTCCGTTGCACCATATCCACTAATGGGCGTACCGTCTTCAGAAAATAATGGAAAACCTGAATTACCGTGTGCCAAGAACCAATCGTTGCTGAAAACGAACATTGTATTGTATCCCAGTTTATATCCTTCGGGAACCTCGATGGTGAAGGTCAGGCTACCTCCGGGTCCTATAGGCATCATCTCATTGCTTTTTGCCACCGGCAGCATTAGGTCGTTGGCAATATGGTCGTACATAACACCACTGTTCCCATCTTCGGCAAGTTCTTCGATACCACTTCCATCGAGCATGGGCTCACCTTCCATAAATATGGGGTCACTTTCCGAATTAAAGGCATAAACGATTCCTGGCGAGAGAACGGTAAACGATGAGGACAAACGCAAGGGCGTACCATCGGTGCCTGATTCGGTAAACCACCCATGTAGGTCAGAAGGATTTCCTTGAACCGCAATTTTGGCCAAGCCTAAACCACGATCTTTTTCTCCTTCAGTAAATAGGGCATTATCTTGGGCGTGTATAACAATGATGCCCGGCGTGATAACAATAGGGTCGGTTTCAACTTTATTGCCCCTAACATTCTCTATTTTGAGCGTAAAGTATGAAGTAGCCTCGTCATAGGATAGATATACCTTGATGAAATTAGAAACCTCGGTGGTAACGATCCTTACGGAATCATCATCATCAGGTGCTCCTGCCGTGGCACCATCGGGTTCCGATGTACGGGTTGCCGGATCCTCCTCCTCTACCCCTGCATCCCAAAGATAGACCTGATCGGTGACGTCACCGGTAACGGGCATTCCATTCTCAAAAAGAGAAATTCCTTCTGCTCTTGGGGCGAAAAACCAGTCGTTCGAAACGACCGACATGGTAGCAAAGCTTAATTTTCCTCCGGGGGGTAACGCTTTGAAATCGATGGAATAGAAGCAGCCCGCATCCGGAATTGGCCCAGGCTCGGTAGCGGCGTTGTGCGTGTTGAAAACGATCGCGTTCAAATAGTTGACCACGTTGGTTATGGTAACATTGAACGATGTGGTCATTTCCTCGGCTTCCTCCATTGGTTCCTCGTCGTCATTTTTGGCTTCGGGTTCTACCTGGGCAACGACCGGTACAGTCTCTTCTTCGTCACATGATGTTGTCATCAATAGTAGGCCTAATGCAAATAGACCGATAATGCTAATTTTTTTCATTTTTAAGTTTTTTAGGATTACGGTACAAACTAAACCTTACGATATAACAGGGTGATCACGGAGAAATAAACTTTTTGGACCATGCTGTAAGGATTTCGTGAATATTTCGGCTATCCTAATAGTTTAGGCTTTCGAAAAACCATTCTTTTACCTATGTATATCGAAAGTTTCGTCGGTTTGAACGGCATTTAAACGCACTGTGATAACTGTGTGATATTTTTTAATTTCTTTCGTAGCAGATAATTATGAAAAAAATACTCATTATAGAAGATGATCCCGAAATCATCAGGTTGCTCGAGATCCATCTTACCGATCTGATATACTCAACTTCAAAGGCCATGGATGGAGCATTAGGACTCAAAATGGCATTGGAAAACGACTACGACCTTATTATATTGGATCTTACCCTACCCTCGATGGACGGTGTTGAAGTATGCAAAAAACTACGCGCCAAAAAGAATACCCCGATAATCATGCTCACCGCCAAATCGGAGGAAATCGATAGGGTACTCGGCCTTGAAATCGGGGCGGACGATTATATGACGAAACCTTTTAGTATTCGTGAACTGTTGGCCCGGATCAAGGCGGTAATGCGAAGAACGGGCACCAAAAACCATGAACAGAAAGATTCTTCCACCATTTCCGTGGAAGGTTTGCATATCGATGTCGACAAGCGCAAAGTTCTTTTGGAGCACAAAAAAGTGGAGCTGTCACCGAAAGAATTTGAATTATTGGTGCTAATGGCTTCAAATCCGGGTCGAAACTATACGCGCACTGAATTATTGAACATGATATGGGGCTATAATTTTGAGGGTTACGAGCATACGGTAAACTCACATATCAACCGTTTGCGTGCAAAAATAGAGTCCGACATGGCCAACCCGAACTATATCTTGACCACGTGGGGGGTTGGTTATAAATTTAACGAAGACATACTTTTATGAGCAGATCCGAACAGGCCTTGACCCCGAAATTGGTAAAGAAACTCTGGGTGGCATTTATTGCGCTGGTACTATTGATGGGTGCTTCTTATATGCTCATTACCAGTTATTTCGCAAACAAACACCATCAAGAGACCGCGCAGCGTTTGAACGCCGATGTGGCCAATCATGTAATTGCCGAAAAGTTTCAAAATGCGTCCCCGTTTTTGGAAGACGGAAGTGTCAACAAAGCTTTGTTCGGGGATCTGATGCATGATATGATGGCGGTCAACCAGGGCATCGAGGTCTATCTCTTGGATAACAACGGTACGATCTTATATTCGGTGGTACTCGATCCCAATGACAAAGACGCGACCAAAAGCGTTTCCCTGACACCGATCAATTCCTTTATTGCCAACAAGGGCGAAAAGTTCGTTTTGGGTGACGATCCCAGAAATCCCGGGGAGCAAAAAATATTTTCGGCGGCCCCCTATTCGGTTGCGGGTCACGAAGGTTATATCTATATCATTCTTGCAGGAAAGAAATTCCAAGAGGTAAGTAGCACGCTTATGGGCCAATATTTTGCCAAACTTGGTCTGGGTGCCACACTGTTGACCACCTTGTTTTCGGCACTGATCGGTTTATTGTCCATTTGGTTCTTGACCAAAAATCTTAGATTGATCACGGGCACGGTGAGGAAATTTCAAGATGGCGATCTGAATGCGCGCATCGAAAACCCCGATAAATCGGATATTGCCATTTTTGCGAAATCCTTCAACGAAATGGCCGATACCATTGTTGGGAATATGGATAAGATGAAGTCGGTGGACCTCTTGAGAAGAGAGCTTATCGCCAATGTTTCCCATGATCTGCGTACGCCCTTGGCCGTTTTAAAGGGCTATATCGAAACCCTGCAGATTAAGCGGGAAACGCTTTCGGAGTCCGAAAAAGAGGAATACCTGCAGATTACCCATGACAATGTGGACAAGCTTTCAAAACTTATCGACCAATTGTTCGAATATTCAAAATTGGAGGCCGAACAGGTTACTCCCGTTAAAGAACCTTTTTCGATTACGGAACTGTCGCATGATTTGATCGCCAAATTCAAAGTATTGGCCCAAAAGGAGAAAATCGAACTTCAATTGGATAATCCCAATGAGAACTGTATGGTCTTCGCCGACGTCAGCCTTGTTGAAAGAGCCTTGCAAAACCTGATCGAGAATGCCATAAAATATACCGAGCCCAATGGTAAGGTTACACTTTTTATACGACGAAAAGATAAGAACGTCGAAATTAATATTACGGATACCGGTACAGGAATACCCGTAAATGAGCAGCCTTTTATCTTCGACCGCTACAAACAGGTAAATAAAAGTACCAAAAAACAGGGCTACGGCTTAGGGTTGGCCATCGTCAAAAAGATCATGGAATTGCACGATACGACGATCACGGTATTGAGCAAGCCAAAAGAAGGTAGCTCTTTTATTTTCAATTTACCGGCTTATCAGGTTTAGATGGAAATAATTGCTATGAAAGGGAAACCCCGACATGAATGTCGGGGTTTCTTGTTTTCTTATAATCCACTAATAAAGCTTCCATAGAGATCTTTGAACTGATAGCCTTCCGAAAAACGGTGTTTGCTCAATTTTTTATGGGAAACGAGCCCCCAGAGCAACAATTCCTTCAAGAAATACGTGTCCTCCTTCGGGAAATCCGGTTGGTATTCCTTGACCAAACGATTCAATTCGGGAATACGGTCCAACGTTCGTTTGTATTCCTCATCGGTGAAATCATCCAACAATTCGAAACCTTCGCTTTGTTGAAAGAACCACGACAACAAATCGTCATAAGGCGTCTGCGCGTCTTTGCGTTCCAGTTTATTGATCTTTGGAAAGTATTCGGGAAACAACGATTTTACCGCATCATCGATCAATATTTCGGCCACGGCATCGGCTCCCTCCTGCTCGCCCTCATACACCAGTTCGATTTTTCCGGTAATCGCGGGGATTACCCCCAAAAAATCGCTTAAACGCACCGAAGTGGAATCCGCTCCGGTCAACAAAGACCTACGTTCGGCCGTACTCAAGAGATTTTCGAAGGCGGTAATACTGGTACGGGCACTCACCCCACTTTTCGCATCGACATATTCACTGTTACGGGCCTCGAAACTAATCTGTTCCAACAGGTCTTTTGCTATATCAGGGACATATACCGAGTCGGTCTGCCTTTTATCTAAATTGGATTCCTGTTCGGTAATCTTTCGAGCCGTTTCGATGTCATCGGGATAATGCGTCAAAATTTGGGATCCTATCCTATCTTTTAAAGGCGTGACGATACTTCCCCGATTGGTGTAGTCTTCAGGATTCGCCGTAAAGACGAATTGCAGATCTAACGGAAGCCTTATTTTGAAACCGCGGATCTGTATGTCGCCTTCCTCCAAAATATTGAACAACGACACTTGGATTCTCGATTGCAGATCTGGCAGTTCGTTGATTACGAAAATGCAACGGTTCGCACGGGGGATCATCCCGAAATGGATGACCCTGTCATCGGCATACGACAACTTCAGGTTCGCCGCCTTTATGGGGTCTACATCGCCTATCAAATCGGCCACGGTCACGTCGGGCGTAGCCAACTTTTCATAAAAACGTTCGTCACGATGCAACCACGAAACGGGAGTTTCATCCCCTTTTTCCTTGATCAATTCCTTGGCATATCGCGACATGGGCGCCAAGGGATCATCGTTGATCTCGGAGCCCTCGACCACGGGAATATATTCATCCAGCAGATTGACCATCAAACGCGCCAAGCGCGTTTTGGCCTGTCCGCGAAGTCCCAACAAATTGATGTTGTGCCGCGATAGAATGGCCCGCTCCAATTCAGGTATCACTGAATTTTCATAGCCGTGAACGCCTGAAAAAGTTTCTTCCCCGTTTTTTATTTTGTCTCGCAGATTATCCCGCAATTCATCTTTGATGCTCTTGCTTTGGTAACCGGCCCTTTTTAGTTCTCCTAGCGTGGAGATTTTGTTGGTATCTAACTTCATATACTTTTTTGTATTCATCGTCAGTCTGTACTTGTCGAAGACTTTTTAAGATTCTAGTTCGCTTCGACTGGCTCAGCGTGACATTTCATCTTTGATTTGTACTTTTTAATAAAAATTCTTACTTACTTCAATCTTTTCCTTCTGTTATTTTCGTAATCCTCAAAAATCATTTCGCCCAATCCTTTCAATCCCGTGAAAAAAGCCTTGCCCTTGTTCGCTTCGGTAAAATGGCGGATGAACTGCATCAGATACGGATCTTGGGCGATCATAAAAGTCGTAATGGGAATATGCAGTTTTCGGGCCTGGCGCGCCATGTTGTAACATTTCTCCACGATATAGTCGTCAAGGCCCACACTATTCTTATAATAGTTGCCGTCGGGAAGCCTCAAGCAACTGGGCTTGCCATCGGTGATCATAAAAATCTGCTTGTTGGTATTGCGTTTCCTTCGCAGCATATCCATCGCCAATTGTAATCCGGCCACGGTATTCGTGTGATAGGGACCGACTTTCAGATACGGCAGATCCTTGATGGGAATCGGCCAGGCATCGTTCCCGAAGACGAGAATGTCCAAGGTATCTTTTGGATATCTTGTCGTAATCAGCTCGGCCAAGGCCATAGCGACTTTCTTGGCGGGCGTGATCCGGTCTTCGCCATATAAGATCATGCTATGGCTGATGTCGATCATCAGCACAGTACTCATCTGGGCCTTATGTGCCGTATCTTCAACGACAAGGTCGTTTTCGTCCAAAGAAAAATTGCCGATACCGTGATTGACCTGGGCATTTTTCAAACTTTCTGTCATAGAGATATTTTCAAGACCATCGCCGTAACGGTATTCACGAAAATCGCCCGTATGCTCGTCGCCTATCCCTGATTTTTTGGTCTTGTGGTTTCCGGCCCCGCTGCGCTTCAATTTTCCGAAAATTTGGTCGAGGGCACGTTGCCGAATGATACGTTCCATCTTTGCGGTAATAGAAATCTTTCCTCCCTTGCCGGTGCCGTCATCGCCTTCTTCACCTTCCTCGCCCATTTGGCCTCCGCCATCCTCGAATTCTTCGCGAATATATCCTTTGGCCTTTAAATCCTCTATGAAATCGTCAATGGTATAGTCGTCATCGGTCAGTTCATATTCTTTGTCGAGTTCGCGCAACCAGTCGATGGCCTCATCGAAATCGCCCGAAGTATGGGTGATCAATTCTTGAAAAATATCGAAAAGTTTATCGAAGGGGGTCAGTTCCGGAGCTTCGTAGGTCGAAAACCGAAACCCTTTTCTTGTCATCATAGCCATCTCATAAAAATACTACATTCTATAAAATGCGAAGCCTTTTTAAGAAAAGTTAACGGTCTGCCTGTTATGAAGTGTTAAAAACGGCGTACAACCTAAATATGATCTATCTTTATTTAAAGAATCTGTTACATAATTGCCAAAGTCGCGGTCTATTAACCACAGTTTGAACCAACGGATATGTCAACTTCAACTGAGAGAATCGAAATCATCGATGCCCTTCGCGGCTTTGCACTTGCCGGAATATTGATCTGCCATATGGTAGAACAGTATATTGGTGCGGCAGCTCCGGCCAGTTTCTATGAGGCTGTCAGCGCTGGAGTGCCCGATCAGGTGGTCGATGCCTTTATCGGAATTTTTCTACGCGGCAAATTTATAGCACTCTTTTCCTTTTTATTCGGACTCAGTTTTTTCATTCAAATGGACAGAGGTGCACAAAAAGGAGTAGCTTTTGGCGGAAGATTCCTTTGGCGCTTGGTCTTGCTATTGCTCATCGGCTATGTGCACAGCCTTTTTTATCGGGGTGATATTTTGACCATTTATGCGATGCTCGGTATTTTTCTAATACCATTCTATAAAATGGACAACAAGTGGGTACTAGGCATTTCGGCCGTACTGTTCCTTGGTTTGGGCCGGTATATCATATTCCATTTCACTGGGGGCGATCACCTGTTTTTTGATGTCGACCCAACGGACCAAGATGCACCGCGTGTTTTGGAATATTACAACACCCTTAAAAATGGTAGTCTTTGGGATGTCTTTGCGACCAATGCCTGGGAAGGCCACCTAGACAAAATGAACGCTCAATACGGAGTTTTCGGAAGGGGCTATTTTACGTTCGCTTTCTTTTTGGTGGGATTGTTCGTTGGGCGGTCCGGATTTTTCAGTCGCTTTAGGGAAGAAAAAAAACTGACCAAGCGAATACTGATCTGGGCCTCTGTTCTATTGGTCGTTTCCATTGGAATTATAGCGGCGGCCTTTATGAGTTTGGGCCCTGAAGCACAATTGGACAATTACATCGCCATGGTCGGACTCTCGGGAATGGATATGGCCAATTTGGCCATGACCCTGATCTATATTGCCCTTTTTGTTATGCTGTATCGTAAGGCCAGGCCTGAAAAATGGTTGGCCCAATTGGCACCATATGGTCGAATGGCCTTGACCAACTATGTGCTGCAGAGCATCGTGGGCACCGCATTGCTCTTCGGTTGGGGGCTGGGCTATCTCGGGGAACTGCAAAACAGGTATACCTTTTTGATCGCCATTGTTGTTATCATCCTGCAAGTGTGGATAAGCAAGCTTTGGTTGCAATACTTTCATTACGGTCCGCTGGAGTGGTTATGGAGAAGCCTTACGTTCTTCAAGGTTTTCCCGATGCGCAAGAAAAATTAGCGGTACGGGTTGAGAAGTTCACAGTCCATCGTGTTTCCTTAATCTTATACTTCTTATCTCGTCTTTCATTCAAACGTATAGCTTGTTTTATTGACTTCCGTAAGCCTGAAATAGCCATGGGCATAGTTATCAGGATTCGTCAAATTGATACAATTTCCCTTGATCGATACGGGTGTGGTCTCAAAAAGTCCGACCCCACCGATCTGTTCGATGAGAATTTCCATATAGTCCTTGTAGGCTTCCGAGATTGCATACATTTCAATGCCGACAACATCCCCGGGAGCTAGGGCCTCCTTTTCATCGGTATCATCATCCTCCTCGAGTTCGTACCACCAATCGATTTCATTGCCGTTGACGAATTCGTCGTGACCGACTTCCAAATCCGGTAGGCGTTTCCCCTGCTTTTGAAACTTAAAAAAATAACTATTGCCTTCCTCGGGCGGGTCGGTAAATACCACATGCAATTCAAGCACCTCGTCATCAAAACCATCTTCAACGTCTTGGTACAGATCCGTAATCTCAGGGACGGCATTCAGGGTTTCGGTAGCATTATAAGTTTCGCCATTATGCACAACCTCTAAGGTATAGGACTGCCCCAGTACAGGAATAAATCCGCTCGTATGGTATTCGCCGTTGTTCTGGTCTTCGAATACGAATTCCGTACCGTTCGAATCGTTCGTTACCTTGACCGACGCACCCGTTACATTGGTGTATTCGGTGGTGTTGAAAAAGGGAGTGGATGTTCGCAACCGAATGGTCTGCTCGTTTCCCGTAGTGCCTTTTTCCCAGTCCAACGACGCTTCAATGACCAATCTGGTCGGCGCCGTCTGTACGGGCACATCGATGACATCTTCACAGGAAATAAGGGCCAGTGCTAAAACAAATATGCCTATTAGGATTTCTCCAATTCTTCCCCATTCCCTAAAGGGATAATTGGAGAAATCTTTATTCCATCCTTTAGGACAGGAGGAAAAGGATAAGGATTTCGATCTTTTGTTCAAAACATAAATTCGGTCAAACCATGCGATGTGTTCATTATTCTTATCCATATGCTTAAAATTTAAAGTTATAGGTTATGGAAGGGACGATTCCAAAAATTGCGGTACGGGTCGCTTCATTGGCCCCAGTTTCGACATTCTGCCCGAAGGAAATCGAGGCGGCATTTTTCCGGTTGTACACATTGTAGATGCCCAACACCCATTCGCCTTTCAATCGTTTATCAGGCCTTCGGTTGGGAATATAATTGACGGAAAAATCAAGGCGATGGTACAGGGGCAAACGATCTGAATTTCTATCGGCATAACTGGCTACCGAAATGCCCTCATATTCATATTGCCCGTTCGGATACGTTACCGGCCGCCCTGTCTGAAATACAAAGTTGGCCCCAAAACTCCATTTATCGTTGAGCTTGTAGGCCCCGTTTACCGAAATGTCATGGGTTCGGTCATAGGGCGTATTGTACCATTTGCCGTTGTTGATGCCCAATCCCCCGGCCTTGCCACCGGGCGTTCGCTGCTCCGATTTTGAAAGCGTATAGGCGAGCCATCCGGTCAAATTTCCTTCGTTTTTTCGAAGTAACACTTCGAGGCCGTATGCCCTTGATTCCCCGTTCAGGATTTCGGTCTCGATCGTATTCTGTCCGATCAGGTCGGATCCGTCGATATAGTCGATGCGGTTATCGACCGTTTTGTAGTACACTTCGGTTTCCAAGGAATAGCGCTGGTCCTTGAAATCTTTAAAATAGCCCAAAGCATATTGGTCCGACAATTGCGGCTTGACGAATTTTCCACTGGGGGTCCAAACATCCAAAGGGGTTGCCGAAGCGGTGTTCGAAAGCAAATGAATGTACTGGGCGACCCGTGAGTATCCCGCCTTTAGCGATGAAGCCTCGTTCAATTGGTACGCCAAAGATGCCCTTGGCTCCAGGTTCCCATAACGGATTATCGATTTGCCCTTTTCGTATTCTGTCTCCCCGATAGCGGTACCCCGCTGGTAAATGCCAAGCCCGCCGTTGTACACCACGGGGCGATCGTTCGCATATTCTTGCAAAGCCTGCCCGCCAAGACGGTTGAAACTACTGTACCTCAGGCCGTATTGTACGGTCAGCTTTTCGGTCAACTTGTGTTCGGCATTGACGTAGGCCGCACTTTCAAAAGCCTTTTTACGGTCCAATTTCATGGAGTTGACGGCAGAGGTCTCAGAGGTAGGCCTGATCTGCCCCGGGTCAAAATCGTAGTAAATGCCGCTGGCGCCAAAGTCAAGCTTGAATTTATCGCTCAGGTAATATTTCAGGTCGTATTTAATATTGTAATTGTTGATGGAGGAAAGCCAATCGAACTCCCCCGAAGTAAGCCCAAGGTCATAATCGTATTTGCTGACGATCACCGAGAGGTTCGAAAATAGTTTTTCGTTAAAAATATGGTTCCAGCGCAAATTTCCAGAAGTATTACCGTAGCTGGCATTGAAATTTTGGCCGAACTTGAAGGTATCCCTACCAAAATAGCCCGAAAGAAAAAGGCGGTTGTTGGCATTGAGATTGTAATTCGTCTTAAGGTTCAGGTCATAGAAACTTACCGTATTCTTTCCTTTGCCCGCCGCTTTTAACAGTACATCGGCATAGGAGCGTCTCCCTGCGACCAAAAAGGACCCTTTTTCCTTGAACAAGGGGGCCTCAACGGCCAAACGGCTCGAGATGATCCCGATACCCCCTGTAAGTGCCAGGTTTTTGCTGTTGCCGTCTTTTTGGCGGACATCCAACACGGAGGATACCCGACCCCCGAAGCGTGCGGGAATACCGCCCTTGTACAGTTTCACATCTTTGATGGCATCGGCGTTGAAGACCGAAAAGAAGCCGAACATGTGCGAGGTGTTGTAGATAATGGCCTCGTCGAGCAAGACCAAGTTTTGGTCCCCTGCTCCTCCTCTCACATGGAAACCGCCCGTACCTTCGCCGTTGTTGGTCACGCCCGGGAGCATCTGTAACGATTTCAGCACATCGACCTCGCCCAAGACCACCGGCATTTGCTTAACTGTGGCAATGTTCATCTTGGCCACGCTCATCTCGGGTTTTCTAAGACTTGCCCGTTCGGGTTCGTCGGCGGAGACGATGACCTCTTCGAGTTGGGTCGAGAACTCCGAAATCTCGAAATCGATTTTTTGATTGGTGTTCAGGGTGATGTCTTGATCGATCTCGGCATACCCCATATACGAGATGTTCAAGGTATATGTGCCCTCTGGGGCCGTGATCGAATAAAAGCCATATTCATTGGTCACTACCCCGATGGTCGTGCCCTTTAGAAAAACGGAGGCCCCAAAAAGGGTCTCGCCATTTCTTTTATCGGTAACGGTGCCGTTGATCGTATAGTTGGTCTGGGCCATGCCTGCGGCACAGCTAAAAAATAAGCCCCATAAAAGCCAGATTGTAAAACGAATTGAGATAGGTGGATTGCTTTTCTCCATTTTTTGATTGATTTGTTGTCGTTGTTAGAGACAATGGAAAAAATGAAGGGTTGCATGGGGTTTGGCTTTTTAATAATGTGAGCCAATGGGTTTTGTTAAAAAGTATGCAATAACTGATTGTGCGTAAGGCTTTTCAACGGACTAAAAAGAATTAGATTTGTAAGAATCTTATAATGGATATATGATTAATGATCATATTTCTACGTTGCGTGCAATTTGCCTACGTTACCAAGATTTGGTATATTTGAATAAATTTAGAGTCAAAATGGGAAAAAACACATCAATATCACTCGGAAATCATTTTGAGGATTTTATCAGAGAAGAGGTCAAATCTGGAAGATATGGTTCGGTTAGCGAAGTAATTCGTTCCGCATTACGATTGTTAGAACGTGAAGAAAAAAAAGAAAGAGAACTGATTAAAGCGCTCGAAGTTGGAGAAAATAGCGGATTTGTTGAAAATTTTGACCCAAAACAGCATCTGAAAGAATTACATCGTAAACACTTATGAGTAAAAATAAATATCGCATAAGTCAACAAGCGATTGAGGATTTAGATAAAATTTGGATTTATACTCTTAACAAATGGTCTAAAGAACAAGCTGACAGATATTACGACCTGATAATTACGGAAATTGAATTTATTGCTGATAACTATATGACAGGAAAATCAGCAGAACAAACTCGAAAAAATTATCGTGTGACCAAAATAAAATCACATTTGATTTTTTATAGAAAAGTGGAAAATGATATCGTGGAAATTGTTAGAATTTTACACCAACGAATGGATATTAAAAAACGGCTGAAATAAAAAAACTGCACACAACAATGGTAACCGTTGCACAAGCCCCTGACCGACCATGGAACAGTTCGATATAAGCCCTTTTACGGGGCTTTTTTCTTGTCGGCTCAGAAGATGTAGTCCGATATTCGAGGCCCTATCGAAGGACCGAACAGGTATTGAAGGACGCTTTTGAACGTTGTTTCCAAAGCAAGTTTCCCCGCCCCGCTTTTTGCCCGTTTTTGGTCGAATTTCAGGTACTTCTTCAGGCCCGTACTGAGCATTCTAAGTATTGTAGGCGATCGCCGAGAGGTGCATCACCTTGTTCGCCTGTGCGAGCCCTATGGTATTTACCTTCCTCAGGCCCATGAACCGGGTCCGCGTGCCGAACACGGTAATGCGCTAACAGACAAATTCCAGAACGATAGTTGCCCGATTTCACTATATTTCCGTAAAATTCGCAGAACTGCGTTTAGCCCTTTAGATGGAGGCAATTTGAAGAAAAGACCATGAGCAAAATAAAATTGATAATAGTATTGAGTATTTCTCTTTTTTTTAATTCTTGTCAATCACATGAGAAAGGAATGAAAAAGAGTGAAAGAGTTGAAATATTTGAACAAGTTTGGGGGAATGTAAATCAGCATTTCTATGACCCAATTTTCAATGGAATTGATTGGAATGAAAAGCACATTGAATACAAAACCAAAATTGAAGATTGTAATAATAACGATACTCTTTTCTCATTACTAAACAAAATGCTATTTGAACTTAACAGTTCTCATTGTGGCGTTGGATTACTCTCTGATTTAGACAAAGCAGTTTCACCATACATTTTTAGTTCTGGCGAAATAGGAATTGATATCCGAATTATTGAAAATCAGATTGTAATCACTAAAGTCATAAAGAACTCCGCAGCAGATAATGCTAATATTAAGGCTGGTTACATAATCGAAAAAATTGATGATTTAACATTATCGGAAATTGAGAAGCTTGTAAAATATAAACCACCATTTAATGACAGGAATAAAAAATTTCATCTTACAGCGGAAGTATTAAGGCACACCTACGGACAGTCAGGTACAAATATTGAAATAGTTTTTTGGGATGAGAATAATAAATCTCATTCTAAGATATTAAAACGGACAGAACGACTAAATGGAATATCATTAGGTGGAGTAATGCCTCTTGCTTACCTAAATTCACAGAGTTTTTTTATTTCAGAAGACATTGCTTACTTAACTTTTAATGCTTTTAATCCTGCTGATTTAGAACACGTATTAAATGATTTACAAAAAGTAAATAAATCAAAGGGCTTAATCATTGATTTAAGAGGAAATGACGGTGGTTCAATTGAAGGAATGAAATTGTTGCTCGGAAGATTTGTTTCAGAAAGGAAAAAATACGGAACTTATATCAACAGGAACGAAAGAAATGAAGATTATATTGAACCTATTGGTACTAATTATCAAGGCAAAGTTGTTTTGTTAGTTGATGAAATGAGTATTTCAGGTGCGGAAAATATGGCAGGAATAATTCAATATTTAGGAATTGGAAAAATTATTGGAAATCAAACTCCTGGTCAGATGTTATGGGGCAACGGATACCTAATAAACGACAGTATTGCTTTAGCAATTCCAATTTACAAACTTGAATATCCGAATGGGTTTAATCCAGAAAACAATGGAATTACACCCGACATTGAAGTAGAATTACAACGAGAAGATTTGTTTAAAGGAAAGGACACTCAACTCGAAAAAGCAATAGAACATTTAAAGGAAAAAATATGAAAAACACATTACAAACATTTGTTGATGAAGCCCCAGAAATTCAAAAGGCTTATGCAGGTTTTATCCAATCATTAATTGCAGATGAAGGTTTAGATAATAAAACCAAACAACTGATTTATATAGGAATGAAAATGATTGCAGATGATGAAAGTGCAGTTAAAATGCACGTTCCAATGGCGAAAAATGCAGGAGCAACAAGAGAAGAAGTAAAAACTACTGTTCTATTGGGACTATCTGTAATTGGAATGAAAGCAGCTTCAAAATATTTGCCATTAGTTTTGGAAAGTTTTGATGAAAATTAATTGAGATGAAATCACTTACAGAATTGCCAAATATTGGAAAAACTCTTGCAGATAAGTTGAATTCAATTGGTATTAAAAGCGAACAAGAGTTAAAACAATTAGGAAGTGAAAATGCAATAATAAAGATTGCAACCATTGAAAATAGTGGGGCTTGCATAAATATGCTTTATGCTCTTGAAGGTGCAATTCAAGGAATTAGATGGCACGGACTTGACAATGAGCGAAAACAAGAATTGAAAGAGTTTTATAGAATGATGAACAGGTAGCCCCCCCCTGCTCCCGCTAGTCTCCTCCTACACCACTTGAAGTGGTTTTGGCGGACAGGTACTGTAAGTGTCCCTATAAACAGCTACGGTCAAAATTGGACTAGATGTGGAAAGCGAATCATTGCTACGGAATTTATTATCTTTTCTTTCTCGTAGCAGAACTGCGTTTAGCCCTTTAGTTTGCATTCATATTGACAAAAAACACGAACAAAGAATGAATAAAAAGAATAGCGTATTTATTGCGACAAGTTTAGACGGCTATATAGCTGACAAAAATGGTGGACTTGATTGGTTACATTCTATTCCAAATCCTGATAATAATGATATGGGATATGTGGAATTCACTAATGGAATTGATGCACTTGTTATGGGACGAACAACATTTGAAACTGTAATCGGATTTGATGTTCCTTGGCCATATACCAAACCTGTTTTTGTATTGAGTAACAAGCTGCAAGAAATCCCTGATTCTCACAAAGACAAAGTTTTATTGGTCAAAGGAACATTAACGGAAATTTTAGCGCAAATTCATGAGAAAGGGTATCAAAGATTATACATTGATGGTGGAACAACAATCAGGAATTTTTTAAAAGCAGACTTGATCGATGAAATGATACTGACAACTATTCCTGTTTTATTAGGTGGTGGCGCTTCATTGTTTGGAGAATTGCCAAACCAAATGAAATTTGAACTCATTGGAACAAAAACATTTCTAAATCAAGTATCACAGAGACACTATAAACGAAAAAAATAAAATACGAAATGCCAACAAGAGTAACCGTTGCACAAGCCCCTGACCGACTGTAAGTTTCCCTAAAAACAGCTACGGTCAAAATTGGACCAGATGTGGAAAGCGAATAATTGCAATGGAATTTATTATCTTATCTTTCTCGTAGCAGAATTGCGTTTGACACTTTAGTTGTATTCCACTAAATGAGTAAGAAATTCAATTATATTAATTTGATCATTTTGGTCTTCTTCGTTCAGGGAAGTTATGGTCAAACAATTGATTCTATCAATGTTTTTGTCGAAAAAGAACTAGTGACAAGAAAAATTCCGGGGTTATCAATCGCCATTTTTCAAAGTGGAAAAATTATACACAAGAATTCTTACGGCTTTAGTGTCGTTGAACACCAAGTACCAGCCAATAACAATACGATCTATGCTTTAGCCTCGCTGACGAAACAATTTATTGCCGCTGGAATTCTTTTGTTGGAACAAGATGGTTTGGTCGAAATTGATGCACCCATTGAAAATTACATCGATTCCCTACCCGACAAATGGAAACATTTGACTTTAAAACAACTCCTTTCCCATACTGCTGGATTGGCCTCAATGGAAGAAGAATGGAGAAGTTTAAAGCAAAAGGGTTGGCCAAAACATGTAACAAGGGAGATGTTATGGAATTCCGCAAAGAAAGACACAATAATTGATAGGGCGGGAAATCAGTTTCGATACCACAATGTTGGATACTCATTGTGCATTTTTGTAATCGAGAAAATCACAAAGGGTGACCATAGGGCATTCTTTAAACAAAGAATTTTTGAGCCACTTGAAATGCATAACACCTTTTTTGAAGATCAGACCAAAGTGACCATGAACCAAGCCGAGGGATATACACTAAAAAATGGAAATTTGGCAAAAATATGGCGTGTTGGACAAGAAGATATAGGTGTGGGCGATGGGCTGTACTCTAATCTTGAAGACATGATTAAATGGATCGTCGCTATAAATAACAATACATTGTTAAGTCCAGAACAGCAGGCAAAAATGTTCACGAGAATCACACTAAACAATGGCGCTTCATTTCGTTATGGACTTGGTTGGTGGTTGCCGGAACGGAATGGAATTCCATATCGGTACCATAATGGGGTAACCGGCCCGGAAATATTAAGTATTCCAAGTGTTGAATTGGACATTATCATTCTCTCAAATTTGGGGCAAGGAGAATTTGACGAAGTCCATTACTGGGGCCTTGCCCAAGAAATCGCTGGTCTTTTCTTTTTTGACGATTATCGGCACCCACAAAAGGACACAACATTAAAGCCCGATAATCCTCAGTTTTATATTGGGAGGTTTGAATATGAAAGTGGGGGGAAATTAGAAATTTACCTGAAAGAGAACCGACTTTATTTGAAAGATAATTATGGTGAATCATTGATGGTTTATAAAGGAAATAATGAATTTACCTTAGAAGATGAACCAGTACTATTTAAGTTCATAAATTCAAATACAATTCTAATTGAAGATGAAACTTGGAATGATGATTTCGCAAATAGAATAAACAACTAGAAAACAGGCCGTATGTTCGTACTAGCTAAACGCCGCTATGCTACATGTAAGAGCCGTCATAGATAATTCAAAAAAATACGATGAAGATAAAATTGAATATTGTCATTTTTGGTGCAATGCTCTGTTTGGGCGCATGCAAGGGTAATGCCCAGCATGCAGAACCGTTGCACCCAATTGTTCAAAAAGCCAAAGAAACATCATTGTATGCTGATCGGGTCAGTTGGGAGGAAGTGAATGCACGATTTTTGGAATTGACCAAAGGCAAACAAAGTGTCGATGAACTCAAAGATGGCTTGCAATACCTAATAAATAGTTTGGGAGATAAGCACGCACAAGTCCGTTCAACAAAAGATTATTCAATTGTCGTAAGCTACACAGGCGAAATTGCCGAGGAAAATGGCGTAGAAAGAAATTCAAATTTTGTCAATACCGTAATAAACGATGTTTCTGCACAATTCACATATAAGTTACTGCCCGATAAGATCGGTTATTTAAAGGTCGTTGGCATAGGGCCGGGAAATGTAAAGGAACAATCGGATTTTATACGAAATGGATTAAAGGACTTAAAAGAAAAAGGTGTTGATAAATGGATCGTCGATTTAAGGTTCAATGGTGGCGGAAACATGGAACCCATGATTTCGGGCTTGGCTCCATTGATCGGCGAAGGTAAAATCGGGGGAGCCGCAAACTACCGGAATGAAATGACCAGACAATACAAAATTGAAAACGGGCAATTCAACAACAATGGTAGAATTGCCTGCGAAATGGACGACTTACCAAAGATAAAAACAACAGAGAAGGTCGCGGTACTATTAAGCAGATATACCATAAGTTCGGGCGAAATGGTAGCCGTTGCCTTTAAAGGCCGTGATCATACAAGATTTATAGGGGAAGAGACCGCAGGATATACAACCGGAAATGGTTTTGACCCTATAAATAATGAAATAGTACTCATAATTTCGCAGGATGTATTCGCCGACAGGAATAACAACATTTATGATCAGAAGGTCGGGGTGGACGAACATCTCGAATTTCAACACGATGTTCCATTGGAAAATGATCTGCAATTGAATAGGGCCGTCGAATGGTTAAAAGAGTGACGGCCAACATCACATATAAAATAGCGGTTTATTGCTTAAAAGAAAGGTAAATTATAGTCCGTTATAATACGAAAAACAATGATTGAAATCCGCTACCTTTCATATACAAGACCACTAGTGAAAGAATGCCTATTGCAAGATTCAATTAGTAAGAATAAAATTGAATAGAACGAACCCTCTACTTTGTATACTATTGCTTTTGGTCCTGTTAGGCTGCGAGGATGATAACCCTACTGTTTTAAAGGAACCTATCTTAGGGATGGAGTTTGTTAAAATAAAAAAAGGAAGTTTTCTTATGGGAGACCATGAGAATTTAAATGATTCGGAAACCCTACATGAAGTGAACATAACCTATGATTATTGGCTTGGAAAGTATGAAGTGACTCAGGCCCAATGGCAAAAGATCATGGGAAATAAAGAACTACATCCTCAAAAGCCCTCTCCATTTCGTAATGTCAATCCCGATTTTCCGGTAGTCAGTATTTCGTATTATGATGTTGAACTGTTTCTTGACAAATTCAACGATTTATCGACCGAATACCGATTTCGTCTTCCAACAGAGGCTGAATGGGAATATGCCTGCAGGGCGGGAACTAAAACCCCCTTTTCCTTTGGAACGGCACTTGATGATAGTTTGGCCAACTATAACCCCAAAATACAATCAAAGTATTCGATAAAAGGGATTTATCTGGAGCGTCCCGCATCTATCGGCAGCTACCCGGCCAATCAATGGGGGCTTCATGATATGCATGGGAATGTGTGGGAATGGGTCAGTGACTGGTATGCCCCCTACTCGTCCGGTAAGGTTACAAACCCAACGGGACCTTATGAAGGAAAAGAAAAGATAATACGGGGCGGTAGTTGGTATTTTGGAGCAGAAAATGCGAAATCCTCACACAGACGAACCCATGAACCAAATTTATGGGGATTTTCAATCGGATTTAGAGTGGTTTGTGAAAGGAAAAATTAAAATACAAAAACGAATACACACGATTTTTATATGTTACGTTGAAGAAAGTGCTATGTGTTAAGGTTTGTGGTCTACTTTAAACCCGTAACGATTATCTATGCAGAATGGCAAACAAAAACTATGATCATCATAGTTTGAACCGACTGAAAAAACTACACGTCCATGATCAGCTTATAGCCTACCCCTCTAATGTTCGCTATTTTCACGTTTGAATCGGCTTCGAGTTTCTTGCGCAATTTAGAGATGAATACATCCAAAGTTCTGCCGACATAGTCCCCTTGATCTCCCCAAACCTTGTTCAGAATAACTTCGCGCTCCACGGTTTTATTGACCATAGTATATAAAAGCAGTAGTAAGTCCGCCTCTTTGCTGGTCAATTCTATTTTCTGTTGATTGATCAAAAGTTTGGTATTCCGCTTGTCAAAATGGTATTCCCCCAAGGGAATCAAATTCGGGTCGTTTCGCGTGGTCTTTCTGCGATTCCAAAGAAAAAGCAACAGTCCGCATAACATGGCGAAAAGCACAGCCAGCATGCCATAACCCATGGCACCATTTTCAGCCATAACAGGAAGTACCGAAGACTCGACCTTGTTTCCCGCCAGAAGCGTAAACACAAGGGTATAACAGGCTTTGGGCTGCATTCTTCCGATGCAGGGAATGATGTCAGATTGCTCCAGATCGTCCATTTTAAAACTATAGACCACCGCTCCTGTTTCGCATTGTTCGACCTCCACGATATAGCTGCTTGCCAGATCGGTTTCCGATGCAATGCTATCAATGATCGAAACCAACCTAGTGGGCTCGAATTCAAATTCCGATTCAAACTGAATGCTGTAGCGCCCATCTTCCTCTATGATCGGTAAGACACGGGAGGTACTATCCTTTGAGCTGAGAAGTACCTGATGCCCGATCATGCGAAGAGCGACTTCAATACTTTTTTCATCAGGGGAATCTTGGGCATTACCACTTACGAATATCAGCGTTAGGCAAATAAAAAAGGAAAGGGTGAATTTAAGATGTCTTGACCGCATGCTACAAAATTATTTGAATTTGGGCCAAATTGATAATCATTTACACAAAATTTACATCATTTTACACTTTAAATACACACCATAGCGACCATCGGCGTTAGTTTTGGAAAGAAATCAATTTTAAATATATAGGATATGAAACGACGTATTTTAATTTTTTGCACTTTACTTGCAGCCTTAGGTCTAACGGCATTTGGCGTTATGAACTGGAATGATCAGGAAGCCCATCGCGCCGAGGCGGCCTCAAATGAGGAAATCGCCATGAACGAGCCCGTTTTAGGGCCGAAAGACAAAGAGATCTTTACTGATTTTATCTATGATGTGGGACCAAGGTTCAGCCCCATTAAGAAAACGAAAGTGGATGGCGCAAAGGCCGTTTCCGATTTTTTGGATGCCGATGTAGTGGCCTCTATGGCCTCAGTGCAGTCCGTCGGCATCTTACTTTTCGAAAATGAAAAACTAACCGAAGTGCTTGAAAGCGGAACTACGGCCGCCTTGACGGACAGGCAATTGCAACTATTGCGGTCTTTCGACTATTCCACCAACTTTGTAGTCCGAGCGGATTATAGGAAAAAAAATGGAAATACGGGCATACTTGTAAGCGATTACAGCACCCCGCATATGACCATAGTTCCAGAAAATCAGGCCGAATATGCGCAGGGCAAAGAAGTGCTGATGACCTACCTTAAGGAAGAAAGCAAAGAAATATGGGCCAATGTCGACCCCGAGAAGTTACAGCCTGCAAAACTTTTCTTTAGGGTGACCGAGCAGGGCACAGTTGAAGTCATCAGACTCGATAGGACTTCAGGTTATCCGGAGGTCGATGAAAAAATGATTCAGTTGATTTCCGACCTTCCCGGGTCTTGGATACCCGCTAAAAATGCCGCTGGCAGACCCGTGGGGCAAGAATTGGTCGTCTCTTTCGGGTTGATGGGCTGCTAGATAATCGAACCATTTTATTCAAAAAGGCTTTTTTGTTTCGGCAAGGGGGCCTTTTTCTTTATATCAAACAAAACTTTTGCGACTTATGGTAACCGCTGTTACTAGTCCACGACTATTGATTTTCGGCCAGGTATCTTTAATAGAAAGCTTATTGTAAGCCTTGCTTTGTAACCCTCTACTAAAGTCAGTCTACTTACTATCGGCCAATGATGGATCGACTCTGCTATTTTGGAATAAAAAGACACTTTGTTCCCGTCAACGATGACGGATCTTTCAATAGGTTTTCTTCTATCCACATATGACAAAAACCCTAATGTGATGGCCATACGCAATACCCATTGCATTGCTACCTGTTGAGAAGTAAACCTATGATATATAAAAAAACGGCCCATATAGGCCGTTTTTTTATATGCCAGTAAATTTAGGCTGTAGGTTATAGGCTTTCTACGACCTGTGCGTCTGAGGCATTCTTTTTTACCGAAGCTATGCCTTTTTCCATACTTGAGTTACCGGCGTACATTTGACTGGTGCCGATAACTTGGCCGTTGGCAGCCTTGAGATTGAATCGTGATTTGCCGTTTTTCGCTTTTGTACGATCAAATTTAGAATCGTCCTTGCTGTTCTTGCGAACAGATTCGATTCCATTATCACAGGCTTTTCTGGTGTTGTAAGCTTCACTGCTTAAGATAACCAATCCGTTTGCGGCCTTTAGATTGAATCTGAACTTGCCCGCCTTGTCTTTTTTAATTTCGAATTTTCCCATATTAATTGAAGATTTTAGGTAAGATATAAGCGTCTGTACTGAAGCACAAAAAAGTAAGTCTTTGTCTTCTGATGCTAATAACGAATTTCGAGGCGCATTATTATATATAATCAGTGCCGACCCTTCAAAATGCTATTCAGGTGACACAGATGTTTCTTGGTTCTTAGGTGAACGATATTTTTGACCGAAGGGTCGAACGGGTGCATTAAATATTTAAAAACTGTAACAATCGATTGACAAATCAATCTTATAAACGAAACTTAAACTATAGTTCATGAAAAAAATTCCTTTGATCAACCTTTTTCTACTATCGATTATTATCGGTTACCTAGGTGTCAATCATTTTAAGAAGGAAACGGCGCACTTTAAAAAGTTGACGGCGGAACGCATCGATATCGTTGGTGAAGATGGGAATAAATTTATTGTACTTAGCAACCCTAAAGACCAAGCCTTGGCCACTACCAATGGTGAGGTTACCAATCCGACAAATACCGAACGAAATACCCCGGGCCTTATCTTTTTCAATCGTGAAGGTGATGAAGTCGGAGGACTCGTATTCGATAAGGACGATGAAGGCGGTTATCAAATGTTGACCTTTGATCAAAACAAGAGCGATCAGATCATGGTATTGCGCAAAGATGAATATGAAGAAAATGGAAAATGGTTCAGACAGTATGGTCTGGAGATCAGCGAACGGTCTGAGAAGCCGCATATGCAGATCATGAAAGAGTATAATGCGATCCGCGCTATGAAAGATTCGGTCGAACGACAAAAGGCAATGGATGACTTTTGGAGCAACCCTGAACATCTAGCACCAAAGCGCCTGTTTCTTGGTCGATTGGAAAACTTGGATACAGGACTTTTCTTATTGGACAAGGAAAACAAATTGAAGTTGTCGATATATGTAGACCCCGATGGAAATCCGGTAATTCAGTATGTCGACAGTCTAGGAAACAAAAAGAGCCTTATCAATTAAGGTTTAAATGGTAGATTAAGGAAATGAAATTTAAAAGAACATTCTTCGTATACTTTCTAACGATTATTTGCTTATCCGGATGTACAGAAAGAAAGCCGACTCAATTTAAGGATACCGACACCTACATATTGGTCGATGAGTGGCCAAAATTGCCCCCTGAATTGGTATTGGGCAATCCCACGGGGCTTGGAATTGATTCTGAGAACAACATTGTTATTTTTCACAGGGCCGGCAGGGTCTGGAAAGAACCGATGCCTGAAGACAAAATTCAAGAGAACACCATTCTGACAATCGACAAACAAACCGGGGAGGTAAGGAGAAATTGGGGTGCGAACCTTTTCGTAATGCCGCATGGACTTGAAATCGATAAAGAAGATAATATTTGGGTCACCGACGTTGCCCTACATCAAGTTTTTAAATTTAGCCCTGAAGGAAACCTCTTAATGACATTGGGCGTGGCTCGAATCGCCGGCAATGACGACCGACACTTTAATCTTCCGACGGACATAGCGGTAGCCGACGACGGCTCTTTTTATGTCAGTGATGGTTATGGCAATAGCAGGGTGGTCAAGTTCTCAAAAGATGGCACCTATCTGTTTGAATGGGGAACTTTCGGAGACGGGCATTCAGAATTTAAAACACCACACGGGATAGACCTTGACAAACACGGAAATGTTTATGTGGCCGACCGTGAGAACAATAGAATCCAGAAGTTCGATGCGCAAGGCAACTTTCTAGCACTTTGGCAAAATAAAAGATCAGATCAATTGTACTCCGTTGCCATAGACCATGAAAATAGCCATCTTTTCGCAATCGATTACATGACCAGTCTTTTTGGCCTGATTGTCAATGGTTCGGATATCTTTCGATTTGATACGGATTTTGAACCGCAAATACAATTTGGAAGAACGGGTCACTACGACGGCCCCAAATCAAGATATCACGATGTGCTGGTCGATGACGAAGGCAGCATTTATGTTGGGGATATATTGAACAACAAGGTCCAAAAATTTCGCTTGGATAAAGGTAATTGAAAACCTAAGCTTTAAATATGTTTCTTCGTGATGTCGTCAATCGCTCAATTAATGTGAAGGAAACTCGATTACCTATGAAGCTATTTGATGGCATAAAGATAACTTTTGTCCGATTTCATTATATTGTAAAACCCTATTTCTATTTTCCAGAACAACTTTAAATTAGTACGCGCAAAACATGAACACCAATAGTAATTGCCTAACGTTTTTAAGGTTTGCCGCAATCTGTTCTTTTCTAGGGGCGTTGACAACTATTTTATTGATTTTTCTGCCAAATCCCGCCGCCACCGATTTCGAATCACAAACCTTATTGTATGAAAACAAGCATTATATAAGCAAACTTTGGATACTATTCGTCCATCCGCAAGTAAATTTTTTGGCTTCTTTGGGAGTCGCTTTTATGTTATTGCGAAAGTATCCCCTTCAAATAATCGTGGGAACGTTCTTTTTGTTGCTATGGACGTTTACAGAAATATCCCAACAGGCATTGTTGATCGATAGTTTGAACCAAATATGGCGGCCAGGTTACATCGAGGCCGAGAATGCGTTGGGCAAAACCATGTTCGAAACCCTTATAAAAGCCGCCAATGGTATTTCAGATAGTAAGTATTTTGTGGTAATCTATGGTTTTGGTCTAGGGTCTTTTTTTTATGGAATGGCATTCATCAAACAAAACGAATGGGAAAAATGGATCGGCGCGGCACTAGTGTTCATTGGTTTGCTGAGTCTCTGCTCGTTCGCACGCTACTACTTGGGGGTGAGTTCGCTAAATACCCTTGTGAATTGGTCTTATGAATGGATCTACCCGTACCTGCAGCCTTTAGTGCGAATGGGGATCGGTCTTTGGATTTTCAAAGATATTAAAAAAATGGCGATAGCTGATCCCAATGGTAACGGTTAAGTGCTTAGTGGGCCTAAAAATTACATTGGTATAATCGACCGCACTGCAACAAATCTTAAAACCTTATTAATCGGAGGTCACCACTTCACTGATCTGCAGCACAGGCCGAATATTCGTATAGTTAGGTACGTCGGCCCGAAGTGCCTCAGAATGTGTGTCCATTAAACTTTGACATGTAGCCATGTCGGCAAAGTAAAAATAGCCGATGGCCACATAAGGGGCCATCGTATCGGGTGCGCCGCCGCCCAAACCTTTATCGATGGCCATGGCCTTTAAATCATCTCCGAAAAGACGGGCAGCCATGGGCATATGCTGGTTCGAATAATAGTCCATGTCAAAAGTATTGCCTTCCCCGTTGGGATAAAAGATGGCCACCTTGACCATTCCCTTTTTAACATCGGAAAGATCCCAAGATTCATTACCCTGAAACCCCAATAGAAGAATAACCGCTATAAGCAAGATGCTAAGCTTTGTTTTCATAGTTTGATCGATTTGAAGATTGTTTTAAAGATAAGATAAAAGCTTCATTTTGGCCTCGATTTATTTACCGAACTAATTGTCGTATTTTTAGCGTTCATCATCAAAAACCTAATATCATGAAAAAATTAACACTGTTGTTCTGTGCATCGTTCTTTCTTTGTTTATTTTCAACTTCTGCCCAGGGCGATAAGGCACTGGTACAATCCGCCCTTGAAGACTACGTAAACGCGATATACGATGTCAAACCCGAATTGATCGAACGCAGTGTCGATACCACTTTGCGAAAAATCGGGTATTGGTACGATGAAAAGTCCGGTACGTATAAAGACAACCTACCGATGACCTATCAACAACTTTATGATCTTGCCGGTAAATGGAACAAAGACGGTAAGCAGGTAACAGTTGATTCGCCCAAGAAAATCGAGATTTATGAGGTCAATGACAAGACTGCGACGGGCAAGTTGACCGCTGAATGGGGTATCGACCTTTTTCATCTGGCCAAGGTCAATGGTCAATGGAAAATCATGAATATCATCTGGCAGAGCCATTCCAAAAATTAAAAGAGAATATTCCATGGAGCAACGCATGAAAAGAACCGGTGGTCTGCTGGCGGTCTTAATTGTTTCATTTGCGCAAATGGCCCTAGTAGTTAGGCATGATGTGCCGAATCAGCGTTATATTGAATTGGCCAAAAAATACCCTCAAATTTGCCATTTACCAGATGGCGAGGCCACATTGATCAAAGAAAATTGGTTGCTTACGGCTGCGCATGTAGCCACTATTTTACAAAATGATTTGAAAAAAGGTAACGTACCCAAGATCGGTATTGGGGACCAAAAGTTTGATGCAATACGCGTAGTTTTACATCCCGATTATGAATTGGGTAAGCGATTTATAGCCAATGACATTGCTTTGATCAAAATCAAGGGAAATGTAAAGACCATTCCCGTTGCAAAGCTTTATACCCAAAAAGATGAGGAAGGAGCAATAATTACAATTGTGGGAAGAGGCGATTTTGGCAACGGCCTATCCGGTCCCAAACTAAAGGATAAAGTCACAAGAGCGGCCACGAACCGAATAGAGGGCGTGAGCGACCAATGGATTTCGTTCGACTTTGATGCCCCTGAATCTGAAAACACAACCGAACTGGAAGGCGTAAGTGGCCCCGGGGATAGCGGTGGGCCTGCCTTTTTGGATATCAACGGCGCTCGATACATTGTAGGAGTTAGTTCACATCAGATGAATAATGGCAAAGCTTCAGGGGTTTACGGAGTTACGGAAAACTATGCGCGGGTAAGCACCTATAAAGAATGGATTGAAATGACCGTCAAATGATTTTCATGCCATCTTTCGACAATCGTTGATTTACCCGGTAACTAGGATGCAGTATCAACTCTTCATATCCGTAAACCGGTCTAACTTCAGGTTTTCTACCTTGTATTTCATTCATCACAATTTTTTCCACCCTCGTGCAACTATTCTAAATTCGTATTGTCTTTACAATAACAACGACCGTAATGGGAAGGTTAAAAACATACTGACCTAATTGGAAACCGACATCCGTTTTACGCACCGTGATCTTGTTGAGAAGTGCAAGACCGGCCATGCCAGCTCGCAATACCAGCTGTATTCGCTCTATGTCGATGCGATGTACAATATCGGTATGCGCATGTTGGGCAATAAAGAAGATGCGGAGGATATCGTGCAAGACAGTTTCGTCGATGCTTTTAAAAACTTGGCACGCTTTAAGTACGAAAGCACTTTTGGGGCCTGGCTCAAACGGATCGTCGTCAACAAAAGTATCAACCATCTGAAGGCCAAAAAGGTTCCCGTAGTACCGATGGACGAGCATGAGTTTCATCTGCATGACGAGCCACCCGAACAGATGGAGGAAGTCGAGATCAAAAAAGTAAAGGTCGGTATCGAAAGGTTGCCGATCGGCTATAAACAGATTCTTAGCCTTTACCTGATCGAAGGCTACGATCACATCGAGATCGGTGAAATATTGGGTATTTCGACCTCGACCTCGAAATCACAGTACCATCGAGCGAAGAAAAAATTAGTGGAAATCATAAGCGAATTGTAATGGACAATTTTGAAAAACATATCCGGGAAAATGTGGCGGAATTCGACGAACATAAGGCCGACAGTGCAAAAATGTGGGCCAATATCGCCACTGAACTTAAAACCGAGGCACCCAAGGTCGTTCCTCTTTGGAAATCTTCTTGGGTACGTATGGCGGCAAGTGTCGTCATCCTTTTGGGAGTAGCTGCAATCATCGGCCTTTCCGGAATCGGAAAAGGTTCCGACATAGAAACGACCTATGTTTCCAAAGAACTCATGGACATCGATATGCACTACAAAGGCCTGGTCTCACATCAGGTACAGTTGGTACGGAACCATCCGAAATTATCGGAAGATGATAAGGCCGAGTTTCTCTCTTTTATGGGCGAACTCGACGAAGAATACGAACAATTACGGTTGGAAATGCAAAAAAACCTTGACAATGAATTGGTGTTGGAGGCCATTGTTTCAAACTACAAACAGCGCATTGAATTGATAGAAAAACTGCTACGTCAGATAAACGACTCGAAAATACAAGATGAAGATTATGGATACACTTTGTAAAAAACTATTGTGGATTGCGATGGCGGTCGCCCTTGGGCATGGGGTCACCGCACAAGAACGGGTGTCTAAAAAGTTGGAACGGTCGTACACCATGACCGATTCAGGCGAACTACATCTAGAAAACAAATATGGGAACATCAATCTCTTTGGATGGGACAAAAACGAAGTCTCCATCGTTATCGACATTGAGGTGAACCATCGAAAAAGAGAAAATGCGGAAGAGTTGTTGAAGCGTATCAAACCTATTATTCGCGACAATGATGATTATGTGTCGATAACGTATGAAATCGCCGAAAAAGAGGGCGGATTTTTTGCGAACCTTTTTGAGAAAGCGAATCCCTTTGATTTTGACCGTAGCAATATACAGGTCGATTATACGGTCTACATGCCGGTAAAGGCAGAGCTGGAACTGACCAATACTTTCGGAGATGTCATTATCGAAGATTGGAAAGGGCCGTTGAAGGGAAAGGTCGAGCATGGCGACCTATGGATAAACGATGATCTGAACAAGGCGGATATCGATATGAAGTATGGAAAAATTAGGGCAAAATCGATCGACTATGGAAAGCTGACCCTAAAGAATGGCGACCTTGATATGGAAAACTCGAAGAACTTACGGATCAACAGTAATGGTACTGAGATCTCATTGAATACCATTACTTCGCTTGAATTCGATTCGAACAAAGACGAGGTGACCATCAAGGAAGTTGGTACGATATACGGTAATCTGAAATTCACGACTTTGAAACTTGATCGCCTGTTGACCTCAGTTGATATGACCATGCGGGTCGCCGACTTCAGGGTCACAAAAATTTTAGATCCGAAAACCGATATTGCCATCGCACAAGAATCTTCAGAGATAAGTTTCAACATAACCGGTTTTCAGCACCGTTTTGAGGCTACCATAGAAGAGGGTCTGGTACGCCTTCCGAAATCGTTCGATAACGTAGATTCCAAAATGTTGGACAAGGGCAGAAAATTGCGCGAGATAAAAGCATCGTATGGAAACAATCCCCAAGGAAAAATTACCATTACGGGCCAAAAAGGCATCGTACTTTTAAAGGAACTTTGATGCATTGTATCAATTTCAAAAAAAAAATAAACGGGCGACATGCAACTTTTACTTCTTTGTTTTGTCTATTAAGTTAAATACATCAATCAAAATTATTATCTAATGAAACAATTACAAACGCTATTCTTTTTCACCTTTTTAGGTATTATTTTATCGGGTCATGCGCAGAACGAAGGCCAAGACCGATCCGATGACTATCTGGAATTCAATGACCGTAAGAACGTAGTACACGGCGTCTATTTAGGGCTGGATATGCGTTACGGCCAAATCGATGATAAGGATGCTTATTTGGGTGGCCTAAAGTTGGCCTACGTTGCCAATCAGCAATTCGAGGTCGGCTTTGAAGGCAATTTCATTTACTCGGATCAGGAGTATTTCAATACGGCCCTGGGCGATATCGAAGACCTGATCGGTGCTTATGGCGGCCTGCATCTAGAACCCATACTTTTTAGTAAATCGCTGGTCAATCTGTCATTTCCATTATTGATCGGCGGCGGAGGCGTCGGTTATATTGACCGCGATATTATCGAGAACGACGATATTGACCAGGACCTGACGGAAGATGATTTTGATCCTTTTTTCCTTGCCGAACCTGGGGTCAGCGCCCTGTTCAATATTTCGCGCTACCTGCAAGTCGAGGCGGGTGTGAAGTATCGATTCACCAGTAAAGTGACACTACGCCCAAATGGAATAAATAACCTAAATGGATGGTCTGCAGGAGTCGGAATCAAAGTCGGCGTGTTCAACATGGGCAGAAACCGCTACAAAAAGAACATCGGCGATGAAGAATAAAACCACGGCACAGAAACGGTTTCATGAAACCATCACGACCAAACATGTCTTTACCGAAAACGAACAGGTTTTTATGAAAAGGGATTGGGAAGAATACGACGGAATTGAAGTTGGAGAAGAAATCTGGTACCCCATCAATTTTCAGTGGATTCCGGTAAAGATTTTGGAAAAAAGTTTAACACATCAATCAAATATTCAATAACAATGAAAAAACAAAAATTTTTTATCGCGCTTGCCTTAAGCATGGTGTTACTGAGCTCTTGCGACCATGATAGTATCAGGGCCTCGGGCGAAGTGACCACTTTGGAATACGCCATTCCCGATTATTCAGAAGTAAAAGTTTCAGATGCATTCAATGTCTATGTCACCTTTTCCGATACCGAGGAAAGCATTAACATCGAGGCCAATGAGAACCTTCATAATAAGATAATCGTCAAAAGAGAAGGCAACGCCTTGGTAATACGGTTGAAGAGATTTACAACGGTCAGGGGCAATGCGACCCTCAATGCCTATATTTCAACCAAAAACGTCGCTGCCTTTGATTTGGGCGGGGCATCCCGCGTTACCTTGGAAAATGAATGGGTTCAATCAGACGCCAGAGTAGATCTTTCCGGCGCGTCCGACTTTACGGGAGAGATAGCTGCGGAGCGTTTGTATTTGAATGTCAACGGCGCATCGAATCTGGATCTTTTTGGAAACACCACTTTCCTGAACGCCAAATTATCCGGAAGCAGTAATGTTCGTAATTATGATCTATCGGTCGATAACCTGAACATCGAACTATCGGGTGCAAGCGAGGCCTTTCTTTCGGTCAAGGAGACCATCGATATCAGGGCTTCGGGTGCCAGCGTATTGAACTACAAGGGGAATGCCGCGATCAACAATCAAAAACTTTCGGGATCCTCTGAAATCAGAAATCGGAATTGACGGTCAAAAGTAAGGGTTGGAAATTTAGCGCTATGAGGTGTTTATGAATGCACTTCGACAAGCTCAGTGCGACATTTCCGTCACTTTGCTTTCCGGCCCTTTATTTTCAACCCATATTGTTTTATTGCCAGGTTAAGGGTTAAAACCCTGTTCCCTATAGCTTTGGGGATCTATTGCAATTACCTTGGTTTCTATAGACTTCCGGCGTGCCTGTCATTTCGAACAAAGTGAGAAATCCCATTGTAAATTAAAAACCAAGGGGTTCCTCGTCGCTTCGCTCTGTCGGAATGGCACAGTGCTCAAAAAAAGAATTTAAATCTTATTCATAAGTATGGCTTTAAAATGCATAGTGGTTTATCTATGTCTTTTTTGAAGCTCGTTTTCGATGTCACTTAGGGTAAAACCTTTGGCTTGGAGCAACACCAAATAGTGAAATAACAGATCGGCACTTTCATATAGGAACAAATCGTCATTGTCATCCTTGGCCTCGATAACGGTCTCTACGGCCTCCTCGCCTACCTTTTGGGCAATCTTGTTGATTCCTTTTTCAAATAGGGAAACCACGTACGAATTGTCATTCCGACGTAAGGAGGAATCTTTGGCAGCCTCTTCTTTTCTGTTCCTTATCGTTTCCTCCAGTTGGGATAAAAATCCGAAGTTTGAGCTATTGTTCCCGCCCCAACAGGTATCGCTACCGGTATGACACGTAGGCCCTTCTGGCTTCACGGAAACTAATAGGGTATCGTTGTCGCAATCGACTTTGACATCAATGAGATTTAGAAAGTTACCGCTCTCCTCCCCTTTTGTCCACAACCGCTTTTTGCTACGACTGTAGAAAGTGACCTTTTTGGTTTCTTGGGTCTTTTTCAGAGCCTCCTCGTTCATGTAGCCGAGCATCAATACGTTCTTGGTCATGGCATCTTGAACAATCGCGGGAACTAATCCATCCGGGTTTTTGGCAAAGTCTATTTTCATTTTGTATCGTTGTTCGTTGATGGTTGTTTTTTTGATGTTATCAAGTTATGATCATTTTTTATTCGAAATTAAATTCATGATCCAATTCGTACTTCTAAGCTCTAACTTCTTGCTTCTCCATACTCTTTTGTCCTACGTCTAATATCTTGTCTCTTGGTTCCAGAACTTCCATTATCAATCTCCATTCCCACTTCTCCATTCTAAAACATCAATTCTCCTTAGTCCATTATCGGTGGATTGCGTTACCTACAACCATCTACCGACATCTAATAATTAATTATAATCTTACGGGAATTCCGTTTGCTCGTAATTTTTCTTTAAGGTCCTTGATCGGGATTTCCTTAAAATGGAAAACACTGGCGGCCAGGGCCGCATCTGCTTTTCCTTCTTTGAAAGCATCCTCAAAATGTTGCATATTGCCCGCACCTCCCGAAGCAATAATCGGTATGTTCAATGCCGATGACAATCGCGCCAATGTGTCGTTGGCGAATCCGTTCTTGGTGCCGTCATGATCCATCGATGTAAACAGTATTTCGCCCGCACCCCGTTCTTCCACTTCCTTGGCCCATGAAAAAAGTTCGATTTCGGTCGGAACCTTGCCCCCTACCAAATGCACGATCCACCTACCGTCTATTTGCTTGGCATCGATGGCCACCACGATACACTGCGAGCCAAATTTGGCAACCAAATCGTTGATCAACTGCGGATTTTTTACCGCCGATGAATTTATCGAAACCTTATCGGCCCCATTCTTCAATAATATATCAACATCTTCAACGGATGAAATTCCTCCACCCACGGTAAAGGGAATGTTTACCTTTTCCGCAACATGATAGACCAGCTCGGCCAGGGTTTTTCTTTTTTGTTCCGTTGCCGAAATATCGAGAAAAACGAGTTCATCGGCTCCTTCCCGGCTATAGATCTCGGCAAGTTCAACAGGGTCGCCCGCATCGCGAAGGTCTACAAAATTGACCCCCTTGACCGTGCGGCCGTCTTTGATATCCAAACAGGGTATGATTCTTTTTTTTAACATAAAGCCCCCTCTAGTTCCCCGAATGGGGAGATTTTTTACTCGGACGCAAAGTCCATTTATTTACCTGCATTGCGTTTTCCATCAAACAAGTTTTACCACAAAATTGATAATAACATTTTGCGGTTTAGTTTTTTGTTCCCCCTTTGGGGGTTAGGGGGCTTTTAATATTCAAATCCCTTCCGTTATAAAACCCTAAATCTTTATTTTTCAGTTGTTTGGTCCAAAAAGCGATTTGGCCCGTATGGTACGAATAGTGCTCAACGGCGTGCAAGACCACACCGATTCCCGAAAAATAGAATCCCTGTACTTCACGCTTTCGTATCAGTTGCTCGATCGGGGCATCATTGATGACCCGTTTTGCCGTATCAACGGTTTCGGTCAATTTTTGTAATAGTTCAGCCTTAGTGGGGCCCGAGGTGGTTTCAAACTCCAAATCACGCTCACGCATGTCCTCCGTTTCGCCCAAGGAAGAAATCACATATTGGGTAATATTGCCACAGAGATGCAAGATCAAGTTGCCGACACTGTTCAGGTTTTGGTTCGGCTTTTGCCAAATATCGGCTTCTGACAACTGCGATAACGCAATCGTGTTCATTCGGGTGCTCTCATCCATTCGGTAAAGAGCGTTCTGCACAAATTCTTCGATAATTCTTTTTTCCATGGCTATGCGGATAAAATATAATTTTCAAGTTCTTTCAACCCAATTCTATTTTCATAGATCGCCTTGCCTATGATCGTACCCTCGCAACCGATTGCTGCCAACTTCGGCAGTTCGTCAAAAGCCGAAATACCCCCGGAAGCGATCAGTTTCAAAGGTTTTTTATGTGCAGGGCCTTCATCGGTAGTTCTTGACTGCGCTCGAACTGACCGTAGGATTTTTTCATATAGTTGAAACGAAGGTCCTTCCAACATTCCATCCTTGCTGATATCGGTGCATATAACATATTCGATTCCTTTTTCTTGATACGATTTTATGAAAGGTACCAACTCTTCTTTAGATTCTTCTTGCCAGCCCGAGACCGCCACTTTTTCATGCATTGCATCGGCACCCAATATGATTCTTTCGTGGCCGTATTTTGAAATCCAATCGGTAAACGTAGCCGGGTCTTTTATCGCGATACTACCCCCTGTAATCTGACCGGCCCCGCTTTCAAAAGCGATGCGCAGGTCTTCATCGGTTTTCAATCCGCCTCCAAAATCGATTTTCAAACCGGTCTTCGAGGCTATTTGTTCCAACACTTTGTGATTGACGATGTGTTTTGACTTTGCACCATCCAAATCCACCAAATGTAAATATTGAATGCCGTGGGCCTCGAATTTTTTCGCCACTTCCAACGGATTTTCATTATACACCTTTTTGGTATCGTAATCGCCTTTTGAAAGGCGCACGCACTTGCCTTCGATGATATCGATTGCGGGAATGATTCGCATTACAATTTTATTTTATCAATGGACATCCAATAAGGGGAATCTCCCACTCTTTTAAATCCAAAACGTTCATACAGGCCGTGTGCGTCCTTTGTTTTTAAAGCAACCGTTTGGACTTTTTCGATTACTTCGTGGTCCATCATATGTTTGACCAGTTCTTTGCCCAGCCCTCTACCCTGATATTCGGGAAATATGATGACATCCATCAAATAGGCGAACGCCACATAATCGGTTACAATACGCGAAAAACCCATTTGACCACCACTCGTATTATAAAGTCCGAAACACAGCGAATTATCGATAGTTCGCTGCACCTCTTCCATCGTCCTACCCATGCCCCAATAAGATTCGCGACCGATATATTGCTGGATGGCGGCGATGTTCAATTTGCTTTTGTCGTTGGAGATGTAAAAATCCATATAATCACATTTCAAGAAAATTCTTCAATATACGTTCGCCTATGGCTCCGCTTTTTTCAGGATGGAATTGGGTTCCGAAAAAATTATTCTTCCCCAATGCCGAGCTATACCTTACGTGATAGTCGGTCTCGGCTATCGTTTCATCACATAACCCCGCATAATAACTATGGACCATATATACGTGCTCATTTTCATTTACCCCCTCAAAAAGTTGTGATTTGAGGTCAGTAATAACGTTCCAACCCATTTGTGGTACCTTGACCCCATCGGAAAAGCGGACTACATCGACATCGAAAATCGCGAGACCTTGGGTATCTCCTTCTTCAGAGCCATTACACATCAATTGCATACCGAGACAAATGCCCAAAACGGGTTGTCTTAGTTCGGGAATCACATCTTGTAATCCGGTTTCGCGAAGTTTTTCCATTGCTGAACTGGCTTCCCCGACACCGGGAAAAATCACCTTATCGGCCTTCCGGATCTCATCGGCATCATTGCTAAGAATGGCTTCATAACCCAAACGTTTTAAAGCAAATTTGATACTTTGAATGTTTCCGGCACCGTAGTTTATGATAACAAGCCCCCCTGCCCCCGAAGGGGGAGACTTTTGATTGTTCTTTAAATTCATAATACTATTTTCATCATAGTTTTGGTTCCTCCCCTTTGGGGAGGTCAGGTGGGGCCTATAATATTCCTTTTGTACTTGGCAACACCATTTTTTCGACATCGCGTTTTACCGCCATTTTAATGGACTTTGCAAACGCCTTGAAAATGGCCTCGATTTTATGGTGCTCGTTGGTTCCTTCGGCCTTTATGTTCAAATTGGCCTTTGCGCCGTCGGTAAACGATTTGAAAAAATGGTGGAACATTTCGGTCGGCATATCACCTACCTTTTCGCGTTTGAAATCGGCCTCCCAGACCAACCAATTACGTCCTCCGAAATCAATGGCTACTTGGGCCAGACAATCATCCATCGGTAGACAGAATCCGTATCGTTCGATACCCAGTTTATTGTTAAGGGCCGAACTGAAAACTTCGCCCAAGGCGATACCCGTATCTTCTATGGTATGGTGCTCATCGACCTCCAGATCGCCATCTACCTTGATTTCTAGATCCATTTGACCGTGGCGGGCCAGTTGATCCAACATATGATCAAAAAATGCGAGTCCGGTCGAGATGGCGCTTTTTCCGGTGCCGTCCAAATTCAGCATGATCTTGATATCCGTTTCATTTGTTTTTCTATGAATTTGGGCCACGCGGTCCTTCAATTTCAAAAACTCATAGATTTTCTCCCAATCGTTGCTTTCCAATGCGATATAATCGTTCAATTCTTCCCGCTTGACCGTAATTTCCCCGGTGCCCAAGTTCGTTTCATCATTGATAAAAATTCCTTTTGCGCCAAGGTTTTTGGCAAGCTCCATATCGGTCAAACGATCACCGATTACATACGAATTCTTCAAGTCATAATCCTCCGAAAAATATTCGGTCAACAAGCAGGTGCCCGGTTTTCGGGTATCTGCATTTTCGTGCGGAAAAGTACGGTCTAAAAATACCTTGTCAAATACAACTCCTTCATTTTCAAAGGATTTTAAAATAAAATTATGCACGGGCCAAAACGTTTCTTCGGGAAAAGCGTCCGTGCCCAATCCATCTTGGTTGGTGATCATGACCAGTCTGTAATCCAACTCCTTGGCAATCTTGCCCAGAAAAGTAAAGGCCTTGGGGTAGAATATCATTTTTTCGAATGCATCGATCTGCTCATCGGCCGTTTCCTTGATGATCGTACCATCGCGATCTATGAAAAGAACCTTTGTTCCTCCTGCACCCGAAGTAGGAGTTTTTGCGTTAGGTCTGTTTACATCTTTCTTGTCCATATTTTTAACTTAAATTCTTTAAGGCCGTAACCAATTTTATATTCTCTTCGGAAGTACCGATGGTAAGACGCAAGGTGTTTTCGCATAGTGGTTGTGAACTGCGATTTCGAACCACTACGCCTTTTTTCAACAATTGTTCATACCGCTTATCGGCATCATCGACCTTGACCAACAAAAAATTGGCATCGGAGGGATATACCTTTTTTACGAACGAAACCTTTGGCAAAACCTGGAGCAACAATCTTTTTTGTTCGAGGAGTTCGGTCACTTCGGATTGGATCCTTAAAATATTCGCCACCCGTTTTAGTGCATAGGCCTGTGTCAGTTCATTGACATTATAGGGCGGTTTTATTTTGTTCAATACGGAAATAATAGCTTCGGATGCGATACAAATGCCCAAGCGGATTCCGGCCATGCCGTAGGCTTTTGAAAGTGTCTGGGTTACCACAAGGTTCGGAAATTCTTTCAAGCGCGAGACCCAACTCGTCTGTTCGGAAAAATCGATATAAGCCTCGTCGATGATGACCAATCCCGTAAAACTTTTCAGCAATTTCAAGATAGAAGCTTCATCAAAACTGTTTCCGGTGGGATTGTTCGGTGAGCAGATAAAGATCAGTTTGGTATAAGAATCAACTTGTTTCAGAATGGAATCGACATTCAACTGAAAATCTGTGGTCAATAGAACCTCTCGATTTTCGATATCATTGGTGCCGGCCAATACTTTGTACATTCCATAAGTCGGCGGCAATGTAATGATGTTGTCGGTTTTGGGCTCGCAGAACGCGCGAAACAACAGATCCAATACTTCGTCACTGCCATTGCCCAAAAGAATGTTCCTCTGGTCCAGCTTCTTCTGTTCGGCCAAGACCGTTTTCAAACCACGTTGTTGTGGATCGGGATACCTATTGACCCCATTGTCGAACGGATTCTCATTGGCATCCAAGAAAACCATCTCGGACCCATCGGAAACATACTCATCGCGCGCCGAGGAATAGGGTTTTAGGCCTTTGACATTTTCCCTGATTATATTTTCTAAATTGAACTTCATTGATTCTTCATTATCGATATTACATCTCGACTGCGCTCGATGTGACAGTTCGGTTCCGATTGACATGATGGTTCAACCATACAACTATTCTAAACTCTTCAATCGCAGTGTAACCGCATTTTTATGTGCCTGCAAACCTTCGGCCTCGGCCATCGATTCAATGGCACCACCGATTTTCTGAATGCCCTCCTTACTTATTTTTTGAAAGGTCATACTCTTCATAAAACTATCGAGGTTTACACCACCATACTGTTTGGCGTATCCGTTGGTTGGCAGGGTATGATTGGTGCCCGAGGCATAGTCACCTGCACTTTCGGGGGTGTAATTGCCTATAAAAACCGACCCCGCATTCTTGATTCCATTACTATAAAAATTTTCATTTTCGGTACAGATAATCAAATGTTCCGGGCCATATTCGTTGATCAGTTCCAATGCATTGGCATCGTCTTCCATAAAGATCAATTTACTGTTCGCTATAGCTTTCCCTGCGATTTCCTTTCTCGGTAGTTCGTTCAACTGAAGTTCCACTTCCCACTCGACCTTATCCAACATCGTTTTTGAGGTAGATACTAAGATTACCTGACTATCTACACCATGCTCGGCCTGGCTCAACAGATCGGAAGCCACAAAGGAAGCATCTGCCGAATCATCGGCAACGACCAATAGTTCGCTCGGCCCCGCAGGCATATCGATGGCCACCCCATATTTAGTGGCCAACTGTTTGGCTACCGTTACGTATTGGTTTCCCGGGCCAAAAATTTTGTATACTTGAGGAATGCTTTCAGTACCAAAGGTCATCGCCGCAATGGCCTGGATTCCACCAACTTTAAAAATCTGCGTTACACCACAAAGATCCGCTGCATATAGAATAGCCGGATCGACCTTACCATCGGAACCTGGAGGTGTACATAAAACCACTTCTTCGCAACCCGCGATGTTCGCCGGAACCGCTAACATCAAAATTGTTGAAAACAAAGGTGCCGTTCCCCCGGGAATATAGAGTCCGACTTTTTGTATCGGCCTTTTTTCTTGCCAGCATCGTACTCCGTTTACAGTTTCGACTTCTACCCTATTTGTTCTTTGGGCTTTGTGAAAGGTCTCGATATTTTTTTTGGCCAGCTGAATTGCATGTTGCAATTCTTGAGAAACCAATGCCTTTGCTTCTTTCAGTTCACTTTGGGCTACTGAAAAATCCTTCAGACGAGCCCCATCGAATTTTTCGGTATATTTTTTAAGAACGGCATCCCCATTTTCGTGTACTTCGGAAAAAATCGATTCAACGGTTTCTTCGATGTCGTCAACAGTTTGGGTAGGCCGTTTTAAAACGGCTTTCCAATCTTCCCTTAATGGATTATATATTTTTTGCATAAGCCCCCTCTAACTCCCCCAAAGGAGGAGGATTCGAAAGCCCCCTCTAACTCCCCCGAAGGGGCAGGGCTTTGTATTATTATATCTATTCATTTTATCTATCATCCTTTATTTTTTTTCTCCTATTCAGAGAAATCGGGTGTAACCTAGAGCACCATTTTCTCGATCGGGCAGACCAAGATACCTTCGGCGCCCGCCTGTTTTAGTTCATCGATAACTTCCCAAAAAGTATCCCGATTGATGACAGTATGTACCGAGCTCCATCCCTCTTCGGCCAACGGCAGTACCGTTGGGCTACGCATACCGGGCAATAGTCTTAAGACCGCATCCAATTTATCGTTCGGAGCGTTCATCAAGACATATTTTGATTGACGTGCCTGTAAAACGGACTTAATCCTGAATTGGATTTTCTTTAGGATTTTCTTTCGCTCTTCGGATATTTTTGGAGAAACCGCCAATACCGCTTCACTTTTCAGCATGACTTCGACTTCTTTCAGATTATTCTTGAACAAAGTACTTCCGCTGGAAACGATATCGCAAATGGCATCGGCCAACCCTATGTTCGGGGCAATCTCGACAGAACCATTGATAATGTGCAATTCGGCCTTTACCCCTTTTTCGTTTAGATAGTTACGGACGGTATTCGGGTAGCTCGTCGCGATACGTTTTCCTTCAAAATCATTAATTGAACCGTATTTCATCGCCTTTGGGACAGCCAACGAAACCTTACATTTTGAAAAGCCCAATTTTTCGACCACGTCGATATCTTCGCCTTTTTCGATCAATACATTCTCGCCAATAATGGCGATATCGACTACGCCATCGCGCAAATATTGCGGAATATCACCATTGCGCAGATAGAATACCTCCAAAGGAAAATTTCTGGCATTGGCCTTGAGCTGATCTTTGCCGTTATCGATCGAGATTCCACAATCTTTTAGCATACTTAGTGAGTCTTCATTGAGCCTTCCCGACTTTTGTATGGCGATCCTTATTTTGGTCATTTTGTTTTTTTTGTGCTCGAGAGAACCAAATTGGTTTAAAAACAAAACCCGTTTGATTTCTCAAACGGGTTATATTTATGTTGTAATACTACAATACATTTTTACCTCGCTTGAGCGCAACGGTAAAAATGATGATGTGTATTATTGTTCCTCATGATGGTGTAAATGTAAAACTTATTTTCAATTCTCAAAAGAAAAGTTCAAAATTGAACATATTCATTGTTCTAAGCTTATAAAGCAAACAAAATCTAGTTATTGCCCAAGATCAATGGCAATCCCGAATCGCCCGAACCTACTACCACGACTTTGGCATTCGGCGATTCCGATAATTTCAAGGTAGCGTCGATACCTTTGTCCTGAAGGATCTTATCGGTAAGCGAGGCACTGAGTATTTTGTTGGCATCGGCCTTTCCCTGCGCCTCGATACGAACTTTTTCGGCCTCTTTTTCTGCAGTGACCAATCGAAACTCATACTCCAAGGACTCTTGCTCTTGTTTTAACTTCCTTTCAATGGCCTCTTTAATGGTTGGGGGTAGCGTAACATCCCTAATAAGCACTTCGTTCAATTGAATGTATTGGTCGTCAACTATTTTCTTGGTTTCCTCATAAATTTCGACCTGTATGGCATCGCGTTTGCTGGAATAGAGTTGCTCGGGCGTATATCGGCCTACAACGCTACGAGCCGCCGAACGTATAGCAGGCAGCAAAATACGCTCTATATATTGTTCGCTTTTTTCTTGGTGCAGCTTTCCCAAGTCTTGATATTTGGGCTGGAACCAAGTCGAGGCATCGAGCTGTATATCAAGTCCGTTTGAAGAGAGTACCTTCATTTTTTCAAATACCTCTTGTTGCCTGACTTCATAAACATATACTTTGTTCCATGGTGCCACAATATGAAAACCCTCTCCCAATGGCGGCTCATCGGTGACGACCCCGCCACCGAAAGTTTTGTAAAGTACTCCCGCTTCACCTGAACCTATGGTAACAGCGGATTTTGAAATCAGAATTACCAATGCGATCAATACGAATACGACTGGTAATGCAATTTTTGGCAATCTTTCCATTCTGTTCTTTTTTATGTTAATCCGTTATACTTTCTAATAAACCATTCCATCGCAAGAGCAGCGACGATCAAGCCCAATAGCACGCGAAAATCGATTAAAGATACGACATTTTTAACGCTACTCTGAATAGGTCTGAAACGCTGGTCGCTTGTTACATTTTCAATCATATCTTCAATCTGGGAAGGAAAAAAAAGCTTACCGCCACTAGTGTTCGCAAGCCGCTCTAATTTTTTATAATCACTTGAAAGAAATTGTTGTTCGACATCGAAATCCAAAATGGTGAAGGATCCCGACTTCGAACGATTTTCTTCTTTTACGGTAAGCGTAAAATCGTATTGCCCCTCACCCAGATTCGAAAGATCTGCTTCATAAACATTTTCTTTCAGCAACATCGGTATTTCGGTCGAAACACCATTGTCTTTGCCCTTGATGCTCAATTGAATGCTGGCATTGGGATCAAAAAGAAACGCTTCATCGAAATACGTCGCCGAAATTTTGACATCATTGCTTCCTTCATAGACTGTACGGTAGTCAACCTGCAACCGCTCCTTTGAGTCATTATCGGATAAATAAACCATCAGTTTTCCAAAAAAATCGTCGAAATTTTTGAAGTCCTGGTTTTCCCTATAACAGTGCATACGCCATTTCCATAGGTTTTCACCCATGATATACGCTTTTTTGTGGTTGCCCAAGTCGGTTACGAACATCAACGGATTATCCATTGCCATACCTTTTATACTCATGTTCAAAAGCACATCGTTCGCACCATATGCCCCGATCAGCTCGGCACCGCTCTCTAAGGGAGGATAGCCTTCGAAGGAATGTTCTGAAATATCGTACTTTGAAAAAGCTGCATTCAGCACCGGTGTAACTTCTTGGACGATACCGTTGTCGTTAACTTCATAATTTTTCTGTATAGAACCGAAAAAACGCCAATCGGTATGCGCTCCATTAACGATAATCGTTGCTGCCTTGCTTCTTTCTATATATTCAAAAACGGCTTTAAAGGTCGTACGCGGTTGATAAAGTACAAAAAGGTCTATTTCTTCGAGTTCTTCTGTCGCAAGCGGCGGTTTCATTACTGAAACGGTGCGTTGCTCATTACTTTCAATTGCCTTGACCAAAGCTCCGATATCCGGATGGTTTATTTCCGAAATTATACCAACGTTCACTTTTTCATCGATAACTTCGACAGCAACGGTTTTGCCATTGTTGATTACATTACGTTCATTTTCCAATGATGCTATCGTTACCTTCACTGATTTCGTACCCACTGAACGCGCCTCCAACAAAGTGCTTACCACCTTGGAGTTCTCATCGTTTGAGAAGGATAGGTTCTCGCGATGCACCACTTTACCATCAACCTGTAAAGAAAGCGACCTAGTCACATTTTGATTACCATTGTACGATACGTAAACTTCAACGGGGTACCTATTCTTTAGGAAGGCAAAACGATTAACGTTGACCTGGTCGACCCTTAAATCCTCATAGCTCGTAGTGTCTCCGACAACAATCGGAAAAACGGGCAGCTTTTCATTGGTACTATAAAATGAATAATCTTTTCCAAGAGTCTGATTGCCGTCGGTCAACATTACGATTGCCGAGTTCGTTTTAGCATAAATATCACCGATTGAAGTAAGGGCCTTAGCGATGTTCGTATTTTTACCCTGAAAATCCAAAGTGTCAGAATCGCTAAGATTGGTATCAAATCGATAATCGCTAACATTGAATTGATCTGTAATATTGGTGCTTCCTTTTATAGAGGCTGTGATTTGATCGATGGTTTCTCGGTCTGATGCGACCGAGGAAGAATTATCGGCCAGAACGATCAAATTGGTTTTTTGCAAAGTCAAGACCTGCTTTGAAAATTTGGGATTTATCAGCAATAAGAGTATTGCCAATAGTGCTATAAAACGCAAAAAGGATAAGATGACCGCTAAATTCCTTCTTTTCTTGGCATACTTGTAGTATTGAAATACAACGACCGCTAAGGCAATAATTCCGGCAAGAACGATAAGGAGGACAGTCTTTGTATCCATTAAAAAAAATTCAATTCAAGTCAAGACATTGCCCCAATAGGTTCTGAATCATAGACTAACTACGGGCTATCTCGATCAAGTCAACATTCCCCCGTCAACATTAAGAACCTGACCTGTAACGTAAGCGGACAAATCGGAAGCAAAGAACAGGCATGCGTTGGCAATATCTTCAGGGGTACCGCCTCTTTTCAACGGAATATTGTCACGCCACCCCTGCACCGTTTTCTCATCTAATTTGTCGGTCATCTCAGTTTCTATAAATCCCGGGGCTATGGCATTGCAGCGTATATTCCTTGATCCCAATTCGAGGGCGACCGACTTCGTGAAGCCTATCATGCCTGCTTTTGAGGCCGCATAGTTGGTTTGACCGGCATTGCCCTTTACCCCAACTACACTGCTCATATTGATTATCGACCCCTTACGCTGTTTTAGCATGGTGCGCTGAACGGCCTTGGTCATATTGAAAACCGACTTTAAGTTAATTTCGATAACCGAATCAAAATCTTCTTCCGCCATTCGCATCAAAAGGTTGTCTTTGGTTATCCCCGCATTGTTTACAAGTACATCGATACCCCCGAAGTCTTCCAATACCTTTGAAACGAGGTTTTCTGAGTCGGCAAAACTTGCGGCATTGCTTTTATACGCCTTGGCCTTGACACCTTTTTCCAAAAGTTCCTTTTCCAACGCCAGAGCCGGAGCTTCACTTGAACTATAGGTAAAGGCGACATTTGCCCCATTTTCGGCAAACACTTTGGCTATGCCCATGCCAATACCCCTACTTGCCCCCGTTATGATAACATTTTTCTTCTCGAGAAGTCCCATTGATATAGTTTTAGTCGGTTTTACCTCAAATATAGGTTTTGTTTCATTCAATGGCCAAAAAAAATCCCGTTGGCTACGGGATTTTACAATTGCTTTAACCAGAAATCAACCCATTACTTCCTTTACTTTTTTTCCGATTTCGGCTGGGGAATCAACAACATGTATACCGTGTTCCCTCATAATCTTTTTCTTAGCCTGGGCGGTGTCATCACTTCCACCTACGATAGCGCCTGCGTGGCCCATGGTCCTTCCAGCAGGAGCTGTTTCACCTGCAATAAACCCTATGATAGGTTTTTTGCTGCCGCTTGCTTTATACCACTTAGCCGCATCGGCCTCCAATTGTCCTCCAATCTCGCCGATCATCACCACACAATCCGTTTCAGGGTCATTGATCAACAATTCAACGGCATCTTTGGTGGTTGTACCAATAATGGGGTCGCCACCGATACCTATCGCGGTCGTAATGCCCAAACCTTGGCGTACTACCTGATCGGCAGCTTCATAGGTCAGAGTTCCGGACTTAGATACGATTCCAACATTTCCTTTTTTGAACACAAAGCCGGGCATAATGCCCACTTTTGCCTCTCCCGGGGTTATGACCCCCGGACAATTAGGGCCCACCAGACGACAGTCCCTATGCTTGATATAGTCAAAAGCCTTGACCATATCGGCCACGGCTATGCCTTCGGTAATGGTGATGATAACCTTGATTCCCGCATCGGCCGCTTCCATTATTGCGTCGGCCGCAAAGGCCGGGGGAACAAAAATTATGGTAGTGTCGGCACCAACTTTTTCAACGGCTTCTTCGACGGTGTTGAATACAGGTTTTCCCAAGTGCTGTTGTCCTCCTTTTCCCGGCGTCACACCTCCAACGATATTGGTTCCGTATTCGATCATCTGTTCGGCATGAAAGGTGCCCTCGCTACCCGTAAAGCCTTGTACAATAATTTTCGAGTCTTTGTTGACTAAAACGCTCATTTGGTATCTGGTTTCTTGTTATTCAAATTCTTATTATGCAAAAGTATGTGTTTGGCAATGATTTCTAAAGAAATCGAATCTATTATTCTTCTTCCAATTTTTTTATAATGTCAGGAATCTTTTTAATGTAAGCAAGTTGTTTCAACTTTTCCCTTGATTCTTGAATGGGTGTTCCGAAATAGCTCTTGTCTCCGGGCACTGATTTTGTGACTCCTGTCTGGCCCATGATTATGGCATTTTTACCAATGGTAATACCGCTGTTCGTGCCAACTTGCCCCCATAGCGTAACCCCATCTTCGATTACGACACAGCCCGCAATGCCGGTTTGGGAAGCGATCAAGCACCTTTCGCCAATTTCGGTGTCATGGCCAACATGTACTTGATTGTCGAGCTTGGTTCCTTTTTTGACGGTAGTATCGCCCGTAACCCCTTTGTCAATGGTGCACAATGCCCCTATCTCAACATCATCTTCCAATACGACACGCCCGCCCGAGATCAACTTGTCAAAGCCATTGGGGCGTTTTTTGTAGTAGAAGGCATCTGACCCCAAAACAGACCCGGCATGAACAATAACATTGTTACCGATAACACAGTTGTCATAAATCGAAACATTGGCATGAATGATACAATCATTTCCGATCACAACATTGTTTCCGATAAAAGTATTAGGTTGTATTACGGTATTTTTACCGATTTTGGCGGAAATCGCTATTGAATCTGCCGCTTTTTCAAAAGGCTTGAAAAATTGGGTCAACACATTGAAGTCGCGAAACGGATCTTCCGATAAAAGCAGGGCCTTGCCTTCTGGACATTCTACCTCTTTGTTGATAAGGACGATGGTTGCCTTGGATCTTAACGCCTTATCGTAATACTTTGGATGGTCTACGAAAACGATCTCACCCTCTTTTACAACATGGATCTCATTCATGCCGAGCACGGGAAAATCGTCAGGCCCCACCGACTTGCAACCTATAATAGTTGCGATTTGTTTTAGGGTATGGGGTGTGTGAAATCTCAATTGATGATTTTTTGGAACCTAGTCTTTGACCCTTTCCATATAGGAACCCGATGCGGTATCGACTTTTATCTTATCGCCTTCATTGATGAACAAAGGTACGTTTACTTCTGCGCCGGTTTCCACTTTTGCCGGTTTGGTGGCATTGGTAGCCGTATTGCCCTTGACCCCGGGTTCGGCATAAGTAACTTCTAAAATCACACTTGCAGGCATGTCGACCGAAAGCGGCATATTGTCTTCGGTATTGAAAAGAATCGTAACCACTTCTCCTTCCTTCAACAATCCAGGAGCGTCCAACGTGCTTTCTTGGAGGGTGATCTGATTGTAATCGTCGGTATTCATAAAATGATAGGTTTCGCCATCGGCGTACAAATACTGATAAGAACGCGTCTCAACACGTACATCCTCAATTTTATGGCCGGCCGAAAAAGTATTGTCCAAAACCTTTCCATTGGAAACGCTTTTAAGCTTGGTTCTAACAAATGCGGGACCCTTCCCGGGTTTTACGTGTAAAAATTCGATGATCTTGTATATATCGTTATTGTAACGAATACAAAGTCCTTTTCTAATGTCTGATGTTGATGCCATATATTTATGTTGTGCTAAAATATCCTTTCATTATCCCACGCTGGGAATCACGAATAAACTGAAGAATTTCGTCCCTTTCTGGAGTGGCCTCCATTTCCGCTTCGATAATTTGAACCGCCTGGGTATTGTTGTAATGTTTCTGATATAAAATTCTATAGATGTTCTGTATTTCGCGTATTTTCTCTGATGGAATGCCACGTCTTCTTAGTCCTACCGAATTAATACCGACATATGACAAGGGCTCCCTGGCCGCTTTCACGAAGGGGGGGACATCTTTACGCACCAAAGAACCTCCGGTAACAAAGGCATGCTGCCCGATCGAAACAAACTGATGTACGGCCACCAACCCAGCCAGAATGACGTTATCGCCAATCGTCACGTGCCCTGCCAAGGTAGAGTTGTTCGAAAAAATACAATTGTCGCCAACGACACAATCGTGGGCGACATGGCAATACGCCATAATCAAACAATTCTTTCCAATAACGGTCTGGTTTCGATCCGAGGTGCCCTTATGAATGGTCGCGCATTCACGAATGGTGGTGTTGTTCCCTATCGATACGGTGGTTTCTTCTCCTTTGTATTTAAGATCCTGAGGTGGGGCCGAAATAACGGCACCGGGAAAAATATTACAGTTCTTCCCTATACGCGCACCTTCCATAATGGTCACGTTGGAGCCGATCCAAGTACCCTCTCCTATGGTAACATTATTATGTATTGTCGTAAATGGTTCTACGACGACATTCTTGGCGATTTTCGCTCCGGGGTGTATATAGGCTAACGGTTGGTTCATTCTAATCGCCTTTAACCTTGATTATTTGGGCCATTATTTCTGCCTCGGAGGCAAGTTTGCCATTCGCGTAGGCTTTTGCATGCATTTGACATATGCCTCGACGAATAGGCTGCATCAGGTCTAACTTAAAAATCAAAGTATCGCCAGGAACGACCTGTTGTTTGTAACGTACCTTGTCGATCTTCAGCAGGTAGGTCAAATAGTTTTCGGGGTCTGGCACCGTGGTGAGTACCAAAATACCGCCTGTTTGCGCCATTGCCTCTAATTGAAGTACCCCGGGCATGACAGGAGCCCCAGGAAAGTGGCCCACAAAAAAGGGTTCGTTCATGGTCACGTTCTTAAGCCCTATTACATGAGTATCGGATAACTCCAATATCTTATCGACCAAGAGAAAAGGGGATCTATGGGGCAACATTTCCATAATCTTGGTCACGTCCATCAAGGGAGGTTTGTTCAAGTCGATATCGGGAATGTTGTTGCGTTTTTCGGTCTTAATAATTTTGGACAGTTTTTTGGCGAAGAGGGTATTGACATAATGACCGGGCTTGTTGGCAATAACCTTTCCACGAATTCTCGTGCCAGCCAATGCCAGATCACCAATGACATCAAGTAATTTATGCCTAGCAGCCTCATTCGGTTGGTGCAATACAAGATTGTCCAATATCCCGTTAGGTTTTACCGAAAGCTTTTCTTTTTTGAAGGCTTTTTCCAATTTTTTCATCGTCGTATCGGAAATCTCCTTGTCTACATAGACGATGGCATTATTGAGGTCACCACCTTTTATGAGTCCATGCTCAAGAAGCATTTCCAACTCATGTAAAAAACTAAAAGTGCGGGCATCGGCAATTTCTTCTTTGAAATCGGAAAGCTTTTCCAAGGTCGCATTCTGTGTGCCCAGTACTTTGGTTCCGAAATCGACCATGGCCGTAACTTGATAGGTATCTGCCGGAATAACCGTTATCTCGCTGCCCGAAGCCTCATCTTTATATGAAATTACTTCCTTTACAATGTATTCGTCACGCAACGCTTCTTGCTCGACTATGCCCGCTTTTTCCAAAGCTTCAACAAAAAATTTGGAAGATCCGTCCAAAATTGGAGGTTCTGGGGAATCAAGCTCGATGAGCACGTTATCGATTTCCATACCGACCAAAGCGGCAAGCACGTGTTCCGATGTCATAATTTTGACCCCTCTTTTTTCAAGGTTCGTGCCACGTTGCGTATTCACCACATAGTTGGCATCGGCCTCGATAATCGGTTCGCCTTCAAGGTCGACGCGTTTGAAGGCATAACCATGATTTTCAGGTGCCGGAACGAACCTTAACGTCACGTTCTCCCCTGTATGCAGGCCTACACCTTTTAAGGTGGCCTCAGTGGCTATTGTTCGCTGTCTAGTTTTTGTCGTGCTCACCGTCAATCCTTTTTTTCAATTTGGTTAATAGCATTCACAATTTTTGGTAGATTTTTAAAATGGACGTATGATTTGTTATAATCGCCGTAATTTATAGCGGGAGACCCCTGCAGTACTTCACCGTTCTTGACATTTCTACCGATACCTGACTGTGCCTGTATCTTTACATGGTCTCCTATTGTAATGTGGCCCACAATTCCCACCTGTCCACCGATCATACAATGCTTTCCGATTTTGGTGGATCCTGCGATTCCGGTTTGGGCCGCAATGACCGTATGTTCCCCGATTTCAACATTGTGGGCAATCTGAATCTGGTTGTCAAGCTTTACCCCTTTTCGCAATATTGTAGAGCCTAAAGTCGCCCTGTCTATTGTAGTTCCGGCACCCACATCTACGTCATCTTCAAGTACCACATTACCTGTTTGGGGCACTTTTTTGAACGATCCGTTCTTGTTCGGCGAAAACCCGAATCCGTCCGCCCCAATAATTGCACCACTGTGAATAATGCAATTATTGCCTATTATTGTTTCTGAATTGATCTTGGCACCTGCCAAAATCACTACATTGTCGCCAATATTGACATTGTCACCGACATATACGTTCGGATAGATTTTCACGCCATTACCAATGCTGACATTATTGCCCAAGTAAGCAAAGGCGCCCAAGTAAAAATCCTCTCCGTAAGTGGTCGATTCAGAGATATATACCGGGTTTTCCAGGCCGACCTTCGTATTTTTGACTTGATTGTAATACTCCAATAATTTTGAGAACGATTCATAGGCGTCATCAACTTTTATGAGCGTTGTCTCAAGGCCATGTTCTGGAATAAAATCTTTATTGACAATGGTGATCGAAGCTTTGGTGGTATAGATGTACGAAGTGTATTTGGGATTGGCCAGAAAAGTAAGTGAGCCTTTTTCACCTTCCTCGATTTTAGCGAGTTTATGAACGGCTATCTCTGGATTTCCTTCGATTTCACCCTCCAGAATACCCGCAATCTGACCAGCTGTAAACACCATGGGCACAAAAGTAAGAAAAATAGTTATACAGATTCCTTGGGGTAACACATATAATATTTGATCACTTTTTTAGAGAGCGCTTTCAAGTTCAATTGATCGGATGCCTTGGCCACATCGACCAATTTTCCATTCTTTTTCAAAATATTGATGTTCTGCCTATCACGATCGTAAGCTTGATTTTCAATGATGCCCGAAAAAACGAAATATGAGGTCTCTTCATCGGTTAGGCGGTGCCGTAATTTGAACGCTTGAAAATGTTCATCTAACTTAGCTTTGTCAATCGGCCGGTTTTTTAATTTGATGTTCAGCAACCTGCGGTTAATGACCATTTGACACAATCTGGACAGTACAAAATCAGGATGGTCTTGCCACTGCTTGACGGCTGCCAATAGGTCAATATCATCCATTTGCGCAAATCTGACCAATACCTCTTTATCAAAGTTTTCTTGGTTTATTCGTTTCGATATAAAGTAGTAGAGCGTGCTGTCGCAGTTTACCACCACTCCATTCGACACCAACCCTTTTACCCTTTTCAAAATAAGTATGAGCAACTGTTCTGCGACCAAACCTGTTTTATGCAAATAAACCTGCCAATACATGAAACGTCTGGCCATTAAAAACTTTTCGACCGAGTAAATGCCTTTTTCCTCCACCACAAGATTGCCGTCGATCACGTTCAGCATGGTAATCAAACGCTCGGCATTGATATTACCCTCGGCCACACCGGTGTAGAAACTGTCCCGCTTTAGATAGTCGAGACGGTCCATATCCAGTTGACTCGATACTAAATGGTTCAGGAATTTTTTTGGGTGACGACCTTTGAATATTTCAATGGCGAGCGTTAAACTTCCGTTAAACTCACGGTTCAGTTGCTCCATAAAAAGTAATGAAATCTGCTCGTGCGAGATATTTTCCACCAGACTATGTTCCATAGCATGTGAAAAGGGGCCATGCCCGATATCATGCATAAGTATCGCACATAAGAGGCCGGCCTCCTCCTCATCAGTAATTGCAACACCTTTAAAACGAAGTACTTGTATCGATTGGCCCATTAAATGCATACTGCCCAAGGCGTGGTGAAAACGGGTATGATGGGCACCTGGGTAAACCAAATACGAAAGCCCCATTTGTGATATGCGGCGAAGTCTCTGAAAGTACGGATGTTCAATCAGGTCGAAAATAAGGGGGCTGGGAATTCTAATAAATCCGTAAATTGGATCATTGAAAATTTTAAGCTTCTTTGAGGTTGTCAAAACGGTTTTCGATTTGCTTAATTCATAAGGCAAAGTTAACCAAAAGCATGACTATCGAATTTGCAAAATTGCGAGTTTGACGATTTAGCAAAGTATCATGTGATAATATTGTCAACTTCATAACCCGATAACCCTTGCAAAAAAATGAATGAAATAACCATTCTCTGGGTCGACGATGAAATCGATTTGCTAAAACCCCACATCTTGTTCCTAGAAGGAAAAAACTACAAAGTAATTACCTGTAAAAGTGGACAGGAAGCCCTTGAAGAATTGGAGAACCAGCGCATCGACATTGTTTTTTTGGATGAGAACATGCCCGGCATATCGGGATTGGAGACCTTGAACGAAATCAAGATCATCGATTCTTCGATACCCGTTGTCATGATCACAAAAAGTGAGGAAGAGTTTATAATGGAAGAAGCCATTGGCTCAAAAATTGCCGATTATCTAATTAAACCAGTGAATCCCAATCAAATACTTTTATCACTCAAAAAAAACTTGGACCACTCGCGATTGGTATCCGAAAGAACTACGGCCAATTACCAACAAGAATTTAGAAAAATTGCCATGGACCTTTCAATGGTCAATAGTGTCGAAGAATGGATCGACCTCTATAAAAAACTGATTTATTGGGAGTTGCAGCTTGAAGAAATCGAAGATAAGGGCATGTTCGAAATATTGGAATCGCAAAAGGTCGAGGCCAATAACCAATTCGGAAAATTCGTCGAAAAAAATTATGCCGATTGGTTCGTTAATCATGATGGCCCCGTAATGTCACACACCTTGTTCAAAGAGTGGATTGTACCGGAAATCAAGGACAGGCCTACCCTTTTGGTCGTGATCGATAACTTACGCTACGACCAATGGTATGCTTTTGAAGACACGGTAAGTTCGTTTTTCAAAAAGACCAAAGAAAAATCGTATTTCAGCATTTTACCTACCGCGACCCAATATGCGCGCAACGCGATTTTTTCGGGATTGATGCCATTGGATATGGAAAAAAAATATCCGCAATGGTGGAAAAATGATACCGATGAGGGTGGAAAAAATCTTTTTGAGAACAAATTTCTCAATGAACAGATCAAACGATTAGGACTTGATATAAAGTGGGAATATCATAAAATCAGCAGTCTGAAACAGGGAAGACAGTTGTCACAAAATTTTAGATCTCAAAAAGACAACGACCTTACCGCCATAGTATATAATTTCGTCGATATGCTTTCACATTCAAAGACCGAAATGGATGTTATCAAAGAATTGGCATCCAACGACAAGTCATATCGTTCGTTGACCCAAAGTTGGTTCAAGAATTCCCCGCTATTGGAAATCATTCAGCAAGCCCAGGGAATGGGCATGAAACTGATCATCACGACCGACCATGGAACCATCAATGTAAAGCAACCGTCAAAGGTCATCGGCGACAAGGATACCAGTCTAAATCTGCGCTACAAAACAGGTCGAAGCCTATCTTATGAAGAAAAGGATGTTTTGGAGGCCCGTGATCCGCGCCGTATTCATTTACCAAGCATAAACATGAGCAGTTCGTTTATTTTTGCGAAAAATGACCTTTTCTTTGCATACCCGAACAACTATAACCATTATGTAAATTATTACCGAAACACCTATCAGCATGGCGGCGTATCTTTGGAGGAAATGATCATTCCCTACATTGTGTTAGAACCAAGATGAAAAGTATATTAGCAATTCAATGCTTCAACGACAGATTTACTTCGAACTCTTTGTCGTTGTTGCGGCAAGTAGAATTAATGAAATCGTAATGTAGTGCTGTCAAAACATTATAACATCGGGCAATTAAAAGAAACCGCCGAGCTAATATTAAATGCCGCTACCTCAAAAACTTTATGTTTTTATGGCACCATGGGTGCGGGCAAGACAACATTGATCAAAGCATTGGTCAAGCAACTGGAGGGACACGACACGGCCAATAGCCCTACCTTTGGCATTGTCAATGAATATCACTTTCAAGAAGGAAATCTTTTAGGGTACCATTTTGATTTTTACCGCCTTAATGATGAAACCGAGGCCTTGGATTTGGGGCTCGAAGATTACTTGGCCCAAGACTGTTGGGTCTTTATGGAGTGGCCTGAAAAAATACCCTCTTTTCTACCGATCGAAAGGACTGAGATCCAAATTGAAATTTTGGACGAGGTAACTCGTGAACTTCATATCACCAACATTTGAACTCGACCATACTTAAATACATCCCTTAAAAAGAGAGGGTCTAAAAAATACGATCGAATGTCATATTGAGCCTGTCGAATTATTCTGACTTATTGACCGTAAATAATTTGGGTTTTGACAAGATCAACCTGACAATAGGTTTAAATTGACTTTTTTAGATGCCCTCTTTTATCCCGTAATTCCGATGAAATGCATTTTTTTGGGACAAAATGTTTAATTTTTCCGTTGAAATACACATTTTAATAGTTTTTATTCTTACATTCGCAGCAAGTAGTTGTAAGAATTCTAAACTAAAAACCCCAAAAAGATGAACACTAGAAAAATTTTATTCGCCTTGATGGCCAGTTTTGCATTATTGGCCGCTTCTTGTACACCAAATACCGCCGAGGACGATTTGTACGATAATGGCGTAGATAAGACCAAAATACCATCTCAAAAGGATTAAGTTTGGAGGGTTAGGCGTATCACCTAAAGCAACAAACATTTATAGTTAGAGGAAACTTGACGATTTATTTAAGTTGTAGATGGTGGGTTAAATACTGCACTTAATCGATTTTAACGTATTTAGTAATTAGGGCAATCAATAAATTGCCCTTTTCTTCGTTACAAGAATTAATGCCATAATGTAATTCCAAGGTACGATGAAGAAGAGATTGTCAGAAAAAAGTGCTAAGGCCAAAAGAAGGCTCCTGATTGATTCTATTGGTATATTCCTAATTATTATTTCTCCTTTCGTCTTTAAATTACATCAATATCTTCCCGGCAACCCAGAAGCAACAATAGAATTTCTTGGCCTTACGTTCGATCGAAATGGTTTTGCAGACCTGAGTACCTATGGTTGGTTTCTTTTGAGTAAAATAGTTCCTTTCTACCTGTTGATAATGTGGTTTTTCACCTGTAAGCATTGGTGGTATCACATTATTTTAATCCCTATTTCGATGTATGCCTTTCAACTTTTCGAGGTAATCTATTCGGATGACAACATTGTTGACACGGACAACTTGCTTTGGCTCTTACCCGTTTGTATGGTAGTAATACCCTTCGTTTATTTGATTCGGATTAGATTATACGACCGTCATGTGCATGGTATCGATTTAGAGGCCATGGAAGCCGAATTGGAAATGCTTAGGGAAAAACATAAGGATAACGACTCATCCCCTGCAAATAAAGACATTGAGGAAGACCCCGTTGATCTTACCGAGCTATCATTTTCGGAAAGAATCGATTATTTATTGTCAACAAAAAAATTGGAATCGTATTTCAAGCAATTTCAACACTACGTACAGAATCATCTTCACTTAAAATTCTAGAGAGTAGTTGATGTTATAGCCCTTCGTTTCATCAAAAAAGTGTAATTTTAATTTTCTTGCTGCTATTGCAGTCCCTGACTTTATTTTGATTACATGGATCGACCAACTTCGCCATTTAGCAGGCAGCAATTGCTTCCACAAGAAGAAACCCTAGAGGTCTTAAAACAAAAAGGTGAACTTTTCATTGGTATACCAAAAGAAAACCAATATCAGGAAAAGCGTATTTGTCTAACCCCCGACGCCGTCAACGCGATTACGGCGCACGGGCACCGTGTACTTATTGAGGCGGGGGCCGGTGAAGGTGCCCATTATTCAGACATCGAATACACCGATGCCGGGGCCGAAATCACCAAGGACACCAAAAAAGTTTTTGGTTGCCCCTTACTTCTAAAAGTCGAACCGCCGACTTTGGCCGAAATCGATCTCATGAACCCCCAGACCACCATAATATCGGCATTGCAGATCAAAACACAGTCAAAGAACTATTTTGAGGAATTGGCAAAAAAAAGGATAACGGCCGTGGCGTTCGAATATATTCGTGATGAAGACGGTAAGTACCCTGCTGTGCGGTCACTAAGTGAAATTGCGGGAATATCCTCGGTGCTCATTGCTTCGGAGATCATGTCGAAGACCAACAAAGGCAATGGACTTATGTTCGGAAATATAAGTGGGGTGCCTCCCGTTGAAGTTGTTATCATCGGTGCCGGTACGGTCGGTGAATTTGCGGCAAGATCGGCCCTCGGCCTTGGCGGAAATATTAAGGTGTTCGATAATTCGATAACCAAATTGCGTAACATTCAGACCAATCTTAAACAGACCGTTTATACATCGACGATCCAGCCCAAAAACCTCCTAAAGGCTTTAAAACGTTGTGATGTCGCGATTGGAGCCACTAGGGGAAAAGACCGCGCGCCCGTAGTTGTTTCCAGCAGTATGGTCGAGCATATGAAGAAAGGGGCCGTGATCATCGATGTCAGTATCGATACGGGTGGCTGTTTTGAGACCAGCGAGATAACCACTCATGACAAACCTACCCGCGAAAAATTCGGGGTCATTCATTATGCCGTACCCAATATTCCATCAAGGTACCCGAAAACAGCGTCAATTTCTATCAGCAATATCTTTACGCCCTACCTATTGAAGCTCGGAGAGGATGGTGGACTCGAAAATTCACTACGGTTCGACAAGGGTTTGCGAAATGGGCTGTATCTTTACCACGGAATTTTGACCAATAAATCGGTCGGCGAATGGTTCGACTTGCAGTACAGCGATATTAATTTCCTCATATTTTAATCAAAACAATGGCTTTTTTAAAGCGTTTGGGATTTTACCTTCTCGGGCTTTCTATAGGAATGGTTTTTTTGGCATTCTTCTTCAAGAAAAAATCGGAAGAAACCGGGGTTTCTTTCTGCTATCTGCCCAATTGTAGAACATTAAAGGATATTAGGTCGAAACCTTTGGAATATTCAGATCGGATTTCTGATATGATCGCCGATAAAATAATAGATTCAACCGATATAGCACATTTTTTTCTTGAAGGGGATGTAGATTTTGGAAGCAGCGATACCAAATCAAAGCCTTGTAAATTCTACTTTATAGAGGGCGAAATCAACAACGGGCCTGCCGTACTCGAAGTCAAGAACTGCGAAGATAAAGTCGTGGCGGTCGATCTGCATCAATAAAGCCTGGCAGAATGGCACTGGATTCTTTTGTGTATCGACTATATTTTCCGTCGCTTGCGTTCTTTTTTCAATAAGGATAGCTCTCGTGTTGTCTGGCCGGCAACCGAAGTATTTTCTTCCGCCCTTCTTATCAGATAGGGCATCACATCGCGCACGGGGCCGAACGGAAGGTACTTGGCCACATTATATTTTTTTGCGGCCAGGTTGAACGATATATGATCGCTCATACCATAGAGTTGACCGAACCAGATTCTTGGGTCTGAGTTGGCAATTCCTGCCTCTTTCATGAGCTGCATTAATTTGTAGCAACTTTCTTCATTATGAGTTCCCGCAAAAAGTGATATATCGTCAAGATTATCTATCATATAGCTGACGGCAGTATCAAAATTTTCATCGGTTTCTTTTTTCGATGCACAGATAGGGGAAGGATATCCTTTTTTCTCGGCCCTTTCATTCTCTTTTTCCATATAGGCCCCGCGAACCGCTTTGATTCCGATTTTAAATCCGCCTTCCTTAGCTCTTTGATGTAAGGCCTTGAGATAGTCAAAACGGTCCCACCGGTACATTTGCAGAGTATTGAACACGATGGTTTTCTTCTTGTTGTACTTTTGCATCATAGCTTCGGTCAAAGTATCGGCGGCATCTTGCATCCAGCTTTCTTCGGCGTCTATTAGCAACGATACGTCCAAATCATAGGCTTTTTTACAGGTCTTGTCGAAACGTGCCACTACCCGGTCCCATTCCGCTTGTTCCGAAGCATCGAGTATTTTTCCTTCCCCTATTTTTTTGAAAAGAGCGATTCGACCATACCCGGTTGGTTTGAAAACGGCAAAGGGAATGGCCTCTTTTTCTTTCACAAAGGTGAGTACTTTCAGGATCATCTGAAGTGCATCGTCCAAAGGGTCTTCGGTATCCTTTCCCTCGACCGAATAATCCAAAATGGAACAAACTCCTTTTCCCCACATCTTATCAACTACCGGAAGGCAGTCAATTTCGTTGACCCCTCCGCAAAAATGGTCAAAAACGGTCGCACGAATCAGACCTTCGACGGGCAAGTGCGCCTTAATGGCAAAATTGGTCACAGCGGTACCCATGCGCACCAAGGGCTCGTTCGCTATCATTTTGAACAAAAAATAGGCACGCTCCAACTCAGAATCGGTCTTCAAAGCGAACGCCGTTGCAGTATCCTCAAAAATCCTGTCCATTTTTGTCGATTTTTTAGCGACCCAAATATAAAGACGTTAATTGTATTCTTTTGATAAAAATTAACCTTTATTTTGTGTCATAATCCTGATGGATAAACCGTTTTATGAAAGCCATGCAAAGAACCGACAAGCACTCGATTATCACATCTGAATACGCCGTGTATTTTAACACTCTTGCTTTTCAGGCACTTAATGAGCACTTGAAAAAGATCGCGTACTCAAAAATATTCATACTGGTGGACGAGAATACGAAAAGACATTGTCTACCCCTATTCTTTCAAGCGGTAAGCGGTTCAAAATCAATGCAGATCATAGAGATAGTTTCTGGCGAAGCCAACAAGAACATATCAACTTGTCTTAACGTTTGGAATACGCTTTCTGATTTCGATGCCGATCGTAAAAGTCTTTTGATAAACCTTGGGGGCGGGGTAATAACGGATTTGGGCGGTTTTGTGGCCTCCACTTTCAAGAGGGGCATTAAATTCATCAACATACCCTCTACTCTCTTGGCCATGGTCGATGCTTCGGTAGGAGGAAAAACGGGTGTAGATCTTGGTGCCTTAAAGAATCAGATCGGGGTGATCAACCAACCTGAAATGGTTCTTATAGTGACCGATTTTCTTTCGACCCTTGAACCACGACAGCTTCAGAGCGGCTTTGCCGAAATGCTGAAACATGGATTAATACTGGATCCCCAATATTGGAAAATACTTAATAAGGTTTCCGATTTCAATGGTTTGGACGAGTCGATCCATAAATCGGTTCAGATCAAAAACCATGTGGTCATGAAAGATCCGACCGAACTGAACCTTAGAAAAGTCTTGAACTTCGGCCATACATTGGGACATGCTATCGAGTCGTATTTTTTGGATAGTGAATCGCACGAACTCTTGCTGCATGGCGAAGCCATTGCCATAGGCATGGTAATGGAAGCATATCTTTCTTATAAACTAACAGGGCTTCCTGAAAATGAATTGACCGAAATCACGACGTCGTTCGTAGGTCGGTATGGCAAAGTAGAATTTTTGAACGATGACATCAAGCAAATTCTATCCCTTTTAAAATTTGACAAGAAAAACAGCCATGGCAATATCAACTTCGTACTTCTTGAAACCATCGGATCTCCTAAGATCGATGTCCGTGTTCCTGAGAATTTACTAGTGGAAGCCTTTGCTTACTACGCGGAACAATAACTTCATATACTAAAATCTACATTTGACAACTCTTTGCGCGAACCAATCTGAAAAATATATAGATTGGTTGAAAGTTTTCGTTATCGGTATAACTGTTCAAAACGATTAAACTGAAGATGTGATTAACCGCTTTGTCTAACCAACAAGCCAAACGACCTACTTATGTTACGTAAAATTGTAGATTACAAAAAGTTGGACCACCAGTTGGCCGCATTACTGATCGAGACCTACCCCGACGGGTACGGAGATGACGATATCATATCGTTCAAGAACCTTAGCGGTGAAATTGTAGAAGCCGTAGAGTTAAGGACGGACGATGTCATGTACCTTGTCAAAATCAGCAAAAGTTTGGCGAACTTTATTTCGAACTTCGAAGACAACATTGAAAAAGAACTGGAAATCGACGAGGAGGTCGACGCGGACCCAGTGCTTGAAGAAGTTGATTCAAATGGTATGGAGCTGGAAAAGGGCATCGATTCTGATACCGAAGACGAGTTCGACTTTGACTAAGCCTTCAGGTATCTTTCCCTTATAACATTTCTGTGATAGCGCTGATGGCCACATATTACAAAACCCAATGCAGCAACGCTCCATTCCAGATCACTGGCCAACCCTTTTAGCTCAAGCTTACTTCTATCGAGATTAGCAAAAAGTGCAATCGTAGATCTGCGAACCGTTTTGTATTCTTCGATTATACTTTCTTTGGTATATCTTTTTGTATTAAGACCGGCAACATAAAGGTCTTGTTCGAAACCTGGCAATGGTGTTTTGTCCCCACGACAAAAACGCAGGGCCCGATACTGAAAAACACGTTCAGAATCGATTATGTGCAATAGCACTTCGGTAATTGTCCATTTGCCTTCGCCGTACGAATAGTCCATTTGATCATCCGGGATGCTTTCAATGAACTTTGGGAAGTTGTTCATCTGCCTCCTGAGCATGTCCATCAATTCGACATCACCCAATGTATCAATATACTTTTTATAGAATGGTTCTGGTAAGGGAAGTATTATGTCGGTGGTTCTCATAGCTAAAAAAGTTCCGGTTACGGAACATGGTCAGAATTCGACGATAAATCTTTAGTGCTATATTTCGTTAAAAATCGTATGCATCAATCTTTTTTTATCATTGATGCTTTCTTCCAATGAAATCATGGTTTCGGTACGACTTATTCCATCAATGTCGTCGATCTTGAAAATAATGTTTTTCGCATGATTGGTATCCCTAGCACGTATTTTGCAAAAGATGTTGAATTTGCCCGTTGTTATATGGGCCACAGTAACATTGGGTATTTGATCCAACCGTTCCAAGACAAACTTTGTTTGGTGGGTCTTTTCTAAAAAAATACCGACATAGGCGATAAAGGCATACCCCAATTTTACATAATCAAGTGTCAGTGACGACCCTTTTATTATTCCGGCATCCTCCATCTTTTTTACCCGAACGTGTACCGTTCCGGCCGAAATAAGCAATTTTTTAGCAATATCGGTAAAGGGAGTTCGCGTATTATCTATCAATAAATCAAGAATCTGATGATCTATTTCGTCTAACTTAACTTTGGCCATATTCACAAAATTTTAGCAAAAATAAGGAATTGAAGAATTAAATTCATTCAAACTTGATTTTTTTTAACGAAAATGTAATATTTCGTTCCAATATGCCAAAGAAGTGCATTGTTACCTAAATATCAGTTCCATTATCCGGGTATCTTTTTTCAATGCGTTCAAACTTTGCTCGTCAGCACAGTCATATTCCCGATGCCCGAAAAAGTGCTTTAGATTTCCTTGTAAATCGATTTTGGGATTAAAGCTGATCTTGCCATTTGCCAATTCCTCATGATAAAGTATGCCAAGCGTTTCGTCTTTTTGACGTTTAGAATCGACCACATGGGCATTGTAGATCAGAATATCGCAGAATCTTTTGTTGTTCTCGGGTATTTGAAAATAAAGCTCCCTGTTAAAGTCTTTGAAAAGCCCATTTGCTATGGTATATAGCGCCTTTAGCATGGCGAAAAAAACAAACTTGCGCGTTTCTTCGCGTTGATAGTCCCCTTGGTAATGTCCTGCCTCAAAAAGTACGGTTGGTGTTTCCAGAATTTGAAAAGTATCACCGACACAGTTGGCGTTGAAAGCATCATCGTAGCGCCCTACCTGGCCGGGTATTATTTTTTGAAGCTCTTCATTCATGGCATGGATCAGGGCCATACTTTTCAATCTGGCAGGTGATAGGTCACGATTATCATTAAAAGCAGGCGACAGAAACGAGACCGTGGCGGGTTTATCGGTTTCACCGACATTGTAAATCGTGCGTTGGTCATGAAGGTTGAAACAATAGTTTGGCAAAAAATCATGATATACCTCTCGAAGCACCTGGCTTTCGGGCTGCGTTCTTTTTTGTGCATCACGGTTGAGGTCTACACCATTGGCATTGACACGCGTGTAGGCCTCGGCGCCATCAGGATTCAGCATAGGTATGATCTTGATCGTACAATTGTCGAGCAAATATTCTCCCTGTTGTGTGTCGTTGGCAAAATAATTGATCAGATCGACAACCGCTTTGGTAGTGGTCGATTCATTACCATGCATTTGCGACCACATCAAAACCTTTTGTGGCCCCGTACCCAAAATTATCGCTTGAATAGTTCTTTGTTCAACAGACCTACCGATCGTTTCGATATTGAAAGCGGTATTCTCTAGAAACCCCGAAATCTGCCCATGCGTTATATATCTTCCGGTTAGCGAATTCTCCTTAATAGAGATATAAGTCTCATCTGATATGATCATAAGCATTTAATACTAGAGCGTAAAAATACATGCAATATAAATTACATTTGTAAACATGGAGGTTATTTGCCTTGCACTTATCGATAGCTGTAACATTCATTCTATCTACATTTGTAATCAAAATTTTTTTAAATTTAAAATACTGTACATATATAATTAGTATTCAGATTTTTAAATTTACCTATTTTAAGCTTTAATTAATGATAATAAGTATTATGAACAGGGCTTCGTTGAATAAATCTTCAACCTTATCATTACTTTTGACGAACATATTTTACAATAGTGAACTCAGAAGACTTCATCAAACGTTTGGAGGAGATATTTCATTATCATGGAATATCGGCCTCGGTATTTGCCGATAGGATCAATGTACAACGCTCCAGTATTTCCCATTTGCTTTCGGGAAGGAATAAGCCCAGTTTAGAGTTCGTACTCAAAGTTGTCAAGGCATTTCCAGAAGTGGACTTGTACTGGCTTTTGCAGGGCAAAGGTACTTTTCCAATGGACCATAAGAAATTGGAGGACTCCGCCCCTACCGATCCCATGACGCAAAATCAGCTGAACGAAAAATCATTCAGGTCTGAAAAACAAATAGATCGAATCATTATTTTGTATAACGACGGAAGCTTTGAATCTTTCAATCCTTTTAATCATTGACCATATTGGTTTGATGATTCCAAAATTGCAGATCAAGAAATAAAATCCGTTATTTTGCATTATGAAAAAATCATTATGGCTTCTTGTTGTCATGGGGACTATGCTAGCCTCATGCCATCAGCCCGAAAGATACTGTGAGGCTTACCGAAATGGGGTGTTTTCATTTGACTATATCGCTGATGGAATTGCCAAAACCGGCAAATTTACGAGACAGGGAGATTTGAGCATCGAATACTACGACGGAAAAATAGATAGCTCTTCGGTACGGTGGATCAATGATTGTGAATATGTGGTCAAGAAAATAAATCCTAAAAACAAATCTGAAGAGCGTTCCATTCATATGAAAATATTGTCCACAACGGAGAATTCTTATACATTTGAGTATAACATTGTTGGAGATAGCAACAAATCTAGGGGAACCGCGATTAAAACCAACTAAACACTAAAACCATGTTTGAAATCTTCACAAGTCCAGATGCTTGGATCGCCCTTTTGACCTTAACATTTTTAGAGATCGTACTCGGTATCGATAATATAATATTCATATCGATAGCGGCCGACAAATTGGAAAAGACCCAGCGCAGAAAGGCCACGAACATCGGATTAATACTGGCCATGGTAATGCGGATCGTGTTATTGTTCGGAATAACTTGGCTAACGGCCATGAAAAAACCTTTTTGGGAGTTTGAACATGATTGGATATCGGGAGGTATTAGCGGACAAGCGTTGATACTTTTTGCAGGCGGACTTTTTTTATTGTTCAAAAGTACCAGGGAGATACACGAAAAAGTAGAGCACAAAGGGCACGATGAGGTTGAGATAAAACGGTCTCAGTCCAGCTCGCTATCCAAAGCGATTGTACAGATAACACTTATCAACATCGTTTTTTCTTTCGATTCTATCTTAACGGCCATAGGAATGACCAATGGCATTTCACCTAATCCGAACGATGCGCTGGTATTGATGATCATCGCCGTCGTAATTTCAGTAGTGATAATGATGCTCTTTGCGAATCCCGTCGGGGAGTTTGTCAACAAACATCCTTCGATTCAAATTTTAGGACTCTCGTTTTTGATCCTTATCGGTTTCATGTTGATAGCCGAAGCCGCGCATATTGGCCACCTTGTCGTGTTCGACCAAGAAGTAGGCGTAATTCCTAAAGGGTATCTCTATTTCGCCATTGCATTCTCACTATTGGTCGAATTTTTGGATCTGCGGATGAAGAAAAACACAAAATCGGAAATTCGGGAAATTACCGAGAACGACCAGTAAACATTCGAAAAAGGACCAAGCGCTTCAAACCATGATCGACAACATCCCCGATAAGAAGGGATATCTTTGTTGGAATGGAAATCGCTCATAAAGTCCAAAACCTTTGGAAAGCACTCGGAAGCATTCAACTTTCTCAAAAAAGAATATGGTGTCATCCACGGCTACGTGAATAATATTGTGCTCCTATCAAAAGAGAACGATGGCGACGACAATAATTTGGTGCTCAATACATGGAAAAAGAAGGTTTGCTACCCATACACAATAAGCATATTACCGTAATCGAAAACCTTGGCAATGATGTCAAGAAGTCTCTAAAAAGGCAAGTGTAAGCCTCGTACGGAACAAATAATTCGCATTGATAAGGCCTGCTACGAAGACAAGAATCGACTTAGGACTCAAAATTCGTGACAAGGGTACAACCGCAAGATTGGAAAATTCAGGCCCCTTTGGCAATATGTGCACGCCTAGGGTGCGAACAGATTCTGTTGACCAAATCGACGAAGAACTATTCAAATGGTTAAGGGAAGCCTATGAACAGGCCAACTGACCGTTGCGCTAATTTAAACCTTAGTTCGGTCGTTCGAACACCATATCAGGATTCATTTTCTTTTGCATTTCAAACAAACGTTGCTGTTGTTTGACGGTCAAAGTACTCCCATCATGGCTCCATCCTGGTGGGCCAAAAACATACATGAATTTGTGATATAGTTTTGGAGATTTCTTCATATCCTTCCAAATATCCTTGTACTCATGGGTCAAAATCTCTAAAGGGTTGTGATTCTTGGGTGGATGGATAACCCCGTATTTCACATCGATGTCATCATCAAGTTCTTTCCAAGTGCCGAAAAGCTTATCGAAAATATTCAGGAAGCCCCCATGGTTCTTGTCCAAGTACTCGACGTTCTGAGCGTGATGTACCTGGTGCATCGTATGGGTATTGAATATTTTTTCGATAATTCCCATCTTAGGCACGTATTGGGAATGTAGCTGAAATTGCCATAGGGCCTCGATGCCGAGACAGACCATCACCACTTCCGGAGGGAAGCCTACTGCTGGCAGCCACATGTAGAACAACGGTTTATAGAGTATGGTGAACCATCCGTTGCGAACGGCCGTGCCCAAATTGAAATTATCCGAAGAATGATGTACGATGTGTGCGGCCCACAAGACACGTATCTCGTGATTGGCCCTATGGAACCAATAATAGGTAAAATCATCGGCCAACTGGCAGAGCAAAAACACCCACCACGCATAGCCGAATGATTTATAGCCCAAAAGATTGGTACGCACGCCATCAACTTCTGGATTAAAGAATTCGAAAGTCGCCTCAAAAAGTACAATGGCAAAGACAACCTTGAAAAAGGGCCCGATGATCGCCGAACCCACACCCATGAATCCACTGGCGAACAAATCCTTCCATTCGTACAGATCATCATCTCCGTGGGTCTTGCTATAGGTGAGCTCTAAAAGAATAAAAGCAATAAAACAAGGTACTCCGTAAACCAGGGGGTTGGTAAAATCCATTTAAAATAATTTTCGTCTAAAGATAATCGAATATAATTTGTATGCAGATTTATTTCTTTATATCCCTCAAAAGTTCGTTCTGCTCTTTCATCAATTTCTCCAAGTTCGACAACAATTCGATATTTTTTGGGGTTTCGACTTCCGGATCTTCTGGGTTCTCCGCCTTATCGCGAAAACGATTGATTCCCTTTAATAGGATAAAAATTGTGAACGCAACAATTCCGAAATCCACAAAAACCTCTATCATTTCGCCATAGCCGATCGCGACCTCTTCGACGGTGTCGGTGGCTTCTCTGAGAACCATTTTTTTGTTCGATAAATTGACCCCATCAGTTGCCAGGGACAAAGGCGGCATGATGATTTTTTTGACCAGGGTATTGACAACGGCATTAAAAGAGGCGCCAATGATAATTCCAATGGCCATGTCGATCATATTTCCTTTGATCGCAAAATTCTTGAACTCCTGTACAAAGTTTTTCATTTATTAGAAATTTTATGCATTGATCAACCGCCTCGCTTTCGCATAAAAAATTTAACTATTTGAGTGGGTATGCAAAAAAAAAATGATTTTAGGCATGCCCATTTAATGGCGTTCTAGAAAAGTGTCGTTTGCCCATCTCCATCTATTTCTTCGTCTTTATCCGGTATGGCGCCTTTCGTGTTCGAGGATCCTTCTTGCCCCTCACTTCGGGCAGAAGAGGACACATTTTCTTCGTCCACGACCTCAATTTCTTCCGGTGGTTGTTGTTGAGGAGGTTCATAGGGCAATGCCTCAAGTGCATTGATCTCCAAAACCTTTTCCTTTGTCAATTGATTTCCCATTGCCGTTATACCTTTCACCGCAATGAATTCTTCAAGGTTTACCTCCATATTTTCCTTACGCTCGTGCCCTCTCTTCTTTGCAAAGACTACCTCGGTTCGAGGCCGATAATCTGTAAAGATCGTTTCGAGGTGCGATTTCGGATGGTCGGTAATGACCGTTTCTTCTTTATCGGGATTCTCTATCAAAAAGCGTTTGACATAATAAAGCTCTTTTTCTCCTTCCCAGTAGATGGCTGTCAAAGGTTTGGCGGGATCCCATTTTTCAAGTACTATGATATCGTCCTCAAAATGAAGGGTCAATTCAGGAATTACGGTTTTTACAATTCCTTTTTGATTGACGATCAATAATCGGTCGTCACTGGTGAATTCACCTAAAAACTCACCACGCTCATCGATATTCAAACGCTGAACGGTGTCGTCGAACCATAGTTTTCGAGGCTTTAGGGTAGACAACCCTTTCTCTTTCAGTTCAATACGTTTAACCGTGTATTTGGTGACAATATTTCCCTTTGACGCCCTGCCCTTGATTAACACATCGGCAAAATCCATGTCCCATTTCAATTTTTTGATGCTTCCGGCCTGACGTAAGTTGACCGTGACAATCTCTGCTTCTCCATTCGGATTGGCAGAAAAATAAAGCACGTCGGTACCTGCCTTGTCATTGGTAAGGTCGTACATTTTATCACGGGTGATACTGGTTACGGCGAATCTTTTGATATAGGTTGCACCACCTTTACCATCCTTGTAAATCATATTATAGATGGTGCGCTTGTCTTTTTTCTTAAAAACGGCGACATGAATGATGTTTTTGCCTACAAAGGTCTTTGAATCGACCTTGAACACCATCATCTTGCCTTCTTTTGTGAAAGCGATGATGTCGTCGATATCGCTACAATCGGTGACATATTCGTCACGCCTGAGCGAAGTGCCCACAAAGCCTTCTTCGCGATTCACGTAGAGTTTGGTGTTGCGGATCACCACTTTGGTCGCCTCGATATCATCGAAAATCTTGATTTCCGATTTACGCTCGCGGCCCTTGCCGTATTTATCTTTGAGATTTTTGAAATAATCTATCGAATATTCGATAAGATGGGCCAGATGGTGTTTGACCTCAGCAATTTTCTGTTCTAAATTATCAAGGTTTTGCTGGGCCTTGTCCAAGTCGAATTTTGAGATTCTCTTTATCCTTATTTCGGTCAACCGAACAATATCTTCTTCGGTAACGGCCCGCTTAAGATGTTTGGTGTGCGGCTTTAACCCCTTATCGATGGCAAGGATCACGCCCTCCCAGGTCTCCTCTTCCTCAATGTCCCGATAAATACGGTTTTCAATGAAAATACGTTCAAGTGAAGCTGCATGCCATTGCTCCTCGAGTTCACCCAACTGCAGTTCAAGCTCTTGTTTCAAAAGGTCGACCGTGGCATCGGTAGAGCGCTTGAGCATTTCGGTCACACCTATAAACAGTGGTTTATTGTCTTCAATGATACATGCCAAAGGTGATATGGAGGATTCACATGCCGTAAAGGCATATAATGCGTCAATGGTCTTGTCTGGGGAGATTCCGGCAGGCAAGTGCACCAAAATCTCGACTTCGGCGGCGGTGTTGTCCTCGATTTTTTTAACCTTGATCTTTCCTTTATCGTTCGCCTTTAGAATAGAATCTATTAAAGAAGAGGTATTGGTTCCATACGGTATTTCATTGATTACCAATGTATTTTTATCATGTTGGGATATTCGTGCGCGCACCCGTATCTTCCCTCCCCGCATACCATCATTGTAGTTTTCGGTATCGATGATACCACCCGTCGGAAAGTCGGGATACAACTTGAACCTTTTGCCCTGTAAATGTTTTATCGACGCATCGATCAGTTCATTGAAGTTATGAGGAAGTATTTTGGTCGAAAGTCCAACGGCAATACCCTCTGCACCTTGGGCCAATAGCAATGGAAATTTTACCGGAAGATTTATCGGTTCTTTCTTTCTGCCGTCATATGAAAGCTGCCACTCGGTAATTTTCGGACTGAAAACGACTTCTAGGGCAAATTTTGAAAGCCTTGCCTCGATATATCTTGACGCAGCGGCACCATCTCCGGTAAGAATGTTCCCCCAGTTTCCCTGCGTATCGATCAACAGGTCTTTTTGCCCGATTTGCACCATGGCATCGGCTATACTTGCATCGCCATGGGGGTGATATTGCATGGTGTGGCCCACTACATTGGCCACTTTATTGTAACGCCCGTCGTCAAGTTCTTTCAGGGCATGCATAATACGCCGCTGCACAGGTTTGAACCCGTCTTCAATCGCCGGTACGGCACGCTCTAGGATTACGTAAGAGGCATAATCCAAGAACCAGTCCATGTACATTCCCGAAACGCGCGTAAGTGCGTCATCGGCCACTGGCTGATTATTTTCTTCCCCTAAATTTTCGGTTTCATTGGTATCTACATCCGCATCACCACCGGTTGTCCCCTTGTCTTCAGAAGAGCCTCCTACCCCGTCATTCGGTAATCCTTCATCTTCGGGAGGCAGGTTCAGTTCGTCATTTTCTTCCATTCAGAAGTATGCCTATTTATTTAGTTAATAATTTGTTGTCATCTACAAGGTCAACTTCTACTTTAAGGTTTTCGATTATGAATTTTTGACGATCGGGCGTGTTTTTGCCCATATAAAAATTCAACAATTCCTCTATCGACATTGCCTTGTCCAACATTACGGGTTCCAAGCGGATATCGTCACCTATAAAATGTTGGAACTCGTCGGGCGAAATTTCGCCCAATCCCTTAAAGCGCGTTATCTCAGGTTTTCCGCTCAACTTTTCGATAGCCGCCCTTTTCTCTTCATCACTATAACAATAAATGGTCTCTTTTTTGTTCCGGACCCTGAACAGCGGCGTTTGCAGAATATATAGATGTCCTTCTTTGATCAATTCTGGAAAAAACTGTAAAAAGAAGGTAATCAAGAGCAATCGAATATGCATGCCATCAACGTCGGCATCTGTGGCGATCACGACGTTGTTATACCGCAGATCTTCCATGGATTCCTCAATGTTCAATGCGGCCTGCAACAGGTTGAACTCTTCGTTTTCATAAACGATTTTTTTTGACATCCCATAAGAGTTCAAAGGTTTGCCGCGCAAACTGAAAACCGCCTGGGTATTGACATCGCGCGATTTTGTAATAGAACCTGAAGCCGAATCCCCCTCCGTAATAAAAAGTGTGGTATCAAGGCGATTATCTTTTTTCATATCGCCCAAATGTACACGGCAGTCACGGAGTTTCTTATTATGCAGGCTCGACTTTTTTGCCCGATCACGTGCCAATTTACGAATGCCCGAAAGTTCTTTCCGCTCTTTTTCGGCCATCATGATCTTGCGCTGCAATTTTTCGGCCGTATCGGGATTTTTGTGCAGGTAATTATCAAGGTATTTGCCCACGAAATCATTGACATAAGTGCGTACTGTCGGAAAATCGCCGCCCATATCGGTAGAACCCAGCTTTGTCTTGGTCTGGCTCTCGAACACGGGCTCCATTACCTTAATCGAAATGGCCGAAATAATGGACTTTCGAATATCGGATGCATCGTAATTTTTGCCATAGAAATCGCGGACCGTCTTCACTATCGCCTCACGAAAGGCCGATTGGTGCGTTCCGCCCTGTGTGGTATGCTGCCCGTTCACAAAAGAATGGTATTCCTCACTGTACTGGGTCTTGCTGTGTGTTATGGCCACCTCAATGTCATCACCTTTCAAATGGATGACCGGGTAGAGCATATCATCCATATTGTTATTGTCTTCCAACAGATCCTTCAGGCCGTTCTCGGAATGGAATTTTTCTCCATTGAATACGATGGTAAGCCCCGGATTCAAATACACATAGTTCTTGAGCATACGCTCTACATATTCCGTACGGAACTTGTATTTTTTAAAAATGGCCTCGTCGGGCGTAAAGGAAACTTTTGTACCCTTGCGCTTTGTACTTGTCTCAGGCCCTTCTTCGGAAACAAGGTCTCCTTGTTTGAACCTTGCCGTCTTGACCTGATTGTCACGGGTGGATTGTACCTCGAAAAAACTTGAAAGTGCATTGACGGCCTTCGTACCTACTCCGTTGAGCCCTACCGATTTCTTAAAGGCACGACTATCGTACTTGCCCCCGGTGTTCATTTTCGAAACCACATCGACTACCTTGCCCAAGGGAATACCGCGACCGTAATCGCGGACTTTTACCACATTATCCCTAATACTGATCTCGATGGTCTTTCCGGCCCCCATGACAAATTCGTCGATGCAGTTATCTATGGTTTCCTTTAATAGAATATAAATGCCATCATCGGCGGAAGATCCGTCGCCCAGTTTACCAATGTACATGCCCGGCCGCAATCGGATATGTTCCTTCCAATCGAGCGAACGTATGTTTTCTTCGGTATACTGGTTTATTTCGGCCATTTGACGGGATTTTGGTTAAGTGATGCTAAAGATAACACGACTCGCAAAAAGATAAAACCCCTATACGTTAAAGTAATTAACAATGAAAATGGGGGTTTTGTTGATATTACCCATTCGCAGAAGGTCGGTTCAAGTGGTTGTCTTTTTTCTCGAAACCAAGGTTACACCTGCAATTACAATGTACATTCCGAATATTTGCACATAAGTGATACGCTCGTTCAAAAAGAAAAATGCCAAAATAATGGTCGATACCGGACCAAGGCTTCCAAAAATGGAAAAAGTTGAGGCCCCCAATCGTTTGATGGCCCCAGATACCATAAACGAGGGCAACAATGTAGAGAACAATGCCATAGCCGATCCCAAATAATAAACCTCTTTTGGATAATCGAACAAGTCAAAATCAAGCACTAGGGAATAATGAATCAAAATACATAACGTCGATACGATCATCGCATATGAGGTGAAGCGAAGCACCCCGAATTTTGGTATCAGCCAACCACTACCGACCAAATATGCAGCGTAGGTAAAGGCACTTAGAAAAATTAAGAAACCGCCCCAATATACTCCTTCCGTGGAAACCCCGATTTCATCCCAAAACGTAATGAGCACTCCCAAATAAGTGATGAGAATTGCCATAAATTGGTTCGAAGTCAGTCTTTTTTTAAAGAACAGCCAAGAAAGTAAGACCACAATGGTGGGATAGATAAAAAGAATGATCCTTTCTAAGCCGGCCTTGATGTATTTCAATCCCATAAAATCAAAAAGACTTGCCAAATAATAGCCTAGAAAACCGAAAAGAAACAGCCACAAATAATCTTTGGGTCTTAATTTTTGACCCGGTTCGGGTTTGGTGACCATAACGATGACCAAATAAAACGGTAAGGCGAAGACCATACGAAACAAAAGCAAGGTCAAATGATCCACTTGGTAGGTATAGGCCAATTTTACCATGACCGCCTTTGCGGAAAAAAGAACGACGCCTAGAATCGCAAGAAGGACACCAACACCAATTTCAGAAGGTCTTTTAAGCATCCGACGAAAATAGTGTCTACCAAAATATCGAAACATAAACTTGGTATAAGAATACGAAGTTCAGAAGAACATTGGGTCTTGTTAAACATTAAACCTGAAGTGCATCACATCGCCGTCCTTGACAATATACTCTTTGCCTTCGACGCGCATTTTTCCCGCTTCCTTGACCTTGACTTCGCTACCATATTTTACGTAATCATCATAGGCGATTACTTCAGCCCGGATAAACCCTTTTTCAAAATCGGTGTGTATAACGCCTGCCGCTTGTGGTGCGGTAGCACCCACGGGAATCGTCCATGCCCGTACTTCCTTTACCCCTGCCGTAAAATAGGTCTCCAAGTCCAAAAGTTTATACGCCCCACGGATCAGCTTGGCCGAACCGGGTTCAGAAAGCCCTAGGTCTTCCAAAAACATTTGGCGCTCTTCATAGGTTTCCAGTTCGGTGATGTCGGCCTCGGTACTTACGGCCAATACCAATACTTCCGCGTTCTCGCTCGCCACGGCCTCTTTTACTTGGTCAACATATACATTTCCTGAAACCGCCGATGCCTCATCGACATTGCAAACGTACATGACGGGTTTGTCGGTGATCAGTTGCAAGGGTTTGACAAATTCAAGATAATCATCCTGGGCAATTTTGATCGCTCGCACAGATGTTCCCGATTCCAATCCCTTCTTAATTGCATCTAGTACGGCCGCTTCTTTTTGGGCATCCTTGTTTCCCGTGCGGGCAGCGCGCCCTACCTTGTCCAACTTTTTTTCAACGGACTCCAAATCCTTTAACTGCAACTCTATATCGATGGTTTCCTTGTCACGAACAGGGTCGACCGAACCATCGACATGAACAATGTTATCATTGTCAAAACACCTCAAGACATGAAGAATGGCGTCGGTCTCACGAATATTTCCTAAAAACTGGTTTCCTAACCCCTCACCTTTACTGGCCCCTTTTACCAATCCGGCAATATCGACGATTTCAACCGTAGCGGGCAATACCCTTTCAGGATTTACCAATTCTTCAAGTTTTTGCAAACGCGTATCGGGCACATTGACGACACCAATGTTCGGCTCGATCGTACAAAAAGGAAAGTTGGCGCTCTGCGCTTTGGCATTCGATAGGCAATTAAAAAGGGTGGACTTACCGACATTTGGCAATCCGACGATACCTGCTTTCATTTTTTTTGGTTAGATACTAGACTTTAGAAGCTAGTTTGTTATTTTCGGGCGCAAAGATAACTTTTACTTATGTATTAACATCAAATAAAAAGCCCGAACAAAATTCGGGCAAGTCAATTGTTTGGCATCTAAAGATGGAATGGTCTATAATTATTCCTCAGGGTGCATAAATCGCTGTTTGCCCAAAAGTGTTTCCTCCGATTCCACGTGGTCCTCATCGGGCACGCAGCAGTCTACGGGACACACCGCGGCGCATTGCGGTTCTTCATGAAAACCTTTGCACTCGGTACATTTGTCAGGAACTATATAGTATATTTCATCACTAACAGGTTCTTGTACGGCATCGGCGTCGACCTCCTTGCCATCGGTAAGCACCACATCGCCCTTTAGTGAAGTACCATCTGAATAGCGCCATTCATCGGCACCCTCATAAATTGCCGTATTTGGGCATTCTGGCTCGCAAGCCCCACAATTGATACATTCATCCGTAATAATAATGGCCATAATCTTCTTTTTATGCCGCAGTTGTTGCGGTATCTCTTTCAATGAATTCCAAATCTGGATCCAACGGCAATTTTTGCTTTTCTATTGCTATTTTTGCGCAAAGGTAAAATGCAAAACCAATTCCAGCAAATATATGAACGACCGTCTGAAAACATTTATTGCTTTCGCTAAACTTGGCCAATTTCTTAGGGATTTCATAAATAATACACCTAAAGAAACCGAATGGTCGAATAAACTTCAAGATGCTATCATTTTGGCCGGTCATAAAAACGGATGGTTCACCGAAGAAAACATTAAATATACTTTAGGCCAATGGTCTGAATTGCTTACGGAAGATCGTTTGAACGAATGGTTTTCAAAATACGATGTCGAAAAAAACAAACTAAAAAAGGTAGCCCTGATCATGGCCGGAAATATTCCCTTAGTGGGGTTTCACGATTTTTTGGCGGTTCTGCTAACGGGCAATTCGGTACTTATCAAACTATCATCGAACGATTCGGTTTTACTCCCCTTTCTTTCGGAGTATCTCATTGAAGTCGAGCCTTCAATTCGCAATAGAATTGAATTTAAAAAGGATCAGCTAAAAGATTTCGATGTGGTAATCGCAACGGGAAGTAACAATACGGCCCGTTATTTCGAATACTATTTTGGGAAAGTGCCCAATATCATCCGAAAAAATCGAAATTCGGTGGCCGTACTTACCGGTGAGGAATCTATGGAACAATTGGAGGCCCTAGGAGAAGATATTTTTAGGTATTACGGCCTTGGGTGCAGAAGTGTTTCGAAATTATTTGTACCCCAAGGCTATGACTTTGATCCTTTTTTCAAGGCGATCTATACCTATCGCGATATCATAGAACTAAAAAAGTACGCCAATAACTATGATTACAATAAAGCCGTCTATTTGATGAGCGAATTCAAGATTTTGGACAATGGTTTTCTCATACTCAAGAAAGATAAAAGCTACGCCTCGCCCATTGCCTCGTCGTTTTATGAAGAGTACGCTTCCTTGAGCGGGTTAAAGCAACGTTTGGAGTCGGATGCCCAAAAAATTCAATGTATAGTCGGTGCCGGTATCGACGACAATGAAATTGCCTTTGGGCATACGCAGAGGCCGCGCTTGACCGATTATGCCGATGGAATCGACACTGTTGAATTCCTGTTAAAAACATAACAGAAATTTAGGTTTTCGACATTCTTAGTTCCCCATAAATTTAAGACCTTTGGTTTCTTATTGTCACTTTGTCTTTTTTAAGTAAAATAAACCAAATGAAAAAACACAATTTCAGTGCAGGCCCCTGTATACTGCCACAAGAAGTCTTTTTGAAGGCTTCTGAAGCCATAATGGACTTTAACGGATCGGGGCTTTCAATAATCGAAATATCGCATCGTAGCAAAGATTTTGTGGCGGTAATGGAAAACGCCCGTTCGTTGGCATTAGAGCTTTTAGGGCTCGAAGACCAAGGGTATCAGGCTTTGTTCTTACAAGGTGGTGCCAGCATGGAATTCTTAATGGTCGCATACAATCTTTTAGAAACTAAAGCTGGTTACCTCAACACGGGAACATGGAGCGACAAGGCCATAAAAGAGGCCCGTCTATTTGGCGAAATAGTTGAAGTAGGCTCCTCAAAAGATGAAAATTATAACTACATACCCAAGGGCTATAGCGTGCCCAATGGGCTTGATTATTTGCACCTAACTTCAAACAATACGATTTTCGGTACGCAATTCAAAAAATTCCCAAAAACCGATACCCCGTTGGTCTGTGACATGAGTTCCGATATTTTTTCGAGACAGCTCAACTTTTCTGAATTCGATTTGATCTATGCAGGGGCCCAAAAAAATATGGGGCCTGCGGGTACCACCTTGGTCGTTGTCAAAGAAGATATTTTAGGGAAAGTCTCACGAAAGATCCCGTCGATGCTTGATTATTCCGTTCATATTTCAAAGGATAGCATGTACAACACACCCCCTGTTTTTGCCGTGTATGTATCGATGCTGACCTTAGAGTGGTTGAAAAATCTAGGGGGAATTTCAGCCATCGAGGAAATCAATGATAAGAAAGCTAAATTACTCTATTCCGAGATCGACCTGAACCCTGTTTTTGAGGGATTTGCAAATAAGGAAGATCGTTCAAATATGAACGCTACCTTCAACCTTACCGACGACAAACTAAAAGACGAATTCGACGCTTTATTGAAAGAAGCGGGAATCAACGGATTGAACGGACATCGGTCGGTCGGGGGGTACCGCGCATCGATGTACAATGCACTTTCATTGGAAAGTGTTGGAACCTTGGTAGACGTTATGAGTGAAATGGAACGTAAGGGTTAAAGCATAATCCTAAATTTTGAATTTTAAGTTCTAAATCATTAATCAATAAACTTGATAGAGGAAAGGAGTTTTCAATTTGCACTTGAGGTAATCAAGCTTATCAAGGTTCTTCGAGCCAAAAGAGAGTATGTTTTTGCCGATCAACTTTTAAGGTCTGCAACAAGTATCGGGGCAAATGTTTCTGAGGCCTCTGCCGGACAATCAAAGAAAGATTTCATTGCAAAAATGGCCATTGCATCCAAAGAATCAAGGGAAACAAGATACTGGCTTCGTCTTATCAAAGAAGGCAATATCGTTGAAGAAAATTTGGACGGTTATCTTGATGAAATCGAACAAATTGTAAAGATGTTGACCAAAATTGTCAAAACCAGTCAATTGAACGTCAAAACTCAAAACTGAACATTTAACACTTATAAATGAAAATATTAGCGAACGACGGTATTTCGCCATCCGGTGTTTCAGCTCTTGAAGCAAACGGATTCGAGGTGCTAACAACTACCGTGGCCCAAGAACAATTGGTCAAATTCATAAACGAAAATGCAATTTCAGGATTGTTGGTGCGAAGTGCGACCAAAGTACGCAAAGATATCATCGACAATTGTCCTAGCTTAAAATTGATCGGGCGTGGTGGCGTCGGAATGGACAACATTGATGTAGCCTATGCCAAAGAAAAAGGGCTACATGTTATCAATACTCCCGCCGCCTCTTCAGGATCGGTGGCCGAACTGGTCTTTGCCCATTTGTTCGGTGGTGTCCGTTTTTTGCACGATGCCAATCGCAATATGCCATTGGAAGGCGACACAAAATTCAAGCAGCTTAAAAAATCATATGCAGGTGGCTCCGAACTGCGTGGCAAAACTCTTGGGGTCATAGGTTTTGGGAGGATTGGTCAGGCTACCGCCAAAATCGCCATCGGTATAGGGATGAAGGTTGTCTATTTTGACCCATTTTTGGAGAAAACTTCGATAGACCTCACCTTCTTTGACGGGCAAAATGTATCTTTTGATATTGTTTCCAATGCGAAGGAAGAAGTGTTGAGATCGTCCGATTTCGTTACCCTTCATGTTCCGGCCCAAAAAGAATATGTAATAGGCAAAAAAGAAATCGAAATGATGAAAGATGGTGTCGGTATCGTGAACGCTGCCCGTGGCGGGGTTCTCGATGAAGTGGCATTGATCGACGCTTTGGAAAGTGGTAAGGTTTCTTTTGCCGGTCTTGACGTATTCGAATCTGAACCCAATCCCGAAATAAAAATTTTGATGCATCCCAATTTATCGTTGACCCCTCATATCGGGGCGGCGACAAGCGAGGCGCAAGATCGGATCGGTATGGAATTGGCCACTCAAATCATCGATTTGCTCAAGTAATTTCTTTACGTACATTTTATGGAGATACTGGAACACTTTTTGTACATTACGAATCGAATTTTAAATTAACTATAAAATGTCAGGATTATTAGATTTATTAAACAGCCCTATGGGCAAACAACTGATCAGCGGCGTTGCCGGACAGACAGGCCAGCCAGAGAACAAAACGGCCGATGTGCTGAGCATGGCCATGCCCTTGATTTTGGGGGCGATGAAAAAGAACGTAGCAGAACCTCAGGGTGCACAAGGGTTGATGAGTGCCTTATCATCAAACAAGCACGATGGAAGTATATTGGATAATTTAGGTGGACTTTTCGGAGGAGGGGTCGATGATGATGTCGTTCAAGATGGTGCCGGAATCCTGGGCCATGTTTTTGGCAACAAACAACCACAAGTCGAGAACGCCTTGAGTCAAAAATCAGGAATCGATGCAGGCTCGATTGCAAACATTCTTAAAATAGCCGCACCTATTGTAATGGGCTATTTAGGGCGCCAAAAGGCACAAAGTAATGTAAGCGATGCCAATGGTCTTAATAGTTTGTTGGGAAGTATGCTGGGCGGACAACCCCAGCAAAACCAAAGTTTGATCATGAGTCTTATCGATGCCGATGGTGATGGAAGTGTTTTGGACGATGTTGCAGGCATGGTAATGGGAACCAGCCAGAAAAAAGGCGGTTTGGCTGGCCTTTTAGGAGGGCTTTTCGGAAAGTAAACACTTATTAACTTAAATTTATAAAAGCTGTTGGAACAAACCAACGGCTTTTTTTGTATCTTTTTCTTATGCGGAAAATAGGTTTGTATTTGGGCATTATTTTCGGAGTACTTCTGTTGGCCTCTTCGGGTTGCAACAGTTCCAAAAAAGTTGTGGAAACGACCGAAATGGAGAAAAAGGCCTTTGCCCAAAAAAAAGGTGATACCGTTGAGATCGCCAGTGATGAAACCGAATATCAAATAATTATTATCGAACCCGGTTTTAATTTTTGGCTGCAGAGCATTGCGAGGCCCGAAGGTTACTATTCACAGTCGTTTCTGGAAAATAGAAATCAAATCTATGTCATCAATTGGAACCAACGGGTGCTATCACCTTCACAGTATAGTCCGGACCTTTACGTATTGCAGATCGACTACGACCCCAATATTGACTATGGCTACGAGGTAAACTACAAACTGTACAACTATTTTATTTATTTTCAAAGAAAGTACAACCAACGTCTCGGCCCTTTTCTACCACGTATTTAAAAAGTATCTTTGACGCCTATTTGTCTTTCCATGAAAAAATTAAGGCGTCGTTGGGGAATAACTTCCAATTTTCAACTTATCATAATTTTGGTAGTATTCGCGATAACCGGTTCTTCTTCGGTTTACGTGGCCAAACCTTTTCTTGAACTCATAGGAATGCAAAGGGACAGCTTTTCGAATGCTTGGTGGGGCGGCACTTTGTATTGGACCCTGCGTATCTTATTGATCTTTCCGTTCTATCAAATTCTTTTGGTAATTTATGGTTGGCTTTTCGGACAATTCAAGTTCTTCTGGGATTTTGAAAAAAAGATGCTCCGTCGTATGGGACTCGGCTTTCTTTTTAGGTAAGTTTTATCAAGAATTGCCAATAATGGATACGGTCACTTTACAAAAACCTTTTCGAAGTCTAATAAAATTGTTCTGTAAACCGGATTACACATAAATCTACTACTTGGTTTTTGCTTTGAAAAAGCCGTACCACAATTGGTGAAAGAAATCTTTTGGCACCGATTCGTCACCGGGGAAGCCTAATGGCGTTTCACCGTTGTCATCGGGAATATAGTTTGTTCGGAACAAATAGTCCCAAAGGCTTAGGCTAATACCGAAATTGACACCATAGCTGCCTTTGGGCAAAGTATAGGCATGATGATGTAGATGCATCACCGGGTTGTTCAAAACATATTTAAAAGGCCCCCATGTCAACTTGATATTGGCATGGTTCAAATGCCCTATGGTTATGGCCACAAAGTGGACGATATAGGCCTGTTCGGGTTCAAATCCTCCCAATACCATTACTCCCAGGGTCTTAAGCGGTTTATACAAAATGTTTTCCATCCAATGGTAGCGCAGATGGGCCGCGAAGCCCATTTCCTTGACACTATGGTGTATATGGTGAAATTGCCACAGAAAAGAAAATCGGTGCAAAAGAATATGGGTAAACCATTGCACGAAATCAAGTACAACGAAAAAGATCATCAATTGGGCCCAAGCCGGCCAATCGGACATATCGATAATGGTCAAACTGGAGATGGATATGCCAATGTCAAGAAAAAACAGTTCCAACAATTTATAAAAGCCGCTGATTACGATAGCGAAAATGAAAAAGTTGAAAAACATGTAGAATGCATCCAACCAAAAATCCTTGCGAAAAATCGATTGCTCTTTCCGCCATGGAAACAAAATCTCCAATCCCCAGACCAATAACGAAAGAACGATCAAGCCCCAAAAATAATTCGTATACCAGGGCACTTCAACAAGAATGGACTTCCATGTCCATTGCAATGAACCGAGAAAAGAATCGATAAATCCGTTAATATATCTTTCCAAAAAATGAATGTTTTAAGTGATTTCTTTTGTCGTTAAGTCTTGATCAATCTTTCAGCTGGTACCAATCGATATCCGACAAAGCCTCCCTTCTGCCCTTTTCAACAGGTGGGTAATTGGTGACCAGATAATTCACGATGATTTCTTCATTGTCGCCCAGGTCCCATAAATTTTGTGTCTTTTGCATCCATCGGATCGTTGAAATCCAACGTTCTTTGTTCATTCGATTTTGCATGACCAATTCGGCGGAATGGCAATTGGTACAGTTGTTCACGACGGTCATAAGACCCTCTCCTTCAACCAACCCTGTACGTACATGAATACCATCGACTATTCTATTCGGGTCGCCATTATCCGGCAAGGTACTGTACTCTGCATTCGAATCTTGAACGTTCAATTGCTCGCCGTTCATCAAATAAATAGCAATGATCGAAAATATCACCAATACCGCACAAACAACGATGAGCGTGCGATAGACCCTTCTCGAACCTTTCCAAAAACCCTTATTCTCCATTTAGGTCACTTTTACCGCAATTCGATGGCACGCATTGTTCAGATATCCTTTGGGGTTCCAACCCGGTAACAACATTGGCTGTGCTTTTCCATTTGAATCGGTAGCCCTCGCCCAAACTTCATAGTAACCAACCACCGGAAAACGTATTTGTGCCGAAAAGTGTTGCCAAGCCAAACGATTGGCCGGTTTTTCCAATGTGCAGGGCGCCCAGGTCGATCCAAAATCAATGGAATATTCCACTTTTGAAACTTCGAGCTCACCGGCCCATGCATGGCCCTTTATATTCAAGCTTTTTGATTTTGGGAACGTCGCCCCACTTTTAGGGTAGGTAATCAAAGATTTTACGGGCATTGATTCGATTACGCACATATCCTCGTCCTTTACTTTTTCTCCCGGGGCGACAGGTTTGCAGGGTACTCGGTACGAGGAGCCTCCCATTTTTTCACCATCGTGTTCCTTATTTCTTATACTGATCCGATTGATCCATTTGCCAGACACCGAAGCGGGCCAACCTCCTGCCACCAAACGCAACGGATGACCATGGGCAATCGGAATATCTTCACCGTTCATCTGAAATGCCAAAAGTGTTTCGTCTTGTAGAGCCTTCTGCATTGGGACACCGCGTGAGATAGGCTCCTTGTTGGGGTCCCTGCTCAAATGCATATCGGCACCATGATACCCCACGTATACCGCATCGCTTCCTATACCGACATCCTCCAAAACATCACGAAGCCTGACACCCGTCCATTCGGCACATGAAACGGCCCCTATCGTCCATTGATTGCCTTTTGCGGGCGGGTCGAATTCACTACGACCGTTTCCGCCACATTCTAAAGTAAGTTGATAGGTATGGTGCTTGAATTTTGATTTCAGTTCAGCAAGCGAGTAGGTTTTTGTTTGATCAGCGGACTCACCATCAATGGTCAACGTCCAATTTTGGACATCTATTTTTTCGGGGATGATGCCATTGTTGCGTATGAACATGAATTTATTGGGGGTAACCTTATCGTTCAATAAATGGGCCCTTGCCTCCATATTCCAGGGCTTACTGTTCAAAACGACCATTTCGGGGTCTTTATCGAACATTTTAAAAGGGTCTGGGTCTTGTAAAGCCAAAGGTCGATAGCCTTTTGGCAAGAGATTGCCAAAAACAATCTCGGCCCCTATAAGCCCGGCCATCGAACTCAAAGTGGCTTTTTTGACAAAGTTTCTTCTTTGCATGAAGCGGGAAATAATTTAGTGATTGCGTAAAGTTAGGACATTTTACGGCAATCTAAAGTAACCTATGTTACCGTGCATAATCGAATTTAAAAGGAACTATAATATTACGCCTATTTGGCCTCTAGAATTTCTTTTTTCCTAGAGCCTTTAAAAACATATGTATATAACCACATTATCGTAAATGTGGGAATGACGTCTAGCCCCGGAATTATTTCTTCCACGAAAGTAATTACCCCGGCGGCCTGCCCGATCTTACCCCTATACATTTTTGTCATCAACCAAGCTGAAAGCGGGGCCCATACGATATCGGAAAATTCGCCTACCAGGGGTATCGTGAAAGACAGAAGCCCGATCGCGTCGAACAAAAGCCCCAGCAATAATTTTTTTATCTTTTCGTCTTTTTCTTTAGCCATGCTTAAATATATTGATTCTCCTTATTTAAGAGCAATAAAAATGCCAAAAACAAGACGTTTCGCTATTCAATAATATTTATGACAAATCTGAACTTATCAGCTTGAGAAATTCATTTCGGGTTTCTTCTTTTTCAAAAGTGCCCCTAAAGCCCGAGGTGGTCGTCACCGAATTTTGTTTCTGAACCCCTCTCATCATCATGCACATATGCGATGCCTCGATGACCACCGCCACGCCCTGAGGCCGTAAGGTATCGTTGATGCAATCGAGTATTTGCTTGGTGAGCCGTTCTTGGACCTGTAATCTACGGGCAAAAACATCGACGATTCGCGGTAGTTTGCTCAAGCCGACAATATGTCCGTTGGGAATGTATGCGATATGGGCTTTCCCGAAAAAAGGCAATATGTGGTGTTCGCAAAGTGAATACAGTTCGATATCCTTGACGATGACCATTTCGTTATAGGATTCTTTGAACATGGCACTTTTCAATATTTCGGCGGCATTTTGCTTGTAACCCTGGGTCAAAAAAAGCATCGCTTTAGCTGCGCGCTCAGGTGTTTTTAAAAGTCCTTCCCGCGTCGTATCCTCCCCTATTTCATCGATTATAGACGCGTAGCGGTCCCTGACTTCGTCGGTAATCTCTAAATTGTACTCTTCCAAACTTTGATAAGGTGCCATATTTTATGTCAATTTTACCGTTAATATGCTCGGGGCGAAATTAAGCTATATTTCGCTTATCTCCCAGCGTCCTATCGATTACCGCCCTTTTATTATCAAGACATTAAAAATTAACTTTTGAATGATTCATCTTTGGTCGGTTCTGTATTATTTTGCCGTGTACGCGTTAATGTTTACATTTCCACTTTTATTTCCTCTTTATGATAAAGGCAAGCAATATTCAAAAGTTTTATGGAAAATTACAGGTCCTTAAAGGTGTCGATCTACACATAAAAAAAGGTGAAGTGGTTTCAATTGTGGGTGCATCGGGGGCCGGTAAAACCACTCTATTACAGATATTGGGCACCTTGGATACACAAACCAACAAAACAGATAGTAAATTGGTGATAAACGATGTGGAGGTCACCAATCTTTCTGACAAGGATCTTGCCAAATTTCGAAACCAACATATCGGATTCATTTTTCAATTTCACCAGTTGCTTCCCGAGTTCACGGCATTGGAAAATGTCTGTATTCCGGCCTTCATCAAAAAGACCCCGAGGGGGGAAGCTGAAAAAAGGGCAAAGGAACTTCTTGACTTTTTGGGACTGAAAGCGCGTTATGAACATAAGCCCAATGAGCTTTCGGGCGGTGAACAACAGCGGGTCGCCGTGGCGAGGGCGTTGATCAACAATCCTTCGATTATTTTTGCCGACGAACCCAGTGGAAATCTTGATTCGGAGAGTGCCGACAACCTTCACCATCTTTTTTTTGAACTTCGCGACCAATTCGGGCAGACCTTTGTCATCGTTACCCATAACGAAGAATTGGCCGATATGGCCGATCGTAAATTGACGATGGTAGACGGTTTGATTACCAGTTCAGAACAAGTCGTGCAGCAATAAAAAGTCATAGTCGACCTAGCCGCACAATGATCTCAATAACCCGCGATATGTCGATCCGCTAAAAAGTATTACCGAATTTTAATTTGGAATGACAAAAAAAGAGCTTAAAGAGTTTCTCGACGCCAAAGTTGCACAATACAACCAACCCCGGTTTTTAGAGAGCGATCCGATTCAGATTCCCCATCGATTTGATAAAAAGGAAGATGTAGAAATCAGTGGCTTTTTGACAGCGACCATCGCATGGGGCAATAGAAAAAGCATCATAAACAATGCGGAGAAAATGATGGGTCTATTAGGTGATAGTCCCTATGATTTTGTAATGAACCACAATGAATCGCATCTAAAGGCCTTAGAGAACTTTGTTCATAGAACCTTCAATGGTACCGACCTTACCTATTTTGTTCAGAGTTTGAAAAATATCTATAGTCGCCACGGCGGCTTGGAAGGTGTTTTTACATCGCACCAGTCAGCGTCAAACTTACAACCGACAATCTCTAAATTCAAGGAGATTTTTTTTGAACTTCCCTTTGAAAAGCGCACCACAAAACATGTTTCCGACCCATTAAAGGGTTCTGCCGCCAAACGTATCAATATGTTTTTACGTTGGATGGTACGAGCGGCGGATACCAATGTTGATTTTGGGTTATGGAAAAATATTTCACCCTCAAAATTATCTTGCCCCCTGGACGTCCATTCTGGAAATGTAGCCAGAAAACTGAAATTGCTGAAAAGAAAGCAGAATGATGCCATAGCGCTGGCAGAACTTGACAAAAATCTGAGAAAACTAGATCCTCTAGATCCTGTCAAATATGATTTTGCACTGTTCGGGCTAGGTGTTTTCGAGAAGTTTTGACCACAAACGCCATAGTGTTCAAAAACGACCTTGTTTCTGACCCAAAATCCCTATTTTTAACAAGAGACAGAAAAACATATAAAATGAGAACATTATTACTTTTATCCCTTTCCCTATTTTGTTGTTCGCTAAGAGCACAAGAACGTAAGCTGCCCATTGACACTACGGTTACCACACAGCATAGTGTAACTATTAATGGAACACCGATCAACTACACCGCAACAATCGGTACCCAACCCGTTTGGGATGAGTTGGGAAAGCCGATCGCTTCTTTGAACTATACCTATTACACGAGAAGCAATGTCAAGGATCGAGCCTCAAGACCTCTTTTGATATCGTTCAATGGCGGGCCTGGATCAGGTTCGGTATGGATGCATTTGGCGTATACGGGTCCCAGAACGTTAAAAATAGATGAAGAAGGATATCCTGTTCAGCCGTATGGAGTCAATGAAAACCCTTTTTCGGTTTTGGACGTTACCGATATCGTTTATGTTAATCCAGCGAATACCGGATATTCACGAACAATACCGGAAACGGGCGATGAAGTAGACCGTAAAAAATTCTTTGGTATCAATGCTGATATCAAATACTTGGCCGAATGGTTGAATACTTTCGTTACTCGAAACAACCGCTGGCGATCCCCGAAATACTTAATTGGTGAAAGTTATGGCGGGCCACGGGTAATGGGGCTTTCATTGGAGCTGCAAAATGCCCAATGGATGTATCTCAACGGGGTTATACTGGTTTCCCCTGCCGATTATACCATAATCAGAAATAGCGGACCCGTATCCGATGCGATAAAATTACCTTATTACACCGCAGCGGCCTGGCATCATAAGGCCCTTCCCAATAGCCTGCAACAAAAAGACCTCCTTGAAATTCTTCCTGAATCAGAAGAATATACCATAAACACTTTGCTTCCGGCAATTACGAGAGGTGGATTTCTCGGTGAGACCGAAAAAAATGAGATTGCCGAAAAGATGGCCTATTACTCAGGCCTTAAAAAAGAAGATATCATCGACCAAAACTTAAGGGTTCCAACTCCCTATTTTTGGAAAAATCTGCTAAAGGACAAGGGCGGTTACAACATAGGAAGGCTAGATTCACGCTACCTTGGCATCGACAAACAGTTGGAAGGCATGAGGCCCGATTACAGTGCAGAATTGACGTCATGGTTGCACAGTTTCACTCCTGCGATAAATTACTACTTACAGGAAGAACTGAAATTCAAGACCGATATCAAATACAATATGTTCGGGCCGGTACATCCATGGGACAATTCTGATGAGAATACCCGTGAAAACCTTCGTCAGGCCATGGCGCAAAACCCATATTTAAATGTTTTGGTGCAGTCAGGTTATTATGACGGTGCAACGACCTATTTCAATGCAAAATATCTAATGTGGCAGGTCGATCCAAGCGGTCGAATGAAAGAACGTTTTGATTTTAAAGGATATCGCAGTGGGCATATGATGTACCTACGTAGAGAAGACCTAAAGAAGGCCAATGAAGACATTAGGGACTTTATTAAAAAGACCATGGCCAACGGCAAGGCCGCCAAATATTAATTAAAAATAAGTTTTAAGGTAAAAAAGATGAGAAAAATTATAAGCATTATACTTGTATTCATGGTCACAATAGGTGTTGGTGAAAGCATACAGGCGCAGGATTGGGCAGCATTGGATCATTTTAAGGAAGCGAACCAAAAGATAACACCACCAAAAATGAATGAAAACCGAGTAGTCTTTATGGGGAATTCCATCACCATAGGATGGATCCAGGCACGCCCGGATTTTTTTGAGGGCAAACCATATATCAATAGGGGTATCGGTGGTCAAACGACCCCACAAATGTTGATACGCTTTCAACAAGATGTTGTCGATCTAATGCCCAAAGTGGTTGTAATATTGGCTGGAACCAACGATATTGCCGGAAACACCGGACCGATGACATTGGATCAAATAATGGACAATCTAAGGTCAATGTCCGAAATCGCGAGCCAGAACGGCATCAAAGTAGTGCTTTCCTCTGTTTTGCCTGCCTTTGACTATCCCTGGCGGCCCGGACTGAAACCAAATGAAAAAATACCTGCGCTGAACGCATTGATCAAAGCGTATGCCAAAGAGGCCGGGCATGTTTATTTGGACTATTTTTCGGCCATGGCGGATGAGCGCAACGGACTTCCGAAAAAATATGCGAGCGACGAAGTGCACCCGACCGTAGAAGGCTATAAGGTAATGGAACCTATGGTAGAAAAGGCAATTGCAATGGCCTTGGAGTAATTTGGCCAATATCATTTACACAAATAACACCACAAATAAAAAATATTGGAACATACTCCTAAAGATGACTCTGATGCGCATTACGATACGATAATAGTTGGCTCCGGAGCTGGGGGGCTAGCATCGGCCATTTGTTTGGCCAGGGCCGGCCAAAAGGTATTGGTTTTGGAACAGCATGATGTTCCTGGCGGATGGTGCCATAGCTTTTATCTCAATGGGCACAGATTTACACCAGGTGTCCATTATGTCGGGCTACTTGAAGAAGGCCAAGCTACGAGCGATCTATACCGAGGCCTCGAGATTGCGAATGACCTCGTTTTTTTTAGAATGAACCCTGATGGTTATGAACATGTACATATTGGCAACCATCGATTTGACTATCCTGCAAACCTAGATGAACTTATAGAACGCCTTTCAAGAAGATTTCCAAAAGAAAAAGAACATATCAGAACCTACCTGAACTTAGTACAAAAGGTAAGTAATCAGTTATTCTCGATACCTTACTACAAGGGTTTCTGGAGAAAACTAACGCTTCCGTACCATATTCGTCACCTTTTGCGGTATATGTTTTTCAATCTTAAACGTGTGGTCGATTGGCATATCGAAGACCCGCTTTTAAAGAACATTTTGAACATTCAATGTGGCGACCATGGCGTACAACCGCGAAAAGCCGCTTTTCCATTACACTGTGCGGTTATGAACCATTATTTTCAGGGAGGATTTTATCCTATGGGCGGTGGTGGTGCGTTGATCAAGGCCATGACCAACGTATTAAAAAAGTACAATGGCGAAATTCAAACCAGCACCTCTGTTTCAAGGATCCTGATTCAAAACGGTGCCAAAAAAAAGGCCATCGGTGTGCAACTTGAAAATGGGGTACAGCTTTTCGCAAAAAACATAATCTCCAATGCAGATCCTGGAATCACATATCTTGAACTGATCGGGCGCGAACATATAAGTGCCAAACTTCAAAAAAAACTGGGCAATACCAAATACTCCAGCACTACCCTAATGCTATTCTTGACCGTAGACATGGATTTGCGAAAAGCGGGACTCGATTCGGGAAATATTTGGATGATGCCCGATACCGATATCGATGAATTTTATGACGGGGCACTTGAAAACGACCTTGCCCAAGGAGATGCCTTCGAAGGTATGTTCATTAGCTTCACTTCGCTAAAAGACCCCACGAGCTATGACGGCATACACCATACCATCGAGGCCATAACCCTTGTCAACTATGATGCCTTTGAAAAATTCAAGAATGAAAATGAAAATCGTTCCGATTCGTATTTGAGGTTTAAAGACGTTTTGACAAATAAAATGATCAAAGGGGTGGAAAAAGCGATACCAAATGTCAGCGAACATATCGTAAATGTCGAATTAGGTACGCCCATCACCAACGAATATTATGTAAATACCACGAGGGGTAACATTTATGGTACCGAGAAGAGTTTGAAACATATTGGCCCTTTTGCCTATAAAGCGAAAAGTGAAATCGAAAACCTGTATCTCTGCGGTGCGAGCATTCTTTCACATGGCGTGGCCGGTGCATCGCACTCCGGTGTTGATACAGCGGCAATTGTTTTAGGCGAACATCCTGATGAACTCAAAAAACCTAGAGCCGACCAGCATATATGTATTTATCCGGCAGATGATGATTCGGATTATCCGGAATGGATAAGAAAAATAATAGAGGTGAAAAGGGCTCGTGCCGCTTCCAAAAAACAAAGGCTTACGATCTAGCGAAAATCATTGGTCAAAAAGTAGCGGAAAAAACTTTCCTTCCATTTTTTCTCCCTTGGGTATCGGGGGCACTCCCTTTAGAAGTTCATCATCGGTATTGCTGACCGTACCGTCGGCAAATACATTCAGTACAAACGCTCTTCGACTCCTGTCCGATTTATTCTCATACGATCCATGTACCATTAAAGGGTGGTGAAATGTCGCATACCCTTTTTTCAATTCAATGGGCACTGGTTTGAATTCGGCTTTCTGTTCTTCGGTCAGATAATCCATTAATCCGTTCATATCTCCTGCCAATTCCGGGGCATTCAATAATCCCCATTTATGGCTTTTCGGAACGTAGTGTAAGCAACCGTTCTCCGTCGTGGCGTCATCAAGACCTGTCCAGCAAGTAAGATGTTGCATGGCCACGGTACGTGTCCAATACGAATAATCTTGGTGCCAGGCCACCACCCCACCGTGTTTTGTGGGCTTGTAAAACAACTGGTCATGCCAAAAACGAACCGGCCTGTTTTCCAACAATTGGTGTGCAGCCATTACAAAGGCCGGATTCCAAAGCACGTCATGAAACCCCTTGGTAATTCGCCAATGCCCAAGCGAATGGAACAAAACCGAATTGGTGTTCGATGATTCATTACTATGAAATTCATAAAATAAATGATGGCCCGGATGTTCAGGATCGATGAGTTCTTCAAGTTCTTTGCGCAATACCTTGATTTGCCGGTCATCAAGAAGTTTGATTCCCGATAGGTATCCGTATTCATGAAAATGGGCGACTTGTTCATCACTTAAACGATATGGCTCCCATTCCTCTTTTGATTTCGGCCAATCGAACAATGAAGAGACCATCTCATGCTTTTCGGCGAAGTCTTGTATGCCTGTCATTTTTGAATATTTTATGTTGTTATCACGAATAACTTTCTATTGCACAAAATTGACCAAGGTACCAATAGGCCCGATGGTAATTCGTATTTCGTCTTTTGATTGCAAGGTAAACTCGTCGGGCGGTATGATTCCGGTTCCGGTCATTAGAAAAACCCCATACGGAAAGCTGCATTCCCGAAAAAGATAATCGACCAGTTCTTGATGGTTTCTTTTCATATTGCTGATAGGAATTTCACCCTCAAAAGCGGTATTGCCATTTCTCTTGATCTCTAAACGAATTAGAGTGTCGGGAGCTATTTCCTTTTCAGAAATATAGATACACGGCCCAAGACCAGCGCACGCATCATAGGTCTTGGCCTGAGGCAAATACAAAGGATTCTCCCCCTCGATGCTTCTTGAACTCATATCGTTGCCAATGGTATATCCTTCTATAGTTCCCTTTGACGTTATAAAAAGTGTCAGTTCGGGTTCAGGAACATCCCAATGCGAATCTTTTCTTATACGAACCTCGCCCAAGTTGCCTACAGTTCTGTGCGGGGTCGCCTTAAAAAAAAGTTCTGGCCGATCGGCATCGTAGACCTTATCGTAAAACGTGCCTCCGCCTGCATCTTTTGATTCTTCCATGCGTGCCTGCTTACTGCGCATATAGGTTACACCCGAAGCCCAAATTTCTTGGCCTCCAACAGGCGCTACCATATGGTTTTCGACATCGAAACCATTCATTGGTTTTTGCCCCGAGAGGTCACGTATAATGCTTTTGTAAAGTCCTTTTCTATTGATGAAAGCGTTCCAATCGACATTTTCGAACTGATAATAATTTCCCTCATTTTCGACAACGGCACCATTTTCGATTTTAAATATTCTCATGCGCTTTGTTGTTTTTAATTTAATGAAACGCTTTCCAGAATTTCTTTCATTATCGGATAGTTGGCATCATCGTCCCGGTATTTCTTACGCTCCTCTACTAATGCTTTTTTCATTTCGGCAATTGTTTCTTTGTATTCGATTTCATCATATGCATTATGAAGTTCTTTAGGGTCTTTTTGTAGGTCATAGAATTCCCAAGCAAAGGGGGTCGTTTCTTTAGAAGTGCCTTTCATTCCTAAATCTTGACCGTAAAAAAAGGCCAATTTGTACCTTTCGTTGCGTATACCGAAATGCGCCGGGCGATCAGGATGGTGTAACCAATACCGATAATACATTTGTTTGCGCCAATCTTGGGGGGTATTTCCCGTTAAATTTTCGCGAAAACTATGACCCTGAATATACTCCGGTATTTCAATGCCCGCATAGTCGGCCATCAAAGCCGAAAAATCTATATTTAGTATGATATCGTCGATTCGCTGTCCGCCATTTATTTCTTTCGGGTAGCGAATTACGAACGGCATTCGCAACGATTCTTCGTAAATCAAACGTTTATCAAAAAAACCATGTTCTCCCAAAAAATACCCTTGATCTGCGGTATAGATCACGATTGTATTGTCGGCAATACCTTCAGATTCTAGATAATCGAGCAATTTTCCGATGTTATCGTCGATGGCCGCCCCGCTCCTCATAAAATCCTTTACCAATTTTTGATAGATTTTCTTTCGCTTTTGAACCGAATCCAATCCTTCCAAAGGATAAGGAAGTCCTGGATAGGAGGTCCAAAAATTTTCATCTTCCGTGGCCCGTTTCCAACGATCGGCCAAATGTTCGAGTATCTGTCCTTTAAATGTGCGTCCGGTCGTTTCCTTGCCAAAGTCAAAAAGCGATTCCGGTTCGGGAATCTCCAAACCTTCGTACAAATTCTTGTGCCTTTCGGGATAATCGAAGGGCTCATGGGTGGCCTTGAAATTGCAGAACATTAAAAAAGGTTTGCCGGCATCACGTTTTTCAAGATGTTCAATGGTCAAATCGGCAATAACATCGGTTGAAAAACCCTTGTATTCCTTTCCTGCCGAACCATCAGGACCATCTTTCCAGTTTTCCTTTGTCTTAAGTATGGGGTTCCAGTACCGGCCCTGTCCCGGAAGTACATTGAAATGATCGAAACCCTCAGGGGGCTCCACCAAATGCCATTTACCGATTATCGCCGTCTGATACCCGTTATCGGAAAACGTTCTTGCAATATTCGGATGACCTTTCGGAAGCGGTTCGTTCAAGGTATAAACCTGATTGACATGGCTGTACTGCCCTGTTAAAATACTGCCACGACTGGGCGTACATATACTATTCGTACAAAATACATTTTCGAGAACGGCCCCTTCACGGGCCAAACGTTCAATGTTATCGTTTTGCACATAATCTTTGAGCAAACCACCGTATATGCCCCAAGCCTGAGAAGTATGGTCATCGGAAAGAATAAAAAGTATGTTCGGTCTTTCAGGTAGTTGTTTTTCCTTACTGGCGCAGGCGAACAAAAACATTGATAAAGATAAAACGGCAAGGTTTCGGAAAGGACTAATCAAATTGCTCATCGGTCGGAAAAAATTGAACAAACAAGATACTAAAGATTTGTTTACCCGAATCGTATTGCAAACGGAAAGCCATAAAATTTGCCGATGCTAGAACCTTCTATCCGGACTCAGTGCCGAAATATCCATTGAAGTCTTTTTTTCGTTTATGATTTCAGCGACCAATTTGCCCGTGGCGGGGCCCAAACTCCAACCCATCATGGCATGCCCCGTGGCAAAAGTCAGGTTTTTGACCTTTCCCGACTTTCCGATATAGGGCAAACCATCGGGTGAAACAGGGCGCATACCCGTTTGGGCATCGGCGATTTCTTCATCGGTAATCGATATTTCAGGGTAAAAGGTTTTTGCCCCGTTCGCAATGGCCGATACCCTTTCTTTTCGTACCACATTGTTTATTCCCGAAAATTCCATAGTACCTGCAAATCGGGTAAAACCTTTCATGGGCGTAACCGCCATGTTTCGTTCCATAAGGATCGCGGGCATTGAGATGCCCAAAGGCCTGTGGACATTGATCCTGTACCCCTTGCCGGGTTGCAACGGCAATTTGACTTTAAGCTTTTTCGAAAGTTTACCGCTCCATGATCCGGCGGCCATAACTACCTCGTCCGCATCATAATTCCCTTTGCTGGTTGTGATTCTTTTGATCTTATCATTTTCAAGCAATAGGTCCAAAACCTCTTCATTTGTCAAAATATGCGCCCCTACACTTTTCAAATGGGCCAAGAGTTTTGGCATCAGTTCATTCGGCGTTGTATGGCCATCACATTCATAATGAATGGCTCCATTGGCGTTAATCTTAACGTTGGGTTCGATTTTTTCGAGTTCCGATTTATTCAATTCCGATACCTCTAACCCTAATGATCTGGCCTTTTTCGCAACTTCAATTTCATGATCATAAGCCGCTTCGGTCTGATATAACATGAGCAGTCCGCGACGTTCCAGATGAAAATCGCCCATATCGCCCGAAGCTTTCATCTCTTCGAACAAACCTCTGCTCAATAGGTTGATGTCTTTGATAATGGGTATCGCCTTTTCTACTTTTTGTATGGTCGAGGATCTATGAAAATACCATGACCATTTGAAGAAATCGATATCCCATCTAGGCTTCATATAAAAAGGACTTGAAGAATCGAACATCCATTTAATACCTTGGGCTATTTTGCCAGGCGATGCCAACGGAATGATATGGCTTGGCGTAATGTAACCGGCGTTTACGAAAGAGGCCCCCGAAGCGATATCTGACTTATCCATTACGGTAACCTGATGCCCCTGTTTTTGCAAAAAGTAGGCGGCGCTCAAGCCTACGATGCCCCCGCCTATAATGATTATGTTTTTGCCCATTCTTGAAATCTAATTAAACCATGCCGACAAGCCTATTGTAATCAATGCTATGGCACTAAATAACTTGAAATCCGTGTGCATAGGGATCGTCGTCATCGATGGTTATGGTGTTGCGGCCATATATTTTTGCCCATCCTTGAATGCTAGGTATTATCGCAGGGATATCTTTTATGGTCGTTATTTCTTCCACTTTTCCTATAAACTGGGATCCAATAAAACTCTCGTGTATGAATTGCTCGCCTACGCTTAACCTACCTTTGGCATTCCACTGCGCCATTCGGGCAGAAGTTCCGGTACCGCAGGGAGAACGATCGATTGCCTTATCTCCGTAGAAAACGGCATTTCTGGCGGTTGCTTCGGGCGAAGTTGTATCACCTGTCCACAGTATATGGCTGACATCCCTGATTTTATCATCTTCGGGATGGATAAATTTGTCTGGATATTTTTGGTTTATCTTTTTGCGCAGTTCTTGGCTAAGCTGGATCAATTTACCTGCCGTATAATCCTGAATTCCAGAAAAATTCGCCTGCGGATCGAAAATGGCATAAAAATTCCCTCCGTATGAAACGTCAAAGGTCAACTCACCTAGTTCAGAACTTTCAATGGTCAAATCGGAAGCGGCCAAATACGATTTCACATTGGTCAACCTGACCCAATCGACTTTTTTACCGGTTTGTCCATAATCGATCTGTACCAGACCGGCCGGAGTTTCCATTCGTACCTTGCCGACCGTTTTCGGTTGTATCAATCCTTCTTCGATTCCGATGGTAATCGCCCCGATAGTGCCATGGCCGCACATGGGCAGGCACCCACTGGTCTCGATAAAAAGAATACCGAAATCGTTTTCAGGATCCGATGGTGGATAAAAAATACTGCCGCTCATCATGTCATGACCTCTCGGTTCGAACATGAGCCCTGTTCTGATCCAATCGTATTCCTTCAAAAAGTGCTGGCGCTTTTCTGCCATGGTAGGGCCCAAAAGTTCTGGGCCACCACTTTTCACAACTCTTACAGGGTTTCCACAGGTATGGGCATCGATGCACTCAAAAACGGTTCTCGCCATTCGAAATTTATATTTTCTTTTTAGAGGAAGTGATATACTTATTGACGCGCCTTTCCAAAATAGGCAATGTGACCGTGCCTTGTTCCAAGATCACTTCATGGAACTTTCGAATATCGAAATCGGCACCCAAGGCATCCTCGGCCTTTTTTCTTAGTTCGCGAATCCTTATCTCGCCCATTTTATATGAAATCGCCTGTCCGGGCCAAGCAATATAGCGATCGGTCTCCGTGTTCACTTCGTGTTCAGACAGGGCCGTATTGGAAAGCATATAATCCAAAACTTGTTGTTTCGACCATCTTTTGGCGTGAATACCGGTATCGACCACCAATCGGCAGGCGCGCCACATTTCATAGGTCAGTTTGCCGAATTCTTCATAAGGTGTGGTATAGATTCCCATATCGTTACCCAAAAATTCAGTGTACAAGGCCCACCCTTCGCCATAGGCGGACAAATAAAGTCTTTTTCGAAAATCAGGAATGCTATCGCCAAGCTCTTGGTTCAAAGCACCCTGCAAGTGATGCCCCGGAACGGCCTCATGTGCCGTAAGCGATGGCAGCACATATAACGGGCGACTGCCCAATTTATAGGTATTTACCAAATAGTATCCCGGTTGGGTCGCGCTCGACGAACCTGAATATCTTCCGCCTGTGTATTTTGGGGCAATGGCATCCGGCACCTTTTTGACACCGTAGGGTTTTCTGGGTAGGGTAATAAAATATTTTGGCAATTCGGCATCGATACGTTTCGCAATATCACGTGCCTCTTTCAACAGGTCATCACCGGTTTTGGCATAAAACCGTTCATCGGTGCGCAGAAAGGTCAAAAATTCCTGAAAACTTCCATTGAAACCTACTTTCTCGATAATCTTTTCCATTTCAGCCTTGATGCGGGCGACTTCTTTCAATCCAATATTGTGAATATCATCGGCCGTATATTCATCGGTGGTGGTATAATAATTGATCCTGTTCTGATAGAATTCGCTACCATTAGGCGTTTGGGAAACGCCAATGACCTCTCTTGTGTTCGGAATATATTCTTCTTCGAAAAAAGCCTTTATTTTTTTGAAGGAAGGCACCACGCTCTTCTCGATGGCCGACTTGGCCGCCAATAGAACGGAGTCTTTTTGCGCACCGTCCATTAAATCCGGTAAATTATCAAAAGGACGAAAAAAACTACTCTGGGTATAATCGTCCACTATATGCTCGTCATAGGTCGATTCATAGCCATCGAAAATCACCTTGGGCTGTGAAATCCCTTTTTCCAATCCTTTGCGCAACAATACCAAATGCTGTTCCGTAAATCGGGGAATGGCATTTAACAGGTTCAAGTATTCTTTGGCCCCTTCATGGTTCAAAATCGGTTTAACCCGATAGTTCAAATTAAGGTGAAAGCCCTGATCTGATTGTATCGGATTCAAATACGTTTGGTAGGCGTATTCATCGACTTGGTTTTGGAGTTTGAACTTTAGAAGTGCAAGGGATATCTGTTGCGTTTCCGATAGGTCTTCGGCAGTGATTGAAGCAAGTTTTGCAAGCTGCTTTTCGGCAAATTCTGCTTCTTGACGGTAAACCGATTCGTCATAATTCCCCAAAGGATATTCTTCCCGATCGAACGGTTTAAAATTATAGGTGGAATCTATTATCGCGGCCAATCGTTCCGAACTATCGAACTTTTTTCCTCCCTTACAAGAAATAATAAGGGCCAGTACGGCAATGGGCACAAAACCTATCCTGGAGAATTTCATACTGATATGGGTCAGATTTCTTGTTTGGAATATGTACCGTTTACATTACGCATAATACCCAACGGATTCTCATTTTTTAATTCTTCGGGAAGAAGTTCTTGAGGCCAACCCTGAAACGATATGGGTCTGACCCAGCGTTTAATGGCCGATTCTCCCACCGATGTAAACCGGCTATCCGTCGTGGCCGGAAAAGGCCCACCATGATGCATGGCAGGGCAGACTTCGACCCCGGTAGGCACCCCGTTAAAAATAATACGCCCTACCCGACCTTTAAGGGCCTCGACCACTTCTTCGTATTTTCGTAAATCTGCAGTATTACCGAGCAGGGTTCCGGTCAACTGACCTTCAAGTGCGTGTAGTACCTGTGTAAGTTCTTGAGCGGTCTCACACTGTACAACCATTGAAAACGGACCAAAAACTTCTTGATGGAGTTTCGGGTTGTTCAAGAAATTTGCCCCATCAACGGTCAATACCGCCTGTCGCCCGTGGTTTGGAGCCACTGATCCATTATTTTGTGACACTACTCGAACTCCGTTTTGCTCGACAATTTCCTTTTTTCCTTTTTCGTAATTTTCATGGATATTCGGATGGAGCATACAGTTCGGTTCCAATTTTGAAATTTCAGTTCCTAAAGTTGTGATAAACTCATCCAAAGAGGAACCCTTGATTCCTAGAATCAAACCTGGATTTGTACAAAACTGGCCGGCACCCAACATGATCGACCCAGCATATTTAGAGGCCCATTCAGCACCGTTCTCTTCAAGTGCCGAAGGCAAGACCACAACCGGATTTACACTTCCCATTTCGGCAAAAACAGGTATTGGCTCTTTACGCGCGGCGGCCAACTTATACAAGGCCATACCTCCGTTCATGCTACCCGTAAAACCGACGCCCTTTACCTTAGGGTGCATGACCAAATGCTTTCCGACTTCAATACCCCTGCTGTTCAAATTGGAAAATACCCCTTTCGGCATTTCGGTTTTTCTTGCTGCCGTCGCGATCGCCCCCGCAACCAGTTCACCGGTACCGGCATGCAAGGGGTGACTTTTTACGATGACCGGACAACCGGCCGCCAAAGCACTGGCAGTATCGCCGCCCGCCGTTGAAAAGGCCAAAGGAAAATTACTTGCGCCAAACACTGCGATCGGCCCGATCGGAAATAACATTTTTCGAATATCGACCTTCGGTAGCGGCTCGCGGTGCGGAATTGCGGTGTCAATAGTTGCCTCGACCCAGGAACCTTCTTCCAAAAGCGTTGCGAAAGCCCGCAATTGACCTATGGTACGGCCTCTTTCGCCCATTGCCCTTCCTACCGGAAGTCCAGATTCTTTGACATAGACATCGATAAGTTCATCACCAAGTGCCTCAATTTCGCCGGCAATCGCCCTAAGGAATTCGGCTTTTCTTTTCCCTGAAAAATGCTTGTAAGTCTTGAATGCTTCCTCAGCCAATCGTACCGCATCGTCAATTTCTGTTTTGGTAGCTTCGTAAAATTGCCAGCCGGTTTCCTTATTGGTTTTCGGGTCGAACGTAGAAAAAATCGTAACCCCTTTCGCCGATACTTCTCCCCCAATATAATTATGGCCTTCTATCATTTTATTCCTTGAATTATTAGTTTTCGCACAGACATTTTCGCAACATATTTGGTTTCAATAGCATAGTTTTTCAACCGTTCCTATATGTTCAAAAACCCCGCCCCGATCTATATCGAATCAACATTATTAAAATACGGCAGGGGCTGTCTCAAAAATATCCAATTATTTTCATTTCAAAGGTGAAACACTCATTTACCGATTTTGCCCAAAAAGTTCAATTCAGCGGTACTTTTACATTGACCGCAAATCTATCTATGTCGTATCCGCGAGGTCGAATTTACTACAAACTCGCCGTCAGCGACTTATAGTCGGGCATTGTCGGCCTTGTTCGAAGCGCATCGTCGATAACCTTCAAGACCCTTTCCCTTTCTTTGCCCTGCAAAGGCAGTCTCGGGGCCCTAACATTTTCGGTGCCTATGCCGGTGGCAACTTCTGCGAGTTTAATGTTCTGAACCAATTGCGGACTAATGTCAAGCTCCAACAAAGGAAGGAACCAACGATAGATTTCGGTCGCTTCTTGTGCGCGGCCCGCTTTCGCAAGTTCATAAATAGCAACGGTTTCCCTTGGAAAGGCACAGACCAATCCCGCGACCCATCCATCGGCACCGATCAATAGACTTTCAAGAGCCAAAGGATCAACTCCGGTCAAAATCTTAAGATCATTGCCGAACCTATTTCGTAACCTCCCGATGTTTATTATATCACGTGTCGACTCTTTTACGGCCTGAATATTATCTAACTCCATTAGCTGCTCGAACATCGCGACCGTTACCTCTATTTTATAATCGACTGGGTTGTTATAGACCATAATCGGCAATGAAGTACTTTTGGCAAGCTCTTTAAAGTAGGCCACGGTTTCAAAATCCGTGGATTTGTATCGCATGGGGGGCAATATCATCAAGCCATCGGCACCCGAAGACTCTGCATGTTTAATGGCTTCGACAGCGACTTTTGTGGCCTGTTCGGCAACCGTCATTATTACGGGAATCTTTCCTTCAACGATATCGATCGTTTCCTTTACCAAAATGTTCTTTTCGTCTTGGGTCAAGGTACTTGCCTCTCCCAACGATCCTCCTAAAACAATTCCATGAACCCCTGCATCTACTTGCGCATCGATGTTTTTTCGGAACATGGCCAGATCTAATCGATCATCTTCGGTAAACTTTGTTGTCACAGCGGGCATGACGCCCTCCCATTGTACTTTCATCTTTCTTTAAGTTTATTTTCAATTGCAAAAATAAAGTCATTACATGCCGGATGGTTAATTCAATTTTAACTCCTTTTGGGAATATTTTAACCTATTTTAAATAAATTTTATAAATATTATACAATATTTGCTTAGTATTGGATATGAAAGTACTTCCTTTTAAGATTCCCAAACCTTTTGAGAATACCTTGCACGTGCAAGAGGACAAGGTCGATATTTTCTATGACCAGCTGCACCAACATGCCGAGATACAGATAAGTTTGATAGTACAGGGAGAAGGTAAGTTGATGGTCGCCAACAGCATCAAAACCTTTGGCAGCGGAGATATTTTCATAATAGGCAGTAATATTCCCCATTTATTCCAAAGCGTTCCCCATCAGGGCAAATCGCACATGATTACCCTGTTTGTAAGTAAGGAAGGCTTTGGAAACGATTTTTTAAAAATACCCGAACTAGAAGAAATAAATCGGTTCTTTGAAATTTCTTCAAAAGGATTAAAACTTCTCTCAAGAAAGAAACGGGTACAGAAGATTATGAATAAGTTCACGAAAGTGGATAAATTAGGGAGATTTCTATGCTTTTTACAGATCATTCAAAAAATCAATCAGTCCCGATCAGAGGAGCTGACATCTTTTGTTCCGTCAAAAAAAAATATCTCTAATATTGAAGGGCGCCGACTCCAAATCGTATTCGACCACGCCATGAATCATTTTGACAAAGAAATCACCTTGAACCAAGTGGCGGCAATGGTGCACATGACGACTCCGGCCTTTTGTCGGTTTTTCAAACAACGGACCAACAAGACCTTTTTCGAGTTTTTGATCGAACTACGTCTAGAGCATGCCTGCCAATTGCTATCCACCCACGAAAAGCTATCCATCGCCCAAATTTCGGAAGCTTCCGGCTTCCAATCGATTTCGAATTTCAACAAGAAGTTCAAAAAGGCAAAGTCTTTATCACCTTCCCAATACGCCAAGAAAGTCAGAACACCAGCAACTTTTTAACAATTCTAATTTTGGGCACTGGGTCCAATATGGAATAATCGGTCCGGTGGTCCGCAAATCAACAGGTTTTCACTACTTTTGGTAAATTTTGAAAACCTTAACGAGATAAAATGAAAAAAGCATTTCTTGTTGTGACAGCACTGGCCATGGCCTGTAATTCTTCACAAAAAACGGTCAGCGAAAAGGCCGGTGATATAGTAAAACCAATGGTTGGCCCGACTGAATACGCCGGGACCATAACCGAAGCGGAGCTCAAAGAACACTTGTACACCTATGCATCTGATGAATATGAAGGTCGGGAAACTGGCGAACCGGGACAGAAAAAAGCGATCGCCTATTTAAAATCCGAATATGAAAAAATGGGCATTCCACCGGCCCAATCGAATGGCGACTATTTCCAGAATGTTCCATTAGAAGTCAAAAACCTGCCAACCGGTACAATGACCGTAAACGGAAAAGAATTTCCCATAGGTGAGAACATGCTTACTTTTTCGAAAGCGACCGGAAACGTTGATGAACTGGTCTTCGTAGGATTTGGCATCGAAGAGGGAGATTACTCCGATTATAAAGATGTCGATGTTGACGGCAAATGGGTCTTGGCAAAAGCAGGCGAACCAATGGGCGATGATGGAAACTACCTATTGTCCGGAAGTGAGGAAAAGTCAGCTTGGAGCAATATGTCAGAAGCTCCGGGCATGCGCATGGAGCTTGCAAAGAATAAAGGAGCAAAGGGTTTTATTTATTATGACGAAGCCAACTTTTCGAGATATAAGGGGTACTACGATTATATGCAAAATAATGATAGTGGCCAGATGGGACTTAAAAGCGATGGTGACGATAGTTGGGCCAGCCTTTTCATTAATGGCGTGCTGGCCAAGGAAATTTTAACATCCATTGATACGGATAATGACCCTAAGACAATAGCCGCAAAAATCGTACTTGATTTAACGAGTGAGAATGAGGAGGTATCGTCGGAAAATGTGGTGGCCGTACTAAAAGGATCCGAAAAACCCAACGAATATGTGGTAATATCATCGCATTTGGACCATATTGGCATTTCGGCCAATGGAGAGATCAACAATGGGGCCGATGATGATGGGTCTGGAACAGTTGCGTTATTGGAAATCGCCGAAGCTTTTAAAAAGGCTGCCGACGAAGGGAATGGCCCTAAAAGATCCGTTGTGTTTCTTCACGTAACAGGAGAGGAAAAAGGGCTCTTGGGATCTCAATATTACACCGATGTAGAACCAATTTTTCCGCTCTCTCAAACGGTCGCCAATCTCAATATAGATATGATCGGGCGAATCGATCCAAAACGCGAAGGTGACCGCAATTACGTCTACTTGATCGGCAGTGATAAATTAAGTACTGAACTACACGAACTTTCTGAGGAAATCAACGACAAGTACATGAATATCGAGTTGGACTATACGTACAATGATGAAAATGACCCCAATCGTTTCTATTATAGAAGCGACCACTACAATTTTGCCAAGAACAATATTCCGATAATATTCTACTTTAACGGTACCCATGATGACTATCACAGACCGGGCGACACACCTGATAAAATCAACTACGACCTTTTAATGAACCGAACCCAGTTGATATTTTACACGGCTTGGGAAGTAGCCAACCGGGCGAACAAGGTAATAGTCGATAAGGCGACCAAGTAACCGGTAAGATTCAAGAATGCATAAAGGCCCTTTCAAAAATTGAAAGGGCCTTTATGCATTCTTGAAAAAACAAAGTCCCGCCTTTCAGGGCAGGACCTTGACCAACATATGGGTGGAAGACCGGTTTCGAACCGGCGACCTCTAGAACCACAATCTAGCGCTCTAACCAGCTGAGCTACAACCACCATTTGTAAGCGATGGCAAATGTAATTTTTTTTAGGTATTCAATCAAAATAAAACCGATTCAATTTTACCATTGCGAGACACTACCATAAATCATCCTGATTTTTGAAACATAGCCAGACAAAGTCGTTGAATCATCGATGAAATACGGTTTTTACAGGTTAAAACACACAAAAAATGGCGTTTCACAACAAATTTTAGATTTTAAGACCAAGTAGGAATAAATTTATTCTTTGATAATTATCATTACAATGACCCCGGCGCTAACCTACTTTTTGCCATCAATTGAACTTTCTAAAAAGAAAACTACTCTTTTCATAGTGGTGTTTCTATTGTTCGCATCTCTTCAGGGCCAACATGCCAAAGATAGCTTACGAAAGGAAATTGCAACATTGCAAAAGCAGCAAAATTTCAGTGTCAAAGACACCGCCTATATTAATTTGTTGGCGAACCTTGGATCAGAACTGCGATTCTACCATGCAGACAGTATGTTGCTACTGTCAAAACAAGCTTTAAAACTCAGCAAGTCAGTAGAATATTTGCATGGCGAGTGTAAATCATATTTCATCTTGGGCAACTACTTTTCAGATCATGGAGATAGTGCCAAAGCCATTGAATATCTAAAAAAGGCAAATGAATTGGCAACGGAAATCAATGATAGAAGTTTTGCCGTACGCATTCAAAATGACCTGTCCGGTGAATATGCGTATAGCGGTGATTACTCCAAAGCACTGAACGGATATCTGCTCGGTATTGAGAAGGCCGCTGAAATCAACGATCTTAAAATGCTCTCGATAATCAATGAGAACATCGCCAATCTCTACGTTTCTCAAAAAGACTATACGCAGGCCCTTGAATTTTACAAAAAAGTTAAAAAGATCAATACTAAAATCGGCGACGAAGTTATAATGGCCGAAACCATGAGCAATATGGCATCTGTTTATGCCGATATGAACGAACTTGAATATGCAATGTACAATATCAACTCCAGTATTTCAGCTTTCGAAAAGAACGAAGTTACCGATTGGCTAGCCTTTGCATATGAAGTAAAAGGAAAAATATATCTCAAAGAAGGAAAATTCAAATGGGCATTGTTTTGGTATCGCCAAGGCGAGATGCTGCATAATAAACTACAGGATGAAAGGGGGCAGATAGATCTCTATAATGGCATGGCAGAGGCATATCTGGGGCAAGAAAAAGATAGTATATCAAAAAGTTATGCCCTTAGAGCCTTTGATATTTCGCAAAAGCTGAATTTCAAGGAAGGAACACAAAAGTGTGCCAGTACACTATACAGAATAAGTAAGAAACACAATGACTTTAAAATGGCCCTTGTCTATCACGAACTCTATAAGAGCCTATCGGATACACTTTCGAGAAACGAGAATAAGAAAAGCTTGACCATGTTCAAGACAAAGCTGAAATATGATAAACAAAAACAGGATCTAATTCTTGAAAACGAGAAGGCTTTGGCGAAACAAAAGAACTACGTTTACGCCGCTCTTGGCATCCTGATTATTTTTTTGGCGGTCACTTTCTTGATACGACGAAATGAGCACCTTCAAAAAAAGCTGAATATCGAACTAAAGTCAAATCAAGAAGAACTTGAAAAAAGTGAGCATAAATTAAGGGAGCTGAACAGCACTAAAGACAAACTTTTCTCCATTATCGGCCACGATCTCAGGGGACCTATCGGTGCCTTTCAAGGTTTGTTGAAGTTATACAAAGACGGAGAAGTCAATCAAAAGGAATTTTTGAGCTTTATACCGAAATTAGGTGCCGATTTGGACCATATTTCTTTTACTCTCAATAATTTGTTGTCTTGGGGCCAATCACAAATGAACGGCGCGATTACAAAACCTGCTGTCATTTCATTGGATAATCTTGTTGTCGACAACATTAAATTATTATCTGAAATAGCGACGAACAAATCCATAAAAATAGTAAGTCGGGTTTCTGCAAACACTTTGGCCTGGTCCGACGGGAATCAAATTGACATTGTTATCAGAAACTTGATGAGCAATGCCCTAAAGTTTACACCAGAAAACGGAATGATCACAATAGGCGCCTCTGAGAAAACCAATCATTGGGAGATTTATGTCAGGGATACCGGTGTGGGCATGGATCGTGAGACACAGGCGAAAATTTTTGCCGAAAACTCGAATCACACTACATATGGAACCAACAATGAAAAAGGAACAGGTCTTGGGCTTTCATTGTGTAAAGAAATGGTCGAAAAGAACAACGGAACCATTTGGGTAGACAGTATTCCAAGAAAAGGGTCTTCCTTCTTTTTTACCTTGCCCAAAGCCAAAAACGAGTATCAAAAAACGGCCTAGATCAGGTGGTATAGACTGGCAACGGCCACAGGTCTCTCAACCGTAAAACCTTCGGCATGGTCAGTACCGATGAGCCTACCCAAATCCCTGGCCCTGTATTCCACACTATCGGTAAAATTCTTGCTGCTGATCGGCGTTTGGGGTTCTTTACTCGCCGGGTCATAGAACTGCGAGGAATATGCATGAATAGCTTCAATCTTTTTTTCGATATAGCCCGATACATCGACGACAAAATCGGGTTTCAGGTTTTTCCACTGAATATAATGGTACACCTGTTTGGGGCGCCATGGATCCTGCCAATTATCATCACCTTCAAATTTGGTATCGATCTTCACTAGTCCGCTCAAAAAGCAGGCATCGCTGACCAATTTGCTCCCTTTGGCATGGTCGATATGGCGATCTTCGACGGCATTGCACAATACAATTTCTGGTCTATATTTTCTCAATATCCTGATTATCGCCAATTGGTGATCTCGATCGTTGACAAAAAATCCATCTGCGAATTCAAGGTTTTCGCGTAGCGAAACCCCGAGGATCTTTGCGGCTTCGGTTGCTTCGGCATCCCTAATCTCTGCCGTTCCTCTTGTTCCCAATTCTCCACGGGTCAAATCAATGATCCCTACTTTTTTGCCTGCCGCCACTTCTTTGGCGATCGTTGCACCGGCGCCGAGCTCTGCATCATCGGGATGCGACCCAAATACCAATATATCAAGTTTCATTTGTTCTTATTTAGGCACTGTCTTTAGTGTACGGTCACATGACCCGATTTAACGGTCATCAAAGCTTGTTCGATATCATAAATAAGGTCTTCCGGTTCTTCGATACCTACGGAAAAACGGATCAGTCCATCCGAAATACCCCTATTTTTACGTTCTTCGGCCCCTAAAAGGGCATGCGATGTCTGTGCCGGGGAAAGTACGGTACTTTCAACGCCGGCCAAACTCATTGAGGCCTTTATCAATCGGAGTGATTTTTGGAATAGTTCGGCATCGAGTCCTGCATTGAGCTCAAAAGACATCATTCCCCCAAAGCCCTTCATTTGCGACTTTGCAATTTCATGATCAGGATGGCTCGGCAATCCTGGATAGTAAACCGCATTGATATCTTTATGGACGTAAAGATATTCCGCCATTTTTTGTGCATTATCGTTTTGGGCCTTTACACGGACCCCCATGGTTTTTATACTTCTTTCCAACAACCATACCGTGTAATCGCTGAGGCTTCCCCCAAGATTTTTTGCCAAATGGAATATACGTTCCATATGTTCGGAAGAGCAGGCTACCGCGCCTGCGCAAATATCGGAATGACCTCCCATATATTTTGTGGCACTGTGTATGATGACATCAATGCCAAACTTGGCCGGAAGCTGATTTACGGGACTCGCAAAGGTGTTATCGATCATTGAAACAAGTCCGTGCTTTTTGGCAAGTCGTGAAACCATTCTCAAATCGGTAATCTTCAATAGCGGATTCGAAGGTGTTTCGACGTAAATAACCTTGGTATTCGATTTTATGAGCGTTTCAAAATCGGTCTCACTAAGACCCCCTGTAAAGGAATATTCGATTCCGAATTTATTGAATTGTTCAACGATAAGGTTGTAAGTGCCCCCATAAATATCCCCTTGCAATACTATATGGTCCCCGGCTCGAAGAAAGGCCAATACCGCAGTGCTGATGGCCGCCATACCGCTTCCAAAGATCATGGCCGATTCAGTATTTTCCAGGGCGGCGATCTTCTTTGACAACGCCTCCTGGTTCGGGGTGTTGAAATATCTGGGGTATCTTTTGACATCTACATCCTGAAAAGCATAAGACGAACCCATGTACAGCGGTGATATGGCACCCCTAAATTGCTTATCCTCCAGTTCACCGACATGAGTACAAATTGTATTCAGACCTTGGTTTTCCTTATTCATCGATTAGTTATTAATGAGGAAGCTAAAGTAACAAAAAACATCATACCTGAACTTTTTTCCAGTTACCCTTTCGAAACCATACCATGGCAATAATGGCCAATAATACTTCGGCAAGGGTGATGGCCATAAAGACTCCCATAGCGCCCATATTAAAAGTTATAGCGGCCAGATAGGCGAAAGGCAATTGAAACAGCCAAAAAGCGAAAAGGTTGATCTTGGTCGGCGTCTGTGTATCACCGGCCCCGTTGAAGGCCTGGGTCACCACCATGCCATAAGCATAAAAAATGTAGCCCGCGGCGATAATCTGCAAACAAAGCCCCCCGTTGGCCACCACCACTGGATTTTCATTGAACCAGCCGACAATCGTATAGGCAAAAAACAGGTAGATCAACGAGACGATTCCCATAAATATGGCATTGTATTTTCCTGTCTTCCACACCGATGTTTCGGCCCGATCGGGTTGTTTGGCCCCTAGGTTCTGTCCGACCAAGGTAGCGGCCGCATTGCTCATTCCCCATGAAGGCATCAGGGTAAAGAGCATTACCCTAATGGCAATGGTATATCCGGCCAATACCTCGCTTCCGAATTCGGCCATCATCCTCATGAGAAAAACCCAGCTTGAAGTTCCTATTAAAAATTGGGCGATTCCACCCAAGGATACTTTTATAAGGTTGAACATTACCTTAATGCGAAAGACAATATCATTGAGTCCGATCTTGATCCTACTCCATCCGAAAAACAAAATGGCCAATTGAAACAAGACCGCAGTACCCCTTCCTATATTTGTAGCAATGGCCGCGCCCATGACACCGAATTCAGGAATCGGGCCCCATCCGAAAATAAAAATCGGGTCAAGAACAATATTGAGCCCGTTGGAAAGTACCAAGGCCCACATGGCGATCGAGGCATCACCGGCCCCTCTAAAAATAGCATTGATCAAAAACAGTAACAAAATCGTAATATTGCCACCGATCAACAATTGCGTATAGCCATAGCCTTCAGCGATCAAATCGGGTTCGGCACCCATAAGGGCCAAAATTTCCTTGGCGAACAGGAATCCGATGATCCCGACCAAAACGGAAACAACTATACCCAATAAAATGGCTTGTACGGCCGATTCACGTGCTCCTTTTAGGTCCTTTTCCCCTATTCTACGCGCCACTACCGCGGTCGCCGCCATGCTGAGCCCAATGGCCACAGCATAGACCAAAGTTATCACAGATTCGGTCAGACCAATCGTGGCTACGGCATTTACGCTGACCTGTGATACATAGGCAATATCTACGATGGCAAAAACGCTTTCCATCATCATTTCCAAAATCATTGGAACAGATAGCATGAAAATGGCCTTGCGAATACTGCCCGAGGTAAATTCGGTTTCCTTACCCGTTATGGCATTGATAAAATATCGAAGTATCTTTTTAAACGTAAGTTTATTTGATGATGTCATTATAATCGGAATTATGTTAAACTGAAGAAAAAAGTAGACGTCGCTTTAAAGCCGAATCAGGTCGATCAGCTAATGCCCGAAGGCGCAAAGACATCTTTAAAAATCATAATTCCTATAACTTCATGATATGGCAAAGATGTGACAAATTATCAACATATGAAACCTAGTTTCAAATTATTTCAAGTAATTGCCCCTATACCTCCAATAACTTACGGCTCCTAAAACAGCGGCACCCAAGGCAATATACCATACATAGTCTGGGGTGATGGCGGCCGAGCCGCTTTGACCGTAACTGTGAAGCCCCACCAAGTAATAATTGACCCCGAAATAGGTCATCATGATACTTCCGACCCCAATCAAGCTCAGAAAATTGAACATCCATTTTCCACGAAGGCCCGGAACCAGACGCGTATGGATTATAAAGGCATAGACCATAATCGAGATGAGTGCCCAGGTCTCTTTCGGATCCCAGCCCCAATACCGCCCCCAACTTTCATTCGCCCATTGCCCGCCAAGAAAGTTGCCGATAGTAAGCATGACCAGACCGACAGTCAATACCAACTCGTTGATAATGGTCAACTCTTTAATGCTGATATCCATTCTTGGCTTGTTTTTTTTGTTCGTGAGGATCATCAACAACAAATTCACAAACCCTAAAATGCCACCAACGATCAATGGGCCATAACTGCCTACGATTACGGCGACATGGATCATCAGCCAATAACTGTCCAAAACAGGAACTAAATTGCCAATTGACGGATCAACCCAATTCTGATGGGCTATCCAAAGTAGTAGCGCGGTAACAAAAGAAGCTGCAGCAAGAGTAATGTCATTTTTTCTAATGAAGAGTAGCCCCATGCCCATGGTCGCCCATGAGACATATAATACACTTTCGTATGCATTGCTCCAAGGAGCGTGGCCGGAAATGTACCATCGTAGAACCAACCCTGCCGTGTGCCATAAAAAGAAAACGACGATCGTTCCCTTAAAAAAATAGGCGGCGATACGCCAAACGGACCGATCTTTGAAAATCTGAAAAATAAGTACAAAGAAAAACAGAACGCCGACAAGTCCATAAAGACGGTACAAATGATTGAAGATGTTCAACTTATTATAGATAATCTCCGTTTCTATTTTTTTATCGGAAGGCAAAACTTCGCTGCCATGGTTTTTTTGATTCTGTTTAAAAGCCGCAAGTAGTTTGTCGGCCTCGGAATAATCACCGGTTTGCACCGCTTTGCCCAACGTCAATTTATAGAATGGCAAGGCGTTTTTAATAAAATTGGCATATAGCGAATCAGAAACCTGATATTGACCGCCGTTATATTCCACCGCTGATACCCATTTGTTGTTTTCATCGTTCAACAACGGGAATATTTTCAATATTTCACCGCCAAGAGCCTGATTTAAAAGCATTAGGCGAATATTTACTTCCTTGAATTCTTTTTGATACAGATTGGGGTTGTTCGTGGCGGTGGCCTCCCTCAGAAAAGGTTCCAGCTTATAACTGCCCTTTTCATCAAAGAAATCGATTGCCTTTACAAACTCTTGACCCTCGGGTACTCCGATCAAACGATGCAGGCTATCATTGTCATTTTTTTTATCTAAGAGGATTACCTCTGTATTGTACCATAAGGGCGGATTCATAATCATTGACAAAAGCACCTGATCGGCATTCATTCCTTTAAAAGAATCCTTGCCCCTGAGCTTTCGCAACAACTCCGAAGAAAATGTATGTATGGGTTTCATACGTCCTCCCTCATCTTGAATAACCAGTTCACCAAATTTGTCGGCGTGTTCCTTCGATACCTTGGTGGCCTGTATGAGGGAGTCCAATTGTTCTTGCGAAGGCAATGCGCCATGGTCATGGCCATCATCGGCCGTATGCTGCTGTGCAGAAAGAGACATCAGTCCGCCCAAAACAAGAATGGTGGTCAATTTGGCCTTTTTTTCCTTCAATTTCTTCAAGGAAGCCCCCAAATCCTTAAAGCGGGTCTTGCCAAAAAACATAATACCCATTAGGCCTATATATAAAAGAAAATAACCCGTGTAGGTTATCCACGTTCCCCATTGATCATGATTTACCGAAAGCACCGTTCCCTTTTCATCAGGATGAAAACTGGCCTGAAAAAACCGATAACCCTTATGATCCAGGATGTTGTTCATGAAGATGTCATAGTCGAAAGAACGTTCGTCTTCCACCGTTATCTTACTCATAAACGACTTGTATGTATTGACCGTCCCCGGATATTTTTCACCTATAAAATCATTCAGTTTGATGCTAAAGGGAAGTTCGTATACTTTTGAACCGTAGGCCATTGCAAATTCGAGGCCTCCGACCTCGAACTTAGCGGAAAAGTCGGTCGGACCTTTACCTCCCAATAGTTTTTTTTGCACCTTCTCACCATTCGAGGTGACATCAATGACCAAGGCATCTTGAGAGTTTTCAGTGACTTCTTCTTCAGGAATTTTCACCACACCATAAGTACCCGTCACCAAGGGCTCGGGAATGACGAACTGCATGCCCCCAAGGTTATATAGGGACCGGAGCTGAAACTGTTGTAAGCTATCTTTGGCAACCTGTCCCTGAAACTGGTCTGCCATGCGCATAAAACTTCCTTCAAAAGGAGATTTTATCATATAGATCGAGTCGCTGGCCGTAATATTAATAGCACCGTCGGTCGGCGTGTTCAACGCGAACAGCATATTGTGTATATTCGAGACCTTGCCATCTTCCAAATAGTGTTCCTCACGTTGCCCCGCACCGGCCTCGACGATCTTTAAGAACCGCTGTCCTTCGTTGGAAGGAACCAAGCCAAGCTTGGCCCCCTTAATGAAATCAACATATGAAATCGTGAAATCCTGCCCATTGTAGTCATCGTTCCAAGGAAGGTTTGACTTTAAGGCTTCAGGGGTGACAATAAGGTCATGTTGCAATATCTTCCTTTTGGGTTCCCCATTGATCTCACCATCGACATAAACGGTCAAAAAGGTCTTATCGGAATAGAAAACATTTTCTGTACTTCCCTCCCGAATGGGCATCATACCTTCAAAACTTATATAACGGGTCACAAAGGCCCCTATAATTATCAGGATCCAAGAAAGGTGCAAAATCAGCACGGGCCATTTCTCCCATCGCAAAAGACGATAGCTAAAGATATTGCCAACAAAGTTAATTACGAAAAACACCATGATTGCTTCAAACCATGTCGTGTTATAAATCCAAATGCGGGCGGTTTCGGTGCTGTATTTGCTTTCTATAAAGGTGCCAGCGGCCATCGCGGTCGCAAAAACCAAAAATAATATAGCCATTAAGCGCGTGGAGAAAAAAATCTTCTTTAGCAAATCTGTCATCGGGCGATGCATTATTTTTCAGGATGCAAAAATAAGGTATTCCTAAGAGAATCGGATTTTAATTCACAAATGGTTTTTTGAATTGGCTATTTCATTTTCCGATGTACCTATTCCTACACTTTTCGAGCGGGCCATTTTTAGAAAGAATTTTGTATCTTGTATATACAATAATCATTAAATGCTATGAAAATGAATAGAAAAACGTTTATCAAAAAGACGGCAGGTGCGATACTGATCGCCCTGCCCGCTGCATCTTTGATCGGATGCTCGAGTTCAGACAACGATTCAGGTGTTCCTGATCCTGATCCCGATTCGGGTGAAAACCCACAAGTCAATTGTATCGATAACGGAACGGCCGTTGCCATTGGATCCAATCATGGCCATACGCTTGTCGTATCAAAGGCAGACGTAAATGCCGGGAACGAAAAGACCTATTCGATTCAAGGTTCTTCCGGGCATGATCATACCATAACCATTACGGCAGAAAATTTCACGTCGCTCAAGAACAACTCATCGATTTCGGTCGTTTCGACAAATGATGATGACCATACGCATTCGGTGACCGTATCTTGTGCATGAGGAATCAAATTAGAAATTTACCTGTTATCGATAATGAACCGCCTTTTTATGGCGGTTCACTTTTTTAAATCGATTCAAATATTTGCACGAGATATCTAAAAGATATATTCTTAGTTTTACAGCATGATCAAGATAGCCATAATTGGTAACGGAAATGTTGGCAGTACCCTCAACAAAGCCTTTTCAAAGGCCAAAAACGTGCAACTGGTGGGCGTTATCAATAGTCGTCTTGATTCTTTCGAGATCGGGCAAGTGCGCAATACCAAAAAAGAATCGCTATCGGTAGCTGATAGTCCGGATCTATACATCCTAGCTGTTAGCGATGATGCTATTGTCGAGGTCTCTAAAAAACTAAAAGGCACAAAAAGCCTCGTCGTACACACCTCGGGCAGTGTCGCCATGAAAGAAATGCCCGTTGCCCGAAAAGGTGTTCTCTATCCTTTACAGACATTCAGTAAAGAAAGCCTGCTTGACCTTAGAAACGTACCCTTATGTATTGAAACAGAAAAAGAGGAAGATTTTAAAATATTGCAAGATCTTGCTACGGCATTGTCGAAAGAGGTATATAAAATATCTTCAAAACAACGCGCCAAATTGCATTTGGCCGCAGTATTCGTGAACAATTTTGTGAACCATATGTACAAAATAGGTTCGGATATCTGCTTAAACAACGACCTATCTTTTTCAATGCTTAAACCCTTGATAAGTGAAACCGCAAAAAAAGTCGAACATCTCTCACCTGAAACGGCCCAGACAGGCCCCGCCAGAAGAGCGGATACGGGTACGATCGAAAAACATCTCGATCTATTGAGCGATACGGCACATAAAGAAATATATTCCCTTATGACGCGATCGATACAAAAGACTTATGAAAAAGAGCTATAAAGAGTATTTGAAAGACATAACCACATTTGTATTTGATGTGGACGGCGTATTCACCGATGGTACGCTTCTGATCACCACAGAAGGGGAAATGTTACGAAAAATGAGTGTCAAGGATGGCTATGCCCTAAAGACCGCCCTTCAAAAAGGATACAATGTCTGTATCATAACCGGAGGCACTAATGATGGCGTGCGAAAACGTTTACGGGGTCTAGGGGTTACCGATATTCATATGGGCGTGCATCACAAAGAAGATTCTTTAAATGAATATCTGGATATTTATGAAATAAGCCCTGAAAATGTACTCTACATGGGCGACGACCTGCCCGATATACCACCTATGCGCAGAGTAGCCCTCCCCTGCTGCCCCCAAGATGCCGCCCAAGAAGTGAAGGCCGTTGCAAAGTATATTTCGCATCGAAAAGGTGGGGATGAATGCGTTCGCGACGTCATAGAACAGGTCATGAAGGTTCGGGGCGATTGGTTTGAAAATTTTGACGCCCAAAATGCTTAAAACTACGATGCTCCCTACCGACCTAAAAGACAAGAGAATTATATTGGCCTCCGGTTCACCACGCAGGCAACGTTTTTTTGAGGAAATGGGATTTGAATTCGAAGTCCGCTTAAAATCGGTAGATGAAATTTACCCTGGTGGATTGAAAGGCAGTGAAATTTCCGATTATCTCGCCAAATTAAAAGCTGCCCCTTTCAAAGAAGATTTAAAGCCGAATGAGATCTTAATTACTTCGGACACCGTCGTATGGCATAAAAACAGATCCCTCGCCAAACCGACCGATGAAGAAGAGGCATTTGAAATGCTGCAAACATTATCCGATGATTGGCACGAGGTTATAACCTCGGTCTGCATTACAACAACGACCGACCAAAAAATCTTTAACTCGACGACCCGTGTAAAGTTCGCTTCGCTTGATGATATGCAGATAAGATATTACATAAAAAACCACAAGCCTTTTGACAAAGCTGGTGGTTATGGCATACAAGAATGGATCGGTCTGGTCGCGATCGAAGAAATTCAAGGCTCGTATGCGAATGTGGTCGGCTTACCGACCCAATTGGTCTACCAAAAGTTAATGGAAATAGTATAATGACCTTATTTGCTTAACTTTATTACAAAATTCCAAAAAATGAAAAATTGGCTCTCCCTAGAACTTTCGGTCATCTTTTTGGCCGGCCTTTTTACCATAATAAATTCATGTAAAGAAAATGCGGTCGACCAGAAAGAAGTTGCCTTGAACGAGGCCACTGTCGACAAAAAGCCCGCAGAACAAATTTCGGAAGCGTTCAAGGAATACTGGTATGCCGGCGACGCGGAGATTACGAGCTACACGTTGGAACAGGCCCGATACGGTGAAATCCGAAATGGAGATGCAGTACTCATTTACGTCACCGAGCCCTTTGCTCCCGACAAGCAGGTAAAGGCCGATAACTACGATAAGAGCAATGTTTCAGTTCTAAAATTGAACACTACCAAAAATTATCTCACCGGAATTTACCCCTACTCCATCATGACCAGTAGCTTTTACCCTGTAGGTAATGACGAACATGCCATCAAAGTAACCTTTTCTTCTCAAGAATGGTGCGGACATGTCTATGCCCAATTGAACAACCGTTCTACCTTCGAAATAAAGTCCCATTCCTATTTCGAATCCGAAGCGGATCAAAATATGAAACTGGACAAGACCGTTCTCGAAAACGAGTTGTGGAACCAATTACGGATCGACCCCGAAAGTCTACCTGTCGGCGAAATACAAGTGATTCCATCATTCGAATATATTCGGTTGTCCCACAAAGAGTTGAAATCATATAAAGCAATCGTTAGTTTAAATAAAAATGGTGCAACGGCTTCCTATGAAATCAATTACCCCGAACTCGAGAGAACATTGAAAATAGATTTTAGAACAGCTTTTCCTTATTGCATAGAAGGTTGGTCGGAAACCTTTAAAAGCGGCTTTGGCGACAAGGCCAAGACCATGACATCGAAAGCTATCAAAAACAAGACCTTAAAAACCCCTTATTGGACACAAAACGGAAATAACGACCTATCTTTGCGCGATAGTTTAGGACTTTAGTTTTATGGAAAAATTTATCGCCGACAACCAGAGCGAATTACTGGCAACTGCCATAACGCTCTTAATACTCTTGATCCTTAGGTTTCTTATCAACAAGACCGTTCGTAGAATCGGTCGTATCAGTGACATCGTCGAAGCACGTACCCTTTTGATAATTAAATACGTCTCTTACGTTTTGACTTTTTTGGGCCTCGGGGCCCTTGCATTTATCTGGGGCGTCAATTTTAAAGATCTTGGACTACTTTTTTCATCGGTCTTTGCAGTAATCGGAGTAGCTTTTTTTGCCAGTTGGTCCATTTTGAGCAATGTTACGGCTGGTGTCATATTGTTTTTTTCGTTTCCGTTCAAAATTGGCGATCGCGTTAAGATATTGGATAAGGATACCGAATCGGAAGAACCCTATCTTATAGAGGATATCAAGGCCTTTCATGTCAATTTGAGAAAAGACAATGGCGAATTGCTCGTCTACCCCAACAATCTTATGATACAAAAAGCGGTCACTTTGGTCTATCACAAAGAAAATGATTCTGAATCGAGCGAAATACTTTAGTTTGTTAAAGAAGATTAAAAAAAACTGGTTCACGCCTTTATCTTTCTATATTTGATTGCCAGCTAAAATCAAATACATGCGCCAATTTCTTTTTTTATGCACACTGTTTTTTACAAGCATTAATTTTTGTTCGGCCCAAGCACCACAGAAGAAGTCCACCGCCGATATTTATCATTCGCTACAGAAATTGAATTTTTTGGGCACGGCGTTGTACGTAGCTGCGCATCCCGATGATGAAAATACGCGATTGATTTCCTATTTGTCCAATAACCTAAAGGCAAGAACGGCATATCTATCAATGACCCGAGGAGATGGAGGGCAAAACCTAATAGGTCCTGAGCTGAAAGAGTTGCTTGGGGTACTCCGAACTCAGGAACTGCTTGCGGCACGAAGGGTCGATGGCGGGGAACAATACTTCACGAGAGCAGTTGATTTCGGGTATTCAAAACATCCTGACGAGACTTTGAAAATTTGGAACAAAGAGCAAGTTCTAGGCGATGTTGTGTGGGTGATACGCAATCTTAAACCTGATGTGATAATAAACCGGTTCGACCATCGCAGCCCTGGAAGCACCCATGGCCATCATACTTCTTCGGCTATGCTGAGCGTCGAGGCTTTTGACCTGACAAATGACCCAAATGCATATTCCAAACAACTTATACTTACCCAGACTTGGCAGCCCAAACGTTTGTTTTTTAATACCTCTTGGTGGTTCTACGGAAGCCGCGAAAAATTCGAGGAAGCGGACAAGTCAAAAATGTTGCATTTCGATACGGGTGTGTTCTATCCGACTCTTGGGGTCTCGAACAATGAAATTGCATCTTTGGCCAGTAGTCAGCACCTCTGTCAGGGTTTCGGAAGATTAGCATCTAGAGGGACCGAAAACGAGTATGTAGAGCTTTTGAAAGGTGATATGCCTACTGACAATGTTGACATTTTTGATGGTATCGATACCACTTGGTCGCGAATCGAGGGCGGAGAGGCCGTTGGGGAAATTCTTTATGGTATAGAGGCCGATTTCGATTTTAAAGACCCTGCAAAACATTTGGGAAGATTGATCGAAGCCTATAAATTATTACAGAACGTCAGCGACGAGCATTGGAAAAGATTAAAATCGGATGAGCTTAAAAATTTGATATTATCGGTTTCAGGTCTATATCTTGAAGCTTCGGCCGAAAATGCCATAGCAAACCCAAATGGCAAAGTCAATGTAAAAATAGAGGCGTTGAACCGATCCGGTGCACCGATTACTTTGAAAACTATAAAAATACCGGAAGCCAATGCTGAACTGACCCCTTCAATTCCACTAAAAAACAATGAAAACCAAAATCTAGAACTTGAATTTACCATTCCCGATCACGTAGGTTACACAAGTCCGTATTGGTTAAAAAACAAAGGAATGTTGGGCATGTACACGGTCAACGATCAAATGCTCATAGGTAGGCCCGAAACGCCAAGAGCTTTCCGTGCACTATTTGAACTTGATTTCGATGGATATGCCATAACTTTTGAAAAACCTGTGGTTTACCGTTTTGCAAAACCTGATAAGGGAGAGTTGTACGAACCCTTTGAGATTCTTCCTGAGGTCACGGCAAGTTTCGATGACAATGTCTTGATTTTTGCAGATGGCGAACCTAAGGAAATACCTGTTACCATCAGGGCACATCGAGATAGCGTCAAGGGTAAAGTACAACTCTGCTTCTCGGAAGGTTGGAAAGTAGATGATGACACCCGGGCTTTTGAAATCGAAAAAAAAGGAGATCAAAAAACGGTAATTTTCAAACTTTGGCCCCCGGCCCAAGAAAATGAAAGCTACATTTCACCCATCATAAAAGTGAATGGAAAAGATCTTACACATGAACTGGTGACCATTGCATATGACCATGTGCCAACGCAACAGGTTTTGCAAAATGCCGAAGCCAAGGTCGTACGTCTTAATATCCAAAAAGCGGGCGAAAACATAGGTTATATAGTGGGTGCCGGTGACGCGGTGCCTGAAAGTTTAGCCCAAATAGGGTACAATGTACATTTGATCGACGTTGGTGGCATCACATTGGGCACTTTGCAAAAATATGATGCGGTCGTTGTAGGTATTCGAGCTTATAATGTAGTGGAGGAGCTTAAGTTCAAGCAGCGGTTTTTGATGGATTACGTCAAGCAAGGGGGCAACCTGATCGTTCAGTACAATACAGCAGGTAGATGGGCCTCACAATTCGAAAATATTGCGCCATATGATCTAAAACTATCGCGTGATCGTGTAACCAACGAAGACTCGCCTGTTGAGATCGTTGCCAAAGAACATGCCTTGGTGAATTTTCCGAATCTAATCTCCCAGAATGACTTTAAAGGGTGGGTGCAAGAAAGAGGACTGTACTTTCCAAATGAGTGGGCACCACAATTCACACCGATTCTCAAAATGAACGACCCGGGCGAAAAATCGACGGAAGGCAGCCTTTTGGTCGCGCCCTATGGCAAAGGAAACTATATTTACAGTGGTCTGAGTTTCTTCAGGGAGTTACCGGAAGGCGTTCCAGGTGCTTACAAGCTGTTCGCGAACATGCTTTCCTTGGGGAAGGAACAATTAGAAACCACTGACAATCAGGTAAAGGGATGAACGGAAAGGACAAATATATTTGGAAAAAGGAATATTCATTGGTTCTGATCCTAAACCTGCTTTATGTATTCTTTTTCTATTATTTAATGACATCTTATATCTAACATGGGAGCATTGGGAATATTGGATTGGGCGATACTCACCGGAACCCTGCTCTTCATCGTGGCCTATGGTGTTTGGCGTACAAAGGGCAGCCAAAACGTACATGATTATGTAAGAGGGGGAAGCAATGCCAAGTGGTGGACGATAGGGTTGTCGGTTATGGCCACCCAGGCAAGTGCAATAACCTTTCTTTCAACCCCTGGACAGGCCTTTCATGATGGTATGGGCTTTGTTCAGTTCTATCTAGGATTACCTTTGGCAATGGTAATCATCTGCTTGGTCTTCGTTCCCATTTACCACCGATTAAAAGTATATACGGCTTATGAGTTTCTAGAGAGCCGTTTCGACCTTAAAACAAGGTCGCTAGCGGCCGTACTGTTCTTGATACAACGTGGACTTGCCGCAGGAATTACCATTTTTGCGCCATCGATTATCTTATCGGCCATTTTGGGGTGGGATCTGCAAACGCTTAATATCATTATTGGCACACTTGTGATCATTTATACGGTATCGGGTGGCACAAAAGCCGTCAACGTCACCCAAAAACAGCAGATGTTCATTATCATGACAGGTATGTTCGTGACTTTCTTTTATATTTTAGGATATCTGCCAGCGGACATCGATTTCGGAAAAGCCCTGAAAATAGCAGGGGCCAGTAACAAGTTGGAAATATTGGATTTCAGTTTCGATACCAAGAGTCGGTATACTTTTTGGAGCGGTATCACAGGGGGGCTCTTTTTGGCACTTGCTTATTTCGGCACCGATCAGAGTCAAGTTCAGCGTTATTTATCCGGCAAATCGGTTCGTGAAAGCCAGCTAGGTCTTGTTTTTAACGGTATCTTCAAGATTCCAATGCAGTTTTTTATTCTACTGGTCGGGGTAATGGTCTTCATTTTTTACCAATACAACCCCTCGCCATTGAATTTCAATCCGGCGGCTACGAAGACGGTAATGGAATCAGAGTACGCTTCAGACTATAAACTCCTGCAGGAGAAACATCATGAATTGGAGATTGAGAAAAAGATGGCCCAGGACAAGTTTTCGGAAGCCCTTGAATTGAAGGAATTTGCTGTCATTGAAGAGGCCAAATTACAGATTGTCGAAATAAACCAAAAAGATATCGCGAACAGGCAAGCGGCGAAAACACTGATCCAACAGGCCGATGATGGGGCTGAAACCAATGATAAAGATTATGTTTTCATACATTTCATTCTTTATAATCTACCGAAGGGACTCATAGGGCTTCTACTGGCGGTTATACTATCGGCGGCAATGTCGTCAACCGCCTCTGAGCTGAATGCCCTGGGCACGATAACCGCCCTGGACCTGTATAAAAGAAATACCAAAGGAAACTTTTCAGAAAAATATTATGTCAGAATATCCAAGGGATTTACCCTTATGTGGGGGGTCATTGCAATAATTATTGCTTGCGTGGCCAGCCTTTTTGACAATCTCATTCAACTCGTAAATATTATCGGGTCGATTTTCTATGGAAATGTGCTGGGAATATTTCTACTCGCCTTCTTTTTCAAATTTGTCAAGGGAAACGCAGTTTTCTTCGCAGCCATATTGACCCAACTCATTATTTGCGTAATCTATTACAACTACATTCACGTTTATCCTTCCGGCGATGAAAAACTGGGGTATCTTTGGCTAAACTTCATTGGTGCTGCCCTGGTTATTTTGACGGCTATCCTTATGGAAGGTTTTGATAGATTACTGAAAGCAAGAACAATAAGTTCCTAATCGTTTAATTTCATTCCTTCAATATACAATATCACTTAACCAAGGCCATTGTACATGTTCAGGATTGCCATACGTATTAACCAACCAAGATTTTATGATATATTTGAAGCGGTCTGAATTATTTTAGGCGTCAAGCGTCTAAAAGCAAGTATTTTCAATGCCGAACAAGAAATATACCATAAAAGATATCGCAGAACTTGCAGGTGTGTCCAAGGGTACCGTTGACAGGGTACTCCACAAAAGAGGAAAAGTATCGGAAAAGGCTCTTAATAAAGTTGAGCAAGTCATAAAGGAAATTGACTTTCAGCCTAACCCCATAGCCAGAAACCTCAAAAACAACAAGCTGTACAAAATATGCGTGCTAATGCCCGACCCCAAATACGATCCTTATTGGGTTTCGGCGAATCAGGGAATAATAGATGCTTCAAATGAGTTCAAACCTTTTGGCATTTCGGTGGAAAAATGTCTTTACCATCTTTATGATGGTTCCTCTTTTGCCAAGGCCTCACAAAAGGCCATGGACTTTTGTCCAGATGCCATATTGATAGTACCACTATTTCAAGAAGAATTACGCCAAGTTCTGAATGTGTGCAGGCAACGTAATATCATGGTCACGCTTTTCGACAATTACCTTGAGGAATTTACAGGGGAAATTTTCATCGGTCAAGATTTGACCCAAAGCGGAAGGGTCGCGGCAAGCCTTTTACATAAGGTCGTTGGAAAAAATGACGAGATAGCGGTTGTTCACGTTGACCTAGAACCTCATATGGAACTGAAAGAAAAAGGATTCGTGGATTATTTTAATGAAAACAGCAATGATATTGCCATCATAACAAAAAGTTTCAGCACTAAGGATACCTTGCATTTTAAGCATAGTGCAGACAACTTTTTTCAAGAACACCCCATGATCAAAGCTCTTTTCATTACGAACTCAAAAGCCTATGAAATTCTGGAAGTTCTTCCCGAAATGAAAAAAATGATAATCGTAGGTTATGATCTGCTCCAAAAGAACATCGATTATTTAAAAAAAGGTAAAATCGATTTCTTGATTCACCAAAAACCAAAACGTCAGGCATACCTTGGGATCGCTTATCTCGCCGAACATTTTCTATTCCAAAAAAGAATACCGAAAAAAGAACTATTACCCATAGATATCATAACTTCCGAAAATGTTGACTACTACATTATAGAAACATCCAAAACAAGTTAATCAGCGATCTGGTATGTTTTTAGAAGATTTGTAGTTCATTTTTTGTCAAATCAATTTATTTTGACATGTTTTAGTCAATTATTCGCAGTCACCACTATTTTTCCTTAACAAATAAGTAATGTGCTCGAACACAATTTTATTGTTTCCGCTTGTCATATTGAAAATAAAGTTTAATTTCACTACTAAATAGGCATATAAGCCTACAGTAATTAAAAAACTAACATTCATGAACAGAAAACAGACTTGACCTGCCATTCAAGGCAACAGGTATTACCATTATTGACATGCGTAAATTTATTGAAAGGCAATATACTCAAGGCAAAATATATCTCTAGGTAAGTACCTTGATTTTTGTTCTTTAGCTTTCGAGAGTTGTTGTTGATCTATTTTTTTAGGCAGATTTCTTTTTAATTTGAACATTTAAGAACTAACTATCTAAACTCAATTAGTATGAAAAGAAAAGTTCATTACTTTTTAACTTGTCTGGCACTTCTTTGTATTCAAGGAATCATCGCACAGACCAAAACAGTATCTGGTACTGTTACCGATTCCGATGGAGGGCCATTACCAGGCGTTAATGTTCTTGTACAAGGTACAACGAACGGTACCCAGACCGATTTTGATGGCAACTATTCCATTGAAGCCTCGGAAGGAGATGTATTGGTATTTTCTTATTTAGGTACAAAAACCCAAAACATTACAATAGGCGCTTCAAGCACTATTGATTTGTCTATGGAAGAAGATGCGAGTCAACTTGATGAGGTTGTGGTAACGGCATTGGGTATCAAGCGTCAGGAAAAAACGCTGACCTACGCGCAACAGACTGTAGCAGCGGATGAGATTACCAAAACTAGAGATATCAATTTCTTAAACAGTATCAACGGTAAGACAGCTGGTGTAGAGATCAAAAAGAGTAGTTCGGGCGCTGGTGGATCCACTAAGATTGTTTTGAGGGGTAACAAATCATTAAGCGGTGACAGCACACCATTATTTGTAATTGACGGTATTCCATTGGCCAATAACCGAGGAGGTCAGCCGGGTATGTGGGGTGGTACTGACTCAGGTGATGGTATTTCTGCCCTTAACCCTGACGATATTGCAAGTATAAGTGTCCTTCGAGGAGCTAATGCTGCAATGCTTTATGGTAGTGCAGGCGCCAATGGAGTCGTACTTATAACCACCAAGCAAGGTGAGGCAGGCAAGACAACGGTAACTTTCAATTCGGGTGTTACCTTTGAAGAAGTAATCGAATTACCTGACCTACAGTTTAAGTATGGAGCTATAGATGGTGCGAAAGAAAGCTGGTCCACCACGCCTGGAAATTATGCCAGTGACTATGTAGAAGATTTTTTTGAAACTGGTTATAATGCCATTAATTCACTTTCCATTAGCGGTGGTAATGACAGGACTACTGCCTATTTTTCGTATTCCAATACTACGGCCGAAGGCATTACTCCAACGAACAGATATTCTCGAAATAATGTGTCACTTAAGCAATCCACAAAATTATTAAATGATAAACTGACAATTAGCTCGAATGTTATTCTATCATTGGAGAATTCCTTTAATAGACTGCCATCAGGGTACTACTTGAACCCGCTTACTGGGTTATATTTTTATCCACGTGAACGAGATTTCAATAACGATAGAATTAATTTTGAAATTTTCGACCCATCACGCAACCTGATGGCACAAAATTGGTTTGTTAGTGACCACCATCAATCGAACCCCTACTGGATCATCAACAATCAACCATTAAATCAAGATAATCGAAGGGTAATTGCCAATTTATCGCTGAACTATCAAATGTCAGATAAACTGAACCTTCAGGTAAGAGGCAATTATGATTATGGTAATGTTGAAAGAGAACAACAACATGCCGCCACTTCAAATTCGACCAATGTACACCCGAACGGTTCTTGGGGCTATCTTAAATATGAAGACAAATTGATTTACACCGATGCTATTCTATCGTATGATTCGAACATTTCGGAAGATTTTAGTTTGAATGCGATACTCGGTGCTAGTTATCAAAAAACCGATTATGGAACTGGTGTTCAAGTCAACGCTAGTAGTGGCAATGGATTAATCTATCCGAACGAATTCTTTTTTCATAATTTAGATTTGACGCAAACTCCCGTAACATCGGTCACCAATGGTGAGATTATAAAACAAGGGGCGTTCGCGAATGCAACACTTGGTTTTAAAGAAATGCTTTTCCTGGAATTGGGTGGCAGAAATGACTGGGCCTCTACTTTGGCGTTGACGGGTAATGACTCCTATTTTTATCCGTCATTTGGTCTTACCGCAATTGTTAGTGAAATGTTCGACCTACCAGAGGCAATTACTTTTGGTAAGTTTAGGCTTTCTAACACAAGGGTTGCTAATGAGGTGCCTTTTAACCGTATAAATCCTTCAAACAGAATTACCGACCCTGTGGGAGGTTTAAGCAGAGTACTAAACCGGCCATTTACAGATGCGAAACCTGAAATCATTACTAGTACGGAGTTTGGAGCTGATTGGCGTTTCTTCCAAAATAGATTAGGAATAGATTTTACCTATTACCACATTAAGAGTGAGGACCAATTCGTACCTATTAGATTAGAAGAGGACGATCCACTTACCGAGGGTAGGTATAATCAAAGGTTTATTAATGCCGGATTGATTGTAAATAAGGGTGTTGAAATTACTTTGAACGGTGTTCCTGTTAGAAACGATAAAATAGAATGGAATACGAATCTTAACTACACTAGAAATAGAAGTGAAATTGTAGATATAGGTCCAGACGATGACCGAATTGTTAACCTTGGGTCGTCAGAGGGATACAGTGTACGATTGGCCGAAGGAGGCCGCTTTAACGATCTTTATGTTTTAAAGTTCCGCAGAGATGACCAAGGTAGAATTCTTTTTGATGATGCCGGGAAACCTCTAAGGACTACAGAAAGTGAACTCATTGGAAACTTGGATCCTGATTTTACCTTGGGATGGAACAACTCGTTTTCTTTTGGCCGTTTTAATGCAAGTATGTTGATCAATGGTGTTTTCGGCGGCAAGGTTTTCAGTCAAACAGAATCAATGCTTGACGGCGCAGGTGTTTCGCAACGTACCGCTGATGCAAGGGATGCTGGGAGTGTTCCCGTAAATGGTGTGGTAGAGTCATCAGGTGCAGCAGTAACCAGCGTTGACCCTGAAGAATGGTTCCGTTTCATTGGAGATCGAAACGGGGTTGGTGAAATGTACGTTTATGATAGAACTAACATTAAACTGTCCCAGTTCTCTTTAGGGTATAATATTGACGTTCAGAGTCTGAATATTCCTTGGATGAAATCGGCATCCGTGTCTTTTGTTGGAAATAACTTGTTCTTTTTGAAGAAAGAGGCACCTTTTGATCCTGAATTGGCGATGAGCACGAATCGTAACTCCGTAGGTCTTGACAATTTCAACCTACCTTCGACCCGTAATTATGGTGTAAATTTATCTGTAACATTTTAAAAAAAAAAACATGAAAAAGTTATTGTATATAATTTCATTAGCATTAGCTCTAGGAGCTTGTACTGATAATTTCGAGGAGACGAATACGAATCCCTACGAAATTACCGGAGAATCTTTAAAGCAAGATTTCAACGACGTTGGAGCATTCTTTCCAAATATGTTGAAAAACCTTTACGGTATTCAGATTGACCATAATTTGACCAACGACTCTTTCGCAAGACATTTGGCCACTCCTACTCCGTTTGTTGGAGGAGTGAACAATACCACCTATTACTTGCGTTGGAATCGATATTGGACAGTTCAATACGACAATGTTATTAAGCCTGCAAATCAAGCCATTGATATTGCTACTGCAAATGATAATCAAATATTTATTGAGTGGGCCAATCTGATCAAGATACTTTCAATACAGCGATTGACAGTGTATTATGGTCCTGTAATTTATACAGAATTTGGTTTAGGAAAAACGGGGGAATATGATAGTGAACCAGTTTTATACAATGCACTCTTCGCTGACCTTGACCGTATCATCGGAGTTTTTATGGCAAATGCGGATAAACCGGATATTACGGCATTTGATGCCAGCTATGGTGGCGATTTGGCTCAATGGGCAAAACTCGCAAACTCTATTAGGCTTCGTTTGGCGATACGTATTGCGAAGGTAGACCCTGCCTTGGCAAAGGCACAAGGTGAAAAAGCAATTGCAGACCCAGCAGGTTTGATTACTACCAATGGCGATAATTTTTACATTAATGGCTATGGTCAAAAATATCATCCTGCTGTAATATGCTTTGAATGGAACGATACCCGCATGAGTGCTTCTATGGAGTCAATATTAGGCGGATACGAAGATCCAAGGGTAAGTGCATTTTTCGAACCTGTTTCAGACATGTCACTGGTTTCCGATCATCCAGATTTTCCCTATAAGGGAATTCGAAACGGCGCCAATCTAGGAGCAAAGGATGCACGCATACCCTTTTCTACGATTAATCTAGATTTTAATGACCCCGCTAAAGTGACTCAGCGTAAGTTTTTTAGTGCCGATGAAACACACTTCTTGTTAGCCGAAGCTGCTTTACGCGGTTGGGCAGGGGCCGGTGATGCAGGTATGCTTTATGAAGCTGGAGTTCGTACATCGTTTGAACTATGGGGAATTGGCGGAGTGGATGATTATTTGGCAAACGATACGGGTATACCGCTTGACTATGATGATCCGGCAGCGAGTGGTGACGTAAACGATTTTGTCAACAGAATTACCACTACAGTAGCTTGGGACGAAGCTGCCGATAATGAAACCAAATTGGAGAAAATCATTACTCAAAAATGGATTGCCGCTTATACGGATTCTATGGAACCTTGGGTAGATCACAGACGCACAGGATATCCCAAACTTCCTTATAACTATCAAAACGATAGTAATTCAGATTGGGGTATCATTCCTGCCGATGATTTTTTAAGACGTATGACCTTTATTAATGGACAACGTGAAAATAGTCCTGAGGCTGTTGCAGATGCCACTACTAAATTGGGCGGTCCCGATGAAATAGGCACTCGCCTTTGGTGGGATACCGGTGGTCCTAACTTTTAATTCATCCTTGTTGTAAAAAAACCTGTGGAAGATTCCACAGGTTTTTTTCATTCATTCACGTTCGGCTGAAATCATTTTTCTTAATTTGAGCTATTTTTCGCCTAACCCTATTTACAATGAGCAAATTCAAAACAATTATTGCACTTGCTGCTTTCGCCTTGTGGGCGTTATCATGTAACAATATTGACGACACCAAGATGTTTTCCCTAATGCCGAGTTCCAAAACAGGAGTTAAGTTTAAAAACCTTGTTGTAGAAACCGAGGAATTCAACGTACTAACCTACGGTCAAATCTATAATGGCGGAGGTATTTCGGTCGGAGATATCAATAATGACGGCCTTGTTGATCTTTATTTTACAGGCAATATGGTCGGAAGCCGACTTTATTTGAACAAAGGAGATTTTGAATTTGAAGAAATAGCCGAAAAGGCAGGTGTATTTGCTTCCGGACTATGGAATACCGGAACGACCATGGCCGATGTCAACGGAGATGGTTATTTGGATATCTATGTATGTCGATCGGCCGCCAAAGATGATTTCAAAAGGCGCAATGTTCTTTTTATCAACAATGGTGACCTCTCGTTTACCGAAAGGGCTGCAGAATACGGTCTAGACGATGCAGGGTACTCATCCCAAGGGGCTTTTTTTGATTACGATAAGGACGGTGACCTGGATTTCTATCTAGTAAATCATTCTACACAACAATATTCAGGGTTCAGACTGGCAACTGGGGCCAGTGAAAATCTCAAACAAAAACGAGACCCTAATTTCGCCGACAAATTGTACAAGAACGAGAATGGTAAGTTTATTAATGTAAGTGATGAGGTAGGGCTTGTTTCGAATGTTCTAGGTTTTGGACTTGGTGTTGCTATTTCCGACATTAATAACGACGGCTGGCCCGACATTTATGTATCGAACGATTTTCATGAGCAGGACTATTTGTATATAAACAATCAAAATGGCACGTTTACTGAAAGTCTTGAGAAATTCATTGGGCATGTTTCCCATTTTTCGATGGGGTCAGATATTGCCGACATCAATAATGACGGGTATCCTGAGATAATGACATTGGATATGCTCCCTGAAGACAATTACCGCCTTAAAATGGTCTCAGGCCCCGATAACTATGACAAAAACAGTCTTCTTGAAGAAAATGGATTTTATCATCAGATTATGCGTAATATGATGCATCTGAACAATAATGGCCAGTATTTTTCTGAAATCGGCCAGTTTTCGGGCATTTCAAATACGGATTGGAGTTGGGCATCACTTTTTACCGATTTTGATAATGATGGATTTAAGGACCTATTTATTACCAACGGTTTCAAGAAAGATTATACCAACATGGACTTCATGAACTTCGCAGTTCAGGAAAAACTCAACGAAAACAATACCGGTGTAGAGGTGGCCATTGACAGGCTACTGGAAAATATGCCGTCCACCATTGAAGAAAACTACACGTATCGCAATAATGGCGACCTCACCTTCACGAAGGTCAATGAAGCATGGGGCTTGAATCAAGAATCGCTTTCCAACGGTGCGGCCTATGCCGATCTCGATAATGATGGCGATATGGATCTTGTCGTTAACAATACCGATCAGGTTGCTTTTATATATCGCAATAATAGTGACAAGTTAACTCCCAACAACTATGTAAAGTTCGGTTTCGAGGGTCAGGGAAAGAATACCTTTGGTGTTGGCACCAAGGTCATTCTAAAATTGGGCGATACCCTTTTGAGCCAAGAATTAATGCCCACCAGAGGGTTTCAGTCCTCGGTCGATCATAATATGGTTTTTGGCCTTGGGGAAGCAACCAATGTTGATGAAGTCAATGTAATATGGCCCGATGGAAAAATTCAGGTTCTTAAGAATTTGGAGCCGAATCGAACGGTTATATTAAAACAGGCCGATGCGGTTAAAAAAGAATCAACCATAAAATCTAACAAAGAGACATATTTTGCCGATATATCTGTCGATAGCCTAATCGATTTCAAGCATGATGAAAATAACTATAATGATTTCAAAAGAGAACAACTGCTACCTCATAAATTATCGACACAAGGACCTAAAATTGCAAAGGGCGATATCAATAAAGATGGTCTTGAAGACCTTTTTGTAGGAGGTGCAAAAGGTCAGTCCGCTAAAATTTTTATCCAAGATAGGGTCGGCAAGTTCATTGAAAATACCCCGAAAATCTTTCAAGAAGATCAAGTTTCCGAAGATATCGGAGCGTTGTTTTTCGATGCCGACAATGACGATGATTTAGATCTATATGTGGTCAGCGGCGGCAACGATTTTACAGTGGATTCGGCCGAATTGCAAGATCGACTCTATATTAACGACGGTCGCGGTAATTTCAGCAAAAGTATGGCTTCCCTCCCATCGATGTTGACGAGCGGTTCGTGCGTGTCCGTCGGAGATATGGATGCCGATGGTGACCTAGACCTGTTTGTCGGCGGAAGGTTGGTGCCCGGAAAATACCCTACCGAACCGCGAAGTTATATCCTCCAAAATGATGGTAAAGGAAATTTTACCGACATCACGGCCGCAACCAACACCGATTTGGTAAATCCGGGTATGGTGACCGATGCGCTATGGACGGATTTTAATGGCGATGGCAACAATGATCTTATAATAGTCGGTGAATTTATGGCCGTAAGACTTTTTGAAAACAATAAAGGTGTACTTAACGAACTGGCCGATTCTTCAGGGCTTTCGAATTCATCAGGTTGGTGGAATACGATTTCATCGGGAGATTTCGACAATGATGGCGATATTGATTACATACTTGGTAATTTCGGTCATAATTCGCAATTGAAGGCCTCTGAAAAAGAGCCTGTAGAGCTTTATGTAAAAGATTTCGATAACAATGGCGCTTTGGATCCTATTCTCTGCTCGTACGTCATGGGCGAGAGTTATCCCGTATTTTCAAAAGATGACCTTATAGGGCAACTCAGTGGACTTAAGGGGAAATATGTAAATTATTCCGATTATGCCAATGCCAAAATAACCGATGTTTTTTCAAATGAAGAACTCAGAGGGGCCAGGGTATATAAGGTTACGAATTTTTCCACTTCCTATGTTGAAAACTTGGGCAAATCACAATTCAAGATCAGCCCTTTGCCAAGCCAAGCACAATTCGCGCCGGTCTATGGAATTCTTTCGGAAGATTTTAACGGGGATGGGAATTTGGACATCCTTCTGGCCGGCAATTTCTTTGGTACCAGAGTCAAATATGGGCGTTACGATGCCAATAAGGGCGTTCTAATGTTGGGTGATGGAACCGGTAATTTTACTACTGTAAATTCCATGGAAAGCGGATTGAACATCGATGGAGAAGTGCGGGATATTGAAATCATCAAATCGGGCAATGAAAAGATCGTATTATTTGCACGGAACAACGAAACCATCAAGACCTATCGTTTCACGACAAAATCGGAATAAAAATGTGCTATAAATTGGGTTTACTCCACATTACCTTGCTATTTGCTTTTTTTTATGTAAATGGTCAATCCGTTTCAATAAAAGAAGAAACCATGGCCTTGGACACCTATGGTTTTAGCAAACCGAATCCCGTGCCCATATTGACCGAAAACCCTAAAATAACCCCTTACTACAAATTTGAAGCATACGAGCACAAAAGTTCCAAGAAGAATTGGAAAGTGGTCACTTTAGAGAATGAATACATCAAAGTCTTTGTGCTGCCGGAAATCGGTGGCAAAGTATGGGGGGCTATAGAGAAAAGTACCGGTGAAGAGTTTCTTTACAAGAACGAAGTTGTTAAGTTTCGGAACATTGCGATGCGGGGACCTTGGACCTCGGGAGGAATCGAGTTTAATTTTGGTATCATAGGGCATCATCCTTCGACCGCAACCCCCGTTGATTACCTTACCCGAACGAACAGCGATGGAAGCGTGAGTTGTATCGTCGGTAATGTCGACCTGCCTTCGAACACAAGATGGACCGTTGAAATACGTCTTGAAAAGGAAAAAGCCTATTTCGAGACCAACGCATCATGGTACAATGCTTCTCCCCTCTCCCAATCCTATTATAATTGGATGACCGCGGCCGCTGTGGCCACCTATGACCTTCAATTCTTTATTCCGGGAGACAAATATGTGGAGCATGGAGGAAATGCCCACCCATGGCCCATAGATAACAAAGGCCGTAATTTATCCTTCTATAAGAACAATACTTTCGGCCCTTCGAAATCGTATCATATCGTGGGCGAATACAATGATTTTTTTGGTGGATATTATCATGATAAGAAGTTCGGTTTTGGCACCTGGGCGCCTTATGAGGAGATGCCCGGACAAAAATTATGGTTATGGAACCTCTCTCGGGCGGGAGGCATATGGGAAGATCTTTTGACGGATTCAGATGGCCAATATATCGAATTTCAAGCCGGAAGGCTTTTTGACCAATATTCCCCGGGTGGTGATACCAATCCGATAAGCCAAGTAGGATTTGACCCGTATGTTATGGATACATGGTCTGAGATTTGGTTTCCCTACAAGGAAATCGGCGGAATGAAGGATGCTTCCAAAGAAGGAGTGCTAAACGTAACATACGAAAATGGTCAAACCTTTATCGGTATCAATGCACTTCAAAAATTGAACAATGATATTTTGGTCATTGTAAACGATGAGATCGTTTTGGAAAAAAAGTTGGATCTGAAACCGATGGGTGTTTTTTTAACAAGATTATCTACTTCCCCTGACGACAAAATCGAGGTTCGGGTAAAAGGTACCGACCTTGGCTATACAAACGATGGTAATGAAAATCGATTGAAAAGGCCTTTTTATCCTGACGAAGACTTGAAAACATCTGAATCGGAAAAATTATTACAAGAAGGTTTGGAGGCCATAGAGTTTCGAGAGTTTTCTTTGGCCCGCGAAAAACTGTCCGAACTTATCGCCCTGGATCCATCACATCGTAAAGGTCTGGTCGGATTGGCCGAACTTGAATATCGAAGGGCCGCCTATGAAGTTGCCTTGGAATTTTCCAACGCGGTGCTTAAAATGGATACCTATGACCCATCGGCCAACTATATGGCCGGCATGATCTATAGGGCAATGGGCGACCATTTGAACGCATTGGAATCGTTAGGTTGGGCAGCTAGGGATATGAAATATAGATCCGTTTCGTTTGCTCAAATGGCGGAGATCCATTTTGCCGACAAAAATTATGAACGTGCAACAATCTATGCCAAAAAGGCTCTTGTCCATAACACCTATAATGTTAATGCGAGGGAAATCTTAATGCAAGTGTCTAAAATCAAGAACGATGAAGATACCTTTAATTACCAAAGCAATGAAATTCTCAAAATAGACCCCCTTAATTATTTTGCCCGATTGCAGCGGTCACGAACCAATGGCGGGAACGATGAAATGACAAGCACGGATCTAGAAACCATTCAAAATGAATTCAAGCATGAAACCCTATTAGGTCTAGCAGTGCGCTACCATCAACTGGGCCTTGATTCCATGGCGCTATCCGTACTGGCACCAACGAAAAATGTCATAAACCTAATTTGGGCCGCTTATCTACAAAAAGATCCCGATACGAACGAAAGCACACGGCTGCTAAACGACGCCATTGAGAAGGATATCAATCTAACTTTCCCTTATCGCAGGGAAACGCTTCCCGTTTTGGAATGGGCAGTTGGTCAAAACAATAGTTGGAAGCTAAAGTATTATTTGGCACACAATTATTTAGCCGTAGGGCAAGACATGAAAGGCAAGAACCTTTTAAAAGGGCTTGAAAATGTCCCTGATTCCGATATATTCTATCGATTTAGGGCAGCTCTTATGAAAGAGGCAGGTTTTGATGTGCGCGCAAAAGATTATGAAAAGGCGTTAAAGTTGAAGCCCTCGGACTGCAAAGTATGGGAAGCGAACATCCTGTTCCTCTTACAAAACGAAAAATATGACGCGGCGTACAATTTGTCAAAAAAGGCATTCAAAAAATTCAGGGGGAATTATAATGTCGAACTGGCCCATGCAAAAACAGCATTGAACACCGGACATTTTTCAGAGGTGCTAAAGATTATGGAAACCATACAGGTATTGCCCTATGAGCATGCAAGTGAAAGTCGAATAATATATGAGCGAGCCCACTTGGGAGTTGCCCGAACATTGTTGGCCAAAAAGAAATATAAAAACGCAATAACCGTGTTGAAAAAATCAAAGGAATGGCCTGAAAATATAGGGGTAGGAAAGCCCTATGAACCTGACGAAAGAATACAAGATTATCTTTTGGCCGTAAGTTATGAAGCCACCGGGGAAACCGATAAAAGTAAAGAATTGCTCCAAAGCGTAGTCGATTACACCAATGATCACCTCGAAGCCCCCGATATTCATCATTTATTTGGATTGCTGGCCCTACGTAAATTGAACAGGCAAGATAAGCTCGCCACCATGATTTCTGAATTAAAAAGTGAAACCCAAAAAAATCGGTTGGCGCTTGCCCTTTTCCAAAATGATAGTGATGCAATAAAAACACACAAAGTAAAAACCAGTATTCACGAAGATATTTGGAAAGTGCTCTTGACTGCCCTACAATATCAATAACAAAAAAGCCCTGATGTGTATCAGGGCTTTTTCAATATTACTTCGTTTGATGAAGAAAGATTACATACCTCCCCATTCTTTCAAAGAATCGGTATTCATTTTTACATAATCATCATTGCCTGCCTCGGTTGCGGCGGCCAGCGATTTTTTAGCGGTTTCGATGGCAGCTTTTTTATCTCCAGCTTTGGCATAAATCAAAGATTGTTGGCGTAATTGCCAGAATGCCGGTTTCTCGGTCATCGACATCGCCTTATCCATCCAAGTCCTAGCTTTGTTGATATCCTTTCCTGAATTAAGGTAATAGACCGCGGCGGCATAGTAATCTCCGGCACCGGGCCCGTTCAATACTCTGTCAATGCTTTCAGAAACCACGGCATCAGTTGGTACTTCGAATTTAATTGGCACGTATACATTTGACCACAAAAGACCCAATACCCCACTGTTATCGGTGAGATCATCGATAGTGATGGTGAAGGTTTCGACCGCCATTTCCACTGGAAACTTGGTGATCGGTGACGAAGTCATCAAAGCTACCTTGCTATCGTCCCAGTTTTGAGGGGTGCCTCCACCGCTTGTCTCGGTATAGAAGATAATTTCCCAAGAAGATTCCCCAGGCTTTGTAAATAAAGCATAACTGCCAGCTTTAAGTTCTTTACCGGCAATTGTTACATCTTGGCTAAAAGTGATTTTTGTACGTGCATTCGCACCGGTTCTCCAAATTTTGCCATAGGGTACCAAGTCACCAAAGATTGTCCTTCCCTTCATTGATGGTCTAGAATATTCAACGGTAACATCGGTCAACCCGACGGTTTGAACCAACGTGGATCCTGGACTCGCCGCTGGTGTATTTATCTGTGCTTCAACCGTATACGAAGCAAGTGCTAAACATAAAAGTAGTACTAATTTTTTCATTTTTTTATAGTTTTCATTTTTTTCAAAACTAGGTATAATTCGAAACCTTAAATGTTAATTAAAACTTAAATAAGAATACTGACGGCACTAACGGACAAAAGGTCGGGAAAGAGTGGTCCCTTCTAAATAAAAAGTCAAATAATAAATCGATGAGGACATCGTCAGAAGATCGATGACCGATGTAAGGTCAACTTGCTTTTCTTGTCGTATTATGCTACCTGTCGCATCGAATATCGCCATCGACAAGACCCGTTTGTTTGTATTTAATTGGTAATTAAGGGTGGTCGATCCTACTTCTCTGTACAAAATCAATTGGTCAGTTTCATTTTCGGTAGGTTGACCGGGGGTTTCGGGTTCTTCGGCGACGACCGTATCATCTATCTTTAATGAAAAGAGACGTGCTTCAGACGTAATGCTCGGAGTTTCATTTGAAAAGTATTCGCAAGAGAGCAAAAATCGATGCGGTTCGATTTGTACGATTCCTTCAGTTTGGGCGAACCCTATATCAAGGGTTGTTTTTTCAATCTTTCCCTCAAAAATTCCTGTTGAAGAAAGATCTTCTACCAACATTACAAAAGGTGACAGTGTCTGCGAATAACCGACAATCGATAATACGTTTGTCTCTTGGTCATAATCTGCTCCGGTGACAAGACCGATATTCCCATAACCATCCAACTTATTGGCAACATACGTTCCCGGGGTCTTTGGAAAAGAATAGGCTACCGTTCCGTTATTTTTCCATTGTTTGGTCAAAACTATCAATTCGTCCCCAAGAACAAAAAGTGCCTCGGCATCCCAATCACTATTTGCTTCGGCCACAAAATCAACCTGATCTTCATAACTAAAATTGATCTGTTCCGCCGTCACCGTTTCCATAGCAATATAATCTTGCTTGGAGATACGATATACTCTTAAATCTTGCCGATTTCCATTATTATTGCCAAAATCACCTATATAAATGAATTCCTCGTCATGGGCAATATCTTCCCAATCAACATTTTCAGCATTGGAAACAGCGACGGTGCGTGTAATCTGCACAGTGGTCGTATCGATTTCAAAGAGTAGGGCATTATTGCCAGAGTCGTTGTGCGTAATTGCCTTGCCATCGATAAATATCAATCCCGAAGTTTCAAAGGTTTCCTGCGGCATTTGACCAAGTTCACTAATTTCGTACTGGGCATTGCCCAATGCCGCACACATCAAGAAGCAAAAAATGAAACTCAGTCTTTGGGACATATGGAAAAATTAAATTTCAATTTACAAAAAGTAAGGACACTACACTATTCTTATATATTTGTTATCTGATTTTCAAAAGGTTAGGCTTCCTAGAAAAAAGCTATTGTTCTTCTGGGCAATCATGAACATGGTATGCCTTATTACCTGTATTTTTATCAAATAATTCATAATGATGCCTAATAAAATTTCCGTTTTTTGGTTTCGTAGGGACCTTCGCCTAAACGATAACGTTGGTTTTCAAAATGCATTGTTGGGTGACCATCCGGTAATGCCGATTTTTATTTTTGATTCGACAATATTGGAAAGATTGCCAAGAAATGATGCCCGCGTTTCATTTATATACCAAACGTTACAAAACCTTCGCAAGAAACTTCAAGAAGATTATAATAGTTCAATAGCATTTTATTACGGAAAACCTAGTGATGTATTTGGTAAAATTGCCACGAACCATGGTATTCAGGCTGTTTACACAAATCGCGATTATGAACCTTATGCCCGAAAGCGGGACAGGGAAATAGAACTGTTGCTGGCCGACAAGGGCGTCGAATTTAGAACCTTCAAGGATCAAGTCGTCTTTGAAAAAGACGAAATCGTCAAGGACGATGGCGACCCATATGTCGTATATACACCTTATAAGAATAAATGGAAGGAAAAATTCAATGCCGAAAAGGACTTAAAAACTTACAATACCGAACCGCATTTTGACAACTTGATCAGGCAAACGAGGCTACCGGACCTGACACTTGGGGAAATTGGCTTCGAAAACTCGCCAATCAAAGTCCCTCATTATGTAGTTTCATCTGAACTTATTGCTGGTTATGAAGACACCCGAAATTTTCCGGCCATTGAAAAAGGAACTTCACGGCTTGGGCCACATCTACGTTTTGGTACAGTTTCCGTTCGAGAAATAATAAAAAAAGTAACCGCTGATCCTAATGAAACTTTTTGGAACGAATTGATTTGGCGCGAGTTTTTTATGCAGATTCTTTGGCATTACCCAAGTACGGAAACAAAGTCGTTCAAACCAAAATACGATAGAATAGCTTGGCGAAACAACGAGGAAGAATTCAGGAAATGGTGCGAGGGCCAAACCGGATTTGCCCTTGTCGATGCCGGCATGCGAGAACTCAATGAAACGGGATACATGCACAATCGAGTGCGCATGCTGGTGGCAAGCTTTTTATGCAAGCACCTCTTGATAGACTGGCGTTGGGGCGAGGCCTATTTTGCCGAAAAACTTTTGGACTACGATATGAGTGCCAATGTCGGCAATTGGCAATGGGCGGCCGGTAGTGGTGTCGATGCAGCCCCGTATTTTAGAATATTCAATCCGATGACCCAGGTAGATAAATTCGATAAACAAAAGGAGTATATCAAAAGGTGGGTACCCGAACTTCAAGAGTTGACATACCCTGAAAAGATGGTAGACCACAAATTGGCCCGTGAACGTTGCCTGAAAACATATAAAGAGGCACTTAACTAAAATAGCAAGCGCCCCTTATTGTTGATTTTGAAATTTATCACTTCGATAATTGCTCCTCTACCCTGCGCTCGTCATACATTCTATTCCTCAAAATATTAATATAGCGAAGAGCCTCTCTTATGTCATAATCGGCATACGACTTGGAAGCCCACTCCATGGCTGCATCTAAATCACCATTGATTTCGTTTATGATCGCCATATTGTAACATGCCCTTCCGGCAATCTTTCCTTTGGGGTTGTTAACCTCTTGTTCCCAAAGTTGGGCAGCACCCTGCCAATCACCCGTTTGGGCCCTTCTTTTGGCTACGGCGAAATTATCAGTTCCTGAAACGAAATAATCCCTTGAAACCCTCCGACTTTTGGGCCTTGTGTCCAAGCCGTATAGATTGCCTATATAAGTACTGCTCTCAAGTACTGCTTCCTTTCTACCAATAACGGCTTCCACGGCCTTAACGGGGTTGAGTCCTTGACCCGATGAAGTCACATAATTATTAGAGACGATTTCGTCCAAAATACTTTTGGTAGCAGGGTAATAGGCCCTCCAACCGTTCTTGATCACGGTATTCAAAGTTACCCTTGTATGCGGCACCTTGGCCTTTATCCCAAAATTATTGGGTACCTCGACCATTATGGCGTCTACATCTGCCCTTGTATCGGTGTCGTAAAATTCGAGCGAGATCAGAAGGTCTACGTCGTTTTCTTTACAAATGCGGTCGACCTGTTCCCAGGTCAAGGCCGCCGGGAATACCCCTAATCCCTTCCGCGATACATCGGCAGCTTCGATAATGTCCACGCGCTCGTAGCGCTCAAAACGCGTAAGTTCGTCTTGAACACCTGTAATGACCGCCTCGGCACCTTCCTTATCCAGTTTAAGGCCCTCCAAGGACAAAATCTTATCGATTTTATCCAATGAGCTATTTTCTTCGGAAGGGATACTCCTGTTTACAATCCCTATTTTCATAACCTCGGATGGAATAGTGATACGCGCCGGTTCGGTGGCTCCCATGGTCAACCTATTGGTCGAGCTGCACGCCATAAAAATCATACCTGTGAATAACATTGCCAGTAATCGATATGTTCTTTTCATCTGAGTAGATTTAGTTCGGTTGTGCCGGATACAGCTTTGATATGACCAACATCGTTCTTTTGGAACATACCGGTAGGCCACAAAAATTTATGCGAATTGCATACGACAAAAGCGAAGATTTGGTTTTATTTGATTTTGCTATATAACTATTTGATAATTAACCCTTAAAAAGGATTATTATTGCATTTTTCAGTACAAACTCGACCAAATGCACGATAACCTTCAAAATTGCATCGGCCATAACATAAGAACAGAAAACATTATATTTACACGACACCCTTGAAGTATGAACAAAAGAGTTCAAAACGCGTAAGGGGTCACAATAGAACAAAACAGCTAATTCAAGATCCAGCATGAAAAAAACAATCTTTTTAGGTGCATTAACCCTTTTTTGTATTTCGGCATCGGCCCAAAAACTGACAAACAACAAAAAAGCCATTATTGCATCAGTAGAAAAACATAGTGCCGAGTTGATAAAGATCAGTGACTCGATCTGGGCCCTGGCCGAAACCGCTTTTGATGAACACCGGTCAGCCGAGATCTTGGCGAATTATGCCGAAAAGAACGGGTTCAAGGTAACACGCGGTGTTGCCGAAATTCCGACAGCTTTTACGGCAACCTACGGTTCAGGAAAACCCGTTATCAGTGTTTTGGGCGAGTTCGACGCCCTACCGGGATTATCACAGAAAACGGTTCCCACTAAAGAACCTTTGAATGAGGGGGCCGCCGGTCATGGCTGTGGCCATAATATGTTCGGTACGGCAAGCTTGGGTGCGGCAATTGCCATCAAAGAATTGATGGACGAAGGAAAGATAAAAGGTACCGTCAAATTTTTGGGTACGCCCGCCGAAGAGAAATTCTTTGCAAAAGTTTGGATGGTAAAAGCGGGACTTTGGAACGATGTCGATGTCAATTTAAGCTGGCATCCGGGATCGACCATTGAGGCCGATCAACAGTCGGGTCTATCGTTGATCGATTTTATCGTGGAATTTCATGGCCAGGCGGCGCATGCCTCCATGGATCCTTGGAACGGTCGCAGCGCTTCCGATGCCTTGGAACTCTATACCACGGGAATCAACTACTATCGCGAACATATTTTGCCCACTTCTCGTATCCATTATCATATTCAAGACGGTGGTCAAGTCGTTAACGTTGTGCCCGACTATGCCCGATTATGGGTTAGGGTACGCGATCCGAAACGAGCCAAAATGCTACCCACCTATGAACGGGTAAAAGCCATGGCCGAAGGTGCGGCGATTATGGCCAACGTTGATTACAAAGTCAGTTTGGTATCCGGCATTTATGAGACTTTGGTCAATCGAGAAGGTGGATTGATTATGCAGAAAAACCTAGAATTGCTTGGTCCTATAACCTATACCGAAGAAGAGACCGCCTTTGGAAAAGCCATCCAAAAAGCGACCGGAAAGCCTGAAGTCGGCATGTCCGGTAGCGTGCAGCCTTTCAAGGAAACCGACCCCAATGCTGGCGGCGGGTCTACCGATGTCGGCGACGTAAGTTGGAACGTACCCAATATCAATCTCGGTGTTTCAGTTGCGCCTTATGACACGCCATGGCATTCTTGGGCGGTAGTCGCCTGCGGCGGAATGTCGATCGGCCACAAGGGAATGCTGTATGCGGCAAAGGCACTCGGACTTACGGCCGTCGATCTGTTCGAAGACGAAAAATTGAGGGTCAAGGTAATCGAAGAATTCAAACAACGAAAGGGTGACGAAGTTTACGAGCCTATGATCGATGGGCCACCACCCATAGGAAAAAACTAATAAAACAGGTCAAGATGGAAAGGGAAATCATCAAAAAATATAAAAAAGACGACCTAACAATCGTCTGGAAGCCTAAACTATGTATTCATTCCGCGATTTGTGTCAAGGAACTCCCGAATGTCTATGACCCAAAGGCAAAACCGTGGATTACCCCTGAAGATGCTTCCATCGAGGAATTAAAAGCCCAGATATCCAAATGCCCGTCCGGGGCATTAAGCTACCAGCAAGGGAACACTACTGAACAAAAAGAAACAACAATGAAAACAAAAATTGAAATGCGGAAAAACGGACCATTATTGGTCCATGGTAACCTTGAGGTTATCGATGCAAAAGGCAACAAAGAAGAAAAGGAGCGCATAACCGCTTTTTGTCGCTGTGGGGCCTCCAAGAACAAACCGTATTGTGATGGCAACCATAATGCCATAGCATTTCAGGGATAGTTTCGAATGCAGGTCAAAATGTAAAAATGAATCAACCCGATAAGTTGAAGGAACATAACAAGGTTCGTGCTAAAACGAAGCACGATATGAATCTTTGCTTTGCAAATAACAGCGAAGTGCGTGAAGAATACCGTGAAAAACTTCCGAAAAATTCGAAATGACCAAGATATTGTCGGCAACAGTTTTTAGGTGGTTATTTTTTGCTATCGTCATCTTGGATATCCTGATAGTAAATATGGGCGATTCTGAATATCGGCTTGTCACCAAACCGTTGATACTGATTTCGTTGTTGGCCTATTTTTCCATAAATGGCAAGCATCTCTCAAAAAGCACTTACTATTTAACGCTGGCTGCTTTGTCGCTATCGTTGATGGGCGATATTTCCTTGCTCTTTGATAACCGATCAAATCAGTTTTTCATACTTGGGTTAGTATCTTTTCTATTGGCACATCTTACCTATGGGGCCGTTTTTCTAAAAAGAAGAAACAAAAAGTTTCCCATTTATTTATACGGAGTCTTGTTGATCCTTATTGCTATTGGCATGGCACTGTTCTTTTATTTGAAGAACGATTTAGGTGCGTTGACCTATCCGGTTGTCATTTATATTCTCGGCATTCTTTTCATGGCATGTACCGCCTTGATGCGCATCGGCAAAGTACCGTCTTCAAGTTTTTTATGGGTTTTCATTGGTGCGCTTTTCTTTGTCGCTTCCGATAGCGTTCTCGCCATAAACATGTTCAAGTTTGACGTGCCATGGGCGAATGTTTTGGTCATGGGCACCTATGCCACGGCCCAGTATCTCATTACAGAGGGGGTTCTTCGTCAAAACAAGTGGGTCAGATAAACTGAACCATATAAATTACGAACCAAGAATTTAAATTTAAAACTATATGCTTACGGATATCAACCCTAAATTACCAATGCGAGACAAAAGTATTACTAGAGCGTATTACACAAATCAATTAGGGTTTAAAGAATTTGGAAATGCCGACTTTGACGACTATTTAATGATGGAAAAAGACCAAATTCAAATTCATTTCTTTGAATTTAAAAAGCTTAAGCCTAAAGAAAATTATGGACAGGTTTATATTCGAACCGACAATATCGAAGAATTTTATAAAACCCTATTGGAAAAACGGACAGAAATTCATCCGAATGGAAAATTGGCAATCAAACCTTGGGGACAAAAGGAATTTTCGCTTCTTGACCCGGACAATAACCTATTGACATTCGGGCAGAATATTTAAAACTGTCGCATTAACTAACGTTCCATGAAAGTTTCAAAACACTAAAAAGTTAGTACCAACTACTTAAAGCCTAAAAATATGAGCACATCTATAAAATCCGTTTTCCCATTGGGCTTCCCTTGGCAGACTCAAGATCCTTTTTTGTTTTCGGTCTATCATTTGGACCATTATCCCGAAGGGAACGAACAAATGGGTCCGGTAGATTCGCTCGAGGGGCGCAATCTTGGTAATGATTTTATTATCAAAGATGGATGGCGTATGTACCATGGCACGACCATTCCGGGTTTCCCTTACCATCCGCATCGGGGCTTTGAAACGATTACCATCGTGAACAAGGGGTTTTGCGACCACTCCGATTCCCTTGGCGCGGCCGGAAGGTTCGGCCAGGGCGACGTACAATGGATGACCGCAGGCCGGGGGGTACAGCATTCCGAAATGTTTCCGCTGCTGAATCAAGATAAAGAGAATCCGTTGGAGCTTTTCCAAATCTGGTTGAATTTGCCATCTTCGGGAAAATTCGTCGACCCGCATTTTAAAATGCTCTGGCATGAAGACATTCCCATTGTGCAGGAAGAAAATGCAATAATCCAAGTCATAGCAGGTAATTACAGGGGTACCCAATCACTTGATCCCGCACCCGATTCATGGGCGTCAGATAAAGCGAACGAAGTTGCGATATGGAACATACATATAGAACCGAATAGCACTTACATACTGCCAGAGGCCAAATCATCGGTATCGCGTAACCTGTACTTTTACGAAGGTTCGGAAATCGAAATTTTCGGTAGCACAATTTCCCAAAACCACGGAATCGAACTTGATGCCTCAAAAGAACTTGAAATCAAAACCAGCGGAACATCCGCCCATTTTATACTACTTCAGGGCAAGCCTATCGGTGAACCGGTAGTTCAGCACGGGCCTTTTGTAATGAATACCCAAGAAGAGATTCGGGCAACGATGAAAGAATATGGCCTTACGCAATTCGGTGGTTGGCCTTGGCCCTACCCCGACAACGTACATGATAGGGAAAGGGGTCGGTTCGCACTTTATCCCGACGGCACTTTGATAGAAAAATAGGGGTTGCCCAAGTTGGTATAGCAATTATCGGCTACTTTTAAGAAGTATTTTGAAAAAGCTAAGTATTCTTTACAATGTATCTTTTTTCTTTCAAATATTAGGAAAAAAATAACATCAGATATAATCTTTGATATTTCAATTTAACTAGTTTTAGAATCCAAAACCTAACCAACAATGAACAAAAAAAGAATTCTTTTCATCAGTGTCCCCATTTTGCTATTGCTTTTCGGCTACTTTTTTTTCGGTTCTGATTCCGAAGAAGATGTTGCCATTACGGCTGAAGTCGTTAGGGGTGAATTCTTAAGCGAAGTAATAATTTCTGGAGAAGCACAATCAACGAGCCTTAAAAACATTGATGGCCCATCGAATCTTCGCAAATTCAGATTGAACAACATCAAGATACAAGACCTTATTCCTGAGGGCACAGTGGTTGCTGAGGGTGACTACGTTGGTAGACTCGACCCATCGCCTGTCAACGAACAAATTATCGATGCACGTCTAAGCTTAGAAAGTGCGGAGTCAAAATTTCTACAAGAGCAGTTAGATACTACATTGACATTAAAACAAGAAAGAACGGCGATAAAAGATATTCAATTCAATATTGAAGAAGATAAGCTTGAGTTGGAACAATCGATTTATGAGTCACCGGCGACCATAAAGCAACTGGAAATAAAAATTGAACGGGCCGAACGTGATTTAAAAGAAAAAAAAGAAGATTATGCCATCAAGAAAAGAAAGGCCATCGCCAAGATGGTCGAAGTCGGCACCGAAGTTTCAAAAAATCAAACGAAGCTAGACGACCTAATTGCCCTTCAAGCATCTTTCACAATTCATTCGAACTCAAGTGGCATGGTCACTTATGCCAAAAATTGGGATGGGAGTAAGAAGAAAGTCGGATCCGATATAAATGCTTGGGACCTAACCATAGCCACGCTCCCCGACTTGACTAAAATGGAGTCAAAAACATACTCCAATGAGGTCGATGTAAGAAAGATTAAAAAAGGACAGCCAGTTGCTGTTGGCTTTGACGCTTTTCCCGACATTACCGTTGAAGGCGTTGTAACAAGTGTTGCCAACGTAGGTGAAAACAAAAGGGGATCTGACATTAAGCTTTTTCAAGTATTGATAAAATTAAATGAATCCAATACCAATATTCGTCCAGGTATGACCACGTCGAATCGTATTCTGATCAAAAAAGAAGAAGATGTATTGATGATACCATTGGAAGCAGTATTTTCCAAAGATTCCATAAGTTACGTATATATCAATTCTGGGTTTTCTGTTGATAAAAAACAAATCGAACTTGGTGATTCGAATGAAGACGTGGTTATAGTAGAAAAAGGATTATCCGAAAAAGATGTGGTCTATTTGAGTAAGCCTGACGGGTTAGAAGACAAAGGTATTGCTCAGATAAGATAAGCTTACATGACCAATAAAATTTTCTTAGAGACATTAAAGTCGAATTTTTCCGAGGCCGTTCGTGTGATCATGGCGAATAAGGTGCGTACTTTTCTAACCGCCCTTGGAATAATCTTTGGTGTCGCCGCGGTAATTACTATGCTTGCCATTGGCAAAGGTGCCGAACAAGAGATTTTGGCGCAGTTAGAATTGGTGGGCGTTAACAACATTGTTGTGACACCGATACCGGATGAAGCCGATGAAAATGAATCCGATTCGGAAGAAGAAGATGGTGCGACGGAAACCATTCGATTTTCCAAAGGGCTAGACCTATTGGATGTAGAAAGTATACGAAAAAACATTTCAACGGTTAAAAAACTTAGCCCTGAAATTATCATGGAAACTTATATGATAAAAAAGGGAAGGCAAAGCCCGGTTAAAATAATCGGGGTTACCAATTCGTTTTTCGAAACTTCAAATGTTCACATTGGCCAAGGAGAAAACTTCACCGAAGTACAGGCAGTAAACGCTATGCCTGTATGCATAATTGGTGAAAAAGTCGCAAAGAAACTATTTACCGGAGAGAATGCGCTCGGCAAACAAATCAAGGTAAAGGATGTTTGGCTTAAAGTAATCGGAATAATCGAGGAGAAATTAATTTCGGAAACGGCTCAAGAAAATTTAGGTATTCGAGACCTGAACCAAGATGTCTATATACCTATAAAAACATTTTTGGTGCGGTATAAAGACCGGAAAGTAATAAGCGACCAACCTCTTGATCTTGGTGGCGGAATAATCATGATCAGCGGAAACGATAACGGTCCGAAAAAAAGAAAGCCCAGGGGCAATTATCACCAAATCGACAAGCTGACCATTCAAGTAAACAATTCAAACGAATTGAAAGCCACTGCCGAGGTAATCAGCAAGATGCTCAAAAGAAAACACAATGGCATGCTCGATTTTGAGATTACGATTCCTATCAATTTATTGAAGCAACAACAAAAGACAAAACAGATTTTCAATATTGTCTTAAGCATAATTGCGGGAATATCGCTATTGATTGGGGGCATAGGTATCATGAATATCATGTTGGCCTCAATTTTAGAGCGGACCAAAGAAATTGGCATTATGAAAGCAATCGGAGCCACAAAGCAAGATATCATCATGCAGTTTTTATCGGAATCCATCTTGATCAGTCTAAGTGGTGGAATCATTGGCTGTATTTTAGGGATAGTGGCATCGTACGTACTGGAGCTCGCTACCGATATCGAGACCATAGTCTCGATGGGCTCTATTCTGCTGTCATTTCTAGTGGCTACTTTTATAGGGTTGGCTTTCGGGGTTCTGCCCGCAAAATCTGCCGCCAACAAAAATCCGATAGAGGCGATTAGACATGAATAGGCCAAATATTCGAAGTCATGGTCAACATGTTATTTTACCATTGTTTAAAACATAGCAAATGAGAAGAATTCTATTTTTCCTGTTTTTGGTTTCACACGTTTACAACTATGGCCAGTTTCAAAAAATAAAATTGGAAGAGGCCATTAAAATAGCTCAGAAAAAATCGCCTGAATACGTCAGGGCAGTAAATACATACCGATCGGGTTATTGGAGATATAGAAACTATCAAGCCGATTTTTTACCACAGTTGAGTTTGAGTGCAACATTGCCGTCCTATACCAACTCCATAACAAAAATAACCAACGATGAAGGTCAGGATATTTTCGTAAACCAGAATCAATCGATTATTGATGCGCGTTTGAGGCTTGAACAAAAAGTACCCTTTACAGGAGGGGCTTTTTCCATTCTGAGCCGACTTGACAGAGTTGACCGTTTTGGTGCTCAGGAGGCGACGAATTATTCCGTAGTGCCCTTTTCAATCAACTATTTTCAAAATTCTCTGTTTTATAATCCCTATAAATGGCAGCGCAAGATCGAACCTTTACGTTATGAGGAATCGAAGCGAAATATTATCGAGAATCTTGAAGATATCTCCTTAACCACCTGCAGGCTTTATTTTGGATTGTTAAAGGCCCAAGTCTCTTTGGACATTGCAAAAAAAAATCTATCGAATCAAGACACCTTGCTACAGATTACAAAAGGACGGTTTAAAATTGGAAAGATTGCCGAAAATGAGCTGTTACAGATAGAATTAAGTCATTTGATATCACAGAACAATGTTACCACAAATACTATTTTGCTGAAAAAGACTTCGCAAGATCTGGCGCGCTATCTCGAGTTGGATACCGAATCAATCGAATTGGAGGTGCCGGAAAAATTAGAAGATTTTGTGGTTAATTTGGACAGAGCCTTGTCAGAGGCCCAAGACAATAGAAAATCGGTCATCGAATTCAGACGTCGAAGGTTGGAAGCCGAACAGCGATTGGCAGAGGTAAAAGGAACCAATCGGCTGCAAGTTGATGTATACGCAAATTTTGGGCTAAATAATCGCTCTGATGAATATGCTGCCCTTTTTCAAGATTATGACCAACAACAAAATATTTCGCTCTCCGTTGGGCTACCGATTTTCGATTGGGGAGTGACCAAGTCGAGACGAAAAATGGCAGAGGCCGATCTTGATCTCGTCAAGAATGATATCGAACAGGAAAAACAGGCTTTTGAGCAAGAGATATTCCTACACACTTTGAATTGGTCAAGCCAAAGAGACTTCTTGGCAACCTCGGAAACTGCCAAAGAGATTGCTCTTAAACGCTACGAGATTACAAAAAAACGCTATGTGCTTGGCAAGATTACCATTACCGACTTAAACATTGCCCAGTCTGAAAAGGATAAAGCCGTAGTAGATTACCTCAATTCGCTGGAGAAATTCTGGCTTGATTATTATACTCTTAGAAGATTAACATTGTATGATTTCAAAACGGATGAAAAGATTGAAATCGAAGATATCATTTTCGATTAACCTTTAATACTACACCCTTGTAATCTTAGCCCCTATCGCACGCAGGCGCGTATCAATATCTTCATAACCCCGATCGATTTGTTCGATGTTATGAATCGTTGAGGTTCCCTTGGCCGATAGGGCGGCGATCAATAACGAAACTCCCGCTCGAATATCAGGTGAAACCATGGTGGTCGCCTTCAGCGTCGATTTGAAATTATGACCGATTACAGTGGCGCGGTGTGGATCACAAAGAATGATCTTTGCCCCCATATCGATTAATTTGTCGACAAAAAACAGACGGCTCTCGAACATTTTCTGGTGGATTATCACCTCACCTTTGGCCTGGGTCGACATTACCAAGATGATACTCAACAAATCAGGTGTTAGTCCGGGCCAAGGAGCATCGGCAATCGTAAGAATGGATCCATCGATATAATTCTGTATTTCGTAGCCGTTCTTATGTTCGGGTATGTAGATGTCATCGCCCCTTCGCTCCAATTGAACACCGAGTTTCTTGAACGTTGTGGGAATGACGCCCAAATCGTCCCAACTGACATTCTTAATGGTCAATTCGCTTTTGGTCATTGCAGCAAGACCTACCCAACTCCCGATCTCGATCATATCTGGAAGCATTGTATGTTCGGTGCCTCCCAGTCGGTCTACCCCTTCTATGGTCAAAAGGTTAGATCCGATTCCTGAGATTTTGGCGCCCATTCGATTGAGCATCTTGCACAATTGCTGTAGGTAAGGCTCGCAGGCTGCATTATAAATGGTTGTTTCTCCTTCGGCAAGTACCGCGGCCATAACGATATTTGCTGTTCCGGTCACCGATGCCTCGTCGAGCAACATATAGGTGCCCTTTAGCTTTTTGGCTTCGACCCCATAAAAATGCTCTTCTTTATTATATCTGAATTTTGCCCCCAGTTTTATAAAACCCTCGAAATGCGTATCAAGTCTCCGACGGCCGATCTTATCACCGCCAGGTTTGGGTATATATCCTTTTCCAAAGCGTGCCAAAAGCGGTCCCACCAACATAATCGAGCCCCTTAGTCCTGCACCATCTTTTTTGAACTGGTCAGACTGTAGATAACCAAGATCTATATCATCTGCCTTGAACATATAGGTACCCTTGCCTTTCTTTTGGATCTTTACACCCAAATTCTCTAAAAGTGAGATCAATTTATTGACATCGACGATATCGGGAATATTGCCTAGAGTTACTTTTTCCTCCGTCAAAAGTACGGCGCACAGAATCTGTAAGGCCTCGTTCTTGGCTCCTTGGGGCGTAATTTCACCTGAAAGTTTGTGACCGCCTTCGATTTTGAATGTACCCATGTAAGATGGATGATATTAGTACCGCTTCTTACCGCGGTTATTGTTTCTTTGATTTTTCTTACCGGTGCTCGGCCTTTGGTTCTTGGCGACACGGTTTTTTAGAAATTGGCCACTTTCGGTAAGATTCTCACCAGTAAGGTCTATCTGGCCCTCGCTCAACTCGAGAAGGTGTTTGAAAATAACATTGTCATCGACGGTATCCTTGTTCCAGTTGAGATAGCATTTTTTCATATGGTTGGCGATCGCATATTCCAATCCGTCGCGCATATCGCCCTTTTCCCACTTAACGGCAACATCGATCATACGTTTGATATTATTGCCGTAAAAACGATATTTTGGGTGGTTCTGCGGATATCCCAACGCGTCGGGCCGCTGCATTAACACTTCCTTCGAGGTAATCGGAAAAGGAGAATCAACATCCAATTTGAAGTCCGACATAATAAAAAGTTGATCCCAAAGCTTGTGTTGAAAATCGGGTACATCCCGCAAATGCGGCTGGAGGTTTCCCATAACATCGACAATTGCCTTGGCAACTTTGTTGCGCTCGTCCCTATCGGCGATCGAAACCGCATGGTCCACCATTTTCTGAAAATGCCTCCCGTACTCGGGAATAATCAGATGTGGACGTTCTGTATTGTACTCTAAATTTTCTACTAAATTCAAATTGAAAGGTTTTACGTAATTCTTTAATCGGGAAGTGTACTTCTATAACGGCGGCAAATTAACAAAATTATACGGCAATTACCAGTTTATAGGGATATTACTCCCTCAATCGTACCGACTTCCTTATATTTTTCGATTACCGCATCGGCATTTTTAAGGTTTACGGTTATCGAAATGCTAGTATATTTTCCTTTTTTTGACTGCTTCGATTCAATGACCGCGCCAGTATTATCAAAAATAGTATGGATATCGGCTATTTTTTTTTCATTCGTAGGTACGATGAACTTATATAGATAATTCGAAGGCCACTCGGTACTTTCCTCTAACTGTTCTTTCAGCCTTGCATAAAATTCTTCGGTGTTCTCTTGGGCCATGTATAAAATTTATGACAAATATAGGGCTTCGCGCCGGTTTTATAATCCTTGCCTATTGATTACTTTTGTTGGAGAATCGATTTCATTTGCATGCAAAAAAGAATTGTCATTACCGGTGGCCCCAGTACGGGAAAGACTTCCTTGATCGAAGAAATGCAAAATGCCGGTTATTTTTGCTATCCCGAGGTCATTCGCCAAATGACCCACAGGGCAAAAAGCATTGGTGAGTTGACCGATTATGGTACAAATCCGATCGCTTCGGTCTCAAATCCGCTAGATTTCAACACCAAAATACTTTCGGCGAGATTGTCCCATTTTGAAGAAGCACGCGATCAAAGCGAAGCCGTGATTTTTTTTGACCGTGGAATGCCCGATGTTCTAGCCTATATGGATTATTACGATCAGCCTACCCCCGATGACTTCTCTTCAATTGTTAAGAAAAACCGTTATGACCAGGTTTTTTTGTTGCCCATGTGGCAAGATATTTTTGTAAAGGATGGGGAACGCTTCGAGAGTTATCAAGATGCCTTGAAAATAAGTGAATGTTTGCACAACACTTATCGCGACTTTGATTACGATGTGATCGAGGTACCTAAGTCGAGTGTCGCCGAACGTATCGCGTTTATACTTAAAAATCTCAAGTAGGTGACGACGACCAAAAATCCGAAGGAAATATTAAGGGGGTATTGGGGGTATGCCGATTTTCGGGGATCCCAGGAAAAAATCATCCAAGCCATTCTCGATGGAAAGGATGTTTTGGGCCTCATGCCGACCGGTGGTGGAAAATCGCTTTGTTACCAAGTGCCGTCGATGGCCCAAGAAGGAATATGTATTGTTGTCTCCCCCTTGGTGGCTTTGATTCAAAATCAGGTCGATGCACTTAAGAAAAAAGGAATCAAGGCCATCGCATTGACGGGGGGAATTCCTTTTGACGAAGTGGACAAACTTCTGGACAACTGCCTTTATGGCAATTACAAGTTTCTCTACCTATCACCGGAAAGATTACAACAAGAGTTGGTCCAAACCCGTATCGAACAGATGAACGTCAACCTGATCGCGATCGACGAGGCGCATTGTATATCGCATTGGGGCCATGATTTTAGACCGGCCTATCTCGATTGTGCCAAACTTAGGGGATTATTGCCCGAAACGCCGATGATCGCACTTACGGCCACCGCTACCGCGCAAGTTGCAGCTGACATTTGCGATAACCTGAAATTCATAGACCCGCTTATAGTTAAAGATTCGTTCGAACGGACCAATATTGCTTTCAAGGTCGTTCAAAAAGAAGACAAACTTTATCAGCTCAAACAGCTTTGTTCAAAACTAGAAAAAAGTGCCATTGTTTATGTACAGACCCGAAGAATGGCCGAGGAACTGTCACGGTTTTTAAATAAAAATGGTCTTTCTGCAAGCTATTTTCATGGGGGCAATACCAAAGTTGAAAAACAAGAACGTCTTAAACTTTGGCTTGAAAATAGGGTACAAACCATGGTTGCCACGAACGCGTTTGGCATGGGTATCGATAAATCGGATGTTGAACTTGTGGTACACTATCAAATACCCAATTGCATTGAGAACTACTTTCAGGAAGCAGGAAGGGCCGGAAGGGATGGGTCGCCTGCCCGGGCCATTCTTTTGACCAATCAAAACGACATTGAACTTGCCAAAAACCAATTTTTGAAAACCTTGCCAAATGCAGAATTTCTCAAATTGACCTATAAGAAGCTAAACAATTATTTTCAAATTGCTTATAACGAAGGTGTTAACGAAACGTTTCAGTTAAACTTCAATGAATTTTGCATGGCATATGGACTCAATCCAATATTGACCTACAATGCCCTTAAAATTTTAGATCAGCAATCCGTCATTGCGCTTTCAGAATCCTTTTCGAAGAAGACCAGTGTCCGTTTTTTGGCCGATAAAGACCAGATCTTCCGTTATTTGGAATCCAATCATCAAAAAGCGATGATCGCCCAGATGTTATTGCGTACATACGGAGGTGTTTTTGACCATGACACGAAAATCAACACCGCGTTGGTCGCAAAAAAAGTAGGGGTTCAAGAATTTCGGGTAATAAATGCCCTTGAAGGATTGCACAAAGACGAAATAATAGATCTAAAGGCGAAACATAGCGACATTGAATTGACTTTTTTAGTACCAAGAGAAGATGAGCGTACCATCAATACCTTTGCCTCTAAGGTCAAAGAACTGCATCAGATAAAAATCGATAATTTGGAGTCTATGACTACTTACGTAGGCAATGATAAAATATGTAGAAGCCTTCAAATTTTGAGGTATTTTGGCGAAAATCACAAAAAAGAATGTGGTGTTTGCGATGTATGCCTAGCACAAAAAACCACCCCCGAAAGTTCCTTCGATTCCATACAAAAAAAGGTCTTAAGTCTCTTATATGAAAACGCCATGTCATCAAGGGAATTAAGCGCATTGATCTCAGATGATGAAAAGGTCGTACTTGCTATTTTACGAGGACTTTTGGAAGACGAAAAAATCAATATAAACACTAAAAACCAATATTACATCGACCGTGAATAAAAAATTACGAATTGTTTTTATGGGGACTCCTGAGTTCGCAGTGGCCACCTTGGCCAAACTCTGCGAAAACGGTTATGAGGTCGTAGGGGTAATAACCGCCCCGGACCGACCAGCAGGCCGCGGTAGAAAATTGCAAGGGTCGGCGGTAAAAGAGTATGCAGAAAGAAAAGGACTCAAAATTCTACAACCGACCAATCTCAAGAACGAACAGTTTTTAGAAGAATTAAGGTCGTTGCGGGCAAACCTGCAAATCGTTGTCGCCTTTCGTATGTTGCCAAAAACTGTTTGGTCGATGCCCGAATACGGCACCTTTAACCTACATGCCTCATTGCTTCCCGATTATCGGGGCGCCGCACCCATCAACTGGGCCATAATCAACGGGGAAACCAAAACAGGGGCGACTACATTCTTTATCGATGACAAAATCGATACGGGCAAAATCATCTTGCAAGATGAATGTGAAATTACCAATGATGATACCGCCGGTACACTTCATGATAGGTTGATGGACATAGGTTCCAAATTGGTAATCAAGACCGTCAAGGCTATCGAACGCGGCAATGTCGAGGCAAAAAAACAAATGCCCAAGGGCAAATTAAAACAGGCACATAAAATTCATAGGGATACCTGCGAAATCGATTGGAACAGTTCGTTGAACGACATACATAACCATGTAAGGGGACTAAGCCCCTATCCTACCGCCTGGACCACACTCGTTGATGGGGACAACCGGTCATTTTTGAAAATATATAAAACTGTTAAATGCAAAGAAGTTCACAACCTTAAAATAGGCAGTGTTATTGCTACAAAAAAGGAACTAAAGGTCGCCGTTCAAAACGGTTTCATAGAATTGCTTGAAATACAGTTGCCGGGCAAGCGAAGAATGAAGACCAATGAAGTATTGAACGGGCTTGAATTGTCAAAATCGGCGCATATGTCGTGAAGTCCCGATATCATTGGGCTGCGAGAAACGTAAAAAAAACCCCTACTTTATCAACAAACGCTTCGAGTTATCAACAAAATAGTCGATTTACCCTTATTTTACTTGCGTTCACTACAAATACCTATAAATTTGTTTCACGTTTAAAATTATTTTAACAACAATTAATTTAATCACATTATGAACAAAACAGAATTAATCGATGCTATGGCAGCCGATGCTGGTATCACAAAAGCCGCTGCCAAGAAATCGCTGGAATCTTTTTTGGGCAACGTAGAAAAGTCGCTTAAAAAAGGAAATCGTGTTTCTTTGGTAGGTTTTGGATCTTGGTCGGTTTCTAAAAGAAATGCTAGAGAAGGAAGAAATCCTTCAACAGGCAAGACTATCCAGATTAAAGCTAAAAATGTAGTAAAGTTCAAAGCAGGAGCCGATTTGGGCAAAGCGGTGAACTAATGTACAACCGTTACAATACATTAAAAGCATCACGCAAAAACGTGGTGCTTTTTTGTTGGACAAGTTTTTGCTTATTATAAGAATTATCTTATTTTAGTTTTATAACACGCCATTATGGTTGGTCTTAAGCCGAAAAAGGGGAAATTGCTGATCGCAGAACCCGCCCTAACGGGAGACGTGTCTTTTAATAGATCGGTTGTACTTCTGGCGGAGCACAACGAAGAGGGTTCGGTGGGATTTATCTTGAACAAACCCTTGGAGTACAACATTACCGATTTGGTAACCGAGATCAACGTACCCCTACAAGTTTACAATGGTGGCCCCGTGGAACAAGACAATCTATACTTTATCCACAAAGTGCCCCACCTCATTGAAAACAGTATCGAAATATCGGATGGTATTTACTGGGGGGGCGATTTTGACACGACGGTGCAATTGATCAACGAAAAAATCATCTCAGGAGAGGATATTCGTTTCTTTCTTGGTTATTCGGGATGGGCAAGTTTGCAATTGGATGCCGAACTATCGTCCAAATCTTGGGTGGTAGTCAAAAACGAGTATGAGAGTGCGATCATTCAAAAGTCTTCCAGGGCATTTTGGAAGGAAAAAATGGTAGAACTGGGGGGCAATTACCTGCTTTGGTCCAATGCGCCCGAAAATCCGAGCCTCAATTAGGCAGTTCCAATCTTGCTATCGTATTCAATCTACCGATCAATTTTTTAGCGACAGCGAAATCAAATTCCTTTTTTCGGTATTTGCTGATCGGACGAATACCGATTATGGCATTGGTGATGAAGAGTTCATCGGCTTTCTGAAGATCGAACGGTGAAATTGAAACTTCCCTTAAGGTAAATTCTTCATGCTTCTGTATTATTTCAATCAACTTCTTACGAACAATACCGTTAAGACACCCATCATTTATCGGAGGGGTCGTTATATTATTGCCCTGTACCATAAACAGATTGCCGTTCAATGCCTCAACCACTTTTTTTGAACCGTTTAAAAGCAAACAATTTTGATATCCGTTCTCTTCCGCAAAAATGCTGCCCACGATATTGATCATCCTATTGTTGGTCTTGAGCGTACTCAACAGATCGGCATTGACATAAAAATCCTTAAAAAGTTCAATCTCATAATCACTTTCGTCCAAAACAAAAAAAGTAGACTCAAGAAGTTCAGTCTCTATTATATAGGATACTTCCCTTGTGTCAGGTCGATATAACCCCCCGTCTTTACGGAAAACCGAAAGTCGTACCCGTGCATTGTCCAAATTACCGGCTTCCATGGTTTTCAGAATCTCGGCTTCCAAATGTTCCATGGTAAAATCCATGGGAATTTCCATTCTAAGAATACGCATCGAGGCCATGAGCCTGAGATAATGGTCTTCCCAGAAGATTATTTTATTTTGAATTACACGAATCGATTCAAAAAGAGCATCACCATAGCGCAATCCTCGATTTCTATGATTCAAGAATTTAGTGTCTTCAAGGTGGAGTTCTCCATTATAGTTGACCATATGCATAAAAAACCCTGACGTTCTATCAGGGTAAAATTTACTTGTTATTTTAGAAAGTACTATCGTGAGCCCAAGACCTGTTTCAGATCCGAGACCTGGTTGGTCCAGAGCATTTTCGCCTCATCAACCTCATCTTCTTCCGCAAAATCGGTAATGAACAATGAAACATCTTTGGTTATCTCGTCTACAATGATCTTCATTTCAAAAAAAGTATTGTCATCGCTTTCTTCCCAAGCGAACTTCACGAATTCATCGCTTTTTCTTTTTATCAATTTAGCCTCTTCCTCAGAACCGTCCCAGATAAAACTGAAGAGCTCGCCTCTAGAATTTACATTATCGGCAAACCATTCTGAAAGTCCTGATGGAGTCACCAAATATTGGTAAAGCAATTGCGGTGAGGCCTGTATCACAAACTCCAGTTCAAACTTAATCTTATCACTCATTTTATAATCGTTTACTTCGGGCAATATATATATTTATAGATGATAAAAAAATAAAACCGAAGGAATATTTTTTGGTACTGTAATTTTGATGCACATAAAATTAAGCTTTATATTTGCAGCCGTTTAAACTTGACGGCGAGGTAGCTCAGGTGGTTAGAGCGCAGGATTCATAACCCTGAGGTCGGGAGTTCAAGTCTCCCTCTCGCTACAAAAAAAACCCTACCAATTGAATTGGTAGGGTTTTTCAATTTTAAGCAAAGCCCCTATCGGTTCAAATAACCCAATACGTTTCTTTCGATCCGCTCTTCAATGTTCGAGATATCGGCCTTGATAAAAGGTTCTCCCGTAATGTTCTCATAGAGTTCGATATAGCGATCTGAAACGGTCTCGATGTACTCGTTCGACATTTCTGGTACAACTTGACCTTCAAGGCCTTGAAAACCATTGCTAATAAGCCATTGACGGACAAATTCTTTCGAAAGCTGTCGCTGTGCCTGCCCTTTACTTTGTCTTTCTTCGTAACCTTCGGCGTAAAAATATCTTGAGGAATCGGGAGTGTGTATCTCATCGATCAAGACGATTTCACCATCCTTGGTCTTACCGAATTCATATTTGGTATCTACCAAGATCAACCCGCGTTGCGACGCGATTTCGCTTCCTCTTTTGAAAAGTGCCTTTGTATAGTTTTCGAGTACTTCGTAATCATCCTTTGAAACGATTCCCCGTTTTAAAATGTCCTCTTTAGAGATATCTTCATCGTGATCGCCCTTTTCGGCCTTAGTGGCCGGGGTGATTATCGGATCGGGAAATTTATCGTTTTCCTGCATCCCTTCGGGCATGGTAACGCCACAGAGCGTTCGCTTACCTGCCTTATATTCACGCGCCGCGTGACCTGAAAGATATCCTCGAATTACCATTTCGACCTTAAAAGGCTCACAGGCATAACCGATAGCAACATTGGGATCTGGAGTGGCCATCAACCAATTGGGTACAATATCTTTGGTAGCGTACATCATTTTGGTGGCGATCTGGTTCAAGATCTGTCCTTTATACGGTATGCCTTTGGGCATGACGACATCAAAAGCCGATAGTCGATCGGTCGCGACCATGATCAAAAGATCGTCTTTCATGGTATACACCTCACGAACTTTGCCCTTGTAAACACTTTGCTGTCCGGGGAAATTAAAATTAGTATCGGTAATCGTATTCATTCTCTTTATTTCAGGTATTGGCGGGAACATTTCATGCTCACCGATTTCCTAGTTTTGATGTTCGATATTCTTGTAGGCATCGATGACTTTTTTGACCAATCTGTGCCTTATGACGTCTTTATCGTCGAGATAGATTATTTCGATGCCTTCAATATCCTTCAAGATCAAAAGGGCCTCTTTCAAACCCGAAATGACCCTTCTCGGCAAATCGATTTGACCCGGATCTCCGGTAACGATAAACTTGGCGCTCTTGCCCATTCGGGTCAGGAACATTTTCATTTGGGCGTGCGTGGTATTCTGCGCTTCGTCCAGGATAACAAAGGCGTGGTCCAAGGTGCGGCCTCGCATAAAGGCCAGGGGGGCTATCTGAATGGTGCCGTTCTCTATCAAATGGGAGAGCTTTTCTCCCGGAATCATATCTCTAAGTGCATCATATAATGGCTGCATGTAGGGATCAAGCTTTTCCTTGAGATCGCCGGGCAAGAATCCGAGGTTCTCACCAGCTTCTACTGCCGGCCTTGTTAATATGATCCGTTTTACCTGCTTCTCTTTTAAAGCCTTGACCGCCAATGCGACACCGGTATACGTTTTTCCGGTACCGGCAGGGCCGATGGCAAAGACCATATCATTCTTTTTGGCCGCATCGACCAATTTTCTTTGGTTCAGGGTCTGGGCCTTAATGAGTTTTCCGTTCACCCCGTGAACCAAAGTCTCACCACTGTTTTCGGGTGATTCATAGTCGGCCGAAACGTTACTGGTCAAAATTCTTTCGATGACATTCTCGTCCAATTTATTATACTTGGCGAAATGGGCCGTAAGCATATCAAAACGTCTTTCAAACTCTTCAAGAAGCTCCTCATCGCCGTAAGCCTTGACCTTGGTGCCCCTTGCCACGATCTTGAGTTTGGGAAAATACTTTTTAAGAAGATCTATATTTTGGTTCTGTTGACCAAAAAACTCCCTCGGACTGATTTCTGTTAGCTCTAAGATTATTTCGTTCAAAAAATGCGTGTATTTGATGATCGCCCCGTAAAAAGATAAATTTCGGAAGGCTATTTTTTTGTTCTAATTTTGTTATACAAATCTAGGCAAAAAATAAACTTACCAGATTAAAAACATATCAACATTGCTGTATGGCAATCATCACTTTAACTACTGATTTTGGATTAAAAGACCATTTTGTAGGAGCTTTAAAGGGAAGCATCTACAAAGAGTTGTCAGATGCCAAAATCGTTGACATTTCCCATAATATAAGTCCGTTCAATATACAGGAATGCGCCTACATTCTTGAAAACAGCTATAAAAATTTTCCGGAAGGAAGCGTGCACATCGTCGGGGTAGATTCAGAACCGACCCCTGAAAACCAGCATATCGCCGTTCTGGTCGACGGACATTTTTTCGTAAGTGCGAACAACGGGGTAATCGGTTTGATCACCTCTGAGTTCAAGCCAGAGAAGGTCGTTCAAATCAATATTCCGAACCCTGAAAATGGATCGTTCCCCGTGATGGATGTTTTCGTGAAAGTGGCGTGTCATATTGCACGCGGGGGCACCCTTGATGTAGTGGGCAAAAGTTTTGACGACCTGAAGGATCTAAGGGGTTTTTCGCCTACGGTGACCGACAACGGAAAAAAAATAATCGGCAGCGTTATCTACATCGATAATTATGGCAATGTGGTCACCAACATTCACAAAAAATTCTTCGAGGCCTATAGAAAAGGAAGAAATTTTGAACTGAACGCCCGTACCACAAAAATTCATCGGATATACAATAAATACAGTGATATTATCAATTTCAATGTAGAAAAGGGCAAACGTAAAGGCGCAGGCGACTTGATGGCCCTGTTCAACGCCGCGGAATACATCGAACTTGCCATTTACAAAAGTGACCTAAATACCGTCGGAGGGGCCTCTACCCTACTCGGACTTGATTATCGAGACGCCGTTACCATAAACTTTGAATAAATGTCAATGCTTGGCAATAGATTGGCTTTTAGATAAGAAATTATTGCTAGTTTTGGGCAGTTTTATGATGAAGCAAAAACATAGATACTTTTAGTGCTTACGATTTTTAAAAGAGAAATACAGTCGTTTTTCACCTCGCCTATCGGTTATCTTGTCATTGGCTTGTTTTTGGTGTTGATGGGCCTATTCCTATGGGTCTTTAAAGGACCTTTCAATATCTTTGATTATGGTTTTGCCGACTTGGGAAACTTTTTTCTACTGGCGCCGTGGGTGTTTTTGTTCCTTATACCGGCCATAACCATGAAAAGCTTTTCAGAGGAGAAAAAGCTGGGTACGCTCGAGCTTTTGTTCATAAAACCAATCAGTCTTTGGGAAACCATTCTTGGCAAATTTCTTGGGACCTTCGTTCTGGCCCTGATCGCACTTGTTCCCACTCTACTATATGTATATTCGATTTCCCAACTTGGCGTAACTATCGGAAATCTTGATTCGGGCCTTGTCATTGGTTCTTATTTTGGATTGTTGTTTTTAATGGGCGGTTATACCGCAATGGGAATCTTCGCCTCGACGCTATCGGACAATCAAATTGTCGCTTTCATCTTGGGGATAGCGATCTGCTTTTCGGCCTACTATGGTTTTGAGGCACTATCAACATTGTTCGAGGACGGAAATACGGCCTATTTTGTACAAAGTCTGGGTATGAAAGCGCATGCCCAGGGAATCGCCCGGGGGGTTCTGGACACGCGAGATCTAATTTATTTTATCGGATTGACCCTCTTCTTTTTGTACCTGACCGTTCTTCAATTAAAAAAGGCGAACAGGTAATGAAAAAAGTTGTAAAAGAAATAATACTCGCCGTAATCGCCCTGATCGCCATAAACGTGTTGGCCGGTTATCTGAACATTCGTTTCGACCTTACAGAAGACAGACGGTATACCCTGAGCGAACCTGCCGTGAACGCCATTAAAGGGTTCAAAAGCCCCGTTATCGTCGATGTTCTCCTCGATGGTGACCTACCCCCCGAATTTATTAGGTTACGAACTGAGACCGAGCAGCTTTTAAAGGAGTTTGCATCTAAAAATGAAAACATCAAATTTGATTTCGTAGACCCGCTCGAAGGGGTGGAAAGCATCGATGGCACCATCACTGAATTGCAGGCCCTGGGCTTGACTCCGGCACGGGTGACGGTGGAAGGCGAGAGCAAGGTCACCCAAGAAATCGTGTTTCCTTGGGCCATGGTAAACTATAACAACACCACCGTCAAAGTACCCTTGTTGAAGAACAAATTGGGGGCTTCGACCGAAGAGCGTGTCAACAATTCAGTGCAGCAATTGGAATATGCATTCGCCGATGCATTTACCAAGATCGGTATCAAAGAAAAGAAACGCGTAGCGGTGATAAAGGGCAATGGAGAATTGGACGACATCTACTTGGCCGATTTTTTGACCACGATTAGGGATTATTACAATATCGGGGCGATTACTTTGGATTCCGTCGAAGTCAACCCACAAAACACGCTTGAACAATTGAAAGGCTACGACTTGGCACTGGTCGCCAAACCTACGGAGGCCTTTACCGACGAAGAGAAGTACCTCATGGACCAGTTTATCGTCGGTGGCGGCAAATCGGTTTGGCTTATAGATCGGGTAAACATTGAGCTAGACAGTCTATTCAATGAAAAGGGTACGGCAATGGCAGTGCCCCGTGACCTGAACCTCAATGATTTTCTCTTTCGTTATGGCATACGTATAAATCCGGTCTTGGTCAATGACATGTATTTCACACAGATCGTTCTGGCCACTGGGGATGGAAATGCCTCGCAATACGAACCTGTGCCTTGGCTGTACAATCCGATGGTCTTCTCTAAGAACGACCACCCCATAAACAATAATACCGAGGCCCTGCGCTTGCAATTCGCCAATACGATCGATACGTTGGGCAATCCATATCAAAAAACAATCCTATATGCGAGTTCGCCCCTATCCAAAACTGATGGAACGCCAAAACAAATCAGTTTGGATGTGATCAATACCCCTCCTGACAAAGATCTATATAACGATGGCGATAAGCCCTTGGCGGTACTGGTCGAAGGTGAATTCAGTTCTGCCTATGAAAACCGGGTCAAACCTTTAAAACTTGGGCAAGCTGTGGATAAGGGCGCTCAAAACAAAATGTTGGTCGTGGCCGATGGCGATATTATCAAAAACCAACTTCGCAATGGAAGACCATTGGAATTGGGTTATGATAAATGGACGAACAATTATTACGGTAACAAGGAATTTCTTGTGAATGCCATTAATTATATGTTGGATGATACCGGACTTATAAACATTCGCAACAAGAAAGTGGCCATACCTTTTTTGGATCAGGAGAAAATCGCTCAACAACGTACCAAATGGCAACTAGTGAACATTGCGTTTCCAGTGGCCTTGATTTTGATATTCGGGTCGGTATACAACTATTTCAGAAGGCGTAAATATGGTCAATAGCTGTTGATAAGTTTGTTTCGCCAAAATGGACAATTCAAATATCTTTGTTTGAATTCGATCATCACAAGTGAGAATTATATTTTAATTAAAAAGATCAAAGTCGATGTCCATGAGATTTTTCAATGTAATCGACAAAATTGAATAGCAGATGAAATTTATAGTTTCCAGTACCTATTTATTAAAGCAACTACAGGTTTTGGGTGGGGTTATCAACAACAGCAATACCCTACCTATTTTGGACAACTTCTTGTTCGATTTAAAGAAGGATAAACTTACCGTATCGGCATCCGACCTTGAAACGACCATGAGTTCTGAATTGAACGTAGATTCCGATAACGAAGGCATAATAGCGGTGCCCGCCCGACTTTTACTGGATACCTTAAAGACGTTTCCAGAACAACCCTTGACCTTTGTGGTCGAAGACAACAATACTGTTGAAATAAGTAGCAATCACGGCAAGTATGCGTTAGCCTATGCCGACGGGGCCGAATTTCCCAAGGCCGTGGAAATGGCCAATCCGAGTTCCACTGTGATTTTGGGCGATATCTTGGCCACGGCAATCAACAAGACCATATTCGCTGCGGGCAACGATGATCTTCGCCCTGTCATGAGCGGGGTGTTCTTTCAGTTTTCCCCAGAAAACTTGACCTTCGTGGCAACAGATGCACACAAGTTGGTCAAATACCAACGTTCAGATGTTACGGCCACGGAAGTCGCCGAATTCATCATGCCGAAAAAACCCTTGACCTTGTTAAAAGGAATTCTCGCAGGAAGCGAATCGGATGTAACAATCGAGTATAACGACAGCAATGCCAAGTTTGTTTTCGATAATTCTGAATTGATCTGCCGATTGATCGACGGAAAATATCCGAATTACGAGGCGGTCATCCCTAAAGAAAATCCCAATAAATTATCGATTTCTAGAAATCAGTTTTTGAGTTCGGTGAGAAGGGTTTCCATTTTTTCGAACAAGACGACACACCAAATCCGTTTAAAGATAGCTGGTGCCGAATTGAATGTTTCCGCGGAGGACATCGATTATAGCAATAAGGCCGAAGAGCGTCTGACCTGCTCGTACCAAGGTGACGATATGCAAATCGGATTCAATTCCCGCTTTTTGACCGAAATGTTGAGCAATTTGAATTCTGACGATGTATCGCTGGAAATGAGCCTTCCAAACCGGGCGGGAATCCTCACTCCTGTGGATGGTCTCGATGAGGGCGAAAACGTGACCATGTTGGTCATGCCCGTGATGCTCAATAATTGACCTTTTAAAGACACGCATTAAAAAACCGCCACAATTGCTTGTGGCGGTTTTTATTTTAATTATTCGTTCAAACCTAAGATATAAAAGGTATGGTCATAAATTTACTGGGAGCTTCACCATTGCTTGCCCGAACCGCGTTCACGATGGGCAAAATAAAAGCCGTGACGCCAATTACGATAAGACTGATGATACCCAATCCTAACAATAGAATGGCCGGTATGCTCAAAATTGTAAGCAGAATAACGCTCAATTGAAAGTTAATGATGGCCTTTCCGTGCTCGTTCATTCCTTCAACCTTGTCCTTTGATGTCAACCAGATAAACAGGGGAACTATAAGTCCGCCAAAACCTGTGACATAAGTGAGTAATTGTGAAAGATGTGTAATGACCAATAATTGATTATCGGTACGCAATGCCTCTTTTTGATTGATGATTTCCATTTTTTGATTGTTTACGGGGTTTATACACCAATATGACGCAAAAACCCCTATTTTGTTACAAAAAGTCGACCATCTAATTTTTATTGCTTTCGTTCGAGCTTGGCCAATTTCGACTTTTCTTTTATTACGTGCATCTTGAGCTTATCGATTTTTTGGTTCATCTCCATTTCATCGACCGGGGCCAATTTGCCTTTGCTCTTCGTCTTGGTAATCTTATTCGTTAGTTTTTGGATTTTCCTCTCGCTCTTATCGATCGACTTTCTTTTTTTGTTTATTGATTTTGTCAGTCGTTTCTGTTTCTTGACCTCTTTTTGGGCCTTCTTTTTGGCTTTCTCGGCTTTTTTCAATTCTTTTTCAACAGCCTTTTGATCCTTTGCCGCTTGCTTTTGATCTTCAAGTTCTTGTTCTGATTGTACCTCTTGAGCGGAAGTTTCCACTGTCCCTGAATCCTCGTCCACAGAAGTATCTTGGGCACATACCGAGGGCGCCATGAACAAAAACATTGCAATGGTCAACAAAATATATTTCATTTTAAAAAATTTTAGTTAATGTGAATCGAAGATATGAAATATGCTCGATTACTTTCAGAACTTTGCGTTAAAGCTTATCGGTAGTGTTCGAGCAGAAGGATTTGGTTATTTTTGCAGGCAAATCATGATATGATTCCCAATGATACCATAATCGCTTTGGCAACACCATCAGGAGTCGGTGCAATTGCTGTAATACGCCTTTCAGGCAAAAATGCCATTACCATCGCGTCACGGTACTTTAAATCTGTCAACGGCAAAAACCTAGCCGAACAGAAAACACACACTATTCATTTAGGCCATATCATCGACAAGAAAAAAATCTACGACCAAGTATTGGTTTCCGTATTCAAGTCCCCCAATTCATATACCGGGGAAAATGTCGTTGAAATTTCGTGCCATGGGTCACATTTTATTCAACAGCAGATCTTACAACTTTTCTTAAAGAACGGGTGTCGAATGGCCAATGCCGGGGAATTTACACTACGCGCCTTTCTAAATGGGAAATTGGACTTGAGCCAGGCCGAGGCCGTGGCCGATTTGATCGCTAGCGACAATGAAGCTTCGCACCAAATTGCTATCAATCAGATGCGGGGTGGATTTAGCTCGGAAATAAAGAAACTAAGGGACGAGCTTCTCAATTTCGCATCATTGATAGAACTTGAGCTTGATTTTTCTGAAGAGGATGTTGAATTCGCCGATAGGACCCAGTTCAAAAATCTATTAAAAAGGATTCAAAACGTTCTAAAAAACTTGATTGACAGTTTCGCTGTCGGAAATGTTATCAAAAAGGGGATTCCCGTTACGATTATCGGAGAACCCAATGTGGGAAAATCCACATTGCTCAATGCCTTACTAAATGAGGAGAGGGCCATTGTAAGTGAGGTTGCGGGAACCACACGGGATACTATTGAAGATGAAATTGCAATCGGTGGAATCGGTTTTCGCTTTATCGACACTGCCGGAATACGAAAAACCGACGACGTTGTCGAAAATATTGGTATTAAACGAACTTTTGAAAAGGTCGACCAGGCACAGGTCATTATTTATTTGTTTGAAGCCGATGTGTTTTTGCATGATGATAAAAAGGCGAACGCTATTCAAATTGAGGTCGAAAATCTTAAGAGCAGATACCCGGGCAAACCGCTTTTGGTCATTGCCAACAAGGTCGATAAACTTTCAGACGTCGATAACGAAAAGCTAACGACCATTCTTGAAGGTGTTCATCTATTATCGGCGAAGTCGGGCATTGGTATTGATGCGATAAAAAATCGACTACTCTCACAAGTCAATACCGGAACGCTTCGGACTGATGCAACGATCATTACCAATTCAAGGCACTACGATGCACTTTTAAAGGCACTGGAGGAAATTCAAAAGGTGCAATTAGGAATGGAAAACGAGGTTTCGGGCGATTTACTGGCTATTGACATTCGACAGGCGCTATACCACTTTGGGGAAATCACTGGGGAAATATCGAGCGATGATCTTTTGGGAAATATTTTCACCAATTTCTGCATCGGAAAATAAATAAGTAGGTTTTTAAATTTCATTTAGATTCATTTGTTTTCATTTTATTGATTATCAATAAGTTGTTAAAAACTATTTCTTTTCTTCGTTTCTTTTAATCGCTTATTTTCATACATTTATTTCACCTAATTTTCACCTCGACATAATTTTTGACGCTTGAGGTGAAAAAATTTCACCTCGAAATGAAAATAAATCTAAAAAGCAAAAAGATTAAAAATGGAAAGTTGAGCCTTTTTATAGAATACTATAAGGGCCACTTTATTGACAAGAACGGAATCAACAAATACAATAGAGATTTTGAGTATTTGAAGATGTACCCTTTGGAAAATCCGTTGACCAAAGATGAAAAAAGAAAGAACAAAGAGATTTATGAATTGGCTGAAAAAATCCTTTCTATAAGAAAATCAGAATTCTATCAGGGAAAGTATAAACTGAAGGATAATAAAAAAGGGAATATCCTTCTTTTTGACTTCTACAAAACATTGCAAGAAGAACGTTACGAATCCAAAGGAAACTATGGAAATTGGGATGCGGCATTTAAACACTTAGAGAAATATGCTCCAGCTAATATTCAGTTAAAGGATATCGATACCGATTTTGTTAGGGGATTCAGACGGTACTTAGACACCAAGGCAAAAACAAAAAGTAACACTCCCCTATCCCAAAACTCCAAATACACATACTTCAATAAACTGAAAGCCGCACTTCGGGAAGCCTATAATGAGAACTATATTGATACCAATGTGATTAAGCCGGTTAAAGGATTTGAACAAGCGGAATCGCAAAGAGAATATTTGACCTATTCTGAATTACAGGCCTTAACACAAACCGAATGTAAATATCCCATTCTTAAGAATGCGTTCATATTCAGCTGTCTTACTGGATTGCGCTGGAGCGACATCAACAAATTAACCTGGTCTGAAGTACGGGACGAAGATGAAACTTCAAGAATTATTTTTAGGCAAAAAAAGACCGATGGCCTCGAATACCTATACATTTCCAGCCAAGCAAGAAATTTGTTAGGAAAAAGAATCCATAAAAATGAGCGGGTTTTTAAGGGATTAAAATATGGAGCGGTTTATAATACCGAACTTCTTAGATGGTCTATGAAGGCCGGCATAACAAAACACATAACTTTTCATAGTGCCAGACATACCAACGCGGTATTACTGCTTGAAAATGGGGCAGATATTTATACAGTTTCAAAACGCTTGGGACATCGGGAAATTCGCACAACTGAAATCTACACCAAAATCATCGATGAAAAAATGAAGGAAGCTGCCAATATGATACCTGAGTTGGATATGGGATAAATCTGAAATCGATTGAAATTATCCAAAAGAACACATCTTCATTGGCTTGGACTGAAGAACATAATCTATCAAAAAAGTACTCACCTTAGGAAATCTTATATCCAAATAGAAAGAACAGAAAGTGATATGCTTTTTCTTTTAATTTTTTTCTTAGAATTGAAAAAGCCTTGACCATATTTTTCTCGACCGTATTAACCGAAATATTAAGATAGTCCGCTATTTCTTTATAAGTAAGTCCTTCTTTTTTGTTTAACAAAAATGTTTCTTTGCATTTTGGTGGAAGCCTCTCTATTTCCTTTTCTACTGCCGCAATGAGTTGAAAAGTCTGGCTTTCACTTTGTGCTTCAACAAACGAATCCAATCCTTCGATATATTTTTTTTCTAAAGTCGTTATGGCCATCTGTTTTCTGTATTGGTCAACAAATTCGTTGTAGACCGATCTGTACAAATAGTTTTTAATAGAAATGGTGGTATCCAGTTTTTCGCGCTTCCGCCACATTTTAATCATAACATTTTGTACTATGTCTTCTGATTTGAAACTATCCCGAGCAAGATTACTGGCATAATCGCAAAGTTCCTTATAATACCGGTCTATTAAATAGACATAGGCTTTTTCATCTCCTTTGATGAGCTTTTCAATAAGTTTTTTCCTGTTAATTTCTGTTTTCACATTCTCGAATCTTACCAAATGTAATTTTTTTTTTCATTGCAAGGGGTGGTATTCAGTTTTAGAATCGTCTTAAGGAAGGACAAAGTGATGTAACCAAACTTAGGTTTTATAAATAACAGGGTTAAATAGGGTATTAGATTAACACAAAGAGAGGTGTATAGAATGGATGATCAAATCGAAAGTCTAATTATCAAATTTCTAACGAAAGAGGCCAATATACATGAACTCCAACAATTGGAGCTATGGATTGGAAATCCTGAAAATGAGTTATTGTTCCATGAATACATCAAAGCCAACACTATAATGAATATGAGCGTTGGCAAATATGACCGAAAAAAAGCAAAGACTATTGTTCTGAGGCAGATAAGAAAAGAGAAGAACTTTTTAGGAAACAGGGTAATGAAATTCAGCTTCTTAAAATACGCAGCAGCGATCTTAATCGGGGCTTTGACGTTCGGCTATTTTTACTTTACTGAAAATGAAAAGATTAGCAATCCGGTGGTTTCTTCCCCTGTAATTGATAATGAAACCATTAAACCCGGATCTGATAAAGCTACTTTGACATTGGAGGATGGCTCCATTATAGATTTGGACGGCGGAAAGACCTACCAAACCAAAAATATAAGTGGTAATGGCAGAGAACTCATTTACGCCGACCAAGAAAGTTCTAAGGATATCAAATACAATTACCTGACAATTCCTCGGGGGGGGGAGTATTTTCTCAAATTGGCGGACGGAACAGGAGTTTGGCTGAACTCTGAAACGCAATTAAAATACCCCGTAAGTTTCGTCCCTGACAGTCCAAGAGAAGTGGAATTAGTTTATGGAGAAGCATATTTTGATGTATCTCCGAGTACAGAGCATAATGGAACAAAGTTCATTGTGACGAATCGATCTCAAAAGATAGAGGTTCTCGGTACGGAATTCAATATTAAGGCCTATTCGGATGAGAAAAATATTTATTCAACTTTGGTTGAAGGAAGTGTAGCCGTAATCAATGGTCCTTCAAGAAAAGAGTTGATTCCCGGGCAACAATCGATACTTGATGTAGAAAAAAATGTGGTGGCCGTCAATACCGTTGATGTTGCAAGTGAAGTTTCATGGAAAGACGGAGTTTTTATTTTTAGAGAAAAGCCATTGAAAGATATCATGAAAGTGATATCCAGATGGTACGATGCCGATGTTGTTTTTGAGAACAAGGATTTGGAAACCTTAAAGTTCAGAGGTGTTATTGGAAAACATCAAGAGGTCGAACATATTTTATCCATAATGAAATCGACCACAATCAAGGAATATGAGATAAGGGATAAAACCATTGTTCTAAGATGACCATTACCACTATCAAGTCGAATGATATCCCAAAAACTAAATAATTAACATTAACAACTAACTTAAAAGCTAATATTCTGCCTATGAAACTAAACTAAATAAAAGAAGGATAAGGTTTTACCCGTCAAAGTAAGTAACCTTATCCCCTTAATCCATTATTGATTAACTACAAATTGTACAACTAACCAATAATTAACAAAATTATGAAATTTAATTTCGACAAAAGCTCCTTTCTATTCAGAAATGGGCTTCTAAGGAACATTATGAGAACATTTATCTTATTGTTTTGTGCCTCTATTTTCGCCGCGATTCCTAACAACTTATTATCTCAGAATTCCAGGGTTAGGATAGATGAAGATACGATGGCAACCGTAGATGAGGTGTTCGACCTTGTCTCAGAACAGACCGATTACAAATTTTTTTATGAAGAAGGCTTATTCAAAGACTTTCCAATGATTCACCTGCGGAAAGGTGTCGTAAGGGCAAACAAGTTGCTAAGTAGTTTATCCCTAGGCAATCTAGAGATAAGAATAACCAGCGGCAATCTTGTTGCGATAAACGAAAAGCCCATTATATCTAACAAAGAACGGCAAACACATCCCGTTTCCGGTAATGTTGTTGACAACAATGGCCAACCTTTGCCCGGAGCCAATATTGTGGAAAAAGGAACCTCGAATGGTACTCAAACCGATTTTGATGGGAACTTTGAAATCAATGTAGCGGACTCAAACGCAATTATTGTAATTTCCTATTTAGGCTTTGTAACCCAAGAAGTGCCAATAAATGGCCAAAAGCAGATAAATGTTACCTTAAGTGAAGATACCGCAAGTTTGGATGAAGTTGTGGTCGTGGGTTATGGAACCCAGAAAAAAGAGAATGTTACCGGAGCCGTGTCTTCTGTCGATTTTGAAGAAGTTATTTCGGGAAGGGCACAGACAACTTCGTCAAGAGCTCTTCAAGGAGCCATACCGGGATTAAACATAAGCTTTGGGCAAGGTCGTCCGGGGACAGGAGCGGATATAGACATTAGGGGCATAGCCAGTATCAATGGTCGAACCGGGCAACCCTTGATACTTTTGGACAACGTCCCCGTAAACCTTGAGGATGTGAATCCAAATGATATCAAATCCATTTCGGTTTTAAAAGACGCATCTTCCTCTGCTATATACGGCGGTAGGGCTGCATTTGGTGTAGTTTTGATTACTACAAAAAAGGGAGTTAGAAACAGCGGCACCAATTTTAATTATTCCACCACGATGTCCATCAGTAAGCCCACGGAAGTAGCAAAGGCCGCCACGACCGCAGAATTTGTAAGGGCTTTGACCGATTTCGGCACAACGACTTTTTGGACCGGGCAGGACATTCCCACATGGTTGGGATTTGTTGACGAATATGAGCAAAACCCTGGAAGCTATCCACTTGGATACGCTGAAAATGATGGATTGCGATATCCACTCGCCGTCGGTGATGTACTAGGTGATTTTATTGATAATCAAGGACTCACACAAGTACATAATTTTAATTTCAGCGGAGGCGGTGAAAAATCAAATTATAGGGTATCCTTGGGGTATAGCGATGAAGATGGTATTATGGTTACCGATAGGGACAGTTTTACGCGATATAACCTTAATGGATTTATCGAATCTGAAATTGCCACCAATCTTACGGCCAGCCTAAATACATTATATAGGGCCAGTAACAGATTGGATCCAATTGGAAACTATAACCAAGCCGTTTCATTTTATTCTTTCACGCCCGCAGGTAACTTTGTGACCGAGACCGGCGAGGAGATTCCATATGACACCCCTTCAAACATAGTTCGGTTGAGAACACCTGATGAAAGGGATGAAAAAACTACACGCTTAACAGGTAAATTACAGTACAAGCCTATTAACGGATTGACACTTACGGGAGAATATACATTTGAAAATAGTTTGCGTGATACACGTTCTACCGATAATCAGCCACTGACCATTTCCTCGCAACGGTTCACTCCCAATGGCGTTGGTATTACAAATTATTCCCGAACTCATTTAACAACGAGCAGAAATGCTTTGAACCTATACGGTTCATATGAGAAAAGTTTAGGGAACCACAATTTTTCCTTTCTTGCAGGATTTAACCAAGAGGAGTTTTCAAGTGAAAGTTTTACTGCTTCAGGACAGGATTTAATAAATCCGGACATCCCATTTTTAGACGGAACGACTACCAATCCTGCAGTGGAGGATTTCTTTGGTGAATGGGCTGTACAAGGGGTTTTTGGACGATTTACCTATAACTACGCCGAGAAATACCTGCTTGAGGCGAATGCCAGATACGACGGGTCTTCCCGTTTTCCGAAAAATGATCGTTTTGGGGTGTTCCCTTCCTTTTCGGCAGGCTGGGTCGTTTCAAAAGAGGGGTTTTTCGAGCCTTTGACCAGTGTAGTGACCAGTTTGAAGTTTAGGGGTTCTTGGGGTGATATCGGCAATCAGATTACGACGTTGCCGAACGACCCCGATACAGAGGATTTTTATCCGTTTCTCCCCGGGTTACCTGCCAGTAATTCTCAGTGGATAGACCCAACGACAGGGAATCGATATATAACCGTTGGAAGTCCCGCACTTGTAAGTCCTAGTTTTACTTGGGAGCGTGCCAGGACCCTTAATTTGGGTATGGATGCGAGCTTTTTCAATAATCGTTTCACCACGACGCTTGAATGGTTCAACAGAAAGGTTCTTGATCAATTGGATGGCGGCCTACCTGCTCCTGCTGTTCTGGGAGCCGCTCCTCCTCTGGTCAATGTGGCAGATAGTGAAAACTTGGGATGGGAGGTCACATTAGGATGGCAGGATACTATTGGCGACGATTTTTCTTATTATATCAATGCGAACGTATCAGATGTTTATAAATCTGAAATCACAAGCTTGAACAATGATGCCCGATTGCTCAATTCTCCGTATGTGGGTCGGGAATTTGGTGAGATTTGGGGATTACAATCAGATGGCTTCTTTACAGTTGACGATTTCGTGGAAGGAACGCTGGATGAAAACCTACAAAATGGAACCCTTAGGGAAGGGTTGGCATATTTCCAAGGCGTAAACCCAAATCCAGGGGATGCAAAATATGTTGATCTGGATGGTAACGGAGTTATCCAAAACGGGTCCAACGACTTGGATGACACACAAGATAGGACCATAATCGGGAACAGTAGAAGACGTTACCGTTATGGTGCCTCTGGAGGCGCAAGTTATAAAGGTTTTGACTTTTCGTTCAGACTTGTGGGAGTTGGCAAAAGGGCTATGAACATTAACAATCGGGTGTTTTGGCCTTACGACAACCAGTTCCAAAATATATTCCAGCATCAATTGGATTACTGGACACCGGAAAATACCGATGCCTTTTATCCCAGAATTTATATTGAGGGCCAAGGTAATTATCCCAGAAGTAGGGCAACCCAATCCAGATACCTGTCGAACGGGGCGTATCTGACGGTACAGAACATTACGTTCGGTTATTCAATTCCACAATCGGCCTTGGATAAGACCTTTATCGATAATGTAAGAATATTTTTTACAGCGGAAAATCCGATAATGATCGACCATTTACCTGATGGATTGCATCCGGAGTTCGAGAATTTAGGAGGTGGGGGTACATACCCGTTCAGGAAACAATATGGACTTGGATTGAACATGACATTTTAAAAAACAGAACTATGAAAAAAATATTTGTATTAATTGGCTTTATGATTTTCGTTCTTTACTCATGTACCGATGAATTGGAACGATTGCCTCAAGATCAATTTTTGGTGGAAAATACGTTTACTGCCAATGCCAACTTTGAGACCTATGCCTGGCAACTTTATGGAATGTTCCCGGGTTACGACCTTGATGTACTCGACCTTGAGTTCGATACCGACTTGATGTGTGACAACAATAATGGAAATAATGGTAGTGATTGGCTCCAAGGGCGTATTATAGTGGATGCAGAGAGTGAAGATTATTCTAATCCGTATAGCTGGATACGAACGGCCAATATAATGTTGGACAATATTGACCAGGCTCCGATTACCGACGTCGATAAAAACCATTGGCGAAGCATTGGGCTCTTTTTCAGGTCGTTCCAGTATTTTAGGTTATTGAATCGCTATGGAGGTGTACCTTGGATTGAAACTGCCATTTCGGAAGCGGATACCGAGGTATTGTTCTCGGCTAGGGAAAGTCGTGATGTAGTTGCGGCCAATATTCTCAGAGATCTTACATATGCCGAGCAAAACATTATTGCCGAAGGTACCGCGCCCAATTCTATCACCCAAGATGTGGTGCGCGCCCTTATTTCCCGTTTTGGGCTGTTTGAAGGTACTTGGCGAAAGTACCATGGCTTAAGTGATGCCGACACCTATTTACAGGCAAGTGCAAATGCTTCACAAGCATTAATCGATGGCCATACATTACACCCAAACTATGATGAGGTTTTCAACAGTGCCGATTTGGCATCAACAGCTGGTATTTTTCTTCACAAACAATACGAAGTTGGGATATTGACACATATTATTACAAGTCGTATGAGAAATTCGGCAGGCAATTGGGACCTTACCAAAAAAGGTGCTGATACATATTTATTCACAGATGGCACTCCTGTCAAAGCCAATGCTAATTGGACAGATTTGGAGAAGGACCCCTATACTGAATTTAGGGATCGAGACCGAAGGATGCTCATTACCACCGTTCCGCCTTATCAAATCCAGAATCCACCCGGGATATCCGGCAATACTACCGAATGGGAGCATACGGGCGACCCAACCCATCGGGAATATATTGATTTTATGGCCGGGTTATCGCAGCCGGAAATACATCAATTGCCCGACGTGAATTGGAGAGGATTGACCGTAAGGCGCTCCCCCCATTTTCGTAAGAATAACCGAGGGCACGGATATAATGTGACCCAAACAGGGTACAAACTATGGAAATATTTTGATAAACTCGCTTCTATACAAAATCAGGATTTTGCAGATGCCCCGATCTTTAGATTAGGTGAAATCATGGTAAATCATGCCGAGGCCAAATATGAACTGGGGGAATTTGACCAAGAAGTTGCCGATGTTTCCGTTAATAAATTGAGGGGAAGAGGTGGTGTGGCTCCTTTGAATTTAACAGGTATTACGGAAGACCCCGATAGAGATCCAGAAATTCCGTCCGTACTTTGGGAAATAAGAAGAGAGCGAGCCGTAGAGCTTATGGGCGAAGGCTATCGTTTCGATGATTTAAGAAGGTGGAGAAAAATGGCCGATTATGCCACCAGTGAGAGGCAAGTCGGGAGATGGATTGTTGCTAGCGATGAAGATAATAATGTGCCGATTGTAGGTGGGGCGGCAGAGGGATATGTTTTACCAGACGCATGGAACAATGCACCGACACCATGGCCCGATCATTACTATCTGTTTCCGATACCCTCAAATGAAATTGCGATAAACCCAGAAATTGAACAAAACCCCGGATGGTAATATTTGGTAAATTCAAAATATTAAAGTTTAGTTTGTTGAGTTAGTTTTATTGCTTGATCGAGAGGATGTTCGTGAATAAATCGGACATCCTCTTTTCACAAAAAAACAAATAGACCCGATTAGTTGGTTCTAGCATTATTTACCCGCGACTTGGCCATCAAGTCTTGAAAATTAAAACGACTTAAAATACCTCTTAGAGAAAAAATGAACACCTTTTTAAGAAAAATTTGCCGATTATTAGTATTGTCTATACTTATGGTCGCAGCCAGTTGCAACTTATCTGGTAAAAAGACAAACAAAGAAGTTGGCGAGGCTAAAAATAAAATTATTGACCGCCGTCCTAACATCTTACTTATTTATGTGGATGACCTTGGCTATGGGGATGTAAGCGCATATGGTGGAACCGAGCTTGCAACTCCGAATATAGACCGTATTGCGAAGAACGGTATTCGGTTTACCAATGGGTACGCAACTTCGGCCACTTGTACGCCAAGTAGATATGCAATCCTTTCGGGAGAATACCCATGGAGGAACCAAAAAGCCCATATCCTGCCAGGAAATGCCCCCTTGTTGTTCGACACTTCAAGAGAAACATTTCCTTCCATGTTAAAAAAAGCAAATTATACAACGGCTGTAATTGGAAAATGGCATCTTGGCCTTGGAGGAGAAACTTTGGATTGGAACTCAGAGATAAAACCTGGGCCGAATGAGATAGGTTTTGATTATTCGTATATTTTGGCCTCCACAAACGACAGGGTTCCTTCCGTATACGTTGAAAATGACAAAGTTGTTGGGCTAAGCCCTGACGACTCCTTGGAGGTAAGTTATAATGAGAACTTTCCAGGTGAACCGACAGGAAAAGAAAACCCTGAACTATTAAAACTCCATCCGAGCCATGGGCATGATATGAGTATCCATAACGGAATATCCCGTATAGGGTATATGAAAGGCGGGAAATCCGCCCTGTTCATTGATGAAAATATGTCGGATACCATTATGGTAAAGACCAAAGAGTTCATTTCATCGAACAAGAACAACCCCTTCTTTCTTTTCTATTCGCTCCATCAGCCCCACGTTCCAAGAACACCTCACCCAAGGTTTGTGGGCAGCTCCGGCATGGGCCCAAGGGGAGATGCCATTCTAGAGGCCGATTGGACCATTGGTCAGATTCTAGATCAGTTGGAAAATCTGGGCATTGCAGAAAATACGATAGTGGTTTTTTCAAGTGATAATGGTCCCGTTCTCGACGACGGCTATCAGGACAATGCCGTTGAAAAAATTGGAAATCATAAACCCGGAGGGCCATTACGGGGAGGGAAATACAGTATGTTCGATGCGGGAACCAGAGTTCCGTTCTTAGTGAGCTGGCCAGGAACAATTAAAGCATCAACCTCAGATGCCTTAGTTTGCCAGTTGGATTTAATGGGATCTTTTGCAAGCCTTCTCGGATTGGAAAATTCGGCTTTGGATAGCGAAGATACCCTTGATGTGTTTCTTGGCAAATCGCACAAGGGAAGGACGCAATTAGTCTTGGAAGCCATGGGCAAGACCTTTTATAGACAAGGGGACTGGATCATGATCCCCCCGTATGAAGGACCAAAGATTATAAATAAATGGGTTAGGAACGAAACGGGAAACTTGGAAGAATACCAATTGTTCAATATTAAAGAGGATATTGCACAACAAAATAATCTGGCCGATAAATATCCGGAAAAGGTCAAGGAATTGACCAAGGCCATGAATGAGGTCAAAAACAAAGGTTAGTGCCAATTTGATTTTTGAAAATGATCAATAAAGCAATGTACGGTACCCCATGGACATTTTTCGAACAGAAAAAGATGTGGGCTGCAATCATAATGCAAAATTTCACGGCCATAATATGCCTTTTTGTTGGAACGGTTGGGTTTTCACAGGAAGAGAAACCAAATTTCATTATTTTTTTCGTAGATGATCTTGGCTGGAACGATGTTGGTTTCATGGGTAGCAAATTTTATGAAACACCACATATAGACAGAATGGCCCGGGAAGGAATGAAGTTTACCAGTGCCTATGCCAACGCACCCAATTGTGCACCGTCAAGAGCTTGTTTAATGAGTGGTCTATATACCCCGAGACACGGAATATATACCGTGGGAACCACGGAACGGGGAAGATCTGAAGACCGGAAATTGATACCGACTCCAAATAAAACCGAATTGCCGGGAACAATAGTGACACTGGCCGAGGCCTTGAAAGCAATTGGCTATTATAACGCACATATGGGCAAATGGCATTTGGGCAATGATTCGGAAACAGGGCCTGAGGCGCAAGGATTTGACATAAACATAGCCGGTAATAAATCAGGAGCGCCCAAATCCTATTTTAGCCCTTACAGGAATCCAGACCTTACAGATGGTCCTGAAGGGGAATATATTACCGATCGATTGACAGAAGAAGCGTTGGATTTTATCGAGGAACACCAAAAAAAACCTTTTTTTCTTTACTTATCCCACTACGCGGTACATACGCCCATACAGGCAAAAAAAGAAATGGTGGCAAAATATAGGAATAAAGCGCCATTTGGAAAACAGGACGACCCGGAATATGCCGCCATGGTTGAAAGTGTGGATCGGAGTTTGGGAAAGATCCTGCTCAAACTAAAAGAATTGGACCTGGATGAAAATACGCTGGTCCTGTTTTTTTCAGATAATGGAGGCTTTGGAAGTGCTACCGATCATTTTCCGTTAAAAGGTTCCAAGGGAATGCTGTACGAGGGAGGTATTAGGGAACCCATGATAGCCTGGTGGCCCGGTCGAATCGAACCTGACTCTAAAACGGATGAGGTGGTCATGGGAATCGATTTTTACCCTACCCTGGTAGAATTGGCAGGAGGTAAAAAGTATGATTATTTGCTGGATGGTCACTCCCTCGTTCCATTGCTATTTCAAAAAGACGGATGGCACAGGGATGCCATTTACTGGCATTTTCCGGCATATCTGCAAACATATAGGGGAATAAAGCAAAAAGACGCATTGACAAAGGGTTGGCGAGCCGTACCTTCAGGGGCCATTAGAAAGGGAGAGTGGAAACTTATCGAGGACTTTGAGGACGGAAACCTTCAATTGTATAACCTAAAGGAAGATATTTCGGAAAGCAACGACCTGTCAGGTACTAATCCGACTAAAAGAGAAGAACTATTGCAAGATTTACGACAATGGAGGTTAGAGGTAGGTGCCCCGGTTCCCACCGAGCTGAATCCCCGATATAAGAATTAAACTCGCAAAAAATGAAAAATCGACTAATACGAATTTTGCCGATATCGATCCTTTTAATCTCGGTCGCGATAGCGGGTTGTAAAAAAAAGATGTCCGAAAGTGCAATTACTGTAAAAGATAACAGGCCCAATATTATTTATATCCTTGCCGATGACTTGGGATACGGGGATATCGGCTTTACCGGACAGGAAAAGTTTAATACGCCGAATATTGATAGATTGGCCAAAGACGGAATGTTCTTTTCCCAACATTATTCTGGATCCACCGTTTGTGCCCCGTCCAGATCGTCCCTAATGACCGGGCAACATACTGGCCATACCTTTATTCGGGGAAACAGGGAGGTCAGGCCCGAAGGGCAGTATCCTTTGGCCGCTGGTACGATTACTATGGCAGAGATCTTTAAAAACGAAGGTTATGTAACTGGTGCTTTTGGTAAATGGGGCCTTGGATATCCCGGTTCCGAAGGAGATCCGAACCATCAAGGTTTCGACGAATTTTATGGGTATAACTGTCAAAGGATAGGACACAACTATTACCCTTACCACCTATGGCACAATCAGACCAAGGAATTGCTCGATGGTAATAAATTGAAACAGATTAATACTTATGCACCTGAAAGCATTCATGAAAAGGCCATCGCATTTCTCGAAAAAAATAAGGATACAACATTTTTCATGTACTACCCATCCATTATTCCCCATGCAGAATTGATGGCCCCGGAACGATATATGAAAAAACATCGCGCAAATTTTCAACCTGAAAAAGGTTATAAAGGTGTTGATGATGGGGAGCGTTATAAAAATGGAGGTTATGGCTCACAAAAAGACCCACATACGGCTTTTGCGGCAATGGTGGATTTGTTGGATGAACAGGTCGGGGATATCCGCAAAAAAGTCGAAGAATTGGGCATTGCCGATAACACCATAATCATTTTCACATCCGACAACGGGCCCCACAAAGAAGGAGGCGCAGACCCGGATTTTTTCAATAGCAACTCAAATTTACGGGGGTATAAGCGTGATCTGTATGAAGGTGGCATACGGGTGCCTATGATTGCGCACTGGCCCGGGAAAATAAAGTCAGGAACCACTTCGGATCATGTTTCAGCCTTCTGGGACGTTCTTCCTACGATCTGCGATATTTTAAATGTCCCGGTCCCGAAATACACTGATGGGGTTTCGTTTTTGCCGGAAATGTTGGGTCAAGAACAAAAAGAGCACGAATACCTGTATTGGGAATTCCATGAAGGAGGAGGCAAACAGGCCGTGCGGCTTGGAAATTGGAAAGGGGTACGCCTTGATGTAGCAAATAACCCCGATGCACCCATTGAACTATACAATCTTGATCTGGATATGGCGGAAGAAACCGACATAGCGGATACTTCCCCCGAAATAGTTAAACAAATCGACCAGATTATGAAACAGGAGCATGTTTTTTCCAAAGAATTCTCCTTTCAATTCGAAAAAATGGTCATAGAACAATGATAAGGTAAAGGGATGGGGCACGGTTTCCATGAATCGAAAAGATATATGAACAAAATACTAGCAATATTTATATTATTCGGAAATACGATGTTTGTGAACTCACAAACAGACCATGATTCCGCACTTAAGGATTCGAGTAAATTCAAATCGGATATTGAAAGGCCTAATTTTGTTTTGATTCTTGCGGACGATCTTGGCTTTGCCGATCTAGGCTTAAATGGCAGCAAACAGATTAGGACACCCAATATTGGCCAATTGGCCAAAAACGGCGTAAACTTTACCAACGCTTATGTGTCATCGGCGGTTTGTAGCCCATCCAGGGCCGGGCTGTTAACAGGTGTAAACCAAGTTGAGTTTGGATACGACAATAACCTCCCCAGTAAAACGGTAGAAGGATTGGATCCCAATTACCAAGGATTACCCCTAACCGAGAAAACGATAGCCACAAGATTGAGGGCTTTGGGATATACTACCGGTCTCGTGGGAAAATGGCACTTGGGATACCAAAAGAAATACCATCCTACAAATCATGGGTTTGACGAGTATTGGGGCTATGTGGCGGGAGGACACGATTATTTTGCCTCCAAAGTTGGCAGCAGTGGTTATTTGGCTCCGTTGGAAAGTAATTATAAAACACCCGAAAAAATCACCTATCTAACGGACGATAAAGGAAATGAATGTGTCGATTTTATAACGCGAAACAAAAACAAACCGTTTTTTTTATTTGCTTCTTTTAATGCTCCCCACACACCACTTCAAGCACTCGAAGAGGATTTGGAATTGTACAAAAACATTGAAGACCCATCTAGAAGAACCTATGCCGCTATGGTCCACCGATTGGATGTAAACATCGGCAAAATTGTCAAAACACTAAAGGAAAACAATTTATTTGAAAACACTTTGGTCGTTTTTCTAAGCGATAATGGCGGCCCAGTCGACAGCAATTTCTCATGTAACGCACCTCTCAATGGCCAAAAAGGAATTTTACTCGAAGGGGGTATTCACGTACCCTTTATAATGTCTTGGCCAAAAAAACTACCTAAGACAAAAAATTATGGGCCTATGGTTTCTTCATTGGATATTGCACCGACTTTTTTTGAATTGGCCGGAGGTAGTATTGATGGAAAAAAGTTTTCGGGTGTTAACCTAATCCCATTTGTCATAAGGCATAAAACCGGTGCACCGCACAATAATTTAAAATGGAAATTCACTATCAGTCGAGCCATTAGGGAAGGAAATTGGAAGCTGGTCAGCATACCTGACCGTTTACCAATGCTCTATGACCTTGCATCCGATATATCCGAACAAAACGACGTCTCCTTAAAGTATATAAATAAAACAAGCTATTTATTGGACAAGCTTGGAAAATGGGATATATCACTCCCCCATCCTTTAATACTGGAAGGAGCGCAATGGAAGTCCAGACAGCTTAAACTGTACGATAAGAAATATCCGTTGACTCAACCTATAAATGCCACTGAAAAAAAATTAGAATTAATTCATTTAAATCAGAGGAAGGCACTTTAAGCAACGGCCACAATCATTCATAATATTTGGTTATCGATTATTTGTAATAGTAATGATAGGCACAGCTATTTAACCTGTTTTATGGTTTGGTTTACATTTTTTAAAAGATTTTTGGTTTATCGGATTCAAATTATTGCAAACTTGAGGAAGAAAAATGAGTCCAAATCCAGATTTAATCATTATAGAATCGTTGCCATAGTGCTGTTCAAAATTAAAAGAGTGTATATACGGTGGGTGGGTAACCACAAGGATTATAGTAGATTAAAGAACATCGATAAATTGTAAAAGCAATGAGCACAATTTCTCACAAACAATATGTAGAAGCCAATCTTCGCTTGGAAGAGCTTCTAAAAGAGGTTGATAACAATACTCCTGAGGATTCTCTTTCGTCTAAAGAACTCATTGAGGTCAGTGATATTATTGAGCAATACGAAGAAGTTCATTTCCCCATGGGATTACCTACTTTACAAGAAATGATTGAACTTCGTATGTTTGAAACGGGTTTGAAGAGAAAGGATTTAGCAGCACTTTTAAATACCAGTGCATCCAGAATCAGTGATTACCTTAATGGAAAGCGTGAAATCACCTTAAAAGTAGCCAAAGCTTTGCACCAAAAACTGAATATAGACAGCGATATCATATTACAATAATGGCTTTATGGAAAACAAAATAGTATTAAAAGAAAACAAAGGTTTTCACCTATTTTCCACCTCAAATGCCCCTACCCCTTTGTTTATGGGCAATTTAACATACTGCATCGGGAAGTAACCGCTTATTAATACTTCTATTAAACTCTAGTTGCTTTTCAAAATAAATTGAATGAATTATCCACACTTTCCGATTCTTCCTATTTATCGATTACTTCGGCTATTCGAAGAAGTTTCAAATATCAACTTGATGATTTAAGTATCTTTCGGCCGTTAATTCGAGACATTACGGTTATTTCGATAATCGAAATGTGTCCGGTACACTTTTCAAAAGGTATTCAACCACTGGAGTTTTTACGAGAATTGGACAACATTTCACTAGACACAATAAAACTGCTCATCTGTTATGATCAAAAAAAACCTAATAGTATTCGGTACTCGACCTGAAGCCATTAAAATGGCACCACTGGTGAAAGCATTTTCGTCAAATGAAAATTTCATCACCAAGGTATGTGTTACCGGGCAGCATCGCGAGATGTTAGATCAAGTTCTGGAGTTTTTCGACATCAAACCCGATTATGATATGAACTTGATGAAAAAAGAACAAAACCTGTACAATCTTACGGCCGATATTATCACAGGCCTAAAACCGATTTTGGAAGAGTTTCAACCGGATTATGTCTACGTTCATGGTGACACTACCACTACTATGAGCGCCAGTATCGCGGCGTTCTATTCAGGGGCCAAGATCTGCCATGTAGAAGCGGGACTTCGAACCTTCAACAAGCATGCGCCTTTTCCTGAAGAAATTAACAGGACCATTACGGGCCATATAGCGGATTATCATTTTGCGCCAACAAAAAATTCATTTGACAATCTGATCAAAGAAGGTATTTCTGAATCCAGCATTCTAATATCGGGAAATACAGTAATCGATGCGCTCATACAAAGTGTAGAAAAGGTAGATAAGATAAACGACCATGAAATTGAAACGCTTAAAGATGAGATTGATTTCACCAAGCGTATTATTTTGGTGACCGGGCATAGGCGCGAAAATCATGGGCAGGGTTTCATAAATATATGTGAGGCCCTAAAAAAAATAGCAAATTCTTCTGAGAACCTACAAATCGTCTACCCGGTACATTTAAATCCTAAGGTCCAAAAACCGGTTTATGAAGTTTTGGGCCAGTTGAAAAACGTAAAATTAATATCTCCGCTCGCCTACCCGGCCTTCGTATGGTTGATGAACCAAGCTGAATTAGTGATAACCGATAGCGGAGGGGTTCAAGAAGAAGCACCTAGTTTAGGCAAACCTGTTCTGGTCATGAGGGACACGACCGAAAGACCCGAGGCCGTTGAAGCCGGTACTGTTTTGCTGGTGGGAACAAATACCGATAAAATCGTAAATGAAACTTTACGCTTGTTGAACAATCATGAACTTTATAAGAAAATGAGCAAATTACATAACCCATATGGAGATGGAAAAGCTTGTAGTCGAATCGTAAGGCACATGCAAAATGCCCCGATTTAATAATCTGGGTTATAAAGTTATGGGCATGTTCGAGGTAATTAAAACAGAAAATGCCAAGTTAGTTTCCAACATTAAATTAAACAAGTTGGACTTCCCTCGAAAAGCCTTCTATCGGTATTATGAGTGATATTTAAGTCATTAGTCTATTTTTTGGCAATATCTTCTTGTTAAACTCTAATTTCGAACCAAGAAATAATTTTTACGATTCTACGGTATGAAATTATGCTTTGTCAAAAGCCGCTATTTGAAATTAGGGCGATTATGACGAACAGTCTTTCATGCTCAAAAATATTGGTCATATGTAGGATTTAGGACTAAGTACCAAAAGAAATGAAACAAATTACAGATTTAAAAGAGGTAAAAGACAATCTGCCGATCAAGACAGAAAATATGTCGGGTGCTATCGCCGACCTAAATCAAAATGACAATCCTGGCAAAAATACCAGGGTAGCCATAATCGGTGGAGGACTTATGGGAATGGCACTCGCACATAGGGTTTCAGAGCTGAACACTACCGTAAAGGTATTCGAAAGCGGTTCGCAGTTGGGCGGCCTTTCGACCCATCACGACTACGGTGACTTCTCATGGGACAAGTTTTACCACGTAATCGTACCGACGGACGGTAGCTTGATAAATTTGATAAAAGATATCGGCCTCGAAGAAAAATTAAGATGGAGTCGTTCATATACGGGCTACTACGTCGATAAAAAATTTCATTCTCTAAATAGCCCAAAAGAATTTTTATTATTTCCCCTTTTGAACATTTGGGATAAAGTACGACTCGTTTTCACGATTTTTTATGGCGGTCGAATAAACGATTGGAAAAAGTTGGAAAGAACCACCGTCAAAGATTGGTTGATAAAAATGGGCGGCAAAAAGAATTTTACCAAATTTTGGGAGCCCCTTTTGTTGGCCAAACTTGGAGAAAACTACAAAAGGGTATCCGCAGTTTTTATATGGACCTATATTCGTAGGCTCTTTAAGGCCAGGGAACATCCTGTTGAAAAAGACTATATGGGTTATGTTTCGGGAGGTTACAAAACTGTTTTTGACCGTTTGAAAGACCTTCTTGCCAAGAAAGGTTCAAGTGTAATGTTGAACACTTCGGTAGAAAGCATAGTGCTATTGGCCGATGGCGGCCTAGAGGTAAGGTACAACGACAAAATAGAACATTTTGACAAAGTAATATTTACGGCACCTATAAACATACTTGAAAAAGTCACTTCGCCAACTCTCTTTGAGATCAAAAAAACCGACAAGTCTATCGAATATCTTGGCGTAGTTTGTTTGGCTTTGGTGACCAGAAAGCCTTTGACACCTTTTTATGTTCTTAACATGGGTGATGTAAACACTCCTTTTACAGGGGTAATCGGCATTAGTTCATTGGTGGACCAAGAAGAGACGGCCGGAAATTACATTACATATTTCCCTAAATATATTCCTTCCGACCATGAATACTGGGATATGTCGGACGAAGCAATAAGAGAAATATTCATGTCAGGTGTAAGAAACCTATACCCGGATCTTGTAGATGACGATATTGTATCAACCCATATCAATAGGGCATATAAAGTGCAGCCGTTGCAGGTTTTGAACTACTCTGGCATAATACCAAAAATCAAAACCAAGCATCCCGACTTTTTTATACTTAACACTTCACAATTCGTGAACGATTCGGTCAATAACAATCGGGTGGTGCAGCATGTCGACGGCTTTATGGAACAAGTTGCCAAAGAACTTGAAAAAGGGCCAATAACAAACCTTCGCTAAAATTATGGGCAAAAGAGCAGCCAGTCTTTCTTTAGACCTGGACAATAAATGGTCTTACATGAAGAACAACGGTTCGGATAATTGGAATGAATTTCAATCTTATCTCGACATTTTTGTTCCCTATGTCTTGGAATTATTGAAAGAACTGGACCTAAAATTGACATTTTTCGTAGTCGGCCAAGATGCTGAGTTCGAGAAAAATCATAAGTACCTAAAAATGATAGCCGACGAGGGCCATGAGATAGGCAATCATTCGTTCAAGCATGAGACTTTTCTCCATTTGTACACAAAAGAAGAATTACAAGTCGAGATCGAAAAAGCGCATACTGCCATTAAGAAGGTCACTGGCCGTGATTGCAAGGGATTTCGCGGACCCGGTTTTACTTGGAGCCAAGAACTCTTCGAAGTATTGGAAGAAAAAGGGTACTGCTACGATTCATCAACATTTCCGACTATAATCGGGCCACTGGCGCGAATGTATTATTTCAAAACTTCCAAATTGACCGATGAGCAAAAAAAGGAGCGAAAAGAGCTTTTTGGAAAGTTATCCGATGGCTTCATGAAATTAAGGCCCTATTTCTGGACGTTGAAAAACAATCGTAGGTTATATGAAGTTCCTGTGACGACGATGCCTTTGTTCAGACTTCCCATTCATATGACATATTTGGTGTACCTCAGTGCTATATCAGAACAATTGGCCTTCTTTTATCTAAAATGCGCAATTTATCTTTGCAAACTTACCCGAACCTCCCCGCATTTCTTGATTCATCCTACAGATCTGCTTGGCGGTGATATGGTTTCCGGAATGGAATTCTTTCCGGGTATGCAAATCGCCGGTCATAAGAAGGCGGCATTTTTCAAAAAGGTGATCGGAATTTTTTCCAGACATTTTACTTTGGTAAGCATGGATGGATTTGTTAACGGAATTCTGAAAACGAATAAGAAGGAAGTCAATATTAATAGTAAACCAATACTTTAAGCATTAGCTGTTTAATACTAAAAATATGGAAACAATTTATAAATCAACGGAAAAATTGGGCAGGTCGGCCAAGGTAGAAAAAAGACCTTCGGTAACGATTCTTTTACCCGCTTATAACGAGGCAGCCATAATTTCTGACAGTCTTACCATTCTCTGCGACCATATGGACGCGCTGAACGACAAATATGATTGGGACATTTTGATTGTCAACGATGGCAGTAAAGATAATACCGGTGCATTGGCCGAGGAGCTTGCAAACAAGCTTCCCAATATTTCTGTTCATCATAACACGGTCAACCAGAATTTAGGCGGTGCATTGCGCAATGGTTTTAAAATTGCCAAGGGCGAGTACATTGTTGTGCTTGACATTGACCTTAGTTTTGGCCCTGAGAATGTTGAAAACCTAATGGAAGCGGCTATTGCCCAAGACGCTGATATCGTAATTGCATCCCCCTATATGAAAGGCGGCAAGACAACGAACATACCTTTTCACAGATTGCTTTTGAGCAAGGTTCTAAATAAGTTCATGCGCCTTACGTCGGGAATAAACGTCCATAGTTTTACCGGTATGGCACGTGCCTATAAAAAAGAATTTTTAGATACTTTGAACCTAAAGACCAGCACCTACTCCATCAACCCTGAAATTCTTCAAAAGGCCCGGATCATGAGAGGTCGGATCATTGAGGTGCCTTCGAACCTGGACTGGACGTTCCAATTGAAATATGGAGAGAACAGAACTTCGAGCGTCAGTATATTCAAAGGTATTCTTAATGGGTTGATGTCAAGCTTTATTTTTAGGCCCTATGGATTTTTTATGATGGTAGGACTGCTACTTTTGATCGCTTCATTATATATGATCATATGGATATTCTATCATGTGTACGCGATATACCCTGAACTACAGGTTTCAGGTGAATTTTTTGACGATAGGTTTTCAGAAGCTGTCGCAGCCGTTTACAATAAGAGACCCCATGCTTTCTTGATTGGTGGGTTTACTTTTGTCGCCGCCATTCAGTTTTTGGGCCTAGGGTTCATTTCCTTGCAAAAGAAAAGGTACTTTGACGAGCTTTTCCATTTAAACTCCAACATCTTGAAAGAGAGCAAAAAGAACAAATAAGTTCGGTTTCTATGAATTGGCGTTCACATAAAAAAACATTGCCATTTCTGGCATTGGCAGTGCTCTACATTGCTGTTGCACTTGTCTTTTTCTCGAACGGCTTGATCGGCGATGAAACCCGCCATATGGGTTATGCGGTCAATTTGACCCAAGGATTTTTTACCGATTCGAGCAATCCTTATTTGGGTAATGGGCCTGGGTATCCATTGGTTCTTGCGGCTTTTATGGCCCTAGGCGCAGGTATTTTGTCTTTGAAGCTCTTGAATGTCATTTTTGTTCTAATCGGTGTGGCCTTGTTAAAAAAGACCATGGAATTTTTCACTGAAGAAAAAAAAGCCATCCTTTTTGCGGTGTTGATGGGTCTTTATCCCCCTTTATTGAGGTATATTCCCCTGTTGTATTCCGAGCCCTTGGCTTTCATGATTGTTTGTGCGATCGCGTACCATCTATCAAAGCTATTTCGGCAAGAAAAGTTCGATTGGAAACAAATTGTCGTACTTTCTTTCTATACCGGGTTTTTGGTACTGGTAAAGATTATTTTCTTTCAGGTAGTCGTTCTGAGCTTGCTCTGCGTACTGTCTTTGCATTTGTGGAAAAGGAACAACAAGAACATAAAAACAGCTTTGGCCCTAGTGGGAGGCCTATTGGTTATAACACCCTATCTATTATATGCCTATGCCATCACAGGAAAACCATTTTACATGGGTACCGGCGGGGGGGAGATTCTTTATCATCGTTCGACGCCGTTTGATGGCGAATGGGGAAATTGGTTTTCTAGGGAAGACGTACTGAACGGTCATTCGGCTACCGCCGAGCACTCTAGCACCTATAAAGATCTTAGCGAACTTTCAAAAAATCACCGTGACTTCTACTTGCAACTTGAACCATTGACACACATGCAACGGGATAGTGTTTTTAAAACGAAGGCAATAGCGAACATGAAAGAACATCCGGTGAAATACATTAAAAATACAGTGTCGAATGTCGGACGAATATTATTTCATTACCCCTTCTCTTATAGGGAACAAAACCTGAACGCTTTCGGATACCTAATACCCAACATGTTCATCGTCGTATTATGGATATTGAGTTTATACCCGGCTTTTAAGGCAAGAAAGCGAATACCTTATGCTATATACGCCTTTATGGTTTTTTCTTTGATTTATATATGCGGCATAGTACTGACCGAAGGTCGGGGCCGCAATTTCATCATAATGGTGCCGGCATTAGTGATATTCATGGCCTACGTTTATACGAACGTTCTTAGAATCGATCGCGTAAAATCAGAACACTAAGAAAACCTCAGGTATGATCAAGGCTTTACTTGATTATAGGAATCTTTGCCATAATCAGCGTCTCCTGGCCTTCTGGTAATTATTTTCAAGGCTCCCATGGAAGTCCGCAGGTCGGTGACCCCTGCCTGAGCGGAAGCCTCTACCCCATTACTATCTGACCAGGTCCATTTATAGATTCCCCATTTGGCATTTCCGCCATATTCCCAGCCTGGACGAATAGTGGTCACTTGTTTATCATAAACGTTATTGCCATTGATCCAGACCTGGAGCAAGCCATTGGCCGAATCACCCCAGATTACGTGAACAACTACATCTATTGTCTGTGCCGCTCTTGGTATGATACCGGTCAGAACATGATTGGGGCCATTAGCATTGTTTTTGACCACAATTTCGCCTGCACTGGCATTGTACAGCCCTGCTCTGGCCACCATTAACTCGTATAAGGGTGTTTGCCCGGCTATACCGTTGTGTACTTGATGAAAAAGCCACTCGCTTGCCGGATCGATAATATAATCCTCATTGAAAGTATAGCTCCAACCGAACCATTCTTCGGTTCCGGGTTCATGTTTTATGGGCCAAGGGGCCGTACGTATTTCGGCTCTCATATTGAAGTCCCTTGTACACCAACTTTCTGTCGACGGCATTTTCGGATTTAAACGAAACACGAGTTGGTCGCCATCTTTGAATACCGATTCTTCATCACACTCGGTTGCAAAACTTAGTTCATCATTGCTAAAATTCACACCTGTGTTTTTTGAATACGAGGGCAAGCTCACATCTTCCCAACACCAAGTTTTAAGTCCGGTGTCACCGGCCTTGCCCCCATCTGTAAAACATTCGTTCGACACCACGGGTTCAGGGTCAATAACAACGGTAACGTTACCCTCGTCCGTCGTTATTGTACCGTCTTCATCGACGACCTCTGTGGTATAGGTGAAAGTATCGACCATTTCAGCATCATTATCCAAAGTTTCTTCAGCTGTGGATAAGGGCAATTGAATGTCTGGGGTATATATAATCGTATAGTCGGTATTGACCTTTATGGTACCATGATTTGGTTGCGATGTTTTGGTAATCGAAACGCTGTCTTGCTCATCAAAGCCATCGTTTGATAGAACATCAAGCACCATGCTTTTATCCGAAGGAACAACAAAGGTGTCGTCTACTACAAAACCGTCCCCAGCATGATTTTGTCCTTCATTAAGAACATGTCTAGTCAAGAGATCTTGGTCTTGCGAACAAGATAGATGAAACAAATATATAGCGATAACCAACAACACTTTTTTCGGGGATAGGGTGTTAAAATTCATTGGAAAAGTAGGTTAATAAGTAATACGATAAAATTATTTGGGCTTCAAATTGGTCTGTTTTTGATGTTAAATGGTCGAAATGATCTTTTTACTCGATGTACTGCTCTTATTATCTACGCTTGAAAATCGAATATCGCTCGTAACAATCTGTTTTTTAACAGTTTATTCGTTGAAATACCTATTATTTTAAGAAATCTACGGCTTGCCGCTTTACTGGATTGAAAAGAAGGAAGCATAATTTAAGGATGGATTATGCCAATTTTGAGGACCTAGTCGGAAAATCAGTAATTTATCGGGCAAGAAATACAGTTAGAACCTTACTTCGGTCACTTCGGATCACCGGATGATACTTTTACCTTTATTGACCAAGAAAGGAATCAGTCCGCTTGTCTGCAATTTAAGCACATGTTCGTCGGTAACCCTGTTTATGTTTATGCGAGGTAGGCTATAGGGTCTATGGAAATTTTCAGCGAACAAATTGCCAATATTGGTGCTAACGGCGGTTTTAAAACCCAGATCTTCGGTACAATTATATTCTCGTTCAGACGCATGATGCGTTTTGCCATAAGGATAGGCAAAATGCTCTATAGGTTGACCAAGCTGTCTTTCCAATTCAATTTTTGAATCAAGAATCTCCCTCTTTAAGGCTTCCGGGGGAAGTTTGGAGAGGTTGTAGTGATTTACGGTATGCGCCCCAATGGTTACCAGCGGGTCTTGATTTAAAAGGCGTATCTCATCCCAGTTCATTCCAAGTTCGGACGAATGCCGCGTCAGATCCGATTGAAAATCCTTGAATATGGCCTGCAACAATTGAAGGTGATCATCCAATGAAAAGTTCTGATGAACAAAATGTTGAATCGATTCAAATGCCTTTTCTTTCTGGTCCGAAGTCTTTGATTCGTACGAATATTGTTTTTTCTTCCAGGTAAAATGTACATTATCCCGTTCAAGCAGCATGTCCTCGAGAATGTACCACCATAAAACGGCCGTATGGTTCGGCATCCCCGTTGTTACATATACCGTAAAAGGAACCCCGTATTTTTTAAAGATCGGGTAGGCTATTTCCAGGTTGTCGCGAAAACCGTCGTCAAAAGTAAAGACCACAAATCTTTTATTATCGCAGACTTCATTGCCCAATCGTTCATCTAGCTGATCGATCGAGATAAAATTGTAATTTTTTTCGGCAAAAAATTTGATCGTACGCTCAAGATGCTCCGGGGTAACCTCAAGACTCAAATGGTTGTGAACACGTTTTTTTTTCGAATCGGGCACTACTCTATGGAACATCAGTATATGTCCGATACCTCCGTAACGGCCCTCAAATAGATTAGGTACCCCTGTAGCCGTAACGACCGGTGCAATCTTTGAGATTATCTTCTTTTTTTGGTAGGCATTCACTGTGTTAAGGGTTTTTATTTTTGGCCTATGAGGTCGTTATAAAGGTCAATATAGAGGCCAATGGCATACCCGATATCATATTCGTTCTTGATCTTGCTCTTGGTCTTGGTGGCTCTCTCGTTCATGATTTCTCGGTTTTTATAGGCATATTCGATTTTCTGTGCTAGATCGTTTACATTTTTGCTTTCAAAAAACAACACCTCATTTTCGCTTAGTACATCGGTATTTTGTGGGATGTCGCTGCAAATCAATGGGGTTCCGTTAAATGCGACTTCTAAAAGCATCATTGACATGCCTTCTATTTCAGATGGAAAAATAAAAAAATCAGCCCCTTTGATCAAGCCGTTCAGAATCTGTTGGTCGGCAACATATCCGAGGAATTTAACATTCAAGTTAGATGCCTCATTTTTTAATTTTTGAGTATAGGCCGGTAATTGCTTCTCATCGCCAGAGATTACCAGTGTACCATTGAACTTGATTTGATCCAAGGCCCTTATGAGCGTATGGCACCCTTTCAAAGGTATGATCCTCCGCGCCGCGAACAACAAATAGTTCGCGTTTACCCCATGCTTTTCAAGTATTGAATCGGCGTTTTTAACCTGATCGAGTTTCGAAATGTCAAGACCATTGGGTATAAAATTGACCGAGCGCCCATATTTGCCGCTATAGTATTTGACCTGTGATCTTGAAATCGATGTAACGGCACCTTTTGCCTTCATAAAAAACCGTTCGGCGATTCGAAAGTAGAATTTTCCAAACTTTGACCACTTATCATCGTAATACGGTATCGCGTGTGAAGTGGAGACCGTCTTGAACTTTCTTTCAAGAATCGGAAGAAAAAATGCCGCATCGGTTTTGTGAACATGGACCAAATCGTACTTGCCCTTGACCATTAGATGAATGCAACACCTCAGATAATATAAAAAGACCCCTATGCCCTTTATCGGAATTTCGGAAAATTGAATCGTCTTTACCCCTGGAATATTTTCGGCAGCCAGCTCATTCTTATAACAATAAACAGTGATGTCGAAATGATCTTTCAAACCCTTAAGCAAGCTCTCGGCGACACGACTTGTGCCCCCTTTTGATGGAAAATATTTGATTCCGAAAAAGACGATCTTCCTTTTAGACATGGCTTTTTTTGCAGATTTCTATTTGTCTAACGCAAATTTCATTCAAATATGTCATTGGTATCGGGTTCATTTCATGTACTTGGTCAATCGATAAGCGAAATGTAAAGTTTATGGTAGGCATCGATCATCTTGGCCAGACTAAAGAATTCTTCGATCCTTTGTTTTCCTTTTTGTCCCATTGCTTTGGCATCAACTACATTTTCAAGCAGATAGTTCAATTCAGATGCCATATTTTCAGGAGCACTATCCGGAATCAATATTCCAGTTTTGCCAGGTTCCACAATTTCATTGGTGCCGCCACCTATGGTAGCCACTACCGGTTTTTCCATGGCCATATATTCAAGAATGGCGTTTGAAATACCCTCACCGTGCACTTCTGAATTTGTAGATAACACTCCAATATCAAAAATGTTTATAATGGACTCAACGTCAGTTCGCGCGCCGGTAAATACAAAATCATTTGCATGATCCTTGGGTACCAAATCTTTACAAATCTCCAGATTAGGCCCTTCTCCAACCGCAACAAAGGTCACGTCGTCTCTTTGTTTCAAAACCAACAGTGCCGCATTTATAAAGGTTTTGTAATCTTTTCGGTCAAAAAAACCTCCGACCATTCCGATTACCTTCTTGGTTTCGATGCCGAGTTCTTTTTTTACTAGCTTCTTATCCTTTAGATTGGCAACACGCCCAAAGTCAAAACCATTATAAATGCAAATACCCTTCTCCTTCGGAACCCTATAAGCTTTGAGGCCCGCTAGAGAATTACCGACTACCACTGTAGAAAAAGGAAAGGTCAACTTGGCGCGAAATAATTCTTTATGGAGCAAAGTCATGTTCTTTGGTGCATCGGTAATGTTTCCGTTGATCAATTTTATATTGAGCAATTTCGATGTGGGAATTGCAAAAATCGCCGACATCGTTCCCCAACTGTGGATAAGGTCTGGCCTATATGCCTTGCATAGTTTATATAACCTATGGAATACCATCGGGTTTCTTTTCGGAACACGCTTCATGATAATGATATCAATGTCGCGATCATAGATTTCGTTGTAATGTATCTTATCCGAGAAAACTACCAATTTGAGTGATACACCGGGGTATTGGTCAAAACCTTTGATAAGTTCGACCAGTCTCCTCTCCCTACCTCCAGAAACCAGACTATCTATTAGATATAATATCTTCATTTTATGTTTTCTTTCGCATGGATAGCCGGTGCGGACCATAGAAATTACTCTTGCTCCGTCAAGCAAACCTACATCTTTATGCGTTTACCGAAATATTCCATCGACTATCTCAATTTCACCTATGTTTTCGATAAGCTTCAAATATCTTTTCTGAAAAGTCTCATAGCTAAATCCATCGGCTAGATGATCATAGCCCTTTATTCCCATTTGAGTCCGTTCTTTGGGCGATTCGATCATTTCAAATAAAAAGTTGGCGAGCTCTTGAAAATCTCCAATTTTTGCCAAAAACCCCGTTTGACCGTGCAACACCAACCTGGAATTGTCACCGGCATCGGTCGCCACCACCGGCAAGGAACAGTTCATGGCTTCCATAATTGAATTGGATATTCCTTCAAAGGTAGAGGTACAGAGATAAATGTCAGATGACTCAAGAAGCTCATAAATATTGTGGGGGTCCGTAATAAGCTCAACTTCATTGTTTAAGCCAAAACTTTCGACCAATGTCTCTATATGTTGCTGCTCAGGGCCACTTCCTACTATCCGATAGCGTAAAGAATATGCCTTTTCGGTTAGGTTCTTCAATTCCAATATCGCCTTAAGGGCCGTTTCATAATCTTTTTGCCTTACCAATCGCCCTACGCTGATAATCGAAATCGTCTTGCTCGCATTTACCGTTTGCCGCATGGGTCGCATCTCGATCCCATTGGGGACCACCATTACTTTTTTCTTAAACCCGAATTCTATAGCAGACTCATAGGCGGCATAATTATTGGCGATGGTATAATCGAGCAAGTTGTTATTAACAAATCGCAGCGCGGCATATTTCGCATAGGCAATGTGACTGTTTCGAATGCCACCAAAAATATAAGGTACACCGCAAATCTTACCGCAAATCGAGGCCCAAATGGTATCTGTAGGTAAGAATGCGAAAATAATATCGATTTTTCGTGTCTTGAGAAAGCCCTGAAATTGGTAAAATTTGCGCACCGGATTCTTTGAAAGAAAAACATGGTCAAGTCCTTCGTTATTAATTACGGTCACATGGGCCTCATAGCATGGTTTTGGATTGATGATTACCACGGTTGCGTTATGATATGGCCGCAGTGCCTTGGCCAGGAGCAAACTTTGCTTTTCGGCACCTCCCGGAGCAAGTGAATTAATAGTGATACAGATATTTTTCCTTTCGGGCATCGGTTCGTTTTCGAATTGTTTACGCGATCGTTCGATTCATCCATTTTTGTAACAATACGATACGCCATAAAAGTGCGCCATGATCTACTTGGCCATTTTTATTTTCCTCGATCAATTTCATTACTGCACAATCGTTCAAAATGTTCAATGTAGGCGTTGAATCGAGCATATCGTCAAATTCGCCATCTTTGAACCATTCTCTCAAAGGAACCTCGAAACCCTGCTTTTTTCGGTCTAAAATAGATTTGGGCAGTTTTTGGCCCATTACCTCCTTCAACAGGTATTTTACGCCTTGATCTGAATATTTTGGCATTTTCAATGACTTATCGACCTGATACATCAGCTCAACGATCCTATGGTCTAAAAATGGCGCTCGGGTTTCAAGAGAATGGGCCATACTTGTTCTATCGACCTTGGCCAACATTTGGTCGGCAAGCGAAACCTTCAGATGAAAGTAATTTAAACGATAAAAAGGATCTTTTAATCTACAATTGTACAAGGATTCTGATATGAAATCTTCTATTTGATAGGATTTGTCGTTCAATATCGATTTGACCTCTTTTGGTGGAATTTTCACGAATTTGGTAATCAATCGCTGGTCAAAGTCTAAATTGAATGAATCGAGTACCCTACCGACCCTATTGAGCTTATAACGAATATCGCCTGTAACTACGTTCCCGAGACCATCAATTAGCATAGGAAGACTTTTTTTGAGAAATCGAGGAACCCTTTTTTGATAGCCTTCGGCAAAAAGTTCACTTTGGTAGTTCGAATATCCAGCAAAGACCTCATCACCCCCATCTCCCGTCAGTACCATTTTTACATGTTCGGCCGCGCTTTCTGCCAAAAACGAAGTCGGGATCGCCGCGGGATCTGCAAAAGGCTCATCGAAGTGATATAAAATATCCTTTATTGATTTTTCCAAAGACGACTTGTCGACTATTTTTACGGCATGTTCTGTTCTGAACCGCTCAGCAATAACCTCGGCCTTTTTTCTTTCGTCAAAGGCCTTCTCGTTAAAACCAATGGTAAAGGTCTTGACAGGAAACGACGAAATTTCGCTCATAATGGCAACAATGCTCGAAGAGTCAAGACCGCCACTTAGAAAAGCCCCATAGGGTACATCGCTTCGCATACGTATACGAATGGAATCGTAAAGCAATTCGCTCAATTCGGAATTGATCTTTTTCTTGTCTTTGCGAAGATCCGTTTCACCGATATCGGGCAATTGCCAGTAAGTATGCTCACTTACTTTTTTGTCTTTTACCACCAAAAACTTTCCGGCCGGCAGCTTTTTAATCGATTTATAAAAGGTATAAGGCGATGGAACATAACCAAGAAAGAGATATAACTCTTCCATGTCGGTATCGACATCCACTCCACCCGTATAGGCCATTATACTTTTTATCTCGGAGGCGAACAAGAAGGTGTCTTTATACACCATATAGTTCAGGGGCTTCTCGCCAAGGCGATCCCTTGAAATGAACAAGTGCCGCTCGGTGGAATCCCAAAGGGCAAAAGCCCACATTCCGTTAAGCTTTTCTTGACAGGAAAACCCCCATTGTTCGTAGGCTTTGATAATAACCTCGGTATCAGAGTTCGTTGAGAACGAATGACCTAGTTGTTTTAATTCATCCTTGAGCTCAATATAGTTATAGATCTCTCCATTGAAGATAATACCGATTGTCTTTCGTTCATTGAACATGGGTTGATCGCCTTCAGCAAGGTCGATTATGGATAATCTTCGATGCGCCAATCCGATATTATCCTCAACGAAGAATCCTTCTCCGTCAGGACCCCGGTGCACAATAACCTCTGCCATCTTCTTAAGCATTTCGGTAGAAACACTGTTTTGCCCGTCAAAATTCAGAATTCCCGCTATTCCACACATTTACCCATCAAAATTTATTCATTAAGCATAGCCGTTAAACAATCGCTATTTCAGGAAGTCTCTCAAAGCCCCGGAATAGATACGATAATCAAATTTTTCCTTCGATGTTTTTAACGCATTTGCAATTACCTGCGATTCGAAATCCTTAAAGTTTTCAATGATATGTACCAGTTTGCCATACATTTGCTCCTTGTCGTCAGGAGGCACGATAAAACCGTTTACGCCATCCTTAATATACATTCCATAATCGCTTACATCTGTAACCAAAATAACCTTCTTATGGTTTAAATAGTCTGACAGCTTTGTAGAAAAACCATAATGATTCTGTAAATTATATCCTCTAGGAATCACCAATAAATCTTGTTGCGACAAAAAGGTGGATAATTCCAGTTCATTGAGGTTGCCATAATATGTAATTGCATTTTCGGCGGTCCAGTCTTTTTGGATAAATCCTTCTTCCTCCTTTGGCAACCAGCCACAAAGGTTAAGGGCAATCTTATAATTCTCTTTTTGAAGGTCTTCAATGATGCTGACAAATTCATGTAAATTCTCCTTGCTCGGTATTATCGAACCTGAAAACCCAATATTGAAAGCCCCTTGTTTTGAATATTGTCTTTTTGAAGTCTCGATTGCCTTGTACGGGTCGGTAAGTATAGGTATTCGCAGTGTATTTTTATTATACTTTCTACCATATTCTTCAATATTCCTTGAAATGCAAACGACACCTTTGAAAAATGGCATCATATAATCCATTAACCGATAAACCACCTTGTAAACCAATTTCTGCAAAGAATATTTCGGTCTTTTGAAAGAGAATGGCGCGTGAAAATCTGAACCGTACTTCTTTACCTCATTGAGTTCGTAATAAACGTTCTTTTTTTTGAAAAATATTAAGTACAAGACTGACATGAGTTCTAGAAAAAAGAAGGGATATGGATATAAAAAGAATGTGTCACCTCCCGTCTTGCCTATTGAAAATTTGTTCAAATCCCTGAGAAATGAAAAGCTCTGCAACATCTTGCGGGTCAGCTTTTTATTTTCATGAACAAAAATATTAGGTTCTAACTCAACGAAACTTTCGTCCGTCAGTTTATTTGAGCAACAACTTACCAAGTACACATGGTTTGCATCATCGGCAATGGCACTGGCATAATATCGCATTCTAGTGGCTGCGGCACTTTTCGCCGAAAAATCACAATTACTGTAAATGTAAAAATTATGATGCGCCATTTGATACTTTCCTATATTCAATCACTTTCGGGCAATCTGTTCTTTCAATGTGCTGCAAAATTGATCTGAACCTCTTTTTTATATGCGACATTTAAGTTGCTAATTACTATCTCTTTTAACAAACCTGAAATAATAAAAACACATCACGACCATATAAAGACCGCTTGCTATGACCTTGGTCGCAATCGCCCCGTTCAAGGCAAACCACTTCACTAAAACAAAGTATCCTAGAACGTTTGCCACACCTACTACATAAGCCGCGTTTCTCAACATCTTACCTTCACCTTTCGCTCCTAAAAAGCGATTGAAAAGGTCTCCCATGCCATGAAAAATAAAAGCAATTATCAATAATTTGGCAATGTTCGAGACCGCTAAATAATCTTCGGTATAAAAAGTCACGATTACTATTTCGACCAATGCATAGAACACTAAAAGAGCGGCAACCGTACTTAGTAAGCTGAACAGAAAAACTTTCTTTGGAATGGCTCTTATCGTTGCAAATTGTTTAAAAAAAATGGTTCCCATTACCGAAGGAATAATAAGTATCGGACTGCAAATGGTCAAAGCCAACATGAAAAAACCTACTTGAGTATTGTCCAAGAAATATGAAATACTAAGACCTGCGACATGTTCGGTAGCGACGCCGGCCAAACTACCATAATAAATGGGTCTGCCATTCTGTCGATTTTCGGCGAACAATCGCTTGACCAAGTATTTCTTTATACCAAAATCCGGCTTTAGTTTTATTATATAAAAAATCACTATTAATAGGCCTACACCATATGAAACCCATAAGACATGGTCCAGGTCTATGGTTATTCTTTTACTTAAGGGATAAATGATTATCAGATACGCAAGTGCGGGTATAAAACTCAGAATCGAAAGAGCATAAATCTTATGCATTCCTTTCAGTATTTCTTTCAGTGCCGTCACACCGGCAATTACCGTGACAATGAAAAAAAACAACTTGAATTTTCGGCCCAATCCATTTTCAAAAAAAACAGGTTCAATAAATGAAAAGGCGAACATTAACAGCATACCGATAACCGATACAACTAAGAAAACTAGCACAAAGAGACCAACATATTGCTGTTCTTTGGTCTTTGACCTATTTATGGCCAATAACCTTGTCAATGAAATAAAAAGTCCGACAGAAACCAGGCTCGCCACTAACGTACCAACGGTCTGGATGAATTTAAAGTCCCCGAATTTTTCAGGGCCCAAAATTCTTGAGTTGAAAATACTCACCAAAAAACCCAAAGCTATGGCTAGAATACTTCCGCCATACATTGCCGCCATTTTGGTTACTGGATTTCTTGACATGATTTGTTTTATTGCCGGTTCGACCTACCCTGTTCGCTTATAATTAACCCAACATTGCCGATTGGTCACGGTATCGCACCATTCTTTTATCCAGCCTTTTTAAGTTCACCTTTATCAATGCCATTGATTCCCATTCCAATACCAATATGCACGGCAAAAAGAACCGAAAGGTAGGAGAGAAATAAAAAAGTATTGGTCAGGTTTCCGATCAAATATATAACACTCACCAATAACGGTATGGCAAAGTATATATTTTCCCTATAGTAACTGGCATAATACATGACCGATAACAAGGCGAATAAAGAGAAGAAAACGAAGGCCGGTACCCCGTATAAAAAAAGTGTAGAAAAATACCCACTGTGCAACCCTCCCGTTTCTCCTGATGCACGCTGTCTGCTACTCGTTATTTGTAACATACCGGCATAATAGACTTCATTGTCAAAATTGCCGTACCCGAACAGCGGTTTTTTGTCAATATTGTCAAGAACCAACGAATAGTAGGCCTTGCGACCTGTAATCGGCTCATTTAATCGTTCTTTCACCAAAGAACTATTCATTATGTCTTGATAGTAAAATATAGAAAGTGAAAGTAATAGTGCTAAAGCCGATAGACCGATAACTAGTATTTTTTCATAAGCTACTCTATTGATATAGACTAAATATATGATGCTTACCAAAGCCAATATGAGCCAGCTCATACGGTGGAACGTCGTTAGAACGCCTAAAGAAAATATTAAGATCAAGAAGGTCTTCAGCCATTTTTTTTTGATCGTTGTGAATGTCCAGGCAATAGCTATGATCAGATAATAGGAATTAAAATACTCCGTATTAAAAATGCCGTTCGACCTTAACAAGGTTCCAAAAGCCGCACGATCATCGCCTATTCTTAGAAAATACGGGTCGATCACAAGCTGTGCGAAGCTGACCAAGCTAGAAATTACCGCACCTACTATAAGAACTTGTCCAACTAGATTATAAGAAGGCTTGTCCATAAATAATTTCAATCCTATCATAATGGCCAAAAATGCAAGGGTCTCGAGCATTACCTTAATGGCCTCGACCAAACCAATATTGTCGATATTCACTATTTGAGAAGCCACCAGCATAATAACATAGCCAAAGAGCGCTATTTCGAACCAAGCTACCTTTTTATCGAGTGTAAATAGCAGCTTTTTTCGCGATAACACCGTTTTTCGGATAATGAAAAAAGACAATAGGAAGAACAAAAATCGTTCTGGCCATATTTCAAACAGACTGAAACCCGGTATCCTAATCGTCAAAAGTTCATTCAAGTTACCTGTTAACAGGTAAAAAGCGATGAAAAATAATTCGAACTTATACTTTGATCCGCTTTTATAGGTCATATAAAAGGCCAAGATGGCGGTTAGCACGAAATAAATATAAAAGTGTGCGATGTTTACATCGGGCCAATTAAAATATTCATCGAAACTGGTCATAAAATCGTGTTATTCGATTGTGTAAAGGGTAGAATATAGATTTCTCTAAATTGTCAGCGAATCGGCAATCAGCTGTGGGCCACTGTTCACTCCGTACATTTTCTCATAGCCATACTTGTTCTCCTTCTCCAACGTGTCATTGAAAACGATATAGCTCTTACCATTCTTAGCGGTCTCGACCAACTTCGCAAAATCTTGTAAAAACTCTATTTTGGCAAGATTACGCCTTACCACAAACAAATTGACATCAATCAATTCTGACAAAAAAAGATAGTCGGAAACCAAGCCTATTGGTGCCGAATCAAAAATGATGTAGTCGTACATCGTCTTCAATTCTCTAACTAGCTCGTTTAACTTTTCTCCGGACAATAATTTCTGAAAGCTAATGTTCAATACCGATGTAGGTATGAAATGAAGATTGGTCAGTTGGTCATGTTCATGAATGATATCCTTTAGATTATCTATTTCACCCTGTAAATAATTAGAAAGGCCCTTACCTTCTATTTTATTGAGTTCTTTTACCAGACTAGGGTTTCTCAAATCAGCATCTATGACTATTGTCTTTTTTCCCGCTTCGGCAAGTGCTATACCCGAATTAATGGCGCAAAAGGTCTTGCCTTCTTCTGGCATTATGGAAACCACCCCTATTACGGTACTTTGCCTATTGGCATTGTACAGGCTCAGATTTGCGCTGAGGTCCCTAAATGATTCTTTGACCTTCCACCGCGCAACATGTGAATCTGGCTTATTGTTGTTCGGATCATGTGTGGCGATACAGGCAATAACCGGAATGTCGGTATGGTCTACGATTTGGTCAAGCCCATGAATTATGTTGTTGGGCGAAAACCAGACCAAATAAATCAACGGTAGCAGCACGCCCAATATCATTGCCAAGGTCAACAAGAGCATCTTCTGTGGGAAAATCGGTCCGTCACCGACCATTCTGGCTTCGTCCAAAACCCTGGTATCAGATGTGTTCTCGGCCCCTGCAATACCAGTTTTGGCCAACTCTTGACTAAGGTAGTTGAACAAATTCTCATAAAGTGTACTTTTTCTTTCAATAGTAAGCAGTTGGTTCTCCTTTTCGGGCAACGAGCTTATCAAACCATCGTAGCTATCCAACTGGGAGTTTATTCTTGCCAGGGAAAATTCAGAGGTTCTGATCGCATTATGCAGATTGTTGAGCAATAAAGAAGTAGATTCCCTTATCTGTCGCTCGATAACCTTCATTTCTTCATTGTTACTGGTAACAAAAAACTTCTTTTTTGATTTTAATGCATAGAGCTCTTTTAGTTCAATAATATTATCGTTGATAAGAGGATCTGCAATTCCCGCTGCGGTAGGTATTACAAAATCTTCCCCTATTAGGTTGTTATTGACATTCTGTATAAGTTCATTATAGTATTTTATGTCGAGTTCGATCTTGGCCTTTTCAACTTGCAAGTTCGATGTACGACCTAAGGCATTATTCGCCGTTGCTCCCAGATCAAGTGCCCGCTTGTCCCTTTTGAAAAGTTCTAGTTCGGCTTCCATTTTAGAAAGTGAATCAGAGACGATCTTTAATTGGTTTCTAATAAAAGATTCCTTGGTAGAGGCAATGTTATTTCTTGAATCCAACTTGCTCTGCACGTAATTTTGAGTAAGCCGCTTAAGAAAATCCGCCTCTTTCTCAACTAGAGGTCCTTGCGAAGTAACCTTAAGGATGCTAGCCTGCAAGTCGACATTTTCAACTTTCAGTTTGGCTATATAATCATTGGCCAACGCATCTAAATCGCGAATATTGAAACTAAGGTCGCCAAAATCAGCAAGATTGATGCGGTCGTCCGATTTCTGAACGGTAAGGTCAAAATAATCGTTACTGATTCTTTCCCCGAATGAAAATTGACCCGAAAAATCCAAATTTCTGTTTATTGCAATGGACGACCCTTTAACAGGGTCTGAAATTGCATATTCGCTGGCCTCAATCGACAATTGGAATTTTTCATTCGAAAGAATCTCGATAAAGATCGGCGTTCCAATGAGTTGGGGCTCCGATTTGGTCAGTTTTACCTGAATTGGAAAATGGCCGTAATGTTCTTTTTGCTTAATCCAATTCTTAGAGTGATAGGTAACATCAAATCCCAAATCGTCCAAAGTCTGTTTGACAAGATCATATGATTGAATAATGCTTATCTCGTTATAAAGGTTTTTCTCCATTTCAATAAGACTCACCCCGCCATCGACATACTTACTATCGCCCAAAACGCGATTACTACCCGACGAATCTATTAATAGCGATGTCGCAACTTCATATTTAGGAGTAGCAAGCATGATATAAACAAACGCAAGCAACATGAAAAAACCAATGCTCATAACAAAAAGCCATATATTTTTATACATCTTTTGTAAGAACACCTTCATATTGACCTCTTGTCGAGGATTTGAATTCTTATCTTTCATAGTTAAAGATATTATGTTGTTTCGGCGTATTTATGAAAGTTTCGGCATTGATTTATTGCGTAGTAAAACTTAACACCAATACCGTTGTGGTTATTGCGGACAATACAAGCGAGAACAGCCCTAAATTCTTTTGGGTAACACTTGGTTTCGACGATTCTACATATATTACATCGTTAGGGTGCAAGAAATAATAGGGCGAATGGATTATAGATGGAGAAGTTAAATCAAGATTAACTACCTTGGATGCACTTCCGACCTGTCTGATCAATTTTATATTTTCTCTTTTGGCGGAAACATTTAAATCTCCTGCCGCACTTAGCGCCTCGAATATATTGGCTTGAGTATTGTAAATATAATTTGTGCCCGGATTCTTGACATCGCCCAGCACCGATATCTTAAAACTGGTAAGTTTTACCGAGACTACTGAATTCAAAAGGTATTTGTCAATTTCCTTTTGAACCTTTTCGGTAATCTCCTCGACCGTAAGATCGCTTACTTTTATGTCTCCAACATTTGGCACATTGATCATACCATCGCTATTGACAGTATAGCCCTCAATGAACAAAGATGCGGGATTGGGTTCGATATTTCGATTATTGGCGGTTACATTATTAAAAAAGTTGGACTGCTCTGAGTCTCTACTTTTTACCTTGATATTCAAAATGTCGTTGGGCTGCACCTTATATTCTACTTGAATAAGTGGCACGCTATAAGAGTTTTCGGCACTTTGAATATAATTTAGTCCTTTCGTGGTATAGCACGAAGACACAAGTAATAGTAGTGTCAAGTGGATAAGCCAGTTAACCCTTAACTTTTTAAATGTTCCATAGAATTGGTCAATTCGAGATCCGGATTTTTTCATCTGTAGATTAATTTTAAACTGAGCGTTTATTTTTTCAAATAAGATTTGTTCAATATTCTTCTTTCCAATTTACTGTTTAGAAAGCCTTTTTGTGGTGCTGGCCGAACAGTGTCAGGTAAATAATTTTTATGTCCAGCCAAAAACTCCAATTTTCGATATACCACAGGTCATGAGTTATGCGCTCGTTTTTTTGCTCATCGGTCACCGTCGGCCCCCTCCAGCCGTTAACTTGGGCCCAACCCGTGATTCCGGGTTTAATATAACTTCTGACCATATAATCGTTTATACTTTTTCTAAAATCGAGCTGTAGATTAACCCTATGCGGCCTGGGTCCGATTACGCTCATATTGCCTTTAAGCACATTGAAAAATTGAGGTAGCTCATCTAAATCAGTCTTTCTTAAGAATTTTCCTATGCGGGTTATTCTTGGGTCATTTACAACGGTAGATTTGTTTCCGTTCATCGGATTATCACAAACCGACATCGTTCTGAATTTGTAACACTTGAACGTTTCACCGGCTTCGCCTTTACGAAATGGCTTGTATAGAATAGGACCGCCCGAATCCAAGAATATAAGTAGGGCGATAAGCAAATAAATCGGGGTACATAAAATGATTATGAACAATGCAAAGCAAAAATCAAATAACCGCTTTAATATGGTCATACTAAAATTGTCAAGTGGAGATTGACGCAATTTAAATACGGCAAGTTCTCCCATGGTAACGGCCTTGTAATTCTTTGACATCAGCAATGGGTTCTCTGGAATCAGTTTGACCCTTACACCAAAGCTATCGGCGATCTTTACCGATTCTACAATTTTATCGTGCTCCATATCCGACATCGAAATGAATATTTCATCGATGTCGTGTTCACTAAATACCTGTGTCAATCGGTCCAAGCTGTCGACCAGACGCAAATCAAAAAAGCCTTTAGGTGCCTTAATGCCCGCCTCTAGATATCCGATAACATTATATCCATATTGAGCCATGGCATTAACAAAACCTTTAATGTTGCCATCACTGTAACCTTGGCCAACAAGTAAGGTGTTCGAAAACAAATGAGCGCCCTTTTTCTTTAAGTATTTCAATAAATACTTATGGCTAATGAGGTTTAAATATGAAAAAATGAAAATTGGAATGATAAAGGTCGAACGATTAAAATATCTGATTTTCAGAATTATAATTAAAACAGATACGAACCCGACAAAGAAGAACAAAGAAGTGATTATGCTTTTAAAATAGCCATAATCAGGGTTAAAGTAAAACTCGTTGTCCCTAATATAAAGTATTATCAATAGCCAGCTAAAGTTATAGATGACCAATAAAACTAATAATCTTGAAAGAAAACCAAAATCGACAAGCGAGAATTCGGGAACTCGAAAGTATAGATATAATACAAGCACCAAGTTCATAAGTATGAATTCAAATGCCAATAGGTTAATAAGAATAAATCTATTTTTTGAGTTCATTATAGATCAACAGTAATTTTATTCATTTATTATGCGCTATATCTGTTCGCTTATTTTTTCAATTAAACCCTGTCCATGTTTGGCGTTACAAACTATGGGATCCGTATACTGATATCGCTCTATTAAATCAATGGAAAATCAGGGAAATGTAATCGGTTTCAACTATTTGGCCGAACCCGGTCATATTTGCTAAGGTGAATCACATAATTTGAAACCCTATAGTTAATGCAATGATCGAATTCACATTCGAACAACAAATATGTTCTAGTCTTGATAGCTTCATTGGTTAGGTTTAGCAATTAAGATTAATAATTCTCGAAAATAGCCTTAATCGAACCAACCGACCTAAAAATCTAGATTAAGTACGCAAATATCGTTTTAACTACATTCCACAATGAATGATGACTACAATTTACCGATGAAGCCTTGTAGTAATGGCTTTAGGAGAAATCGAAGCATCGCAGAATCGCTATGACCAAAATTTATTTATGGATTGAAAAAACATTCAAATAATGAAGTTTCGCAAAATATTATCGGATTACGTTATAAGGGCCAGGGTAAAATTCTTACCGGGATTCAAAAAGTTTTGGCTCAACCCATAGTAAGGCAATGGCCACTAAGAAAACAAGGAAAAACCAAATATTGTCTATAGGGTCAAGTACCATTTTTTTCTCAAACCTCGAAGCATTATGTGCAAACTTTCGTTCATTCTGCTCGATTTTTTGGGCTATTCTTTTGGTATTCCACTGATTGGAATCAAGAACAAAAAAATTATGGCTCGATGTACTGTCACCAGCGATTGTCAATTGATTCCAGCCGTGATTTCTTGGATAAACCGTTCCCATCCATAGATCTGGGAAATCCGGATGCTGCTTCAAGGGAATTTGAACATTATCCCTTTCAAATAGTGCTGGCGACGATTTAGTCGTTCGTAATTTAAAATTAAAGGGATGGTGCTCTTCAGCGAACATTGTTTCTGATTCAAATTCTGTTGTAATGACCTCTTTGTTGGCAATGGCGCCGATAATCTCTGTCCAGAATTGTTTGTAGACGACACTGTTACCTTCTAACATTAGTCGATAGGTATCCCGTAAAACGGTTGAACCCACCCTACCTTTGCCTATTCTTTTGTAAGCGGATAGAATCGATCTTTTAGAAACCTGAACCGGCTCAACTAAAAAATCATCCCTTATTCTATAGGGGTAGATTCTAAATGTATTCTTCGGCCATCGAGAAAATGAAACTTCAGTTGTTGTTAATCTATCATAATTAAAGTGGGATTTGCCTTCCGACAATTGAAAAAAACTGGCATTGGGTTGAATGAAAATTCCAAGGCCATCATCTTTCACAGCGTTAATAAGTGTTTGAAATGATCTTGCGGAAAAGTTCACATAAGAATCGGTATCGATCAAAACGACGTCGAACTTTCGCAAATTTTCACGGGAAAGTTCATAAATAGGAGTCCGTTCACTATTAAGGTATTCAAACTTATATCTACCCTTGGTCATTTGGCTTCTTACCAATACCTTATGCCCCATTTCGGCAAGAAAATTCTTTAGATATTTTGACTCAAAGGTCGGGAAGCTATTGATTATCATTATTCGCAACGGATCCTTCCTCACAACCGAAATCGGAACAGGTTCAGAATTAATTTCAAGTCCCGTAGAATCTTTTTCGATCAATTGATACACAAAATCTCCCGAGATTTTTAAATCGACCGAAAACCTGAACTGCTGTGAGTGAACATCATCCAAAAAAACAGAATCGAGCACCGCACCCCCCGGTTCTTGTATGATTATTCTATTTCCTTTTTTGGGGTTTTGATACAACCCTTTGATTTCTAAATTATTACCAATTGTATTTTGTACATCATACTTCAATTTTACAATACCTTTTATTGGCTCGCCCCCCAAGTAGGTCACGGGGATTTCTTCAAACTGCCATAAATCGAACGGCTCAAGGCCGTGCCCCAACACAAATAAAGAACTAACGGAGTCCAACTGCCTTTGCAGGGACCGATTCTTCGAATAAATGATCTTTTTGATATTTTTATTTCTTTTTTCCAAGCTATCCAACCTAGAGTTGTCGGCCCCTTCCGTTATCAATACCGCCAGTCCCGTTTCAAGTTCATGTCGAAGGGCTGGCCTCAGAGCGATCAATGCCAATGATACTATTGCCGATAATGCTAAGAAAATCTTGAAAGACAACCTCTTTTTTGAAGAATCGGGCCATTCCTTCCAAACGAAGAACAAAAAGATAAAAACCGCGCTACTTATCACGGGCCAGAACCATGGTTCGTTTAAGAATACGAAACTATTAGTCATAGGTTTCCAATTCTTTTAAAAGCAGATTGTCAAGGTCATTGGTGAAAAGCGCGCCGCTATCAGTGTAAGGGTCAGACCGCGGAATCACGGAAAACAGTCCTTCTTGCACCCTGTTCAATAATCCTTTGGTTATTTCAATATCCTCAGTCAACCATTTCAGGCCTTGCAGGGTACTCAAATATTTGCCGGGTTCTTCAATTGCCTTGCCGGCCAGTTCATTACTGGCCATCTTAAATAAAGATCTGTCGTTCTGCGAAATCGCAATATCACTGTTTTTCAATTTTTCAATAATCTTGATAGCTTCACGAATATTAGGATATACCGGGGTGATTTCTAGTTCAGCCTTTTTTTGAAAAGTATTGACTTCGTCAATATCACCCGTCAATCGTACTTCCTCTTTTATGGGGGGAGGGTCGAAACCGATGCGGTGTACATAAATACGTGCACTGTTCTTGATTTCCTGAATCAATTTTAACGCCTTGTATTGATAGGGCAACGACTTTTCGGGCGTATACAAACGTAAATGAAGTTCGGCATCCCACATTTCGGCCATGGCCTGTTGTAACTTGCTTTTCAACGACTGCGTGAACAAGGTCGATTCTTCAGGGTCATCATGATTGTGCAGGTAATCGTGCAAAGGATCTCCCTTTACATTTTCTTCATCATCCTCTTCATGTTCGTGATCTACAAGATTGTGCTCGTTATCACCATCGTGGTCATGGGTGAATTCAGCCAAGGGGTCTTCGGTATCGCTATGGTCATCATCCAAGGAAGGTTGCCCTCCTTGAATTCCCGAATCGGCCTCATCACCCATAAACTCGCCATATTTTAATCGTAGGGCCTTTTGGTCAAAACCCAGTTCATTGCTTGTGGAATTAAACTCGTGTTCGGTCAATTGCCCCTTATCGGCAATCAGTTTTTCGGTGTCGATGATCAACTGTCGCTGACTACGAAAATAATCGGGCATCAAGTCGGCGCCCATAGTGCCTTCTACCGCGAAATGATTTGAGACCGTATCTTTGATTACGGCAAAAAATGTTTCACTACGACTGGAATTGGCCGTGGGACGCTTGGTGTCAAGCACCTCAACATAGAAATAGAGCTCATCGCCGGGTTCCATTTCAAGCATATCCAAATCTATTTTTTTTGATAATTCAAGACTTTTTTTACTTCCTATGACCTCTGTGTCGAAAGCCAACTTCTCTTCACGGAACTTGACCGATTCCCCAGAACCTTTGCTGACGGTCGCAATTATTTCCGCTGCGGCAATGCCATAATCGTCATTGATCAAGGCTGTCAACTTCAAATGCTTCGATTCGGCGAATTCAAATGCTTCGAATGGCTTAATACCTTGTATTTCAAGGGATGGAGGCTGATCGCGGATAACCTCCAATGCATAAAGGTCGGAAGCATAAGTACCCCCTCGCGCATCCGTAAAACGGAAGTTATAAAACCCCGGTTCCTTCAAAGTCGAGGATTCTATGTAAAACCCATCGGTCAATCGCATGAGACGGTTTTTATCGTTCGTTTCAAGAATTACACTATCTACCTGAGAATCGAATTTGATGTTCCAGGTCAAACGGGATCCTTCCAAAGCCCTGATATTCATATTTGAAGTAGTCACAGGCCTTTTGCCCGTATATGATGGATAGCTTATGATCACCTTTTGGCTTTCTACTTTTGGCCGGAGCGTTTCAACGGCCAAAGAATCGACCGGTCGAAAGTCGATAATCCCATTTTCAAAAGCATCTCTTTTTGTGGACCAAAGGCTCTCTGCAATTCCCGACTTAGAGAACAAAAAACCTATACCTATGCATAAAAAGGCCGCAATACTTGCCCTTTTGAGACCTTTTATGGGTAATATGGAGCTGTCATTGCTTACCAGTGTACGAAGCACTTTTTGACTTTGCAGTCTTGCCAAACTTGAAAGCTGTTCAGGGGGCTGCAATAAAAGGCTCGAGCTGTGTTCGACTGATTTCATTTTTTGATCGATGTAACTGGCCAGCCTATTCAATGTCGATCGCCATGGTTTTTTTATCACGGTCAATATCAACAACAAACAAAAGAAAAGGCCCAAAGTCCAGATCCAATTGAATCCGAGAAAGTAACAGAGTATTGTTGGGCCAATTGCGTACAATACTATTTCTAGGAACAACCGTAATTTCCATCTATTATGCAATGCTATCAATATCTCCTTTCCCGATTCTTTCATTGCCCTCGGTATTTTGATATAATTCGTTCCCCAATGAGTAGTACGGCGAGTAGGCCCCATATCCATGGGGATAGGTCAAGCAAATGAAAATGTTCCTTCTTTTTTGGAGACACAATTTTAGTCGGTCGGAGTTCGTCCAAAGCCAAAGTACGTCTATCAAAGGGCAATATTTTTTCCTCCAGATCAAGATGAAGGTCAAGAGTAGCGATCAATTGTTCCGCTAAATGGTCTTTAATTATGTTTTCGGAATTCAACGGTCTTGTCAAATGAAAAACATTCTTCACCATCGCAGGAACTATAAGCTCATTTGCCAGATCGTCGGGGCGGTACAAAAGAATTCTTCCCGAATTTTTGGGCGTTGGCTTTCCGCTGAGCCAAACAAGATATTCAAAATCGGTGGAATCAATGGTTCCTGTGATTTTTTCGGAATGTATTTCTATTTTCTTGTCCAGATACTTGTCGATGGCCCTAAAAGCGGACTCCAGATATTTCATTTGATCCGAGAGGCTATCCTCGTAAAACAGATGGACACCAATCGATTCTTTTTTGAGCAAAGGCAGTATTATCTGTCCAGCACTTAAAGTTATTTCAACACTATCATTTTTGGAATCAATCTTTAGTTGGTCACTGTTCCTTGACAGTATTTCTTTTTCAAAGGCCAGATGCCTGTGATTGCCGTTGACCCTTAATAGCGATATATCGTCACCATCAATAGCAGCTTCGACCACTCCGTCTGAGGGTTCATCCGTTTCAAAGAGAACCCATCTCACATTAGCCCTTATTTTTGGGCGCATTCCCTTAATACCTTTTTGAAACCCACGAGTGAAAACCACCATACTATCCGATGGTAGGTCTTCCATTTCGTAGGCCAATTGCCAGTAATTTGGAGTATTGTGCGTGCCACTCCCCGAATCGGCATTTTCCAACACAGGAAATCCCGATTGAAACGATCTAACACTGTTTTCCGGAAGCGAATCCAGCAAAGCACCGATTTTAGAATGAGTCAATAAATAAGGTTCGACGAGATACGTAATGGCCGTATGCTGAGAGTTTCCCTTGATTCTGGGCTGCGCCATTAAAAAGGAAAGGAGAACGAGAATCAACATTCGCAAAATCAGCAACCATATTTCGTTCAATTTTATGCTATTGGTCTGTTTAGGATTTAAGGATTCCAAAAAACGGATGCTACCTACTTTGATTACAATGACTTTTTTTCTGCTCCACAAGTGTATGGTTATCGGAACGAGAACCGACAAAAGTGCCCAAAGATATTTAGGGTCAAGAAAAGTCATAGCAATCTACTTCGCTGTTTTAAAAAGACCTGTAGGGTATCGCCAATGGGTTCACCCAAATTGAACAAATGATATCCTATGCCATTTGACCACAAGAGTTCTTTGGTATCGGAAATCATCAAACCCAATGCGCTCAAATACTTTGCTTTGGCCTCCTTGGCATCAACCCTAATACGCAAACCCGTTTCCAGGTCTTCAAAAATCGCCGGGCCAGAATGGTTGAATTCAAGCTCTTTTTGCCCCATTATATGCATTACGACAACTTCATTTCTAATCGTCTTCAAACCCTTGATCATGGTCATTAGCTCCGTATTATGCTCATACAGGTCGGTAAAGAAGAGAATTAGTTCTTTGCGGCTTCGGTCATGTAGTTTATCGATTGTCATGGAATTATCGGGCCATTTTCCTTTGACCTGTAATCGAACCAATTCGTGGAGTATACGATTGAAATGCTGTTTCCGAACGGTCGGGTTCAAACCGAAGATGTTCTCATCATTGACCGTGAAAAGACCTACGGCATCTCCTTGTTTTTGTGACAAATAGGCCAGTGAGGCTACCAAGACCCTTACATGATCTATTTTTGATAACCCGTTCTCTTCGTGGGCCATAGATTTGCTGGTGTCGAGAATATATTTTACCGAAATATGTGTATCGATTTCCGATTGCTTGATATAATACCTTCCCGAACGGGCCAACATTTTCCAATCCAACAAACGCATATCATCACCTTGTTCATAACCCCGATATTGGCTGAATTCAAGTCCCGCTCCTACCCTCCTACTACGATTATGTCCCGAGAGATACCCCTCAACGATTATCCTTGCTATCAATGATAAGCCGGAAACGCTGTTAATAATATCGGGTTTCAATAACTGATGGTAGTCTTGCTTCACTTTACTAAAAGAACATTAGATTCCGTTTGCGGAGAATTGTATCGTCTTCAAAAGTTGACAGGTTACCTGATCAGCATCAATTCCTTCGGCCTCTGCCCTAAAATTGACAATGATACGATGTCTTAATACAGGTAATGCCACATGTTCGAGGTCATCAAGGGTAACGGCCAAGCGGCCTGCTTGAAGCGCCCTCGCCTTGGCCGTCAGAATCATGGCCTGACCCGCCCTCGGGCCCGCCCCCCAGTCGACCCATTGCTTTACATAGTCGTCGGAAGTAGTCTCAGGTCTGGTGGCACGTACAATACGACCGACATAACCAATAAGGTCATCGCTAATCGGAACCTCACGCACCAATTGTTGTAAGCGAAGGATTTCTTCGCCCGTCACAATATTTTTAATCGCTTCTTTTTGGGTTCCCGTAGTACTTTTCAGAATAGTGGATTCTTCCGACTCTGATGGATAACCTATCTTTATATAAAAGAGAAAACGGTCTTGCTGCGCTTCGGGCAAGGGAAAGGTTCCCGATTGTTCTATTGGGTTTTGGGTAGCTAAAATAAAAAAGGGCCTGTCAAGATCATAAGTCTTTCCTGAATAGGTTACCTCGAACTCTTGCATTGCTTCCAAAAGCGCCGCCTGTGTCTTTGGAGGGGTGCGATTGATCTCATCGGCCAAAATGATATTGGCAAAAATTGGCCCTTTATTAAATTCAAAGAATTTTTTGCCCGTAGTATGGTCTTCCTCCAAAATTTCCGTGCCGATAATATCGGAGGGCATCAGGTCAGGGGTAAACTGAATTCTTCTGAACTTCAGGTCGATTGCCTGTGCCAATGTTTTTATCATTAGGGTTTTTGCCAAACCGGGTACACCTTCGAGCAATGCATGACCTCCGGCCAAAAAAGTAATCAATAGGTGCTCAACGGTCTCTTCTTGCCCTATGATCACCTTGCCTATTTCCTTTTTCAGATCGGCAAGTTTCGAAGTCAATGATTCGACCTCTTTTTTAACTTCCATCAATTGTTTGTCCATTCATTTCGTATTTACGATGTAAGTGCGTACATCACGATATTTACCGCAAAGCGGGTATTGTCTATTTTGTACCAACGCTTATTGCGAAAATCATAGTCCCATTCACAACCATAATCTTTGTTGCTATATAGAACTCCTATTCTACCATTTACTTCAATGCCCTTTAAATATTCATGTACCAGGTCGTCGCCCCAGCCGTTCAATTCTTGCGAGGTCGTGGGAGGCCCATCTTCGAACTCAAAAAAAATGGTATAAAGTTCATGGTCGTTCGGAATCTTCTTAAGCGCTTCAGTACCAAAAATTTCCTCCATTTGACGTTCGAACGATTTGGCAAAAAGTCCGTCGATATCATGATTGCAATCATCAACGAAAACAAAACCTCCATTGTTGACGTATTTTTCAAAGTTTTCCCGTTCTTTTTTGGTAAACTGTACCAACTTATGACCGGAAAGATAGCAGAACGGACATTTAAAAATATCGTCACCCCCAAGTGGGATGATATTTTCCTTTTTGTCTACGGCAAGGGTAGTATATTCCACCAAGGAATTCAAGAGATTCGAAGGCATTCGTTGATCCACATCCCAATCACCTGACTCATATTGCAATCTTGTAAAGAAAAACTCGTTGTTCAACTTTCATCGACTTATTTCAATCCATAAAAAGAAAACTGGCTGTCATGAACTTATCTTGACAACCAGCTTTGTTCGCTCCAAATATAATCTAAACGGCATCCGACAAACTGGTAAAGGTAAAGTCCCTTATTTTCATATAAGGAATCAGATTACCATCGACCCTTGCCTGCTCGCCAAGAGTTTCCAAATTGTTCAGCATAATGATCGGACTTTCATTAAAGCGGAAATTTTTGACCGGATGCTTGATGGCCCCATTCTCAATATAAAATGTTCCATCCCTCGTTAAACCGGTATATAATAGCGTTTGCGGGTCTACAGACCTGATATACCAAAGCCGGGTAACCAAAATACCTTTCTTGGTACTTTTGATAAGTTCATCTAAAGAAGCATCGCCGCCCGCCATTATAAAATTGCTCGGCGAAGGCAGGGGATCTACTCCTTTTTGCTCGGCCCAATATCGGCTATAGGCCAGATTCTTTACAACGCCGTTTTCTATCCAGATTGTTTTTTTCAGTGGCTGCCCAGCGCCATTCCATGTTGCCGTTGGCGCATCGGGGTGCAAAGGATCCGACCAAATATTAACTCGTTCATCGACGATCTTATCACCCATTTTATTGCCCCCCTCTTTTGACATAAAACTTCTACCTTCGTCAGCCTGTCTGGCGTCTAGTGCGTACTGTAAACCGTTCAAAAGGCCTTGGGCGGCCGAAGGTTCAAGTATAACGGTGTATTTTCCGGGTTCGATAGCTTTTGCCTCCCTTGACATGACCGCTTTATCGATGGCGATTTTAGAGGCCTCTGCCGCATCGAACTTTGCAATATCGTTGTAGTCTCTTGTCACCCAACCAGATCCGGTACCGTCATTGGTACGCATTGTAACCGTAAAATTCGCATTGGTCTCTTTATTATAGGCAAAAAGCCCATTTGAATTGAGCATCGCGCTAAAACTTGAGGAGTCATTCAAGAAGCCAGCCGCGGTAACATCTTTGGCCATTGCCGGTGCAATACTACTATTTGCCACTTCGGCCCGATATTCGGGAGCTATATCAGCGGTTGCCTGAACGAAACTCACTGATGAATCGTATGATTGTGGCCCCAAAGGTTCCATAAATTCGGGGTTTTCAGGTGATAACTTGGCCAACTCCTCCGCCCTTGCCACTACCCTTTTCAACGATTCGTCATCAAATTCATCAATCGTGGCCGTACCCGAACGTTTTCCAAAATTTGACTGTACCACCAAAGTCTGATTGGATCGGTGCCCCGAAGTGGAAACTGAATTACGCGCATATCGAATATTGCCGCTTTCACTGCCACTTAAATTTATCTCGCAAGCATCGGCGGTGGAAAAGCTAAGGGCTTTTTCCATTATTCTCCGAGCTTCATTTTCTGTATATATTGCCATTATATTATTTTTTTTGAGACTGAAATTAAATGGTTCTACCTGTATTGATTACATTGATATCGTTGAACCGCGAAGTAGAACTACCATGGGAAACCGCACTTATCTGGGAAGGTTGCCCCTTACCGTCAAAAAAGGAACCGAACAATCGGTAATCATTTTGGTCACATATTTTTACACAGCTGTTCCAAAATTCCTGTGTATTGGATTGATAGGCTACATCGTTCAACATACCAACGATCTCGCCATTCTTAATTTCGTAAAATACGGTGCCGCCGAACTGAAAGTTATAACGTTGCTGGTCGATTGAATAAGAGCCGCGTCCGGCGATATAAATACCTTTTTCGACATCTTTTATCATCTGGTCGATGGAGTAGGGATCCTTGCCCGCCTCCAACGAAATATTGGGCATTCTCTGAAATTGTACGTCATTCCAGCTCTGAGCGTAGCAACAGCCGTGCGATTCATTTTGATCGATCATGTTCACCTGATCACGAATGGCCTGGTAGTTGACCAGAATTCCGTTTCTAATGATGTCCCACTTTTTACATTTTACGCCCTCATCATCATATCCTACGGCACCTAAAGACCCTGGTTGGGTCTTATCGGCAACTATATTCACGATGTCGCTACCATATTTGAAGTCTCCAGATTTCCATTTATCCATCGTCGCAAAACTGGTCCCCGCGTAATTGGCTTCGTAGCCCAGTACACGGTCCAATTCGGTTGGATGCCCTACCGATTCATGAATGGTAAGGCCCAAATGGTTGGGTTCGAGCACCAAGTCATATTTTCCTGGATCGACCGATTTAGCGTTCAGCATCTCTTTGGCCTGTTGGGCGGCAATCGTAGCATCTTCGACCATATCATAGCTATTACGGTACAGTTTTAGTCCTGCGGCACCGTCCAACTTTTCAGAATCCAATCCATCCATATATTCATACCCCATGCCCATTGGGGCACTCATGGCTTGTCGTGTCTTGAACTTGCCCGCTCCCTGATCTACTGCCGTTACTCCAAAGGTTGGCCAGATCCGATGAATATCTTGATCGATATAAGAACCATCGGTAGAGGCGAAATATTTCTGCTCGTTAACCATAAAAAGTGCGGAATTCACGAAGTTGGCACCATTTTGCAATGCTGCCGAGTTGGCACGCAACAAAAGATCCACCTTTTCGGATACCGGAACATCTTTAAAATCTTTTTTTACCGCTGTTTTCCAAGAAACCTCGCCTTGGCCTATTACAGGTGCCAATTTTACCGGCTCTTTCTGAAACTTAGAATTTGCCTTGGCAATGGCGACCGCCTGTTCGGTAGCTTTTTTGATACCGTCTTCAGTAACGCTATTGGTAGAGGCAAAACCCCAAGTACCATTGGCGATTACGCGAATTCCTATTCCAAAAGATTCGGTATTGACCACATTTTGTACTTTGTCTTCTCGTGTAAAGACATATTGGTTCAGGTACCTACCAATTCTAGCATCGGCATATGTAGCACCCATGGATTTTGCAGTATTAAGGGCTACATCGGCCATTCTTTTTTTGACAACAATGTCCATTCCCGGGCTTAAAAGCGCTTCGGCGGGAATACTATTGCCCATCATTGTGGACGGCAACAACAACGCACCTGCACCGAGACCGGTCAATTGAACAAAATCTCTTCTTTTCATATTTGTGTGAGTTAGTATTTGATTTAGTATCAGCTTACAGCACAATATAATGAATAAGGAGGCAATTCAATAAAAGTCGGGCAATGAGAATCAAAATTTAAACAAAACTTTAACAAGTATTTTCGATAGGATCATTATGAAACCGAACTACAGACCTATTTATTGGCAAGAGTTACCGTAGAAATGGTATTTTTACCCATAAATTGAAAATAAATGCTAACCATTTTTAACAGGAAAAAATACCTGATAGATGCCCTAAAAGGATTTATAGATATACATAACCATATTTTACCGGGAGTAGACGACGGCGCCAAAACAGTTGAGGAATCCATAGCACTGATAAAGGGGTTTTCTGAATACGGAATTCAAAATTTTATAGCTACCCCCCATATTATGGACAATTATTACCCAAACAATCCGGGAACCATTTCAAAATCATTGGAAATACTGAATCATGGCCTTGCGATCAACGATTTAAACCATATTTCCGTCGAAGCGTCGGCAGAGCATATGATAGACTCAAATTTTGAGAACTTATTGGCAAATGGTGAAGTTATGACGCTTCAGAACAACTATCTTTTGGTAGAAATGTCTTATTTACAGGCTTCGATAAATTTCGACGAAGCAATCAAGAAAATTGCCGAGCATAGATTATTCCCTATTTTGGCCCACCCGGAAAGATATGTATTTCTCCAAAAGAAGTTCAAAAAATATCAAAAGATGAAGGATCAAGGTGTCTTATTTCAGATGAACCTATTGTCTTTAGGTGAATTTTATGGCAAGGAAGTTCAACAAACCGCAATGAAACTGCTGGAGGCAGACCTCATCAATTTTTTGGCCTCTGATGTTCACAACAAAACACAGCTAGAAGGCCTGAAAGAAATAAAAGTTACAAATAAATTATTGGATACCTTGCTTCCTATAATTGAAAGAACGATCTACAATTTTAGCTGATTAGAATTTCCACCACTTTTTGGTAGTTTTTCCATAGCCGTAGCCGTATTTGCCGCCATATCCAAGGTTAGAGTCCTTGACATCATTGACAATGAAGGAAAGTCCTTTCAGTTTGCCTTCTTTTCTCAGTTTCAAAGGATACTCAATAACCTTGGTTTCAGTGGAACCTGCCCTTGTCACATAAATTATATGATCTGCATATTCACTTATCAGTAAAGTATCCGTTACAACCATTAATGGGGCAGTATCAACTACTACATAATCATATTTAAGCGATACTTCCTGAATCAGGTCTTTCATTCTCGAGCTCATTAAAAGCTCAGAAGGGTTCGGCGGAATCTTACCTGAATATATAACGTCAATCGTATTGGTATGAACGAGCATCGGATTTATGATATCTTTAGAAGTCAAAGAATCGTCGTATAAGAACTCGGTAAGGCCTGCATCCTTATTTCTTCCTGGCTTTCCTAACTTGTCCACATCCTTACTATTGAAAAAAGTATACAGTTTTGGATTACGAATATCGGCACCTATTAACAATACCTTCTTATCAGTGCTTGCGAATATCATCGCTAGGTTAGAAGACAAAAAGGTCTTTCCTTCCCCTGGAACACTGGAAGTTACAAATATTACATTGTTACGTCCTCCTTTTGATTTTATTATATAGTCAAGATTTGTTCGCAGAATCCTTAATGATTCTCCCAATACCGAACGATCATCCTTATTTACCAATTGTTGGTCTTTTTTTGCTAATCGCGGTAGCTCGGCCAATACGGGTACATCTTTGACCAGTTTTTCAAGTCCGGTCTTGTTATGAATCTTATTATCCAACAAATCTTTGCTGTATAGGACCGAAAAGGGAACAAGTAGACCAAGTATAAAGGAAGCCAAGTAAATAAGAGGCTTCTTAGGAGTAACAGGAGTGTCTCCTTCAAGGTAGGCACTATCGACTACTTTTGATTTAGCCGGACTTGAAGCCGCCATGATCTGAGATTCTTCACGTTTCTGAAGCAAATAGAGATATAATGATTCCGTTGTCTCCTGCTTTCTAGTAATATTTCGTAAATCACGCTGATTTCTGGGTGCAGAATATATAGTTCCTTGAATACGGCCCATTTGGTTTTGGAGAGTCCCAACCGTCATTCCAACGTTTCGCTCCATAGCGACCAAACTAGATTGCATAGTACTTTTTAGTTGATCTAACTGCTGATCTAAATTTACGATAATTGGATTTTGCGCGTCAGCACTTTTAAGTAGCCTATTCCTTTCAGCTACCAATTCATTGTATTTCGCAGTAGTCTGCGCAATTGCGCCGTTACCTACATCAACGACAGGCATAGTATTATATCCCGACTCCCCTGAGATATAGTTTTTTAAATTGCTTACAATATCCAACTGATTTCTTGCATTGTCAAGTTGTTGACGACTGGCCGCACTCACCTGCACAGCAGCTCCTACCTCTAAGCCGCTTCCTGTTATACCCTTTTCAGTCATTAGCTCTTGGGCATCTTGATCCACTGTTGTCAATGTGGATGCAATCAGTTGAATACGATTATTGATAAATTCCGAAGTTCTATCGGCGACAACCTTCTTATCCTCTATGGCATTTTTATTATATGTTAAAATTAATTCATTGATGATATCGATACCCTTTTGTTTAATTGGATTATTAAGAGTAATATCAATAATATTGGATAACTCTTCCGCAGGGGAAATACTTATACTTTTTTGATAACCTTCCGCCACTATAAAGACAGGGTCAATTGAAACTTTAATTTTTTCGCCTTTGTAATTGTTGAAATAGGGTAGATTCGGTGTAATCACAATATCGCCAACTTCTTTTGTGGTGATGTTTTTTCCATAAGAGTAAATTTTTAATGGACTATCTCTTTCAAGGCTAAAGCCAAACGTTGTTTCAGACGACAATTCAATAAAAAATTCGAAGCTTGCAGAATTAATTATAGAATCGCTCTCTATAAAGTTGATATTGAAAGGCCTATTTTTATAGATTTCAGAATCTTTAACATTGCCCAACGCAATTATACGAACATTCAAATCTAGATTGTCGACAACTTCCAAAAAATTGGATCTGGAATTAAGTATTTCTATCTCATCCTCAACCTTGTTCTTCATGCCTCCTAAAAGATTCAGGTCTTGAAAAGCAGAAAGCTCCGAACCGGATCCCTTGTCCTCGATGATCTGAATCTTTGCCTTGGCGGCATATTCAGGAGTGGCATACCTTATATAGATAAATGCTAACACTAAGGATATTATAGTTGTTAAGACAAACCATTTCCACTGCGCCGCATATCTCGAGATAACATCCTTTAAATCCGCGCCATCACCGGATAAACCCTGGGAATCTGTAACCATTCTAAAATTTAATTTTTAGGAAATAAGACTTTTTCAGTTTCTTGTAATAAACAATACGGTGGAGGTAATTAATACGGATGCAATTGAAACCCATATAGTTGCTCGGTTATCTAAACCATAAGAAGCCACCGCAGAATTGTTAGGTTGAACATACACGACATCGTTCTGTGTCAGATAATAAACAGGTGAATTAAGTGCCTCCTTCTTGGTCAAGTCTATTCGGGTGGATACCTTAGTACCATTAAAATCGCGTATTATCAAAATATTATCGCGCCTTGCTTTAATGGTAAGGTCATTTGCCAGCCCCAATGCTTCAAGAACTGTTATCTGTTCCCCTAATACGGGGTACGTACCCGGCCTGTTTACCTCTCCCAAAACCGTTACGGTGAAATTCTTCAACCTAATATTGATAATGGCATCTTTCAAATAAGGAGTCAATTTTTCTTTTAAAAGACCCTTGGTCTCCTCCGGGGTAAGCCCAGCGATTTTCACCGCGCCAATTACCGGGAAATCAATCTCCCCATTTTTGTCAATAATATAGTTTACCTGTTCAGCTCGTATTCCTCCCTCTTCTGCACCTTTGTACAAATTAAAGGGCATACTAACCAAAGGGTCGAGTGTAGAAACATGGATACTCAACACATCATCTATCTTAAATTTATTGGTGTGCGAGTTGTCACTTATAATTGTTTCATAGTCACTTGTGTCTTGAAAATAAACAACGTCTTTTTTCGAAGCACAGGAGACTGCTAAAAAACAACAAATAGATAATAGGCAAAGTTGTTTTAACTCAGAATAATATTTCTTAGAAACCATGAAAAGTCGATTGTATTTAATTAGAACTGCAAGTTTACTAAAATATTATGATTGAACCACTTTTAAAGTTGGCTTGTCATCATCTGAAGAAGTACGCCTGTCGTCCAATTCGCATAGTTCGGAATTGCTAGACACATATTCCGGCACTATACCTTTCATCAACTTAACCGCATTTCCACTGAAAAACATATTTGTTATGCACAATTCGTCTATCTTGGATCTAACCGCTGCATAGTCCAATTCTCTTACTTTACTTATTTTTATTTTTCTATGATAGGTTGGCAATGTATTTTCTCCATTAGCCAATAGCTCTTCATAAAGTTTCTCTCCTGGTCGAAGACCAGTTATCTTAATATCAATATCCTCAGGATAACTCAACCCCGATAATTTTATCATGTTCTTGGCCAAATCAAATATTTTCACAGACTCCCCCATATCAAAAATAAAGATTTCTCCACCATCGCCCATAACACCTGCCTCCAAAACCAGTTGAGAAGCTTCCGGAATTGTCATAAAATACCGAGTTACGTCTTTGTGAGTCAATGTCAATGGGCCTCCTTTTTCGATTTGCTTTCTAAATAATGGGATTACCGATCCGTTCGAGCCTAAAACGTTACCGAATCTTGTGGTTATGAACTTGGTTTTTTTCTGTTGTTCCATACAACTTATATACATTTCAGCTATCCTTTTGGTAGCACCCATAACATTGGTTGGATTGACGGCCTTATCGGTAGATATAAAAACAAACTTCTCTACCTTATGGCTTATTGATAAATCCGCTACGGTCTTTGTACCACCAATGTTAATTTTAATGGCCTCGTAAGAATTGTATTCCATCAACGGAACGTGCTTGTATGCCGCGGAATGAAAAACCATATTTGGCTTGTGTTCCTGGAAAATAGCATTAAGCCTGTTCTTGTCGCGAATATCCCCAACAATAGGAATGAAATTATGGTAACCGTTCTGCTTTAACTCTTGTTGAAGATCATACAGCGCCGATTCAGCTTGATCAATAATTATCAGGGATTTGTAATCATACTGGCATATTTGTCTTACGATTTCACTTCCAATTGAACCCGCTCCGCCTGTTACCAAAATCGTTTTGTTCAAAAATTCTTTTTCGATTTTCTCATTTTTGATACTTATTGGAGCCCTATCCAATAAATCTTCTATTTGCACCTGCTTAATCTGAGACGCTCTCAATTCACCATTAATCCAATCTTCAACCGGAGGTACAATCTTAACCTGAACAGGTAGTTCAACAAGACCTTCTACCAAACTCCTTAATTTTTTGGGTGCGATATTCTGAATTGAGAAAATAACTTCAGAGATGTTCTTATTGGTCAAAAAATCCTTGGTCAATACATTGTTATGATAGACCTTTACACCATTGATTTGTTTTCCGGCCTTTTGATTGTCATTATCTATATAACCAACGACTCTCGCCCTGCTTTTAGAATGGTTGGTAAGTGCGTTATGTGTAAGGATTCCCGATTCACCAGCTCCATATATGAGTACATTCTTGTTCACCTTTAGGTCGCGAATCGCATAGCTGTTATAAAGCGCTTTGAACATATATCGCGAAGCGGTAAGGCCAATGAAAGCAAGTAAGCTATAAATAATTATTATACTGAGAAAAATGGTGAAGTCTGGAAAGAATCCAAATTCCTTATTTATGAGAACGACCGCAATCATAATGATACTTGAAAGACAAACAGCATTAAAAACGTTGTATACGTCGCGAACCCCGGTATGTCGAACAACGCCTTTGTAAGAGCCTACAATAAGAAAGGCAATTGCCGATATAATGGCAACAACAGGAAGTTGTATGTAAAGTTTCTCGACATCGAAGTCAAATGACAGATTAAAACGAATACAATAGGCCAATACAAATGCAATGCATGATGAGATTATATCAATAATCAAAACCAACCATTTTGAGGCATAGCGATTGGCATTCTGTGTGATATAATTTTGTATCATACGATAACCCTCTTAATTATTTCGATTGTTCTATCAAGGTCAACCCTACTAAGATTTGAACCACTTGGTAGGCAAAGTCCGCGTTCGAACAACCCTGCGGATACGCCGTTGACAAAACTTAGGCTGTTCTTAAACACCGGCTGAAGGTGCATAGGTTTCCATAGAGGTCTAGACTCAATATTTTCTTCCTCCAAGGCCAATCGAACCCACTCCCTTTGTTCTTTTGAGCGGGTTGTTAAGCAGGTCAGCCAACGATTTGAATAACAACCTTTTGGCTCCTCCAAAAACCCTATCCCATCCAAACTTCCCAAATGCTCTTTGTAGTAAAAATAGTTATTTCTTCTGGCGTTTACACGATTGTCAAGAACTTCCATTTGACCTCTCCCTATTCCGGCAAGTACATTGCTCATCCTATAATTATACCCAACTCGGGAGTGTTGATAGTGAGGCGCTTCATCCCTGGCCTGTGTTGCCAAAAAAATTGCTCTTTTCTTCATATTTTTGTCCTTAGTACATAGTGCCCCCCCTCCAGAAGTCGTGATAATCTTATTGCCATTGAAGGAAAATATTGAGACATCCCCAAATGTACCGCACTTGACACCATGATAAGAGCTTCCTAATGCCTCGGCACTATCTTCAAGAACAGGAATACTATATTTTAAGGATATCTCACGTATCTCCCTAACCTTATATGGCATCCCATAAAGGTGAACGGCAATAATCGCCTTCGGTTTTTTTCCTTGCGCTATTCTTTCTATGATTGCCTTTTCCAGCAATTCTGGGGAAATGTTCCATGTTTCTTCCTCACTATCGATAAAAATAGGCTTAGCCCCCAAATATGTTATAGGATTGGCCGAGGCCGAAAACGTAAAGCTCTGACATAAAACTTCATCATCTTGTTTCACACCTAAGAGAATCAGACCTAAATGAAGAGCACCGGTTCCTGAACTCAAAGCAGCTATATGTGAATCCTCCTGAACATATTGCATGAGATCCCTTTCGAATGCTTCGACATTTGGTCCCAACGGAGCAATCCAATTGGTATCAAAAGCCTCTTTGACATATTGTTGCTCATTGCCAGACATATGTGGAGAAGAAAGCCAAATTTTGGACTTGTGCAAGACTTTGGAGTTCAAGGATATGAAAGTTTTGTGGGTTTAGTTATACTGCAAGTAAAATTAGTTATTGTTTATCATTCTACCATGATAAGTCATCACATTTCGTCAAAGACGGAAATTATTCGATTAAATACGCAAATTTGTAATCTTTCAATTTTAGAAAAATAATTTCTTATAACCTGAAGGTGTTAATTTAGAAAAACTAGAAATTCAAAACGGATTTCTCTTTTTGCTCATTACCAAATATTTAACTTTGTATTCTAACAAACACTAAAATTTCGTTTTTAGTATTCAATCCAAAATAAGTATTTGGACGTATTTCAAATATTGGGCAGACAATTTTGTCGTGCTCATTTTCCTTGCCAAGTATACTTTTAAAGAAGCTCAGGTAGGGTTTAACACGATGCAATTGTTACTAAACGAATAATTATCTTGTTTTACCGTATTAATTGGAAATGCAAAAAAGATTCAACTTAATTTTGGTTTTTTAATTCTACTATAATTAGAAACCCCAGTATCGCTATGAGAAAAAATTACACTTTCACTTTTTTGATTACAATTCTTTTAGGTCTCCACAGCCAGAGTTCGACGTCGCAGACCGCGGGCCAGGACGGGGAGTGGAGCCCGGTGCTTCCTTTCGGCATCGTCCCCGTGGC